>NZ_JAINWJ010000099.1 GCF_021021415.1 Martelella mediterranea | reverse complement strand
CCGGACTTGCAAAAGCGATCCTACCGTCTGACCATTGCCACGCTCGCACGCGAAGCGCGTGTCGGCCGCAACGCCATCTACACCAATCATCGCTCGATGATCGATGAGTTGCGTCGCGCCAGCGATCGCAAGATCGTGCCCGAGAAGCTGGCGGCCTGGGAAGACAAACTCGCCCAGCAGCGCGCTTTGATCCAGGTCTTGCAGATCGAGGAGCGGCGTATGGTGACGGAAAATGCCGTCCTGCTGAAGCGCATCCTCGACGCCGAGGCGGAGGTCGAGCGACAGAAGCGTCAGAATGCCCGCCTGATCACTGAGCGCGATCGCGCCATGAAGCCGGTGCCTCTCCCGCGCGGACCAAAATCCTGATGTCGTCTGCGATTACCGCGCTCGTCGAAGGACAATTGTCGTCCTGTCCATTGCCTGCGGCACTCGTGCGCGGCATGATCTGCGGCATGTTTGATTCCTTTGACCCAGACAGATTTATAGTGCGCGCCGAGGCTCATATCCTCGACATCGAGCCCATGATCAGCCGCACGCTCGAACTGCCAATCACTCTTAACCTCGCCCAACTCCACGAGGTGCTGCAGGCCGCCTTTGGCTGGACCGACAGTCATTTGCATCAGTTCAATATTGGCGGCCTTATCTACGGGGCACCGGAGTTCGATGAGGACGGTCTGTCAGACAGCCGGACCTTCGAGGCGACCGAGGTCAGGATGATCGACCTTCACTTTCCCTACGACCCACGGGAAAAACCTCTCACGATCCTCTACGAATACGACTTTGGTGATAATTGGCGTCATCTGCTGCGCCTGGAGCGCGTCGCGCGCGAGCAGAATGCCAAATATCCTCGCTGTATCGCAGGCAAACGGTCCGGACCTCCCGAAGATGTTGGTGGGACTTCAGGCTATGCTGACTTCCTCGGAGCCTGGCTCGATCCCGACCACGAGGAACATAAAGCCATGCGCCGGTGGGTGGGTCGCAAGTTCCATCCGGAGACCTGCAATCTCGATGACATCAACAAGGCGATCGCCAAGGCCATGCGCGCATCAAAGGGCGGCTACCGGTTCCGTCGCGAAAGCACGTAATTGACAGACCCGAGACGGCTTCGAAGCCAAAGATACACGCGAACTACCGCTCACAGCTGAAAAGGCCTTAGAATCAGCGTTATCCAGCCAAAAGGACACTTGACGCATAACCTAA
>NZ_JAINWJ010000098.1 GCF_021021415.1 Martelella mediterranea | reverse complement strand
TGTCGCTTGGCACTTAATTGTAAGAATGCGCCGAATTAATCCAAGGTTGGCATTTAATTGTGAGAATCTTGGCCGTCGGATTCTCAAATTAAGTGCATCTGCGATGAAGCTTTCCACGCACGAGTTCGAGCTATCATGCTCTCGGCGGCGTCAGTGAACCGGACGCGATTGTCGCCCATCATGTGATAACTCAGCATCTGGAGCATTTCCGGCCCAGCACGCTCGACGATGGCTACCCCGGCCAGCAGAGCTGGTCGCATGTGAAGCGGCAGGATCGGCTTTGCAGGCGTGGGCAGATTCTCCCCCTGCTCGGCAACGACATGGTCAAGATCAGGGATGATTGCGCCGAGCACACGGAAGCGCCAAAGGTCATGCTCGCGCGGGAAAGGTCTTGGAATGCGTCGCATCAGAAGAAGCCGGGCAATCTCGGTTGGCGATGTCCAGGTGCCGATGCCACGTTCGGCTTCATCGTCGAGCAGATTTTCGCCACGAATGGCGGCACTCCGATATTGCAGGAAAGGGGTGGGGATTTCCCGCTTATCAGGATCCCGGAGTTGGTCTCCGCACAAAGGGCACGTAATGCGCCACCCCAAATGCTGGCTTCGCAGGATTGGTGCCGGTTCAGCGCCACCAGGGCAGCAGTTGGTGCAGACCTGCGTTGGCCGTGTGGCAATAAGACGATGCGATGCTCGCGCGACATTTGCGAAAGTCATTCGACGCATCACGGCCGGCTCGGTGGCAAACATGTTGGCCAGGCGGATTTCCTGATCACCGGTCAGCTGCAGATCTGCCGCTCGCAATGAGGAAGCCTCCGGCAGGCAATGCCGAAGCATGACCAGCGGCGGGACCGCGTAAAAGGCGGCATGCCGACCGATCCAGGATGACAGGAGTTCGTCTGAATGGTGCGACAACACCACCGGCAACGGCCGAGGCGGCGTGTTCTCAATCATGCGAACGCCGCCTCGGCCTCGAATTCTGGCTCCCAGTTCTCGATTGCTTCGTCGTTGATGTGCTCGTGGCCGTTTTCGATGGCTTCGACGGCCAGGCTGTTGATCATGTGGAAGATGTTTGCCGTGATACCCTCGGTGATCTGCAGGATCCGTCGCAGCGATTTCGGTGTAAGCACCGAGGGCCGACGCAGCGGCGTATTGCGCAGGATCGAGGCCACCAGTGTTTCGAACTGTTCGTTTGCAGCCCACCGGCTCAAGGTGAACTGCTCAAACCTG
>NZ_JAINWJ010000097.1 GCF_021021415.1 Martelella mediterranea | reverse complement strand
TGTCCGTCGTCGAATGATTATGGACAGGATGGGGTCTGGCTATCAGGAGGATCTGGCTCGTCTGATATGGTGATTTAAGCGGCGTTTGCGTGGTGTTGCAAGCGTCGGTTCTGAATGGTCTTTTGCTTGATCCTTTTTCTCTGTTCCAGGATTTCGTCTCCTCTGCCGAAGTAGACATCCGCTGGTGTGAGGTTGCCGAGGCTCTCGTGGTATCGGCGGTTGTTGTAATGGTCGATGAATGCGCCGATCTGAGCTTCCAGGTCTTCCGGAAAGAAGTAATTTTCCAGCAGGATCCGATTTTTCAGCGTCTGGTGCCAGCGCTCGATCTTGCCTTGTGTCTGCGGATGACCGGGTGCGCCGTGAAGCTGCTCCATCTTCCTGTCCTTCAGCCAGTCCGCCAGGTCTTCGGCGATGTAGCATCCGCCATTATCCGACAGCAGCCGCGGTTTGTGCTTGACCTTGACGCTGTCGCAGCCGGATGCGGAAAGCGCAATGTTCAGCGTATCTGTTACATCACCGACTTTCATGTTCGTGCACAGCTTCCATCCGACGATATACCGGGAGAAATCATCGAGAATGGTGGACAGATAGAACCAGCCCCAGCCGATCACCTTCAAATAGGTGAAATCGGTTTGCCACATCTCATTGGGGCGAACGGTCTTGTCCCTGAACTCGTTATCCGCCTTGACGACGATGAAGGCTGGCGAGGTGATCAGATCATGGGCCTTGAGCAGGCGATAGACGGACGCTTCCGACACGAAATAGCTTTTTGTGTCGGTGAAGGTCACCGCCAATTCGCGCGGGGAGAGTTCCGGCTCTTCAAGCGCCAGCTCTATCACCTCGTCCCTGACACCATCGGGAATACGGTTCCAAACCCGTGACGGGGCGGATGAGCGGTCCTCCAGCCCCTCGACACCAAACCGCTGAAACCGGTCATACCAGCGATAGAAGGTCTGCCGTGGAATGGCGAGCTGTTCCAATGTCTTCTTCACCGGTAGGTGCGATTGCACGACCAGCCGGATGATTTCCAGCTTCTCAGGAGCGGGGTATCTCATTCTTCTGCGTCCCCATCCCCGATCATGCTTTTTTTGAGCAGGCGCAGTTCCAGCGTCTGCTCGGCCACGACCTCTTTCAGATCGCTCGCTTCACGACGCAACGCCTTCACCTCATCCGTCGTTGCGGCCCGTGCCGTATCGCCGGCCAGGCGCCGCTTGCCGGCCTCGAGAAATTCCTTCGACCAGGTGTAATACATGCTCTCGGCGATACCCTCGCGGCGGCAGAGCGCGGCAATACTGTCTTCGCCGCGCAGGCCTTCCAACACGATGCGGATCTTTTCCTCAGCCGAATAGGATTTGCGTGTGGCCCGGCGGATATCCTTGATCGCCTTGTCTGCCGTCGG
>NZ_JAINWJ010000096.1 GCF_021021415.1 Martelella mediterranea | reverse complement strand
CTCTTCTTCGCAGAAAAGCCGGGAAAAATCATAAGACAAGCCTTTCGGCGAGGTCACCGGGACGGCGCTCGGGTCAGTCGTTAAATCCTCGTTCATGACACTGCCTCGACGACGTCGAACATCCCCATCCAGCCAAGCTCGGTGAACTCCGACTGGTGGGCATGGAACATGTAAAGGCCTGGCTCGTGGTCGGCGAATGTAAACTCCAGAATACCCCGCTGCGCCTGGCATTGCATAATGACATCGACGGTCTTTAAAGTCGGCGTGAGGGTGGTACCCTGATCATAGTAATCGAAGAAATTGGCGTGCAAATGAAATGAGTTAATGGGGTCGAATTCGGTGATGTTCACGAGGTAGACGCGCACCGGACGGTTTTTCTCGATCCGAATCGGCTTCTTGGCGTAGCAATGCGCGATTGTGTTGCAGGCATAGAACTCATTCTCGCCATCAAAGGTGGTGTCGAAGGCGTTCATCACCATGGCAAGCTCCTGCCAGCGGGCGTTCTCAGGCGTTCCAAGCAGTCGGGACCGTGCCACATCTTCAAAGTCGGGATGACGTTCGGGGTCCGGGTCGACAACAAACAGTCCGTACATGCCCTTGTGGATGTGCCGCGCGAGCGGCAACGCGTGGCAATGGTACAGATGGCAACCGAAGGGCTTTGCCTCGAACTCGTATACAAACTCTTCCCCTGGGCCTATCAACCCTGCGCCAGGAATGCCGTCCATGCGCGCGGCATGAATGCCGTGGAAGTGCATCGTGTGAGGGTGAGAACCATAGTTACGAAAGACGATGCGCAACTGCTCACCCTCGATGGCTCTCAATGCAGGTCCGGGAACCCGACCATTGAACGTCCAGGCTGGAAACATGACGCCCGGTGCGATCTCAATCTCCTTGTCTTCTGCCGTGACTTCAAAGGTTCGCAGGCGCCTGCCGTCGGGCAAGGTCGAAACTTTGCCGGTGTCCCAGTCCGTCAACATGGCGGTAGGATCGAAGCCGTTTCGGACATCGTCGACCTCTCCCGTCGTGATCATCGCGCCATGGGCGGCGCGATGAGCCGGGACGCCCGCCTTTGCGGCGCTCATAGCGGTCAGAGATGGCTCGGGAAATCTGCACAGCTAGGATAAGTGGAATTTCTGCCTGACTTCGGCTTAGATGCCGTTAACAGGAGATACCATGACGAGACGACCGCGCCGGAACCATAGCCCGGCTTTCAAGGCCAAGGTGGCGCTTGCCGCCATCCGAGGTGAGCAGACGCTGGTGGAATTGTCCCAGCAGTTCGACGTGCACGCCAACCAGATCAAGCAATGGAAGGATCAGCTCCTTGAGGGGGCGACGGGCGTTTTTGGCGATGAAGCGAAGGCGGAACCGGCGGGTCCAACCGTCGATGTCAAAACGCTGCACGCCAA
>NZ_JAINWJ010000095.1 GCF_021021415.1 Martelella mediterranea | reverse complement strand
AGCCAGACCCCATCCTGTCCATAATCATTCGACGACGGACACCCGGACCAGGGCGTCGTGATCCGTGACGAACTCGATCACTTCATGATGGCACATGGCGTCCGTCAGTTTCCCAACACGGTCGAGACAATGTCTTTCGATTTCATTCGCGCCATGCTCGCCAGGTCGGATACCGTCGCCTTTTGCCCGCAGGGCGTTGTGCGGGCGGAACTCGGTCGCGGAGATTTCGTTGCTGTCGACGTCGACGGCATGGCCATGATGGGTTCAATCGGCATCGCGACGGTTGGCGGAACAGCGCGTCTACCCACCCTCGCAAAGGCGATGATAGCGTGCCTTGAGGATGAAGTCCGCGCTCAGGGCCTCGAGTGAATTTCGGCGCCTCCGTCCGGCAAGCCATATCCAAAATGATATGAACCTTATGAGACTGGTATTTTACTCTGGCATGTCTTTCGCTCAGCTTTGACGAAACAACCCTTGCGGCCCGGTCGGAAGGGCAAAAAAGCAAAGAGCAGGGGCCTATGAAGTCGACCAAGCAAAACGTTCTCTTCGTCATGTTCGATCAGTTGCGGTTCGATTACCTCGGCTGCTCCGGCCATCCCTCCATAAAGACCCCCAATATCGACCGGCTGGCCAAAAAAGGCGTGCGTTTCACTCACGCCTACGCACAGTCGACGATCTGCGGCGCGTCACGCATGTCCTTTTACACAGGCCGCTACGTAAACAGTCACGGCGCGGCATGGAACGACTTTCCGTTGCGCGTGGGCGAGTGGACGATGGGCGACCATCTGCGCAAGGCCGGGATGGGGTGCTATCTCGTGGGCAAGACCCACATGCGCGTCGATGCCGAAGGTATGGCGCGTCTGGGCCTTGCCCCGGAAAGCGCAATTGGTGCGCGCCAGGCTGAATGCGGCTTTGACGTAGTCGTCCGCGAAGACGGCCTTGTCGGTCAGGGGCCAGAGGGCTTCTACAGCGACCAGCAACCCTACAACGAGTATCTGAAGTCGAAGGGATACGGCGGTGAAAACCCCTGGGCCGATTTCGCGAATGCCGGCGAAGAGGATGGGGTGACCGCGAGTGGCTGGTTCATGCGCCACGCCGACAAGCCAGCCAACATTGCCGAGCAGGACAGCGAAACCCCTTGGTTGACCAGGGAAGCCATCCGGTTCGTGCGGGACGCCGAAAGCCCCTGGTGCACTCATGTGAGCTACATCAAGCCGCACTGGCCATATATCGTGCCTGCGCCGTATCACGACATGTACGGATCTGAGGACATCATGCCGGTCATTCGCAGCGAAGGCGAACGGCAAGAACACGCACCCGCTCTTCTCGGCCTTCATGAAAAGTGGCGTCGCGGAGACGTTCTCGCGAGACGAGGTGCGCAGCAAGGTCATCCCCGCCTATATGGGTTTGATCAGCCAATGCGATACCGAACTCGGACGCATTCTCGACTATCTGGAGAGCACCGGGCAAGCAGAGAACACCGTGATCGTGGTAACATCCGACCACGGTGACTATCTGGGCGATCACTGGCTTGGCGAAAAAGACATGTTCCACGATGCCTCTGTCCGCGTGCCGATGATCATCTACGACCCCTCGCCTTCGGCCGATTCAACGCGCGGGACGGTTTGCGATGCCCTGGTCGAGGCTATCGATCTGACGCCGACTTTCATCGAAATAGCAGGTGGCGCGGTTCCCGGCCACATCGTGGAAGGCAAATCACTGCTGCCTTTCCTCCATGGGAAGACGCCGGAACAATGGCGCGACTATGTGATCAGCGAATACTCCTACGCCCAACAGCCGGTTCGCAAACATCTCGGTGTGAGCCAACGCGATGCGCGCATGTTCATGATCGCAAATCATGAGTTCAAGATGATTCACGCAGAAGGCGGTTTCCGGCCCATGCTCTTCGATCTCAAACGCGATCCGCAAGAGCTGGAAGATGTCGGCGAGCGGCCGGAATATGCCGAAACAATTGAACACCTGTACCAACAACTCGCGTCTTGGGCGCGCAGGGACGCGCAGCGCGTGACCATGTCCGACGAGGAGATCGACCGTCGTTTCGCAGCCGGCCCCATGCCGACCGGCATTCTGGTCGGGATGTTCGACGAATCGGAAGCCACTGAAGTCAATCGTAAGCGTCGTCTGCGCCGCATCGGTAATCAGCTTGACA
>NZ_JAINWJ010000094.1 GCF_021021415.1 Martelella mediterranea | reverse complement strand
GTAAGCGGCGGCTGAGTGGCACGTTGCGGCGGCGTGAGCTTCCTGCGAGGTGATCCCCATCTCAAGATGGGAGTGCGTTTCGCAATGGATGCTCAAAGTGCGTTTCTCAGATCGCTCGGTGTGGAGTTTTTTCGGAGCGGGCATCGTCGGTGGCCTGATGATGTCAAGGCACAGGCTGTCGCAGAGACGTTGGAGCCGGGCACGACAGTAAACGCCGTTGCGCGGCGTTACGGGGTTAAGCCGAACCAGCTTTCGGCTTGGCGATGCCTTGCCAAGCGGGGAAAGCTGGTCCTGCCTGCGGTCGAGGTGGCAGATGAGCCGACTACTTTCACGCCGCTTGTGTTGTGTGACACGGGTGCGCCACAGGCATTGCGGCCCCCTCAGCAACCAGCAGCCAAGCTGCGGCTCGTCTTCGGCGAGGTGGCGGTCGAACTTGCAGCAGATACCCCGGCGGCGCGCATTGCCGAGATCGTGCATGCGCTCAGGGTTTCATCATGATGCCGTCCCACACCGTCCGTATCCTGGTGGCGACGCGGCCGGTCGACTTCAGGAAGGGGCACGACGGTCTCGCCGCGTTGGTGCAGGCGACCCTGAAGGAGGATCCGTTTACCGGCGCCGTATTCGTGTTCCGGGCGAAGCGGGCAGACAGACTGAAGTTACTGTTCTGGGATGGCAGCGGCCTGGTCATGGCCTACAAGCGGCTTGAGGATAGCACCTTCACCTGGCCGACGGTTCGTGACGGCGTGATCAGATTGAACCGGGCGCAGTTCGAGGCCCTGTTCGCCGGTCTGGACTGGCGCAGGGTGAAGGCTCTGGAGGCCCGCCGCCCAACTGCGGCAGAGTGAATCAGGCACGAGAAAAGGCGGGCATTCGAAGCGGCATCGGGGTAGTATCCGGTCATGCCATCCACCGCAATCATCGACCTGACCGCCATCCCCGAAGCGCAACGCGAAGCCGTCGCTGCAGTGCTGCGCGAGCGGGATGCGCTGAAGGAGGCAAACAAGCGCCTGGAGCATTTGATCGCCGAGCTCAATCACGTGGTCCATGGCAAACGTTCCGAGAAGCTCGATGAAGATGACCGGCAGCTGGCTTTCGAGGATCTCGAGACGGCGGTCGCAGAAGCCGAAGAGAAGCAGCCCGCGCTGACGCCGTCTGCGTGCCGGCCCCGCCGTGCGAGCCGGCGCAATCTGGGCAACCTGCCCAGGGACCTGCCCCACATCGAGCGCGTGATAGAGCCGGACAGTCTGCTGTGCCCCTGTGGCTGCGGGTTGTTGCACAAGATCGGCGAGGATCGCACCGAGCGGCTGGACATCGTGCCCGCGCAGTTGCGGGTGATCGTCACGATCCGCCCCAAATACGCCTGTCGCGTTTGCACCGATGGCGTGACCCAGGCACCGGCCCCGTCTCACCTCATCGAGGGCGGCTTGCCGACCGAGGGCGCCATCGCCCATGTCCTGGTCAGCAAATACGCCGATCACCTGCCATTGTATCGGCAGAGCCAGATTCTTGGCCGTTCGGGCATCGATATCCACCGCAGCACCCTGGCTGACTGGGTGGGCACCGCCGCCTTCCATCTGGGCCCCTTGGTCGACCGTCTGGCCGACCATCTGAAGACGACGTCGGGCAAGCTGTTCATGGACGAGACCACCGCCCCGGTGCTGGACCCGGGGCGCGGCAGGACCAAGACCGGATATCTCTGGGCACTGGCCCGCGACGACCGGGGTTGGGGTGGGGATGATCCGCCGGGCGTGGTCTTCTACTACGCACCCGGACGTGCCGGAGAAAATGCGGAGAAAATACTGCGGGGCTTCGACGGCATCCTGCAACTCGACGGCTATCAGGGCTATAACCGCCTGACGCGTCCCTCCCGCAAGGGTGGCGATCCGATCCGCGTGGCCCATTGTTGGGCTCATGCCCGGCGCAAGCTGAAGGAAGTATTCGACCGCGACGGCTCAAAGATCGCCGCCGAGGGGCTGCGCCGGATTGCCGAGTTCTACAAGGTCGAGGCAGACATCCGCGGCGCGAGCCCGGGACTGCGGCTCGCGGCCCGTCAGGCGCGCACCGTACCCCTCGTCTCAGCCTTCGGGGAATGGCTGCGCCAACAGCGCCTGCGCGTCTCCGTCAAGTCGCGCCTGGGGGAAAAGCTTGCCTACATCCATCGGCACTGGGGCGGGCTGCAAACCTTCCTGCACGATGGACGGGTCGAGATCGATTCTAACAGCGTCGAGAACCTGATCCGGCCCATCGCTCTCAACAGGAAAAACGCGTTGTTTGCCGGACATGACGAAGGTGGGCGTGCCTGGGGTCGCATCGCATCGCTCATCGAGACCGCAAAGATCAACGGCATCGAGCCCTTCGCCTATCTCAAAGCTACCCTCGAGGCCATCGCCAACGGTCATCCCCAAAGCCGCATCGATGACCTCCTGCCATGGAACTTCAAGCTGTCAAGCTGATTACCGATGCGGCGCAGACGACGCTTAC
>NZ_JAINWJ010000093.1 GCF_021021415.1 Martelella mediterranea | reverse complement strand
TTATCCTAGCTGTGCAGATTTCCCGAGCCACCTCTAACCGCAACCTCAACCCAAACATTCATCCAATCAACACCCAAAAATTATCTGAATTTAAGATAACTGATTTTCAGATATATTTGAAGTCCCCATCTCGACTCGGATGGGGTGATGATGTGGGAAAAACTTTTGGATCAGCCCGACACAAGGCGCTCATTGCAAAACTCATAGAAGCGCGCGAACAAGCAGGCATGACACAAACCGAACTTGCGACAAGGCTAGGTGAATATCAATCCTTCGTCGCGCGATTGGAAAGTGGCCAACGCCGAATTGACGTCGTTGAACTTATAGAATTGGCAGAAGTTCTAGGGTTTGATCCAAAGGCGATGGTTGGTGCTATTCAAGCAACCAGTGACAACCCATAGACAAAATGCTCATCTGCAAATCAGATATCGAATCAATAGGGCGCATGAAATGAACGACGAAATACAACGCTGGGTACCCGAAATAGAAGAATTCGCCCTTTTTTCTGAAGACGAGATTGAAGCTCTTCAAGCCCGTTCGTTTGCGAAAGACGTAAGGGGCAAGATAACCCTGTATGTCCCCTGCGCAGTCCGTGGGAAAGATGTACAGCTGAAGCCCGAAGAGGCAATACGCCAGCTTTGGTTGGCGCGTTTAATGGGCGAATATGGATACCCGGCAAAGCGGATACAGGTGGAATACCCAATTACTTTTGGACGCGACAGCTCCAAGCGAGCTGACATAGTCGTATTCGACCCAGATAGACCGACCGTCCCCTACATGATCATCGAAGTGAAGCAAGGGAAGTTGCGAGACGGCAAGGAACAATTACGATCCTATTGCCATGCTACGGGGGCTCCGTTGGCTTTGTGGAGTAACGGCATTCTTGCGGAAAGCTATCACCGCAAGAACCCAAATTACTTCGTCGAACTTCCCCGTCTGCCGACCGCCAATCAAACGATTGACGATGTTGTTAGCGAGCCTTGGACTATCGAGACTCTTATTGAGAAGGAAGAGAAGCGTCAGGAAGAAGGTTCAAAAACAAGATCACTTCGCGAAAAGATCGTCGAACTCGAAGACGAAGTACTCGCCAATGCGGGCGTCGATGTTTTCGAAGAGGTGTTCAAGCTTGTTTTTACAAAGCTGTATGATGAGAAGGCTACCCATAACGGCCTCCAGCCCTATCTTCAGTTTCGAAACTCTAACACCGCTGCCCAACTCAAAGAGCGAATTCAGGCGCTTTTTGACAGGGCGAAGCTTGAATGGCCTGGCGTATTCCTGGATGATGAGCGCATCCGCTTGTCAGCCGACCATTTGCAAGTCTGCGTCGGTTCGCTTGAAGAATGGAAGCTGTTCAACTCCAATCTCGACGTAATCGACGACGCGTTCGAATACCTCGTCTCCAAGTCATCGAAGGGCGAGAAAGGGCAGTATTTCACGCCGCGTTGGGTCATCGACATGTGTGTGAAGATGCTCAACCCGAAAGAGAGTGAAACCGTTATAGATACGGCTTGCGGGTCGGCTGGTTTTACAGTCCATGCCATGTTCCATGTATGGCGTCAGATATACGACGAACTAGGGCTTCCACATTCCCATCTGTTTACAATGGACGCGAAACATCCGCGAGCCACGCGCTACGTTGGCGAAAAGGTGTTCGCAATCGACTTCGACGAAAAGAGCGTTCGCGTCTCTCGCTGCCTCAATTTGATCGCAGGTGACGGCGAAACCAATGTGCTGCATCTCAACACGCTTGATTGGTCCAAGTGGGACGAAACGGTTAAGCAAGATGAGTGGGACGATACCTATGGCGATGGCTGGCGGCGACTGCGGCGGCTTCGTACAGGTGGCAAGAAAGAAGGCTATCGCAACTTCGGTTTTGATGTGCTGATGGCCAATCCTCCCTTCGCTGGGGACATCAAACAATCGGACATGCTTGCGGTCTATGACATGGGCCACAAAGCTGATGGCAAGATGGAGAAATCTGTCGGACGCGATCTCTTGTTCATCGAACGCAATCTGGATTTTCTTAAACCCGGTGGACGCATGGCAATTGTGTTGCCGCAGGGCCGGTTCAACAATTCCTCCGACAAACGCATTCGCGAATTCATCATGGAACGGTGCCGAATTCTGGCGGTGGTTGGCCTGCATCCCAATACGTTCAAGCCACATACCGGCACAAAAACAAGCGTCCTTTTTGTCCAACGTTGGAACGATGATGAGAAGGCCGGACCGCTGTGTGAAAAGCAAAAAGACTACAACATATTCTTCGCAACTCAGCAGGTCGAAAGTGTCGATAACAGCGGCGACAAGGTTTATGTCAAAAAAGCCGATGGCAGTTTGGAACGCGACGACCACGGCCATTTCATCGTCGCGCATGATCTATTCAACCATGATGGCAAGACGCAAGACGGCATTGCCGAAGCCTTTCAAGAATTTGCGAAGCAGGAGCGTTTAAGTTTTTTTCCGGTAGCCCCTTCGACAGTCGTCGCCTAAACGAATTGTTGGAGGGGCTTGAGGCCTCAATTATGCAAACTAGAGAACTGGGTGATTTAAACCCAGCGCTTCGGTTTGACGCAGAATTCTTCAGCAAACCGGCTTTGCACGCCGTATTAGATATCCGGAGATGCAGTTACGAACGCCTGGGTGATATTGCCGCCCGAATACAGCATCCGATTGAAGTAAAAAGAGAATATGAAGACGAAGGTCTGCTTACCATAATGGCAAAAGACGTTCGCCCCAATCGCTCGGAAATTTCTGATCCGCGATATATGCCTGCGGAGTTGAGACCCACGGTATCAAGAAATAGGCTTTCCAAGGGCGACGTTCTTGTGACTCGCACTGGGGCAAACTACGGACAGGTAGCGCCCTGGAAACATACCGTAGAAGCATTCGCTTGCGCTGATATATTGATCATTCGAAAGCCGTCTTGTCCGAGCGGCTTTTTGAGTAGTTTCTTGGAAAGCAGCAAAGGAAAACCCCTCGTACTTCGCGGGGGATATGGAGCTGCACAACCTCATATTGCGCCTCCATATTTGTCTGACATCCCTGTCCCGCGATTGGAAGTACTCGAAAATCGAATTGACGCTTTGGTAGATAAATCGGTTGCGCTTGAGACTAAATCAGCAAAAGCCGTAACAGAGGCTGAATACGTAATCCTTGACGCGCTGGGCCTGGCCGACTGGACACCACCGAAGACACTCAGCTATACCGCCTCAGCAAGCGCTGCCTTCGCAGCTGGGCGCATAGATTCTCAGTACTTCCGCCCACTTTTTACTGAAGTTGAAGATCGTCTTAGAGCCGGATTCAAAAGTTCATGACGGGAAACAATA
>NZ_JAINWJ010000092.1 GCF_021021415.1 Martelella mediterranea | reverse complement strand
GGTGTCAGCTGACTGTTTTTCGTGAGACTGGGCTTCATTTGGTTTCAAAGGCTTGGCCGATTCAGATTTCGTGAGACCGTTTCGGTTTCATTGAGACTGAACTGTCATGCGATTCATATATCGTGAGACTACCTCGATATTCCAGGCGCGTGAAGGCTATGCGACGTGATCAACTGACGGAAGCGGAGTGGCAGGAGGTTCTTCGGCATGCGGACGTTCTTCGCCGATTGCCGCAGCGCCCCACTTCCGGAGATGTAGCCGACGCGATGGCGGAGCTTTCGGTCAGCCGTGCGACGCTGTTCAGATGGCTGAAGCGGTATAGAGCAGAAGACCGCGCGGCGGCGCTTATCAACCGAAAGCCCGGGCGTCAGGGCGGTATCGACACCTTTGATCCAGCCCTTAAGACAATTGTCGACCGTAATATCATGACATTCTATGCGATCCCGGAGCGGCCGCCGTTAAGCCGGCTGAGGAAACGCATTGTCGCTGATTGCCGGGCAGAACATCTGCCGCCGCCGTCAATCAGACGCTTGAAGGGCTATCTTGCGACGCTGGATGTGGAGGCCATAGCGCGTCGTCGCGCGGGAAATTCGCGAGCGGATGCGCAGTTCCTGCCTTTGCCTGGGGCGTTTTCAGTTGAACGGGCGTTGCAGGTGGTTCAGATCGATCACACGAAAGTCGACGTCACGGTCGTTGATCCAATTGAACGGCAGCCGATTGGCAGACCGATCCTGACCATCGCCATCGATGTCTATACGCGATCAGTTTTGGGATTCTACCTTTCCCTGGAGGCACCATCCGTCACATCGGTGGCACTGTGCCTGACGCATGCGATCATCGACAAGACGCGGTGGCTGGAGGAACGCGGGATCGTTTTGGCATGGCCGGCATCTGGCTTGCCGGAGTGTATTCATGTCGATAATGGTGCCGAATTCCACGCGCGCGCTTTCAAGCGGGGTTGTGACGACCACAATATCACCGTGTCATACCGTCCACCGGGAACGCCGCGGTTTGGCGGGCATGTTGAACGCCTGATCGGCACGATGATGGGAGCGGTGCATCTGTTACCGGGAACGCATTTCTCAAATGTGTGTGATCGGGGCGATTACGATTCCGAGGGCCGGGCAGTGATGACCATGCGGGAACTCGAGACCTGGTTGGCGCTGGAAATCATCGCCTATCATTCCGATCTCCATCGCGGTATTGGCCGGTCGCCTGTTGCTGCCTGGAATGAAGCCATATCGGCTTGTCCTGCGCGGCAGGTGCATGATCCGCTTGCATTTCTCATGGATTTCCTGCCGTTCGAGGCGCGTGTGTTGCGACGAACCGGCATCCACATCAACAACATTTGCTACTGGTCTGACGGCCTTGCGCCCTGGATCGGTCGATGTGCCGACAAGGTTTTGGTCAAATACGATCCCCGAAACCTGCAACAGGTCTTCGTCAGGCTCGGCGGCAACTACCTCATTGCGCCGACGCGCAATCCGGGGCGTCCAGCGATCACGCTGTGGGAGCAGAAGGCGGCCATGCGGGTCCAGCGAGACCGTGGCCGCCGTGAGATCGATGAGGAGACGATCTTCCAGACCATTGCTGCGCAGCGCGCCATTGTCGATCAGGCGACCCGGGAGACTGCGCAAGCGCGCAGATCGCGGGCGCGGCGCGCGCATTTGCAGCCGAAACAGGCGATGCAGGAAAGGTTGCCGACGGACGAGCCGGCGATCACCTTGCCGCATTTTCCGGTGGAGGTATGGGAATGACGACCTATCCGCATCTTGATCCTGCCGTTCAAGCCCATGTTGGTCAGCCTGACCGTGAGCGTATCGAGTATATGAGGGTAGATCGGTTCGTCGATTATCCGCGCGCTCGGCAGGCATTTGAAAAACTCGAAGAACTGCTTCTTTTTCCAAAGCGTGCCCGTATGCCCAATCTGCTGATCTTCGGCGCCTCGGGCATGGGCAAGACGATGATTATCGAGAAATTCGTTCGCGCGCATCCGCCGAGTTTTGACGAAAGCAGCGGCATTCATCACCGGCCTGTCATCGCCGTGCAGATGGTCGCTTCCCCGGACGAGGGGCGATTTTATCACCGGCTGCTTTCGGTGATCGGAGCACCGCCGCCGACACGCGCGACAATCGGACAGCTCGAAACGCAGGCCCTGCGACTACTGCAGGAAACCGCACCCAATATGCTGGTTATCGACGAAGTCCAAAACCTGATCGCCGGCACCTATCGTGAGCAGCGCCGCATGCTCAATCTGCTGCGCTTCCTTGGCAATGAGCTGCGCATTCCGCTGATCTGTCTCGGTTCGCACGAGGCAAGGGATGCAATCCGAGGCGATGCCCATCTTAACAGCCGTTTCGAGCCTTATGGCTTACCGCCATGGCGGCATGACGCCGACTTCCAAGGTCTGATCGGCGGACTTTTGCGATCATTGCCGTTACGCGCGCCGTCCGAACTGACGGACAGCGCCCTCAACCGTCTGGTGGAAGTCAATGGCGGTGTCACGGCATCGATATTCCGGATGGTGATAGATCTTGCTGTGCAGGCCGTTCACGGCGGAACCGAGCGCATCACGCCGGCCGCGGTTCTCGATTACCGCGTTGCTGCGCCGCCGCCCTTCGCAGCAGCCTGAGCCATGAAGGGGGAGGAGAGGGCGCCACTTCCGATCGTGCCGCCACCTTTTCCCGATGAACGGCTGACCTCCTGGTTAGAGCGGATCGCCGATGTATATCTTGTTTCCCTGGACGGGCTGCAAGCGCATGTCGGGTGGGTTCGACCTGCGCTGGAGCTCGAATTGGAGCCGGTGCAGGCGGACATGGTTCGCATCGCCCAGGCGACAGGCTGTTCACTCAATCGGCTGTTGGCGATGACCTTTCACGGTTTGCCGCCGCGCTATCGCAGTCTGCTTCGGCCGGAAGCCAGGGAGATTTGTCTTGTTTGCTCGCGCGGCATGCAACGGCCGCAACGGCTTAGAAGTTGGTCATTCGCCTTCTCCTTCTGGTGCGAGTGCCATCGTCAACCGTTGGGTAATCGCGATATCCGCGGCGCCAGCACACTCGCCGATTCTTGGACAGCACGTAGGGGAGCGCAGATCCTGAATGCGTGGGCTATGGGAAAGGATAGTGCTGTCGTTCCCGTCGCGTCAGTTTTGTCACTACTGCTCTCACTCGCCCGCAAGGCATCTCCTGCAGCGCCATGGGAATTGGCCAGATTGCCGCCTTCCTGCCAGCGCCAGCGTTCGTTTCAGACGAAGCACTTTCGCCGCACTGTCTTGACAAGCGTGGTCCCGGAGTTCGAGGTGGCCGTGCCGATCTATGACCAACGGCTTCCGTTGGACATTTCCAAGATTTCCATCGCGCCACGGGCGGAACGGTATGCGCTTGCCATCGGCGTTGCCCGAGTCCTGAAGGATCCCGGCAGTGCGATTGCCCGCATTCTTGAATTTTCGGACGAGCAGGGACGAGAGAAGATCAGAACGTTGATCGATCTGTGGCCCGCACCGATCTGCAGCGCAGTCCGTCTCCACCGCACCTGCAACAGCAAGAGAGGACGGGACGACCGGAAAAACGATCGGGTGCAAATTTATCGACCCACATAAATGGCCGTAGAGCCCGTTTTCGGGATAAAAATGATCCACGGCTAAGGGAAGCCGCCAAAACGCGCTCACGGCCTTCTATGAGTCAATGTGCGCAAATGGCGATTTTAGTGCCGAAATGGACAGATAGGTGCTGCGACAATGAAGAGGACGCCTCGATTTGCCACCGCAGGGCGGGCTTATAGAGCAGAATTTGTGAGACGACCTGCGGCGGAGTCGGAAATCGTGAGACGGCGTGACAAAACCGTTTAGGACACATGCCCTGGATAAGTATGAGCGAATTCAGCGCAATAGAAGCAGGCGGCGCACCGCCGGCAGGTTAATGCACAACGGGACCACGCCGAGTCTCACGAATTCCGCTCATCTGACAGCTGGCGTGCGGATCGGCGTCGTTTTCGGGCATTGAGGGCCTCAAAATGGGGTTTTTCTCTATAATGAGCATTATGAACGATAATGCAAGATTAT
>NZ_JAINWJ010000091.1 GCF_021021415.1 Martelella mediterranea | reverse complement strand
GATTAATTCGGCGCATTCTTACAATTAAGTGCCAAGCGACACCACCAATTCGCGTCGGGTCAAGCACATGTAAACCAGATCCGATACGATTGGCAGGTTAGTGATCGGAATCAATCGAACGGTATGCTTCAGTTCGTCGTGGTGGTGGAAAAAATTCCTTAAGCATTTCAACGCAAGAAACTCGGGTACGTTGAGAAAATTAAAGTCCAGCCCTTTCGTAACCCTATCATTAAGGTTGTGTATCGATCCAAGAAGTTGAAACAGGGTATCAAGATCAGGAGCCGTGCAGTGGCTATAGTATGCACGGAAAAGCCGCGCCGATGCTGCCGATACGTTGGCAATGTTTTTGTCAGTCATAGCGCCTCACTGCTCAAATTGAGTCGTCTGCATACAACACCCCACGCTCGAAACCTCCCCCTGCCCGTCATCTCCCTCAACCCCAGCTCCTGCACGATCCGCCGCGCGCCTTGCGGCGTGACCTCAAGCGTCTTTGCCACCATGCCGGCGGAGATCAGCGGCCGCGCCATGACGAGCGCCATGAGCTCCGGCAGCCTAGATGACGTCCGCCGTCCCTCCAGTTTGCGCATCATCATCTGCCGCGCCAGCACCAACCGATCATGCTCCTTCAGCCCCGTCTCTGCAGCAATCGTCAGCGCCCCTGAGATCGCCAGCAACCGTGTCTCGCGATCACGATGCCTGCGCCGATCGACGGGGATAACCTTCGCGATATCCTGGCCACCCATATACTCAAGCAGACAGGATCTTACGAGCAGGCAAGCTATGCGATCCAAGACACGCCGGATGTGGTGCAGCAGCACTACGGGCGTTTTCTGCCACAGGACAAGGCCGCGCTTGCTGCCCGGATTCTGAATCAGGTATGGGAGGCGGCGTAGCAGCCTTTTCAACCTTGAGGGATGTAGCACTCAGTGCTATATAGACAGATGTCAGAACGAGTGTTCAAAACGGCGTGGTTCGCAAGGGCGTCAAAGAAGGCGCGGATTTCCGACAAGGCTCTGTCGAAGGCACTCCATCAGGTTGCCCTTGGCCAGGCCGACGATCTTGGCGGTGGCGTCTTTAAGAAGCGGCTCAACGAAAACATGCATCGGTCCATCGTTCTGGCAAAAGCCGGAGAGTTCTCATGCATTCGCCTATCTCTTCGCCAAGAAGGACCGGGCGAACATTGATGACGACGAGCTTGCGGCCTTCCGGAAGCTCGCGGAGCTTTACCGTCGCAAGACGACTGCTGACCTCGAGGCGGAGCTCGCGATCGGCGCCCTGCTGGAGATAGACCATGGCGAGTAAACGCAAGTTCAAGAGCGACGCCTTCGAGGCGATCCATAGTGCGGTTGAAGGCATGGCAGCGGCCGGCACCATCGACAAGGAAACGATGCGGACCTTCGATGAAGACTGCCTTGTAATCCCGCAGGAACTGACGCCTGACGCGATCAAGGCTCTGCGCGAACACAACCATGTCAGCCAGCCGGTCTTTGCGCGTTATCTGAACACAAGCCCGTCAACGGTGCAGAAATGGGAAACCGGCGCCAAACGGCCGAGCGGGCCGGCGCTCAAGCTCCTGTCTCTGGTACAGAAGCACGGGCTGCAGATGCTCGGCTGACGGGTTTCCCGTGACAAAGCAATTTTGCCGTCATAGCCTGGCACCATGAATGCTGAGCATTGGTCCGATCCGGAAAACGACGCGATCGTCGCCGTCTACTTCGACATGCTGAAGGATGAGCTGGCCGGTAGCGCCTATAACAAGGCGATGAACAACCGGCGCCTGCAGCAGTCCCTTGGCCGGTCCAAAGGCTCGATCGAGTTCAAGAACTGCAACATCTCGGCCGCGCTGATCGGCTTCGGCCTTCCCTATATCGGCGGCTACCAACCCCGCTTCAATTTTCAGATGGCGCTGGCGGAGGCCGTTTCGCGATGGCTTGCCAGGAACCCGTCGTTCGAAACGGCGGGCGCGGCGAAAATACATCCAGGTTTCGCTGAAGCCCCGCCCCTGTTCTTCGGCGTGCCGCCGACGATGCAGAATGCGCCGCCTCCGGCCGAACTGTCACAGCTTGAAGCAATCGCCCGCAGATTTGACGTGGCCGGAAGGGACGAGCGAAACCGCTCGCTTGGCACAGCTGGCGAAGAGCGTGTTTTCCATCACGAGCGCGCCCATCTTGCGGCCTAGGGTCGGAGGGATCTGGCCGCGAAGGTCCGCTGGGTCTCCCAGGAGGACGGTGACGGCGCAGGCTATGATATTGCCAGCTTCGCGCCCGATGGCTTGCCACGACTGATCGAGGTGAAAACGACGAACGGATGGGAGCGCACGCCTTTTTATATCTCGCGCAACGAGCTCGAGGTCGCAGACGCCCGTCGCCATGAATGGAGCCTGGTGCGTCTGTTCGACTTTTCCCGCGATGCACGCGCATTCGAGCTCCGGCCGCCGCTCGAAGCCCATGTTTCGCTGATGGCGACGCAGTTTCAGGCCGCCTTTAACTGAAGGCGGGTTCGGAACGGCAGTTGTCATGCCGCTCTTCGTCCGACCAGCCCGAACAGCAACGCGACGACGATGACCGCGATCACGGCGGCCGGCAGGGCGATCGAGACGACAAGCGGTGCTTGAATGACCGTCAACGCCCCGGCGAACACACCTGCCAGGACACTGAGCAATGTCGCCGCCGGTGCCACCGCCTCGCGCCAGCGCGCCCGCCCGGCGATCGCGTCGGCCACCTTCCCAGCCAGCGTCACCAATATCCCGCTCAGATACGTGCGAACCTCGAAATCCATGTGACCGCTGAACGCATGGTTGATCATGCCCATCGCCGCCGCCAGAGCCACCAGCGTCAGATATGGGGAGCCGCCCATCTCCAGATTGACCGCCGAGGCAGCGAGCACGCCCGCGACCAGCGCCAGCGACGCCGGATCGCGCCGCACTTCGCCCGCATTTACCAGACGACCAACAACGCCGCCTGTGAAGAAGGCGAGAACCGCACCGGCAATTTTCAAAGATGTCGCCCCGTGGCCGCTCACGGCTTCGGTCACGATTTTCGTCAGGTTGCCGCTCATGAAAGAGGGGAACATCTGGACTGAGGACAGCAAGGCGAGATATCCGACCGCATCGACCCACCCGGCAACGGCGTTGAGGATCAACGATACAAGACCTTGCGGTACCGAGAGGCGCGCGATCTGTCGTTTCACGTCAGCATCCCGCCCGCGGGTTTCGGAATTCTCCGGCATCGAAATGTCCCGACTGTTTTGCTCTTCATCGGACACCGAAAAGTCCGCCTAGCTATCTCTTATGACCTGCTCTCCCGGAAGTCGACGTCTATGCGCTGGCCATGTTCAGGTGTTCGTCCTGCCTTGATCGATTAGCATATTGCCGTGATGCGATCCTCCCACCCGTCTCGCGCCTTCCTGATGATGTCGGCTATCTCTCCCTTGGTACGCGCCCTTATTCCTCCTCGCCCTCGCCCACGGCCACCATCGCCTCCTCCTGCACAGCGGCTCTGCTGAGCAGACCCGCATCCTCGAGCGCCTCGATATCCGGCAGATCACGGAGTGTTTCCATGCCGAACGCGGAGAGGAAGTGCTTTGTCGTGATATAGGTATAGGGCGCGCCAGGTGTCGGGCTGCGGGGTCCGGAGGCGATGAGGGCGGCGTTGCGCAGCGAACCGATCGTGTCGCGGCTGACCTCCTTGCCGAAGATTTTTGACAGTTCGGCGCGGGTGATGGGCTGGAAGTAGCCGATGGCCATCAGCACCATGGATTCGAATTCGGAGAGGGCCGCGCCCCCGCCCCTTGTGGGCGCTGCGGAGGCGCGGATGGCATCGGCATAGGCCGGGCGGCTGCGGTGCTGCCAGCCGCCGGCGACCGGGACGATCTCGTAGGGCCGGCCGGTGAGTTCTTCGCGAAGATCTTCGATCAGGAGGTCGATGCTGCAAGCCTTGCCGACGACACGGGAAAGCGTTTCTCGGGAAACCGGCTCGGCGGCGGCGAAGATCACCGCCTCGACCCGCAGCATCCATTCGCGCCAGCGCAGGTCTGCCGGCAAGGCCTCAAGCTCCCGATCAAAGAGGCGGTCGCCTCCCGCCTTTTCGTCTACGGCATGCGCCCCCTTATGTTCGGCTCCAGCTTTCGCTTTCCGATAGCTTGTTTTGACGCCATTTGCTCCGGTCATGGTCACAACCCGTAAATCCGGAAGGCGGAACGGCCCGACAATTCGCACACGGCGCCGAAACTCTCGAGCCGTTCGAACAGGCGCGAGGCGGCCCAGCGGGAAAGGTTGCTGCCGGGGGCACTCGCGGCGATGGCATCCTCGTCCATAAGTGTTTGAATAACAGGCCCCGCACCCTTGGTCCGCACCTTCGGGGCCACGGCCATCAGAACCTCCGCCCGACGCGCGATCGCATCCGCCGAGCGCAATGCGGTTGCAGCGCCATCGGCCAGTGCTAGGCAGACGGCGCGGGCGAACGCCGGCTCGCCCGCTCGCACACGCCCCCTGCCCCCGATGGTCCGGAATGCCGGGCCGTAGCGCTCCGCCATCAGCAGCGGCACGGGCCGGTTCCACTTCAACAGGGTTGCGATCATCATATCGGCCATGGCCCAGGCCAGCGGCTCGGCATCCGGGCGGACGGCGAGGATTGCGGTGACAAGGTCGGCGACCACGAAGGGGACGGCGCGTCCGGACTGGAGCGCGGTATTGGCCAGCTCCGGGATGGCGGCGAGGTCGTCGTCAAAGGCGAGCCCCATCAGAACGGTGAGATCCTCGACCTGTTTTACGGAAAATCCGGGTTTTCGGGCGGCGAGCCTTTTGTAGGCCAAAACAATCTTGCCAGCAGGGCCTGGATCGTCGCCGGCGGTGGTGAGCAGGACGGCGTCGCGGAGCGCCGCCTCGTCCTCGTTGCGACCGCTGAGACGGACGGCGGCGGAGGCGCATTTGAGCGCCTGCCGCTCGCGCCAGCAGCCAGCCCATACCGGTTCGGAGCGGACGAGATCGTCCAGTGATTTCAGGGTGATACCAGCCGAGAAGGCGGCATCGGCTTCGCGCACGTCGGGACCGCGCGGGCGAGTCCAAGCTGGCAAGGGCGCGGCGGTCGCGGCGGTTTTGACATGTGTTGCAGCGTACGAATCCATAGCGTTGAGGCTAACCGAAACGAGCGGTTAACGCCAGTGATGTCGACGTAAAGCGCACAGCTTGTCTTTTGCTTATAATGATTGATAATCTTGCATTATCGTTCATAATGCTCA
>NZ_JAINWJ010000090.1 GCF_021021415.1 Martelella mediterranea | reverse complement strand
GTGGCAATGGTCAGACGGTAGGATCGCTTTTGCAAGTCCGGGTGTGTGGGGAGTCCCTTCACCAAGCGCTCCAGAGCCTCCCGCAGCTTGCGGTCCGTGTTGCGCAGACGTCTTTCCTGCGGCGTCAGCGCCGGCGTTTTGCTCAATTTACGCGCCATCGCGACCATCCTTTCCATGATCGAGTTCGCCAAGGATGCGATCGCATTCGGCGATCCGTGTTTCCGCAATCCTGCGGCTGACCGGGTCCAGCCTGGGCTGATCGAGAAGATCGGCATTGCGATCGCGGCGCGCCTGCCAGACCGGTCGATGCCTGGCTGTGACGGCAAAGTTGGCGCAGGTGAGACACGTGCTTTCGGTTCTGAGCACCGGGTTTGGCCCGCGCTCGTCACCGAAGCAGGCAGCGGTTTCGACGCGATAGACACAATACCCCCAGTCGCAGACCCCGAGCCGGAGGTCAGTCTCTTCCATCAGGAAGCGAACATAAGCCTGAACATCGCCGTCGCGCGTGCGTCCGCGGAACTGCGAGCGAGCGGCAATCATCCGTCCGCCCTTGCCTCCGAGCGCCGTCGCCGTCAGCACCTCTTCCAGGGCGGCGCGAGTTTCTTCCTGCGCATGCCGGTCGATCAGGTCATCGAGCGCGAAGTCAGTCCCGACATAGCCGCGATCGGTCATCGCCCGGGTCACATGTCCGAAGTGTGCCTGAAGCGCATGCAGGCCGGTGCGGTCGCGCTTTCCGACGAAGCGTGCGAAGGTTTTTCGGCCCTGATGGGTGTTCAGATGCCACGGTTCCCCCTCGTGCTCCGGCAGGCCGATGAACGGCGCGAACAGATCGTTCAGCCGCCTTATGATCG
The DNA here is from genome assembly GCF_021021415.1 of Martelella mediterranea. Taxonomy (GTDB): domain Bacteria; phylum Pseudomonadota; class Alphaproteobacteria; order Rhizobiales; family Rhizobiaceae; genus Martelella; species Martelella mediterranea_C. The sequence goes on along the minus strand of NZ_JAINWJ010000090.1, from coordinate 4,513 downwards.
TGGAGACGACGGGCAGGTCAGTTCTCGCAGCGGGACCGACAAGCCCGGTGCTGGCCATCACCAGAAAGAGATCGTCTCGCCCGCTTTGCGCCCGCAGGCGGGCGGTCAGTTGCTCCATGACTAAGACGGCCCGCTCGACGGGCGCCGGAGCAACCCAACGATGCGCTTCGCCATCGATGCCACGCGCCGTCTTGTAAATCCGCCCGGCAAGATAGGTGAAGCTTTCGCTGCCGTCGCCGGAGGGATGCTGTTCGATGCAGCCGACCTGAAGGCCGAGGATCTCCGAGACCCGGGCGCCAACCAGATAAGCGATCACGACAAAGCAGGCATCGTAGATGCGATCGGCGAGATAGCGTATCTGTTTGGTGCTGGTGACGGGCGCGGCATGCCATGAAGCATCCTCTCCGGACAGCGTAGAGAAGGAGAACCCTGCGATCGCGTCGGTCACGATGAAGCCGGCCTTCGTCTGGGGGATCCCTTTGGCGAGCGCATCGTCATAGGCGGACTGCGCCTTGGCCTGCAAAGAGATGACGTCGTCGGCCGGGGTGCCGATCAGTCTCAGTGCCGCCGAGACCAGGGGCACCGCGATCGCGTCCGGCGTATAAGGCAACCAGCCCCGGTCACGCCGAGCGAACGGCGGCGCGATGCCCGGGAACGGATCGGCGATCGCTACTTCCGGGAACTTCGCTCCCTGAAGATATAGGCGCGTCAGTAGATTGGCGTAGCTTTGCAGCGTCGTGCTCTTCAGCGGCTTGCCAGGCTTGCTGCCCGGACGTTGCGCCACCGTCGTCATGAACCTGTCGCAGCCCTCACGATCGAGATCGGCGAAGCTGCGGTATCCTTGCGCCGCCATCCAACGGATCAGCATCCGCAGCGTCTTGAAGACGGAGACGATGGTCGATTCATGGACATTGCGGCGGCCAGGAGGCGGGTCCAGCTTCAGGCTCCACAGGAACAGCTTCGCCGCCTCTCGCCAGCCTGTCCATTGCGGATCGCTGAACCGGCTATCGTCGGCAAGGACAAAGCCCCAGTCGAGCGAGAAGTCGCTGCGGTTGCCGCCTGGGCGATGGCCGTCGAGATGCCAGACCTGATCCGACCACACCGAGCGGGTCGATATCCGAAGTGCCGGCCGTGTGGCGGCAACAAGATCGGGTGCCGTGGACGCCGCCATCGTTCACTCCAGCGCCGGAAGGATTGGAAGAGTCGACATCCGGCGTTCGGCTTCCGCGTGCAGCGACTGCGGGAAGTCCGGCAGGATGTCGTCGACCAGGATGCGCAGGCTCGGCGCATACAGAAGCTCGAAGCGGCGGGGATCGATGCGCTCACGCGCACGCTCCAGTTCGCCGATCGCCCAAAGGATGCGCGCCATGTGCTCCGCATCAATCGGGATGATCAGTCCCGGGCAGCGCAGGCAGCCGCCGAAGTGCCGGCAGACCCTGCCAGCCACCGATCCAGGCGCTGTGCCAGTGGCCGGGTTGAGGCAATCATGGCTGAACGGAACCGTCGCATTGTCAGCCAGTGCAATGCAGTCGCGTTGCGCCTGATCTTCGGTGTCCGCCTTTGCGCCGACTATCCAGCCAAGCATCAGCCCCTGCAATCGAGCGATGGTCTGGCGCTGGACGCGGCTCGTCTGAGGCCCCTTGATGTAAAGCTCAGTCGTGTCGGCGCGAGCGTGATTGAGCACGTCTTGTGTCGCGACGATGTCGCCGCCGGACGCCTTGTAATATTCGGTGGCGACGCTGCCGCGCAGCAGTACCGCCGCAAAATCCGGCAAGAACTGGCGTGCGCGCTCAGGCGCCGCCTTGTTCCAGATCTCGATCCGGGCATTGGAGCGTTTGATGAATGGCTTCAGGGCATGCGACAAGGTCGTCTCCGCAATCAGCGTCACCGCGTCCTTCTTCTCGCTCTTCACCAGGAACAGGCGATTGCGGTCCTGCCGGCTGGCCCGGGCCGCGAGCGGCGCGGTCATCGCCAGCAATTTATCGATTAAGTTCGGCGCCGCATGTCGTCGGCGCCGGTCGAAGGATCGCCGCTGCGCGCGCTTCACCTTCGCACCGGCCCGAGGCTTGGCCCATTCGACGATGATACGATGCTCATCGAGCGGATGCGCCACCAGGCAATCGCGCGTCATCAGCCGCAGCGCATCCGGATTGCCCGCGGTCTGGATCGACAGCGCAATGAAGAACGCAACGACCGTTTCGCCGGTCAGGTGAAGATAGCCGCCGAGATGACGAAGCCCACCATAGCGGTTGACCGCCGAGATGTTGACGCCGCTGCGTATCGCAAGCGTCCGCGACGGCAGCACGCCGTCATTCGCCCCGGCGAGCGCCCGGACCAGGTCGCAAAGCTCGGGGTCGACGCCCTCGATCGGATCGCTCGTCATAAGCATGGTGCGCCCCGCTTCGAAGCGCTCCCATGCTTCGTCTATTTCCTCGTAGCACGCGCGCAGGATCGCCTTGATATCCTCCCCGGCAAGACGTGATCGGGCGTTGGCATTGCGGTTCGGCCAAACCCGCCAGGGGAAGTCGACGCGGCCCGGCAGCCGCGACGGATGCCGGCGCTTCGTCCAGTCAATCATCTGACGAAGCTGCATCAGGACATTCGCCCGCGAACTCTTGGACCAGGACTTGTTCGTCTGTCCTGCGACCTGCCGATCCAACCAGGCGATGTAGCGCCCGACCATAGCGGTGGTCAGATCGTCGGCGGATAGTACCTGGCCGTCCTCTGCAACAAATCGCGCGAACGACCGCAGCGCCATCCAGCAATGGCGCTGCGTATCATGGCTCGAGGCGGCATGATGGTGGCGAAAGGCGTCGGCCAGCAGTATAGCGACGTCCAACGGCAAGCCGAGCGTCCCGAGATCGTAGTGCTTCGTGACCTCGCCCCAGCCGTCGCGGAAGACGACGATGGTGCCGGCTGGCTGATCCAGAACAATCGGCGCCGCGGTCACCAGCCGCCGATCGATGTGCCCACGTCTAACAGCCATCGGGGATCAACTCGCCATAGAGATAGTCGATACTGTCGGCGAGGTCCCGCGCATTCAGATCGACGCAGCGCAGGTAGATCGCAGTGCTCTGTATCGAGCTGTGCCCTAGCAGCACCTGCACGATCTTCAGCGGATTGAGGTCCGGCGTGGTCAATGCCTGACGCTGCAACCGCACCAGCATGGTCATCGCGAATGTGTGCCTCAGATAATGCAACGTTCCCGCCACACCGGCTGCCCGGAATGCCTCTGCAAACACCGTCGTCAATCGCGTCTTGCTGACCCCGTTTCCTTGGGCGTTGAGGAACAGCGCCGAAGGCGGCCGATAGTCCGGCCGTTGACGTCGCAACGCCCGGACCTGCGGCGTGCGAACCTCATCGATATAGCGCTGCGTACGATCGACCAGACGGATCGGCGGGTAGATCGTGCGTGGCTTGTCACCCTTGGTGATCGTCAGAGGCACGCCAACAAGCGGATGATCCTCATCGTCCAGATGCGCCGTCTCCGGGACCTGGAATACGGCAAGGCCGCAAAGCTCCTTGCGCCGCAATCCCGTCGCCAGCGCCCATTCCCCCATCAACCGGTAAGGCATGTCCAGATGCGCAAACACCCGGTGCAACTGATCAACCCGCAATGGCCTCGGTAACCGTTCGTGCTCCGCGACTGTCAGGATGTTCGCCGCCATCACGCCTGGGCGCGCTTCGACATGCGCAAGGAACGATTGTCGCCGACTGGCACCCACCCGCACATCGACAAAGTGGAACGGCAGGTGTTCAATCCAGCCACGGCCATGCGCCCACGCATAAAACCGGCAGACCGTGCGGACCCGATCGTTCACCGTCGAACGCGCGTATGGCCGTTTCGTATGAGGGCTCGGCTGTGACAGCATGCGATTGCGCCACGCCGCAATCTCAGCCTCGCTCACTTCGCGCCAGTCGATACCCGATTGCTCCAGGCTGTCGAACCAATCATGCAGGTGCTCGCCGTAGGTTCGGATCGTCTCTGCCGCATGGGAGCGGCCCGGTATCGTCGCCAGTTCCATCAACCAGGCAAACGCCGGCTTGATGATCGCCATTCGTTCCGACACCAGGATCGGAAAGCCGGTCGGGATTGCGGCATAACCCATCGCCGCCTTGATAATCCGCACCATGACCTGTCCTCTTTGCAAGCCGCTATTCGAAGCAGCAAAAGACATCAGCCAGAGCCGAAAGCCCTGCAGAGCAACAAAGAAGACAGTTTCTCGAACAGGATGTTATCTTCAGCGGAGCGCCTTCGGCGCACTCTCTCTTTTGTTTGCGAGGGGTTCCCCTCCCGCTCTCCCGTTCGCCACGTGGCAGAAGTGCAGGATTAGTCCTGCACTTCATGGACTAGCTTGTGGTGTCGCCGCCGCCTCAAGCGTTGTCCTCGCTTCGCTGCGGGAACGCTTGACCCGGACGTCTGTCTGCCTTCTTCGATATGTCCCGCCAATATCGTCCAAAACCGTGACGGCCGTACGAACCCAACAGGACAGTTGCGACACAGAACCTAACA
>NZ_JAINWJ010000009.1 GCF_021021415.1 Martelella mediterranea | reverse complement strand
CCACAACAATCATAACACCTCTTCAAACAAACAATCCTCGTAGTCCTCGCGCACCCGCACGGTAAAGCCCATCAGGGTTCCGGTCTCGATCAGCCGGTCGAGGCGTTTCTGCACCGTGCCGCGGGCAATCCCCAGCGTGTCGGAAAGCTTGGAAAGCGAGGCCCGGCCATCGCTGCGCAGATGCGAAATGATGTCCCGGTCCAGGCGATCGGGAACGTATTTGGCCGTACTATGGTGTCGTTCACTACTCAAATTGATCATCTTCAATGGTCAAATCTACTAGTACCGACACATATTTAATACAGTTTTGCGCTTTTCGCTAGCATTCAAATCGGCATAGCTTTCCTGAAAGCACCAAAACGAAAAGAGGTTGAAATGCCGTCACCTTCCACAAAAGCCTTTGTGCCCTTCGTCAGTGTCGAGAACATGATGCGGCTGGTGCACAATGTCGGCATCGAGACGATGATGAGCGAACTGGTCGAAGCGCTTGAAGAGGATTTCCGGCGCTGGGACCAGTTCGACAAGACGCCGCGCGTGGCCGCCCACTCCGCCGACGGGGTGATCGAGCTGATGCCGACCTCCGATGGCGGCCATTACGGCTTCAAATATGTCAACGGCCATCCCAAGAACAAGCTGACGGGTCACCAGACGGTCACGGCGTTCGGGCTTCTGGCCGATGTCGCTACCGGCTATCCCGTCCTTCTGAGCGAGATGACACTGCTGACGGCCATCCGGACAGCGGCAACGTCGGCGATGGTTGCCCGTCATCTGGCGCCGAAGAATGCCGGGACGATGGCGATGATCGGCAATGGCGCGCAGGCGGAGTTTCAGGCGCTGGCGATGAAGGCCGTCGTCGGCGTCGGGGCGGTCCGGCTCTATGACATCGACCCCGCCGCCACCGAAAAGGCATGTCGCAATCTGGAAGGCAGCGGACTGTCGGTGAAGGCCTGCCGCTCGTCGGAGGAGGCGCTGGAGGGCGCCGAGATCGTTACCACCTGCACGGCCGACAAGCAGTATGCCACGATCCTGACGGATAACATGGTCGGGGCAGGCATCCACATCAACGCCATCGGCGGCGATTGCCCCGGCAAGACCGAACTGCATCCCGATATCCTGAGGCGCGCGACCACCTTCGTGGAGTATCCGCCGCAAACGCGCATCGAGGGTGAGATCCAGCAGATGGGCGAAGATTACGAGGTGACCGAATTCTGGCGGGTGCTTGAGGGAAGCCAGGCCGGGCGCACCGACGAACGCCAGATCACGCTATTCGACAGCGTCGGTTTCGCGATCGAGGATTTCACCGCGCTGCGTTATGTCGCCGAGCGGATCAAAGGCACGGAACTCTACGAGAACCTCGACATGATCGCCGACCCGGACGACCCGCGCGATCTGTTCGGCATGCTGCAGCGGGCGGTGTGAACCATGGCGCGTCCTTTCTTCTTTTCGCCGCAGGCGGCGAGCGCCGTGGTCATGGTCCGGCCGCATCATTTCACCGTCAACACCGAAACGGCCAATGACAACCGGTTTCAGAAGGTTCCCGAAACCGGGCAGGACCTCAGGCGCCGGGCCTATGATGAAATCACCAGCGCCGGCGAAACGCTCTCTTCAGCCGGCATTGCCGTGCACATGTTCGAGGACGAGGGAGACAAGACGCCGGATTCTGTCTTTCCAAACAACTGGTTTTCCACCCATGCCGGCGGACATGTCGCGATTTTTCCGATGAAGGCGCGAAACCGGCGGCTCGAACGCCGTCCGGATATCATCGAAACGCTGAAGCGCGACTATCGCGTTCAGGACGTCATCGACTATTCGGGGCTGGAGGCCGACGGTCTGTTCCTCGAGGGCACGGGCGCCATGGTGCTCGATCACATCGACAGGGTCGCCTATGTGGTGCGTTCCGAGCGCGCCGATCCGGTCGCGCTCGAGCGTTTCGCAACCCACTTCAATTTCGAGCCGATGGTCTTCGACGCGCGCGACCCTCAGGGCATGGCGATCTATCACACCAATGTCCTGATGTGCATCGGAACCGGTTTCGTGCTGATCGGCCCGGAGATGATGACCGAACCCGACCGGCGGGCCGAGATCCTCGACAGGTTGCGACGGACCGGACGGGATATCATTGCCCTCGACAATGACCAGATCGCCCGCTTTGCCGGCAATGCGCTTGAGCTTCAGGCGCCCGATCAGCGGTTGCTCGCCCTTTCCACGACTGCGCTCGACGCCTTGCGTCCCGACCAGATTGCAGCGATAGAAAAGACGGCAAGCATTGTGGCGCTGGACATTCCGACGATCGAGAACGCCGGCGGCTCGGTGCGCTGCACCCTGGCGGGCATTCACCTCGCCAGGCGATAGAAGCGGCCGGCCTGGGCGGTCGTCATTGCGTCAGGCGACGGGCCGTCAACCAGGACCGGGCGCCGAAACATTGAGGTCGACGTGAAGGATCTGCGACATCTGCCTTTGCAGACGCTGAGGACGTTCGAGGCAACCGCCCGCCATGGCAGCATGGCGCGGGCGGCGACCGAGCTCAACCTGACCGACAGCGCCGTCAGTCATCAGTTGCGCAGGCTGGAGGGCGATCTCGGCTATGATCTGTTCGAGAAGGCCGGGCGGGGGATCAGGCTCACCGATGCCGGGCAACTGTTTTACAAGACCGTTGCGAAGGCGTTGCAGGATATCCTGTCGACCGCGGTCATGTTGTCCGAACAGCCGCTTGCCGGCGGGCGGCTGGACATTGCCTGTCCGCCGATGTTCGCCAGCGCCTGGCTTGCGAAGAATATCGCGGATTTCAGCGAGAGGCACCCGACGGTCGAGTGCCACATCCGGCTCATCGAAAACCATCTCGTCCCTGAAACAGCGGATGTCGATCTCGGTATAATGTTCGGGCAGGGCGGATGGCCAAACCGGTGGTCGGCGCGTCTCGCCGATGTCGACATCACGCCGGTCTGCTCGCCGGTGCTGTTTCAGCGTCTGGAATATGCAACGCCGGATGCGGGTGCGTTGAAAAATTGTCTTCTGCTGCACCGCGATGACGGGGCCGAGTGGCGGCGCTGGCTTTCCGAATGCGGCCACGGCGATGTCTTCGACCGCGCCCGCCACCTTTATTGCAGCGATCTCGGCATCGCCATCGACCTTGCGCTCAACGGCGTCGGGTTTGCGCTTGCCAGCGAAACGCTGACCCGCAACGATATTCGACAGGGGCGTCTTATAAGGCCGTTCGGCTTCTCGATCGATGCCTTTGGCGGCTGGTATGTCGTTGCCCACCTACACAGCCTGGAGCGGGCCGGCCCGCGTCTGTTCCTGCATTGGCTACTGGCGGCCTTCGGTCAGGACGACATGATCGACACGCTACCTGCGCTCGATTGATGAAACCAGATCATGATTCGCTTGAAGAATGATCATTTGCGCAAAAATACGACACGCATCTATTGTGCCTTAAAATTAGACACCGGCGTTTGCCGGTGCCCGGCCCGCTCTGCGGGGAGATCTTCCGCCCGAGGCATGCTCCGGAGTATGAAATGGACAAACTCGCCGTCAGCGACATTCACAAATCATACGGCCAGCACGAAGTGCTGAAAGGCGTTTCGCTGCGTGCGGCCGCCGGCGATGTCGTCAGCATTCTCGGTTCCAGCGGTTCGGGCAAAAGTACTTTCCTGCGCTGCATAAACTTTCTGGAACGCCCGCATGAGGGCGAGATTGCGGTGGATGGCAAGAGACTGGAAACGGTGCGTGACCGCGACGGCATGCTGAGGGTGCTGAACCGCGGCGAGCTGCGTCTGATGCGCACCCGCCTTGCCATGGTCTTCCAGAATTTCTGCCTCTGGTCCCATATGAGCGTGCTGTCCAACATTATCGAAGCGCCGATCAGCGTGCTGGGTCTGTCGCGCCGCGAGGCGACCGAACTGGCGAAGGCGAACCTCACCAAGGTCGGCCTCGGCCTGGACGTCCTCGACAAATATCCCTCCCATCTTTCCGGCGGCCAGCAGCAACGTGTGGCGATCGCCCGCGCGCTTGCCGTTAACCCCGAGGTCCTGCTGTTCGACGAGCCGACCTCGGCGCTGGACCCGGAACTGGTGAGCGAGGTGCTCAAGGTCATGCAGGCGCTCGCCGAAGAGGGCCGCACCATGGTGGTCGTCACCCATGAAATGGGCTTTGCCCGCCACGTCTCCACCAAGGTCATGTTCCTGCATCAAGGCCGCGTCGAGGAAGAAGGCGCGCCGTCGCGCGTGTTCGACCAGACCGAGAGCGAACGCATGCAGCAATTCCTGGCCGGACAATTGCGGCATTGACCGGGCGCATCGTCACGCCGAGCGCCGATAAGAAATGGCAGACCGGATCTTTCCGCAACTGCCGCACCACCCCCTAAAACCACAGAGGACAGACTTATGAAAAGACTGCTTTCAGCCGCCGCCATCGCGCTTGCCCTTGCCGCCGGCACGGCTTCCGCCCAGACCGGCGAAAAGGTGATCGTCGCAACGGACGCGACCTTCCCGCCATTTGAATCGATCGACAAGGACGGCAAGCTCGTCGGATACGACATCGACCTGATGACGGCCGTGTGCGAGGCCGCCGAACTTAACTGCGTCATCTCCAATGCCGCCTGGGAGGGGATGATCCCCGGCCTCATCAGCGGCAAATACGATGCGCTGATTTCGCAGCTGACGGTGACCGACAAGCGCCGCAAGGTCATCGCTTTCAGCGACATCTACAGCCATCCGATCTTCCGCTTCGTCGCGGCCAGTGATGCAGATCTCACGATCACGCCGGAAGGTCTTGCCGACAAGACCATCGCCGTTCAGCGCGGCACGCCGATGGATGCCTATGTCACCCGCGTCTATGCCGACTCCGATATCAAGCGCTACGACACCGGCAGCGCGCCCTATCTCGATCTGGAAAGCAAGCGCGCCGATGTCGTGCTCAGCTATCAGGCACAGATCACAGCAGGCTTCCTGGGCGGCGACAAGGCTGAAAGTTATGAGCTTGTCGGCCCGCAGCTGACCGGCGAGGACGCGCCGGAATTCGGCGAGGGCGTGGCGATTGCGATCAGCAAGAAAAACACCGCGCTTCTGGAAGAGATCAACAAGGGCCTCGAGATCGTCCGTGAAAACGGCACGCTGGATGCGCTCAACGCCCAGTATTTCGGCGACTGACGGACATGCTCGTCGATTACACCTGGACGATCCTGGCGGGAGGAGGGATGACCCTTCTCCTGGCCTTCGCGGCGCTGTTGCTGTCGACGCTGATCGGCATGGCGGCAGCGCTCGCCAAGCGCTCGCACAGCAGGCCGTTGCGGGGCGCGGCGCAGGCCTACACCTTCATCGTCCGCGGGATTCCGGACCTCGTGATGATCCTGCTGGTGTTCTACAGCCTGCCGGCGCTGCTCAACCAGCTGTTCCAGCTCTGGGGTCTGGACTGGTGGGTCGAGTTTCCGCCGCTTGCGACCGGGATTGCGACGCTGGGGCTGATTTTCGGCGCCTATATGACCGAAACCTTCCGTTTTGCGCTGGAAAACATTCCGCACGGCCAGATCGAGGCGGCGCAGGCCTTCGGCCTCGGACGGGCGCGGATCTTCTTCCGGATCGTGTTGCCGCAGCTTATCCGGCTGGCGCTGCCGGGGTTTACCAACAACTGGCTGGTGCTGGCCAAGGCAACGGCGCTGGTTTCGCTGATCGGGCTGCAGGACGTCATGTTCCGGGCCAAGGGCGCAGCTGAGGCGACGGGACAGCCCTTTACCTTCTATCTCGTTGCGGGCGCATTCTATCTGACCCTCACGCTGCTTTCCACATTCTGCCTCGCGCGCGTCGCGACCCATTTCAATGCGGGAATGAGAAAGGCCGGAGCATGAACTGGGATATCATCGCCGAAAACAGCGGCCTGTTTCTCGAAGGCGCGAAACTGACACTGGTGCTGACCTTTTTCGCCCTTCTTCTGGCTTTTGCCATCGCCGTGCCGCTGTCTTTCCTGCGCAACAGCAATAACCGTGCGATCCGCGGCGCGGTTCACGCCTATACGCTGGTCTTTCGCGGAACCCCGCTTCTGGTGCAGCTCTTCCTGATCTATTTCGGCCTGGCGCAGTTCGAACTGATCCAGACGAGTTTTCTGTGGCCCTGGCTTTCGAGCCCGATGGTCTGCGTCCTGATGGCCCTTGCGCTGAATTCCGGCGCCTATACCACCGAGATCTTTGCCGGTGCGCTGCGTCATATTCCGCACGGCGAGATCGAGGCGGCGCGCGCCTTCGGCATTCCGCCGCTTGCCGCGGCGCGACGCATCCTGCTGCCGGCAATGCTGACCCGTGCGCTGCCGCTTTACGGCAACGAGATGATCATGATGCTACATGCGACCTCGCTTGCGAGCACGGTGACGCTTCTGGAGACGACCGGCGTCGCCCGGCAGATCTCGCTCAACGACTATATCCAGTTCGAACCCTACGTGACGGCGGCCGGCATCTATCTGGTGATGACATTTGTGCTGGTCTCCGCCTTCCAACTCGTTCAGCGCCGCTATGCCGGATACTTACAGCCAAGAAGACGCTGACCGACTGAACCATCCATATTCAAACAATGACAGACGATTTGCCCGCGTCCCGGACCTCGCAGACAAGGAGAAAACATGACTGAATCCGTCGATCTCGGCGTTCTTTTCGGCGCAGCCGCCGACACCAAAACCTTCCTCGGGCTGGACGCCTGCGGCGATCTGACGACGCTCGACGCCCCGATCGCCATCATCGGCGCGCCCTGCGCCACGCCCTATGCCAGCGCCGGCGCCTATTGCCGCAATGGTCCCGATGCGCTCAGGCGGGCAACCGCGCCCCTGACAGCCAATGTCGACCATTTCGACTTCGATCTCGGCGGTCCGGTGTTTCCCGAGGCTGGGCTGCGCGCCGTCGATTGCGGCAACCTGCCCTTCGACGAAAACGATGCGGCGGGCAACCGGGACACGATCCGCAAGGCCGTCAGCACGATCGTCTCACGCGGGGCCGTTCCCGTCCTGCTCGGCGGCGACGATTCCATTCCGATCCCGATGATCGACGCTCTCTCCGAGACCGGCCGGAAATATACCATCGTTCAGATCGACGCCCATATCGACTGGCGCGATTCCCACATGGGCGAGAACATGGGGCTGTCGTCGACAATGCGCCGGGCATCCGAAATGGTCCATATCGAGCGGATCATTCAGGTCGGCGCGCGCGGTATCGGCTCGGCGAGGACGTCGGACGTTGAGGATGCCAAACGGTGGGGCGCCAGCCTCTTTACCGCCCATCAGCTCGATCGCGACGGCTTCGCGCCGGTGCTCGACATGATCCCGGATGGTTCCGATGTCATCGTCTGTTTCGATGCCGATGCGCTCGATTCCACGCTTGTGCCGGGCGTAATCGCGCGCGGTCCGGGCGGGCTCTCCTATTTCCAGACCCTCGACCTTCTGTTCGGGATTGCCAAACGCGGCCGCATCGCCGCGATGGATTTTGTCGAATTCATGCCGGAGCGCGACATCGATGGGCTGGGCGCGCTGTCGTTTGCCCGCGTCATCACTTCCGCGCTCGGCATTCTCGCCCGTCAGCGCGCGGCGGCAAAGAGCGTCTAGTCCCGAGAGCAGCCTCTTTTCCGTGTCGTGGGGGAGGCGGTTATACAGTCCTGGCGCGGGTCCTGCTGCGCCCCGAAGCAGGTCCGCGCGATGTTTTGAACGTCAGGCCTCGGCTGCGACACTGGTTTCGGAGCCGTCGACATCGTAGCGCTGCAGTTCAGATCGCAGCACCTCGACGATCCGCTCCGTTGCAAGCGACGGGGGGCGCAAGGCCGGCAGCAAAACCCAGACGCTCATGGTGGTCAGCGGGACGATGGGACGGCGGACGAGCTTGTCTTCGCCGTAGCCAAGACCCACGAAGGGCGGAACGATTGATACGCCGGCGCCGCCGGCGACAAAATCGCAGATTGTTTCCGACATCGGCACCTCCACCACGGCGCGTTTCTGGACGCCGCGAAGCTGAAACGCGCGGTCGATGGTCATGATCGAACAGTCATCGCGCATCAGCCCTATGAAGGGCTCGTTCTTGAGGTCCTCGACGCGGATCAGACGCTGGCCCGCCAGCCGGTGATTTGCCGGCAGGACGCAGACCATGGCGAACCGCATCACCAGCTCCGAACGGACATTCGGGTGTTCGAACGGCTGGACCGACAGGCCTATGTCGATCTGCTGCCCTTCCACGAGTTCGCCGACGCGGGGGCTCGGCTGGCTCGAGATCGCGATATGCATCTTGGTCTGTCGAGCCATCATCGGGCCCAGCGCCAGGGCAAGGAAGCGCGCCGAGAAGGCCGAGGGCGCGGCGATCGTCACTTCCCCCCATTCCCGGTCACGCACGGCATGGGCGAGTTTCTGGATCCGGTCGGTTCCGGAAAAAAGCCGCGAAACCTCCGAGGCAAGCAGTTGCGCATCCGATGTTGGAAGCATGCGCCCGCCGCTGCGCGTGAACAGCCGGAAACCGCAACTGTCGCCGAAAGCTTTCAGCAGCTTGCTCACGGCGGGCTGAGAAATCCCGAGCCGCTCGCCCGCAAGCGTGACGGAGCCAGTTTCCATCACGGCATGAAACGCCTCAAGCTGACGGATGTTCATATGGCTTTCTCCGATAATTATGAGTTCTGGTTATATTGGCCGGATAATTACTGATTTGACAATCATACCGGCTTTGCACTCTCTTACAATCATCAAAAAAACGGCCGGGCAAACGATAGGCTTGAGCCGAGCAAGAAGGGAACGACATGAGCAAGCTGAAATATCTTTGCGGCGCAGCGATGCTGGCGCTGGCGCCTGCCGCCCATGCGGGCGTTCTGACCGTGTGCATCGAAGGCGCACCGGAAACCTTCAACCCGGAACTGACCAGCAACGGCACGACCGCCTATGTGCTTGGCCAGATTTACGATGGCCTGGTTTCGGTCGAGCGCGGCGGATCGCAAATCGAACCGGCGCTGGCCGAGAGCTGGGAGATTTCCGACGACGGCAAGACCTACACATTCCATCTGCGCCGCGACGTTGCCTGGCAATCGAACGACAGCTTCACGCCCACGCGTCCGATGAACGCCGATGACGTGATCTTCACCTTCGACCGGATGATGAACACGGACCACCCGTATCATCAGGTTTCCGGCGGCACCTATGTGACCTTCAACGCGAAGCTTGCCGACAATATCGATAGCGTCGAAAAGATCGACGACCACACCGTCGCCTTCAAGCTAAAAGAGCCGCTCGCCGCCTTCCTCGGTACGATGGCGCATGGCTCGATCGTCATTACCTCGGCCGAATATGCCGATGCCATGATGGAAGCCGGCACGCCCGAGCAGTTCGACCTTGAACCGATCGGAACCGGTCCCTTCGAACTGCAGGCCTATCAGACGGATGCGGTGGTGCGGCTGCTGCCCTTCGCTGACACCTGGGGCGCGGCGCTCGGCGACGACGAGCGCACGCCGATGGTCGATGCCGTCGTCATGGCGATTTCGGCGGATGCCACCGTGCGCCTGCAGCGGGCGGAAGCGGGCGAATGCCTGATCAGCCTCTATCCGAACCTCGCCGACCGCGCGCAAATCGAGGAGGCCGAGAATATCGATGCCGTGCAGACGCCGGTTGCCTCAACCGGCATGCTGCATTTCAACTTTCGTGACGACAGGCTGAACAAGCGGGAGGTCCGTCAGGCGCTCGCCCAGGCGATCGACATGGATAACCTCGTCGATGTCGTCTACAGCGGCATGGGCCATGTGACCGGCGCCGTCGTTCCGCCGGCAATGTGGGGTTCTGCCACCGATATCGGTCCCTGGCCCTATGATCCGGAGGATGCCAAAAAACTGTTGGCGGACGCCGGCTATCCGGACGGTTTCGAGGTCGATCTCTGGGCCGTGCCGGTATCGCGTCCCTACATGCCGAACGGCCGCCGCGCCGCCGAGATGATCCAGGCCGACTGGGCGGAGATCGGCGTCAAGGCCAATATCATGACCTATGAATGGGCCGAATATATTCAGCGCGCGCGCAATGGCGAAGCCGAGGTGGGCATGTTTGGCGGGATCTACGATTTTCCGGATCCGAGCCAGATTCCCAATAACTACCTGACCTGCAATGCCGAAGGCACGCCGGCGCCGTCGAATATCGGCGCATGGTGCGATGACGATTTCAACGCGGTCATGAAGAAAGCCGGCGCGATCTCCGATCAGGACGAACGCATTGCGCTCTACCACGAGGCCCAGCAGATCGTTCATGACGAAGTGCCGGTCGTCGTTCTCGGCGGCGCCGACACGATCACGGCGGTTAACGAGAAGGTTCACGGCTATGTCCCGGCGATTTTCGGTTCGTCCCGCCTTTCCGGAGTAACCGTGGAATGAAGGTAACCGTTATCGGCGCCGGTATTCTCGGCGCCAGCACAGCCTACCATCTGGCGCTTGCCGGCCATGACGTCACCATCGTCGACCAGGAGCATCAGGGCAAGGCGACGCTTGCGGGGGCAGGCATCGTCTGCCCCTGGGCCACCAAGGCCGATGAGCCCGAATGGTACAGCATGTACGCCGCCGGCGCCCGCTACTATGACGAGCTCGTTTCCGGACTTGCGGAAAGGGGCGAGACGGATGTCGGCTACCGCAAGGTCGGCGCGCTGGTGACGGCGGAGGATCCCGCCGAATACGATGCCGCCGGCGAACGTCTCGCGCAGCGCACGGCCGATGCGCCCGAGTCCGGCGGTTTCGAAGAGATCACACCGGCGCAGGCCCAGACGCACTTCCCGCCGATCAACAAGGCCTACAAGGCGTTCTACGTTCCAGGCGGCGCGCGGGTGAACGCCCGTCAGCTCGCCCCCGCCATGGTGCGGGCGGCCGTGAAACTTGGCGCGACCTTCATCAGCGATCTGGCGACGCTGAAGCTTCAGGGCGGCCGCGCGGTCGTTCTCGACGGGCGCGGCCAGCCGATACCATCTGAACAGGTCATCGTGACGGCGGGCGCCTGGGCATCGCAGATTCTTGCGCCGCTCGGCCTCGTCGATCCGGTAAAGCCGCAACGCGGGCAGATCCTGCATTTCGGCATCAAGGGGGTCGACACGTCGCAATGGTCGGTGCTGCTGCCGATGGCAAGCCATTACCTGCTCGCTTTCGACGACAGCCGGGTCGTGGTCGGCGCCACGCGCGAAGACGGCAAGGGCTTCGACTATCGCGTGACCTGCGAGGGGCAGCACGAGGTGCTGACAGCAGCACTTCGCTACGCCCCTGGCCTCGCGGATGCGACGCTCATCGAAACACGGATCGGCTTTCGTCCGGCGCCGCCGGAATTCCGGCCGATACTCGGACCGGTTCCGGGCATTGACGGGCTTGTCCTCGGCAACGGCCTGGGCGCCGCCGGACTGACGATCGGTCCCTTTGCCGGCCGTCAACTGGCGCGCATCGCCACGGGTCAGGCGGCGGAAGTGCCGCTTGAGCCCTACCATCCCGCCGCCTGACCGAGGCGGCGGCAACTTCCAAGGAAAAACAATGATCAAACGCCTGAATTCCCGTCCCCACCTGCATGGCGGGGTCGTCCACAATGGTGTGCTTTACGCCTCCGGCCACGCGGCCACCGATCTGAGCCTCGACATGAAGGGCCAGACCGCAGAAATCTGCGCCAAGCTCGATGATCTGCTCGCCCAGGCCGGCAGCGACAAGTCCCGGCTGCTGCATGCCCGGGTCTACCTGTCCGACATGTCCGGCAAGGCCGCGATGACCGAAGCCTGGACGGAATGGCTGAACGCCGCCGATCTGCCCTCGCGCGCCGCGATCGGCGGCGCCGATCTGGGCGATCCGCGACGTCTCGTCGAGATCGTGATCACGGCGGCAACCGACTGACCTCACCGCTGGGGTTTCCGGGTGGCGGGCAGCCGCCATCCGGCTCTTTGAAAGGATCGTCTCTTGCTCCGCTATCTCGTTGGAAAGCTTCTGGTGCTGATACCGACCTTGTTCGGCATCACCATCGTCGCCTTCGGTTTTGTCCGGGTGCTGCCCGGAGATCCGATCATGCTGATGGCCGGAGAGCGCGGCATGACGCCGGAGCGTCATGCCGAACTGATGAGACAGTTCGGCTTCGATCGGCCAATCTGGCAGCAATATCTCGCCTATCTCAACGACCTGCTGCACGGCGATCTCGGCACATCGCTTGTAACCCACCGCCCGGTGTCCGGCGATTTCCTGACCTTTTTTCCCGCGACAATGGAGCTCGGGCTTTGCGCCATGTTCCTTGCTATCCTCATCGGGCTGCCGCTCGGCGTTTTCGCCGCCGTCAAACGCGGCAGCTGGTTCGAGCAGATTTCCATGACCTCCGCCCTCATCGGCTATTCCATGCCGATCTTCTGGTGGGGACTGCTGATGATCATCCTTTTTTCCGGCACGCTCGGGTGGACACCGGTTTCGGGCCGGATCGGGCTTCAATACTATTTCCCTCAGCCGACCGGGTTCATGCTGATCGACAGCCTGCTTTCCGGTCAGGCCGGCGCGTTCCGCTCGGCGGTGTCGCACCTGATCCTGCCGACAATCGTGCTCGCCACGATTCCAATGGCGGTGATCGCGCGTCAGTCGCGTTCGGCGATGCTTGAGGTGTTGAGCGAAGACTATGTGCGCACCGCCCGCGCCAAGGGCCTGGGACCGGCGCTGATCGTTGGCCGCCATGCGCTGCGCAACGCGCTGATCCCGGTTGTCACGGTCATCGGACTTCAGGTGGGTTCGCTGATGGCGGGCGCCATCCTGACCGAGACGATCTTTTCCTGGCCCGGCATCGGCAAATGGATGGTCGATTCCATTTCCAAGCGGGATTATCCGGTGGTCCAGGGCGGCCTGCTCGTCATCGCCGTCGTGGTCATGGTCGTGAACCTGATCGTCGATCTTCTCTATGCCGTCATCAATCCGAGGATCCGTCATGGCTGAACCGCTCGCTCCGATCAGGCCGGATACGGCCGACGCAGGAACCGGCCGCGCCGCGTTTCGAGCCTTTTGGCGCGATTTCCGCCGCAATCGCGGGGCTCTGATCGGCCTCGCCGTTATCGTTCTCCTTATTGTCGTGGCGGTGCTGGCGCCTGTGCTTGCGCCGTATGACCCGACGCATCAGTTTCGCGACAACCGGCTCCTGCCGCCGTTCTGGCAGGCGGGCGGGCAACTGGCATTTCCGCTCGGGACGGACGCCGTCGGACGCGACATGCTCTCGCGGCTGATCTTCGGCGCGCGCTATTCACTGCTGATCGGCGCGATGGTGGTGACAATCGCGCTTGTCGGCGGCATCGTGATCGGGCTCGTGTCCGGCTATTTCGGCGGCTGGGTCGACAACGCCATTATGCGGGTGATGGATGTCATCCTCGCTTTTCCCTCGTTGCTTCTGGCGCTCGTTCTGGTCGCCATTCTGGGGCCGGGGCTCACCAATGCGATGATCGCCATCGCGCTCGTCCTGCAGCCGCATTTCGCCCGCCTTGCCCGCGCCAGCGTGATGAACGAGAAGGCGCGGGAATATGTGGTGGCAGACCGGATCGCGGGCGCCTCCGCCCTTCGGCTGATGTTCGCGACCATCCTGCCGAATTGCCTCGCGCCCCTGATCGTTCAGGCGACGCTGTCGTTCTCCACCGCCATTCTCGATGCCGCGGCCCTTGGTTTCCTCGGTCTTGGCGCCCAACCGCCGACGCCGGAATGGGGCACGATGCTTGCCGAAGCGCGCGAGTTCATCCTGCGCGCCTGGTGGGTGGTCACCTTTCCCGGGATCGCCATCCTTGTCACGGTCGTGGCGATCAATCTGTGCGGCGATGGCCTGCGCGACGCGCTCGACCCACGCCTGAAGAGGAGCTGAACATGGGCCACCTCCTTGAAATCCGCAACCTGACGGTCAGCTTCGAGACGGATGACGGACCGATGATGGCGGTGAGGGGGATCGACGTGCATGTCGACGCCGGCGAGGTTCTGGCCATTGTCGGCGAAAGCGGATCGGGAAAATCCGTCGCCATGCTGGCGGTGATGGGCCTTCTGCCCGACACCGCGACGGT
This sequence comes from Martelella mediterranea, assembly GCF_021021415.1. Lineage (GTDB taxonomy): Bacteria > Pseudomonadota > Alphaproteobacteria > Rhizobiales > Rhizobiaceae > Martelella > Martelella mediterranea_C. The sequence goes on along the minus strand of NZ_JAINWJ010000009.1, from coordinate 209,866 downwards.
TGCCGCCGACGCGATGCTGTTTGACGGCATTGACATCGCCGGCCTTTCGCCGCGCGAACGCAGGCGGATCATCGGCCGCGACATCGCTATGATCTTCCAGGAGCCCGTCGCTTCGCTCAATCCGGCCTATACCGTCGGGCTACAGATCGGCGAGGTGCTGAAGAAGCATCAGGGCCTCGGCCGGGCCGAGCGCCGCGAGAAGACGCTGGAATTGCTCCGTGCCGTCGGCATGCCGGAGCCCGAACAGAAAATCAGTGCCTTTCCCCACCAGATGTCGGGCGGCCAGTGCCAGCGGGTCATGATCGCCATGGCGATCGCCTGCCAGCCGAAACTGCTGATCGCGGACGAGCCGACGACAGCGCTCGACGTTACCATCCAGAAGCAGATCCTCGACCTGCTGATCGACCTTCAGGAGCGAAGCGGTATGGCATTGATTATCATCACCCACGACATGGGCGTGGTCGCCGAGACCGCCGAGCGCGTCATTGTCCAGTATCAGGGGCGAAAGCGGGAAGAGACGGATGTGCTGTCGCTTTTCGTCTCACCTCAAGACGCCTACACCAAGGCATTGCTTTCCGCACTGCCGGATCGCAGCAGCGGCGGGCCGCTGACGGGAGTGGACTTCTGATGGCCGGTCAGGAAACGCCCGTAATCCTCGAAGGTTTCGGTCTGGTGCGTGAATATCCCGGTCGCGCCCGGCTCCTGCGCAGGGCCGAGCCTGTCAGGGCGCTCAAGGGGGTCGATCTCAAGCTCAGAAAAGGCAGCACGCTTTCCGTCGTGGGGGAGACCGGCTGCGGCAAGTCGACGCTTGGCCGCATCCTGACGCTGATCGACCCGATGACCGAAGGCGAACTGATCGTCGACGGCGAGCAGGTGGATATCCGCCGCCATCACCTTTCGCCCGAACTCAGGCGCAAGGTCCGGATCGTGTTCCAGAATCCTTACGGATCGTTGAACCCGCGCAAGAAGGTCGGTGATGCGCTTGGCCAGGAACTGCTGCTGAACACCGCGCTCGACGGCGCGGCGCGGCGCGAGCGGGTTGGCGACATGCTCGAACGGGTCGGGCTCGAGCGAGACCATGCCGCACGCTACCCGCACATGTTTTCAGGCGGTCAGCGTCAGCGTATCGCGATCGCCCGGGCGCTGATGGTCAACCCGAAGATCGTGATTCTCGACGAACCGGTGAGCGCGCTCGATCTTTCGGTGCAGGCGAAAGTGCTGAACCTGCTTGCGGACCTGCAGCGTGAGTTCGACCTTTCTTACGTTTTCATCAGCCATGATCTCGGCGTGGTCCGAAGGATCTCCGACGAGGTCATGGTGATGAATGCCGGCGAGGTTGTGGAGCGCGGCGCCTGCGAGGCGATCTTCGCAAACCCGACCCACCCCTATACGCGGCAATTGCTTGCCTCGACGCCTTCCACAGACCCCGACGCCATCCGCGCGCGCCTTGCCCGTCACGCCGAACGACGGTCGCGGCCCTTCCAACCGACAGGAGATGAACGTGACCGATAGAGACGAAGAAGTCCGCCGCGACGATCGCTATGCCACGCGCGAAAAATACGCCTCTCTCAGGGGCATCCATGCCGCCGCGCGGCACAATCTCTCGGACGCGGTCTGGAACTACATGCATTGCGGCACGGGCGACGAAGTGACGGCGCGGAGCAATGTCTCGGCGTTCGATGCCTATCTATTCGACGCTCCGCTCTTTGCCGGCGTCGCCAACCCGGATACGCGCACGACCGTATTCGGCCATGAGCTTTCCTTTCCCGCCTTCACCGCGCCGTTCGGCGGCGGGGAAACGCTGTTTCATACAGACGGCATGCTCGCTGTTGGCCGTGCGGCCCATGCCGCCGGCATTCGCCAGATGGTTCCGGTCGCTGCCGGACATTCGCTGGAAGAGGTGCGCGCGGCTTCGCCTGCGGCCGTCATCTTCCAGATGACGTTCTGCGGCGAGGAAAACCATGTCATCGACATGATGCATCGCGCGAAGGACGCCGGCTATGAACGCATCTGCGTGACCTACTCGCCGATCCGCCAGTGGCGTGAGCGGATGATGGAAGACCGATTCTCGATGCCGGGAGCGGGAAAGCCGTCGAATTTCGGGCCGGGAAAATCGGACCAGGCGATGCTGCGCGAACTCCTGGACTTTACGAAGCCGCGCTGGGACTGGGCAAAGGCGGCGCGCGTGATTGCCGAGGCGCCGCTGCCCTGCATCGTCAAGGGCGTTTCCAGCAAGGCCGATGCGCGTGCCGCCCTTTCGGCCGGCGCCGAGGGGCTCTACGTCTCGAATTACGGCGGCCGGACGATTGATCGCGAGCCGGCCTCGATTAACACGCTTGCCGAGGTTCGCGCCGAGGCCGGGGCCGATGTCCCGATCGTCTTCGACAGCGGCATCCGGCGCGGCAGCGACATCGCCACCGCGCTCGCGCTCGGCGCCGATGCGGTCGCCCTTGGCCGAAGCTGCGCGCTGGGGCTTGCCGCGGACGGCGAGGCCGGCGTGAAACGCGTGCTCGATCTTCTGAAGGATGAGTTCTGGACGACCCTCGGCCATCTAGGCTGCTCTTCGGTGAGCGATCTTTCACCCGAAATTTTCCGGTCGCGACCATGAAAATCGCAGTTATCGGCGCCGGCGCAATCGGCGCGAACATTGCCTATCGCCTGAAGAAGCGCGGGGCCGACGTCGTCCTGATCGACAAGAGCGCGCCGGGAACGGGCACGAGCGGCGCCTCCTTCTCGTGGCTGTCCTCCTTTCCGCAACTGAGCTGGCCGGAAATGCCCGGCCGCCGGCAGTTGCGCCTCTCGGTGAATGCGCGCTTCGACCGGCTGGCAGAGGAACTGGGCGGCGACTGGCTGGACTGGTCGGGGACGCTGACGGTCGCAAGCGCCGTTCCCGACTTCGACAAGGCGGTGGCGCTCAGCAGGGAAGCCGGAGCGCAGGTCGAGGTCCTTTCCCCAAACGAAGTCAGCGATATCGAGCCGCAACTCCGCTTGCCGGAAGACGAGCGTGTGGCCTTCGAACTGCGTTCGGGCTGGGTTGACGCGCCGGCGATGATCGAACAACTGATCCGGGTTTTTACCCTCAGCGGCGGTGAATTGCGGATCGGCAGCGGCGTAGCGGCGATCGAGTATCGCGCCGAAGGCGTCAGCGGCCTCGTGCTTGAGGATGGCGCGCGGATCGGCGCAGATATTGTCGTCAACGCGGCCGGCGGCCACGCGACCCACATCGCTGCCATGGCCGGGCTTGCCATGCCGCTCGAACTCGTGCCCGGCGTCATGGTTTATGCGGGTGCAGGACGCCCTGATCTGCCACAACGCGTGATCAACGGCGCAAACTGGCTCCTGCGGCCGGATCGCGACCACGGCACGGCCATTCACTGGCGCGGCGAGGGGCTGACGGCAACCCATGGCAAGAACGGCATTTCAGGAACTGATATGCTAGCCGATGTCGCCAGCGCCGTTCCGTCGCTCGAAGGGCTTGAGCCGTCAGCCATGCGGGTCGGCATTCGCGCGATCCCGCCGGGCGGACCGGTCATCGGCTTCTTGCCGTGGCTTGCCGGATTCTATTTCGCGGTTTCCCACGGCGGCATCGGCTGGGGACCGGTCTGGGCCGACCTCGCCGCTCGGGAGATGCTGGATGGCACGGCGGCAACGGAACTCGACGGGCTGCGGCCCTCGCGATTTTATTTCTGAAGCCGGACCACCAGCCCACTTGTCTTGGAAAAAAATCCGCTCTCGAAGCAAAAATTGTAGGTTTCCTTTCCGGTTGTCACGGCAACAATCATCAAACCGGATCGGATTATTAAGCACCGCCAGGAGGAGCCTGATGGCGGGGTAACCCAGCCTCGGGAAGGCAACGCAGATGCTGGTGCTGCTTATACCCGCTACTAAATGCATTATATCGCAGGCCGTGAGATCCGCACAAAGCTATGGCCTGGGGCCGGTATCCAGAAGCACTTGCGTGAAAGGCCGCCATGATCGGGCTGTATCAGGCCCGGTCGTCGAGGCCAGGCGGGATCAATCACACCGGCCTCGTACAGGCCGCCGTCAAGGCCGATGAAGGCCAGCGCTGCGGCGAGAGCGGTCGCAGGATGGATGAGGCCTGTCATCAAAGCGATCGTTGAAGATTCGATGTTACCGCCGGGTTTCCTGCGGCTTGTTGCTGGCTCCATTCCTGAAGTTCGCTTTCATCCCGGAAGTCGAGATGGACGCCGTGACGAGGACAGGCCTATTGCCGCGATCGCGCGAAGCGCTGCGCGCGAGACGTAGTCTGCCGGACCGCCTTTGGCAGGCGGCTACGCTTCCCGGCAATGAGGCAGCGAGCTTTCCCTCCGGCGCTTTGCCGAGAATTTCAGAGCCATTTCAGTGGGCTTATACAGCCGCGATTTCCCGCCGGATGATTTCCGCGCCTGCCGAAAGGGCTTGCAGCTTGCCGCGGGCGACGCTGCGCGCAAGCGGCGTCATGCCGCAATTGGTGCAGGGGTAGAGCTTGTCCGCGTCGACGAATTGGAGCGCCTTGCGGAGAGTCGCGGCGACCTCCTCCGGCGTTTCGATGGCGTTGGTCGCCACGTCGATCGCCCCGACCATCACCTTCTTGCCGCGGATCAGTTCGATCAGTTCCATCGGCACATGCGAGTTGTGGCATTCCAGCGAGACCAGATCGATATTGGAGGCCTGAAGCTTGGGGAAGGTTTCTTCATACTGCCGCCATTCGGAGCCCAGCGTCTTCTTCCAGTCGGTATTGGCCTTGATGCCATAGCCATAGCAGATGTGAACCGCCGTTTCGCATTTCAGCCCTTCGATCGCCCTTTCGAGCGTGGCAATGCCCCAGTCATTCACCTCGTCGAAGAACACGTTGAAGGCGGGCTCGTCGAACTGGATGATGTCCACGCCGGCCGCTTCCAGCTCGCGCGCTTCCTGATTGAGAATTTTGGCAAACTCCCAGGCAAGCTTTTCACGGCTCTGGTAATGGGCGTCATAAAGCGTGTCGATCATCGTCATCGGACCGGGCAGCGCCCACTTGATCGGACCGTCGGTCAGGCTGCGCAGGAATTTCGCATCTTCGACGAAGACCGGCTTTTCGCGCGACACGGCGCCGACAACGGTCGGAACGCTGGCATCATAGCGATTGCGGATCCTGACCGTCTCGCGCTTCTCGAAATCGACGCCATCGAGATGCTCGATGAAGGTCGTGACGAAGTGCTGGCGCGTCTGTTCGCCATCGCTGACGATATCGATGCCCGCGCGCTGCTGCTCGGCCAGCGTCAGCCGCAGCGCATCCTGTTTGCCCTCGGCCAGTTCATCGCCCTCGAGCTTCCAGGGGGACCAGAGCTTTTCCGGCTCTGCGATCCAGGCGGGCTTGGGCAGGCTGCCGGCGGTCGATGTGGGGAGCAGTTTGTTCATGATCGCGACCTTGTAGGTTCTTGGATGGGTCAAAGGGCGTGTTGCGCTGACAATCGGCCCAGAAGGGATGCGTGGGGCTTGATGAAATGCTCCTCCGCGAACCTGCCTTGCTCGATGGCGAGCCGGGTTCGTTCCTCCCGGTCATAGACGATACGGGTGAGCGAATGGTCGTTCTGCTTCAGGTTCGGTTTGTAGCATTGGCCCGCAACCGAGTTCGCGTTGTAGATCTCCGGCCGGTAGATCCGCTGGAACGTCTCCATGGTGCTGATGGTGCCGATCAGTTCCAGATTGGTGTAGTCGTTGAGCAGGTCTCCGAAGAAATAGAAGGCCAGCGGCGCCGCGCATTCGGGCGGCATGAAATAGCGCACCTGCAATCCCATCTTGCGGAAATACTGCTCGGTCAGCGACGGCTCGTTGGCCTCGTATTCAACGCCCAGGACGGGGTGCCGGTTTGCGGTGCGGCGGTAGATCTTGTTTTCCGAAACGCTGAGGCAGATGACCGGGGGCTTGCGGAAATGCGCCTTGTACGCCTTCGAATTCACGAAGCACTGGAAGAGCTTTCCGTGCAACTCGCCAAAATCTTCCGGCACGCTGAAACCTGCCCGGTCCCTGTTATGCTCGGGTAGCCGGATGCTGAAATCATAGTCGCGCACATAGGAGGAGAAGTTGTTTCCCACGATGCCTTCGATCCGCGCGCCGGTCCTGCGATCGAGGATCGTCGTCTTCAGCACCTCGATGGCCGGGAAAGCCTGGCCATTGCCGCCAATATCCAGTTCGGCGGAAATGATGTCGAGCTCGACCGCGTAACGGTCGCTTTCCGGATTGTCCCAATGCGCGAGATCGTTGCAACGATTATCGATCATGCGCAACGCGTTGCGCAGGTTCTCCTGCCGGCGCTCGCCGCGCGCCAGGTTCGCGAAATTGGTGGTCGTCCGCGTGGCATCGGACGGCTCGTAATTTTCGTCGAAACGAATGCTCTTGATCGTGAAGGTGAGGTCATTGGTCATCGTGGTATCCTGGCTTCCGAGAAAGCGCGCGCTGGCATTGATTGCGTTTTCGAGGCCTGTCGAGCCTGCCCCGTCGGCCGTCTTCATGAGACGACGGCTCAGGCGTTGGGTGTTGTATGCCCGAGTTTTCCCATGATAAAAAATGATTATTTTTCAGAAAAACATGACACGTCGTCATGTTGAGACGATCCGTTTCGGAGCCGCCGCGCGACGATGCCCGTTCGTTGCATGGGCACGACAAACGACCAGGCGTCGCCGGCCCTCCAGCGAGGGCTCAGATCTGAACGGCCTCGGCCAACCCCATGAAACCATCCATGTAAGCGGCCCGGGTGCCCTTGCGGTGGCCGAGATGGATGGATTTGGCGATGCCTTCGCCAATCCGCACGCCCGTCACCCCCTTGGCCTCGCGCAGAAGCCAGTCGGGGGTGGCGCTGACGGCGCGGCCGGACGCCACCAGCCGCAACATCAGGTCGGTCGTCTCCACTGTGCGGTGGCGGCGCGGCAGGGCATGGGCGGGCACGAGAAAGCGGGTAAAGATATCGAGCCTTTCGCGGGAAACCGGATAGGTGATCAGGGTTTCGCCCGCCAGGTCCTCCGGCTCGACCGATTGTTTTCGCGCGAGCGGATGCGTTTCGGCCACGGCCAGAACCAGTTCGTAATCGAAGACAGGCCTGTATTCGAGCCCCGCGCGCTCGATCGGATCGGGGGTGACGAGAATATCGATTTCGTGGCTCAAAAGCGCGGCCAGCCCGCCGAACTGAAAGGCCGTGGTCACGTCCAGTTCGACATCCGGCCATTCCGCCAGGAACGGGTCGACCACGCGCATCAGCCAGTCCTGGCAGGGGTGGCACTCCATCCCCACCCGGATCGCGCCGCGCCGCCCGCGCGCATAATCCTCGATCACCGTCGCGCCATGTTCCAGTTGCGGCAGCACCCGCTGCGCAAGGCCGAGAAGATAGTCTCCGGCAAGCGTCAGGCGCAGCTTGTGCCCCTCGCGCTCCCAGAGCTTGACGCCATAGCGGTCCTCGAAGCGGCGGATGGCATGGCTGACGGCCGATTGCGTCAGGTTCAACTGCTCGGCCGCCTGGGTCAGACTGCCCGTCCGGTCAATCTCGCGCAGAATGGTGAGGGGCTGGATGTCGATCATGGAGCATGAATCCCAGTCATAAATGTGAACTTATGGTCGAATCCACGTCATGATAGAGAAGTGATCTCGTCTTACCAAGAGCCCATAGCAGCTCTGCTCAGCCGATGCGTTGAAGGAAGATGATATTGTCCTTCACCAGCGCGGTCTGTCCGCCCGGCCCCTTTGCCACGCGCTCGATCTGGCAGACGCAGTTTCTTTGCCAGTCATGGGCGACAATATCCATCGCGCGAAACGTCTCCTCGGCGGTGGGCGGCGGCGTCTCATTCGACGACCATGACCATGGCGCGTACGAGCCATGCTCGACGATCAGCAGATGTCCGCCCGGCCTGACGACACTGGCGGCGCGCGCCAGAACCCGGGTGCGCGGCCAGTCGTGCGGGGAATGCAGAAAGCTTGCCGTCACCAGATCATAGTCGTCCTCGGGGAAGGAAATGGCGAGATCATGCACCTCGAAGCGCATGCGCTCCGCGACGCCGGCGCGCCGCGCATTCTCCGCGGCATATTCCAGCGCGACGGAGGATATATCGACGGCCGTCACCTTAAAGCCTCGCCCGGCGAGCCAGACGGCGTCATCGCCCTTGGCGCAGCCTAGCTCCAGCGCCGCGCCGGCGACAAGCGGACCGGCAAACTGGGCAAGCGCCATCCCCGGCTTTCCGGATGAGGTTGGCGTGGCCTTGGAATAGAGATCGTTCCAGAATTCATCCTGTGCGACCGCCTGCATCACGATGCCCTCCCATTCTGCGGTCTGAAATCGGGGTCGAAGATCAGCGAGCGATGGGCAGCGCCGCCGGCCATCACCCCCGCCGCGGCTGCCAGCGTCGCGTTCGGCATCGGACTGGCCAGATCGCCGGCGGCGAAGACACCGGCAACCGTCGTCGCCTGCATCTGGTCGACGGCAACATAAGGCCCGGTCGGCCCGTCCCGCAGTTCGCAGCCCAGTTGCGCCGCGATGTCGCTGGAGGGCGCTGTCTGCGGCGCGAGGAACAGCCCCGCAAGCGGAACCATCCGTCCGTCTTCCAGCCGCACCGCTTCAAGCGCCGGACCGGTTCCGATAAGTTCCACCACCGGCGTTTCCTCGATCTGCACGCCCCGGCTCTTCAGCGATTGCACTTCCTCATCAGTCGGATGGAATGCTCTCCCCGTAAACAGCGTCGTCTGCCCCCAGTCGGGCAGCAGCATCGCCTGATGGAAGGCCATCTCATCGCGCGCCAGCACGCCGACGGGCTGCCGGTCGAGCTCATAGCCGTGGCAATAGGGGCAATGCAGCACGCTTGCGCCCCAGCGTTCGGCAAGGCCGGGCAGATCCGGCAGGCTGTCGCGCACACCATAGGCCAGAACGATCCGCCGGGCGGCGACGTCGCTGCCGCCCGCCAGCGTCACGCGGAAACCTTCGCCCTCCCGCCGGGCTGAAAGTGCCGCTTCATCGCGAAAACGAACGGTCGGATAGGCGCTCAGCTCTTCGCGCAACCGCGCCTTGATCGCGACCGGGCTTTGCCCGTCCTGTCCCGGAAACCCGTGCGATGCTTCAGCGAACCGGTTTCTGGGCATGCCGGTATCCAGCACCAGCACCGCCTTTCGCGCCCGCGCCAGCTGCATGGCGGCGGACATGCCGGCAAAGCTGCCGCCGATAATGAGAACATCATGATCCATAGCCTGCTCCTGTGTTCGGTTTTAATGTATTTTTATGAGTTACATGAAATCACAAAACCTGGCAAGACATGAAACTTTCATTGTTGCGTGATGGATGCTAAACAAAAGATGCCCAAACGCCAGGAGCCCATTTCATGCCGCGCGATCTCCGCCTCTCCCGCATGCTGCACGTGCTGATCCATCTCGACCGGCATGTCGAGCGCGCGACGTCGGATCAGATCGCCGGGATGATCTCGACCAACCCTGTCGTGGTGCGGCGCATGATGGCGGGCCTCAGGGACAAGGAAATCCTGATCTCGGAAAAGGGCCATGGCGGCGGCTGGCAGCTGGCGCGGCCCTTGAGCGCGATATCGCTGCTGGATGTCTACGAGGCGATCGGCAGCCCGCCTCTGTTCAACATCGGCCCCGGCGCCGAACCCGCCGATTGTCTGGTGGAGAAGGCCGTCGACGCCCGGCTTGATCTCGCGATGCAAGAGGCCGAGCGCCGGCTGTTGCAGCAGTTTTCCGAAATCTCGGTGGAAGACCTGGCGCAGGATTTCGAGCACCGGTTCGCCGCGCTTCAGGCCGATGCGGGTGATCGGGAAGCGGCCTTTTCGCATATCAAAGGCTGATGTGTCTGCATGAGGGCGGCCTCCATGAAAGATGAGCGAACCCGATTTGCATTCAAGACACCGCCCCATAGAGATGATGTGCTCTGACTGTAGGGCGATATTCTCGATCTGGAGCGCCATATCATGGACCGCACGCACAAGACAGGGATGATATGATGACGTTTCCGCCTCAAACCGACATCTCCACGCAACCGCCGGCAACACAGTCAGCGCAGCTTGCGCTTTGAGCGTGGGGCTTTGATGCGGTGGGCTTTCGTCTCATCGGCTGCCGTTGGCGGCACTGTGCCGAGCTGAAGAGCCGACGCCACTTATGTTGCCTGTTAAGCGCTTTCGCGCCATTTCAAATCCCGGCGCGTTAACCTCGGTCAATGCGATGCCGCGGGAATTCGGCTCAGGTCCATTTCGAAAGGACCCTTCAGGGCGCAAGCCGGGGGAGCTCCCTTGTCAGCCGGAGGACCGCACATGACCGATCAGACCACGCCGCCGGGCGAACCGGCGCCAGAGCTTACATCCCGTTTTCCGACAGCCTACACGATCCTGTTTCTTCTGATCGTGTTCGTGGCCGCGCTGACCTGGATCATTCCGGCCGGCCAGTATGACCGGGTGATGAATGAGGAGGTCGGGCGCGAAATCGCGGTCGCCGGCACCTATCACGAGGTCGACCCCAACCCGCAGGGCTTCGTCGACGTGATGCTGGCGCCGATTGCCGGGTTCTACAATCCCGACAGCTATGCGGCCAACGCCATCGACGTGGCGCTTTTCGTTCTGTTCCTGGGCGGCTTCCTCGGCGTGGTGAATGCCACCGGCGCGATCGACAAGGGGATCAAGGCGGCGATGTTCGACATGAAGGGGCACCAGATATGGATCATTCCGATCATGATGGGTCTTTTCGCGCTGGGCGGCACCACCTATGGCATGGCTGAAGAGACGCTGGCCTTCTATGCCATCCTGATCCCGGTCATGATCGCCGCGGGCTACGACGCCGTGACGGGGGTCGCGATCATCCTGATCGGCGCGGGCATCGGCGTGCTCGGGTCGACGATCAACCCCTTCGCCACCGTGATTGCCTCCAATGCGGCAAGCATTCCCTTCACCGACGGGTTGATCCTGCGGCTGGTGCTCCTCTTGGGCGGTCTGGTGATCTGCGCGGCCTATGTCATGCGCTATGCCCATCGGGTCAGGACCGATCCGTCACGCTCGGTCGTCGCGAAACAGGCCGAGGCCCATAAAAAGATCTTTCTTCAGGACAAATTCGGGGAAGAAACCGAGGCGAAGCTGAGTGGCATCCAGAAGATCGTTCTGGTGATCTTTGCCACCACCTTCGCGGTGATGATCTGGGGTGTCTCCAGCCAGGGCTGGTGGATGGCGCGGATGAGCGCGCTGTTCCTCGGTTCGGCCATCGTCATCGGACTGATCTCGCGGCAGGGCGAAAAACACCTCACCGGTAATTTCGTTGACGGCGCGCGCGATCTTCTGGGCGTAGCGCTCGTGGTCGGGCTGGCGCGCGGCATCGTCGTCATCATGGAAAACGGGCTGATCGCCGACACGATCCTGCACGGCGCCGAACAGACGCTCGGCGGGCTCGGCGAGCTGGCCTTCATCAATGTGATGTTCTGGATCGAGCTCGGCATGAGCTTCTTCGTCCCGTCATCATCGGGTCTGGCGGTGCTGTCGATGCCCATTCTGGCGCCGCTTTCCGACTTTGCCGGCGTCGGACGCGATCTTGTGGTCACGGCCTATCAGTCCGCAAACGGGCTGGTGAACCTGATTAATCCGACCTTCGCAGTGGTCATTGGCGGGCTTGCCATCGGGCGGGTGTCCTATGATCGCTGGATCGTCTTCATCTGGCCGCTGATGCTGATCCTTCTGGTCTTCATCTCGGTCGTGCTGAGTATCGGCGCATTACTGTGAAAGAGAGGTCCGTTATGACCAGTCATCAACTCGGGGTTCATTCCGAAAGCGGCAAGTTGCGGCAGGTCATCATCTGCCGGCCCGGCCTCGCGCACCGGCGGCTCACGCCCGACAATTGCGAGCAATTGCTTTTCGACGACGTGTTCTGGGTCAAGCAGGCGCAGAAGGACCACGACGCCTTTGGCGAGGCGATGCGCAACGAAGGCGTCGAGGTGCTGGAAACCGGCGCGATGCTGGCGGAGATTCTGGACAACCCCGAGGCCCGCAAATGGGTGCTCGACAACCGCATCTCGGCCCAGCATGTCGGCATCGGCATGCAGCGGGAGTTGCGCGACTGGATGGACACGCTTGAGGGCGCCAAGCTTGCCGAATATCTGATCGGCGGGCTGACGGTCGCCGATCTGCCGTTTGAGGCCAAGGGCATGTTCGGCAGTTATCTCGGCTATCACGGTTTCATTCTGCCGCCACTGCCGAATTTCCTGTTCACCCGCGACAATTCGGCCTGGCTCTATGGCGGCGTCACGCTGAACCCGATGTACTGGCAGGCGCGCCGCCCGGAAACCCTGCTGACCGCCGCGATCTACCGGTTCCACCCGAAATTCGCGGGCAAGGTCGAGGTGATCTGGGGCGATCCGCTGGCCGATCACGGGCTTGCCACGCTTGAAGGCGGCGACCAGATGCCGGTCGGCAACGGCCTGGTTCTGGTCGGCATGGGCGAGCGCACCTCGCCGCAGGCCGTCGGGCTTCTGGCCGAGGCGCTGTTCAGCCAGGGCCGCGCCGAACGGGTGATCGCCTGCCAGATGCCGAAGGAACGGTCCGCCATGCATCTCGACACGGTCTTCACCTTCTGCGGCGGCGATGTCGTGACCAGCTTCAAGGAAGTTGCCGACGAGATGACCTGCTACGACCTGCACCCCGGCGAGGGCGGCAAGCCGATCGACATGCGTCACGATAAACGCCCGCTGTTCGAGGTCGTGGCCGATGCGATGGGCTTCAAGCGGCTGAAGGTCATTCCCACCGGCGGCAGCGATCCGTTCGAACAGTCGCGCGAGCAGTGGAACGACGGCAACAACGTGCTGGCGCTCAGGCCCGGTCTGGTGATGGGCTATGACCGCAACGACGACACCAATGCGGCGCTGCGCGCCGAAGGCATCGAGGTGATCGAACTGCCCGGCGCCGAACTCGGACGCGGACGCGGCGGCAGCCGCTGCATGTCCTGCCCGACAATGCGCGATCCGGCCTGAGGAGATAAACCATGGCTTACAATCTGAAGAACCGCCATTTCCTGACCCTGCGCGATTTCACCCCCCAGGAAATCGCCTTCCTTCTCAAGCTCGCGGCCGATCTGAAGACCGCGAAATATGCAGGCACCGAGGTGCCGACGCTCAGAGGCAAGGAAATCGCGCTGATCTTCGAGAAGGACAGCACCCGCACCCGTGTCGGCTTCGAAGTGGCGGCCCATGATCAGGGCGCGACGGTCACCTATCTCGGCCCGTCCGGCAACCACATGGGCCACAAGGAAACCGTCAAGGATACCGCAAGGGTGCTCGGCCGCGTCTATGATGCGATCGAGTATCGCGGCTTCGGGCAGGAGGTGGTGCAGACGCTCGCCAAATGGTCGGGTGTGCCGGTCTATAACGGGCTGACGGACGAGTTCCACCCGACACAGATCCTCGCCGATTTCCTGACCATGCAGGAACATTGCGACAAGCCCCTGCGCGAGATCGCCTACTGCTTCATGGGTGACGCGGGCAACAATATGGGCGACAGCCTGCTGATCGGCGGGGCCAAGATGGGCATGGATGTGCGGCTCTGCGCGCCGGAAAGCCTGTGGCCGACGGTCGAGATCCGCAAGGAGGCGGAAGGTATCGCGGCGGAAACCGGCGCGCGCATCACCGTGACACAGGATGTGGACGAGGCCGTGAAGGGCGCGGATTTCCTCTACACCGATGTCTGGGTGTCCATGGGCGAGGGCAAGGAGAAATGGGCCGAGCGCATCGACCTTCTCAAGTCCTATCAGGTCACGCGCGCGGTGATGGAAAAGACCGGCAATCCGCGCACGAAGTTCATGCATTGCCTGCCGGCCTTCCACAACACCGATACCAGCGTCGGCAAGGAAATCATGGATCAGTTCGGCCTCGATGCGATGGAGGTCACCGAAGAGGTGTTCGAAAGTCCCGCCTCGATCGTGTTCGATCAGGCGGAAAACCGGATGCACACCATCAAGGCCGTACTGGTCGCCACGCTGGGAGGTTGACCATGCTTGTCGTGGCCGCACTGGGCGGCAATGCCCTGCTGAAGCGCGGAGAGCCGCTGACGGCGGAAAACCAGCGCGCCAATGTCCGCGCTGCGGCGCAAGCGCTGGCCCGCATCGTCAAGGCCGGTCACCGTCTGGTCGTCACCCATGGCAACGGCCCGCAGGTGGGCCTTCTGGCGTTGCAGGGCGCGGCCTACAAGCCGGACGAAGCCTATCCGCTGGATGTGCTCGGTGCGGAAACCGGCGGCATGATCGGCTATATGATCGAGCAGGAGCTTGAAAACGCGCTCGATCATGCTCAGCCGGTCGCCACGCTGTTGACGCAGGTCGTCGTCGACGGGCGCGACCCGGCCTTCGGCAAGCCGACCAAGTTCATCGGGCCGGTCTATGAGCGCGAGGAGGCCGAGGCGCGCGCCAAGGCGGCGGGCTGGACCATTGCGCAGGATGGCGACAAGTGGCGGCGGGTCGTGCCGTCGCCCGCGCCGCAGGAAATCCCGGATATCAGGGTGCTGCGGCTTCTGCTGGATCAGGGCGTGATCGTGATCTGCACCGGCGGCGGCGGCATTCCCGTGCTGCGCATGCCGGATGGCAGCATGACCGGCATTGAGGCGGTGATCGACAAGGACGCGGCCAGCGCCCTTCTGGCGCAACAGCTCGGCGCCGATGCGCTGCTTTTGCTGACCGATGTGGATGCGGTCTACACCGGTTTTGGCACGGATGACGCGGCGGCGATTGCCGAACTTACGCCTGAGAAGGCCCGTTCGCTCGACCTGCCGGCCGGGTCGATGGGGCCGAAGATCAAGGCCGCGGCGGATTTTGCAGGCCATGGCGGACTGGCCGGGATCGGCCGGCTCGATCAGGCCACCGCCATTCTGGAGAAGCGGGCCGGGACCCGCATAACTGCGGAAACAAGCTGAGGGAAGGAAAGAACCATGCAACGTCTGAAGGACAAGACCGCACTCATTACCGGCGGGGCCGCCGGAATCGGACTTGAGACCGCACGGCTTTTCTTGGCGGAAGGCGCGCGTGTGGCGCTGGTCGACCTGCGCGAGGAGGATCTGAAGACGGCGGCCGAAACGCTTGGCTCGTCCGATGTTCTGACGGTCGCGGCCGACGTCTCCTCGCCGGAAGACACCGCACGTTATGTCCGAGAAACCGTGGAACGGTTCGGCCGGATCGACATTTTCTTCAACAATGCCGGGATTGAGGGCAAGGTCGCCCCGTTGACCGAGCAGAAGATCGAGGATTTCGACCGGGTCATCGCCGTCAATGTGCGCGGCCCCTTCCTGGGTCTCCAGAATGTTCTGCCGGTGATGATCGAGCAGAAATCCGGCAGCATCATCAACATGTCGTCGATTGCAGGGTTGAAGGGCAGCCCCAATGTCGCTCCCTACATCACCTCGAAACATGCGGTGGTGGGACTGACGCGCGCTGCTTCAGTGGAGGCGGCAAGCGCCAATGTGCGGGTCAACTCCATCCATCCCTCGCCGGTCAACACGCGCATGATGCGCTCGCTCGAAGACGGGTTCAGCCCCGGCCATGGCGAGGAGATCAAGAATCAGCTTGCCTCCACCATTCCTTTGGGCCGTTATGGTGAAAGCAGCGACATCGCCAATCTCGTGCTGTTCCTTGCTTCCGATGAATCCGCCTTCATCACCGGCGCGCAATATCCGGTGGACGGAGGCATGGCCGCAACGTGATGACCGAACGCCGCCCGGGAGGTCGCCTATGCAGGATGTAAAGCCGGATGAAGGTGTCCTGGATGCCGGAGAGGCCCGCGGGTCTGTCGTGGCGATCCGGGGCGGGATCATCGACGTGGCGTTTGAGGACAGGGTTCCCGGCATCAACAGTCTTCTCATGGCTGGCGACATTCCGATGGAGGTTGCCTCCGTGGTGGGCGAGCGCACCGTGCGCTGTATCGCGTTGAGCGTTGTCGGGGGCCTGGCGCTGGGCGCTGCGGTGACCGATACCGGCGCCGGGATCACGGTTCCGGTGGGCGAGGCGGTTCTGGGGCGGATGCTCGACATGTTCGGCAGGCCGCTCGACGGTCTGCCTCCGCCGGAGGCCGAGGATCGCCGCTTGATTCACGCCGCGCCGCCGCATCTTTCGGACCGGGTGCTGCGCGCGGAAGTGCTTGAGACCGGGATCAAGGCGATCGACCTGCTGTCGCCGATCGAACGCGGCGGCAAGACCGGGCTTTTCGGCGGTGCGGGCGTGGGCAAGACGGTTCTTCTGAGCGAGCTTATCCACAACACCGTCGAGCATCATCACGGCGTCAGCCTGTTCTGCGGCATCGGCGAACGCTCGCGCGAGGCCGAGGAACTCTGGCGCGAGATGGGCGAGGCTGGCGTTCGCGACAAGATGGTGATGCTGTTCGGCCAGATGAACGAGGCGCCGGGCGTGCGGTTCCTCGTCGGCAAATCGGCGCTGACGATGGCCGAATATTTCCGCGATACGCGCGGCCAGGACGTGCTGGTGTTGATCGACAACATCTTCCGATTCGTGCAGGCGGGCTCAGAACTGTCCGGGCTTTTGGGCCGGATGCCCAGCCGCGTGGGCTATCAGCCGACGCTGGCGACGGAGCTTGCGGAGCTGGAAGAGCGGATTTCCTCAACCCGCAAGGGCGCGATCACCTCGATCCAGGCGGTCTACGTTCCGGCCGACGATTTCACCGATCCTGCGGCGGCGCATATCTTCTCGCATCTTTCCGCTTCGGTGGTGCTGTCGCGCAAGCGCGCGAGCGAAGGTCTCTACCCGGCGGTGGATCCGCTGGCATCGACATCGGTCATGCTGACGCCCAACGTGGTGGGCCAGCGCCACTATGACACGGCGCGCGCGGTGCGCCGGACGCTCGCGGAATACGAGGATCTGCGCGACATCATCGCCATGCTGGGAATCGAGGAACTGTCGACGCATGACCGCGCCGTCGTCGCCCGCGCCCGGCGGCTTGAGCGGTTCCTGACCCAGCCATTCTTCACCGTCGGCGCTTCCGCCGGAACGACGGGCAGGCTCGTTTCCATCGACGAGACGCTGGACGGATGCGAGGCGATCCTGTCCGAAACCAGCTTCGACCAGCCGGAAAGCGCCTATTACATGATCGGCAGCCTGAAAGAGCTTGGCGAGGCGGCGACATGAGCATGGCGTCGCAAATGCAGGTTCATCTGCGTCTGCCCTCTTCCGTGTTGTTTGAGGGGGCTGCTACGCGCCTCAGGGCCGAGGCGGAGGACGGGGGCTTCGGCATTCTGCCCAACCATGTGGATTTCGTCACGGCGCTGGTGCCGTCGGTTCTTGTGCTGAGCGAGCCGGACGGGCGGGAGCGGTTCTTCGGCATGGACGAGGGCGTCCTGGTGAAAAAGGGACATACCGTCGAGGTCGCGGCGCGGCGCGGGATCGAAAGCGATGATCTGGAAAGTCTGCGCGACCGCGTGGTCCGCAGCTTCGCCGAACTCGAGGACGAGGAACGCGTGGCCCGCGCCGCCCTTTCGCGGTTCGAGGCCGAGATGGTGCGCCGTTTCGCCAGTCTGAGGAAAATGCAGCCATGAACGAAGAGGACGACCGCTCCACCGACGAAATCGGCCGCCGCGCCGGGCGGATGAAGAAGGCGCGCGACAACCCCGGGCCGAGCCCGCTGCGCGGATTCGGAACCTTCGGTATGATCGGCTGGTCCGTGGCCGTGCCCACGGTGGGCGGCGCGCTTCTGGGCCTCTGGCTGGATCGCGTGGCGCCGCAGGGGTTTTCCTGGACGCTGGCGCTACTGCTCGGGGGCGTTGTCGTCGGCGCCTTCATCGCCTGGGGCTGGGTTGTAAAGGAAGGGAATGACGATGATCGCTCTTGACTGGACATTGGTGGTGCCCGGCCTGCTGGCCGGCGCCGCGGCGGCCGGCCTGTTTCTGGCCGGTCTGGCGCTGGGCATACGGTTTGTCATGCGTCGGTCGCGCCCGGCATTGCTGCTGTTTGTCAGCGCCGCGCTGCGCATCGCCGCCCTGCTCGGGATCGGCTGGTGGGTCGCGGGCATGGGCGCGCAGGCGCTCGTCGCCTTTGCCATTGGCTTTCTCGTGACGCGCACGATCATCGTGGCCGTGGTGCGATCGGGCGAAGCGCGCGAGGTCCCGAAATGCAACTGACGCCCGACGACACGATCGTCTTCACCGTGTTCGGCATCGGCATCAACGCCACGATCGTCAATACATGGATCATCATGGCGCTGCTTGTCGGGCTGTCGGCGCTGATCACCCGCAAGCTGCGCCCGGATGTGCCGCCGAGCCGCTGGCGCACCGCGCTCGAGGTCGTGGTCAGCGGCATTGTCGGCCAGATCGCGGAGGTGACGAGCCATCGCGATCCGCGCATTCTCTATTTCGTCGGCACGCTGTTCCTGTTCATCGTGACCGCGAATCTTCTCATGGTCGTGCCCGGTTTCGACACGCCGACCGCGTCGCTTTCGACCACGGTGGCGCTGGCGCTCTCCGTGCTGGTGGCAGTTCCGGTCTTCGGGATCGGCAGCCGTGGCCTTGGCGGCTACCTGAAGACCTATGCCGAGCCCTCGATCATCATGCTGCCCTTCAACGTCATCAGCGAGGCGTCACGCGGGGTTTCGCTCGCCATCCGCCTTTACGGCAACATCATGAGCGGTGCGGTCATTGCCGCCATCCTGCTGTCCATCGCGCCGTTCTTCTTTCCGGTGGTCATGGACATGCTTGGCCTGCTCACGGGTGTCATCCAGGCCTATATCTTCGCCGTTCTGGCGACCGTCTACATTTCATCGGCCACCGCCGTGCCCGATGCTTCCGACGATAAAAAGGACATGTCATGACTGACCTCTCCATCATTGCGTTCATCTCGATTCTGACCGCCGGGCTGACGGTTTCGTTCGGCGCGCTCGGACCCGCTTTGGGCGAGGGGCGCGCCGCCTCGTCGGCGCTCAGCGCCATCGCGCAGCAGCCCGATTCCGCCTCGACCCTGTCGCGCACGCTGTTCGTCAGTCTCGCGATGATCGAGTCGACGGCCATCTACTGTTTCGTCGTCGCCATGATCCTGCTGTTCGCCAACCCGTTCTGGAACGCGGCGATCGAGGCGGCGGCGCAAGGGGCCGGGGGCTGATATCATGTCGATCGACTGGATCACGGTCGGCGCGCAGATCGGCAATTTCCTGGTCCTCGTCTGGCTGCTCAAACGGTTCCTGTACCGGCCGATTCTCGATGGCATCGACGCGCGCGAGAGCGAGATTTCCACGCGTATGGGCGAAGCCGCGCGGGTCGAGGCGGCGGCTGAAAAGCAGAAGGCCGAATATGAAACCCGGATCGAGGCCCTGCAGGCCAGCCGCGCCGCGACTTTGGAGGCTGCCCGGCAGGAGGCCGAGAAGGAACGCCGCGACATGCTGGCCGAGGCCCGCAAGAAGATCGACCGCGAACAGGCAGAGCGGGCCGCGCAACGCGCCGAGGATGCGCGCGCCTACCGGGCCGAGCTGCAGAAAACCGGTGCCGAGGCGCTGTTGTCGCTGACCCGAAAGGCATTGACCGATCTCGCGGATGAAACGCTGGAGAGCCGCATTGTCGCCCGCGCCGTCACGCGTCTGCCCGAGGTGGCCGACAGGCTGCATGGCGAAGCGCAGCGGGCGGTGGCGCTGACGCGCGATCCGTTGCCCGAGGATGTGCGCGCCCGTCTGCGGGATGCGCTGAGTACCCTCGCGCCGGGCGCCGTCCTGAGTTTCGAGACCGATCCCGCCCGCTCGCCGGGCCTGAGCCTGAAACTGGGCAGCGCGCAGGTGGACTGGACGATCGACGATTATCTCGAAGACCTCGAGGCGATGCTGGACGAATCCATGGACGGCCTTGCGGCCAGGGGAGCGCGCGATGCCGAATGAAGGCGCACCCGAACCCGATACGGTCGATCTGATCCAGAAGCTTCTGGACAGTCCGCCGCCGCCGCCGCGTGTCAGCGAGATGGGCCGCGTGGAGGAAGGCGGCGACGGCGTCGCCATCGTCACCGGCCTTGGCGCGGCGCTGGCCGACGAAGTGCTGGAATTCGCCTCGGGCGTCAAGGGCATCGTGTTCGATCTGGAACCGGGGCGGCTGGGCGTCGTTCTGCTCGGCCCCACGGAAAACGTGGTGCCGGGAGAGACGGTGCGCCGCACCCGTCGTGTCGTCAACGTGCCGGTCGGCGCGCCGCTTCTGGGGCGGGTTGTCGATGCGATTGGCCGACCGCGCGACGGTCAGGGGCCGATCGAGACGAACCATCGCCGGCCCACCGAATGGCCGGCGGCGGGTATTCTCGACCGGCGGGCGGTGTCGCGACCGCTCGCCACCGGGCTGAAGGCGGTTGACGCGGCAGTCCCGGTGGGGATGGGCCAGCGCGAGCTGATCATTGGTGACCGGCAGACCGGCAAGACCTCGATCGCGGTGGATGCGATCCTCAATCAGCGCGAGACCGGCGTATACTGCATCTACTGCGCCATCGGTCAGCGCGGCGATGCCGTCGCCAAGGTCATCGGCGCGATCCGCGAGGGCGGCATGATGGCGCGCACCGTCATCGTGGCGGCGGGCGATGAGGACGCGCCGGGGCTGGTCTATGTCGCGCCCTATGCCGCGATGTCGATGGCCGAAGCCTTCGCGGCCATGGGGCATGACGTGCTGCTGGTGCTGGATGACCTGACCCATCACGCCCGCGCCTATCGCGAACTGTCGCTGCTTCTGCGCCGCCCGCCGGGACGCGAAGCCTTTCCCGGCGACATCTTCTTCATTCATGCACGGCTTCTGGAGCGCGCGGGCCAGTTCGGCGAAGGGCGCGGGTCGATCACCGCCCTGCCGGTTGTCGAGACGCAGGCCGAGAACCTTTCGGCCTATATCCCGACCAATCTGATCTCGATCACCGACGGGCAGATTTACCTGTCGCCGCGCCTTGTCCGGCGCAACCAGTTTCCGGCGGTCGATCTGGGCGTTTCGGTCAGCCGCGTCGGCGGCAAGGCCCAAGCCCGCGCCTTTCGCGAGGTCGCAGGCAATCTGCGCGTCACGCTTTCGCAGTTCGAGGAACTGGAGGATTTCGCCCGCTTCGGCACGCGGCTGGACGAGGACACGCGCGCGCGGCTGGCGCGCGGGGCGGCGGTGCGGGCGGCACTGCGCCAGCCCGAGCGTGATCCGATGCCGGCGGCCGAACAGCTCGCCATCCTCATCGCCGCGACCAACGGTCTGCTGGACGGGCTGGACGAGGACCGGACGTGGCGCGCGATGGATGCGATCCGCCATGCCGTCCGCGAGGATGATGCCGGCCTCGCCGCGGGCATCGCGGCAGACGAACCCCTGACGGACGCGGTGCGCGCCGCGGTTGTCGCCAGGGCGCGCGAGGCCGTCGAAACCGTGGGAAAAGCCGATGACGCAGACGCTTGAACGGCTGACGCGCCGCGCCGACACGATGCGCAGCATTCGCGGCATCGTGCGCACGATGAAGACGGTGTCGGCGATCAATGCCGCGCCTTACGAGCAGGCGGCCCGCGCCATCGAGGCATATCGCGCCACGGTCCTGGACGGGCTGCACGCCTTCATTGCCGCGCAAGGCCCGTTGCCGCCGGTCAAGGATGTCGCCGGAGACCGGATCACGATCGCCTTCGGCTCCGATCACGGGCTTTGCGGCAATTACAACGAGATGCTGGCGGAGGAGGTTCTGCGCGGCGGCGACGCACCGGCGCGGGTGATCTGCATCGGCGCCCAGATGGAGGATGCGCTCGCGGGCCAGGGCATTGCGTCCGATCCCGCGCTGCTGCCGCCGGCGAATGTCGACGGGCTGGGCCGGCTTGCCGGGCGTCTGATCACCCTGCTCGACGATATCCGGGG
This sequence comes from Martelella mediterranea, assembly GCF_021021415.1. Classification (GTDB taxonomy): domain Bacteria; phylum Pseudomonadota; class Alphaproteobacteria; order Rhizobiales; family Rhizobiaceae; genus Martelella; species Martelella mediterranea_C. The sequence continues at coordinate 188,060 of NZ_JAINWJ010000009.1, read as the reverse complement.
CGCCAGGGGCGATGCCGGCATCACCGTGTCGCTGGTGTTCATGCAGCGGGCCGAGCACGGCCGGCAGGCGCCGGTAACGCGCAGGCTGCTGCCGCTCGACCCGGCCATGACCGGGGCTCTGGCTGCGCGCCCCTGGGCGTCGCGCAGCCTGCCGACCTTTTCCCTGCCGCCCGGGCGTATGCTCGCCGCGCTTGTCCGCAGCTTCCTTTTCACGGAACTCTACCTCGCAGCCGTCGAGGCGCTGGTGACCGAGAATGCCGCGCGCCTGGCGCGCATGCAGCAGGCCGAACGTGCAATCGACGACCGGCGCGAGGAACTGGCCGGCGAAATGCGCCAGCTTCGGCAAAGCGAGATCACCACCGAACTGCTCGATGTCATCATCGGTTTCGAGGCGTTGAAGACGCATCGAGGCAAGCGGCGCGGGAATGACGAACCCGATCAGAACGGTTAGGGACGGGAGCCCGCTTGATGTGTTTTTCGGGATGGTTGCGTTAACCGCAGTCAAAGCCCGCGGCGAAAGGCGACGCTATACTGAAAAGCAGCATTGAAGACGCGTTGGAAATTGCCTGTAGATGCCCGGTGTGGAGATCGGAGATGTTCGTCAAATCCATCATGCGTTGCCCCGTGACCACCGTCGGACCTGCGGCCTCGGTCCGGGCCGTGGCGGCGTTGATGAAAGAGTGCGACGTTGGCGCCGTCGTGGTTTGCGAGGCGGGGCGTATCGTCGGTATCGTCACCGACCGGGATATCGTGACGCGCTATCTTCCCAATGCTGTGTCCGATGTCGCGGTTGCCGCGATCATGACGCGCGGCGTCGCCACCTGTCGTCCGGGTCAGACGGTCCGCGAAGCGGCGAACCGCATGGGAGACCTGCAGATTCGCCGGCTGGTCGTCGTGGACGAGGCGGGCGCCGTCACCGGCATCATGTCGCTTGGCGATATCGCCAATGACGCCGATGAAGAGCTTGCGGGGCAAACGCTCGGCGAGGTGGTCGAGACGCGCTGAACGCGTCTTGTCGTGTCCGGAAGGCCGGCATCCGCCTTTGCTCAGGATCTCTGTTGCGGCCGGCGCAGCAGGATCTCCTCGCGGAACCGCGCAAGGTCGATCCCCGCAAGACCGCTCAGCGTTTCCAGATCGTTGAGGGAAATCTCATGATCATCGAGATTGGTGATCAGTCCGCTGCGTGCAAACCGGCGCATGGTGCGGCACACATGCACGTTGCTGAGGCCGGAAAACTCTCCGAGCTTGTGCTGGTTCATGGGCAGGAGGAAGCGCCCGTTCCGGGTCAGGCCAAGATGCTCCAGCCGGACATAAAGTTCCAGCAGCGTATAGGCGAGGCGGCACGCAGCACTGCTGCGGCCCATGCGCAACAACAGTTCGGACATGCGCGCTTGCGCCGTCACCAGCATCGCCGTGAGGAGCTCGCGCAGTTCGGCGTGTTCCGGCGCCGGGCCGTTGACGTGTTCCAGCGGTATCGTGACGTAGGTGATATCGGTCAGCGCCTCAACGGTGAAGGCGGCGACGGGGGCGACCGCAGCGCCGATCAACGAAAAATCGCCGGGCAGCATCACGTCGATGATCTGCACGCCGCCTTCGGGCAACGTCTTGGAAAGGGCCGCCCAGCCGGTCAGCAGCAACATCGAATGGGCGGCGTAGTCGGATTCCTGCACGACGTTGCGCCCCTTGACCGCTCGCCGTACGGCCTGTTTCGGGCGCAGCGCCGCATAGGCATCGACCGCCGAGCAGGGGGTGGCATGCGACGTCTGCAAGCTTACGCTGATCTGCATGGTGAACTCCCTCCATCGCTGATGCTTGCGGGCGGCTTTTCCCGCGTGATCCTGACTGTGTTTACTTGCCCTCGTCCGTGGTCCGGTCGGAGCCGATAAGCGCTTCGACGGTGTAGACGAGGATCGCCATGCCGATGGCGCCGGCCGCGGCCACGCCCAAGAGAACGATGACGTCTATCGGCCCGCCCATGTCGGACAGGCGCGAATGGGTCATGACCATGAGAAACCAGACCGCGGCCACCGCGCCGACCGGCATGGAAAGCTGCGCCAGCAGGAATTTTTTCCAACTGACCGAGCGGTCGCGAACGAGAACGTAGAAATAGGCCAGCGTCACGATCGCCGCAGCGGCAACCATGGCCCAGAACACGCCCCGGCCGAAAATTTCCTCGAGAACGGCGATCAGCGTCGAAAGTGTCATGTCTTTCATGTCCGGTCCTCCTCAGGCCTGGCCGCGCAACATTGCATTGTAGGTCGCCTTCAGTGCAACCTCTTTCATCAGCCAGCTTATCCAGAGTTCTTCCAGCGGGGCGATGATGCCGGGAAAAGAGGGCGTCAGATTGTTGCGGTAGTCAAACTCGACCAGCATGGCCCGGCCGATCCGGGTAATCAGCGGGCATGAGGTGTAACCGTTGTAGCTCGCTGTGCCCTCGCGGCCGTCGATGGCGGCGACGAGATGATCCTCGACCACTGGGACCTGCCACTTCACGCTTGCCGCGGTCTTGCCCTTGGGCACGCCCGCCACGTCGCCGAGCGCGAAGATGTCCGGGTAGCGTAAATGACGCAGTGTGTGCATGTCGACCTCAACCCAGCCCTGGTCGGTCCATTTGTCGGACCAGGACAGGCCCGACCCGCGAATGAAGTCCGGCGCGCGCTGCGGCGGGATGACGTGGATATAGTCGTAATCGATTTCCTCATTGCCGTCGCCAGTGGCGAAGGTGGCGCGCTTCGCGCCGGCGTCCACCGCCGTCAGCGTGCGCTGCAGGATCGTGTTGATGCCGCGGTCCTCGAACAGCATCCGCACCTTCTCGGCCACGATCGGCACGCCGAAGAGGGAGGATTGCGGCGCGGTATAGATCATGTTCATCTTGCCGGTGTTGCCCGCCCGGCGGGCGATATCGTCGATCAGAAAGGTGTGCTTGAGCGGCGCGCCGGCGCATTTCATCTCGGTCGCGGGCCGGGTGAATATCCCGATGCCGCCTTCCTCGGTAAACTTCTGCGCCGCCTGCCATGTGCGCGCGGCCTGTTCCGGTCCGCCATAAAGCCCGCCGATGCCGTTCTGGCCGATCATGTCCACGGAAAAGCCTTCGATCGCGCCGTAATCCAGAACCAGACCGGGGGCGAGCACCAGCCAGTCATAATCGATGGTCCGCCCGCTTTCCGTCGAGACCGTCCTGGTCTCGGCATCCACGGCGGCGACCTTTTCCGTGATCCAGTCTATTCCCTTGGGCAACCAGCGGCTTTCGTCCGATGTGACGTAAGAGGCCGGCTTCAACCCGGTTGCCACCAGCGTGAGGCCGGGTTGATAGAGATGCGTGGCGCGCGGATCGATGATCGTGATCCGCGCGCCCGCGAGCCGTTCGCTCAGCCGGTTGGCCAGCGCCGTGCCGGCGGCCCCGGCTCCGACGATGACGATCCTGGCCGACGTCGACACCTGCGCCCGGGCGGGCTTTGCCTCGGTCACCGGCAGCGCGGCCGCAGCGCCGCCGAGGGCTGCCAGGCCGAGGAATTCCCTGCGTTTCATCCGATCTTTCCTCCTCACAAGTAACAAATCGCGGTCGGGACGGCGGTCCCGGACTTCTTTCTGCGCGATAATCTGTCCCTGACAGCCCGGCCATGGTGGTAGCATGGCCTCTTCGGAAATGAAGATGGCTTGCCGGGCCTGCGGCTGTTCGGTCGCCGCCCCGGAGCAGATCATCGGTTGCAGTGATTATAGGTCGAAAACAGCGGCTCAAATTGACCGTGATCAAGTCAGCGCGGGACTTCATATGTCGGAACCGCGGGCAAAGTCCGGGCGTTTCAGTCAACCGGCTTTCAGGAGCGTCACCAAAAGTTTGGTCTTCTCTATCCGGGTCACATGAGGCAAAATGCCACATGTAAAGGATATCGGCCTGTCATCCTCGACAGGACCTGTCTTGTTTCCGGAGGCCACCCGGAAGCACAAAAGCCGCCTCCGTATCCGGAGCGAAATCCGGACTATTCGCAGGCGGGGAGAGATGACCGGCCCCCGGCCGGCGAAAGGAAATAATCATGCGTGACATGCCAGGACGTCCATCCCGGCGCGGGTTCCTCAAGGGAACGGCTGCCGGGGTGGCGATTGCTTCGCTTGCCGGCTCGGCCAATGCGCAAGCGCCCCGGAAGGAACCCCCGCCGCCGCTCGATCAGTATGAGCGGGTCTATTTCAACGAAGCCGAATGGGCGTTCGTCATGGCCGCCTGCGACCGTCTGATTCCCGCCGGCGGCAATGGTCCCGGGGCGATCGACTGTCGGGTGCCGGTCTTCATCGACCGGCAGCTCGCAGGAGACTTTGGCAAGGCTGCCACCTGGTACATGCAGGGACCGTTCGATCCCGCTGCCAATCCCACGCTCGGCTTCCAGAGCCCGTTGACGCCGGCGGAGATCTACCGCCAGGCGATTCCCGTTTTCCAGGACTGGTGTAACCAGACACATGGCGACAGTTTCGAAAATCTCGAAGCGGCAACACAGGATGCTGCGTTGACGTCGCTGCAAAAGGGTGAGGTGGGGCTGGCCCCCGAGCTGCGTGATTTCTTCCAGTTCCTGCTCGCCAACACCAAGGAGGGCTATTTCGCCGATCCATCCTATGGCGGCAATCACGATATGCAAGCCTGGGTCTATATCGGCTTTCCCGGCGCGCGCGGCGCCTTCACCTCCTGGCCGGGCCGCGAGAACGCGCAATATCCGCTTGGCCCCGTGGCAATCAACGGAGACAGGGCATAGATCATGGCAACGAGAACAGATCCCAAGAAAGACGTCGTCATCATCGGCCTCGGCTGGACCGGGGCGATCATGGGCATGGAACTCGCCAATGAGGGGCTCGAAATCCTCGCGCTCGAGCGCGGCGACGACCGCAGCACGGTGCCGGATTTTCAGTATCCCAATATTTTCGACGAACTGAAATACGCCGTCCGCTACGACCTGATGCAAAAGCCGGTCAACTCCACGCTGACCGTGCGCCACAATACGCAAGAGACGGCGCTTCCCTATCGCCACCTCGGCTCGTTCCTGCCGGGCGATGGCGTCGGCGGGGCCGGCGTCCACTGGAATGGCCAGAACTGGCGTCCCCAGGCGATCGAATATCGACTGCGCTCCTATGTCGAGGAGACCTTCGGCGCGGACATCATTCCGGAAGGCATGCAGCTTCAGGACTGGGGCGTGACGGCGGAGGAACTGGAGCCGCACATGACCAAGTTCGAGAGTGTGGCGGGCATTGCCGGCAAGGCGGGCAATATCAATGGCGAGATCCAGGAGGGCGGCAACCCGTTCGAAGCGCCGCGCTCGGCCGAATATCCGATGCCGCCCTTGAAGAATACCTGGGATTCGGAGCTGTTCGCGGATGCCGCCCGCAATATGGGCTACCATCCGTTCCCGCGTCCTGCGGCCAATGCCTCGATCGAATACGTGAACGACTACGGCATGCAGCTTGGGCCCTGCAATTACTGCGGCTACTGCGAGCGCTTCGGCTGCAACAATTACTCCAAGTCGTCGCCGCAGGTCTGCATAATCGATGCGCTGAAACGTAAGCCGAATTTCAGCTACAGGACCCGCTCGGAGGTGCTGAAGATCGAAAAGGCCGCCGACGGCAAGACCGCCACGGGCGTGACCTATTTCGACGAGAAGACCGGCGAGGAAGTGTTCCAGCCGGCCGATCTCGTGCTGGTCTGCGCCTATTCGTTGCACAATGTCCATCTTCTGCTGTTGTCGGAAATCGGCGAACCCTACAATCCCGATACCGGCGAAGGCGTCGTCGGGCGGAACTATTCCTACCAGATGACCGGCGGCACCAGCCTCTGGTTCAGGGACAAGGTTTTCAACCCGTTCGTGGGGACCGGCGCGGGTGGCATGTCGATCGACGATTTTTCGATGTCGCAGATCGATTTTGCCAGCGAAGGCTTCATCGGCGGCAGCTACATCACCTGCGGCCACACGGGCGGACGCCCGATCCAGCAGATGTCTCTGCCGCCGGGCACGCCGGCCTGGGGCGCCGGCTGGAAGGAAGCCGTCGGAGAGTGGTACGGCCACAACCTGTCGATCGGCTCGCACGGCTCCAACATGGCCTATCGCGATACCTGTCTCGATCTCGATCCGACCTACAAGGACCGCCACGGCCGTCCGCTGATGCGCATGACCTTCGACTGGAAGGACAACGACATCAGGATGACCCAGTTCATGAAGGCCAGGATCGAGGAAATCGCCAAGAGCATGAACCCCGATGCCATGGCCTCGGGCTACAAGGGCGATGGCGCGCAATATGACGTGCGTCCCTATCAGTCGACCCACAATGTCGGCGGCGCGATCATGGGCACCGACCCGAAGACCTCGGCGATCAACCGTTATCTCCAGAGCTGGGACTGTCACAACGTCTGGGTCATGGGCGCTTCCGCCTTCCCGCAGAACATTCAGTATAACCCTACCGGTGCGGTCGGCGGCCTCGCCTACTGGGCGCTGGAGGCGTTGCGCAAGGATTACTTGCCCAACCCCCGGCCATTAATGTGAGGAGCGGATCATGAAAACCTTTTTTCGCATCATCCTCGCACTGATCGTCATCGGCGTCGTGGCGCTTGCGGCGATCATCTTCGTGCCGCCATTCCTCACCAAGCCGGATGACAAGCTGGCGGCCGACTGGGAGCCGGCCCCCGGCGAGGCCCGGTACGTCACCCAGATGGCCGACTGTCAGGCCTGTCACACCGCCGAGGGCGGCGAGCCCTTCGCCGGCGGCCGGCCGATCGAAAGCCCGATGGGCACGATCTGGTCAAGCAACATCACCCCCGATGAGCAAACCGGCATCGGCGGCTGGACCTATGATCAGTTCCACGCCGCCCTCGTTGACGGCATCGCGCCGGCCGGCGATCACCTCTATCCCGCCATGCCCTACGAAAACTACCGGCATATGAAGGAGGAGGATATCCGGGCGATATGGAGCTACATCCACAACGATGTCGCGGCGGTCGATAATCCGGTGAAAAAGACCGAGCTCGACTTCCCGTTCAACCAGCGCTGGGGCATTCGACTCTGGAACTGGGCGGCGCTCGGCAAACCCGGCTTCCGACCGGATGACGTGGCGAGCGAAAGCGATCAGCTTGCCCGCGGGGCCTATCTGGTGCAGGCGCTCGGCCATTGCGCGGCCTGCCACAGCCCGCGCAACATGATCATGGCGCAGGACGGCACCAATGCCGACAATCCGGCCTTCCTGACAGGCGGCGAAATCGACGGCTGGACGGCGCCCGATCTGCGCACGGCGGAATCCGCCCTGCAGACCTGGACCGACGCGGACCTGAAGGACTATCTGACGACCGGCCGCAACGCCCATTCCGCGGTGGTCGGCGAGATGCAGCTCGTGGTCGGTGAATCCCTTCAATACATGAAGGACGAGGATGCCGATGCGATGGTCGCCTATCTCCGGGCGATCTCGGACGTCACGCCCGACCCGCAGCCCGTGCCCGACGAGCGGACGACGGACCGGCTCGATGCCGCCGACGATCCGACGACGGCGAAGCTGAAATCGGCCGAAAACCTTTCGGACGGCGAGTTGCTCTATCTCAACAACTGCAATGCCTGTCACATGCCGGACGGCCGCGGCGCGCCCGGCGTGTTCCCGGCGCTGAAAGGCAACTCGCTGGTGACGGCGCCGACGACCAAGGGTCTGACCGAGGTCATCCTCCACGGCGCGACGCTGCCTTCGACGGCCGAGCGACCGGAACGGCTGGAAATGCCGCCCTTCGGCGACCGGCTGTCGGACGCCGATATCGCCACGCTTGCGACCTTCCTCCGCAGCGCCTGGGGCAACTCGGCCCCGGCCGTGAGCGCGGATGACGTCAAGGCCGTGCGCCAGTAACACCAAGGGCCCGCCGTTCGATGAGGCGGCGGGCGCCACAGTATTTCGTTTAGGAAACTCCCAAAAAAATTTGAAACCTAAAGCGAATCGGGTTGCAATTGCCTTGACTCGCAGCGAGCCGTCCGGCAGCGCACGGTTCGTCCTGATTGTTTCACATGAGAAAATAATATATTTAATATCAACTACTTAACAAAGTTTTAGTAATCGAAAAACTGTTACGACAGGACATCGATATTTCAATAATGAATTTCGCGCATTTATAAACTTAAAATTATTAATTTGCCTTATACAGAAAGCTGAGGCTTCCTGTCAGCAGCAATAGACAGGAGCCAACCATGACTGCCGACAGCCATGCCTTGCGCGAGGGCGACATTGTTACGACCAGTATTGATGGTGCTACATTGACGCAAACACCCGAATTTGAAACGCTTCTGGGCGTGCTGGCCGAGCGACAGCGTGAGTTCGAGGAACTGCGCCACATTCCCCGCGATGTCATAGCGCTCATGAAAAAGGCAAGGATATTTCGTTCCGCGACGCCGACCCGGTTCGGCGGCGATGCGCTCGCGCCGCATCATTTTCTGAAGATGATCGATGCCATCGCCACCGTTGATGGTTCAGCCGCCTGGGTTGCGGCCTTCGGCTCCGCCAACACCTACACTGCGGCCCTTTCGGTCGAAGCTCAGGAAGTCATGTACAGGGACGGTCCCGACCAGGTTTTTGCCGGCGGATTGCATCCGGTACAGGAGGCGGTGCGGGTGGAAGGCGGCTGGCGCGTTTCAGGCCAATGGAAGTTTGCTTCGGGCTGCATGGCGGCCGACTGGATCGGCGTTGGCATTGCCGGCCGTCGCGAGGGCGAAAGCGCCGATGCGCCGCCACTGGTGATGATGGCTGTGGCGCCGGCGGCCGAGGTCGAGATTATCGAAACCTGGGATGTCTCGGGCATGCAGGGCACCGGCAGCCATAATACCCGCGTGAAGGACAAGTTCTATTCCGACGCCTGGATATGCGAACGCGGCGCGCCGGGTATTTTTGACGACCTTCTCTATCGCTATCCGGCCATGGCCTATCAGGCAGAGGTTCATGCCGCCTGCAACCTCGGTCTCGCGCGCGCCGCGATCAATCAGGCCATATCGGTCGCCGGAGCCGCCAAGATCATGGTCGGCCATTCAAGGCTGTGCGACCGGGGCTATTTTCTGACCGGGATCGGCGAATGCGAAGCGAAATTGCGCAGCGCCAAGGCATTTTTCTATGAAGCTGCCGAGGCTGCCTGGGACAGCCTGCTGAAGGGCAACCCCGTCTCGGTCGAGGAGAATACGATGCTCCGGCTGAGCGCCAGCAATGCCGCCCGCACCGGCGCCGAAATCGTGCAGCATTGCTACCGGATCGCGGGCATGGGCGTCATCAGCAAGGATAACCCGATGCAACGCTATCTGCGGGATGCCATGGTGGTCACGCAACATGCCGCCGTGGCCGACCTGACGTTTGAAAGCGCGGGCCGGGTTCTGGTCGGGCTCGATGCGCCGCGTGGCTACCCCTGAGGCTTCGCCGGTATAGAAGGAGCGCTGCCCATGGATGACAGGCGCCTATTGCTGTTCGATCTCAATCTGATCAAGGTCTTCATCGCCGTCTATGAAGCGGAGAATCTGACAGTCGCCGCCCAGCGTCTCGGGCTCACGCAGCCGGCCGTCAGCCATGCCTTGCGGCGGTTGCGGGATACATTTGATGACAGGCTGTTCCTGCGCGCGGGCCATGAAATGCATCCGACGCCGGCAGCGACGGCGCTTTACGCGCCGTTTCAGCAATCAATGCGCATCCTGCGGGATTCTCTGGATTCAACGCTGACATTCGATCCGGCGACCTCAACACGGCAATTCCGGCTCGCCATGACGGATACCGGTGAATTCGTGACCTTGCCGCGTCTTCTGAACGCACTGCAGGCCGTGGCGCCGGGGGTCAATATTCAGACGGCCCGGGTGGCGACCGATGCGCTGGAAACGGCGTTGCGCGTCGGCAAGGTTGATGCGGCGATCGGTTATTGTCCGCTTTTGGAAGACACGGCCTGCCGCGGAACGTTTCTTTTGAAAGACCAGTTGATCTGTCTTGTGCGAAACGGCCATCCGGTTCTGGAAAAGGACTGGACCAGGGACAGTTTCTCCGAACTCTCGTTCATCGATGTCAGCCGGGAGGCAACGGGGTATCGCATGGCGCGGACGAGGATCGAGGATTTGGGCATCCAGTATCACATTGCGGCGCGTCTTGAGCATTTCACCATTCTGCCGGAGATCGTCCGACGCACCGACTATGCCGCGATTTTTCCGCGATCGGTTTTCTCCCTGATGCATCACCATGACGATTTGAAACTGTGCGAATTGCCATTCGCCATGCCGGATTATGAAATCAAGTTCTGGACCCATGAGATGTTCAGCGCTGACCCCGGCCTGCAATGGCTGAACGGGGTGCTTCAGCACGTGTTCGAACCACAAAAGGAAGGTTTTCATGCAAACCAGTCCTGAGAATTTTCGCCAGGCCATGGCGATGTTTCCCGGTGCGGTAACCGTCGTGACGACGGGCGAGGGCGACGGGCGCCGTGGAATGACGGCGACGGCGGTCTGCTCGGTTACGGATGATCCGCCAAGCCTGCTTGTCTGCATCAACCGCAAAACCGAAACCGGCGTTGAAATATCGCGCAACGGTCGGTTCTGCGTACAATTGCTGAACGATCGGGATCATGCGTTGGCGCTTCGCTTCGCAGGGGCGACCGGCCTGCACGGGGCAGAGAAATTCGAGCCGGGCCGCTGGCAGACCTGCGTCCTGGGCATGCCGCGCCTTGAAGGCGCGCGGGCCGCGCTTTTCCTGCGTGGTCACGGCCGAGCATGATGTCGGCAGTCACCGGATATTCATCGGGGAGATCAAGTAAATCGACCTTTCGGAGGATGGCGATGCGCTGGTTTACGTTCGCTCGACCTTTAGGAGCCTGATGCCCCACGTTTGAGCGTCGAACTCGAGGTCGTTGCCTTCACCCAGAACCCGGAAGAAGTCGGCCGGGATCGCCAGGAAAGTCACGATGGGGTGAAAAACGCGTGTGAGGTTACAGGATCACGGTCTTGCCGACCCACAAGCCCCCAGCAACCGGAATGATCGCCAGCACCGCGAACAGCCCGTCGCGGCTGAGCATCGAATAGGCGATCAGCGTGACCGCGAGGCCCAGAAAGGCGGAGGCGAACGGCACCAGTTCTAAAACCGGCATCAGCGCGCCAGCGAGTACGCAGGCAAGCGGCAGAATGCGATCCAGCGGGCTGCGGAACAGGAAAGAGAGGCGCCTGTGCGAATGGCGGTCGATGAAGCGCGTGAGGGGCAAGATCTTCTTCATCGCCTTGGCTGCCTTGTCACGTTCGATCGAGCGATGGCGGATGAAACCGGGCAGCCAGATGCTGTTCCGGCCGATCAGCCCTTGGGCCGCGATCAGCACGATCATGATGCCGAACAGGGAGGAGAGCCCCGGTACGCCGCCGAGCGGCGACATCACCAGCAAGGACGGCAGGATCAGCAGCGGCACGAAGGAGGCCGATCCGAAGGTCGACAGCATGTCGTCCACCGAAACCCGCGCGCCATCGGCATGGTCCAAAGCTTCTTTCGTGATGCCGCTCAGCGATTGCGGGTCTTGCTCGGTGCTGTCGCTCACGTGGTGCTCCGCGGGTGGTGCGCTTTTCAGGTGTTATCGGGTGAACGTCGGTAGTCGGACAACGTTCCGCCTTTTGCGGGGAAGCGTTCCGTTTGATCCACGCTTTTGCCGAATCGGATTTGCCGCTATCATGCGTATCGCGCGCTGCTCGCGCCGCCCCCCTCCATTCGGGAAAGCACCTGACGTGCCGAGCTTCACGATGAAACCGTCTGTCCGGACCATCGCATAAGGAGGGATTGCACCGTCGTCCGGGATGGAAGGTTTGCACCATGAAACTCTCCCGACCCGTTTACCGGTTGAAACATAGCGCCAGGAAGCTGGCGCGCGCGGAAGACATTCCGCTCAATCGTGCGCTGGACCGCCTGGCTATCCAGGAAGGCTTTGAAAGCTGGAGCGCGCTTGCCGCCTCCGTTCCCTCGGCCCGTTCCGTCAGCGGCATCTATGAGAAGCTCGCGCCGGGCGACCTGCTGCTGTCGGCGGCACGTCCCGGCCAGGGCAAGACGCTGCTTGCGCTCGAACTCGCGCTGAATGCCGCGCGCGCCGGCCACCGCGCCTTTTTCTTCTCGCTGGAGGAGACGGCAGTCGGCATGCTGCGTCATTTCCGCGCCCTGAACCGGACGCCGGATGAAGGCCGGCTCATGTTCGACGGCAGCGACAGGATTTCGGCGGACTATGTGACAACCTGCCTTGCCGCTTCGCCGACCGGCACGTTCGCGGTGATCGATTATCTACAACTTCTGGACCAGCGCCGCGAAAACCCGCCGCTTGACCAGCAGGTCCGGGTATTGCGCGCCCATGCCCGCCGCCATGGCCATATTCTCGTTTTCGTCGCCCAGATCGACCGTCGTTTCGAGGGGGCAAATCGGGCCTTTCCGACCCTTTCCGACCTGCGGTTGCCGAACGAACTCGATCTCGGCCTGTTCGACAAGGCCTGTTTTATCAATGCCGGGGCGGTCAGGTACGCAGAAACCGCCTGACCACAAAAAAGCCGGGCGGTTCGCACCGCCCGGCTCATGATTCTCAACCGTCAAACCAGCAGCTTTACGCCGCCAGGTCGCGCAGCACCGTTTGCAGGATGCCGCCATTGTTGACGTAGGTGAGTTCATCGAGCGTATCGATCCGGCAGAGGATCGGGACGTCCTTGACCGTGCCGTCGGAGAAGGTGACCTTGGCGATCTTCTTCTCGCGCGGCTTGATGTCGGCAAGACCTTCGATCGAAACGGTCTCGTCTCCCTTCAGCCCAAGGCTTTCCCAGCTTGCGCCGTCTTCGAAGGTGAACGGGATGACGCCCATGCCGACGAGGTTGGAGCGGTGGATACGCTCGTAGCTCTCGGCAATCACGGCGCGCACGCCGAGAAGGTTGGTGCCCTTGGCCGCCCAGTCACGCGAGGAGCCGTTGCCATATTCGCCACCGGCGAAGATGACGAGCGGAACGCCTTCCTTCTTGTATTCCATCGCCGCGTCGAAGATCGACATCTCTTCCTTGGACGGATAGTGGATGGTGTAGCCACCCTCCTTGCCGTTCGGGCCGAGCATGTGGTTGCGGATCCGGATATTGGCGAAGGTGCCGCGCATCATCACTTCATGATTGCCGCGCCGCGTGCCGTACTGGTTGAAGTCGGCAACCGCCACATCGTGGCCCATCAGATATTCGCCGGCAGGCGACTGCGCCTTGATCGAACCGGCCGGAGAGATGTGGTCGGTGGTGATCTTGTCGCCGAAGAGGCCGAGAATGCGGGCATCCTTGATGTCGGAAACGGCCGTCGGCGTCTTGCCCATGCCGACGAAGTAAGGCGGGTTCTGGACATAGGTCGAGTTGTCGTCCCAGGCATAGGTCTGGCCGTCGGGGATCTGAACCGCCTGCCAGTTGTCATCGCCCTTGAAGACGTCGGCATATTTGGTCTCGTAGAGTTCGCGGGTGACGTATTTCTCGATCGTCTCCTGCACTTCCTTCGAGGACGGCCAGATGTCCTTGAGGTAGACCGGGTTGCCGTCCTTGTCCTCGCCGAGCGGCTCGGTGGTCAGGTCCTTCCTCACCGTGCCGGCCAGCGCATGGGCGACAACCAGCGGCGGGGAGGCCAGGTAGTTGGCCTGAACGTCCGGCGAGATGCGGCCTTCGAAGTTGCGGTTGCCCGACAGCACGCCGGCGGCAATCAGGCCCTTGTCGTTGATGGTCTTGGAGACCGGGGCCGGCAGCGGACCGGAATTGCCGATGCAGGTGGTGCAGCCGAAACCGACGAGGTTGAAGCCGAGCGCGTCGAGGTCATCCTGCAGACCGGCCTTTTCCAGGTATTCGGCCACGACCTGCGATCCGGGCGCGAGCGAAGTCTTGACCCAAGGCTTGGTCTTCAGGCCCTTGGCGACGGCGTTGCGGGCAAGCAGCCCGGCGGCGATCAGCACCGAGGGGTTGGAGGTGTTGGTGCAGGACGTGATCGCGGCAATCGCGACGTCGCCATGGCCGAGATCGTAATCGGTGCCTTCGACGGCATAGCGCTTGTCGATCTCGCCCTTGTCCTTCTTGTACATGTCGACCATGGCTTCGGAAAAGCCGGAGGCGATGTTTTCGAGCGCGATCCGACCTTCCGGGCGCTTCGGACCGGCCATGGACGGCACGACGTCGCCGAGGTCCAGTTCGAGCGTGTCGGTGAAGACCGGATCCTCGCCGCCCGATTCGCGGTACATGCCCTGTGCCTTGGTATAGGCATCGACCAGCGCGATGCGCTCCTTGGTGCGGCCCGACATGTCGAGGTAACGCAGGGTTTCGAAGTCAACCGGGAAGAAGCCGCAGGTCGCGCCGTATTCCGGGCCCATATTGCCGATCGTGGCGCGGTCGGCGAGCGTCATCGAATCAAGGCCGGCGCCGTAGAACTCGACGAACTTGGAGACGACGCCCTTCTTGCGCAGCATCTGAACCACGGTCAGCACGAGGTCGGTCGCGGTGACGCCTTCCTTGAGCTGTCCGGTGAGCTTGAAGCCGATGACTTCCGGCAGCAGCATGGAAACCGGCTGGCCAAGCATCGCGGCTTCCGCCTCGATGCCGCCGACGCCCCAGCCGAGAACGCCGAGGCCGTTGATCATGGTGGTGTGGCTGTCAGTGCCCACACAGGTGTCGGGGTAGGCGACTTCCGCGCCGTCCTCTTCCTTGGTCCAGACGGTCTGGCCGAGATATTCGAGGTTGACCTGGTGACAGATGCCGGTGCCGGGGGGCACAACGCGGAAGTTCTTGAACGCCTGTTGGCCCCATTTCAGGAAGCGGTAGCGTTCGCCGTTGCGCTTGTATTCATATTCGACATTGTGGGCAAAGGCCTGCGGCGTGCCGAATTCGTCGACGATGACCGAGTGGTCGATGACGAGGTCGACGGGCACCAGCGGATTGATCTTTTCCGGATCGCCGCCGAGATTGACGATGCCGTCGCGCATGGCGGCCAGATCAACGACGGCGGGGACGCCGGTGAAGTCCTGCATCAGCACGCGGGCCGGGCGGTAGGCGATCTCGGCGCCGGCGGTGCCCTTGTCGTTAAGCCACTTGGCGACAGCAAGAATGTCGTCTTTGGTGACCGAGCGGCCATCTTCGTTGCGAAGCAGGTTTTCCAGAAGAACCTTCATGGAGAACGGAAGCTTCGATACGCCTTCGAGCCCGTTCGCCTCGGCCTTCGGCAGGCTGAAGTAAACATACTCTTTACCGTCCACATCGAGTGTGGAACGACATTCAAAACTGTCCAGTGATTTAGCCACGGATAAAACCCCGCTCATTCTGATTGGCCTAGACCAGCCGTGCGAACGCCCATGTACATACGACATAAGGATGCGGGTACGACCATTTCCGCTGTCCGCACGTGGGACAAATGCCCCAGGTTCGGCGCAAGGATGTGATTCACGCCGGCCGCTGGCGTGGTTGCGCATCTTATAGATAATTTCTAAGAAAGGTGCCAGATCAACTGTGTTGAAATTTGAAATTTTTTTAAATTTGTCGTTCGCACGGCAGAGACGGCTCCAGGGATAGAGACATCATGACAATTGCCGTCAGGGCCGATGATCTGACCGTGAGCCGGGGCGACCTGCTGATTTTCAGCGGGCTTTCGCTGTCGCTTGTCGCCGGCGAGAGCCTGGTGTTCACGGGCCCGAACGGGGCGGGAAAGTCGACCGCGCTCAGGGCAATGCTGGGGCTGGTCGGCGGGGCGGAAGGCAAGGCCTCGTTTTTTGCCGGCGACGGTGCCGAACCCCTGCCGCTTGCCTTCGCCGCCCATTATCTCGCCCATCTGAACGCCATGAAGCCGGAGATGACGGCGCGTGAAAACCTCGACTTCTGGAAGGCGCTGACGGGCGATTTCGGCGACGGCGTGGGCATGGCGGTCGATGATGCCGCCGATGCGGTTGGTCTCGCCGATGTGCTCGACCTGCCTTTCGGTTTTCTCTCGGCGGGCCAGAAGCGGCGGATCGCGTTTTCTCGTCTGTTATGCAGCCATCGCCCCGTATGGCTGCTCGACGAGCCGACTGCGGCGCTCGACAGCGCGGCGAAAACGCTGTTTTCCGGCCTCATGAATGCGCATCTTGCCGCGGGCGGGATCGTGATCGCGGCGACCCATGAACCGCTCGATCTCGCGCACACGAAGGAAATGCGCTTTGCCGGCCCGGTGCGGCTTGCCGCGGATCCCTTCATGGATGCGGAGGCTTAAGCGATGTGGGCGCTTTATCGCCGCGATGTGCTTCTGTCTGTCCGCGCCGGCGGCGGCGCGCTGGTGGGCCTGTTGTTTTTTCTGTCGGTGGTCGCGGTCGTGCCCTTCGGCGTCGGTCCCGATCTGGCGCTGCTGGCGCGGATCGGGCCGGCCATGGTGTGGATCGCGGTGCTGCTGTCGACGCTGATCGGGCTCGACCGCATGTTCCGTGCTGAGCGCGACGACGGCTCGCTCGACATTCTGAAAATGCGCGACGAGCCGCTGGTGCTGATCGTGCTGGTCAAATGTTTGGCGCATTGGACCGGCTATGTCCTGCCGCTCGTCATCTTGTCGCCGGCCATGGGGCTGTTGATGAATATCGGCCCGGCCGGGCTCGGCGCGGCTTTCGTCACGCTTCTCGTCGGCTCCCCGGCGATCACCTTTATCGGCGCGGCGGGGGCGGCCATCGCGGTCTCGCTGCCGCGCGGCGGGCTGCTGGTGCCGATCCTGATCCTGCCGCTCTCGATCCCGGTGCTGATCTTCGGCGTCGGGGCGAGCTATGCGGTGACCTCCGATATCGATCCGTTCCTGACGCCCTTCCTGCTGCTCACCGCGATCACATTGTTTTTTGCGGTGGTCGGCCCGGTTGCCGCGGCTGTGGCCTTGCGTCAGGCGGATGATTGAGCGAAACCATGATCGACAGCAAGCGGTGACGGCGATGAACCAGACGATGGCAAAGGGCGGAATGTTTTCGGGGCTTGCGAACCCGACGCGGTTTCTGGGCCTCGTCCGGCGCGTGCTGCCGGCCATGATCGCCGTCACCGTCGCGCTTTTCGCCGTCGGGCTTTATTTGTCCTTCACCTCCGAGGCCGATTATCAGCAGGGCGACACGGTGCGGATCATGTATATCCATGTGCCCGCCGCCTGGCTTTCGATGATGTGCTATGTGGTGATGGCGATTGCCGCGCTCGGCACGCTGGTCTGGCGTCATCCGCTCGCCGATGTCGCCCACAAGGCTGCCGCGCCGATCGGCGCCGCCTTCACCTTTCTGGCGCTTTTGACCGGCTCGCTCTGGGGCAAGCCGATGTGGGGCGCGTGGTGGGTTTGGGATGCGCGGCTGACCTCGGTGTTCATCCTGTTTTTGATGTATCTCGGCATCATCGCGCTGCACCGCGCTGTGGACGAGCCCCAGCGCGCCGCCCGCCTTGCCGCGATCCTGATCCTCATCGGCGTCGTCAATATCCCGATCATCAAGTTTTCCGTCGACTGGTGGAACACGCTGCATCAGCCTGCAAGCGTGATCCGGCTTGACGGGCCGACCATCGATCCGGTGTTCCTGTGGCCGCTTGCCGTAATGGCGCTCGCCTATACTTTCGCCTTTTTCACCATGCATCTTGCCGCCATGCGCAACGAGATCCTGCGCCGCCGCGTTTCCGCCATGCGCCGGGTCGCGGCCAGCCGGGCGGAAGCGCCGAGGATGACCCATTGAGCCACGCCTTCTTCATCTACGCCGCCTATGGCGCGACCGCGCTGGTATTCGCCGCGCTGGTGCTCTGGCTGCTCGTCGACGGCCGCGCCAGGCGGCGCGAGCTTGACGCTCTGGAAAAGGCGGGCGCCGCCCGCCGCAGCGTCCGGGGCCGCTCATGAGCGAAAGCGAGAAGGGCAAAACGCGCCGCTATCTGGTCGCGGCCATTCCGCTGGTCGTGGTTGTCGGTCTGTTCGGCGTGTTCGGCTGGCAGTTCGTCTCGGGTCACGATCCGTCCGAAATTCCCTCCGTCCTCATCGGCAAGCCGGCGCCTGCGATCAATCTGCCCGCGCTTGAGGGCAGCAACCGCCCGGCGCTTGACGATGCCGCGATTGAAGGCAAGTTCACGCTGGTGAACGTCTTCGCCTCGTGGTGCATCCCCTGTCGCGCCGAGCACCCTTATCTCATGGAACTGTCGAAGGATCCGGCGATCAACCTCGTCGGCATCAACTACAAGGACAAGCCGGCAAACGCGCTGAAGTTCCTGAACGAGCTCGGCAATCCCTATGCCGCGATCGGCGTCGACGAGAACGGCGCGGAGGCGATCGACTGGGGCGTCTACGGCATCCCCGAGACCTTCGTGGTCGGCGCAGACGGCACCATCATCTTCAAGAAGATCGGCCCGATCGACCAGACGTCCTATGAAAAGGAAATCCTGCCGGTTATCAACCGCAGCATCGGCCCGGCGTCGAAGTTGATGAACTGACGCGGAAGAGACGAGAGGCGTCAGCTCTCCTCGGCTTCCTCCTCCGCCGGGTTCACCGTATGCCGGTTGATCAGCGGCATCTGGAAAAGCGTGAAGGCGATGGTGATCGGCATCGTGCCCCAGACCTTGAAATTGACCCAGAAATCCGCGGAGAAATTGCGCCAGACCACTTCGTTCAGCACGGCCAGAAACACAAAGAACACGCCCCAGCGGAAGGTGAGCTTGCGCCAGCCCTCGTCATCGAGCCGGAAGGCGGAGTGGAACACGTAGCCGAGCAGCGAGCGGCCGAAGACGAGGCCGCCGAGCAGGACGGCGGCGAACAGGCCGTTGACGATGGTCGGCTTCATCTTGATGAAGGTTTCGTCCTGCAGCCAGATCGACAGAGCCCCGAACACCATCACCACCGCGCCCGAAACCAGGGGCATCAGCGGGATATTGCCGAGCACGATGCGCGATCCGATCAGCGATATCACGGTCGCGATCATGAACAGCGCGGTCGCCACCAGAAGCGGCGTGCCGAACACGGAAAGCGCCGGAAAGGTGTTCATCAGCCACTCACCGCGGAAATTGGCGAAGAAGAACACCATCAGCGGGCCGAGCTCGAAGGCAAGCTTGAGGAACGGTTCTTCCTTCTGCTCCGTGGTCAGTTTTTTCGTGGTGTCGGTCATCGTCCCGCCGGTTTTTTGATCGTGATCTGCTAAGTGGCCTGTCGGCCGCGTCTCATCAACCCCAAAAGCGGCGAATTTGGGTATGTGAGGCGCAAAAGCGGCATTTTGGGCGGTCGTCGCTATGGTGAGGGCCACCCCGTATCGCGACAGACAATCTCTCCCCTTGAGGGAGAGATGCCCCGACAGGGGCAGAGAGGGGTGAACCCTCTCCGAGAGCACGGCGTTTGCGGCTTATGCCTATACCCCTCTCTGTCGCTTGCGCGACATCTCCCCCCTCAAGGGGGGAGATCGATGGGGGCTCTTCGGCTTGCGCTCAGACTACTGCGATCAATCCTGCTCTTCCACCTGCCGGCCGGCAATCGCCTCGGCGAATTCGGCGGCCTCGAAGGGCTCCAGATCGTCGATGCCTTCGCCGACGCCGATGAAATAGACCGGCAGTTTGTGCTTGGCGGCGATCGCCACCAGAATACCGCCGCGGGCGGTGCCGTCGAGCTTGGTCATGACGAGGCCGGAAACGCCGGCGATATTGCGGAAGATTTCCACCTGGTTCATGGCGTTCTGGCCGGTGGTGGCGTCGAGCGTCTGCAGCACGGTGTGCGGGGCGTCGGGATCGAGCTTGCCGAGCACGCGCACGATCTTGGCAAGCTCGTCCATCAGCTCGGCCTTGTTCTGCAGCCTTCCGGCAGTGTCGATGATCACGACATCGGAGCCGTTTTCCTGGCCGCGCTTGAAGGCGTCATAGGCAAGGCCCGCCGCATCCGCCCCAAGCTTTGTGCCGACGAATTCCGCGCCGGTGCGCTCCGACCAGATCTTGAGTTGCTCGATCGCGGCCGCGCGGAACGTGTCGCCCGCGCCGAGCGTCACCTTCAGGCCTGCGCGCGTCAGCTTGGCGGCGAGCTTGCCGATCGTGGTGGTCTTGCCGGTGCCGTTGACGCCGACCACGAGGATCACATGCGGCTTGTGGGACAGGTCGAGCTGCAGCGGTTTTGCGACCGGGGTCAGCACCTTGGTGATCTCGCCGGCCATGATGCGCACGACGTCATTGCCGCTGACATCCTTGCCGTAGCGTTCGGATGACAGCGTATCGGTGATCCGCATCGCGGTCTCGACGCCGAGATCGGCCTGGATCAAGAGGTCCTCCAGCTCCTCCAGCGCGTCCTCGTCGAGCTTGCGCTTGGTGAAAAGGGCCGCGATCTGGCCGGAAAGCTGCTGCGAGGTGCGGAACAGGCCGGCGCGCAGGCGCTGGAACCAACTCTGCCGCTTTGCCGGCTGTGGGGCCGCGGCCTCGGTCTTTCTGCCGGTGACGATCTCGAAGCCCTGATTGCGGATCGCGGGCTGTTCGGGCGCTTCCGCAGGCTTTTCCGGCTCGACAGGGCTGTCGGCCTTTGGCGCGTCGACAGTCTCGGCGGAGGCTGCTTCAGCCGGGGCGGTCTCCTCCGGGTCCTCGGTCGGAACGGGTGGCGGTTCCGGCTCGGCCTCATGCGTCTCGGCGGCGGGCAAAGTCTCGGCTTCGTCCTCCGCCTCTTCCTGCGGCTTGCTGCCCGGGCCGACCACGCCGCCGACAATGCTGTCATCGTCCCAGGGATCGGCGCTCTTCGCCTCGGCGAGCGTTTCCGTCGCAGCGGGCGTTTCTTCGGCAGGAGCGGCCTCGGCGTCTTCGCCGGCGGCAACCGCTTCCGCTTCGCTCGGCGCGATTGCGTCTTCCTGCTTGCTCTCCTCGGCGGTCTGTTTCCTGCCGAAGGTGAAGACGTTTTTCATGAAGCCAAGGGCCATGGGAATATTTTCCTGTTTGTTTCAAGCCGGCGCGCCCGATTTCCCCCTATATCCGTGCTGCGGCGGAGGCTTGTCAACGCGTGGCGGTCAAAACCCTATCAGCCGGGATTGAAATCTGCCGTCAGCCGCCTGCCGTTATGGCCGGTGATGCGGGCGGTCACGAACCTTCCGGGTTCAAGGCCGGGGGTCGCGACCGGCGCGAAATTTTCGGTATGGCCGTTCTCGCCGCGTTCGGTGAGCACGGTTTCCCTTTTGCCGATCATGTCGGCGAGGTGCCGCGCCTTCAGCCGCGCGCCGGTTTCGCGCAGAAGCCGCGCCCTCTCCTTCACCAGCGCCCGGTCGAGCTGCGGCATGCGGGCGGCCGGCGTGCCGGGGCGGGGGCTGTAGGGGAAGACGTGAAGCTGGGCGATATCGGCTTCCTCGGCAAAGCGCACGAGGTTTTCGAAATGCGCCTCGGTTTCGGTCGGAAAGCCGGCGATGAAATCCGCGCCGAAGGCGATGCCCGGGCGCAGTTCCCGCGCCTTTGCGATAAAGGCCAGCGCGTCCGCCGACAGATGCCGCCGCTTCATCCGCTTCAGAATCAGGTCGTCGCCGTGCTGGAGCGAGAGATGCAGATGCGGCATGAAGCGCGGCTCGTCGGCCAGAAGATCGAGCAAATGCCGGTTCACCTCGATACTGTCGATCGACGAAAGCCTGAGGCGGGTAATCTCCGGCACCTGTTTCAAGAGCGTCTTCGCCAGCAGGCCCAGCGTCGGCCCGCCGGGCAGGTCCGCGCCATAGGAGGTGGCGTCGACCCCGGTCAGCACCACTTCGCGATAGCCCTGTTCGGCAAGCGTGCGGGCCTGGTCGATCACCGCGCCCATCGGCACGGAGCGTGAATTGCCGCGGCCATAGGGGATGATGCAGAAGGTGCAGCGGTGGTCGCAGCCGTTCTGCACCTGGAGGAAGGCGCGCACATGGCCGTCAATGCTTTCGACCATCTGCGGCGCGGTATCCGTCACGCTCATGATGTCGTTGACGATCAGCTTCTCTTCCGCCGAAACGCCGAAATCGGGCAGGTCGCGATAGTGGCGCGCCTCGAGCTTTTCGGCATTGCCGAGCACCGCATCAACCTCCGGCATGCCGGCGAAGGTTTCCTTCTCGGTCTGCGCGGCGCAGCCGGTGACGACGATGCGGGCGGACGGGTTTTCCCGCCGCGCCCGGCGGATCGCCTGCCGCGCCTGGCGCACGGCCTCGCCGGTCACCGCGCAGGTATTCACCAGGATCGCATCCTCAAGCCCGGCCTCGGTCGCAGCCTTGAGCATGACTTCGCTCTCATAGGTGTTCAGCCTGCAGCCGAATGTCAGGGTACGGACGGTCATTTCTCTCGGATTCCGGTTTGCCCGCTATATGGCGCAAACTGGCTCGGATTGAAAGGTCAGAGCTTGTCTCACCAGCCCATTGTCACGATGAGATAGGCAAGTGCCCTGAAAATTCCCGGGACGGCGAGGATGAAACCGATGGCGCCGAAAAAGGGAGCTACGAAGTTGAGAGCGAAAATGCTCCAGAACAGACGCCTGCGGTCACCAAAGCTGCGGGCGCAACGGATATTCAGCGACTGGACGATCAGGAAGCAGAAAAGCAGGATCTCGAGCGGGTAAAAGTTGATCATGAAGTATGCCGCCGGCCGGTCATACATGTCTTGGTAGCTGATGGCGCCGCTGTTGATGGCGGGATAATAAGAGTTGAGTATGGCGGATTGAACCCAGATGCCGATACGGCTGATAAAAAGGGCATAGACCGCCGGGCCCAGAAAATTGATCCAGAAGAAGGCCTTGAGGGCCGGATCAGGCAGCCTTGCGATGTGTAGTGCCCGGTCGGGCAGCAAGCGGCGACCTTCCGCGCCGTCTTGCCAACGGACTTTCAGATAATGCCAGAGTTTTTCGGAAGGGCTTGCCACGTCGGTTCAGGCCTCTTTCTCAGGTATAGACCGAGCGGGTCAGGATGAACAGCAGAACGCCCTGAAAAGACAACGTGCCCATGCGGGCAAACTCGACGACCTGCCCCAGGACCGCCGGCAGCGAGGGCAGCAGGAACAGACACGGGATCACGCCGGGGATCGGTAGGATCAGGCTGAGGAAATTGAGCCAGAAGATGGTCAGGAAAAGCCGTTTGCGCGTCCTGAAACGTCTGGCTGCACGCAGGTTCAGATATTGTATCCCGGCAAAGGCCAGAAGCCTCAACGCCCCGATGAGCGCGCTTTCCCAGATGTGTGCGGGTATGCCGCCGCCCGGCGCGGCGATGAAGCTGTGAGCCAGCAGGATGATTTCGGAAAGGTTGCGCGAAACGAGATAAAAATAGGCGACCGGGAGAACGAAATTGATCCAGAAGAACGCGTTGAGATCATCCGGCGGGTCAAGGTAGAAACGGCGCGCGGGCGTTATTACACGGTTGCGCCACCACTCGGCATCGCCTTCGTTGCCGCCTTTGTCCTGCCGGGATGTCTCGTCGGTGCCCGTCATTTTCAACCGAATGTCGTTTTCGATCAGGGTACAGGACTCAGGGTTGCGTGTAAACGATGCGGTTTACCGCTCCCACTCGCCCGTCGCCGGGTCGACGCGGCCTGTCCATTCGCGGGTCGCCGGCCCCGTCATGATGACGTGGTCGTCGTCCTCGCGCCAGTCGATCTCGAGCGCGCCGGCGGGCACGTAGACCGAGACCTTGCGGCCGGTGCGGCCGGTGCGCGCGGCGGTGACGGCGGCGGCGCAGGCGGCGGAGCCGCAGGCAAGCGTCAGGCCGGCGCCGCGTTCGAAGGTCTTCAGCGACAGCGAGGACGGCGAGGTCACCTGCGCCAGCGAGATATTGGCGCGCTCGGGAAACATCGGATGATGCTCGTAGCGCGGGCCGAAGGCGAGGAGATCGTAGCTGTCGACATCGCGCGGCACGAAGAACACGGCATGCGGATTGCCCATGGAGGCCGCGGAAAAGCGCTGCAGTGCCGGATCGGGCTCGAAGGGCTCGGAGAGGGCGATATGCTTGGTGTCGCCGGGCGAGCCGGCGAGAGGAATCTTTTCCCATGCGAATTCCGGCGGTCCCATATCCACCGAAATCCGCCCGTCCTCGAACCGGTCGGCGACGAGCGCGCCTGCAATCGTGCGAAAATCGAAATGGCTGCGCCCGTCAGCGGAAAACAGATAGTCGACGACGCAGCGCGTTCCGTTGCCGCAGGCCTGGGCCATCGATCCGTCGGAGTTCAGGATGTCGATCCAGCCGTCGGGCGCATCCCCGCGCGGATCGTAAAGCGCCATGATCTGGTCGAAGGCGGTGTCGGGATGGGCGTTGAGGCGGATGGCGGCCTGCGGGGTGACCTTGTCGGTCCGCCCGCGCATGTCGATCACCAGGATCTTGTTGCCAAGCCCGTTCATGCGCATCAGCGGCGCCCAGTGTTCGCGGTGGTTCATGCCCGGCACTCCTGTCAGTTCCGCGGTCTTATATGGGCATATCGGCGCGTCGTCACCAGTCTTGCCGATGAAGACCGGAAAAATCCGCAGACGGAACCGCATAGGCCGTCAGCGGCCTTTGCCAAAGGGACGTTTCATGATTAGGTTTGGCGATAACTTGCTGCGTTCCGCCGCTATTGCGGGCCGCGCCGCCTTCGAAAGTCCACTCACCATGCCCATTCGCCCTTCCGGTTCGACGAACCCGCCAGTCCCGGCGCGCAACGCCTGCGCATACATGCCCGGGCGCAGCGCCGGAATGCCGGCATGAAAGTCTCGGGCATTCTGCTGGCCTTCGCGGCGGTCACGATCTTTTCCGCGCAGGATGCGATCACGCGCCATCTCGGCCCGCTTTATTCGCCGTTCTTCATCGCCATGGTGCGGTTCTGGGCGTTTGCGGGTTTCGTCGTGGTGCTGGCGGCGCGCCGGCCGGGCGGCTTTGCCGCCGCGATCCGGACTGAGCATCTCGGTCTCCAGATCATGCGGAGCCTGCTGCTCGTCGCCCAGATCCTGATCGCGATCTTCTCCTTCGCGATCGTCGGTCTGGCGCAGAGCCAGGCGATCTTCATGGCGGCCCCGCTGGTCGTGGCGCTGCTGTCCGTGCCGATCCTGGGCGAAAGGGTCGGCTGGCGGCGCTGGCTGGCGATCATCAGCGGGCTTGTGGGGGTGCTGATCATCATCGATCCGCTGGGCGAGCGGTTTTCGCTGGCAACGCTGATCCCGGTGTCAAGCTGCTGTGTCTTTGCGCTCTACTCGCTGCTGACGCGGCTCGCCGGCCGCTATGACAGCGCCGATGTCAGCCTGTTCTATACCGGCGTCGTCGGCATGGTCGTGACCAGCCTGATCGGGCCGTTCTTCTGGGAAGAGATGCTGCCGGTGGACTGGTTCTGGCTGACGGCGCTCTGCTTTACCGGGATTGCCGGTCACTACTGTCTCATCCGCGCGCTTGCGATCACCGAGGCGGTCACGGTGCAGTCATTCATCTATCTGCAGCTTGTCTACGGCCTGCTTTTCGGGGTGCTCCTGTTCAACGAGACGCTGACGATGCATATGCTGGTCGGGGCAGCGATCGTGGTCGGCGCCGGTTTCTTCACCATCTGGCGCGAACACGCGCTGAAGAAACGCGAGATCGCCGCGTCCACGGGCGCCTCGCTGGCGGGCCGGTGAAATCGGAATCGGAGGTTTAGAGATGCTGTCACGCAATTCCTCGGCGGATGCCGTCCTGGCCGCACTTGAGGCGAACGCCGACCCGGCGCTGATTGCGGGCATGGACCGCGTCGGCATCAGGACCGAACACGCCATCGGGCTTTCCAATCCGGCACTGCGGCAGATCGCCCGCGAGATCGGCGTCGATCACGCACGGGCCCTCGCGCTGTGGCAAAGCCCGGTGCGCGAGGCGAAGCTGCTGGCGCTGCTGACCTTCGATCCCGACAGCCTGGCGCCCGATGAGATGTTCGCGCTCGCCGGTGATTTCACGTCCTGGGAAATGGTCGACATGGCGGCCGATCTGTTCGTGGAGGCCGGGCTCAATCCGGCGTTGATCGCGCGGTTTGCCGCCGACGACCGGGAATTCGTGCGCCGCACGGCCTTCGCCATGATCGCGGGCGCAGCCGTTCACTGCAAGAGCGAGCCGGACGAAACCTTCATCGCCTTGCTGCCGCTGATCGAGGTCCATGCCGGTGACGACCGCAACTTCGTGAAGAAGGCCGTGAACTGGGCGCTGCGCAATATCGGCATGCGGAACAGGGCCTGCCACCAACCCGCCCTTGCGCTTGCCGAGAAGCTGGCGGAATCGGATGACAGAACTCGACGCTGGGTCGGCCGCGACGCGGTGAAATATCTGAGCGACCCGAAACGGCTGGCGCGGCTAAGAGCGTGACGTCAGGGCGTCTCCGGCACGTCGAAGGCCTCGCCCGGCTCAAGCGGGCGGAACCGGTCTTCGGCAATGCCTGCATCCGATAGCGCCGATTTCAGCAGTTCGACGGGGGCGTCCCGCCCCTCGTCGGTCAGCTGAAACGTGCCGAAATGGTGGCCGCAGGCGTAAGCCGCGTTGCAGAGCTCGTAGCCACTGACCGCTTCGATGGGGTCCTGATGCTCGTTCTTCATGAAGTAGCGCGGCTCATAGGCGCCGATCGGCAGGTTGGCGAGCCGGAAGCCGCCATATTTCTTCGCCGCCGCCTCGTAATTGCGGCCCTCGTGAAAGCCGGTGTCGCCGATATGGTAGATCAGCCCGGCCGGCGTCTCGATCACGAAGGCGGCCCAGAGCGCCATGCGCCGGTCGGCAACTCCGCGCGCCGACCAGTGGTGGCAGGGCTCGGCAAAGACCCTGAGGCCGCCCGGCAGCGGCGCCTGCGCGCCCCAGTCGAGCACGGTGACATCGGCCTCGCGCACCTTGGAGCGGATGATCGTGTCATTGCCAAGCGGCGTGATGATGCGCGGCGTGTGGCCCTCGTGCAGCCGGGCGAGCGTCGGCAGGCTCAGGTGGTCGTAGTGGTTGTGGGTGACGAGCACGACGTCGATCGGCGGCAGGTTCTCGAAGGGAATGCCGGGGGCGCAGACCCGTTTGGGACCCGCCGCCTCGAACGGGCTTGCCCGCTCGGTATAGATCGGATCGGTGAGGATATTGATGCCGGCGACCTGGATCAGCAGCGTGGCATGACCGACCATGGTCACGCGCATACCGTCTCCGTTAACCCGTTCATCCGGCTTCGCAGGCGTGAAGGCGCATTCTACCGTTTTCGGCCAGAGTGACTTCTTGTTGTAGATCTGCCATTTGATGACTTCGCGAATGCCGGGCGGGTTCATGCCGTCGGGGTTGAAAAACAGGGTTCCGTCGAAATGATCGCTTTTGGGGCCGGTGTAGTAGCGGTTCTTTGACTGCAAAACGGTTCTGACCGGAATCATCTAGCGCTTGACCTTCCTTCGCCGGGCGTAGCCGGGCGCGTTGCCGATAGCTTTATATGCTGCCGGAGCCGGGAAAGTTCCATGGGCCATTTGCCGGGCAGGCTTGACTTTGCCGCAATCTTCCTGTTTATCCGCCCTCAATCAGCTGACAGCGAGACGCTCAGCAACCGACCGGGGCCCGCAAAGGTATAAAGAGAGCCCGGAGGTCAACATCCGACAGCGCGATGCGCCCTCGGATGGATTTTTGCTTTGCGTCTTGTATTTGCCGGCTGCTGTGCCAACGTTTCGACCTGACGACAAGCCGAAACGAAAAGGGAATGGGCCATGTTTGAAAACCTCCAGGACCGCCTTGGATCCGTCCTCAAGGGACTGACCGGACGCGGCGCGCTTTCGGAAGCCGATGTATCGGCGGCCTTGCGCGAGGTTCGGCGCGCCCTGCTTGAGGCCGATGTCGCGCTCGAAGTGGTGCGTGATTTCACCGCCAGGGTGAAGGAAAAGGCCGTTGGCGCGGATGTCCTGAAATCGATCAAGCCCGGCCAGATGGTCGTCAAGATCGTGCATGACGAACTGGTCGAGATGCTGGGCGCGGAAGGCGTCACCATCGATCTCAACGCGCCGTCGCCGGTCGTGATCATGATGGTCGGCCTGCAGGGCTCGGGCAAGACCACGACCACTGGCAAGATCGCCGCAAGACTGACCAATCGCGACCGCAAACGCGTGCTGATGGCCTCGCTCGATACCCGCCGGCCCGCGGCGCAGGAGCAGTTGAAGCAGATCGGCGAGCAGACCAAGGTCGACACGCTGCCGATTATCGCGAGCCAGGACCCGGTAGCGATCGCCAAGCGCGCGGTGCAGGCGGCGAAGCTCGGCGGCCATGACGTCGTGATCCTCGATACCGCCGGCCGCACTCATATCGACGAGCCGCTGATGGTCGAGATGGCGGAGATCCGCAAGGTCTCGAACCCGCATGAAATCCTGCTGGTCGCCGACTCACTCACCGGTCAGGACGCCGTCAATCTGGCGCGCAATTTCGACAGCCGCGTCGGCATCACCGGCCTGGTGCTGACCCGCATGGACGGCGACGGCCGCGGTGGTGCCGCGCTTTCGATGCGCGCGGTCACCGGCAAGCCGATCAAGCTGATCGGTACTGGCGAGAAGATGGATGCGCTCGAGGAATTCCATCCCAAGCGCATCGCCGACCGCATTCTCGGCATGGGCGATATCGTCTCGCTGGTGGAAAAGGCCTCCGAGACGATCGATGCCGACAAGGCCCGCGCCATGGCCGAGAAGATGGCCAAGGGCAAGTTCGACCTCAACGATATGGCCGAACAGCTCAAGCAGATGCAGAACATGGGCGGCATGGGCGGCATAATGGGGCTTATGCCCGGCATGGGCGGCATGAAGGACAAGCTGGCCGCGGCCGGCATGGACGACAGCGTGTTCAAGCGCCAGCTCGCGATCATCTCGTCGATGACCAAATATGAACGCGCCCATCCCGACGTCTTGAAGAATTCGCGCAAGAAGCGCATTGCCGCCGGCTCCGGCACGTCTGCCGCCGACATTAACAAGCTTCTGAAAATGCACCGCCAGATGGCCGACATGATGAAGGCCATGGGCGGCAAGGGCAAGGGCAAGATGAAGCAGATGATGAGCATGCTCGGCGGCGGCGGTGGCATGCCGGGCGGCCTTTCGGGCGGAATGGGCGGCATGCCCGACCTTTCCAAGCTCGATGCCAATCAGCTTGCCGAATTGCAGAAGCAGGCCGGTAGTCTCGGCGGTCCAGGCGGGGGCGGTCTGCCGGGTCTTGGCGGCCCGAAGCTTCCCGGCCTCGGCGGTTTCGGCAAGGGGAAAAAATAAATGAACGACACTGAAATCCGCCAGCAGCTTACGCAATACCGGCAATCGATCGACAATCTCGATGCCGCGCTGGTGCATATTCTGGCTGAACGGTTCCGCTGCACCAAGGCGGTGGGGCACCTGAAGGCCGAGCATGACCTTCCGCCGGCCGACCCGGCGCGGGAGGAACAGCAGATTTCGAGGCTTCGGGCTCTGGCGAAAAGCGCCGACCTCGATCCCGACTTTGCCGAGACATTCCTGAACTTCATCATCAAGGAAGTCATCCGGCACCATGAGCAGATCGCCGCCGAACACAGCGGCATCGAACAGTAAGGCCAAACAGGCCACCTAAGGAGAAAAGAAAATGGCAATCAAGATTCGTCTCGCCCGCGGCGGCTCCAAGAAGCGTCCGTACTACCACATCGTCGCCGCCGACGAGCGCTCCCCGCGCGATGGCCGCTTCATCGAGAAGCTCGGCCACTGGAACCCGATGCTGCCGAAGGATTCGGAAGAGCGCGTCACCTTCGATGAAGAGCGCGTGAAGTACTGGCTCGGCACCGGCGCGCAGCCGACCGACCGCGTGCTGCGCTTCCTCGCCGAAGCCGGCATTGTCGAGCGCAAGGCCCGCAACAACCCGAACAAGGCAAAGCCCGGCAAGAAGGCCGAAGAGCGCGCCGCCGAGAAGAAGCAGAAGGCCGAAGAAGCCGCCGCTGCCGCTGCCGAAGCGACCGCCGAAGCTTCGGAGTAAGCGCGGCAGGGTCGTCGGCGAGCGTCGCGGTTATGCCCCAATCAATCTCTCCCCTTGAGGGAGAGATGCCCCGACAGGGGCAGAGAGGGGTGAAACCTCTCCGAGAGCACGGCGCTTGTGACCTGTACCCGATACCCCTCTCTGTCGCTTTCGCGACATCTCCCCCTCAAGGGGGGAGATTGTAGAAGGCAGGGCTAGTGGACCGCGGCGACGCACAGGCAATCTGGTGCGTTTCAACAAGTAAGGCCGGGCGCTCGCGTCCGGCCCTTTTCCTTTGGCCCGAAACGGCATAGATAAAATTTCGAGGTGGGACCATGGTGAAGCTGAAAGACCCGGTATTGATGGCGAGCATTGGCGCGGCGCAAGGGCTGCGCGGCGATGTGCGGGTGCGCTGCTTCAGCGCCAATCCGCTTTCCGTCGGCGATTACGGTCATCTTCACGCCGAAGACGGCCGCAGCTTCGAAATCCTCGAAATCCGGCCGGGCAAGAACAACATGGTGGTGATCCGCTTTCGTGGGGTCAATGACCGCACCGCCGCCGAGGCGCTTCGCGGGCTCGACCTCTACATCGAGCGCGAAAACCTGCCCGATGACGAGCTCGACGACGACGAGTATTTCTACGCCGATCTCGAAGGCCTCGACGTCTTCGACGACGCCGGCAATAGTTACGGCGCGGTCAGCGCGGTGTTCGATTTCGGCGCCGGCGATCTCTTGGAGCTGAAAGGCCCCGGCCGCCGCCCGGTGCTGATCCCGTTCAACGAGAACGCGGTGCTGGAGGTGGATTTCGAGGACGGGCGCATCCTGATCGATCCGGTGGCCGCCGGCCTGATCGATGAAAACGACGACGACGGCCCCGATTTCCCCGGCGCCGGCGGCGCGTGAAGGCCGCGCCATGAGCTTCAAGGCAACAGTGCTGACGCTGTACCCGGAGATGTTTCCGGGCCATCTGGGCTTCTCGCTCGCGAGCAAGGCTGCCGAGCGCGGCGACTGGTCGCTCGATGCCGTCAATATCCGCGATTTTGCCGGGGACAGACACAGAAGCGTCGACGATACGCCGGCCGGCGGCGGCGCGGGCATGGTGCTGCGCGCCGATATCCTGGCCAAGGCGATCGACGTCGTTTCCGGCGATGACGCCCGGCCCCGGCTGCTGATGAGCCCGCGCGGACGGCCGCTGACGCAAAAGAGGGTGCGTGAACTGGCGGAAGGCCCGGGCGTCGTCATCGTCTGCGGCCGCTTCGAGGGCGTCGATCAGCGGGTGATCGACGGTCGCGATCTCGAGGAAGTCTCGATCGGCGATTATATCCTGTCGGGCGGCGAGCCGGCGGCGCTGACTCTGCTCGACGCGGTCGTCCGGGTTCTGCCGGGCGTCATGGGCAACGCCGAATCGGGCACCCACGAAAGCTTCGAGGCCGGCCTGCTGGAACATCCGCATTATACCCGCCCGGCCGAATGGGAAGGGCAGGGCATTCCCGATGTCCTGACCTCCGGCAATCACGCCGCGATCGATCACTGGCGGCATGAAAAGGCTCTGGACCTGACACGCAGCCGCCGTCCCGACCTGTTGGAGGACACGGATGACGAAGCCTGAACCGGTGCGGCTTGTTCCGTTTACCGTGGAGCATTTCGAAACGCTTGCGGGCTGGTTTCCAGACGCCCGCGCGCTTGCCCAATGGGGCGGTACGCGGCTTACCTTTCCGCTCGATGCGGCACAGATGCGCGCGATGCTCGCGCTTTCCTCAGGCGAGCGGCCTGACTGGCTCTATTTTGCGGCGAAACAGGGTGATGCGGTGGTCGGACACTGCGAAATTCTGTTTGATTATCTTGATGGCATCGCCCGGCTCTGCCGCATCGCGATTGCGCCCGATTGCCGGGGCAGGGGGCTTGCGCGGCCGATGCTGACCTGTCTTGTGGACGAGGCGTTGAAGGACGCTTCGATCGAGCGGGTCGAACTGAATGTCTATGATTTCAACGAAACGGCGATCCGCGCCTATCAGGCATTCGGGTTCCGCATGGAAGGGATTCGCCGCTCTTCGGCGCGGTTTTTGAACGAGCGCTGGGACACATGCATGATGAGCCTGCTGCGCTCGGAATGGGAAAGCCGCTGAAAAGGGGTGACAGGTCTCGAAAAATCGTCTATAGGCCCGCCCTGACCGGTGTTTCCGGTTACCCAAATGAAGAACCGCGTAACGCTCCGGCCCTTATCGGCCAATCCGGCGGCTTTGACCAAAGGATGATTGTCGGGCGCTCTGGCTGTTGAAGCAAGACTGACAAGAGGTAAGACCGATGAACATCATCGAGCAGCTCGAAGCTGAAGAAACCGCGCGCATCAACGAACTGCGCGAACTGCCCCCGTTCGAAGCCGGCGACACCGTGCGCGTCAATGTGCGCGTTACGGAAGGCACCCGCACCCGCGTGCAGGCCTTCGAAGGCGTCTGCATCGCCCGTTCCGGCGGCGGCATCCACGAGAACTTCACGGTTCGCAAGATTTCCTACGGCGAAGGCGTTGAGCGCGTATTCCCGGTTTACTCCCCGCAGGTTGAAGGCGTTGAAGTCGTCCGCCGCGGTAAGGTCCGTCGCGCCAAGCTCTACTACCTGCGCGACCGTCGCGGCAAGTCGGCCCGTATCGCGGAAAACACCTCAGTGCGTTCGCGCCGCCTGAACGATGAGGCCCGCGAAATCGCGGCCGCTGCCCGCGCCGCCGCCAAAGCCGAGAAGGAAGCCGCTGCCGCCGAAAAGGCGAACGAAGCATAAGCTTTCTCTCAGGTGCATGTTTTTGAAAGAGCCGCCTCCGGGCGGCTCTTTTGCGTTTCAGGGTTGCGGCGGCTTTGTTTGACAAGAAAAAGTCGAAATCGCTTCCTATCTACAACGTCCTTGAAACGAAAAGCCGATTGCCGCCGAAAGACGACCGGCGAAACGGAGCAGAGATGTTCATGAGACGCGCCAAAGTGGCTGGCGCAGCCCCGACGTTGGGCACCATCGCCACCCCCGTCCTCCACGCCAGAATGCTCACGCGTGACGTGTTCGAGTTTCTGTGCGACGATGACGATCCGGACCCGGCCAGTTATCGCCCCGCCGAAGAGACGCCGAAACAAGGCCGGCTTGCACACTGATATCGCCTGACGGTCTGCCGAAGGAGCGGTTTGGCGCGGTTGCGCCCTTGCGCTTTCCTGCCGGGTTGTGACACCTTGCGGCAATCATCTGCTGCAAGGAGTTATAGCATGCTGTCGAGACGCGCCCTTTGCGCCGCGGTTCTGGTTTCGCTGGGCGCGTTTGCAAGCCCGGTCTTCGCCGCCGAACTGCCCGACCTTGGCGGACGGACCGTGACCGTCGTTTCCGAAAACACCTATCCGCCGCTGCAATTCATCGATCCCAAGACCGGCGAGGCGATCGGCTGGGAATATGACGCGGTCGCCGAGATCGCCGAACGCCTCAATCTCGACATCGAATACACCACGACAAGCTGGGACGCGATGATCCAGGCGATCCATGACGGCCAGTACGACATGGCCATGAACGGCATCACCATTCGCGACGACCGCAAGGAAATGGTCGATTTTTCCGAGCCCTACATGCATTCCGAAATGCTGATGCTGGCGCGCGGCGATGAGGACCGCTTCGACGATGCGGAAAGCTTCGCGGCCTTCGAGGACGGCCTGATCGGCTCCCAGCCCGGCACCACGCCGTTCTACACCGCGGTCTATGAAGTGCTGGACGGCGACGAGCAGAACCCGCGCATCAAGCTCTACGAGACCATCGGGGCGGCGATCCAGGCGTTGAGGATCGGCGATGTCGATCTGGCGCTGACCGACAGCACGGCGGCGAACGGCTATGTCAAGGTTTCGAACGGCGCGCTGAAGCTGATCGGCGCGCCGCTCGGCGCCGAGGATTTCGGCTTCATCTTCCCGCCCGGTTCGGATCTCGTGGCGCCGTTCAATGCCGCGATCTCCGATATGGCGGCCGACGGCACGCTTGATGCGCTGAACCAGAAATGGTTCGTCGATTACGCCATGGGTCAGTAGGCGGGCCATGAGCTTCCAGAAACTGCCCGCCGGCAATGCGGGCGAGCGGCCATGGTGGCTCTACGCCTTCCTGGCGCTCGCAGGTGCTGCGGGCATTGCGATTGCCGTCAACGGGCTCTATGCCGAGGTCTTCGCCATCGTCGCCAAGGGCATCGGCGTCACCGTGTTCGTGACGCTGGTCGCCTTCGCGCTGGCAACGGTCATCGGCATGGTGATCGCGCTGATGGGACTTTCAGGCCATGTGGCGCTGCGCCAGTCCGCGCGTTTCTATGTCGAGATCATTCGCGGCATACCGATCCTGGTGCTGCTGTTCTACGTCGCCTTCGTCGGCGCGCCGGCCATGGTCGCGCTCGCCAATCTGGTGCTGACGCCGCTGATCGATTCCGGCGTGATGGATAAAATCGTGGTGCGGGATTTCTCGCTGATGTGGCGGGCGATCATCGCGCTCACCATTGGTTACGCAGCCTTCATCGCGGAAATATTCCGGGCCGGCATCCAGGCGGTGGACGAGGGCCAGATCGAGGCCGCGCAGGCGCTGGGCCTGACGCGGTTTCAGCGGTTCCGGCTGATCGTGTTTCCGCAGGCGATCCGCACCATCTTCCCGCCACTCTCCAACGACTTCGTATCGATGGTGAAGGATTCCTCGCTGGTGTCCGTGCTCGGCGTCGCCGATATCACCCAGATGGGCAAGGTCTATGCGGCAAGCTCGTTCCGCTTCTTCGAGACCTATTCGATCGTCGCCTACATCTACCTGCTGCTGACGATCGGCCTGTCGCTGATCCTGCGCGGGATCGAGCGCCGGATGCGGCAGAAGGCCAGGCTTGCGCGCGATGCCTCCCCGGGCGTTTTCCCGCCAGCGTGACGGGGTCGGGCCGGTTTTGAGCCGCGCCGGAAGTGATTGCCGTCCCCGCGGAAAGCTGTTAATAACCCGGTCCATGAGGACCATAGACCATCGCAATCAGGCCGTATCGCCGCGGCCCTTCGTTCTGCAGGACAGGAAGCGCCTGCCGGGACGGTTCTTTGCGATGATTTCCGGCGCGCTCAACGCCCGACTTAGCTGATCGCCTTCAGCGTCACAGTCGGCTTCCCGCCGTATTTTTCCTTTTATCTCGACATATGGGTCATGAAACCATGAGCAAAGCGCGCACACTTTACGACAAGATCTGGGACGATCATCTGGTCGACAGCCAGGATGACGGCACCTGTCTCATCTACATCGATCGCCACCTGGTGCATGAAGTCACCAGTCCGCAGGCGTTCGAAGGGCTGCGTCTGGCGGGCCGCAAGGTCCACGCGCCGGTCAAGACGCTTGCCGTCGTCGACCACAACGTCCCGACCACGCCGGACCGCGTCAACGGCATCAAGAACGAGGAAAGCCGCATCCAGGTGGCCGCCCTCGCGCAGAACGCGCTCGATTTCGGCGTTGAATATTACTCCGAAAAGGACAAGCGCCAGGGCATCGTCCACATCGTCGGCCCCGAACAGGGCTTTACGCTCCCGGGCATGACGATCGTGTGCGGCGACAGCCACACCTCCACGCATGGCGCCTTCGGCGCACTGGCGCATGGCATTGGCACGTCGGAGGTCGAGCATGTGCTCGCCACACAGACGCTGATCCAGTCCAAGGCCAAGAACATGCTGGTGCGCGTCGATGGCAAGGCGCCGGAAGGCGTCACCGCCAAGGATATCATCCTGGCGATCATCGGCGAGATCGGCACCGCCGGCGGCACCGGCCACGTGATCGAGTTCGCCGGCGAGGCGATCCGCGACCTGTCCATGGAAGGCCGCATGACGGTCTGCAACATGACGATCGAGGGCGGCGCCCGCGCCGGCCTGATCGCGCCGGACGAAAAGACCTTCGAATATATCAAGGGCCGGCCGCGCGCGCCGCAGGGCGAGGCCTGGGACCGGGCGGTTGAATACTGGAAGTCGCTGACGACGGACGAGGGCGCGGAATATGATCGCGTGGTAGTGCTCGATGCCGCCAACCTGCCGCCGATCGTCTCCTGGGGCTCGTCGCCGGAAGATGTCATCGCGGTCACCGGCGAAGTGCCGAACCCGGACGATATTCCGGATGAGAACAAGCGCACCTCCAAGTGGCGGGCGCTGAAATATATGGGGCTCACGCCCGGCACCAAGATGACCGACGTCGCCGTCGATCGCGTCTTCATCGGCTCCTGCACCAATGGCCGGATCGAGGATCTGCGCGCTGCCGCCGCCGTCGCCAAGGGCCGCAAGGTGGCGAGCACCGTCAACGCCATGATCGTGCCGGGCTCCGGGCTCGTCAAGGAACAGGCGGAAGCTGAGGGCCTCGACAAGATCTTCCTCGAGGCCGGTTTTGAGTGGCGCGAGCCGGGCTGTTCCATGTGTCTGGCGATGAATGATGACCGGCTGAAGCCCGAGGAGCGCTGCGCCTCGACCTCGAACCGCAATTTCGAGGGCCGCCAGGGCTACAAGGGCCGCACCCATCTGGTGTCCCCCGCCATGGCCGCCGCCGCCGCCATCGAGGGCCATTTCGTGGATATCCGCGACTGGAAGTAACTGACCCAAAAGGTCCATCCTTCACGACAGATTGAGCAGGGGGCGGAGCGATCCGCCCCTGTTTGTGTATAAACCCGTGGGTGACGACAGGATCGCCTGTCCTTACCGTTGGGGCGCCGGCGCCGCCCTCTTGTCAAGGCGATTTTCGCGAGGCATTCATGTCTCGAACCGAACGGAGGACGAGGTTATGGCGGGCGAATTGAAACCGGAATTCCTGATAGCGGACGAGCAGGAACTGCGATCCCTGTTTCCGGCAACGCATGACCTGGCGGCGAAGAAGTCCCAGCCACGCCTTGACGGGCATGCGATCGATTTCATTGCGCGCTCGCCGTTTCTCTGTATCGGCACCCAGGCGGCCGATGGCCGGGCGGATGTCAGCCCGCGCGGCGATCCGCGCGGGTTCGTGAAGGTGCTGGATGACAAGACGCTGCTGATTCCCGACCGGCCCGGCAATAACCGGCTCGATACCCAGTCGAACATCCTCGCCAATCCTTCGGTCGGCCTGATCTTCATGGTGCCGGGTTTCGATGACACGCTGCGGGTGAACGGCCGGGCCGTGATCACCCGCGATCCCGACCTGCTCGCGCTGCTTGCGATGAAGGACCGCCTGCCGCTGACCGCGATCGCCGTCCATGTCGAGGAGGTTTTCCTGCACTGCGCCAAGGCCTTCCGCCGTTCGAGACTCTGGGACCCGGAAAGCCGCCAGGACCGCAGCGAAATGCCGTCACTGGTGAAGATCATCCTCGACCAGATCGACGCCGCGCCGGAGGATCCGGAAGAGATGAAGACGTTGGATGAGGGGCTTGAGGAGAGCTATCGGAAGTCGATGTATTGAGGCGTCGTGTCCGGGCCCGCTTCCGGTCGGATGCCTCAAAGCTTTGATATGATTTGCGAAACGGCCTGTTCGACGCTGCTTCCGGCGGTGTCGATGCGGATATCGGCGATGGACCAGGCGGCGTAGTCGCGCGCGATCACGTCCTGCCATGTGGGCTTCTTCCAGCCGGGGATATCGATCGGGCGCTCTTCGACGCGCAGACGGTGCATGGCGGGATCGGAACAGATGATCTCGACCCCCAGAAAGCGGGCATCGGCCCGCGCGGCAGCCTCCGCGAACATCTCTCTCGTAAGCGCCCAGGGGTTCACGCAATCGGTGATCACGGTATGGCCGAGGGCGAGATTGGAGGTCGCGAGCGCGGCGAGAATCTCATAACTCTCCGATCCGATATCCCGGTCGGAGTCATGCGCCAGCATGATGGTCTCGATTTCATCGACGCGGAGATAGACCGCG
Organism: Martelella mediterranea; assembly: GCF_021021415.1. Classification (GTDB taxonomy): domain Bacteria; phylum Pseudomonadota; class Alphaproteobacteria; order Rhizobiales; family Rhizobiaceae; genus Martelella; species Martelella mediterranea_C. The sequence continues at coordinate 150,383 of NZ_JAINWJ010000009.1, read as the reverse complement.
CCTGTCTTGACCGAAAGCGCCCTGGCGATGGTGCTCTTGCCCGCGCCGGGCAGGCCCGCGAAAGCGATAAGGGTTTTCAAGTTTTTCGTCCTCTCATGGCTGCGCCGGGGTATTTCATGCCCTGGTATCGGATGAAAACTCAATGAAAATCCCGGCTCGGGAACAACCGTTTCGCCTGCTCCCGCGGGTGGTGGGCCCGGGGCTGGAGTTTCGGGCGGCGCGGCGTGTCGTCGGCCTTTGGATCGGTGATGCCGATGGCGTCGTCCATCGGGTGGCCGAGTTCGGAGAGGCGCCAGGAGCAGTCCTCGATGGTTTCGGCGATCACATGCACGACGACGCCCTCGCGCTGCAGCTTTCCGGTGACCTTCAGCAGCCGGCCGCCCATCACCGTGCGGCGGAAGCGTTCATAGACCTTTTTCCACACGACGACGTTGGAGACGCCGGTTTCGTCTTCCAGCGTCAGGAAGATGACGCCGGAGGCCGTGCCGGGGCGCTGGCGGGTGATGACCAGGCCTGAGACGCTGACGCGCCGCAGCGGCGTTGTCGCCAGCGCCGAATGCAGCGTCAGGCCGGGCATTTTCGGGCGTAAGAGTTCCATCGGGTGGGCGCGCAGGCTCATGCGGGTGGCGACATAATCCTCCACCACCTGCTCGCCGAGATTCATCGTCGGCAGGATGACATCCGGTTCGTTGATGTGCTCGCCATCGATGGGATCATTGAAGAGCGGCAGCGGTTTTGGCGCGCGGATTGCCTTGACGCGCCACAGCGCATCGCGGCGCGACAGGCCGGCATCCGCAAAGGCATCGGCCTCGGCAAGACGCTCCAGCACCGCCGGCATCAGGCCGGCGCGCAGCCACACGTCTTCCAGCGTCTGGTAGCCGTTGCCGCGCGCGTTCTCCAGCCATGTCGCGTCCTCCTGCTTCAGCCCCTTGATCTGGCGGAAGCCGAGCCGCAGGGCATAGGCGCCATCGGCGCGGCGCTCCAGCGTGCAGTCCCAGGCGCTGTGATTGACCGAGATGGGGCGGACTTCCACCTGATGCTCGCGGGCATCGCGGACGATCTGGGCCGGGGCGTAGAAGCCCATCGGCTGCGAATTCAGCAGCGCGCAGGCGAAGGCCGCCGGATAATGGCATTTCAGCCAGGCCGAGACATAGGTGAGCATGGCAAAGGCCGCCGCATGGCTTTCGGGAAAGCCGTAATCGGCAAACCCCTTGATCTGGGCAAAGCAGCGCTGGGCGAAATCGAGTTCGTAGCCGTTTTTCAGCATACCGTTGACGAACTGCGTCTCGAATTCACCGATCGTGCCCATCTGGCGGAAGCTTGCCAGTGAGCGGCGCAGCCGGTCGGCATCTTCCGGCGAAAAGCCGGCGGCGACCACGGCGATCAGCATCGCCTGCTCCTGAAACAGCGGCACGCCCTTGGTCTTTTCAAGCACCCCGCGCAGTTCCTCCTTCGGGTAGGTGACCTTTTCGTGCCCCAACCGCCTTCGGATATAGGGCTGCACCATGCCGCCCTGGATCGGGCCCGGTCGCACGATCGCCACTTCGATGACGAGATCGTAGAAGGTTGCCGGTTTCATGCGGGGCAAAAAATTCATCTGCGCCCGGCTTTCCACCTGGAAGACGCCGATGGCATCGGCCTTTTGCAGCATGTCATAGGTCGCTTCATCCTCCTGCGGCACGTCGGCGATGGCGAGCGGGCGGTTGTAATGGCGCGCGGTCAACTCGAAGCACTTTTTCAGGCAGGTCAGCATGCCGAGGCTCAACACATCGACCTTGAGGATATTGAGCGCGTCGATATCGTCCTTGTCCCATTCGATCACGGTGCGGTCTTCCATTGCCGCGTTTTCGATGGGGCAGAGCTCGTCCAGCCGATCCTCGGTAATGACGAAGCCGCCGACATGCTGCGACAGGTGCCGGGGAAAGCCGATGATCTCGCCGATCAGGCGCACGGTCTGGGTCAGCCTGCGGTCGGTAAGATCAAGACCGACCTCCTTCAGCCGTTCGGGCTCGGCGCCCTTGCTGGAAATGCCCCAGATCTGGCCGGAAAGCGCGGCGGTGACATCGTTCGACAGGCCCATCACCTTGCCGACCTCGCGGATCGCCGCGCGCGAGCGGAAATGGATGACGGTGGCGCAGAGCCCGGCATGGTCCCGGCCATATTTGTCGTAGATGTGCTGGATCACCTCCTCGCGCCGCTCATGCTCGAAATCCACGTCGATATCCGGCGGCTCGCCGCGATGGCGGGAGACGAAGCGCTCGAACACCATGCCGATCATGTCGGGCCTGACATCGGTGATGCCGAGCGCATAGCAGAGGATGGAATTGGCCGCCGAGCCGCGCCCCTGACACAGAATGCCCTTGCTGCGCGCATAGGCGATGATGTCGTGGACGGTGAGGAAATAGGCGGCGTAGCCGAGTTCGCCGACCAGCGCCAGTTCCTTTTCCGCAAGCTCCCGGTTGCGCGCTGGAATGCCTTCGGGATTGCGCCGCTTCAGCCCTTCCCAGGTCAGCCGTGCAAGCCGGGCCTGCGGCGCTTCACCATGGGCGACTTCGGCCGGATAGTTGAAGGAAAGCTCGGTGAGATCGAAGGTGAGGCGGGCGGCGATTTCCAGCGTGCGGCGGATGGCGGCGGGGTGGTCGCGGAAGATATGCGCCATCTCGTCCGCCGGTTTCAGTCGCCGCTCGGCATTTGGCAGCGCAAGGTGGCCGATAGCGTCGATGGTGATGTGGTGGCGCATGCAGGTCAGTACGTCGGCAAGCTGGCGGCGGCTGGCGTGATGCATCAGCACGTCGCCGACGGCGACCATTGGCGCGCCGGTCTTGTGCGAAAGGGCGGTGAGGGCGGCAAACCAGGCGGCATCGGAACCGTCATAACGCGGGGCAGCACCCGTGAACACGTAGCCGGGAAAGCGGCGGTGCGCCTGGGTGATATGGTCTGTCGCCTCCGCCTTCTTCTCCAGTCCTTGGGGGAGCGCGATCAGGATGGAGCCATCGGCCCATTCCAGCATGTCGCGCAGATAAAGCAGGCATTCGCCCTTTTGCGCGCGGCGCTTGCCGAGGCTCAGGAGCCGCACCAGCTTCTGGTAGGCTGGCTTGTCCTTCGGCAGCGCCACGAAATCGACCGGGCTGTCGGCCAGCACCAGCCGGCAGCCGACGATCAGGCGCGGCAGGCGGCGGATTGGCGGCAGGGCTATGGACTTGGCATCGCCGGCCGGCTGGCGCGACGAGGGATCGATATGGGTTGAAAGCCGGATCGACTGCTCCTCGGCCTGTTTTTCGATCTTGCGCCTGATCTCCTTCAGCGCCCGGAAGGCGCGGACCACGCCGGCGAGCGAGTTGCGGTCGGTGATGGCGATCGCGGCGAGGTCCAGCTCGGCGGCGCGGATCACCATCTCCTCCGGATGCGAGGCGCCGGTGAGGAAGGTGAAATTGGTGGTGACGCATAACTCGGCATAATCCATGGCCGGGCCTCAGGCGAACAGGCCATGGACGAACCAGCCGGGGGCCTGCGGGGTGTGGAACATCCACAGCCTGAGCCCCTGCCGGGTTTCCACCCGCCAGTAATCGCGAAGCCCCGTGCGCCAGGCCTCGTCCGGCCGCCACCATTCCGGCGCGATCCGCTCCGGCCCGGTGCTTGAAGCCGTCTCGAACCGCATGCGCCGCCAGGAAAACCGCGAGGGCGGGCGGCGGGCGGCATCGCTCGTCACCGGCTCGGGGGCGAACATGCGCAAGGGGCGTGGATGGTCCATGCGCCATTCGGCATCCACCCGGCCATAGGCGGCGGGGTTTTCGGTAAAGCCGCGCTCGGGAATATGGCTCGCCACCGGCTGGAAGCGGACGATGTTGTCGAGCCCGATGCGCGCGCCGAGCCGTGTGACGAGATCGTCCAGCGCCTCGCCCTCTATGAGTCCGCCTTCGCCGATCTGCTCGGCGGGCAGGCTTTCCACGCCGCGCGCCTCCAGCCGGATCCGCTCGATGCCGAAACCGGCGTCGATCTCGCCCACGGGGCGCTCGAACAGCCGCAGAATGCGCGGCGCATCGCGGATCGGGCGGGCGAGGCGGAGGGTGACATTCTGTCGGGTCTGGTCGACGCGCTCCACCGAAAGCATGATGGCCCGCGCGCCTGCTTCCCGGCTCTTCAGCCGCAGGCAGAGCGTGTCCAGCAGGCGGGCAAGGGCGGCCATCACGTCATCCACAAGGCCGATCGGTTCGGGAAAACTCATCCGCACGCCATAATGCGGTGGTTCGGAAAGCGGCGAAACGGCCTCGCCGCGTGTGCCGAGCGCCTGTTCGAGCCGCTCGATCAGCGCCATGTCGAAGCGGCGGGCGAGCGTGGCGCGGGGCAGGGCCATCATGTCGGCAATGGTGTTGAGGCCGAGGCGCTTCAGGGCGGTTGCGGTCTTGTCGTCGATGCGGAGTGCTGCGACCGAAAGCGGGCCAAGCGCGGCCGATGTCTTGCCTTCCGGGGCAATGCCGGGGGCGAAATGGGCCAGTGCCCAGGCCGCCCCCCGCGTATCGGCGATGCCGATCTTCGCGGAAAGCCGGGCGCGCGACAGCCGCTCCTTCATGTCTTCAAGCATCGCCGCCTCGCCGCCGAAAAGGTGGGATGCGCCGGTGATGTCGAGCACCAGCCCGTCCTCGCCGTCGAGCCCGGCATGGGGCGTGTAGCGCGTCGCCCAGCGGGCGAGCATGGTGAGGAAGCGCCGGTCCGCGTCTATATCGGCGGGGCGGGTGACGAGGTCCGGCACATAGGCGCGGGCATCGGCCAGCCCCATGCCGCGCTCCAGCCCCTGGCCCTCGGCCTCACGGTTGAGGTCGTAAAGCCGGTCGTGATTGCCCTCGCTCAGCGTGACGGCGAACGGGCCATCAACCGGGCGGGCCCTGAGAACCCGCTCGCTCGGCAGTCTCTGAAACCATATGGATACGACGCGCCGTTTCATCCCAACGCACTGCCCAACTGTTATTTGTTCCTGTTTTGTTCTTTATAATCGACCACTCCTGCAGAGTCGAGTCGGAAGCGGAAAATAGCGGCCTGCAGAGCCAGCGCGTGGTCGCCGCCTGATTGCCGGCGCCTTCGGGATGCAGCGAAAGCCCGATGCTGCGGCCGCTTTCGGCGGCAAGCTGCAGCCGGCGTCCCGGGGTGAGCTCGATCGGCTTGTCCACCTCCATAACCACGAGGCCGACAGCGCCCGAACGCAGACCCTCTTCGGCGGCGGCAAGCGTTTCCGTCTGGTCCGCAGTGCGCGCCAGGATGATGTCGCGCGGATCGAAAAACGCCGAAAACGCCACCGGATTGATCTCCTCGGCAAACCATGCCGGCTTGATCCACAGCACCGCGCCGCCGGTCATCCCGGCAAGGGCTGCCGCAAAGAAAGGGGCGCCGGGGCCGGAAGCATCATGCACCCGGCCGCGCTGGAGCGGAAATATGGTCGAAAACTCATCCTGCATGGGACGATGATATAGCGGATCGGATGAGAATGAAAAGGGAACAAATCTGTGAGGATGGGCGATGCTGAAATACGGTTCGAGCAGCGGAAAGATACCTCCCGCGGTTATGTCACCGGCCGTTTTCGGACCTCATAATGACAACTTGCTCGCCTCCCTCAACCGGCGCTGCTAAAATCGGGCCATGTTGGATTTCGATACATGCGAAACAGCGCGGCAGGCGCGCAATCCGGCGTATGACGGCAGGTTCTTTACCGCTGTTCGCACGACGATGATCTATTGCCGGCCGGTCTGCCCGGTAAAACAGCCGCTGACGAAGAATGTCAGCTATTATCCGACGGCCGCCGCCTGCGAGCGGGCGGGCTACCGGCCGTGCCTGCGCTGCCGGCCGGAAACCGCGCCGTTTTCGCCGGCCTGGAATGGAACCCGCACAACAGTCGAGCGGGCGCTGAAGCTGATCGACGAGGGCGCGCTGGACACTGGCACGGTGGAGGACCTTGCCGCACGCCTCGGCGTTGGCGCGCGGCATTTGTCGCGGCTTTTTGCCGTCCATGTCGGGGCGTCGCCGCTACAGACAGCCCAGACGCTCAGGATCGGTCGGGCGAAGCGGCTTCTGGACGAGACTTCGCTGCCGGTCGTGGAGGTGGCGGTGCGCGCCGGCTTTGGCAGCGTCCGGCGCTTCAATGCCGCGTTTGCGAGGCTTTATGGACGGCCGCCCACGGCGATCCGGAGACCGACGCGATGAGCGGGTTGTTCTATACCTATATCGACAGCCCGGTGGGCACTCTGCTGGTCGCTGGCGATGGCAACCGGCTGCACTTCATCTCGTTTCCGACCGGCCACAAGGCGTTTGGGCCGCGACCGGACTGGCAGCGCTATGATGCGCCGTTCGCGGAAGCGCGGCGTCAGCTCGATGCCTATTTCGCCGGCGAGTTGAAGCAGTTCGACCTTGCCTATCACCTGTCGGGAAGCGGGTTTCAGAACCGAGTCTGGGAATATCTGGCAACGATCCCCTATGGCGAGACCACGACCTACGGAGCCATCGCCAGAACGCTCGGCGATGCCAATGCCAGCCGCGCGGTGGGCACCGCCAATGGCAACAATCCGCTGCCGATCCTGCTGCCCTGCCACCGCGTCATCGGCGCCAACGGCGCGCTCACCGGCTTCGGCGGCGGGCTGCCGACCAAGAAATATCTGCTGAAGCTCGAAAACGCGTGGGAGGAGCCGCCGCAGGCGGATCTGTTTGCCGGCCGTTTTTAGAGGCTTTCAGACAGCCGGGTCGTCTTCACCCAGGCCGAAGGGCTTTTGCCGGTGACCCGCTGGAACTCCCGGTTGAAGTTCGACTTGGTGTTGAAGCCGCTTTCCAGCATGGCGGTGGTGACGCTGTCGCCGGAAGCAAGCCTTTCGCAGGCATGGTCGATTCGAAACCGGTTGATGTGGCGCGAGATATTCTCGCCCGTCGCCCGGTTGAGGGCCGCGGAAAGCTGCTTTGCCGGCAGTCGCAGGCGTCGGGCAAGGCGCGCAAGGGTGAGGGAAGGCTCGAGATAGAGCTTTTCCTCTTTCAGCAAACCGTCAAGCCGATCGACGATCGCGTGATCGCCTTCATCCGGCACGGGTGCGGCGGTGGGCCGTGACAGGGTCTCCGTTTCGGTCTCTCCGAATGCATTCGGCGAAACGCTCAAGAGGCCGACCGAAAGCAGCGCGCAGGAGGTGAAGATGGAGATGATCAGTTGCGCCCATCCGGGATTGTCGGAGAGGAAGGCGACGGCGATCAGGCCATCGCTCAGCGCTGACAGCAACAGGCTGACGGCGATGCCGGTCCAGAGCCACAGCGGCTGGCGTCCTGCTTCAAGCCGCGCCAGCGGCAAGGCGTCGCCGCCCGATTTCAGCACGTAGAGGATCAGCCCGCCATAGGCGATGAAGATCGCCGGCAGGATAATATCGATGGTGGCCGGCGCGAACAGGATGCAAAAGACGGCAAAGGCGGGCACCAAAAGATGGAGGCTGTCGCGCGCCGGCCTCAACGGGCGCAGAAACGCGGTCTGGAAGGTCAGCCAGGCCAGAACCGGTATCAGGGTCGCCGTCACCGGCTGAACCGGGCGCAGCAGCGACAACCCGTAATATTGCAGGGCCGCGACGATCAGGCTCTGCACCGCGCAGGCCGACAGAAACACGATCACCACCGGCGGGCGCTCCTCGACCGTCAGCACCCGCAGGATCAGAAAGCCAAGCACCAGAGCGGTGACCATCGGGACCGGCAAAACCAGCATGTCGTCTCCTTCATCTGGCGGTCTGATAGTTCATAAACCGGTTCCGGGCGACCTGAAACCGGATAGAGGACGCCGGAGAGGCCGAAAAACGCAAGGTCGGGTGGTTTCAACCGAAAAGGATCACCACCATGAAACGATTTCTGCTTTCCGCCCTGTTTTGCGGCGGCATGGCGATGAATGCCGCCGCCGCGGAAAATCTTCCGGGCTATGAACGGATGACGGTATTTCCGGAGGAACGGGCGGCGCCGGTGGCCGCAAGCCTCTGGTATCCCGCCGGCGTCAGAAGCTACCGCGGCGTCGTCGGCGACAATCCGGTTTTCCATGGCGTGTCGGTGTGGATGGGCGCGCGGATTGCCGAAGGGCAGTATCCGCTGTTCGTGTTCTCCCATGGCTCCGGCGGCAATATGGACAACAGCGCCTGGCTGTTTTCGGCGCTGGTCGAAAAGAGGGCGATGGTGCTTGCCGTCAATCATCCGGGCAGCACGTCGGGCGATTCCTCGCCGCGTGCCTCGCTGCTGACCGATCGGCGCGCCGGCGATATCTCCGCAGCCCTCGACGCGCTGCTCGACGACCCGGTGCTGGGGCCGCATGTGGACCGGTCACGGATCACCGCGCTCGGCTTCTCGCTCGGCGGCGCGACCGTGCTTAATCTTGGCGGCCTCGGTTTCGACCGCGAGGCCTATGCCGATTATTGCCACGCCAACCCGGAATTGACCGATTGTGCGTTCCTGGCCAAGGGCAATGTCGACTTCGATTATCTGCCGGAGGGGTTCGTTGGCGCAGCGCGCGATCCTCGGGTCGGCCATGTCATCGCCATCGATCCCGCCTTCACCTATGCGGTGACAGCGGCGAGCGCGGAGGCGGTGACCGTGCCGGTGTCGTTCATCAATCTTGGCGATCACAATCGGCTCAGAGCCGGCGATGTCTCGGAAAACGGCAGCAACCTCGCCAACCGGCTGAAGGATGCCGACTATCAGGTAATCGCGCCATCCTACCACATCACCTTTCTGGGACGTTGCAAGCCCGACGGTGCTGCCCTTCTCGCCGAAGAACAGGACGATCCGGTCTGCACCGATCCGGACGGCGTGGATCGCGCCGACACTCACGAAAGAATCATAAAGGCCGTTGCCGCATCGGCGGGGCTGTAATGACTTCGGACGGCTGGCGGCATAGAAGGCCAAAAGCCCGCGGCTAAACAAAAAAATACCCCCGGAAGCGTTGCCGCTCCGGGGGTAGTGCAGGGCCCGAAGGACCCTGCGATCTGTTTGCGTGACTTAGAAGTCGCGCTGCAGACGGAACCAACCGGCCCAGTAGTCATCAGAGTAGTACTGATCAGGCGTGTCGGTGTACTGAACGTTCAGCTTGGCGCTCAGGCCTTCGACGATGGTGTAGTCGAACAGGGCACCAGCGGACCAGTAGTCTTCGTTGTCGGCACCCGGAATGTTGGCCGAGGTCCACTGAGCAGCAGGCGTGATCGAGAACTTGTCGGTTACGTTAAGTTCGTAGCCGGCAGCGATCGCCCACTCGGCGTAAACGCCCGGGATAACGGTCGGGGTCGGCAGCGAGTAGTCCTGGAAGTCGTCGTTGCCATAGGTGTTGGCATAGGCGTTCCAACCGGTGGAGTAGTTCGCACCGAGTTCGAGCGAGCCCGGGCCAAGCGCCAGCGAGGTCATCAGGCGGAACGAAGCTTCTTCGTTGTAGGTGTCGTAACCAACATCAAGCTTGGCGCCAACGCCGCCAGCCTGGAAGCCAACGCGACCGGATACGCCGAGATGCGGAACATTGTCGCCCGAGTTGGACAGGCCGATCATGGACGGCTCAAGAGCGTCGAGCGAGAGACCGCCTACGAAACCTTCACCGACATATACGTAACGGATCGAGTTGAAGCGGGTCTGACCGGACAGGTCGTCGATTTCGCCGATGAGACCTTCATCCCAGTAGCTGTAGAACAGACCGGCCTGGAAGCCGCCGAGTGCGAGGTAGGTCTCGTCGAGGTAGGTGTCGGTCTCGCCGTCGTCCGAATAGTATTCGCTGTTCAGAACGATCGCGCCGGTCAGAGCGCCGAGCTCGGTGTCGGTCTTGGAAGTGATGGCGATCTGGCCGCGCGTCCAAACATCCCAAGTGTCCGGGCTGTTAGCGCCGGTCTGGGCATCGATCTGGAAACGGATGTAACCGCCGACGTTGAGGCAGGTCTCAGTGCCCGGAATGTAGAAGTAGCCGGCGCCGAAAGCGTCGCAGACTTCTACGTAGTTGGCCTGTACGGGTTCGATCACGACGACCGGATCAGCTGCCTGGGCAGCGGAGGCAGCGGCGAAAGCTGCTGCGGAGCCCAGGAAAAGGCTTTTGATGGTCATAGTTAAGTCCTCAATTTAATCGAGCGTGGAAAGGAGGCGCTAGCCCCGATTTAGTGAAGTCCGGTGAATTGCCCCCCGGCTTCTGACACCCATTAACAACGTCTTGTGCGTCCGTCTCAATAAACCATAGGTGGAACTATAAATCATTTGATTGAATAAAGGGGGGTGGTGCAAATTCGCAACAAAAACAGAGGCAGCGCGCCAATGGCGAATCATGCCGGTTGCCGCCGCAGCGCCAACTTGTTTTTCGCGCCCTGGCGCAGAATTCCTTTTAAATCAGTCGATTAAATGAGAAGCGCTTCGCAAGCGGACAGTGCGCCGCGGAGATATATCGGGCGTTCACCCGGTTCTTGACGCCGCTGAACGGAGGAGAAAATGAACAAAGTGTTAAAACCGCTCCGTGCGTGCGTTCGGCCCCTGAAAACGGCCCATCTGAATGACGGGATGATTGCGATCCCGACGCCGGTTGATCGGGCTCTTTGTGATGAAAAGTGTTCTACAACAATAAGATGGGTTGCTTTTGAAGCGTGATTTTCGCTGGCAAGCGCGATCACGCCGAGTGGTTTTGCACTTACATCTGGAGGAAGCACGGCATTGAATCCATGGCCAGTTCCGTCAGACGAAAAAAAGACGCGCTCATCGAAATGAGCGCGTCTTATGCAACCTGGGATTTAATGAAGCATTAACAGCTGTCGGAATCAGGTCTCCGGATCGCCACGCCGCATCATTTCGGGGATGGGCATGGAGAGGATATTGTAGCCATTGTCGACGAAATGGATCTCGCCGGTCACGCCGGAGGCGAGGTCGGACAAGAGATAAAGCGCCGAGCCGCCAACATCCTCGATCGTGGTCGAGCGACGCAGAGGGGCGTTGCGCTGCTGCCATGCGTAGACGAGTCGCGCATCGCCGACGCCGGAGCCGGCAAGCGTGCGCACCGGACCTGCCGAGATTGCGTTCACGCGAATCCCCTGCGGTCCAAAGTCGCCGGCAAGATACCGCATCGACGCTTCGAGACCGGCCTTGGCCACGCCCATGACGTTATAGTTCGGCACCACGGCGGTGGAGCCGCCATAGGTCAGCGTCAGCAGCGACCCGCCATCCGGCATCAGCGCGGCGGCGCGCTTGGCCACTTCGGTGAAGGAGAAGCAGGAGATCACCATGGTGCGGACGAAATTTTCCCGCGAGGTGTTGGCGTATTGGCCCTTCAACTCGCTCTTGTCGGAAAAGCCGATTGCGTGAACCAGGAAATCGAGCTTGCCCCAGCGTTCCTCGATTGCGGCAAACACCGAATCGACGCTTGCGATGTCTTCGACGTCGCAGGGGACCACGAAGTCGGAGCCGACCTCTGCCGCCAGCGGATGAACCCGCCGGCCAAGCGCCTCGCCCTGATAGGTGAAGGCAAGCTCCGCGCCCTCGGCGTGAACCGCCTTGGCGATGCCCCAGGCAATCGAATGATTGTTGGCAACGCCCATAATCAGGCCGCGTTTGCCTTTCATAAGTCCGGTCATTTGCGCATTATCCATTGTAGCGCTGGAAGACCAGCGTAGCGTTCGTGCCGCCAAAGCCGAACGAGTTGGAAAGGACGGTATCGATCTTGGCATTGTCGATGCGCTCGCGCACGATCGGAACGCCTTCAAACTCGGGATCGAGTTCTTCGATATGGGCGCTCTCGCCAATGAAGCCTTCCTGCATCATCAGCAGGCTGTAGATCGCCTCCTGCGCGCCGGCAGCACCGAGCGAATGACCCGTCAGTGATTTCGTCGACTGGATGTGCGGCAGCTTGTCGCCGAAGACTTCCTTGATCGCGCCGATTTCGCGGGTATCGCCGACCGGGGTCGAGGTGCCGTGGGTGTTGATGTAGTCGACCTCGCCGTCAACGGTTTCGATCGCCATCTTCATGCAGCGCACCGCGCCTTCACCGGAGGGGGCGACCATGTCGTAGCCATCCGAGGTCGCGCCGTAGCCGACCACTTCGCCGTAGATCTTGGCGCCGCGCGCCTTGGCGTGTTCCAGCTCTTCCAGAACCACGACGCCCGCGCCGCCGGCGATGACGAAGCCGTCGCGGTTGGCATCATAGGCCCGCGATGCCCGGGTCGGATCGCTTTCGTTGAAGTCGCTCGACATCGCGCCCATGGCGTCGAACAGGTTGGACATCGTCCAGTCGAGGTCCTCGTGGCCGCCGGCGAACATCATGTCCTGCTTGCCCCATTGGATCATCTCGACGGCATTGCCGATGCAGTGCGCCGAGGTCGAGCAGGCCGAGGAAATCGAGTAGTTGACGCCGTGGATCTTGAACCATGTGGCGAGCGTCGCCGAGGCCGTCGACGACATCGCCTTCGGCACGGCGAAGGGGCCGATCCGCTTGGGCGAGCCGTTCTTGCGGGTGATGTCGGCCGCATCGATCAGGGTGCGGGTCGAGGGACCGCCGGAGCCCATGATGATGCCGACGCGCGGCTTTTCGCTGTAATCGCTCTCTTCCAGGCCGGCATCGGCGATCGCCTGCTTCATGGCGACGTGGTTCCACGCGCCGCCCTGCGAGAGAAACCGCATGGCGCGGCGGTCGACCTTGTCGCTGGTATCGATATCGGGGCTGCCCCAGACCCGGCACTTGAAGCCGTGCTCCGCAAAGTCCGGCGAAAAGGAAATGCCCGATTTGGCCTCACGCAGCGAGGCGGTGACTTCGGCCGCATCGTTTCCGATCGAGGATACGATTCCCAACCCTGTGACGACAACACGTCTCATATCTGTTGACCTCTTTATTTATCTTGCAAGCGAAGCGTCACTCGGTCTTGTCCTTGGACAGGCCGACGCGCAGATCGCTCGCCTGGTAGATCGTTTCGCCATCGGCCTTCAGCCAGCCATCGGCCGTGCCCAGAACCAGGCGGCCGCGCATGACGCGCTTGAAGTCGATGCCGTATTCGAGAAGTTTCACGGACGGACGCACCATGCCCTTGAACTTCACCTCGCCGGTGGAAAGCGCCATGCCGCGGCCTTCCTCGCCCAGCCAGCCGAGGAAGAAGCCGGTCAACTGCCACATGCCGTCAAGGCCCAGGCACCCCGGCATGATCGGATTGCCCTTGAAGTGACAGGCAAAGTACCAATCGTCGGGGGCCACATCATATTCGGCGCGAATGAAGCCCTTGTCGTGGGCGCCGCCGGTCTCCGAAATCTCGGTGATCCTGTGGACCATCAACATCGGCGGAAGCGGCAATTGCGCATTGCCCGGGCCGAAAAGCTCGCCCTCGGCGCACTTGATGATGTCCTCGTAGTCGAACTGCGATTGTCTCGTGCTCATTAAAACTCTGCTTCCCTTCGTTCAGCGAGGGGGTTTCGTGTCTGCCTCAAGATAAGGGCGTAATCACCTTCCAGCAATGCGCGGCGGTGCGACTTCACCAAAATCTGCAAACCCTTCATCGTTTCACTCCACCCGTGGCCATACAGGAAGCCGCCGCCTCCGACCAGAGTGAAACGCCATTCGGGCCCGTATTTGCAGTTTAATTTCAAGTGCTGCAAGCCCCGGCCCTATTGAAAGCGATTCTCAATCCCGTTATATCGGGCTATATTTGTGTTGTGACAGTTCAGGCGCCCGTAGGAATTATGGCAGCGAGACATCGTATCTCCGAAGACAGGCTCCGCGAAAGCGGTTTGCGTCCCACGCGTCAGCGTGTCGCGCTGGCGGAGCTATTGTTTGCCAAGGGCGACCGTCACCTGACCGTCGAGGAACTGCATGACGAGGCGATCGAGGCCGGCGTTCCGGTTTCGCTGGCCACCGTCTATAACACGCTGCATCAATTCACCAATGCCGGCATGATCCGGGTGCTCGCGGTCGAGGGCTCCAAGACCTATTTCGACACCAATACCTCGGATCATCATCACTTCTTCATCGAAGGCGAAAATCAGGTCGTGGACATGCCCGAAAGCAGCATTTCGCTCACCGGCATGCCGACCCCGCCCGAGGGCATGGAAATCGCCCATATCGATGTCGTGGTCCGGCTGCGCCCCAAGCGTCGCTGATACGCTCAAGCCCCGCGCGCCGGTCCTGGCGAACGCCGCAACAGTAACAATCCAGCCCATTCCCTGAGCGCCGTCGAGAGCATCATCGCGTTGATCATCGGCTTGTCGAAGCTGAAACCGAGCCGGACATCGCCGTCGGTGCGATAATCGGCGGGCCATGGCGTCACCTTCATGCGCTGGCGGCGGAACAACTCAATCGAACGCGGCATGTGATAGGCCGATGTGATGACGATGCAGCTTGCGTCTTTCAAACCCTGATTTTCCAGCAATGCCGCCGTCAGGCTGGCGTTTTCCGCGGTATTGCGCGCGCTCGGCTCGTATATCAGCCGTTCTGCCGCGATGCCGTGATCGGCGAAGAATTGGGCTGCGGGCGCGGCCTCGCCATGGATATTGCCCGACAGCGAGTTATCGCCGCCGGTCACCAGAATTTTCATCTCCGGATAAAGCCGCGCGAGCCTGAGCGCCTCGATATAACGGTCGGCTGCGCTGGAGAAGACATAGGTGCCGCGTCGGGCCGAAATACCGGTGCTGATGCCGCCGCCAAGCACGATCGCCAGGGCCGGCGGCGTTTCGAGCACCGGCCGGGGGCAACGGTTTTCCAGTTCCGCCATCAGCATTGCCCCGGTCGTCGTGAAACAGGCGATCCCGAGCGTGATGGCCGCCAGCGCGGCGAAGACCGCCGCCGCCGCGCTCCAGGAAAAGGCAAGACAGGCAAGCGCGGCCAGCGTCGTCAGAAAGGCGAAGGCGAGCGGCTGGAAGATCATCCAGAACAGTTTTGAAACGACAAACATCCGGCCGCGTTTCCAGACCCGGCGGCTTTACGCCGGGGCCTTCTTGGTCTCGCTCTTGCGGAAGACATAGTCCGTCTCTTGCCGAAGCGTCTCGTCCGGGCGCAGGATGGCGTTGGGAAAACCCTTATGGTTGACGGCGTCGGGCCAGACCTGGGTTTCCAGACAGAAGCCGGCGAACGGGCCGTAGGGAAAGCCGCTCAGGCCTTCCGGGGTCTCGTCGAGCTTGAAGGCGGTGTAGAACTGCACGCCTGGTTCGGTGGTCAGCACATCCATGGTGACGCCGGAGGATGGCGCGCGCACGCTGATCACCGGCCGCTTTTCCATGCGCTCCGGCGATAGGCAGAAATTATGGTCGAACAGCACCTGCCGCCCGTTCGGATATTCCCGTTTCATCGGCTGGGGCTTGCGGAAATCGAACGGCGTGCCGGAAACCGGCGCCAGTTCGCCGGTCGGGATCTGGCGCTCATCGGTCGGCAGGTAATGCTCGGCGGCGATCATGATCTGGTGTTCCAGCGTATCCGTGCCGTTGCCGAGATTGAAATAGCTGTGGTTGCAGATATTGGCGATTGTCGGCTTGTCGGTTGTGGTTTCGTAGACCACCGAGAACACGCCGCGCGGCTTGAGCTGAAAATGGGCGCGGATCGTGCAATTGCCCGGAAAGCCGCCGCGGCCGTCCCGGTCGACGATCTTCAGCGTCACCCCATCCTCTCCGACCTCCTCGAATTCCCAGAGGCTGACGCCGGTGCCGTCGCTGCCGCCGTGGAGATTGGTGATGCCGTTTTCATTGCGGTCGACCTGATACTCGGTGCCGTCGATCGTGAAGCGGCCATCGGCGATGCGGTTGGAGGAGCGGCCGGGCGTTGCGCCGAAATAGGGCGAATAGTCGAGATAGTGCTCGAACGTGTCGAAGCCTAGAACCAGAGCGTGCGGGTGGCCGTCCAGGCGCAGGTCCTGCACCACCGCGCCCCAGTTCAGGATACTGGCGGTCAACCCGCCGCCGGAGATCGTGACCCGTTCTACCGCCTGTCCGTCTCGGGTTTTTCCGAAGTCCTGGGGCGTGTTCATTGCTTTTCTCCGCGATATGTCATTGCGGCGCGATACTGCGCCGGAAAGGGGAGGGCTTCAAGCGCCCTCCCGATCGATCTGTCGGTCGATCCCGATTTCTTCCAGATGATAGGGCGTGGTCTGGTAGACCTCGTTGATCCAGTTGCCGAACAGCAGATGGGCATGCGAGCGCCAGCGGTTCTGCGGCGTGCGTTCGGGATCATCGCCGGGGAAATAGTTCTTCGGCAGGGCGACCGGTACATTGGCCTCGACATCGCGCCGGTATTCATCGCCAAGCGAGTTCGAATCATATTCGATATGATTGAACATATAGAGCCGGTTGGCGAATTCCTCCTGGGCAAGGCACGGCCCGACCTCTTCGGAATCGATCAGGATTTCCATGCCGGGCGCTTTCACAAGTTCTTCGCGCCGCACCTCGGTCCAGCGCGATACCGGAACCTGGAAATCATCGGAAAAGCCGTTGAGATAGATCGAGGACGGTTTCAGGTTTTGGTGGCGATAGATGCCGAAGGCCTTCTTGTCGAGCAGGTGCTTCGCAACGCCGTGGAAATGATAGGCCGCCGCCATCGCGCCCCAGCATATATTCATCGTCGAGTGGCAGTGGGTGGTCGTCCAGTCGAGGATTTCCTTCAACTCGTCCCAGTAGGTGACCTCCTCGAAGGCGAGCGTCTCGACCGGCGCGCCGGTGATGATGAAGCCGTCGAACTTGCGGTCGGCGACCTCGTCCCAGGTATTGTAGAACGACAGCAGATGCTCGATCGGCGTGTTCTTGGCCTTGTGGCCGCCGACGCGGATCAGCGACAGCTCGATCTGCAGCGGTGAGGCGCCGAGCAGGCGGGCGAATTGCAACTCGGTTTTGGTCTTGTTCGGCATGAGATTGAGCAGCCCGAAGTGCAGCGGGCGGATATCCTGCCGCTCCGCAACCGTTTCCGTCTTGACCCGCACGCCTTCCGCAATCAGCGTTTCATAGGCGGGCAATGTGTCTGGAATCTTGATAGGCATGTTCACATCCATACAAACAGAAAACCGGCCGCGCACAAATCGCAGGCCGGGGGCTTCCGCTCGCTCGGCCCTTTAGCGACTTGTTTAACGTGGCTGCAAGCCGGCCGGCCAAATCACCACGAGGAAGAAGTCAATAGCGCCGCACGGGGCGGGCGTCAACATTCCCGGCTTACGAGGCGGCCCGCCGCCATGTTGCCGTGGCAATGCCCATGGCCATCAGCGCGCCGCCGCCGAGGCGGGGCAGAAGGGAGGTGATGGCAGGGGAGACGAGCTTTTGCCGAAGCCTGTCTGCCAGCAATGCATAGGCCAGCGCGTTGAGCGCGGCGAGGGTGACGAAGGTCGAAATCAGGATAGCGAATTGCGGCGCGAGCGGCGCCTGCGGCTGCACGAATTGCGGCACGAAGGCGATGAAGAACACGATCGATTTCGGGTTGAGCGCGGTCACCATCAGGGCATGAGTGAAGACGTGCCGGGGCGGGAGGGCGGCTTCAGAGGCGTCCGGCACGGCATCGCCGACGCCCTTGCTGCGAAACAGCTTGAAGCCGAGATAGACCAGATAGGCAGCACCGATCCATTTCAGCACGACAAACAATTGCGCGGATGCCAGCACCAGCGCGCCGAGGCCGGCAAGCGAAGCGGTCATGGCGATGAAATCGCCGAGCGCGACGCCCGCGACCGTGGCGAGCGCCACCCGCCTTCCCTGGCTCAAAGCGTAGCTCAGCACCAGCAGCACTGTCGGTCCGGGGATCAGCAGCAGCGCGGTCGATGCGGCGGCGAAGGCGAGCCAGATATGCAGGTCCATGGCGTTTCATCTCCTGTTTCGGCAAGCAAAGACAGAGGTCGAGATCGTTTTCAAGCGGGGCGCGGAGAAAAATCGCCGCACCGCCCTTGACCTTCCAGCCACTGGAAGCCCCATCTCTATCGCAACAGGTTTCGGAAGGAGAATGACAATGACCGAGATATTGAAGATTGAAGGCATGGGCTGCGGCGGCTGCGTCACCACAGTGACCAAGGCGCTTGTCGCCGTGCCGGGCATTTCCGACGTGGCGGTCAACCTCGATAGCCACGAGGCGCGGTTTGAATTGGCTGCGCCCGCAACGCGCGAGCAGGCGGTGAAGGCCGTCGAGGATGCCGGCTACGACGTGAAGGGGTGAGGGCGAACGGCTTTGCCGGGTTCGACTGAGTTTGCTTCGTTCCGGAAACGCCGCAGCCAACAATCTCCCCCCTTGAGGGGGAGATGTCGCGAAAGCGACAGAGAGGGGTGAACCCTCTCTGAGAACTCAGAATTCTTAGGCTGGCGCTGTACCCCTCTCTGCCCCTGCCGGGGCATCTCCCCTTCAAGGGGGGAGATTGATGGGAGCAAGCGGCGCGCCAGAGCCGAAAAGGAAAAGCGGGTATGGAACATACCGTCTCGAAATCAAACAAGCCTGCCCACATCACCCTTCCGGTGACAGGCATGACCTGCGCCTCCTGTGTGCGCAGCGTCGAGCGGGTCGCGGGAAGGGTGGAGGGCGTTTCGGCGGTTTCCGTCAACCTCGCCACCGAGACGGCGGATGTCACGCTGGACGATCCGAAGGCCGCCGGTGACGTGATTTCGGCGATCGGCAAGGCCGGCTATGGCGTGGCGATCGAGACCGTTGAGCTCGGCATCGAGGGCATGCATTGCGCCTCCTGCGTCGGCAATGTCGAACGCGCGCTGATGGCCGTGCCCGGCGTCGTCTCGGCGCATGTGAACCTTGCAAGCGAGCGGGCGACCATCGAGGCCGCGGCGGATGTCGCCGCGCTGATGGCCGCCGTCGAGGCGGCCGGCTACACGCCGCGCCGCATCACGGATTCCGCAGCGGAAACCGAGACCCATGCGGATATCAGGGCGAAGGAACAGGCCGCGCTGAAGCGCGATTTCCTGACCGCGCTGATTGTCACGCTGCCGCTGTTCGTGCTGGAAATGGGGTCGCACCTTATCCCGTCGCTCGGCCATGCCTTGATGAACGCCGTCGGCGTCTTTCCCCTCCATATTCTTTATTTCGTGCTGGCGACCATCGTCGTGTTCGGCCCCGGCCGTCGCTTCATCCGCCATGGCGCGGCGTCGTTCAGGCGGTTGTCGCCGGATATGAATGCGCTGGTCATGCTCGGCTCGCTGGCCGCCTGGGGCTATTCCACGCTGGCGACCTTCGTGCCGCAGCTTTTTCCTGAGGGCGCGGCGCAGGTCTATTTCGAAAGCGCCGCCGTCATCGTCACGCTGATCCTGCTCGGCCGCTATCTGGAGGCCAAGGCCAAGGGCCGCACCTCGGCGGCGATCACCCATCTCATGGGCCTCCAGCCGAAGACCGCGCGTGTGGAACGCGACGGCGAGACCGTCGATATCCCGATCGCGGATGTCAAGCAGGGCGATATCGTCGTGGTGCGTCCCGGCGAGCGGATCGCGGTCGATGGCGCGGTTATCTCCGGCGCGTCTCATGTCGATGAATCGATGATTTCCGGCGAGCCGGTTCCGGTGAAGAAGGCCGAGGGCGATGCCGTCACCGGCGGCACCATCAACAAGACCGGAAGCTTCACCTTCCGCGCCACCGCCATCGGCGCCGATACCGTGCTGGCGCGAATCGTGAAAATGGTGGAAACCGCGCAGGGCGCGAAGCTGCCTGTTCAGGCCATGGTCGACAAGGTCACCGCCTGGTTCGTGCCGGCGGTGCTCGCTGCCGCAGCGCTGACCTTTGTCATATGGCTGGCCTTTGGACCCGCGCCTGTGCTGCCCTTTGCGCTCGTCAACGCCGTGGCGGTGTTGATCATCGCCTGCCCCTGCGCCATGGGGCTCGCCACGCCGACCTCGATCATGGTGGGCACCGGCAGGGCGGCGGAAACCGGCGTGCTGTTCAGAAATGGCGAGGCGCTGCAGACCCTGCGCGACACGAAGATCGTTGCTTTCGACAAGACCGGAACGCTGACCGAGGGCCGCCCGGAGGTGACCGATATCCTCGCCGTCGGCGGCTTCGAGAAGGATGCGCTGCTGGCGCTTGCGGCCGCGGTTGAGGTCGGCTCGGAACATCCGCTTGCCGAGGCGGTCGCCACCAGTGCGCGGGAGCGGAAACTGGCCGTGGAAAAGGCGGAGAATTTCGAGGCCGTCCCGGGCTATGGCGTGAAAGCATCGGTCGGCGGCAGGTCCGTCGCCGTCGGCGCGCGCCGGTTCATGGAAAAGCTCTCCGTCGATACCGCAGGCCTTGATGACGAGGCCGAAAGGCTGGCGGCGAAGGCGCGTTCGCTGCTGTTCGTCGCGGTCGATGGTCGCCTCGCCGGCGTTATCGGCGTTGCCGACCCGGTCAAACCCTCGGCAAAGGCCGCGATTGCGGCGCTGCACGAGGCGGGCGTGAAAACCGCGATGATCACCGGCGACAACGAGAAGACCGGCCGGTCGATTGCCGCCGAGGTGGGGATCGACACCGTGGTGGCTGATGTCCTGCCGGATGGCAAGGTCGCAGCGCTTGAGACGCTGCGGGGTGAGAGCGGCGCGATCGCCTTTGCCGGCGACGGCATCAATGATGCCCCGGCGCTCGCCGCCGCCGATACCGGCATCGCCATCGGCACGGGCACCGATATCGCCATTGAAACAGCCGATGTCGTGCTGATGTCCGGCGATCTCGCCGGCGTGGTCAACGCCATCGCGCTGTCGCGGGCGGTGATGCGCAATATCGCGGAGAACCTGTTCTGGGCCTTCGGCTATAATGTGCTGTTGATCCCGGTTGCCGCCGGCGTGCTCTATCCCGCAATCGGCATTCTGCTGTCACCGATGCTGGCGGCAGCGGCGATGGGGCTGTCGAGCGTGTTCGTGTTGAGCAATGCGCTCAGGCTGAAGCGGTTTCGGAAGGTTGCGTAGGTGGACGGTCCATCCCCGTGGCCGATTTCCGCCACGGGGATGGACGCTCGCGGCTTGCTCCCAATACTCTCTCCCGCTGGCGGGAGAGATGCGCCGAAAGGGGCAGTGAGGGTGGTTCAGCGTTTCAAATCGTGAGGGCGTTCGCGGTGATGGTCTCCCCCCTCACTGTCGCTTTCGCGACATCTCTCCCCTCCGGGGCGAGAAGAGTTGGGGGCTATGCGGGGAGACCGTATGCGAAACCCCGCTCGCGAGCAGCCGCTACTTCGCAGGCCGCAGATACGAGGTCGGGTTGCCATAAAAGGGCGCGATGCGGGTGATGGCGTGGTCGAGGTTTTCGCGGGTGACGCGCATGGTTGCGCCATTGGCGTGGATCAGGGTCTTGGGGTCTTCCATCAGCCCGACATGGCCTTTCCAGAACACCAGATCGCCGCGTTTCAGGCCGCGCCGGGTTACCGGGTCGCCGTCCATCAGTTCCTGCATGTCGGAATCGCGCGGCACGGTGCGCCCGGCCATCATCATCGCGATCTGCACCAGCGCCGAGCAATCGAGCCCGAAGCCGGATCGCCCGCCCCACAGATAAGGCGTCTCAAGAAAGCGCAGCGCCGTCTTAACCGGGTCGCGCTCGAACGGGCGGCCGACCGGAAAGCAATGATCGGCAAAGACGGCGGTGCCGTCCGCTGACAGAAGATAACGGCTGCCGCGCAGCTCCGCCTCGTCCACGAAGGTCATCCGGCTGCCCATGGAAAGCGCCGAGACCGGCCCGGTCTGCAGGTCGGGTTCGGGATAGAGAAAGGTGCGGGGCACCGAAATCACATGGGTCGCCGCCGGATGGGCACCCTCGGCCACCGTGTCTTCCGGCAGATAGCCGACATAGCAGTCAAAGCGGGATTGCACCCACAGCCAGCCCTTGGCGCGCTCGAATATGTCGACCGTCTCGCCGAACAAAAGCTGGGTGTCGATCCTCGCCGCATGGGCCGGCTCGCGCCGCACCGAGGCGACCGGGACGATCACCTGCGCGGGGATCGGATCCGCGAACCGCGCCGCGCGAACGATACCGGAAAGACGGACATCGGCGAGATCATCCCTGAATGCGTGAAGCCGGCGGTCGAGTTGCATGCGTCAGCCCTTGCGGATGGTTTCGAAAATGGCGCGGATCGCCTGGGCCTCGCCGCCGGCCGGACCGAAATCGCGATCGGCCTGCGCATAGGCGTAGATGTCGAAATGGGCCCAGGATTTGGCGCGGCCGACGAACTGCTTGAGAAACAGCGCGGCGGTGATCGCACCCGCCAGCCCGCCCGACGGCGCGTTGGTGAGATCGGCGATGCCGGTCTTGAGCTTGGCCTCGTAGCCGGTAAAAAGCGGCATCCGCCACGCCGGATCGCGCAGCCGTTCGCCTTCTGCGACAAGCGTTTCGGCGAAGGCATCGGAGGTCGTGAAAAACGGCGCGATATCGGGGCCGAGCGCGACGCGGGCCGCGCCCGTCAGCGTCGCCATGTCGATCAGGAGGTCGGGCAGTTCCTCGTCGGCATAGGTCAGCGCGTCGGCGAGGATCAGCCGGCCCTCGGCATCGGTATTGTCGATCTGCACCGTCAGGCCCTTGCGCGAACGGTAGATGTCGCCGGGGCGGAAGGCGTTGCCGGCGACGGCGTTTTCGACGCTCGGGATGATGACGCGCAGATCGACGTCGAGCCCGGCATCCATGATCATCAGCGCCAGCGCCATCACATTGGCCGCCCCGCCCATGTCCTTCTTCATCAGCAGCATGCCGGCGGCGGTCTTGAGATCGAGGCCGCCAGTGTCGAAGCAGACGCCCTTGCCGACAAGGGTGATGGCCCGCGCGCCCTTGCGGCCCCAGCGCATTTCCATCAGTCGCGGCGCCTTCTCGCCGGCGCGGCCGACGGCGTGGACCAGCGGAAAGCCCGCCGAAAGCAGATCGTCCCCCCGGATCGCGTTGAAACTGGCGTCATAATGGCGGGCAAGGCCTGCAAACACCTCTTCCAGATGATCGGGCTGCATGTCGTTGGCGGGGGTATTGACGAGATCGCGGGCAAGACAGATCGCGGCCCATGCGCGCTCAATCTCGGCGGCATCAACGCTGTCCGGGATCGCGAGCCGCACGACCTTCGCGACGGGCTTCACATAGCGCTCGAAGCGGTAGGAACCGGCCGCAAAGCCCGTCAGTGCCAGCGTCGCATCGCCGGCATACTGCGCCAGACGCCAGTCTCCCGCCGGCAGCAGTTTCGTCAGACGGCCGAAGACGAAGGGGTTTGCGCCAGTGCCGAGGCCGAACAGCGCCGCGCCGAGGCCGCCATCGCTACCCGGAACCAGCAGGAACTCTCCCTCGTTTCCCGAAAAGCCGGCGGCGCTCGCAAAGGCGCGGACGCTTTCCGGCAATTTGTCCGTCTCGCCCTGGGCAAGGGCGTAGAGCGGCCGGACTGGCGCGTCGGCGGGACAGAAGGGGAGCGGGCGGGTGATAAACTGGAAATGCGACATGTGGCTTTGCTCGGAACTGGTTTTCCCGCGTACTTTCGCGCGAAAAAACTTTCTGTAAAGTAACCAAAGGCGGTGGACGGTGATTCCATACGCCGATCAAGGCGCTGAGAACAGACGGAGATTGCATGAAAACGAACAATCCCACCGGCCATGCATCGCGCGCGGTGATAGTGCTCGCCGCCGGCCTTGTTGCCCTGTCGGGTTGTGCCAGCGTGCGCGGCGGCGGCATCAACACCTCCGGCTACCGCATGGCGGAAGACTTCGCCGGACTTTCGCTGTCGCAGCAGGCTCAGGTGAGCTACCGGCTGGAAAGCGCCTATCTTTCCCGTCCCGGCCGGCTGAACAGCGGCATCGAATATTCGGAATATCTCAAGGCGACCGGCGATTACAAAAAGGCCAATGAGGTGATGCGACAGGTGGCCGCCCTCAACCCCGGTTCGGGTGAGGCGCAGCTTTTCTACGCCAGGTCCCAGGCGGCGCTCGGCTATTATCCGGATGCGCTCAGAACCGTGCGGCAAGCCGCAAGCCTCAGCCCCAATGACTGGCGGGTCTATAACGAAGAGGGCACGATCCTCGATCAGATGGGCCAGCCGATGGAAGCGCGGATGCGCTATCGCAAGGCGCTCAGCCTGTCGCCGAACAATCCCGACGTGCTGTCGGCGATGGCGACCTCCTATGTGCTGACGCATGACTTGCCGACGGCGGAAAACTATCTGCGCGACGCGGTGGATCAGCGCGATGCCGGCTCCGACGTCCGGGTCAATCTCGGGCTGGTTCTGGCGCTGCAGGGCAAGCAGGAAGAGGCCCAGCGCGTGGTCACCGCCGGCGTTTCGGCCGACGAGGCGCAGCAGAACCTTGCAGCGCTGGCCGCGGCCACCGCGCCGGGCGGGGCGTGGGAGCAGTATGCGGTGGAGATGTAGGGAAATCCGTGATTTTTGGCGCAAGGCTATTGTTGCCCGGTTTGGCGACGTTCCGTCGCGCTCTCCCGTCCACCTGTGTCATGCTCGTGCTTGACACGAGCATCCAGGCCACACGGAGAGCGTCGCCTGGACCCTCGGGTCAAGCCCGAGGGTGACCCGGAACAGGGGGAGAGAACTTTCCTCAAACTGAGTGGTGGTAGAGGAAAGCCATCATCCTCAATACGCCCGCATATCCCACAACTGCTTCAGCGACTGCCGGTAGTTCGGAAACTCGAACTCGTAGCCGAGCTTGCGCAGTTTGGCGTTGCTCACCCGCTTGTTCTCGCCCCAGAAGGACCTTGCCATCGGTGTCATGTCGGCCTCTTCGAACGGCACTTCCGGTGGTGGCTCGATGCCCATCAGACGGGCCGCTTCTGTGATCACGTCCTGCGGCGGGGCCGGTTCGTCGTCGGTGACGTTGAAGATGCCGCCGATCTCGCGCTCGGCCAGAAAGGCCACGGCATAGGCGATATCCTCTACCCGGATGCGGTTGAAGACCTGGCCCTTCTTGATCACCCGTTGCGCCGTTCCATCCATCAACTTGCGGAACGGGTTGCGGCCGGGGCCGTAAATGCCGGAAAGCCGGAGAATGGCGACCGGAAGCCCGTGTTTCGCGCCGGTTTCCAGCCATTGCTGCTCGGCGGCCAGGCGCTGTTTCGAGCGCTCCGAGGTGGGCCGGCATTCGGAGGTCTCGTCCACCCATGCGCCGTCATGATCGCCGTAGACGCCGACGGTCGAGAGATAGCAGAGCCATTGCAGGTCCGGCAGTTCGCTATGCGCCGTGCTGCTGGCGATGTTCAGCAGACTGTCGCCGTCGGGACCGGGCGGGATCGATTGCACCAGATGGGTGACGCAGGACAGCTTGTGGCCGAGCGCGGGATCGATGGTCTTGCCATCGAAGACGAAGGCCTCCATGCCGCAATGGCCGAGGCTTGCTGCCTTCTCCGCGCTGCGCGTGGTGCCGGCGACCTGGCTGGCGGAGGGAGCAAGTGCCGTGGCGATCGCCTTGCCGGAATAGCCGGCGCCGAAAATCATCAGATGCATAGCGTTTCCTCCTCGCGTTGCCATTCGTGGCGGACGGATTCATCACTCTCATGTAAGCGCGTTCTTGCCAATGCGGCAAATTCATTTCGGGATAGAAGCCGCGCCAGGGCCCAGATCGCCATCGCCCGGACAGCCGGGCTGTCGTCATCGATCAGGCGGCGGCAGGGCGGGACGAGCGCGACGTCGCCGCTATTACCGGCGGCAATCAGACAGTTGCGGACAAACCGGTCACGACCGATCCGCTTGATCGGCGAGCCCGAGAAGAAGGCGCGGAAGGCGGCGTCGTCAAAGCCGAGAAATTTAGACAGGCGCGGGGCCTTCAGGTCGTCGCGCGCGATCAGCTTCATCTCCGAGGATTGTTCGGCGAACTTGTTCCAGGGACAGACCGCGAGACAGTCGTCGCAGCCATAGATGCGGTTGCCCATCGCCTCGCGGAACTCCAGCGGGATGACGCCGTGATGCTCGATGGTGAGATAGGAAATGCAGCGTCGCGCATCGAGCCGGTAGGGCGCGGGGAAGGCGTTCGTCGGGCAGACATCGAGGCAGGCGCGGCACGAGCCGCAATGGTCGCGCTCGGCGGTATCGGGCGCAAGGTCTTCGGTGGTGAAGATCGAGCCCAGGAACAGCCACGAGCCGAATTGCCGGCTGACCAGATTGGTGTGTTTGCCCTGCCAGCCGATGCCGGCCTTTTCGGCAAGCGGCTTTTCCATCACCGGCGCGGTATCGACGAACACCTTGACGTCGGCCCCCGAGCGGGCGGCGAACCGGCCGGCGATCTGTTTCAGCTTTCCCTTGATGACGTCGTGATAGTCGCGGTTTCGGGCATAGACCGAGATATTGGCCCGGTCCTTGCGTTTCAGAAGCGGTCGCGGGTCGTCCTCCGGCCCGTAATTCATCGCCAGCATGATGACGGAGCGGGCTTCGGGCCAGAGCTTTAGCGGCGAGGACCGGCGCTCGAAGGTTTCCGCCATCCACGCCATCTCGCCATAATGTCCCTTGGCGATCCCCTCGGCGAGCGCTTGCGCGGCCTCCGGCATATCTTCGGCGCGCGCGATTCGGCAGGCGGAAAAGCCCTGCGAGAGGGCTTCCTCGCGCAGGAAGTGTTTCAGCTTTTCGGTACGCTCATCCATGCCACCGCCATTTTGTTGATCGCCCCACAGGACGATGCTTTCCCAAAGGTGGCGTGTTGCGGCCTAAAAATCCAGATCGGCGTAGTGAGAAACCGGCACCACGCCGCGCACCCGGTCGGCGAGGAGCGCCCGGAAGGCGGGGCGCGATTTCAGCCGCTGGTACCATTCCTTGGCGGCGGGCGTCTCGTCCCAGTTGATTTCGCCGAGATAATCGAGCGCGGAGATCGCGCCGCCGGCGGCAAGATCGGCATAGCTCATCCGCTTGCCGGCGAGCCAGCCCCGGCTGCCGGCAAGCCAGGCGACATATTTCATATGCTGGCGGATATTGGCGCGGGCCGCCCGCAGCACCCGCGAATCAGGCGCGCCGCCGCCATATTCGGTGCTCATCTGCAGCTTGTAGACCCGCTCGCGGCACAGCGGGTGGGTGACGTCCTGTTCGAGCTTCAGCAGGAACCACTCGGTGAGCCGGCGGATTTCGGCGCGCTGGAACGGCTCTTCCGCCAGCAGCCGGCGTTCGCGCTGGAGCACGCCATGGGTCTCGTCCATGAATTCGGCGATCACGAACGGGCCACAAAGCGCTCGCATATTGTCATCGACATAGACCGGCAGCGTGCCGGCGGGATTGGCCGTCAGGAAGGCCTTGCGTTTTTCCCATGGCCGCTCCTCGATCATGTCGACCTCGAAGGCATATTCGCCGATCACCAGGCGAATGAAGCGTGAGGCGGCGGACATCGGGTGGTGATAGAGCGTAGACATCTGGCTTCCGTCGCGTAGGTCATGGATCGACGCCCGGCCAGAAGCCGCGACACGACCCGATCACGTGATTGTTTGCGGCCCATCTAACCACCGAAGGATTAATGATGGGTGACCGTCAGCCAACAGGACTGATCACGCCGAGCGCGAGCAGGACCAGAAGGCCCGCGCCGAGCGCCACCCGGTAGTAGACGAACGGCATGTAGCTGCGGGTCGAGACCAGCCGCAGGAAGAAGACGATCACGGCGTAGCCGACGAAGAAGGCGATCGCGGTGGCAAGCGCCGTTGCCCCCCAGCCGACCGGATTATCCTCGCCGATGCTCTTGAAGAGCTGGTAGAAGCCGGAGCCGAAAACGGCCGGCACGGCCAGCAGAAAAGAATAGCGCGCCGCCGCCTCGCGGGTGTAGCCGAGCAGCAGACCGGCGCTGATCGTGCCGCCGGAGCGCGAGACGCCCGGTATCAGCGCCATCGCCTGGGCGAAGCCGTAGAGAATGCCGTCGCGCCATGTCAGGTTTTCCAGCCGGACGCGCTTGGCGCCGATCCGGTCGGCGATCCCCATGATGATGCCGAAGATGATCAGCATCGCGGCGGTGATGTAAAGATTGCGCAGCGAGGTCTCGATCTCGTCCTTGAACAGAAGGCCCAGGATGACGATCGGCAGCGAGCCGATGATGATCAGCCAGCCCATCCGCACGTCGGCCCTGTCGTAGCCGCTGCCGAGCCGGAGATTGTGGCCGAGCCAGGCCTTGGCGATCCGCATGATATCGGCCCAGAAATAGACCAGCACGGCGAGTTCGGTGCCGATCTGGGTGATGGCGGTGAAGGCAGCACCCGGGTCCGCGCCGGATGGCAGAAATGCGCCGGCGATGCGCAGATGCGCGCTGGAGGAGATCGGAAGAAATTCCGTCAGCCCCTGCAACAGGCCCAGAAAGGCGGCCTCGATCCAACCGATAGTCATGAGTTTCAGCCGATCTCGAATGAATGAAGGAAACGGGCGGCGATGAAAGAAAGCCCCGGCGTCAGCCCGCGGCCAGACGTCTACTACCGGAAGACAGCGGGCTTGGAAAGAACGTAGGCTGGGAGGTCGGTGGCTGTTATTGCACTCCCCGCGCACTGGGCGTAGGCTGCTTGAGGGACAACAGGGGACAATCATGTCGGAATCATCAAACTCAATTGTCGGCCGCGAACACCGCGAAGTCGGTTTCGTCGAGGCCCTGCAGCTTGCCTTCAAGAATTATGCGCTTTTCAGCGGCCGTTCGTCGCGCGGGGCCTTCTGGTTCTGGATCCTGTGGACGATCATCATCAGCGCGGTTCTCGGCGGTGTCGATTCACTCCTGTTCGGAAAGATGGGCTATTTGCAGGGTCTGTGGAACCTGGCGACCTTTATTCCAGCCATCGCCATCGGCGCGCGCCGTCTTCACGACATCAATCGCAGCGGCTGGTGGCAGCTTATCGGGATTACCGTGATCGGGGTTCTGGTGCTGATCTACTGGTTCATCAAGCCGGGCCATGAACAGACCAACGATTTCGGCGCCGATGTCGAGGCGGGACGGGCCTGAGAGCCATAAACGCCATCGTATTGCCCTGAAGCGGCCATAGTTGATTTATCATTCGGTAACCCTGATGCCCGAGAATCCGCGCGAAAAGGAGAAGCCGGAATGACCAGATCACGCCCGTTTATGGCCGTACGCATCCTCTGCGCCGTGTTTGCGATCGCGCTCGCCTTCCTTGCCGGCGCTGGGCTCTCCACCGTCGCCAATGCCTATGACAGGGGAACCGTCGATCGCCAGTTCTCGCAATGGCTGGCGACTGACATGCGCCAGGCGGCGCTGCGTTCCGGGGTGTCGGCATCGGTCTATGACCGGGTAACGCAGGGGCTTTCGATCAACTGGTCGCTGCCGGACCTGGTGCCACCGGGCACCAAACCGCCGGCGCAGCGCAAACAGACCCAGCCGGAATTCTCCGAACCCGGTCCCTATTTCAGCGAGAACAATCTGAACTACCTCGCCGTCAAGGGCCGCCAGCTCTACAACCAGTACAAGCCGGTGCTCGACCGGATCGAGGCGCGCTACGGCGTGCCGGGGCGGATCGTGCTCGCCATCTGGGGCCGCGAGATGGGCTATGGGGCGGCGGAGGAGAAATACGATATTCTCCAGGTGCTCGGCACCAAGGCGTTCATGAGTGGCTCGCGCCAGCAGATGTTCCAGCGCGAATTCATCGCGGCGCTGCAGATCATCCAGAGCGGCGCTGCCCCGCTCGACAAGCGCAAGGCCTCCTGGGCCGGCGCTTTTGGCCAGCCGCAGCTGATGCCCTCCAATTTCATGAACTACGCCGTCGATTTCGACGGCGACGGCGTGATCGATGTCTGGGACTCCGTGCCCGATTCGCTTGCCACCATCGCCAAGCATCTGGCAAGCGACGGCTGGGAACGCGGGCGCGACTGGGGCTATGAGGCGGTGATACCGGACAATGTCTCCTGCGCCCAGGAAGGGCCCGACAATGCCCGGGCGATTTCGGCCTGGACCAAGCAGGGCATCACCCGCGTCAACGGCAAGGCGTTTCCCGCAGACGAACTGCGCAAGCCCGGCATGATGCTCGTGCCGCAGGGCCGCTACGGGCCGGAATTCATCGTCACGCCGAATTTCTACGTGCTCAAGGAATACAATAATTCCGACCTTTACGCCCTGTTCGTCGGCAATCTCGCCGACCGCATCCAGTACGGCATGGGCGCTTTCGTCCAGCCCTGGCAGCGCACCGGCACGCTGCTGCGTTCCGATGTCGCCGCCATGCAGCGCAAGCTCGAGGGCATGGGCTATGACGTCGGCGGCGCGGATGGTCTCGTCGGCTTCAAGACCCGACGTTCCATCGGCGACTGGCAGGCGAGAAACCGCGTCAACCAGACCTGCTGGCCGACGCCGGCGCTGAAGAACGAGTTGCTGCGGTAGTCGTGGCGATTGGGGCGTACTCTGCAGTAGATATCGCCTCAACCCTGACCGCATAGCCCCCCGTCAATCTCCCCCCTTGAGGGGGAGATGTCGCGAAAGCGACAGAGAGGGGTATCGGGAAGAAGCCGCGAACTCCGAATTCTCGGATAGGGTTCACCCCTCTCTGCCCCTGTCGGGGCATCTCTCCCTCAAGGGGAGAGATTGTGGGCTGCCGGGTCTTCGGATCAAACCAAAGCTGAACGGCACTGATGGAGAAGGCCGCCCCCAACGCCCCCATCAATGATGGTGATGATGCGCGTCGTAGGGGCGGTTGAAGATCGTGTCGCGCGGCGGGATCGCCTGGCGTTCGATCATGCGCCGGACCCGCGGCATGCCGTCTTCCTGATGCAGTTCGCGCAGCCGGTCGAGATTGTCGGCATCGGCCTGGGTGCGGCGCTGGTTGTGGCGCACATAGTCGACCCAGGTCGGCGCGTGATAGGTCTCGAACCAGACGTCGGGCTCCTCGATATCGCGCATCAGCGCCCATTTGCGCGCGCCGTCGCGCAGCCGGATGCGGCGGCGCTCTACCATCAGGCGCAGGAACTCCTGGGTGTCTTCGCCCGCGATCACGAAGCGGGTCTCGACCACGATCGGGCCGGAACGGGCGACGAGGCCAAGGGCGGGCTCCGGCGTGCGGAACCGGTTGAGCGGATCGAGGTTCAGGCTTTCGAAGGCCGGCATCTTGAACACGAAGCCGACTGCCGCGCCGAAGGCCGCAACGCCCGCCGCGGCCAGGAAGGCATGGGTGATGGTGAGGTTTTCGGCGACATAGCCCCAGAGCCAGCTTCCGCCCGCCATGCCGCCGAAGGCAGCGGTCTGGTAGAGCGACAGGGCGCGGCCGACCACCCAGCGCGGCGTCGTCAGCTGCACCACCGTGTTGAACAGCGAAAGCGCCATGACCCAGCAAGCGCCGGCGAAGAAAAGCGCCAGACAGTCGATGATCAGCGAGGTCGAAAGCGACATGACCACCGCGCTCGCGCCGAACACCAGGAAGGCCGCGCGGATGATCGCTTCGTTGGAAAGGGCGGCTCTCAGCCTTGCATTGGCGAAAGCGCCGCCGATCGCGCCAATGCCGAACGCGCCGAGCATGATGCCGAATGTCTGCGGCCCGCCGTCGATCACGTCGCGCGCCACCAGCGGCAGCAGCGCCAGCGCCGACACCGTGGCAA
Source organism: Martelella mediterranea (assembly GCF_021021415.1). Classification (GTDB taxonomy): domain Bacteria; phylum Pseudomonadota; class Alphaproteobacteria; order Rhizobiales; family Rhizobiaceae; genus Martelella; species Martelella mediterranea_C. Next base: position 119,040 of record NZ_JAINWJ010000009.1, on the reverse strand, counting down.
GGCCGAACAGGAAGGCGCGCAGCAGCACCTTCAGGATATTGGGCGACATGAACACGTAGCGCAACCCGGCGCCGATGGCGGTGGTCATCTTCTCGCGCGGCAGCGGGTTTTCCGGAGGCACAAATTTCCAGCGGAAAACCACCGTCAGCAGGCCGAGATAGCTCAGCGCGTTCACAACAAATGCCGCTGCCGCACCGCCGATGGCGACGATGGTGCCGCCGACGGCCGGGCCGACGCTGCGGGTAATGTTGAAGCCCACGGAATTGACCGTGACCGCCCCGGGCACGTCGGAACGCGGCACCATATCGCCGACGGCGGCCTGCCAGGACGGGTTGTTGAGCGCATTGCCGCTGCCGATGAGAAAGGTGAAGGCCAACAGCATCCACGGCGTGATCACGCCGGCAATCGCGGCAAGCGCCAGCGCTACGGAGACGGCGAACATGAAGCCCTGGGCGGCGAGAATCACCCGTCGGCGGTCGAAACTGTCGGCAATCGCGCCGGCGACGAGCGCGAACAGCATCACCGGCAGCGTGGTCGAGGCCTGAACCAGCGCCACCATGCTTTCCGAATTCGAGATCGAGGTCATCATCCAGGCAGCGCCGACATTCTGGATGTTGGTGCCGAGATTGGAGGCGATCGAGGCAAACCAGATATTGCGGAAGGTGGTATGCGCAAACAGGGCAAAAAGCGAGGGTGTCGCCTTGTTCATGGATTGTCGTTCCTCCGGGCATTTTGTTGTTTGCGCGCAGCGCGATCGGCGGATGCGATGCTGCGTTCGCTTCGGCTTCTCCCGAACCACAAGTATAGGACCGAAATCAGGCGGTTGCCTATATCCCCCGAGGTCTGTTCCATGCCCGGGCCGCGATAAAACTTGCAATTTTCCCTTCGTGGGGTTATCTAGGGCTCAAATTCTTGATCGTCAGATGAAGAGTGGGGCCGCACGGACCCGCTCTTTTTTGTTTGGCGCGGCCGCCAGGCGCCGGGAGCCTGATGGGACAGATTTGAGGAACATGGCTGACAAGGTGAGAGAAGAACGGCTGATTATCGAAACCGGCGTCGAGAAGCGGATTGCCGACATGCTCGAACCCGTTTTGGAGGATATCGGTTTCAAGCTGGTGCGGGTCAATCTCTCCGGCCAGAACGGGCTGACGCTGCAGATCATGGCCGAGCGTTTCGACGGCACGATGACGGTGGAGGACTGCGAGGAAGTGTCCAAGGCGGTCTCGCCGGTGCTCGACGTCGAAGACCCGATCGACCGCGCCTATCACCTGGAAATCTCCTCGCCCGGCATCGACCGGCCGATGGTGCGCAAGTCCGATTTCTACCGCTGGAAGGGGCATCTGCTGAAATGCGAGACCTCGGTGCTGATCGGTGAGCGCAAGCGCTTTCGCGGCCGCATCGTCGAGGCCGACAATGACGGCTTTACGATTCTTCGCGACGGCGTGGCCTATGGCGAGCCGAATGAAGTGACGATCCCGTTTTCGGCGCTTTCCGATGCCAAGCTGATCCTGACGGACGAACTGATCCGCGATGCGCTGAAGGCCGACAAGCTGGCCAAGGAAAAGGCCGCCAACGAAAACGACGAAGACAATGGTGTCGAAGACAACGGCGCGGAAGACACCGAAGAGAATTGAACACCGCTTGACCGCTGCTTCTAACGCGCGGGCGTGACGATAATTTCGCGAAGCCTTGAGGCTCGCAGACAAGAATGGAGACAGGAACATGGCAGTAAGTGCGAACCGGCTGGAACTGTTGCAGATCGCCGACGCGGTGGCGCGGGAAAAATCGATCGATCGCGAGATCGTCCTGACCGCCATGGCTGACGCCATCCAGAAGGCGGCCAAGTCGCGCTACGGGTCGGAAACCAATATCCGCGCCGACATCAATCCGAAGACCGGCGAAATCCACCTGCAGCGCCTGCTGGAAGTGGTCGAGGAAGCCGAGGATTACAGCACCCAGATCCCGCTGGCGCTGGCGTTGGACCGCAACCCGGAAGCCAAGCTCGGCGATTTCATCGCCGATCCGCTGCCGCCGATGGATTTCGGCCGCATCGCCGCCCAGTCGGCCAAGCAGGTTATCGTGCAGAAGGTGCGGGAAGCCGAGCGCGATCGCCAGTTCGATGAATACAAGGATCGCATCGGCGAGATCGTCAACGGCACGGTCAAGCGTGTCGAGTACGGCAATGTCATCGTTGATCTCGGCCGCGGCGAGGCGATCATCCGTCGCGACGAAATGATCCCGCGCGAAGTGCCGCGCTATGGCGACCGCATTCGCGCCTATGTCTATGATGTGCGCCGCGAGCAGCGCGGTCCGCAGATTTTCCTGTCGCGCACCCATCCGCAGTTCATGGTCAAGCTGTTTGCCATGGAAGTGCCGGAAATCTACGACGGCATCATCACCATCAAGTCGGTCGCCCGCGACCCCGGCTCGCGCGCCAAGATCGCCGTGATCTCCTCTGATTCGTCGATTGATCCGGTCGGCGCCTGCGTCGGCATGCGCGGTAGCCGCGTCCAAGCCGTCGTCGGCGAGCTTCAGGGCGAGAAGATCGACATCATTCCGTGGTCGGAAGACCCGGCCTCCTTCATCGTCAACGCGCTGCAGCCGGCCGAAGTCGCCAAGGTGGTCCTGGACGAGGATGCCGAGCGCATCGACGTCGTGGTGCCGGACGACCAGCTTTCGCTGGCGATCGGCCGTCGCGGCCAGAATGTCCGTCTCGCCTCGCAGCTCACCGGCTGGGACATCGACATCATGACGGAGAACGAGGAATCGGAGCGCCGCCAGAAAGAATTCAACGAGCGTTCGCAGCTGTTCATGGATGCGCTCGACGTCGACGAGATGGTCGGTCAGGTGCTGGCCTCGGAAGGCTTCGCGGCCATCGAGGAACTGGCCTATGTCGATCTCGACGAAATTTCCTCGATCGAGGGCTTCGACGAGGAAACCGCGCAGGAAATCCAGATGCGCGCCCGCGAGCATCTGGAACGCCTCGAGGCCGAGCTTGACGAGAAGCGCCGCGAACTCGGCGTTTCCGACGATCTGCGTCAGATCGACGGTATGACGCTGGCGATGATGGTGGCGCTCGGCGAGGACGACATCAAGACGATGGAAGACTTTGCCGGTTGCGCCGCCGACGATCTGATCGGCTGGACCGAGCGTCAGAACGGCCAGACCAAGCGTTTCGATGGTACGCTGTCGTCCTTCGCGCTGTCGCGCGTCGAGGCGGAAAACATGATCATGCAGGCGCGTCTGGCCATCGGCTGGATCACCGAGGAAGACCTCGCCGCCGACCTTCCGGAAGAAGAGGAAGGCGAGGGCGAGGCCGAGGGGGCCGAGGAGCCTGCGGATGATGATCTGAGCGGCGTATTCTCGAAGTCGTGACCTCGCCCCGCAAAGCGGCCGAGGCTGAGGCGATGAGCGAGCGCACCTGCATCGTGACCCGCAAGGCCGGCGATCCGGATGAGCTCATCCGGTTTGTCGCCGGCCCCGACGGGCAGGTTGTGCCGGACCTGAAGCGCGCGCTTCCCGGCCGCGGCTGCTGGGTCGTTGCGGAGCGCTGGGCCGTCGACAAGGCGGCCGCCAAGGGCATGTTTTCCCGGGCGCTGAAACAGAAGGTTCAGGCCGCCGACGATCTCGGCGCGATGGTTGACATGTTGATGGCGCGCCAGTTGGCGGGTATGATCAACATGGCGATCAAGGCGGGGGAATTCGTGACGGGCTCGGCCAAGGTCGATCTTGCGATCAGAAGCGGCGCGGCGATCGCCGTTTTTCATTCCGCCGATGCCGCCCCCGATGGCGTTCGCAAGCTGGACCAGGCCCGCACGGCCTTCATGCATCAAAGCGAGGCCGATGCGCCGGTGCCGGCGCTCAGACCCTTCAATGCGGACGAAATCGGCACTCTTTTGCATGAGAATGCGTTTAAACACGCCGCAGTGCTTGCGGGAAAGGCCGGTGAGGGTGTAGTGAAGCGCGCAATGATACTTCAAAGGTACCGGGCAGATGCCCGAACCGAAGGAAAAGCCGCGATGACGAACACATGACGACGTCACGGAAGTTGGCCGGACGCCAGAATATGAATTTTTAGGGCGGGCATACTGTCTCCGATCGGAGGCGGTTCCCGCGCCAAGGAACGGGAACCGAATGACGGACAGTAAAGACGACAAGACACTCGACAATGAAGGCAAGAAGACGCTTAAGCTTAAGCCGTCGGGTGTGAGCCAGGGCACCGTGCGCCAGGATATGGGCCGCGGTCGCAGCAAGGCGGTCGTGGTGGAAACACGCAAACGCCGGATCCACAAGCCCGGCGAAGACACTTCAAATGCAGCCTCGACATCGCGCGGGCCGACCTCTCCGAGCGGCCAGCCGCGCGTTAGCGAGACCCGCCGCAATGACGACCGGCCGACGCACCAGCCGAAGGGCCAGCCCTCGCGGCCGGGTGCGCAGAACCGCCAGCGCGGCGGCCAGCCGGATCGCGGTAACGCTGACCGTGGCGGCCAGAACCGCCAGCGCGGCAATGTGCTGCACGATCTTTCCCAGGGTGAGATGGATGCCCGCCGCCGCGCGCTGGTAATGGCCCAGCAGCGCGAGGCCGAGGACGCCGAACGCCGCAAGCGCGAAGCCGAAGAGGCCCGCATTGCCGAGGAAAAGGCAAAGCGCGAGGCCGAGGAAAAGGCCAAGCGCGAAGCCGAAGAGGCCAAGGCCCGCGCCGCGGAGCCGGCGCCCGCCGCCGAGGAAACGCCGGCCGAGGCCGAAGCGCCGGTTGTGCCCGATCTGCCGCCGGGCGAAGACGCCAAGCCGAGCCGGACCGCGCAGCGTCCGCGCCCCGCCGCGCGCACGACCGAAGATGATGATGACGCGGCGCGCGGTCGCAAGCCCCGTCGCGAAGGCGAGAGCGAAGGCGGCCCGGCGCGCGGCAAGGCGCTGCGCCCCGATACCGCGCCGAAGCCCGCATCGCGCCCGAAGGGCACCGGCGAGCGCCGTCGCGGCAAGCTGACCGTAACCGCGGTTACCGGCGACGACGAGGGCGGCAGCCAGCGCGGCCGTTCGCTTTCGGCGATGCGCCGGCGCCAGGAAAAGATGCGTCGCGCCCATTCGCAGGAACCGCGTGAAAAGGTTCTGCGCGAGGTCATTCTGCCGGAAACCATCACCATTCAGGAACTGTCGCAGCGCATGTCCGAACGCTCGGTCGATGTGATCAAGTACCTGATGAAGGAAGGGCAGATGATGAAGCCCGGCGACGTGATCGATGCCGATCTCGCCGAGCTGATCGCCACCGAATTCGGCCACACCGTCAAGCGTGTTGCCGAATCGGACGTGGAAGAAGGCATTTTCGACGTCAAGGATGACGAGGGCGATCTGGAGCCGCGCGCCCCGGTCGTGACCATCATGGGCCACGTCGACCACGGCAAGACCTCGCTGCTCGATGCCATCCGCCATGCCAATGTGGTCTCCGGCGAAGCCGGCGGCATCACCCAGCATATCGGCGCCTATCAGGTCGAGCAGGACGGTCAGAAGATCACCTTCATCGACACGCCCGGCCACGCCGCCTTTACGGCGATGCGCGCCCGCGGCGCGGAGGTGACCGACATCGCCATTCTCGTGGTGGCGGCGGACGACAGCGTCATGCCGCAGACGATCGAATCGATCAATCACGCCAAGGCTGCCGGCGTGCCGATCATTGTTGCCATCAACAAGATCGACAAGCCCGCCGCCGATGCCCAGAAGGTGCGCACCGAACTGCTTCAGCACGAAGTGTTCGTCGAAACCATGGGCGGTGAAACGCTGGAAGTCGAGGTCTCCGCCAAGACCGGCAAGAACCTCGACAAGCTGCTGGAAGCGATCCTGCTGCAGGCCGAACTTCTCGACCTCAAGGCCAATGCCGACCGCACCGCCGAGGGCGTCGTGATCGAGGCCCAGCTCGACCGTGGCCGTGGTTCGGTCGCGACCGTTCTGGTGCAGAAGGGCACGCTGAAGCCCGGCCAGATCGTGGTTGCCGGCGATCAGTGGGGGCGCGTGCGCGCGCTCGTCAACGATCGCGGCGAACATGTGAAGGAAGCCGGACCGTCGATGCCGGTCGAGATCCTCGGCCTCAGCGGCACGCCCGCTGCCGGCGATCGCTTCGCCGTCGTTGAAAACGAAGGCAAGGCCCGCGAGGTTTCCGAATACCGCCAGCGGCTCGCCCGCGACAAGGCGGCGGCCCGCCAGTCGGGTTCGCGCGGCTCGCTCGAACAGATGATGAGCCAGTTGCAGGATACCGGGCTGAAGGAATTCCCGCTGCTGATCAAGGGCGACGTGCAGGGCTCGGTCGAGGCGATCGCTGCGGCGCTCGAAAAGCTCGGGACCGACGAAGTGCGCGCCCGGATCGTCCATGCGGCGGCAGGCGGCATCACCGAGTCGGATATCTCCCTTGCGGAAGCCTCCAATGCGGCGATCATCGGCTTCAATGTCCGCGCCAACGCGCAGGCTCGCCGGCTTGCCGAGCAGGAAGGCATCGAGATCCGCTACTACAACATCATCTACGATCTGGTGGATGACGTGAAGTCGGCGATGTCGGGTCTTCTGTCGCCGGAACGGCGCGAGACCTTCCTCGGCAATGCGGAGATCCTCGAGGTCTTCAACATTTCGAAGGTCGGCAAGGTCGCGGGTTGCCGCGTCACCGAAGGCCGCATGGAGCGCGGCGCCGGCGTCCGCCTTGTCCGCGACAATGTGGTCATCCATGAGGGCAAGCTGAAGACGCTGAAGCGGTTCAAGGACGAAGTCTCCGAAGTGCCGGTCGGCCAGGAATGCGGCATGGCCTTCGAGAACTACGAAGACATCCGCGCCGGCGACGTCATCGAAGCCTTCCGCGTCGAGCACGTCACACGCACGCTCTGATTTTCAGGGCACAACGGAAATCGAAAGGGCCGGCAGCGATGCCGGCCTTTTGCTTGTTGTGGATGGTCGTTTTGCGGTTGCCGCTTTGGCGGAGTGTGTCGTGCGAAGAGCAGGGCAGCCCACAATCTCTCCCCTTGAGGGAGAGATGCCCCGACAGGGGCAGAGAGGGGGGAACCCTATTCTGAGAGCACGGCGTCTGCGGCTTATGCCCGATACCCCTCTCTGTCGCTTTCGCGACATCTCCCCCTCAAGGGGGGAGATTGGGAACGGTGGGGCCTCAGGTGGGGGGAAGCCTCGTGATTCGGCGTTTTTCGTTCAAAGGCAGGCAGTTCGCCGGCCAGCGCCTCATACCCAATGCCCGTTTCGCCCCATCACTCCGCCGGCGGCGTGGCGGTGGCTGCGGCGCCGAGCGGGCGGATGCGCAGTTTGGTGATGCGGTTCTTTTCGCGTTTCATCACGATGAAGCGCTTGCCGTAGAAGGTGAAGGACTGGCGCTCCTCGGGGATGGTCTGGCTTTCGTGGATGACGAGGCCGGCAATGGTGGTCGCTTCCTCGTCGGGCAGGTTCCAGTCGAGCGCGCGGTTGAGGTCGCGGATCGGGACCGTGCCGTCGACCACGATCGAGCCGTCGGCCTCCTGCTGCACGCCCGAGATTTCCAGATCGTGCTCGTCGGCGATATCGCCCACGATTTCCTCCAGAATATCCTCCAGCGTGACGATGCCCTGCACCTCGCCATATTCGTCGACCACCACCGCGATATGCACCTTGCGGCGCAGAAACGCGTTGAGCTGGTCCTTCAGATTGGTGCTGTCGGGCACGAACCAGGGCTTTTGCGAGACCTTGACGATGTCGATGGTCGATGGCGCTGCATGCGGTTCGGCGAGCGCACGCGAAAGATCCTTCGAATGGATGACGCCGATGATGTTGTCGATCGAGCCGCGCCACACCGGAAGCCGTGTATAGGGGCTTTCGAGTACGGTCTTGACGGCCTGTTCCGGCGCGTCATCGGCATTGACCGCGCGCATGGCGGTGCGGTGGATCATCACGTCGGAGACTTCGAGCTCGCCGAGATCGAGCACGCCGCCGAGGCGGTCGCGGTCGGCCTTGATCACCGAGCCCTCACGGTGGAGCAGATCGACCGCGCCGCGCAGCTCCTCATGCGCGGTCAGCATTTCCGTGCCCTTGGTCAGCGTCACGCCGAAGACGCGCAGGATGCCGCGCACCACGATGTTGACGAGGCTCGAAAGCGGGCCGACCACCAGAACGAACAGCCGAACGAAGGGCGACACCACAAGCGCGAACCGGTCGGTGGCCGAGATCGCCCAGCTTTTCGGCAGCACTTCGGCGAAGATCACCAGAAGCGTCGTCATGATCAGCGTCGCATAGGCCACCCCACTGTCGCCGAAAATGCTCAGGAACAGCGTGGTCGTCAGCGACGAGGCCAGAATGTTGACGAGGTTGTTGCCGATCAGAAGCGCGCCGATCAGACGGTCGCGCCGGGCGATCATGGCGTTGACGAAGCCGGCGCGGCGGTCGCCCTGCTGCTCGAGCGTGTGCATGCGCGCCCGCGAGACGGCGGTCAGCGCCGTTTCCGAACCGGAGAAAAAGGCCGAGACGACGATCAGGGCGAAAATGATCGCCATGGTGAGGCCGTAGTCGGAGAAGAATTGCGAAATATCGCCTGTGGTCATTGCGGATGTTTTTCCGTCAGAAACGCCAGAACCTCGGAGGGCGGCACGTCATCTGCGATGAAGGCTTCTCCGATGCCGCGGGTGAGAATGAAGGTCAGCTTGCCGCCCTTCACCTTTTTGTCCTGGCCGATGGCATCCAGCATTATATCAGGCGGGGGCAGGTCCCCGTCAATATCGGCGAGCGATGTCGGCAGGCCCGCTTCCTTCAGATGCGCCGCCACGCGCTTGGCGTCGTCCGGGCTTGCGAGGTTCATGCGCGCGGAAAACTCGTGCGCCAGCACCATGCCGATCGCCACGCCCTCGCCGTGGACCAGCCGGGCGCTGTCGTAACCGGTGGCCTTTTCCAGCGCGTGGCCGAAGGTGTGGCCGAGGTTCAGCAGCGCGCGCCGGCCGTTTTCGCGCTCGTCGGCGGCAACGACGGCGGCCTTGGCCGCGCAGCTTTGCGCGATCGCCTCGATCCGGGCACCACCGCCGGCAAACACAGCCTCGCGGTGCTTTTCCAGCCAGTGGAAGAAGTCCGGCTGGTCGATCAGCCCGTATTTGACGACTTCGGCATAGCCCGCGGCAAATTCGCGCGGGCTCAGCGTATCGAGCACGGCGGTGTCGGCCAGCACCAGATCGGGCTGGTGGAAGGCGCCGATCAGGTTCTTGCCGTGGCGCGAATTGATGCCGGTCTTGCCGCCGACGGAACTGTCGACCTGGGCCAGCAGCGAGGTCGGCACCTGGATGAAGCGCACGCCGCGCCGGGCGATGGCGGCGGCAAAGCCGGTGAGGTCGCCGATCACGCCGCCGCCAAGCGCGATCACCGCGTCGGAGCGCTCGATCCGGGCCTCAAGGATGAAGTCGACCACGGCGGTGAGGTTGTCGAAGCTCTTGGTCTTCTCGCCGGCCGCAAGCGTCATCGAAAAGGTCTCGATGCCGTCGGTCTGCAGGCTTTCGACGAGCGTATCGAGGTAGAGCGGCGCGACATTGACGTCGGAGACGATCGCGACCTTGCGGCAGTCAAGCCGCGCGAGCGTCTCGCCGCCGGCGCTGGTCAGAAGGTCCGGGCCGATCAGGATGTCATAGCTGCGGTCTGCGAGATCGACGCGGACGATCCGCTTGTCGGATACGCTTTCAGTCATGGGAATATTTTCCTTCATCAACGGCGGCGAGCGCCTTCAGCACATCGCGCATCACAGCTTCCTTTCGGACATTGCGGGAGTGGACGGTGATATCGGCTTCTCCATAGACCGGATAGCGCTTGTCCATCAAATCCTTGAGCGTCTGCTTCGGGTTCTCGGTTTTCAAAAGCGGGCGGGTCTGGCGGCGCTTGACCCGGTCCCACAATGTCTCGAGGTCGGCCTTCAGCCACAGCGACAGGCCGGAACGGGCGATCAGTTCGCGGTTCACCGGGTTGATGAACGCGCCGCCCCCGGTGGAGACGATCGCCGGCCCCTCCGCCAGCACGCGCTCGATCACCCTTGTTTCGAGCGCGCGGAATTCCGGCTCGCCATAGGCCGCAAAAATATCGGCGATCGACATCTGGGCGGCGGATTCGATTTCGTGGTCGGTGTCGATATAGGGCAGGCCGAGCTGGGCGGCGACGAGCTTGCCGATCGCGCTCTTGCCGGCGCCCATCAGGCCGACCAGGATCAGATTGCGCCCGGCAAGGCCGGCAATCGCCTTTTGCCGCAGTCCCGCGCCGCCGGTATCTTGTTTTACGTTCATAGCGTGCCCATTCTTGTCCTGCCACGTATCGGCAAATGCCGTGATGGCGTCAAGGCGAAGGGCGCCGAATTCCGGTTTCGGACAACAGGGAGTTAACCGCATTGGATCTTTCCGGCGCCCATATCGAGGCGTTCATCGAAATGCTGAGCGCGGAGCGGGGGGCGGCCGTCAATACGCTTGCCGCCTATCAGCGCGATCTCGACGACTATCGCGATTTCATGATCGACCGCGGGATTGCGGTCGATGACGCGGCTTCCGGCGATGTTTCGGCCTATCTCGCGGACCTTGCAAAACGCGGCTTTGCGGCCAGTTCCCAGGCAAGGCGGCTTTCGGCGCTGAAGCAGTTCTATCAGTTTCTCTATGCGGAAGGTCTGCGCGGCGACGATCCGACCGGCGTCATCGATGCGCCGAAAAAGGCGCGGCCGCTGCCGAAAACCCTATCGGTCGCCGATGTCGACCGGCTGCTGGACCAGGCGGCGGCGGAGGCCAGCGCCCCCGGTCCACAGCATTTTGAAAAGCTGCGCATGAGCGCGCTTTTGGAAACGCTTTATGCCAGCGGCATGCGGGTTTCCGAACTGGTGACGCTGCCGGCGAGCGTGATGAAGAAGAGGGAGCGGTTTCTGACGGTGCGCGGCAAGGGCAACAAGGAGCGCGCCGTGCCGCTGTCGCGCCGCGCGCTGGAGGCGCTTGTCGCCTTCGATGCCGAGCGGCAGAAGGCAGCGGGCGACGACGAGAACCCCTATCTGTTCGCCTCGAGAGGCGCTGCCGGGCATTTGTCGCGCCAGGTCTTCGCGCGCGACCTGAAAGGCTTGGCTGCGCGGGCGGGGCTTAGGACCACCGCGATCTCGCCGCATGTGCTGCGCCATGCCTTCGCCAGCCACCTGCTGCAGAACGGCGCGGACCTGCGCGCGGTGCAGGAAATGCTCGGCCATGCCGATATCTCGACCACCCAAATCTACACCCATGTGCTGGAAGAAAGGCTCCGGGAACTGGTGGAAATGCATCACCCCCTTGCAAAAGAGGCCAAAAAACGGGATTAAGCGGCACAATATTGTAAGTGGAAGCCCGAGAACGCGGTTCCGGGCGCGGCGGAAAACCCAGGGAAATTGCGACAATGTACAGCTATCTCGATTTCGAAAGGCCGATCTCCGACCTGGAGGCCAAGATTATCGAGCTGAAGAAACTGGCCGACGACGGCGAGAGCATCGACACGTCGGAAGAGATCGCGCGTCTGGAAACCCGCGTCAGCGAAGCGATGACCGACATCTACGGCAAGCTTTCGCCATGGCAGAAGGCGCAAGTTGCCCGCCACCCCCAGCGCCCGCACTTTCTCGACTACGCAAAGCGGTTGTTCACCGAGTTCACCACGATCGCCGGCGACCGCAATTTCGGCGAGGACGCGGCGATCCAGGCGGGCCTTGCCCGGTTCCGCGGACGCCCGGTCGCCGTCATCGGCGAGGAAAAGGGCCACGACACCAAGAGCCGGCTGAAGCACAATTTCGGCATGCCCCGGCCGGAAGGCTACCGCAAGGCGATCCGCCTGATGGAGCTTGCCGACCGCTTCAACCTGCCGGTGATCTCGATCGTCGACACGCAGGGCGCCTATCCGGGCGTCGGCGCCGAAGAGCGCGGTCAGGCCGAGGCGATCGCGCGCTCGACCCAGATGTGTCTGAGGCTCGGCGTGCCGATGATCACGCTGGTGATCGGCGAGGGCATGTCGGGCGGCGCGATCGCGATTGCGGCGGCCAACCGGGTCTATATGCTGGAGCACGCGATCTATTCGGTGATTTCACCGGAAGGCGCGGCCTCGATCCTGTGGCGCGATTCCGCCCGGGCCAAGGAAGCGGCCACCAACATGAAGATCACCGCGCAGGATCTGAAGGGGTTCGGCATCGTCGAGGAGATCATCCCAGAGCCGGTCGGCGGCGCGCATCGCCATGCCGACACCGTGATCGATGCTTCGGGTGACCAGATCGCCGAGGGGCTGGCGGAGTTTGAAGGCAAGTCTTCCGAGGAAATCCGCAATATGCGCCGCCAGAAATTCCTCGCCATCGGCCGCAATCTCTGAGGGCTGCGCGCTCTTGCCGGGTTGCCGCCAGCGGGGCGGAAAGAAAGAGTTAACGCTTTCTTGAAGTTTGACTGTGCATTATGGTGCCACTCAGCGGCGGGCGACCGTTGCGTTTGAAGGCAAAATCCGGCAGGTTCTATCCATGCGCTTGACTGTACTGGCCCCGATAATGTTCGCCGCTGTGGCGCTGACGGGCTGCAACAGCTTTTTTGACAGTACCGACTTCTCCTCCGTGCAGGAGAAGATGAACTATTCTTTGCCGTCTTCCATGGTGGCGAAGATGAGCAAGTACGACATGGCCAAGAACGCGCCGATCACGATCCGGATTTTCAAGGAAGAGGGCGTTCTCGAAATCTGGAAGCAGAAGCGCGACGGCACCTATGGCGAACTCGAGACCTACGAGATCTGCGCCTGGTCCGGCAAGCTCGGCCCGAAGAAGAAGGAGGGCGACCGTCAGGCGCCCGAGGGCTTCTATCCGCTCTCCAAGGGTCTTCTGAACCCCTATTCGCAATATTTCCTGGCGATCAATACCGGCTATCCAAACCGCTATGACCGCGCCAACCAGTTCACCGGCTCCGACCTGATGATCCACGGCGCCTGCTCCTCGCGCGGCTGCTATTCGATGACCGACGAGCAGATACTGGAAATCTTCGCCTTCGCGCGCGATGCCTTTTCCGGCGGCCAGCAGGCGATCATGCTGCAGGCCTATCCGTTCCGCATGACCGCGGAGAACATGGTGCGCCACCGCTATAACGAGAACTATCCCTTCTGGCAGATGCTGAAGGAAGGCTACGACTATTTCGACGTGACCCACAAGATTCCGGACGTCGATGTCTGCGGCGGCGAATATCTGTTCAACAAGGACCCGGTCAATGGCGGCGATGTCGCCTCCGATCGCGCCTGCCCGGTCATGGCGTCCAATCTTACCGCCCAGGACAAGATGGCGCTGGCTCAGAACCAGAGCGACTATCAGAAGCAATTCGCCAAGGCGCTCGCGGAGAACGACGACAAGGTCTGGATCGATCCGAGCGAAGCGGAACGCAAGGCCATCGTCGCCGATCTGCGCGAGGACCCGACCGATGCGCTTTACCAGCCCACCGGTTCCTCGCTGGAAGCCGGCCGCTTCGTGACCGTGGAACAGTACCGGATCTCGAAATACGGCCCTCTGGAAACGCCGGAAGATGTCGCTTCCGAAATCGATACCGTCACCCAGACGGCCGCGATCCCGGATGTTCCGGAGGTGCCGGTTTCCTCTGCGGTGCCGATCCCCGAGCCAAGCCCGATGGCGGCCTATGCCGAGCCGGAGCAGCCCACGAAAGGCGACAGGCCTTTCTGGAAATTCTGGTGAGCGACGGCTTCGTGCCGCAGTCCTTCCATTATGATCTGAAGGGGCTGAAATGCCCGCTGCCGGCGTTGAAGACCGGCAAGCGCCTGGCCGAGCTTGCGCCCGGAAGCCTGCTGACGGTGGAGACCACCGACCCGCTCGCCGTGATCGACATACCTCATCTCTGCCAGCAGGACGGCCACCGGCTCATTGAAAGCATGGCGACCGAAAGCGGTCATCGTTTCGTGATTGAACGGTCGTGAATTCGATCAGCGCTTGAAGCCGAAGGCCGCAAGCGGGTTGTCCTCGAGCGCCGCCCGGTCCGGTCGGTCGACCGCCGGCTGGTCCAGGAAGCTTGCGAAGAGGTCGCGCACCGCCTTCTCGCCGAGGTCCGCGCCAATCACGACGATCCGCGTTTCAGGCGCGCTGTCCTCCGGCCAGCCGGCGAGATAACGCGACGGATAGACCGTGGCGCCGACGCCGTGGATCACAAGCGGTCGGGGCTCGCCGGCAATCGCCACGATCCCCTTGACCCGCAGGATATGCTCGCCGTGTTCGCGGGCAAGGCGATGCTGGAAGGCTTCGATGACCTGTCGCGACGGGAGCGCGCCCGCAAGAAGCGCGAAGGCGCGGATATGCTCGTCATGGCGATTGACGTCGTGATGGTGGTGATCGTGGCCGGTTTCGGCCGCCCGCAGCCATTCGCCGACTCGCGGCGATTTGCGCGCCGGATCGAACAGGCCTGCGACCAGGAGATGGGGATTGGCGGCCATCGGCGTCGCGCCATCGACGATTTCGGCGGTCGGATTGATGGCGGCGAGCCGTTCGGCAAAGCTTGCCGCGATTTCGGCGGAGACGAGATCGGTCTTGGTGATGACGAGGCGATCGGCAACGGCGACCTGGCGGGCGGCCTCGTCATGGCGTTCCAGCGTCGCGATCCCGGTCACCGCGTCCACCAGGGTCACCACGCCGTCGACCGAAAAGGCGGCGGCGATCGCCGGATGCGCCATGATCGCCATCAGCACGGGAACCGGATCGGCAAGGCCGGTGGTTTCGATGATCACCCGGTTGACCGGTTTGATCCTGCCGGTCTGCATCCGGTCGAGCAGGTCGGCGAGCGTGTCGATCAGTTCGCCGCGCACGGTGCAGCACAGGCATCCATTGGCAAGCTCGATGACCGAATCGCCGGAGCGTTCGACCAGGAGATGGTCGATGCCGACCTCCCCGAACTCGTTGATGATCACGGCGGCATCGGCCAGCGCCGGATCAGCGAGAAGGCGGTTCAGAAGCGTCGATTTGCCCGCGCCGAGAAAGCCGGTGACGATCGAGACGGGGATGGGATGCGATGGCTGATACATTCTGGCTTCTATTGCTCGGGCCGGGCATAGGGCAGCGGCACATAGGTAAGATTGTCGAGCGCGCCCGCCACGGTTTCGGTGTCGTTGGGCAGGCGGAAAGCGTCGATGGTCGCGTATTCCTTCGGCAGCGGCTTCAGATAGGGCGACTTGAAGATGTAATTGCCGTCTTCATCGCGGATATCGCCGCGATCCTCCACGGCCTGCGCGCTGCAGACCTCGTTGGTGATGTCGGCAACGGGGCGGTCCGGAGCGGGCGGCGGCAGATAGCTCGAAAGCTCCGGCCCGGAGCGATCGTTGGACGTCAGCCCGGCCTGCAGCAGCTCGGCGGCCTTGTCGGCGCGCGCGGGCACACTGTTGGCGCCGAAGGCGACGGCGATCACCTCGCGGCCGCCGCGCTTGGCCGATGAGACCTGATTATAGCCCGAGGCGCAGACGAAGCCGGTCTTCATCCCGGTGGCGCCGTCGAAATTGCCGACCAGCAGATTGGTGTTGCGGTATTTTCCGCTGTCGGCCGCAATGCCGGGGATGGTGAAATAATACTGGTATTCCGGAAAGTCGCGGCTCATGGCAAGCGCCAGCACAGCCATGTCGCGCGCGGTGGTATATTGGCCGGTCTGCGGATTGGCCATCGAGGTCATGCCGTTGGCATTGACGAAATGGGTGTCGACCATGCCGAGCTCCGCGGCCTTGGCGTTCATGCGCGCGATGAAGGCGTCGCGCCCGCCGATCGCGGCGTCGGCCACGGCATGGGCGGCGTCATTGGCCGAATGCACCAGCATCATCTTCAGCGCATTGTCGACCGTCACGCGCGTGCCGGGGGCGAAATACATCTTCGAGGCGGGCTCGTTGGCGGCGGCGGCGGAAAAGGTGATCGCCGCGCGCGGATCGAGCCGTCCCGATTTCATGTCCTCGAACACCAGATAGGCCGTCATCAGCTTGGTGAGGGACGCCGGATACCATTTCTTGAACGGCTCATTGGCAAACAGCACGCGCCCGGTTTTCGCATCGACCACGATATAGGGATGAGCGAGCGCCGCCGCGCCGGCGGAGACCAGCGTTGCGAGCACTATTCCGGCGCACAGCACAGCGGCGGCCATCCTCCGACCAAGGTGCCGGGTTGTCGATTTCGTCCTGGCGATTTGAAACACGGTAGCTCTCTCTACTTGCCTGTCGGCTGCTATCGATATACCCCTTGAAGGGCTCGTCTTCTTGATGCGGACACGTTTTGATCCCACTTAATATTAGCGTGTTTTACAACGAATTTTGCAAAAATGCAGGGGTATCATTAATGCCGGTGCTGAACTACGCCGCCGAACTCCAAAGTCAAGCGACCGAATGGCGCCATCACCTTCATCGGCATCCGGAACTTCTCTACGACGTCGAGGCGACGGCGGGCTTCATAGCAGAACAATTGCGGCAGTTCGGTGTCGACGAGGTCGTTGAAGGCATCGGGCGCACCGGGCTTGTCGGCGTCATCCATGGCCGGGCGGGCGAGGGGCGCACGATCGGCTTGCGCGCCGACATGGATGCCTTGCCCATCAGTGAGAAAACCGGCCGTCCGTGGGCCTCGATGGTTCCCGGCAAGATGCATGCCTGCGGCCATGACGGTCATATGGCGATGCTGCTGGGGGCTGCGAAATACCTCGCCGAGACGCGGAATTTCAGGGGTAGGGTCATCGTGATCTTCCAGCCGGCGGAAGAGGGCGGCGGTGGCGGCAAGGCGATGATCGAGGACGGGCTGATGGACCGGTTCTCGATTGCCGAGGTCTACGGCATGCATAATTTCCCGGGCCTTCCGGTCGGCGAATTCGCGATCCGGCCCGGCCCGATCATGGCGGCGACCGACGAGTTCCGGATCCTGATCCGGGGCAGGGGCGGGCACGCGGCCCAGCCGCACACGACCATAGATCCGGTCGTGATCGGCAGCCAGATCGTCGGCGCGCTGCAGACCATCGTCTCGCGCAGCGCTGATCCGGTGGGCGCGCTGGTGGTCTCGGTGACTGAGTTTCATGCGGGCTTTGCCCATAACGTCATTCCTTCGGAGGCCGAACTCGGCGGCACGGTGCGCTCGTTTACGCCGGAAAACCGCGACATGGCGGAGCAGCGGCTCACGGCCATCGCCGAAGGTCTTGCCGCCGCCCAGGGCGGCGAGGCCGTGGTGACATACACCCGCAACTATCCCCCGACGGTCAATCACGAGGAAGAGACGCGCCATGCCGCGGATGCGGCGATCGCGGTCGCGGGGCCTGAGGCGGTTAACACCGCGGTTGAGCCCTGGACGGCGGCGGAGGATTTTTCCTACATGCTGGAGGCAAGGCCCGGCGCCTTCATCATGCTCGGCAATGGCGACAGCGCCGGCCTGCACAATCCGGACTATGATTTCAACGACGAGGCGCTCGCCCACGGCATTTCCTACTGGGTCCGTCTTGCCGAAGCCCGCCTCGCCGCCTGAGCCATGGCTGCCGCAAAGCAAAAACAGGGCTTTTCATCGGAGCCCCGCTTTTGTATGGAGAGGCGAGTGGTCCCGTAGCTCAGCAGGATAGAGCATCAGATTCCTAATCTGAGGGTCGCGCGTTCGAATCGCGCCGGGATCACCATTTTTCAGTTTTAGCGTCTCATGAGTCGTGCGCAAAGCGACACTCGACATTACGCTCTGTTTGGCCTATATGGGCGCCAGCATTGAGATAGATGCGCATGAATGGCCCCTGCTGGACGACATCCCGGCCCGGGCGACTTGAAACACCCTCATTTCTTAAAGAAAGGATGACCGATGTCGATTACTGCTGAACGCAAGGCAGAGCTGATCAAGGAATTCGCAACCAAGGAAGGCGACACCGGTTCGCCCGAAGTTCAGGTTGCCATCCTGACCGAACGGATCACCAACCTGACCGAGCACTTCAAGGACCACAAGAAGGACAACCATTCCCGCCGTGGTCTGCTGACGCTGGTTTCGACCCGTCGTTCGCTGCTTGACTATCTGAAGCGCATCGATGAAAGCCGCTATACGAGCCTTATCGGCCGTCTCGGCATTCGCCGCTAAGCTTTATCCGGCGGGCGTTTGCGCCCGCCGGTTCCATTTGCGCTGACAAGCGCCGGTTTTGCGCCGTGGCGGGCGCTGGATCAGAAGACGCGGCCCCGGAACGTCCGGCGCCGCATGCCGAAACGGACCTGTCATGGGGCAGGATTGCAGGCTGCTTCGCCACCGGAAGCAGCACGTTGTCTTGCCCGTGACGTGTCGAACGAAACGTGACGCCGTGATTTCGCCTTTCCTTCGGGTAAGAGCGGGATCACAGCATTTGTTAAAGGACAAGACATGTTCAACTCCCACAAAGTGGAAATCGAGTGGGCCGGCCGCACGCTCACGCTTGAGACCGGCAAGGTTGCCCGTCAGGCTGACGGCGCGGTTCTGGCCACCTATGGCGAAACCGTCGTTCTGGCCACCGTTGTCTCCGCCAAGGAGCCGACGCCGGGCCGGGACTTCTTCCCGCTGACCGTCAACTACCAGGAAAAAACCTTCGCCGCCGGCCGGATTCCGGGCGGCTATTTCAAGCGTGAAGGCCGTCCGAGCGAAAACGAGACCCTCGTTTCCCGCCTGATCGACCGTCCGATCCGTCCGCTGTTCCCGGAAGGCTACAAGAACGACACTCAGGTGGTGGTCACTGTTCTCCAGCACGACCTTGAGAACAATCCCGACGTTCTGGCGATGGTCGCGACCTCCGCCGCTCTGACGCTTTCCGGCGTTCCGTTCATGGGCCCGATCGCCGGCGCGCGCGTCGGTTACATCAACGGCGAATATGTACTGAACCCCCATGTCGACGAAATGCCCGAAACCGCGCTTGACCTGATCGTCGCCGGTACGGGCGATGCGGTGCTGATGGTTGAATCGGAAGCCCAGGAGCTTCCCGAAGACGTCATGCTCGGCGCCGTCATGTTTGGCCACAAGGGCTTCCAGCCGGTGATCGACGCGATCATCAAGCTTGCCGAAGTCGCCGCCAAGGAGCCGCGCGAATTCGAGCCGGAAGATCATTCCGCCCTTGAAAACGACATGCTCTCCTTCATCGAAAACGAGCTGCGCGACGCCTACAAGATCACCGAAAAGGCCGCCCGCTACGCCGCCGTCGACGCCTGCAAGGCCAAGGTGAAGGAGCGCTACGCCCCGGCCGAAGGCGAGGAAGCCAAGTACACGGCGGAAGAAATCGGCGCGGTGTTCAAGCACCTCCAGGCCAAGATCGTCCGCTGGAACATTCTCGACACCAAGAGCCGCATCGACGGCCGCGATCTCGAGACCGTCCGTCCGATCGTCTCGGAAGTCGGCATCCTGCCGCGCACTCATGGTTCGGCGCTGTTCACCCGCGGCGAAACCCAGGCGCTGGTCGTCGCCACGCTCGGCACCGGCGAGGACGAGCAGTATGTCGATGCCCTGACCGGCATGTACAAGGAACGCTTCCTGCTGCACTACAACTTCCCGCCCTATTCGGTGGGTGAGACCGGCCGCATGGGTTCCCCGGGCCGTCGCGAAATCGGCCACGGCAAGCTCGCATGGCGCGCTATCCGCCCGATGCTGCCGACGGTGGAGCAGTTCCCCTACACGCTGCGCATCGTTTCCGAGATCACCGAATCCAACGGTTCGTCCTCGATGGCGACCGTCTGCGGCACCTCGCTGGCGCTGATGGATGCGGGCGTTCCGCTGGCCAAGCCGGTTGCCGGCATCGCCATGGGCCTGATCCTCGAAGGCGAACGCTTCGCGGTTCTCTCCGACATTCTCGGTGACGAGGACCACCTCGGCGACATGGACTTCAAGGTCGCCGGCACGTCCGACGGCATCACCTCGCTGCAGATGGACATCAAGATCGCCGGCATTACCGAGGAGATCATGAAGGTCGCGCTCGGCCAGGCTCAGGGTGGCCGCAAGCACATTCTCGGCGAAATGGCCAAGGCCATCACCGAGGGTCGCGAGCAGCTCGGCGAATACGCACCGCGTATCGAGATGATGACCATCGCCGTCGACAAGATCCGCGACGTTATCGGTTCGGGCGGCAAGGTCATCCGCGAGATCGTCGAGAAGACCGGCGCCAAGATCAACATTGAGGACGATGGCACGATCAAGATCGCTTCTTCTTCCGGCAAGGAAATCGAAGCGGCCAAGAAGTGGATCCACTCGATCGTCGACGAGCCGGAGCTGAACGCGATCTACGAGGGCACGGTCGTCAAGACCGCCGATTTCGGCGCTTTCGTGAACTTCTTCGGCCCGCGCGACGGTCTCGTCCACATCTCGCAGCTCGCCGCCGAGCGCGTTGCCAAGACCACCGACGTGGTCAAGGAAGGCGACAAGGTCTGGGTCAAGCTCATCGGCTTCGATGAGCGCGGCAAGGTCAAGCTGTCGATGAAGGTCGTCGACCAGGAAACCGGCAAGGAAATCGAGCGCAAGCCGAAGTCCGACGCCGCCGAGTAAGGCTGGCCTGAGTGGTGGTGGGTTTGCCCTGTAGAGGGGCGTCCGGTTCTTTCCGCGTCTCCTAGCCCACGGCCGTCATGCTCGGGCTTGTCCCGAGCATCTAACCACCTTTCCTGCGGGAGGAGTGGCGTTTTGGCTCGGCCTTTTCCGTGCCGCTCACGCCAGTTGTGCGGTTACGTGCTTAGATCCTCGGGTCAAGCCCGAGGATGACGCCAGAGAGGGTGGACGGGCTGCAGCTTGGCTCAAGCGCAGACGCGTCCGCTCAATCTCCCCCCTTGAGGGGGAGATGTCGCGAAAGCGACAGAGAGGGGTAATGGGCATAAGCCCGTTACTCCGCATTTGCCGATAGGGTTCACCCCTCTCTGCCCCTGTCGGGGCATCTCTCCCTCAAGGGGAGAGATTGAGGGAGAGAGCCGCAAGGCATTCATTTTCAGGCGTGAGCAGCTATCGCTCGCGCCTTTTTCACAGGTAGAATCATGGCTCGCGAGACGCTGAAAACCATTTTCCATCCCTTCGAAAGCGGCACCATCGCCATGCCGGAGGCTGGGCGTTGTCTGTTTCTGGGCGCCGAGCCCGGTTACCGGGTGCCGGAGGGCTTTGGCGCGGCGATCGAGGCGGTGCAGCCCTATCGCCCGCATTTCATCGGGCTGGAGCGCGCGCATGCCGATGTCGCGCCGGAGGCGGGCGAGGGGCCTTATGACCTGACGCTTATCCTGCTCACCAAGCATCGCGGCGAGAACGAGAACCGGATCGCGGAAGCGCTCGCAAAGACAGTGCCCGGCGGCTTCATCGTGATCGCGGGCACCAAGGAGGAAGGCATCCAGTCGCTGAGGAAGCGGCTCGGCCATCTGTTTTCCGATCTCGAATCGATGCCGAAATATCATGGCGTGGCGGTGTGGTTCACGCGCCCGGATGATGCCTCGGAGGCGATCGAAAAACTGACCCACCCCACGGTCGAGATCGATGGCCGGTTTACCACCGTGGCGGGCCTGTTCTCGCATGACCGGATCGACGAGGGCTCACGCATTCTTGGCGAGCGCCTGCCGGAAGATTTTTCCGGGCTGGCAGCCGATTTCGGCGCGGGCTGGGGCTATCTTTCGGCGATGCTCGCCGAACGCGCGCCGCGCGCTGAGGGCATCGATCTCTACGAGGCGGACTATCGCGCGCTGGAACGCGCCAAGGTCAATCTCGCCGGCGAACAGGGCGCGTTCCGCTATTTCTGGCAGGACCTTGCGGGCGAGAAGGTCAGGACGCGCTACGACCTGATCGTCATGAATCCGCCCTTCCACGCCGGAAAGGCGGCCGAGCCGTCGCTTGGCAAGGCGCTGATCAAGGCTGCCTGCGATGCGCTGAAGCCCGGCGGGCGACTGCTTCTGGTCGCCAATCGCGGCCTGCCCTATGAGCCGGTGCTTGGCGAGAACTGCAAGTCGAGCGGCGAGGATTATCGCAACGCCCGCTTCAAGATCCTCTGGGGCCGCAAGTGAGGTTCAACGCCATCATCCCGGAACTCGGCGTGAGGGACCTGGCGAAAAGCCTCGATTTTCACGTGGGGTTGATCGGCTTTTCGATTGCTTATCAGCGCCCGGAGGAGGGCTTTGCCTTTCTGGAGCTTGGGGCGGCGCAGCTCATGCTGGACACGATCGGCATGGGACGAAGCGTGGGGGACGCGCCGCAGAACCTTGGCGGCGGCATCAACTTCCAGCTCGAGGTTACGGATTTCGACGGCATCGTCGCGCGGCTCGCCAAGGCGAAATGGCCGCTGGTGCTTGGACCAGAGGAGCGGCGCTATCGAACGCCGAATGGCGAAAGAGGCCAGCGCCAGCTCTGGGTGCGTGACCCGGACGGATATCTGCTCAGGCCGTTTCAGCCGATCTGATCTTTCCGCCCGGGGCGCGCCTCACTGTTCGCCGAGCTTGATCGACGGGTCATATTCCTTGCCCGCGACTTCCTTCACCACGGCCTGGCCGCAATAGGTCTTGCCGAGATTGGGGTCGAAGGTCAGCGACGGCGCGCCGTGCAATTCCCAGCCCTTGTTGAGGGCGTCGGTGACACGGTGGCAGAAGGACGAATCATCCGGGCCGGTGAGGAAGCGGTAGAGTTTCATCGGGTATCCTTTGTCGATTGAATGGCGTCGACCTGCGCAAGCAGCGATCGGGCCTGCTCCAGATGCAGGCGCTCGACCATGCGGCCGTCGAGATCGATGACGTTTAGCGCTTCCGCGCCCGGCTTTGCAAATGCTTCCACGATCGCGCGCGCTTCGGCCACGGCGTCTTCCGACGGGCTGAAATGGCGGTTGGCGGCCTCGATCTGGTTCGGGTGGATCAGCATCTTGCCGTCAAACCCCATGGCCGCGCCTTCGGCGCATTCTGCTTCGTAGCCCTCCTGATCCGCGAAATCATTGTAGACGCCGTCGATGACGCGGATGCCATAGGCGCGGGCGGCAAGCACGGTCTGCATCAGCCATGGCACGAGATAGGCGCGGCCGGGCAACGGCGCTACGCCGGTTTCCGCGCGCAGATCGTTGACGCCGACAACCAGCGCCTCCAGCCGCCCGCCGGCCCGCACATCGGAAAACGCCCCGGCAATGGCCGCGGCATTGACCACGCCCTCCGGCGTCTCGATCATCGCCCAGAGCTTGATGCGCTCCGGTGCGCCGTTTCTCTTCAAAAGCGCACCCGCCGCCGCCATGTTTGCAACATTGCCGACCTTGGGCAGCAGAACGGCATCCGGCTGGCAGGCGAGCACGGTCTTCATGTCCTCGCTGCCGTCTTCGGTATCGAGCGGGTTTACCCGGATCGCGGTCACGCCCTCGGGCCGGTCCTCGCTGTAGAGCCGCTCCAGGTTCTCGCGCGCCTCGGCCTTTTTACCCGGCGCGACGGCATCCTCCAGATCGTAGATGATCGCGTCGGCCGCAAGCGCTCTCGACTTTTCCAGCGCGCGGCGGTTGATGGCGGGGACGCTCAGCAGAGAACGCCACAGTTTTATGGAAGTCATGTTTATGGAAGTCATGGCCATATTCCTGACAATTTCGGGACTCACTAGTTTTAGCAGTGCCTGAAAATGATGCTTCGCAAAGTTTTCGTACGCATTCAATGAGACAAAATGGTCGCTGCCCCTTGCGCAAAGACCACCGACGCGCCAGATTAACAGGTGTGAAAGGAAACTGATGATGGAAAACATCCGCTCCGTAGTAATGGCAATCGTCGGTCTGGCTGCCGTGGCCTTCGTGACCGTATTTGCTTTTTCCGTTGGTCTGGCGCTGATGGGCGTTCTTGCCGTGCTGACCGTTGCCCGCATGGTTGCCGGCAAGCTTAGTCAGGCACCGGTTCCGGTTCGCACCCGCGACTGCCGCCGCAAGGATGGCATGCGCGTATGGGATGATGGCAAGGGCAAGATCATCGACCTCTAAGAGGTGCGCTTTTGCAGTTCGATCGCTTTTCGGGCAGCCCTTGCGGCTGCCTTTTGTTTTCGCCCACGCGTACCAAAAGGTACAGTTTTCCGTTGAAAGCGGCGTAAAACCGCTATAGAGCGATGGCAAGCTCAATAAAATCTGCCGAGGATGTCCCATGGAAAAATTTGTCAAGCTGACGGGTGTTGCCGCGCCGCTGCCCGTGGTCAATGTCGATACCGACATGATCATTCCCAAGGATTATCTGAAGACGATCAAGCGCACCGGTCTCGGCGTCGGGCTTTTCGCCGAGGCGCGCTACAATCAGGACGGTTCGGAAAATCCTGATTTCGTGCTGAACAAGCCAGCATATCGCGACGCCAAGATTCTCGTGGCCGGCGACAATTTCGGCTGCGGCTCCTCGCGTGAACATGCGCCCTGGGCGCTGGCCGATTTCGGCATCCGCTGCGTGATTTCCACCAGCTTCGCCGACATTTTCTACAACAACTGCTTCAAGAACGGCATTCTGCCGATCATCGTTTCGCCGCAGGAGCTGGAGAAGCTGATGGACGACGCCGAGCGCGGGTCCAACGCGGTTCTGACGGTCGATCTGGAGAACCAGGAAATCACCGGTCCCGATGGCGGCTCGATCAAGTTCGAGCTCGACGCCTTCAAGCGCCACTGCCTGCTGAACGGTCTGGACGATATCTCGCTGACGCTCGAAAAGAGCGACAATATCGCCAGCTACGAAAACAAGCTCGCGGCCGAGCGCCCCTGGGCCTGATTGCGCACCTTCTCCCGGTGGATGCCGGGAGAAAGCTTTTTCATGCGCATGAAAAACCCCGAAGCCTTCATTCTTGAAAACACCGAAATCCTGGCTCCGCCGCATGTGCCGGAAATCCGCCTGTGGCTGGCGAGCGAGGTGCATGATCTGTGGCAGAAGACCGAGGCCGAGCTTGAGGCAATCGGCGTGCCGCCGCCATTCTGGGCCTTCGCCTGGGCGGGCGGACAGGGGCTGGCGCGCTATGTGCTCGATCATCCGGACTGCGTGGCGGGCAAGCGGGTCGTCGATTTCGCCAGCGGCTCCGGGCTGGTGGCGATCGCCGCGGCCAAGGCGGGCGCCGCCTCTGTTCTCGCGGCGGATATCGATCCGTTTTCGCGCGTTGCCGCGAAGCTCAATGCCGAGCTGAACGATGTCGCGCTCAGCTTTACCAGCCAGAATCTGATGGAGACCACGCCGGATTGCGACGTGCTGCTTGCCGGCGATGTGTTTTACGATGCCGCATGGGCAGCGGCGCTGCTGCCCTGGTTCGAGCGGCTCGAAGCGCGAGGCATCATCATTCTCGTCGGCGATCCGGGGCGGGCCTATTGCCCGAAGGAGCATCTGGAGCGGCTGGCCGAATACCAGGTGTCGGTCACCCGTGTTCTGGAGGATAGCGAGGTGAAAAAGACCACAGTCTGGCGCTTCATCGGATGCACCTGAGTCGTCAAACATGAGTTCTACACTCATGTTAACCGCTTGAAATTCCACGACCCGGATGGACTTGATGACAAAAGCATGCGATTTTCCGGGCCCGATAAACGGTCTTTTTCAATCCGCCGACTGTCAAACCGATTAAATCGGGACGGGCGGAGCGAATGGACTTGTCGCGGCCGTTTGCGGTGGCTACACCACCGGTGAACGTCGGTTGCGTCCGGCTCTGGTTGCCGGGCGATGCCGAATGCATAATTGCCGCGTCCTAAAGAACGCCTGCGAGGTTTTGATGGCCACTCCGACCAGCAACCGGCCCCTATCGCCGCATCTTCAAGTCTACCGGTTCATTCCGACGATGGCGATGTCGATCATCCACCGCATTACCGGCGGCGCGATGTATTTCGGCACGATCCTGCTTGCCGCCTGGCTGGTCTCTGCGGCCATGGGCAAGGAAGCCTTCGATTGCGTGAGCTGGTTCTTCGGTTCCTGGCTCGGGCTCTTGATCCTGTTCGGCTACACATGGGCGCTGGTGCATCATCTGCTCGGCGGCCTGCGCCATTTCGCCTGGGATCTCGGCCACGGTCTCGGCAAGGAATTCACCACGAAGCTGGCGATCGCTCTGCCCTTCGTCTCGGTCGCGGTCACGGTCCTTCTGTGGATCGTCGGGCTTCTGGTCTGGTAAGGAGAGCACCATGGATATGCGTACACCGCTGAAAAAGGTTCGCGGCCTCGGCTCCGCCAAGGAAGGGACCCATCATTTCTGGATGCAGCGGATGACGGCCGTCGCGCTCGTGCCGCTGTTCGTCCTGTTCATCATCTTCATCATCGCCCATATCGGCGCGCCGTATGAAGAAGTGGTGGCGAGCCTTGCCAACCCCTTCATCGCCGTGCTGATGGGCCTGATGATCGTAGCCGGCCTCGTGCATATGCGCATCGGCATGCAGGAGATCATCGACGACTACGTCCATGGTGAAGTGCTGAAGCTCGTCGCGGTGATGGCGAACACCTTCTTCACCGTGCTGATCGGCGGGCTCTGTCTGTTCGCCATCCTGAAAATCGCGTTTGTAGGATAATATTCACATGGCTAATCCTTCTTCCCCCGCCGCCAATGGCAAGGCCTATGAATATGTCGACCACGCCTATGACGTGATCGTGGTCGGCGCCGGCGGTTCCGGCCTGCGCGCCACGCTCGGCATGGCCGAGCAGGGCTTCAAGACCGCCTGCATCACCAAGGTTTTCCCAACGCGCTCGCATACCGTGGCCGCCCAGGGCGGCATCGCCGCCTCGCTGCAGAACATGACGCCCGATTGCTGGCAGTGGCATCTCTACGATACCGTCAAGGGTTCCGATTGGCTCGGCGATGTCGACGCCATGCAGTATCTCGCCATGGAAGCGCCGCAGGCGGTCTATGAGCTTGAGCATTACGGCGTGCCGTTCTCGCGTAATGAAGAGGGCAAGATCTACCAGCGCCCCTTCGGCGGCCACATGCAGAATTACGGCGAAGGCCCGCCGGTGCAGCGCACCTGTGCTGCCGCCGACCGTACCGGCCACGCCATCCTGCACACGCTTTACGGCCAGTCGCTGCGCAACAATGCCGAGTTCTTCATCGAATATTTTGCGATCGACCTGATCATGAGCGATGATGGCACCTGCACCGGGGTCGTCGCCTGGAACCTTGATGACGGCACGATCCATCGCTTCTCCGCCAAGATGGTGGTGCTGGCGACCGGCGGTTACGGCCGCACCTATTTCTCGGCAACCTCCGCGCATACCTGCACCGGCGATGGCGCCGGCATGATCGCGCGTGCCGGCCTGCCGCTGCAGGACATGGAGTTCGTCCAGTTCCACCCGACCGGCATCTATGGCGCGGGCTGCCTGATTACCGAGGGCGCGCGCGGCGAGGGCGGTTATCTGGTCAACTCCGAGGGCGAGCGCTTCATGGAGCGCTATGCGCCTTCTGCCAAGGACCTCGCTTCGCGCGACGTTGTCTCGCGCTGTATGACGATGGAAATCCGTGAAGGCCGTGGCGTCGGCAAGAACAAGGATCACATCTTCCTGCATCTCGACCATCTCGATCCGGCTGTGCTGCATGAGCGCCTTCCGGGCATTTCCGAGAGCGCCAAGATATTCGCCGGCGTCGATGTCACCCGCGAGCCGATCCCGGTCCTGCCGACCGTCCACTACAATATGGGCGGCATTCCGACCAATTATTACGGCGAAGTGCTGAATGCCGATGGCGACAATCCGGAACGTCTCGCGCCCGGCCTGATGGCCGTCGGCGAGGCCGGTTGCGCCTCGGTTCACGGCGCCAACCGTCTCGGCTCCAACTCGCTGATCGACCTCGTGGTCTTCGGTCGCGCCGCGGCGATCCGCGCCGGTCAGGTGATCGACCGCGAGGCCTCGATCCCGGCGCTCAATATCGAAGCCTGCGACAGGATCATGGAACGCTTCGACAAGACCCGCCACGCCTCCGGCTCGCAGCCGACGGCGGTGCTGCGCGACAAGATGCAGCGCGCCATGCAGGAAGAGGCGGCCGTGTTCCGCACCCAGGAAACGCTGGAAGAGGGCTGCCGCCGGATTTCGGAAATCTGGAAGGAACTGCCGGACGTCAAGGTCACCGACCGCTCGATGATCTGGAACTCGGATCTGGTCGAGACACTGGAACTGCAGAACCTGATGGCCTGCGCGATCACCACCGTCTACGGCGCGGAAGCCCGCAAGGAAAGCCGCGGCGCGCATGCCCGCGAGGACTATGCCGACGGCCCGTTCTCCGGCCGCGACGACGAGAACTGGCGCAAGCACACGCTCGCCTGGGTCAACGAGGCCGGCGACGTCAAGCTCGACTACCGCCCGGTCCACACCGACCTCATCGCCGACGGCATCGACATCAAGAAGATCGCGCCGAAGGCGCGGGTGTATTGATCGAGGATAGATGTGATGGGTGAGATAACGATCAAGGTCGCGGACGAGGCGCTGGTACGGCGGCTGACCGAACTGGCCGACACCCATCAGATCTCGCCGGAAGCCGAAGCGACCGCAATTCTCCGCCGCGCCACCGGCGTTCCGCTCGATCGGGAGAGCAGACTGGCGACGGCGAAGCGTATTGCCGACCTGACACCGCACCGGCGGCAGACGGACGCGGTGGAAATGCTGCGCGAGGATCGCTCGCGATGACGTTGGTCATCGATTCTTCGGTGATCGTGAAGTGGTTCGTGCGGGAAGAAGGGCACCCGGAGGCGGTGAAACTGTTGGAGATGACGGAGCAATTGAGTAGCCCGGACTTTGCCTTGGCCGAGGCCGCCAATGTTCTTTGGCGGAAGGTTCGTCTTGGTGAAATCGGCTCGGGACAGGCAAGGGAGGCCATCGGCCAGATGCCCGGTTTTTTCGACTCGATCGTTCCGTCTTCCGAATTGCTGGAGACGGCTTTCGACTTGGCCGGAACGCTTCAGCACAGCGTTTACGACTGCATGTTTCTCGCTTGTGCGCTGTGGCGAGAGGGCGACGTTCTGGTGTCGGCCGACGAGAAATTTCTGACGAAAGCTTCAGAGAGCGGCTTTGCGGCATCGGTCCGGCCGCTGTCCGGGTTGAACCTCTGAGGCGAGACGGTATATTTTAGGAACACAGGATAACCGCCATGGTTGAATTCACGCTTCCCAAGAACTCGAAGATCAAGACCGGCAAGACCTGGCCGAAGCCGGAGGGTGCGTCCAATCTTCGCGAGTTCAAGATCTACCGCTGGAACCCGGATACCGGCGAGAACCCGTCGATCGACACCTATTTCATCGATCTCGATGATTGCGGGCCGATGGTTCTCGATGCGCTGCTCTATATCAAGAACAATATCGATCCGACGCTGACGCTGCGCCGCTCCTGTCGCGAAGGCATTTGCGGTTCGTGCGCGATGAATATCGACGGCACCAACACGCTCGCCTGCACCAAGGGTATGGACGACATCAACGGCGCGGTGAAGATCTATCCGCTGCCGCATATGCCGGTGGTCAAGGACCTTGTGCCGGACCTCAACAATTTCTACGCGCAGCACCGTTCGATCGAACCCTGGCTCAAGACCGTGTCGCCGCCGCCGGCGAAGGAGTGGAAGCAGAGCCATGAGGACCGCGTCAAGCTCGACGGGCTTTACGAGTGCATTCTGTGCGCCTGCTGCTCGACCTCCTGTCCGTCCTACTGGTGGAACGGCGACCGCTATCTCGGCCCCGCCGTGCTGCTGCAGGCCTATCGCTGGCTGATCGACTCCAGAGACGAGGCGACCGGCGAGCGGCTTGACGATCTGGAAGATCCCTTCCGGCTCTATCGCTGCCACACGATCATGAACTGCACCCAGGCCTGTCCGAAGGGGCTGAACCCCGCCAAGGCAATCGCCGGCATCAAGAAGATGATGGTCGAGCGGTCGGTTTGATCGTTTGTTCGAGCCTTCGGTTTCTTACGCCGCTTACGCAATCGTGAAGCCGGTTCAGGCCCCGGCGTGGTTGCGCTTGCGGGTGAATGTGGTGTAGCCCTTGCCGGATTGGACTTGCGCACGATATGATTGCCGACAGGTCCGGTCGTCTCCTCGCCTTGTTGGCGTGGCGGGCAGGCAGGCACTTTGAAGCTGTGCAACGGGGCCGCGCCCCATTGCGCCAGAGGAGCAGGAGTTCGGGTTGATGGTTCACAAGGTTTTGGTGGTCGCGGCAGTGACCGGGGTTCTCGCCCTCAGCGCATGTCAGCGGACGACCTATGATTATTCTCCGCCGGCGCCCCCGCCGCCGCAGCCCTTGACCCCGGCGCCTGCCGGACAGGTGCAGAGCGGCTCGCTGCCGCCGCCTGCGGGCGCTTCGGCCTATCCGACCGGCACTTACGGCGGCACCCAGCCGGGCATGACCGATACGGCGACCGGGCAGTATCCGGCAGCCCCGGGTGCCCCGACCGAGACGGCGGGCGGCATGGGCAATGTGTCCGCCCCCGCAGGCGCGGTTCCGGTGACCAATTCGGCGCTCGTCGGCAGCTGGAAGGTCAGCGAAGGCGGCGTTTCCTGCGACATGTTCCTGACGCTGACCAATCTTGGCGAAGGCCTGCGTGGCGGCACGCGTGGTTGCACCGGCGGGCTTTCCACCATGAAGTCCTGGGGCATCAATGGCGACCAGGTCGTGCTGAACGATGCCAATGGCTTTGCCATCGCCAGGCTTTACAAGACGGCCGACAATCGCATCGAAGGCACCAGCAGTTCCGGCCAGCAGGTCGTGCTGAGCCGCTGACGAAAAGGGCCCGGACGGGCCCTTTTTTCTGCCTTTCCGGCGGGCCCGCCTGGCGGAGTTCGCCACCAGATTCCCAAAACCGGAAATATTGATGGCTGCGACTGTGACCGCGCGCCTGCAGGCGCTGACTGACGACAAGACACTGAGCCCGGATGAAGCGCAGCGCGCCGTGGCGGCCCAACTCGATACGGTGCTGGAGGGGCTGAAGGCCGCGCCGTCGCGGCGGAAGGGCAAGCTGCTCTCGCGACTGTTCAGCAGCAAGAGCGCCGGACCGCTGACCCGAGGGCTCTATATTCATGGCAGTGTCGGGCGCGGCAAGACCATGCTGATGGACATGTTCTTCGAGCTTGCGCCGATCGCGGACAAGCGCCGCGCCCATTTCTTCGCCTTCATGGCCGATGTGCAGGACAGGCTGAACGCCTATCGCCGCAAGCTCAAGGCCGGCGAGGTGAAGGAGGCTGACCCGATCGGCCCGGTGGCTGACGAGATCATCGCCGAAAACCGCCTTCTGTGCTTCGATGAGTTCACCGTCACCGATATCGCCGACGCGATGATCCTGTCGCGGCTGTTCTCGGCGCTTTTTGAACGTGGCTGCGTGCTGGTCGCGACCTCCAATGTCGCGCCCGACGATCTCTACAAGGATGGCCTGAACCGCGGCCTGTTCCTGCCCTTCATCGACGTGCTGAAGGAGAATGTCACGGTAACGACACTCGACTCTGCTACCGACTACCGCATGGAGAAGTTCGAGGGCCGGCCGGTTTACCTGACCCCGCTTGACGAGAAGACGGCGGCACGGATGGACGAGAACTGGAACCTTTTGACCGGCGGCAGGCAAGGCGAGGCCGAGGAGATCGAAATGCGCGGCCGCGTGCTGCACGTGCCAAGGGCCTGTGGCGAGGTTGCCCGGTTCAGCTTTGATGACCTGTGCAAAAAGCCGCTCGGAGCCACGGACTATATGGCGATCGCCAGGCGATACCGCACGGTGTTCATCGATGGGGTGCCGGTGCTCGGCAGCGATAGCCGCAATGAAATCAAGCGCTTCATCATGCTGGTCGATACGCTTTACGACCAGACGATCCGCACGGTGATCTCGGCGGCGGCCATGCCGGAGGATCTGCTTCCGGAGCGCAAGGGACGTGAAGGCTTCGAATTCGATCGCACCGCCTCGCGGCTTTTCGAGATGCGCAGCACGGATTACCTTGCAGCGCACAAGAAAAAATGGGCTGCAAATGCGGCGGAATGACGATCACGTCTTTTTGAATTCTTACCTTTACGTCAATTAAAATATATATAACCGATTGAAAATATTAGCGTCCGAAAAACCGGTTGAAAATCACCCGGATAGGGGCTATCCCAACTTGCGACATGGGCAGGCTTTGCGGCGTGCTCGGAAATGGATTTTCAGAGGATATAATTCATGGCGCGCAATAAAATC
Source organism: Martelella mediterranea (assembly GCF_021021415.1). Lineage (GTDB taxonomy): Bacteria > Pseudomonadota > Alphaproteobacteria > Rhizobiales > Rhizobiaceae > Martelella > Martelella mediterranea_C. The sequence goes on along the minus strand of NZ_JAINWJ010000009.1, from coordinate 87,024 downwards.
GCATTGATCGGTTCGGGCATGATCGGGGGCACGCTCGCGCATCTCGCCGGGCTCAAGGAACTGGGCGACGTCGTCCTGTTCGATATCGCGGACGGCCTGCCGCAGGGCAAGGCGCTCGACATCGCCGAATCCTCGCCGGTCGACGGCTTCGACGCAAAGCTTTCCGGCGCATCCGATTATTCCGCCATCGCCGGCGCCGATGTTTGCATCGTCACTGCCGGCGTGCCGCGCAAGCCCGGCATGAGCCGTGACGACCTGCTCGGCATCAACCTCAAGGTCATGGAAGCCGTTGGCGCGGGTATCGCGCAGCACGCTCCGAACGCCTTCGTCATCTGCATCACCAACCCGCTCGACGCCATGGTCTGGGCGCTGCAGAAATTCTCCGGCCTTCCGGCGAACAAGGTCGTCGGCATGGCCGGGGTTCTCGACTCAGCCCGTTTCCGCTACTTCCTCGCCGAGGAGTTCAACGTTTCGGTTGAAGACGTCACCGCCTTCGTCCTCGGCGGTCACGGCGATACCATGGTTCCGGTCGCGCAGTATTCGACGGTTGCCGGCATTCCGCTGCCCGATCTGGTCAAGATGGGCTGGACCACCCAGGAAAAGCTCGACGCGATCATCACCCGCACCCGTGGCGGCGGCGGCGAGATCGTGGCGCTGCTGAAGAACGGCTCGGCCTATTACGCGCCTGCCGCTTCCGCGATCGCCATGGCTGAGAGCTACCTCAAGGACAAGAAGCGCGTCATGCCGGCCGCCGCACACCTTACCGGCGAATACGGCGTTGACGGCATGTATGTCGGCGTTCCGATCGTGATCGGCGAGGGCGGCGTCGAGCGCATCGTCGAAATTCCGCTGGAAGGCGAGGACAAGGCCGGCTTCGACAAGTCGGTGGACGCCGTGAAGGGCCTTTGCGATGCCTGCAAGGAAATCGCGCCCTCTCTGAAATAAGCCGCTTTCTCTAAAAGGACGGATATCGAATGAATATTCATGAATACCAGGCCAAGGCTCTGCTGAAGAGCTACGGCGCGCCGGTGGCCGATGGCGTCGCCATCCTGACCAAGGATGAAGTCGACGCCGCGGTGGCGAAGCTCCCGGGCCCGCTTTACGTGGTCAAGAGCCAGATCCATGCCGGCGGCCGCGGCAAGGGCAAGTTCAAGGAACTCGGCCCCGATGCCAAGGGCGGCGTGCGTCTGGCGAAGTCCGCCGATGAGGTGAAGGCGTTTGTGGACGAGATGCTCGGCAACACGCTGGTGACCAAGCAGACCGGCCCGGCCGGCAAGCAGGTCAACCGCCTTTATATCGAGGATGGCGCCGATATCGACCGCGAGCTTTACTGCTCGCTTCTCGTCGACCGCACGGTGGGACAGGTGGCCTTCGTGGTCTCCACCGAAGGCGGCATGGACATCGAAGCCGTCGCCGAGGAAACGCCGGACAGGATCGTCACCGTGGCGATCGACCCGGAAACCGGCGTCACGGCCTCTGACGTCAAGACGCTCTGCGAGGCGCTGAAGCTTGAGGGCGATGCGGCCAAGGATGCCGAGCGTCTGTTCCCGATCCTCTACAAGGCCTTTGTCGAAAAGGACATGAGCCTGCTCGAGATCAACCCGCTGATCGTCATGGAAAACGGCCGTCTGCGCGTTCTCGACGCCAAGGTCTCCTTCGACGGCAACGCCCTGTTCCGCCACGACGATGTCCGCGCCCTGCGCGACACCACGGAAGAGGACGCCAAGGAAATCGAGGCTTCCAAATATGACCTCGCCTATGTCGCGCTCGACGGCAATATCGGCTGCATGGTCAACGGCGCAGGCCTTGCCATGGCGACCATGGACATCATCAAGCTCTACGGCGCAGAGCCCGCGAACTTCCTCGATGTCGGCGGCGGCGCGTCCAAGGAAAAGGTCACGGCGGCGTTCAAGATCATCACCGCCGATCCGGCTGTGAAGGGCATTCTGGTCAACATTTTCGGCGGCATCATGCGCTGCGATGTCATCGCCGAAGGCGTGATTGCCGCGGTCAAGGAAGTCGGTCTCAAGGTGCCGCTGGTTGTGCGTCTCGAAGGCACCAATGTCGAACTCGGCAAGAAGATCATCAACGAGAGTGGCCTCAACGTCATCTCCGCCGATGATCTCGACGACGCGGCCCAGAAAATCGTTTCGGCCGTTAAGGAGGCCTGAGTACCCATGTCCATTCTGGTAAACAAAGACACCAAGGTTCTGGTTCAGGGCCTCACCGGCAAGACCGGCACGTTTCACACCGAGCAGGCGCTTGCCTATTACGGCACCAAGATGGTCGGCGGTATCCACCCCAAGAAGGGTGGTTCCGAGTGGTCCTCCGGTGTTGACGGCACAAATCTGCCGATCTTCGCCTCGGTTGCCGAGGGCAAGGAAAAGACCGGCGCCGATGCATCCGTGATCTACGTTCCGCCGGCTGGCGCGGGCGCTGCGATCCTGGAAGCGATCGAAGCGGAAATTCCGCTGATCGTCTGCATCACCGAGGGCATTCCGGTGGCTGACATGGTCAAGGTCAAGGCGAAGCTCGACAAGTCGAAATCGCGCCTGATTGGCCCGAACTGCCCTGGCGTTCTGACGCCGGAAGAATGCAAGATCGGCATCATGCCGGGTTCGATCTTCAAGAAGGGCTCCGTCGGCGTTCTGTCGCGTTCCGGCACGCTCACCTATGAAGCCGTGTTCCAGACCACCAATGAAGGCCTCGGCCAGACCACGGCCGTCGGCATTGGCGGCGACCCGGTCAAGGGCACCGAGTTCATCGACATGCTGGAAATGTTCCTGGCCGACGACGCCACCCAGTCGATCATCATGATCGGCGAGATCGGCGGCTCGGCTGAGGAAGAAGCAGCCCAGTTCCTGAAGGATGAGGCCAAGAAGGGCCGCAAGAAGCCGATGGTCGGCTTCATCGCGGGTCGTACCGCCCCTCCCGGCCGCACCATGGGCCATGCCGGCGCCGTGATTTCCGGCGGCAAGGGCGGCGCTGAAGACAAGATCGAGGCGATGGAATCGGCCGGCATTACCGTGTCGCCGTCTCCGGCCCGCCTCGGCAAGACGCTGGTTGAAGTCCTGAAGGGCTGATCCAGCTGAGAATGATGTCGTGGCGACCGGCGGGTCGCCACGAAAATACCGTTTTCCTCGTGATCTCACGGCGGCTCGACGGAATTTTAGAGGGTGGACCGGCGTGAGGCCGGTTTCACCGTTTCAAGCGGGAGGCGGACGAATTCGTCCGCGCGTGCACATGTCCAGGCAAGAAGCCAACGAACAATTTCTCCTGACCTCGTTTCTCGATGGGGCGAATGCCACCTATATCGAGCATCTCTACGCGGCCTATGAGGATGATCCGAATTCGGTGTCGGAAGAATGGCGCGATTTCTTCAAGGCGCTCGGCGATGATCCGGACGCGGTGAGGAAGGCGGCCGAGGGTGCGTCCTGGAGAAAGGACAACTGGCCGGTCAAGCCCGCTGACGAGCTGACCGCCGCCCTTGACGGCAATTGGGGCGATGTCGAGCGCGTGGTCGAAAAGAAGCTTCACGCCAAGGCGGCGGCCGAAGGGTCCGCCCTTTCCGGCGAGGAGGTGTTGCGCGCCACCCGCGATTCCGTGCGCGCGCTGATGATGATCCGCGCCTTCCGCATGCGCGGCCATCTGCACGCCAAGCTTGACCCGCTCGGTCTGGCCGGCATGGCCGACGACGATTACAACGAGTTGTCGCCGCAGGCCTATGGCTTCACCGAGGCCGATTTCGATCGACCGATCTTCATCGACAATGTTCTGGGGCTGGAATACGCTACGATCCCGGAAATGGTCGATATCCTGACCCGCACCTATTGTTCGACGCTCGGCGTGGAATTCATGCACATCTCCAATCCGGAGGAGAAGTCCTGGATTCAGGAGCGGATCGAAGGTCCGGAAAAGAGCATCACCTTCACCGAGAACGGCAAGAAGGCGATCCTGCAGAAGCTGATCGAGGCCGAGGGCTTCGAGAAGTTTCTCGATGTCAAATACAAGGGTACCAAGCGTTTCGGTCTCGATGGCGGCGAGTCGCTGATCCCGGCCATGGAGCAGATCATCAAGCGCGGCGGTTCGCTGGGCCTGAAGGAGATTGTGCTCGGCATGCCGCATCGCGGCCGCCTCAACGTGCTGTCCCAGGTGATGGCCAAGACCCATCGCGCGATCTTCCACGAGTTCAAGGGCGGTTCGTTCAAGCCCGACGATGTCGAGGGTTCGGGCGACGTGAAGTACCATCTCGGCGCGTCCTCCGACCGCGAGTTCGACGGCAACAATGTTCATCTGTCGCTGACGGCGAACCCCTCGCATCTGGAAATCGTCGATCCGGTGGTGATGGGCAAGGCCCGCGCCAAGCAGGATATCCTCGCTACCCAGCGCGAGGGCGAGGTCGTGCCGCTTTCCGAGCGCGCCAAGGTCATGCCGCTGTTGCTGCACGGCGATGCCGCCTTTGCCGGCCAGGGCGTTGTGGCCGAGGTGCTTGGCCTTTCCGGTCTGCGCGGCCATCGCGTTGCCGGCACGGTGCATTTCATCGTCAACAACCAGATCGGCTTTACCACCAACCCGGCGTTTTCGCGCTCCTCGCCCTATCCGTCGGATGTGGCGAAGATGATCGAGGCGCCGATCTTCCACGTCAATGGCGACGATCCGGAAGCCGTGGTCTATGCCGCCAAGATCGCGACCGAGTTCCGGATGAAGTTCCACAAGCCGGTCGTCATCGACATGTTCTGCTATCGCCGCTTCGGCCATAACGAGGGTGACGAGCCGTCCTTCACCCAGCCGAAGATGTACAAGGCGATCCGCGGCCACCAGACCGTGACCCAGCTTTACGCCGAGCGGCTGATCAAGGAAGGCCTGATCACCAAGGACGAGTTCGAGCAGATGCTTTCCGACTGGAAGGACTTCCTCGAACAGGAATTCGAGGCCGGCTCCTCCTACAAACCGAACAAGGCCGACTGGCTGGACGGCGAGTGGTCGGGCCTGCGCGCCGCCGACAATGCCGACGAGCTGCGGCGCGGCAAGACCTCGGTGCCGATGAAGACGCTCAAGGAAATCGGCAAGAAGCTGACCGAGGTTCCGGAAGGCTTCAATGTGCACCGCACCGTGCAGCGCTTCCTCGATAACCGCGCCAAGATGATCGAGACCGGCGAGGGGATCGACTGGGCGATGGCCGAGGCGCTGGCCTTCGGCGCGCTCTGCCATGAAGGCTTCAAGGTTCGGCTTTCCGGCCAGGACGTCGAGCGCGGCACCTTCTCGCAGCGCCATTCGGTGCTCTACGATCAGGAAACCGAGGAGCGCTATATCCCGCTCCAGCACATCCATCAGGCGCAGGGCCGCTACGAAGTCATCAACTCGATGCTTTCGGAAGAGGCCGTTCTGGGCTTCGAATACGGCTATTCGCTGGCCCGCCCGAACGCGCTGACGCTCTGGGAAGCCCAGTTCGGCGACTTCGCCAATGGCGCGCAGGTGATCTTCGACCAGTTCATCTCGTCGGGCGAGCGCAAATGGCTGCGCATGTCCGGTCTCGTCTGCCTTCTGCCGCATGGTTATGAGGGGCAGGGGCCGGAGCACTCCTCCGCCCGCCTGGAGCGCTGGCTGCAGATGTGCGCCGAGGACAACATGCAGGTCGCCAACTGCACCACGCCGGCGAACTATTTCCACATCCTGCGCCGCCAGTTGAAGCGCGACTTCCGCAAGCCGCTGATCCTGATGACGCCGAAATCGCTGCTGCGCCACAAACGCGCGACCTCGACGCTGTCGGAAATGGCCGGCGAGACCGCGTTCCACCGCCTGTTGTGGGATGATGCGGTCGAGCACGACACGCCGATCAAGCTGGTGAAGGACGCCAAGATTCGTCGCGTGGTTCTGTGCTCGGGCAAGGTCTATTACGACCTGTTCGAGGAGCGCGAGAAGCGGGGCATCAACGATGTTTACCTGCTGCGCGTCGAACAGCTCTATCCCTTCCCCGCCAAGGCGCTGATCAACATGCTGTCGCGCTTCAAGAACGCGGAGATGGTATGGTGCCAGGAAGAGCCGAAGAACATGGGCGCATGGTCGTTCATCGAGCCCTATCTGGAATGGGTGCTGACCCATATCGACGCCAAACATACCAGGGTGCGCTATGCCGGCCGTCCGGCGGCGGCCTCCACGGCCACGGGCCTGATGTCGCGCCATCTGGCGCAGCTCGAGGCCTTCCTGGAAGACGCGCTCGGCGAGTGATTTGAACTTTCCCAGCATGCCGGTCGAGGAGCCCGGCATGCGCAAACCGCCGGAAGGCGTTTTGAAACAGACATTATCAAGATCGGGACTTTTGAAATGGCCACTGAAATCCGCGTTCCCACTTTGGGCGAATCCGTTACCGAGGCGACGGTCGGCACCTGGTACAAGAAGGTCGGCGACGCGATTGCCGCCGATGAGCCGATCGTCGAGCTTGAAACCGACAAGGTGACCATCGAGGTTCCCGCACCGGCCGCCGGCGTGCTGTCGGAAATCGTCGCCGCCGAGGGCGAGACGGTGGAGCTGAATGCCCTTCTCGGCCAGATCGGCGAAGGCGATGGCGCTGCCGCCAGCGAGAAGAAGGAAGAAAAGCCCAAGGAAGAGGCCAAGAAGGACGAAGCGCCGAAGGAAGAGGCCAAGTCCGAAGAAAAGGCCGAGGACAAGGAAAGCAAGAGTGGGGACATGCCGGCCGCGCCCGCCGCCGCCAAGATGATGGCCGAGAAGAATATCTCGGAAGATCAGGTCGAAGGCTCCGGCAAGCGCGGCCAGATCCTGAAGGGCGACGTCATCGCCGCGGCCGCCAAGGGCACATCGGCTCCGGCCCCGTCGGACACCAAGGCGCCGGCCCGCGCGCCGTCCAAGGTCGAGGATGCTGACCGCGAAGAGCGCGTCAAGATGACCCGCCTGCGCCAAACCATCGCCAAGCGCCTCAAGGACGCCCAGAACACGGCCGCGATGCTGACCACCTTCAACGAGGTGGACATGACGGCGGTGATGGAGATGCGCAACAAGTACAAGGACCTGTTCCTGAAGAAGCACGACGTCAAGCTCGGCTTCATGGGCTTCTTCACCAAGGCCGTCTGCCATGCGCTGAAGGAAATCCCGGCGGTGAATGCCGAGATCGATGGCACCGACATCATCTACAAGAACTTCTGCCACATCGGCATGGCCGTCGGCACCGACAAGGGCCTCGTGGTCCCGGTCGTGCGCGATGCCGACCAGATGTCGATTGCCGAGATCGAAGCCGAGATTGCACGGCTCGCCAAGGCGGCCCGTAGCGGCCAGCTTTCCATGGCGGACATGCAGGGCGGCACCTTCACGATCACCAATGGCGGCGTCTATGGTTCGCTGATGTCCTCGCCGATCCTGAACGCGCCGCAGTCCGGCATTCTCGGCATGCACAAGATCCAGGAGCGGCCGATGGCGATCGGCGGCCAGGTGGTCATCCGTCCGATGATGTATCTGGCGCTGTCCTACGACCACCGCATGGTCGATGGTCAGGAAGCGGTGACCTTCCTGGTGCGCGTCAAGGAAACGCTGGAAGATCCCGAACGCCTCGTTCTCGATCTCTGATCAACAGAACCGGGGGGCTGGAACATGAGCATCGAATTCCTGATTACGGCGCTGATTGTTGTTCTGGCTCCCGGCACGGGCGTGGTTTACACGCTTGCCACCGGTCTGGCGCAGGGCAGGATGGCAAGCGTGGCAGCGGCCTTCGGCTGCACGCTCGGCATCATTCCGGCGATCCTCGCCTCCGTCTTCGGCCTCGCCGCGCTGTTTCACACCAGCGCGCTGCTGTTCCAGACGGTGAAGTTCGCGGGCGTTGCCTACCTGCTCTATCTCGCCTGGCAGACGCTGCGGGATCGCGGCACGCTCAGGGTCTCGGGCGAGGGGACGCCGCGGCGCAGCCTGTTTGCGGTTGTCCGCAACGGTTTTCTGATCAATATCCTGAACCCCAAGCTCTCCGTGTTCTTCCTCGCCTTCCTGCCGCAATTCGTGTCGCCCGCCGCTGCCTCGCCGATACTGGAAATGTTGGCGATGTCGGCGGTGTTCATGGCGATGACCTTCGCGGTGTTCGTGCTCTACGGCCAGTTTTCCGGGCTGATGCGCGACCGCGTATTGTCGAGCGAACGGGCGATGGCATGGATGCGGCGCAGCGTGGCGCTGGCCTTTGCCGGTTTCGGCGTTAAACTCGCGCTCAGTAGGCAATAGAAATCGGGACGCCTTCCATGGATCATCAATATCTGATCGAGCTCGCGTCGCTGATGGCGATTTTCTCCTTCGCCATTGTCGCTCCCGGCGCGGATACCGCGATGATCATCCGGCAGGCGCTGGTGCATGGCAGACGCTCGGCGGTGCTCAGCAGTTTCGGCGTCGGCACCTCGCTGATGTTCCATGTCAGTTACACGATCATGGGGCTCGGCCTGATCATTTCGCAGTCGATCATGGTGTTCAACGTGATCAAATGGGCGGGCGCGGCCTATCTTATCTATCTCGGTATCCAGTCGCTGCGTTCCGGCAAGGCCGATGTTTCGCCCGTAGCCCAAGCCGGCGCAACGGCAAGACAGGGAGCGGGAAAGGCCTTTTCGCTCGGCTTTCTCGCGAATGCGCTGAACCCGAAGCCGGTCTTGTTCTTCCTGTCGATATTCTCGACCGTTGTCAGCCACGAAACGCCCGCGGCGGTGAAGTTCGGCTATGGCCTCGTCATGGCGACATGCCTGATCGCGTGGTTCGTCGGCGTCTCGCTGTTCCTGACCACGCCGCGCATGCGCTCGGCGTTTGAAAAGGCGACCGTCTGGATCAACCGCGCGAGCGGTGCGGTCTTCATCGCCTTCGGTCTGAAGCTGGCAACGGAAAAGGCGGGCTGAGCCAACGACAACAAATCCGGCCATCGGCCGCCAGAAGATACGGTCATGCAGCGCCCATCCTTCGCATCGGCGATGACCTCAATAAGAGAAGGAAATCAGATGTCCTATGATCTCATCGTAATCGGTTCCGGTCCCGGCGGCTATGTTTGCGCGGTCAAGGCCTCGCAGCTCGGCATGAAGGTCGCCGTCGTCGAGAAGCGCGCCACCTATGGCGGCACCTGCCTCAATATCGGCTGCATCCCCTCCAAGGCGTTGCTGCATGCCTCGGAATATTACGCACACGCCGCCCATGGCATGGAAAGCCTCGGTATCAAGCTTTCCGGCGTCGAACTCGATCACGACAAGCTGATGGGCCACAAGGACGCGGTGGTGAAGTCGAATGTCGAAGGCGTCGCCTTCCTGTTCAAGAAGAACAAGATCGACGGCATTCAGGGCACCGGCAAGATCCTCGCGCCCGGCAAGGTGCAGGTGACCAAGGAAGACGGCTCGACCGAGGAGCTTGAGGCGAAGAACATCGTGATCGCCACCGGCTCCGATGTCGCCGGCATTCCGGGCGTCAATGTCGAGATCGATGAAGAGACGATCGTTTCCTCCACCGGCGGCATTGCGCTCAAGAAGGTGCCGGAAAAGATGATCGTTGTCGGCGGCGGCGTGATCGGCCTCGAGCTTGGCTCGGTGTGGTCGCGCCTCGGCGCCAAGGTGACGGTCGTCGAATACCTCGACAAGATCCTCGGGCCGATGGATGGCGAGGTCTCCAAGCAGTTCCAGAAGATGCTCGCCAAGCAGGGCCTCGACTTCAAGCTTTCCGCCAAGGTGACGGCGGTCGAGAAGGCCGAAAACGGCGCGAAGGTGACCTTCGAACCGGTCAAGGGCGGCGATGCCGAAACCATCGAGGCCGACATCGTGCTGATCTCGACGGGCCGCAAGCCCTATACCGAGGGCCTTGGCCTGGAAGAGGCCGGCGTGAAGCTCGACGATCGCGGCCGCGTGGAAATCGACAGCCACTTCAAGACCAATGTCGATGGCATCTATGCGATCGGCGATGTGGTCAAGGGGCTGATGCTCGCCCACAAGGCCGAGGACGAGGGCGTGGCGCTCGCCGAAATCCTCGCCGGCCAGGCGGGCCACGTGAATTACGACGTGATCCCGAGCGTGGTCTACACCCAGCCGGAAGTCGCCTCCGTCGGCAAGACCGAGGAAGAGCTGAAGAAGGACGGCGTCGCCTACACTATCGGCAAGTTCCCGTTCATGGCCAATGGCCGGGCTCGCGCGATGGAGGCGACCGACGGTTTCGTCAAGGTGCTCGCCGACAAGGAGACCGACCGCGTGCTCGGCGTCCACATCGTCGGCTTCGGCGCCGGCGAGATGATCCACGAGGCGGCGGTGCTGATGGAGTTCGGCGGCTCGTCCGAGGATCTCGGCCGCACCTGCCACGCCCACCCGACCATGTCGGAAGCGGTGAAGGAAGCGGCGCTCGGCGCGTTCTTCAAGCCGATCCACATGTAAGGCAGGCGGGGTGCGCCAAGGCTCGTTGAGCCTATCCCACTCTCCTCCGTCATGCTCGGGCTTGTCCCGAGCATCTAAGCACGTATCAACACGACAGGCGTTTCGGATGAAAAGGTCTTCAAAGACAATTCATTACGAACCGCCCACGCCGCTCGTGCGGAAGGGTGGTTAGATCCTCGGGACAAGCCCGAGGATGACGTCCGCGCAAGGGGTAGGGTCGTCGACAATCTGAGAGCGGTTAGCGCCCTTTTCATGAAAAAGATGTCACCTTCGAAAGTGCGGCTTGCTTTGCAGGCCGCATTTTCGTTTCATGGTTTATCCGAACAAGCTCTTGATAAGAGGGGTAAATCCTGTGCGTCCGACTCCGGTTTCCTTTTCGCGCTCGCAGCGCGCCCTGCACTGGATCATAGCGTTGCTGATCCTGTTCAACCTGCTCTTCTCCGATGATTTGGTTCGCTGGGGCGTTCTGTATTATGGCAACAAGCCCATTCCCGACGATGTTCAGCTCTCGGCCGACATCCATGCCTATGTCGGGATCACGGTTCTCGTTCTCGCGCTGGTCCGGCTGGCGCTGCGTTTCATCCAGGGCGTGCCGCCCGAGCCTGCGGGCGAGCCGGCGATCTTCCGGCTGCTGTCGAAGGTCGCGCACTGGACGTTTTATCTGATGTTCATCGTGATGCCGCTTGCCGGCATCGCCGGCTATTATTTCGACAGCGGCGCGGCCGCCCTGGCGCATGCCAATCAGATGAAGCTCGTGATGTGGTTTCTGATCATCACCCATATCGCCGCCGTCGCGGTCCACCAGTTCTACTGGAAGACCGGGATATTGAAGCGGATGACCACCGGCTGACGGCTACCGCGCGGTCGCGAGGCGGTTGCCGGCCTCGTCGAACGCATGGCAATGCGCGGGCGCGGCGGCGAGGTGGATCGTGGCGCCGGCGGCAAGTTCGCGGCCGGCCGGCTGTTCCAGGATGATAGGACCGTGGCCCTCGACATCGGCATGGACCAGCCGCGCATTGCCGAGATATTCCGTCAGCCTGACCTTCGCGGCGATGGCGCCCTGATCCTCCGACGTGATCTCAAAACTGTCCGGCCGGATGCCGCAATAGCGCGTTTCGGGCGGAAGCCCGCTCGCGGCGCGAAGGTTTTCGAACGCCGGCGTCAGCTCGAAGAGGTTCATCTTCGGCGCGCCGATGAACTGGGCGGCGAACAGATTGGCCGGGCGCTCGTAGAGGTCCTCGGGGCTGCCGACCTGCTCGATTTTGCCATCGCGCAGGAGCACGATCTTGTCGGCAAGCGTCATCGCCTCGACCTGGTCATGGGTCACATAGATCATCGTCCGCTTCAGCCGCGCATGCAGCTCGGAAATCTGGGTGCGCATATGCACCCGAAGTTCGGCATCGAGGTTGGAGAGCGGCTCGTCGAAGAGGAAGGTCTCCGGCTGGCCGACGATCGCGCGGCCGATCGCCACGCGCTGGCGCTGGCCGCCGGACAGCTCGCGCGGATAGCGCTCGGTGAGGGTGTCGAGCTGCAACGTGGCGACCGCCTCTTCCACCAGCCGGTCGATCTCGGCGGCCGGCGTCTTGCGCACCTTCAGCCCGAAGGCGATGTTTTCGCGCACGGTCAGATGCGGATAGAGCGCATAGGACTGGAACACCATCGCCACGCCGCGCTTGGCCGGCGCGATGTCGTTCATGCGCTTGCCGCCGATTTCGAGCGTGCCGCCGGTGATATCCTCAAGGCCGGCGATCATCCTGAGCAGCGTGGATTTGCCACAGCCGGACGGGCCGACGAACACGCAGAACTCGCCGTCCTCGACCGCAAGGTCGATGCCCTTGATGATCTCCGCCGCGCCATAGGACTTTCTGACGCCCTTCAGTTCAAGCTTGGCCATTGTTGTTACTCCACGCGTCCGAACAGTTCGAGCCGCGGCGTCTCGCGGATATGCTGCGGCCAGACGAGCGGCACCTCGAAGCGGCTTGTCAACAGGTTCTGGAAATCCGCCAGCCGCTCCGGCGTCTCGCGCACGCCGCGCGGCGAGATATCGTTGTCGAGGCAGTAGGCGGCAAGCGCGCCGACGCTTTCGCCGATATTCCATTCCACCGGATGCAGCCGGTAGCAGCCATTGGTCAGATGGGTGGTGCCGATATTCTTGCAGGCGGGCAGCATGTTTTCGACCCGCTCCGGGATCAGGCTGCCCAGCGGAATCTGGAACGGCCAGTTGGCGATGTCGACATAGTTGCGCGGCGCGGTGGAGGGGTGAAGGTCGATGCGATAGGAGCCGACGCCGACGCTGTCGAAGAACTGCTCGGCGCCCTTCCGCCCTTCGCGGGCATCGATGCCGACATGGTTTTCGGTCACCGTGAACAGTGCCTTGATGCGGCGGCTTTCGCGGATATAGGGGGCGATTGTCAGGCCGTCGAGCGTGCCCATCACGCTTCCCGCCGGCTTCAAGCCGCGATAGCCATAGCCGCCGTCATGGCGCGGCGCTTCGGTCTGCATCCAGTAGAGCATGGAGAGCGAGAGCTGGCGCGCGCCCTCCAGATGCTTCTCCGCCTCCTCGGGCGAAACGCCGACAATGGGGCCGCCGCAATAGTCGATCTGCGGCCAGTTCACGAGGCAGATGTCGGAGGGGTAGCGGTTGCCGACATGGTTCTTGCGATAGAATATCCGCCGGTAGTGCCAGTTGTCCGGCGCGAACTTGGCGTCGCTGTCGCCCACGAACAGCGGCCGGTTGTCTGGCTCCAGCGTCACGGGATTGGGGCCGATGAAGGAAAGCTGGCGGTCGGGCCAGAAATCGAGCTTGAAATCGCGCCAGATATCATAGTCGCGCGGGCGCTCGATGGTGTGGTCCTCGTCCGGGTGATAGCTCATGGCGAAGCACCAGCTCACCGCCTGCTGGTCATTGGGGTCGGCCTCGCCCGCAAGGGCTGCCGGCTCGCCGGTCTGCGCCTGGCTTTCCGCGCCGATGACGTGCTCGACATTGCCGAGTTCCAGCAGATCGCCAAGTTCGGTGGCGTCGATGAAATAGCGGCCGGTCAGCACCATCTCTCCATGTTCGGCGGAGCGCACGGTGACGGCGGTGAAGCGGTCGCCATCGGTCTCGGCGGCAACCGGTTTGGCGTTCATGAGAACCGTCAGCCGGCCGGTCGCGTACCACGGCGCAAGCAGGGCTTCGATCGCCGCCACGCCGGCGCGCGGTTCCACGCAGATCGGCGAGACGTTACCGCTTCCGGGGTTGAGGTTTTCGTCGTTGCGGGCCTCATCGGTCAGCGGGTAGTGGTCGCGGTAGTAATCGCGAATGTTCCGGCGAAGCGCACGGTAGCTCGCCGTCGAGCCGTCCTTCTCGATCCACGGATTTTCATCCGGCGGCACGGCCTGCGTCGTCAACTGGCCGCCGAGCCATTTGAATTCCTCGGTCAGGATGACGCTGCGGCCGAGTTTCAGCGCCGAAAGCGCCGCTGCGACCCCGCCCAGACCGCCGCCGATGATGACGATGTCGCTGGTGAGTTCCTTCATTTTGTTATCCTTTCACGCCAGACAAGGCGAAACTTTCAACGATCTGGCGCTGGGCCAGAATGTAGACGATGAGCATGGGAATGACGGCCAGCGCGGTGGCCGCAAGCTGCAGGTGCCAGAGCGGCAGGCCGTAGGTGTCGGTGAAATTGGCAAGCGCCAGCGGCAGGGTGAACAGCTCGATGTCGTTGACGAACACCAGCGGCTCCAGAAACAGGTTCCACGAAAACAGGAAGGTGATGATGCCGACGGCGGCAAGCGCCGGTTTCGACAGCGGCAGCGCCACCTTGAAATAGACGCCGAAGCGCGTCAGCCCGTCCATGCGGCCGGCCTCCTCCAGCTCCTTCGGCAGGGCCAGGAAATACTGGCGCATCAGGAAGGTCGCCATCACCCCCTGCGAGCCGAAGATCGGCAGCAGGATCAGCGGCATATGGGTGTTCATCAGGCCGAGATTCTTCATCAGGAAGAAGTTCGGCACGATGGTGACCTCCTCCGGCATCATCAGCGCCGAGATCAACAGCAGCAGAACCAGCGCGCTTCCGGCAAAGCGCAGCCGCGCCAGCGCATAGCCGGCCATCGAAGACAGGAACAGCGTCAATCCGGTGACGAGCACGGCGATATAGAGTGAGTTGAAATATTGCCGGGCGAAGGGCTGATAGGCGAAGACCTCGGAAAAATTCGACCAGTGGAATGTCGCCGGGATCAGCGCGGCCGAGGAGAACACGTCCGCCTGGCCCTTGAGCGCGCCCGACAGCATCCAGATGAACGGGAACACGAAGGGAATGGCGAGTGCGGAAAGGCCGATAACCCAGCAGATGCGGGTGATCTTCTGTTGCAGGCGGTAGTTCATTTGCGCACCGTTTTCAAAAGCATCTGCAGGACCGTCAGAGCCAGGATCAGCACGAACAGCACCACGGCGAGCGCCGAGGCATAGCCGGTGTTGAAGAACTTGAAGCCCTGCTCATAGATATAGAAGGCGAGCACGAGGGTGGCGTTCTGCGGCCCGCCGCCGGTCATCAGGTAGATATGGTCGAACACCTTCAGCGAGCCGACCACCGTGATCACCATGATCACCAGTGTCGTCGGCGCCAGAAGCGGCCATGTGATGCGGCGGAAGATGTCCCAGCCATTGGCGCCCTCCAGCCGCGCGGCCTCCTCATAATCGCGCGGGATCGCCTGCAGTGCGGCGATATAGAGGATCATGTTGAGGCCCACGGTCTTCAGCACGCGGGTGACGATCACCGAGGCCATGGCCCAGCGCGGCTCGTGCAGCCAGTTCGGCCCGTCAATGCCGACGACCGAGAGCGCCTGATTGACCGCGCCGCTTTCATGCTGAAGCAGGAAGGTCCAGATGATCGCCCAAGCCACGGCGGATGTGATGACGGGCGCGAAGAACAGGGTGCGGAACACCACGACGCCCCGGAACGGCCGCGACAGCGCGATCGCAAGCCCGAGCGCCAGCGCCATGTTGAGCGGCACGAGGCCCGCCGCGAACACCAGCGAATTGCCGAGCACGTGCCAGAACGTGTCGTTGCGGGTCAGCGCATCGACATAGTTCTCCATGCCGACGAAGCGGGATTGCTGGGTCAGCAGGTTCCACTCCGTCGTAGAATAATAGAACACGGCGATCAGCGGGCCGACGAAGAAGATCAGGAACCCGGTCAGGATCGGGCTGACAAACAGCCAGCCGGCGATCGCCTCACGCGTCTTCAGTGTCAGTCCGGAACGGAGAGCGGACATCATCGCTTCCTTTATGCGGGCGAATTTCGAATGTTTCCGGCGGCGTTTCGCAGACCGAGCCACGTCGATATGGCATGCCTTCCTCACCCTGCGTCATCCTCGGGCTTGACCCGAGGATCCAGGCCCCGAGACGGGCGCTGGTGGATGCTCGGGTCAAGCCCGAGCATGACGCGGAGAGAAGGGACAACCTCAGCGGTGACGCAAAAGCTCCGTCGGAAAACCTCTCTTACTTCAGCAGCGGGTCGATATCGTCGCAGAGCCTGGCGAGCACGGCGGGCACATCGGCGTCGGCTGCCCACAGCGCATCGAAATCGGGCCGCGATGCCGCCTCGATCTGCGGGTAGCGCTCATGGCTCGGCAGCACCGAACCGCCTTCGATCCCGGCCGCCACGATTTCCATCTGTTCCGGCGTCACGGCAGGGTTGCTGGAAAGGAACGCATCGCTTTCCAGAACGCTGATGCGCGCCGGCGGGAAGAACTCGGCCATCTTGGCGACGTTTTCCGCCGAGGTCATATGCGCCAGGAATTCGGCCGCGACCTCCTTGTTTTTGCCCTGCGCGAAGGCGACGACGGCGGCCTGGCCGACGGTCGAGGCTTCACCCGCCGGACCGGAGGGAAGCGGCGCGATCCCCCAGTCGAAATCGACATCCGCCAGTTTGGTGACGCGCGAAATCTGCGTCATCGTCAGCGCCGCGTTGCCGGAGAAGAAATCGCCCTGCTCGCCCGGCGGCACGGTCGATTGATCGGCATAGACCATGTCGTGGAAAAGCTGCACGGCTTCGGCTGCTTCCTGGCTGTCCAGGGTGCAGGCGCCGTTGCTCCAGGCTTCGCCGCCATAGGCGCGCACGATTGGCATCAGATTGTGCATCACGCGGGCGCCATAGCCCTGACCATCGACGGTTTCATAGCCCCAGACGCCGGCATCGGCGTTGCGCAGGGCGGCCGCATCGGATTTGAGCTGTTCCCAGGTCCATGTGCCGTCCGCAGCGCGCTCGGCAGGCGTTTCCAGACCGGCCTCGTCATAAAGCGTCTTGTTGAAGTAGATCAGGAAGGGCGAGGTGGAGAAGGGGATGCCGTAAACCGCATCGCCCTTGGTCCAGAGCCCCATCGCCGGCTCGGAGAAATCGGCATAATTGTAATCATCAGCCGCCGTCAGCGTGTCGGAAATATCCTCAAGCACGCCGGCATTCACAAACGCGGGCGCGGAACTTTCCAGCAGCCAGCCGAGATCAGGCGGATTGCCGCCGGCAAGCTGGAGCGTCAGCTTCTGCACATAATCGCCGAACGGAATGGTGTCGAACTGCACAGTGACGTCCGGATGGGTTTCGGTAAAGCTCTCGGCAATGCCGTTCAGCATGGCCAGATGCGCCTCGCTGCCGGTCCATACGGTGAACCGAAGCTCCTCGGCCGCCGCCGTCGAAGCGAGGGTGCCGGTGAGGGCTGTTGCGATGATTAAACGCTTAATCATTTGGGTCGACATGATCTCTTAAACCTCCCGTTTCAGATCAGATTCAAATTGCTTGCAATGTTGCCCCCGGCACATAGCCGCAGGGCAGTGTGGTGCGCATGACGTCGTGCTCGGGATCGCCGATCCTGGCAATCAGGTTGCGCACCGCGCGCTCCCCCATCTCTTCGCGGGGAATGGATATCCGGGTCCAGCGTTCGACGCCGGCCGGGTCGAGCATCGGCGCGGCGAGCGCGACGATGGAAGCGGTTTCGGGCACGCTGCCGCCGGTCGCCGCGATCTGGCGTTCGAGCGCGACGGCATGGCTGAAGGTCTCAGTGAGGAAGACCGTGACGCCCGCGCCAAGCCAGGCGGAGACTTTCTCGGTATCGATCGCCGCGGGCTCGAGGCGTTCGACCGTAAGGGTCAGCCTCTCGGCGGCGCTGCGGCGGAAGCCTTCCTCGCGGTCGGCATGCTGTTCGCGCACTTCGGTGCCGCCCAGAAACAGCATCTTCTTGTGGCCGAGGGCGGCGCAACGCTCGACGACGTCGCTGACGGCGGAAGCATAGTCGGCGGCAACCCAGTCAATCTCGGCGCCTTCCGCCTCGCGGCGGCCGATCGTCACGAAGGGAAAGCCGGTGTCATGAAGCCGTTTCAGCTCGCTTTTGTCCGGTTCCTCGCCCAGCAGCACCGCGCCATCGGCCACGCCCATGCGATTGGTGCCGGAGGGAAAGATGCTGCGCGGGCCGGTGTCGAGCGAGGACGAGGTGAACAGCAGCAGATCCTGCCCGAGCTTCATCGCGCCGCGTTCGATGCCCAGCAGAAACGGATAGAAGAAGTTCTCCCGGTCGGAGGGAAACATCGCCTCATAGGTGAACACGCCGATGATATTGCGCCGTCCGCGCGCCAGTGATTGCGCCACGATATTCGGCGCATAGCCAAGCGCTTCCATGGCCGCGCGAACGCGTTTCTCGGCCTCCTCGCCAACGCGGATGGTCTTGCCGGGCTTCGGCGAAATCACGGCGGATACGACGGCGGTGGAAACCCCCGCCATCGCCGCGACATCGCTCTGGGTCACGCGCCGCGCGCGCTTCGGCCCGGTCAAAGTCAAGATATCCTCCCGAATGCTTTTGATTAAGCGTATAATCAAAGCGAAACGCGGTCAATGGGGTCGGTGTGAAATCTTTGCCAGGTGCGGATTTGAACTGACTTTTCGCCCTAGACGCCTGTCGAGCAGACGCGTTCTTAGATGCTCGGGACAGGCCCGAGCATGGCGGCGTTGAGGGGGAAGGCCTTATCACCAGACTGAGTTATCTGGATGGCTATCTCGTCATCAACGTCTCGAAGCATTAGAATTCTGGTGCTGCCGATGAACGGCAAGGAGTGAAAAGGAGAACCAGATGACAAAGTTGCAATTATCGCTGCCCACCGCAAACCTCATGCAGGGTCGAAATTGTAGCCTTTTCGGCTCCGGCGCCCAACGATCCCTTACCGCCGCGACAGCGCGACGGAAGAACAGGGCGCGTCCAGCAGGTCGGCGAGTTCGTCGTCGAGATGCATCAGCGAGATCGAGACGCCGGCCATGTCGAGCGAGGTGTAGTAGCGCCCGACCAGCGATCGCGTGACCTGCAGCCCGTGGGCCTTCAGGCGTTTCCGGATGCGGCCGTTCAGGATGTAGAGTTCCATGTCGGGCGTCGCTCCCAGCGAATTGACCAGCAGGGCGACGCGGTCGCCTTCCTTCGGCATCATTTCATCGAGCAGGCGGTCGATCACGAGGTCGGCGGCCTGATCCGCCGTGCCGATGGCGGCGCGGGCGATGCCGGGCTCGCCATGAACGCCGACGCCGATTTCCATCTCGTCGGGGCCGAGTTGAAAGGTCGGGCGGCGGGTTTCGATCGAGGCGCCGGGCTCCAGCGCCAGCCCCATGGTGAAGGTGCGCTCATTGGCTCGCCGCGCCACCGCCACGCAGGCGTCAAGCGGCATCATCCGCTCGCAGGCAGCACCCGCGACCTTGAAGATGAACACATTACCGGCGACCCCGCGCCGCGTGGCTCGCATTTCTTTCGGCGAGGAGGCGATGTCGTCGGTGGTGACGACGGCCTGCACCGCAATGCCCTCGGCCGCGGCCATCTCGGCGGCGATCTCGAAATTCATCACGTCGCCGGAAAAATTGCCGAAAATGTGCAGCACGCCGGCCCCGCCATCAACCGCGCGGGTGGAGGCGAGGATCGGGTCGGGCGGCGGGGCGGCGAACACGTTGCCGACGACCACCGCATCCGCAAGCCCTTGGCCGACATAGCCGAAAAAGCCCGGCTCGTGCCCCGCGCCGCCGCCGATGACGAGGCCGACCTTGCCGGCACGGGGGGCGTGAACCGAACGCAGGGCGCGCGGTGCGCCCGGTACCGGGGCCAGGTTTTCCGGATGCGCCAGAAGCGCGCTCGCAAGCGTTTCGTCGACGGCGTCCTGCGGGCGGTTGATGAATTTCTTGGTATGGACGCGTTCGGGCAGTTGCGGCGCTCTGGCGGTCTCCATCCGCTGTGGGCGGATATCCACATTCTCGGAGCGCAATATGCCCCAGGCGGTGTCCACATCGGTGACCAGCACGCTGACATAGCCGCCGCGCAGCGCCGCGAGGATCGCCTGCACCTTGTCGATCCCGCCGGCAACAGCGATGCGCTGGGGAATCGCGCGCAATGCGGCGAGTTCAATGCCGACGGTGCGCCCGTCGAGCGGCCCGGCGACGGGCTCGCCGCGCGCATTGATCAGCCGCCCGGCAATGCTGCCGACGGCGGCGTGATAATGCTCGTTGACGTCCACCTTGTCGAAGAATCCGCTGGTGTGGATCGTGCTTTCGGCCCTCAGCGACGAGATGCCGAGCAGGATGCGGTTTGCCGCTGCCAGCACGCCAAGCTGTTCGGCGATCACCGGCTCCTCGAACAGCACGTCGCGGACGGCCGCAGAGGACAGGATCGCGGGGGACGACAGCGGAATGCAGCGGGCGTCCAGCGCTTCGGCCAGCCGCGTGGCGCAAGCTTCCGGCGTCCACGGTATCTTGGCGGTGGTGCCGCCGGTCGCCTGAACCACGCGCATGTCCCTGAGATTGACGCGTTCAACGGCATTGGCGATCGCCAGCATCGTCCGGCCCCAGGTCACCGCGATGGTATCGCCGGATTGCGCATGAAGCGCCAGCACCTGCGCGCCGGCCGCGCCAAGCCGTTCCGTCAGCGTGCGCTCCCCGCCGGTTGACGGGATCACCAGGCAGTCGGCGAGGCCGAAATGCTCCTTGAGGCTCTGAGCGAGTGACAATTGCCGGAATTTTTCCGGCGCGATTTCGATCGAAACGATGCCGCGTGTGCGGGCATCGGCGAGATAGGCGTTGACGGTGGGGCGCGAAATGCCCATGGCGACGGCAATGTCGCCCTGGGTCATGCTCTCCTCGTAATAAAGCCATGCCGCCCACAGCAGCGGATCGCCGCCGAAGCGCAGGGGCAGTTGGGAACCGGATTGCCTCTCGGAGGCGGACAGGGCGCGCGGACCGCTCTTTCGTGCCATCAAAGGGTCTCTCGCTCGGCTGCCGCAGATACCCACTCGCTGGCGGCGTCGATCAGCGCGGCGGCGGAGACTGCGCCGGGATCGAGATGGCCGATGGTGCGCGCGCCAAGGCGAGCGGCGCGGCCCTTGGCCGCCACCATGCCGCGCGTCGCCTCGGCTCCTTCGGCGGCGGCCGCAGCGGCGCGGCTCATGACTTCGGCGAACGTCGCGCCCTCGGCCCTGGCATCGCGGATCGCATGGGTCGCCGGCAGCCACGCATCGAGCATGGTCTTGTCGCCGGGGGATGCCTTCCCGCGTTCCTCGATTCCTTCCGAAATCGCGAGCAGAATATCGGCAAGGCGCTCGATCGGCACCTGCTTTTCTTCCGGCATGGCAAGGCCGGCGCGGGTCAGCCCGCTGGCATAGAGTGGCCCGGTGGTGGCGCCGACGGCATTGAGGAAGGAGCGGCCCGCCTGCGTCAGCGCGATCCTGAGCGAGGGGTAATCGGCGGCATTGTGGGTGAGCGCCACCGCCGCGGCGGAAAAGCCCTCGGCCATGGCCGTGCCGTGGTCGGCATCGCCGATCGCCCCGTCCAGTTCCGCGAGATAATCGCGTTCATCATTCATCCGGCGCGCGAAGGCGCGAAACAGGTCGGCGAGGGCATGGCAATCGAGATACATCATGGCCGCATTATGCTGCGAGGTGGCGGGCGAGCACAAGCTTTTCCGTGCCCGCCCGCGCCGCCTTCATCAATCCTGAAGGCGGCGGGAGAACCCGTTTCCAAGTTCGGTCAGGATCATGCAGCAAGAGGTGGCGCCTGCATCCAGAACACCGCGCGAGCGCTCGCCGAGCCGGCTGGCGCGCCCGATGCGGGCAACCAGATCGACGGTGGAATCGCGACCCTTTTCCGCGGCTTTCGCCATGGCTGCAAGGGCAGGGGCGAAACCGTCAGCCTTCGCGGCATCGAATGCCTCGACGGCCGGAACCAGCGTGTCGATCAGCGTCTTGTCGCCGACCTTGGCCGAGCCGGTGGAGCGTACGCCCGAAAGACCCGCATTCAGCATCTGCGAAAACGCATCGGCGTCGATGGCGGTGCGGCCCTTGATGGATGACGCCATTTCCTGGAACATCAGACCGTAGAGCGGGCCCATGGAGCCGCCGATCTCCGACATCAGAACATCCGACAGCACGCTCATCGCCTCGTCAAGCGGCATCGATGAGCCGGCGATCCGCTCGGCCGCGCGGCCGAAACCCTTGGCCATGTTGATACCGTGGTCGCCGTCGCCGATCTTGCCGTCGATTTCCGAAAGCCAGGCCTTGTTCTCGATGATCACCGCCGCGATCTCCTCGACGATCGCCGCATTGCCGGCATTCTTCACCGAAGGGCCGTTGATGGTTTCGGGCGCGCGCGGCGCGTCGTTCTCGGTGTTTGCCGTCTTCGCCTGAGCGGTGGTGGCAGCCTTTGCTGCGGATCGCTGGATTGCCGGCGCGGCATTGCCGGTCTGGCTGAAGCCGGGCGCGGACGCTTCCATATCCAGCAGCGCCTTCATCTCATCATCCAGCACCATGACCGAGAGCGTCGCGCCGATCATTTCCAGCGAGGTGAAGTAATTGCCGACATAGGCGCGGTAGACGGTCGCGCCGCGCGCCTCGATTTCCTGCTCCATACGGTCGTAAAGCACATAAAGCTCGTTGACCGGGGTTGCGCCCAGCCCGGAGACCAGCACGGCGACTTCGCTGCCCTTCGGCAGATCGTGATCGTCCATGACGATCTTGACCATGTCGGCGGCGACCGCGTTGGCGCTCTTCAGCGGTTCCACGCGGGTGCCAGGCTCGCCGTGGTGGCCGATGCCGACCTCCATCGTGCCCGGCTCGATCTGGAAATTCGGATGGCCGACGGCCGGCAGGGTGCAGGGGCCAAGCCCGACGCCGACAGAGCGTACGCTGTCGATCGCCTTTTGCGCGGCGGCCTGCACATCGGCAAGCGATCCGCCTTTGGCGGCAACCGCGCTGCCGATCTTCCACATGAAGATTTCGCCGGCGACGCCGCGGCGCTTCTCGCGCTCGGAAAGCGGCGCGGAGCAGACATCGTCATTAGCGACCACGGTCGCGACCTCGATGCCCTCTTTCTCAAGCATGCCGGCGGCCATTTTGACGTTCATGTTGTCGCCGGCGTAATTGCCGTAAAGCACGGCGACGCCCGCGCCGCCATCGGCGGCGCGCATCGCATCGGCAAAGCTCTTGGCCGTCGGTGAGGAGAACAGTTCGCCGACGGCGACCGCGTCCACCATGTTGCGGCCGGTATAGCCGATAAAGGCCGGCTCGTGGCCCGAACCGCCGCCGGTGACGATGCCGACCTTGCCGGAAACCGGTGCTGTCTGCGATACGATCACGCGCGGATTGGCCGGGTCGAGCCGCACCAGATCGCGGTGGGCCCGGACGAAACCGGCCACGGTCTCGTCGACAAGATCGTCGGGGTTGTTGATAAATCTCTGCATTGAAGCGACCTTATCGTTCATCATTTACCGGACGGTGTAGCCGCCATCGACCAGAAGATCGGCGCCGTTGATCATCGCCGCCTCATCGGAAGCGAGGAACACGGCGGCGGCGGCGATTTCTTCCGGCTCGGCAAAGCGGCCGCTCGGGATCTGGGCCTTCATCGCGTCGCCCTTTTCGCCTTCCCATGCCTTGCGGCCGAGATCGGTCATCACCACGGTGGGCGAAATCGAATTGGTGGTGATGCCGTGCTTGCCCCATTCGAGCGCCAGCGTCTTGGTGACGCCGATGACGGCGAATTTGGTGGCGCAATAGGCGACATGGCCTTCGATGGCGACCGAGCCGGCCTGGCTTGCGAGGTTGACGATCCGCCCGCCCTTGCCGGCGGAAATCATCGCGCGCCCGACGGACTGGCACATCAGATAGGTGCCGGTCAGGTTGACGGCGATGGTGCGGTCCCAGGCGGCCTTCGAAAGCTCTTCGGCGGGGGCGAGGTCGACGATGCCGGCCGAATTGACGAGGATATCGATCTCGCCGAGCGCGGCTTTGACGTCGGCGACCGCGGTTTCAATGCTGTCGCTGTCGGTGACGTTGCAGGAAAACGCCTTCGCGCCGTCGAGCTCGGCGGCCATGGCATCGGCCGCATCGCGGTTCATGTCGAGAATGGCGACGCGCGCGCCCTTGGCAGCAAACGCTCGGGCAATCGCCGCGCCGATGCCGGATGCCGCGCCGGTGACGACCGCGACCTTGCCGGCAAGTGAAAATTCAGGGGAAGACGCCATCGAAACGTCCTTTCTTCTGGCTGCTGTAACGGCCGTGCCGCGACGGGTCGCCTGCGGCCGCTATCGGCCGCAGGCGGTATTCGGATTTACTGACGCTGCTGCAGGAGTTCGTCGACATTGTCGGCGGTCACCGGCGTCCACGGCACATTGTACTGCTTGGATTCGCCGTTGTTCCACTGCATTTCCGGGTATTTTTCCCAGATGCCAGAGGTCGGCTGATAGTCCGGGTTAACGGCCTTGATGGCGACGTCGATTGCGCCGAGCGCCTGGGCCTGGCCATCCTGCAGGATCGAATGCATGTCGCCGCGCTTGACGGCTTCCAGCGCATCGGTGACGCCGTCGACGCCGGCAATCGAGAAATCGCTGACGTTGAGGCCAGCGGCCTTGATCGCCTCGATCGCGCCGAGCGCCATCTCGTCATTCTGCGCGATTACGCCCTTGATGTCGCCGCCATGGGCGGTCAGCCAGTTTTCCATCAGCGACTGCGCTTCCGCGCGGCTCCAGTTGGCGGTCTGCTGTTCGACAACGCTGACGCCGTCGCCGCATTCGGCGATTGCCTTCTCATTGCCTTCGCCGCGCTGGATCTGCGCGGACTGGCCGATCGGGCCTTCGATGATGACGACATCGCCGGAGCAGCTGATGTCATCGAGCACGGCCTTGGCTTCGAGATAGCCTGCTTCGACGTCGTCGGAGCCGACATAGGAGGTCAGCAGATCGGAGTTGACCTGGGTGTTGGAGCCGACCACCGGAATGCCGGCATCGGAGGCGGATTCGACGGCCGTTGCGCCGGCTTCGATGTCGATCGGGACGAAGACGATGGCGTCATAGCCCTGGGTGATCATGGTTTCGAACTGTTCCTGCTGGACCAGCGCGTCATAACGACCGTCGAAGATGGTCAGGTCGACGGAACCGTCCTTCACCGAGGGGTGGTTTTCTGCGGCATTGGCCCAGAGCTGCATGAATTCGGCGTTGAGGCCGTAAACGGCGGCGCCGATCTTCAGCGGGTCCTGTGCGCTGGCGGTGGTGGCGGCGAATGCGGCGCCGACCAGGGCTGTGGTTGCCAGGATATTACGAAGTTTCATGTCGGGTTTCCTCCCTTTGGTGACATGGTGGGTGCCGCGCAGCTTGTTAAAACGGACTGCGAATTTGCGGCGCGGAAGAACCGGCAGAGCCGGATTTCAGGCTTCGCTCTTGCGCGAGCGGTCGAGCATGACGGCGGCGACGATCAGCGCGCCCTTGATGACCTGCTGGTAGTAGGATTCGACGCCCAGCAGATCGAGGCCGTTATTCATCACGCCGATCAACAGCGCGCCGATGACGGTGCCGCTGACCCGGCCGATGCCACCGGAAAGACTGGTGCCGCCGATCACCACCGCAGCGATTGCGTCAAGCTCATAGGCGACGCCGGCCTGCGGCAGCGCGGAACCCGTGCGGGCGGCAAGCACCATGCCGGCGAGCCCGGCCAGCGCGCCGGAAATGACGTAGACCATGAAGCGGATGCGGTTGACGCTGAGGCCGGAGACCTTGGCCGCATGCGGATTGCCGCCGACGGCATAGATGTGGCGGCCGAACCTTGTGTTGGTCAGCACGAAATGGGCGACGAGGAACACCAGGGCGAACAGGATGATCGGGATCGGAAGTCCGAACACATCGCCGGTGCCGATCCAGCGATAGCCGTCGGTCAGCGCCGGGATCGGACGACCGCCGGAATAGATCAGCGTCAGCCCGCGCGCTGCCGACAGCATGCCGAGCGTGGCGACGAAGGCGGGTACGGAAAACCGTGCCACCGCCGTGCCGGAAATCGCGCCCATGGCGATGCCGGCGGCAAGGCCGATGACGATCGCGATCGGCGCGATATAGGGCGTGCCGGGAATGAAGGCGCTGGAAGATGTCGTGGCGAATGAGGCCGAGACCACGCCGGCAAGGGCGACCACGGAGCCGACCGACAGATCGATGCCGCGCGTCAGGATGACGAAGGTCATGCCGATGGCGAGGATGCCGTTGATCGAGGTCTGGCGCAGCACGTTGACGATATTGCGCGGGCTTAAAAAATTCTCGCTGACGATCGAGAGCACGATGCAGACCAGGATCAGCGCGATCAATATCCCGTAGCGCTGGGCGATCGGCCCCAGCCGCTCGGTCATCGGCCGCTTCTGCTCGGTTCCGGCGCCCGCCGGGGTTTTGGCATTCTCAGTGTCAGTCAACGTATGGTCCTCCCCGATTGACGGGTTATCGGCAGGTGAAAAACGCGCGCTCGTCGCGGCGTCCCGCCCTGCGTCACGTTTTTACGCCGCGAGATGCAGCAGTTTTTCGGCGGACATTTCCGCCCGATCCAGGGTTCCGGCGACGCGGCCATCGCGCATCACGATGGCGCGGTCGGCCATGCCGAGCACTTCGTCGGTTTCGGAAGAGATCATGATCACGGTCCCGCCGCCCTTGGCGAAATCGGACATGACGCGATAGATTTCCCGCTTGGCGCCGACATCGACGCCGCGGGTCGGCTCATCCAGAAGCAGCACGTTCGGCTCGGTCAGGAACCATTTGCCGAGCACCACCTTCTGCTGGTTGCCGCCGGAAAGGTTGGAAACGCCGAGCTTCAGCGATGCGGTCTTGATGTTGAGCGTTTCGACCATGCGCCCTGCGGCTTCGGTTTCGGCCTTGCCGTTCATCATCAGCGGGGTCGACATCCGGTCGAGGGTCGCGAGGCAAAGGTTTTCGCGGACATCGCCGGTGAGAACGAGGCCCGAGACCTTGCGGTCCTCGGTAACATAGGCGAGGCCCGCCGCGATCGCCTGGGCGGGGCGGGTGATCTGCTGGCGAACGCCATTGATCTCGATCGTGCCGGCGGTCTCGTCCGACAGGCCGAACAACCTGTCGAAAATCTCGCTGCGCCCGGAGCCCATCAACCCGTATAGCGCCAGAATTTCCCCGCGATGGGCCTCGAATGAAACGTCGCGCACGCCATGATTGGCGGCCAGACCCTCGACGCGCAGGGTTGGCTCGGTTCCGGCGGTGTTGTCCTTGACGAATTCCTCCGTCAGCGGACGCCCGACGATCAGGCTGATCAGGCGATCCTTGTCGATATCGGCCATCGCGCCGTCCTCGACGAAGCGGCCGTCGCGGAAAACAGTATAGCTGTCGCAGATTGTGAAGATTTCGGAGAGGCGATGGCTGACATAGATCACGCCCTTGCCGCGCGCCTTCAGCGTCTTCACCGCCTCGAAAAGCTGGTCGGCCTCGGCCTCGCCGAGCGCCGATGTCGGCTCGTCCATGATGATGACTTCGGCATCGTAAGAGAGCGCCTTGGCGATCTCGACGAGCTGGGTCTGGGCGACCGTCAGATCCATCATCATGTCGGTCGCGCGGATGGTGAATTTCAGCCCGTCGAGCAGGTCCTGCGCCTTGGCGTTCATGGACTTGAAATCGATCCGGCCGAAAGCGCCGCTCGGCTCGCGCCCGAGAAAGATGTTTTCGGCCACCGTCATCGCCGGCACGGGGCTCAGTTCCTGTTCGATGATCGAGATGCCGTTGGCGAGCGCCTCGCCGGGAGAGGAGAACTGCACGGTCTCGCCATTGCGCTTGATTGTGCCGCGGTCGCGCGGCTGGATGCCCATGACGATCTTGAGGAATGTCGACTTGCCGGCGCCATTGCCGCCGCAAAGCGCGTGGACAGATCCCGGCATCAGCCGGAATGCGCCGTCTATCAGCGCGGGCACCCCGGAAAACGATTTTCCGAGCCCATGCACCTCAAGCAAAGCCGTCACGACAATTCCTCCCATTCTCAGTCTATCGAACTAATGTAAAATTATGCTCGACAATTGTCTTTTAATGGCATCGCTTTGCGTATGTCAAACGTGTTCTGACATTTTTAAAGCCGGTATGTGGACAAGTTGTGTCCAGCGGGGCGGCGGGGCCGGCCTATTCGCTTGTTTTGTCGCGCTTTCTGAGGGACAGTCGGCCCCATTATTGCCGGCAGCGCTTCAAGACGGGTGCCTGGCAAAACTGCGCCGGGGGAGGGACCATGCCGAAGACAATAACCAGGGTCGAAGAGCTGCTTGATGTGCTTTCAGCCTTGTCGGGTGGTCGCCGGCTGGTGGCAATCGCGGGGGCGCCCGGCAGCGGCAAGTCCACGGTCGCGGACGATCTCGTTGCCCGCCTCAACCGGCGGACGCCGGGTTCTGCCGCGGTCATTCCGATGGACGGGTTTCATCTCGATGACGGGTTACTGGAGGCGCGCGGGGCGCTGTCGCGCAAGGGCGCGCCCCATACGTTCGATGTCGGTGGGCTCGCGGCGATGCTGCGGCGCCTGAGCGCCAATGAGGAAGACGAGGTTGTCGTTCCGTTGTTCGACAGGAAGCTTGAAATCTCGCGGGCAGGCGCGCGCGCCGTTCCCGCTTCGATACCGCTGTTGGTGGTCGAGGGCAATTATCTGTTGCTGGATGAGCCGGGCTGGCGCGATCTTCGCGCCATTTTCGACCTGACCATCAGCCTGGATGTGCCCTTCGAGGTTCTGGAGCGCCGGCTGCTGCAGCGCTGGAAGGACATGGGTTTTGCGCCGGAAGCGGCGCATGCCAAGGCGTATGAAAACGACCTCCCCAATGCGAAGACCGTCATTGACCGCAGCCGCCCGGCGGATATCGTCTTCCGGCCGGTTGGCTAACAGTCTTTTTGGCTCAGCTCACGCCGCCAAGCAGCTTGGCGTTGCCGCCCGCCGCCGTGGTGTCGACGCAGACATGGCGTTCCTTGAGCGCATGGCCGGCATCGGGCGCGCCCGTTACCAGCGGCAGGATCGGGCCCTTGCGGCTGGCGAGTGCCTTGCGGAGCGCCCGCGCGGTCTCCTCGTCGCCCCACCAGAGAACGGCTGAAACGCCTTCCAGATCGGCAAGGCTTTCCGGCGCGATCGCGCCGGTTGCGACGGCGGGGCGACCGCCCTGCGCGCCGACCATGATCGCCTGTTTTCTGGCGGCCTCCTTGCCCGGGCCGAGGCAGAGCAACGGCGCGCGGGGCAGCGCGGTGAGCACGTTCGATTCGCCCGTCGGTCCCGGCAGCGTGTCGCGGAACACCCGGCCCGACTCGAGGGCGGCGCGCGAAATTTCATCCCTCAGCGCTGCCGGCGACATTTCGGTGTCCCAGGCTTCGTCGACGCTCTCGGCCGCGTGCTTGCGGAAGCGGTCGAGATAGCGCGGGCCACCCGCCTTCGGGCCGGTGCCGGACAGGCCTTCGCCGCCGAAGGGCTGGCTGCCGACGATCGCGCCGATCTGGTTGCGGTTGATGTAGATATTGCCGGCCTGGATGCGGTCGGAAACGTGCTGCACGCGGTCGTCGATCCGGGTCTGGAGGCCGAAGGTCAGGCCATAGCCGGAGCCGTTGATGGCATCGATCACCGCATCGATCTCGTCCGCCTCGAAGGTCGCGACATGCAGGACCGGGCCGAAGATTTCGCGCTCCATATCCGCGATGCCGCCGATCCTGATCAGGGTCGGGGCGATGAAATGGCCGGTATCCGGCGTCGTCGTCGTCTTGAGGATGCGTCCCTCGTCCTCGGCGACGGCGAGATATTCGGCAATGCCCGCCTTGGCCTCGGCATCGATGACCGGACCGACATCGGTGGAAATCTGCCATGGCCGCCCGATCCTCAGCGCATCCATCGCGCCGGTCAGCATGCGCAGGAAGTGCTCGGCAATGTCCTTCTGGACATAGAGGCAGCGCAGCGCCGAGCAGCGCTGGCCGGCCGACTGGAAGGCCGACTGGACGATTGCCGCGACCGCTTGTTCCGGCAGCGCGGTGCTGTCGACGATCATCGCGTTGAGACCGCCGGTTTCGGCGATGAACGGTGCGCCGGGCGCGAGGTTCTCGGCCATGGCGCGGTGGATGATCTGTGCCGTCTCCGTCGATCCGGTGAAGGCGACGCCGCCGACGGCCGGGTTGGAGGTCAGCGCCTTGCCGACATCGCCGGCGCCGGGCAGAAGCTGAAGCGCGGTTTCGGGCACGCCAGCCTCATGGAGAAGCTGGCAGGCGCGCCACGCGATCAGCGGGGTCTGCTCCGCGGGCTTGGCAAGCACCGCGTTGCCGGCGGCGAGCGCTGCCGCGATCTGGCCGGTGAAGATCGCCAGCGGAAAGTTCCACGGGCTGATGCAGGCGAACACGCCGATCGGTGGCGCGCCCTCGGCCTGCCCGGCATAGTAGCGCAGGAAATCCACCGCCTCGCGTAGTTCGGCAACCGCGTCCGGCAGCGTCTTGCCGGCCTCGCGGGCGACGAGCGCGAAAATCTCGCCGAAATTCTGTTCGTAGAGATCGGCGGCCTTTTCCAGCACCGCGCGGCGGGTTGCGGCATCGGCATCCCAGGGCCGTGCGGCAGCGCAGGCGGCGTCAACCGTCTGAGCCGTCGCCCAGGTGACCGAGCCCACGACATCATGAGTGCGGGCCGGGTTGGGCACGGACGCGGTTTCGCCGGCGGGGGCCTCTGCGGCAATCAGCGGGGCCGCGTGCCACTGGTGCGTTTCGAACCGGCCGCGCGCCTCGTCGATCATAGCCAGCGTCGGCCGGTGGGCGAGATCGAAGCCGGTGGAGTTCCGTCGTTCCGGCGCAAACAGGGTCGTGCCGGTGCGAAGCTTCGTCGGCTTCACCTTGTCGAATGGATCGGCGGCGACCGTTTCCGGCGGCACGTCCTCGTCGACGATCTGGTTGACGAAGGAGGAGTTGGCGCCGTTTTCCAGCAGGCGGCGCACGAGATAGGCCAGCAGGTCGCGATGCGCGCCGACCGGGGCGTAGATCCGGCAATGGGTGTTGTGGCGCTCCTTCAGGATCGAATGCAGCGCCTCGCCCATGCCGTGGAGGCGCTGGAATTCCCAGGACTGGTTGTCGCCGGCCATATCCAGGATCGCCGCGCAGCTATGGGCGTTGTGGGTGGCGAATTGCGGGTAGATCCGGTCGGTCATGCCGAGCAGCTTGCGGGCATTGGCGATATAGGAAATGTCGGTGGCGGGCTTGGCGGTGAACACCGGGAAGCTGTCGATGCCTTCCACCTGGGCAAGCTTGATTTCGGTGTCCCAATAGGCGCCCTTGACGAGCCGCACCATGATCTTGCGGTCAAGCCGCGTCGCAAGGTCATAAAGCCAGTCGATGGTCGGCCCGGCGCGCTTGCCATAGGCCTGCACCACCACGCCGAACCCGTCCCACCCGGCAAGCGACGGCTCGGAAAGCACGGCCTCGATCACGTCCAGCGACAGGCTGAGCCGGTTGGCCTCCTCGGCGTCGACATTGAGCCCGATGCCGGCGGAGCGGGCAAGCTGGGCGAGCGTGCGCAGCCGCGGCACGACATGGTCCATCACCGTGTCATGCTGGGCCTCCTCATAGCGCGGGTGGAGCGCGGAGAGCTTGACCGATATGCCGGGATTGTTGCGGATATCGTCGGCGGTCGCGGCCTCGGAGATCGCGCCGATCGCCCGGGAATAGGCGAGGTGATAGCGCCTGGCGTCGCCCTCGGTGCGAGCGGCCTCGCCCAGCATATCGTAGCTGTAGGTATAGCCCTTTGCCTCCATGTTGGAGGCGCGCTTGAGGGCGGATGCGATCGTCTCGCCGAGCACGAATTGCGAGCCCATCTCGCGCATCGCGCGGCCGACGGCGGTGCGGATCACCGGTTCGCCGAGGCGCTTGACCGCGCCGCGCAGCGTGCTCACCACGCCCTTGTTTTCTTCCTTGAGAACCCGGCCCGTCAGCATCAGCGCCCAGGTCGAGGCATTGACCAGCGGCGAGGTGGAATGCCCCATATGCCGGCCCCAGTCCGACGGCGCGATCTTGTCCTCGATCAGCGCGTCGATGGTTTCGGCGTCAGGCACCCGAAGCAGCGCCTCGGCCAGACACATCAGCGCGATGCCCTCATCAGTGGAAAGGCCGTATTCGGCGAGGAATACTTCCATCATGCCGGGCTTGGCGTGGTTGCGGATGGCGCGCACCAGATCGGCCGCGTTTTCCGAGATGCGGGCGCGATCCTCGGCGGAGAGCCGGGCCTCATCGCGCAGCCGCTCGATCAGCTGCGATTCGTCGGCATAGGTTCCCGCGTCGATAGCGTTGCGCAGGTCTGCCTCAGTGTTTTCTGTCATGACAATTCCCTCTGGATTACCCTATTATAATCGGTAGACGGCAGGCGTTTTGCCTGATTGATATGAAAAATATTATCGTTTCGTCTGAATTTGAGGAGTTTTTCAGTGAATGAGAGCAGTGCCGATCTCGACCGATTCGACCGCGCCATCATGAACACGCTGGCCGAGAACGGCCGCATC
The DNA here is from genome assembly GCF_021021415.1 of Martelella mediterranea. Lineage (GTDB taxonomy): Bacteria > Pseudomonadota > Alphaproteobacteria > Rhizobiales > Rhizobiaceae > Martelella > Martelella mediterranea_C. The sequence continues at coordinate 54,854 of NZ_JAINWJ010000009.1, read as the reverse complement.
TCGATCACGGATCTCGCCAAACGCATCGGCCTGTCGAAATCGCCGACCCAGGCGCGGGTGCGCCATCTGGAGGAGGCGGGCATCATCAGGGGATATCGCGCCATTCTCGATCCCATTCAACTGGGGCTCGACTATGTCGCCTTTGTCGAGGTGAAGCTGTCGGATACGCGCGAAAAGGCGCTGTCGGAGTTCAACAAGGCGGTGGTCGGGCTTGTGGAGGTCGAGCAGGTGCACATGATCGCGGGACGCTTCGATTACCTGCTGAAAATCCGCACCGCCTCGATGCGATCCTATCGCCGGGTGCTCGCCGAGCGGATTTCGACGCTCCCGCATGTGGCCTCGACCTCGACCTATATGGCGATGCAGTCGATCAAGGAAAACGGCATTTCAGAGGATGGCTGATGGCGCTGGAGCATCGGGCGATTGGTCGGCATCGCCCGATGCTCCAGAGTCGTTCTTTTGGCGCGTCGGGTTAGCGGAAAACCGGTGACCACTTTTCCGCCCGACGCTTTATCCGCCGCGGATCGACGAGCGCCATACGAGCTCGGCATGCAGCGTCACGGTCGGGTCGGCAGCGGGCGCGGAAAGCGGGGCGGAGAGCCAGTCGACCGCCTGTTGGGCGATCTGGTCCACCGGCTGGTCGAAGGTCGTGAGATCATAGGATTCCCAGCCGGCCTGTTCGATATTGTCGAAGCCCGCGACGCAAAGCTGATCGGGGATCGACAGCGAAAACTGGTTGCGCGCGGCATCCATGAAGCCGCAGGCGAGCAGGTCGGTGGCGCAGAACACCCCGTCTGGCCGGTCCTTGCGGGTCAGCATGCGCTGGGCGAGCGTGCGGCCTGACGCATAGGCCGTCTGGCCGTAGCGCTCGACGATCACCTCGATGCCCTCGGCCTGTCCCGCGGCCAGGAAGCCACGCTCGCGCGCCAACAGGCTCGGCGTCATCGAGGCCGAATTGGCGAAGGCGAGGCGGCGGCAGCCGGCGCGCAGGAAGGCGGTCAGGATCCGCCGCGCGGCCTCGTCATTGTCGAAATTGATCCTGAGCGGGCCTTCCTGGTCGTCATCGCGGTTGATCAGCACCAGCCGCTGGCCGTTGCGTAGGCAGAGCTGCACGATCGACTTGTCCGGCAGGCCCGAGAGAATGATGGAGGCATCCGCCCGGTAGCTGATCGCCTGGCGCAACGCCTTGTCGGCGCTGCCGTCGGAACGGTCGGTGTTGACCAGCATGGCGATCTTGCCGCGATCCTGCAGTTTCTGGGTAATGGCGCTGACGAGCGCCGAACGGTAGGGGGTGGCGACCTCGGAGGCGATCAGGCAGACGATCCCGCTTTCATTGCGCATCAGCCCGCGGGCGAGATGATTGACGTGGTAGCCAAGCTCCTCGGCCGCCGCCATCACCTTGCGGCGCGTTTCCGCCGAAACGCTGGCGCCCGGCGTGAAGGTGCGCGAGACGGCGGATCGGGAAACACCGGCGCGGCGAGCGACTTCCTGCGCGCTGACAAATTCTTTCTCGGCCATCGTTCCCCCTCGACAACCTCATTCTGCTTTGGAATGCACTGTTGTGCAACAAAGCCTTTATGAAGTTTTTGCGACAGAGCATTGACTTTCGAGAGCGGCCAAAGCGCATGGTGCACGCCTTTGCAGCGGCGTGTGCCGTGTTCCCTGCGTTGCTCCTATTTGATGGCGGCAGTGCGGAGCGTCCGACGTTCAGCCGACCGCGATCGTCTTCTTCTCCTTCACCGCCCGCACGGCCGCATCCGCAAGCGCCAGCGCCATCAATCCGTCCTCGATCGAGGGCGAGGGGGCGGTGTCGTTTTCGATACTGTCAATGAAGGCGGAGATTTCCGCAGCATAGGCGGCGGTGTAGCGGGTCATGAAGAAATCATGCAGCGGCGGGCGGGTGTATCCGTCCTTGTTGGCGATCTCGATCGAGACCGGGCGCTGGTTTTCGGCCGACACCGAGCCGAGCGATCCCAGCACCTCGATGCGCTGGTCATAGCCATAGGCCGCGCGGCGCGAATTCGAGATCACGCATTGGCGTCCGCTTGCGGTGGCGAGCACCAGGCTGGCGCTGTCGTAATCGCCGAGTTCGCCGATTTCCGGGTTCACCAGCACGGACGCCGTGCCGGAAACGGTCGCGATCTCCTCGCCAAGCAGGAAGCGGGCCATGTCGAAATCATGGATGGTCATGTCGCGGAACATGCCGCCCGAGACCTTGATGTATTCCGCCGGCGGCGGGCCGGGGTCGCGGCTCACGATCGTCACCATCTCGACATCGCCGATCCGGCCATCGTCGATCGCCTTGCGCACTGCCAGGAAATGCGGATCGAAGCGGCGGTTGAAGCCGAGCATGACGCGCCCGCCCACCTGTTTCACCACATCGGCGCAGGCGCGGGCGCGGGCGACATCGAGATCCACCGGCTTTTCGCAGAAGACCGCCTTGCCGGCGCGAGCAAAGCGCTCGATCAGGTCGGCATGGGTGTTGGTGGGGGTGCAGATGATCACCGCGTCAATGCTGCCATCGGCCTCGATCGCGTCGATGGTCATCACCGCGGCACCGGTCGCCTCGGCGATCGCGGCGGCGGCCGGTGCCATGGCGTCGGCGACCGCCACCAACCGGGCGCGCTTGTCCTCGGCGATCGCCTTTGCATGTACCTTGCCGATGCGGCCTGCGCCCAGCAGCGCTATCGTCGTGACCATGTTATCCTCCCCGTGAGCGCTGCCGGCCATGCCGGCGGCGTAAATCTTGTTGGAATATATATTCCATTTTGCTAGTTTGCAGCATGGTTTATGTCAATATCATTGTTGAGGGGAATTCATGACGGCGCCGGCCACGATCAGGGAATTCGAGGAACGACTGGCGGAGCTTGCCGGCACAATGCCGAAGAGGCTGCGCCAATGCGCCGATTTCGTGGCCGCCAACCAGGACAGGATCGCGGTTTCGACCGTGGCGGAAATGGCCGATGGCGCGGGCGTTCAGCCCTCGGCCTTCATGCGATTCTGCCAGATCATCGGCTTTTCCGGCTTTTCGGAAATGCAGAAACTGTTTCGCGATTCCTATGTCGGCGGCTGGCCGGATTATCGCACCCGGCTCAAGCATCTGCGCGAAACGGCGGCCGGAAGCCCGGTGGCGCTGCTTGCCGAATTCACCGATGCCGGGAGGACCTCGCTTGAAGGCCTGCTGAAGACGGTGGAACCGGCGGAGCTTGAAAAATCGGTGGAACTGCTCTCCGGCGCGGCGATGATCCACATCATCGGCCTCAGGCGCGCGTTTTCGGTGGCGACCTACATCGCCTATGCCTTCGAGCGGATGAATGTGCCGGCCATGCTGCACGGCGCGGTCGGCGGGCTTGCCAATTATCAGGCGGTGCGGCCGGGCGATGTCGTGATCGCCATCAGCTTCGCGCCCTATACCGCCGAGACGGTGGCCTTCGCCGAGCAGGCGGCAGGCAACGACATTCCGGTAATCGGCATTACCGACACTGTCGTCAGCCCGTTGCGACCGTTTTCGGCGACGACGCTTTCGGTCTCGGAGGTCGATTTCGGCGCCTTCCGTTCTCTGTCCGCCACGCTCGGTCTGGCGATTGCCCTGACGGTCGCCGTCGGCACCGCGCGCAACGGATCGTGAGCCTCGAAATCCGAATATTAATATTGAAATACCAAAAAATAGAATTTATAATCCAAAAATGAGCGAAACGGACGCCATGACCCTACATGGCGCGCAGGCCGGCAGGCATGTCCGGCAGGGAGGCATTATTGTCGTCACTTGACCTGATCACCATCGGCCGGTCGTCGGTCGATCTTTATGGCGCGCAGGTTGGCGGGCGGCTGGAGGACATGGCCTCCTTCAACAAATATATCGGCGGTTCGCCCACGAACATCGCGGCCGGCACGGCGCGTCTCGGCCTCAAGTCCGGCCTGCTGACGCGCGTCGGCGACGAGCATATGGGCCGCTTCATCCGTGAACAGCTGGTGCGCGAGGGCGTCGATGTGCGCGGCGTGAAGACCGATCCGGAGCGGCTGACGGCGCTGGTTCTGCTCGGCATCCGCGACCAGGAACAGTTTCCGCTGATCTTCTACCGCGAGAACTGCGCCGACATGGCGCTGTCGGAAGACGATATCGATCCGGCCTATATCGCCGAGGCGCGCTGCATCTGCGCCACCGGCACGCATCTTTCCCATCCCCGCACCGAGGCCGCCGTGCTGAAGGCGCTGCGGCTGGCGCGCGAAAACGGCGCGCGGACCGCGCTCGACATCGACTACCGCCCCAATCTCTGGGGCCTTGCCGGCCATGGCGCGGGCGAAAGCCGCTACATCGAATCGGATGCCGTTACCGCCAAGCTGCAATCCACGCTCGGCTTGTTCGATCTGATCGTCGGCACGGAGGAGGAGTTCCACATCGCCGGCGGCAGCACCGATACGCTTGCGGCGCTGAAGGCGGTGCGGAAGGTCTCCAAGGCAACGCTGGTGTGCAAGCGTGGCCCGATGGGCGCGGTGGTGTTTGATGGCGATATTCCGGCGAGCCTCGATGATGGCCAGACCGGCGAAGGGTTCCCGATCGAGGTGTTCAACGTGCTCGGCGCCGGCGATGGCTTCATGTCCGGCCTGCTGAAAGGCTGGCTGACCGGCGAGGACTGGCCGACAAGCCTGAAATACGCCAATGCCTGCGGGGCGTTCGCCGTCTCGCGCCACGGCTGTACGCCGGCTTACCCGAGCTGGGAGGAGCTGCAGTATTTCTTCCGCACCGGCATTCGCGACAAGGCGTTGCGCAAGGACAAGGCGCTCGAGCAGGTGCACTGGTCGACCAACCGCACGGGCGACTGGCCGGAAATGCGCGTCTTCGCCTTCGACCACCGCATCCAGCTTGAGGAGATGGCGGACGAGGCGGGCGTTGCGCATGACAGACTCGGCCCGTTCAAGGAACTCTGCCTGAAGGCGGCGCTGCGCGTTGCCGATGGCAGGCCCGGCTACGGCATTCTCTGTGATGGCCGGCTCGGGCGCGATGCGCTCTATGCCGCCACCGGCACGGGGCTCTGGATCGGTCGTCCGGTGGAACTGCCCGGCTCCCGCCCGCTTGAGACCGAGGCCGAGATCGGCCCGGATTTCGGCGGGCTCGGCGAATGGCCGGTCGACAATGTCGTCAAGGTGCTCTGCTTCTATCACCCGGATGATGATGCCGCCATGCGTGCCGATCAGGAGGCGACGGTGTCGCGCCTGTTTTCCGCGGCGCGCCGCAACGGGCTTGAATTCCTGTTGGAGGTGATCCCGTCCAAGGTCGCCGGCACGGATGACGACACCACGGCCGCCATCATCGACCGCTTTTATGAGATCGGCGTCTATCCCGACTGGTGGAAGTTGGAGCCGATGAAGTCTGGAGCGGCCTGGGAAAAGGCATGCGCGGCGATCAACCGCCACGACCCCTATGTGCGCGGCATCGTCGTGCTGGGGCTCGACGCGCCCGCCGCCGAACTGGAGGAAAGCTTCGCGACCGCCGCGAAATTCGATCTGGTCAAGGGCTTCGCCGTCGGCCGCACCATATTCGGAGAAACCGCGCGCAAATGGCTCGCCGGCCGCATTGACGATGATACCGCCATTGCCGAAATGGCGGAAAAATATCGCAGTCTCGCCGCAGTCTGGGACCGCGCGCGCAAGGAGAATGCAGCATGAAAACCATCCGGCTTACGGCGGCGCAGGCAACCGTCCGCTATCTCGCCAACCAGTATAACGAGGATGGCGAGCCCTTCATCGCCGGCGTCTGGGCGATCTTCGGCCACGGCAATGTCGCGGGGCTGGGCGAGGCGCTTTACGGCATGCGCGACACGCTGCCGACCTATCGCGGCCAGAACGAGCAGACCATGGCCCATGCCGCGATCGCCTATGCCAAGCAGTTACGGCGCACACGCGCGATGGCGGTCACCTCCTCCATCGGCCCGGGCGCGCTCAACATGGTCACGGCGGCCGCCCTTGCCCATGTCAACCGCCTGCCGGTGCTGTTGCTGCCGAGCGATGTGTTCGCCAATCGCGGACCCGACCCGGTGCTGCAGCAGCTTGAGGATTTCGGCGACGGCACCATGACCGTCAATGACTGCTTCCGTCCGGTGAGCCGCTATTTCGACCGCATCATGCGCCCCGAACAGCTGATCACAGCCTTGCCACGCGCCATGCGGGTGCTTACAGATCCGGCCGAATGCGGCCCGGTGACGCTGTCGCTATGCCAGGACGTGCAGGCGGAGGCCTTTGATTTTCCCGAGACGCTGTTTCAGAAGAAGGTCTGGCGCCAGCGCCGGCCGGAGCCGGATGCGGCCGAGTTCGAAGCCGCTGTCGCGGCGATCGAGGCGGCGAAGAACCCGGTCATTGTCGCCGGCGGTGGGGTGCATTTTTCCGGCGCGACGGAGACGCTCGCGGCATTCGCCGAGCGGCATTGCATTCCCGTTGTCGAGACGCAGGCCGGGAAATCCGCGCTGGCGTGGGATCATGAGCTGAATTTCGGCGCGGTTGGCGTTACCGGCACGGCAAGCGCCAACGCGGTTGCCGAAAAGGCCGATCTGGTGATCGGCGTCGGCACGCGGTTTCAGGATTTCACCACCGGCTCGTGGTCGCTGTTCAGCCATCCCGATCGCCGGATCCTGGCGCTCAACGTGCAGCCCTTCGACAGCGCCAAGCACGATGCGATCCCGCTGGTGGCCGATGCCCGCGTCGGGCTCGAAAAGCTGAGCGCGGCGCTGGGCGACAAACGCTTTGCGGCACCCGATGCGAAGCTGAAGGCCGAATGGTTTGCGAAGGCCGACGCCTATACCGCGAAGCCCGAGGACACCAACGCGCTGCCGACCGACATGCAGGTGATCGGCTCCGTTCAGCGCGCCGCGCGCGACAACACAGTGGTGATGTGCGCCGCCGGCACCATGCCGGGCGAACTGCACCAGCTCTGGAAGGCGAAGCTGCCGCTCTCCTACCACATGGAATACGGCTTCTCGACCATGGGCTACGAGATCGCCGGCGGGCTCGGCATCAAGATGGCGGAGCCGGAGCGCGACGTGATCGTCATGGTCGGCGACGGCTCCTACATGATGGCGAACTCCGAACTCGCGAGCGCCGTCGCCATGGGCGTCAAGATCACCGTCGTGATCACCGACAATCGCGGCTATGGCTGCATCAACCGGCTGCAGATGGCGACCGGCGGCGCGGAGTTCAACAACCTCTACGCCCATTCCAATCACGAAAACCCGATCGCCATCGATTTCGCCGCTCACGCTGCGGCAATGGGCGCGAACGCCACCAAGGTCGCCTCGATCGCGGAACTTGACGAAGCGCTGGCGGCGGCGCGCGAGGCGAGCGTGGTGACCGTGATTGTGATCGACACTGATCCCTATCCGACGCCGGATGCCGGCGGCCACTGGTGGGATGTCGCGGTGCCGGAAGTCTCCGAACGGAACGAAGTCAACGAAGCGCGCGCCGGCTATGAGGCCGCGCTCAAGAAGAGAAGCTGAGCATGATCCTTTACGGCACAAATCCGATTGCCTGGACCAATGACGATGACCGCAGCCTCGGCGCCCATATCAGCCTCGAGCAATGCCTGGACGAGACCGCGAAGATCGGTTTCGACGGTATCGAGAAGGGGCACAAGTTCCCGCAGGACCCCGAGGGCCTGAAGGCGGTGCTGGAGCCGCGCGGCCTGAAATATGTCTCCGGCTGGCATTCGCTCAACCTGCTCGAAAATTCGGTCGAGGACGAGAAGAAGGCGATGCAGCCCGCGCTCGAACTCCTGAAGGCGATGGGCGCGAAGGTGATTATCGTTTGCGAGACATCGAATGCGATCCACGGCGATGACTTAAAACCCGTCAATGAGCGGCCGAAGCTTGCCGACGGTGAGTGGGCCGGTTTCGGCGCGGGCGTCGAGGCGCTGGCGCAATATGCCGCCGATCAGGGTATCGCGCTGGTCTACCATCACCATATGGGGACGATCGTCGAAACCGAAGACGAGATCGACCGGTTGATGGAAGACACCGGGCCGGCGACGAAACTGCTGCTCGATACCGGCCATTGCCTGTTCGGCGGCGGTGATCCGGAACGGCTTGCCGCAAGGCATATCGGCCGCGTCGGCCATATCCATGCCAAGAATGTGCGGCCCGCCATTGCCCGGCAGGTGCGTGATGAAAATCTCTCCTTCCTCGAAGGCGTGCGGCGCGGCGTGTTCACCGTGCCGGGTGATGCCGAGGGCGGTGTCGATTTCGCCTCCGTGCTGAAGATCGCGGCCAAGGCCGGCTATCAGGGCTGGCTGGTGATCGAGGCCGAGCAGGACCCGGACGTGCGCAATCCGTTCGAATATCAGTCGCTCGGGCTGAAAAGCCTGAAGGCGATGGCCAAGGAAGCGGGTCTCGACACCGCCGCCTGAGGCGGACGACAGAAAAAGGAAAGCAAGCGATGAGCGATCTTCTCAGAAAACCGACCGCTGCCACCGGCAAGGTGCACGATATCACGCCGGAAACCGCGAACTGGGGCTATGTCGGCTTTGGTCTCTACCGCCTGAAGCCCGGCGAAAGCGCGCACGAAGACACCGGCGACACCGAAGTGATTCTCGTGCTTGTCGAGGGCAAGGCCGAGATTGCGTCGGGCGATGTCTCCTTCGGCGCGCTTGGCGAGCGCATGAGCGTGTTCGAGCGCCTGCCGCCGCATTGCGTCTATATTCCCGCCGGCAGCGAATGGTCGGCCACCGCCACGACCGATTGCACGCTCGCGGTCTGCACTGCGCCGGCAAAGCCCGGCCGCAAGGCGCAGGTGATCGGCCCGGAAGGCATCGCGCTGACCGAACGCGGCAAGGGCGCCAACACACGCTACATCTATCCGATCGCCATGGAAGAGCGCGACGTCGCCGAAAACCTGTTGGTGACGGAGGTGTTCACGCCTGCCGGCAACTGGTCCTCCTATCCGCCGCACCGCCATGACGAGGGTCGCTTCCCCGACATGACCTATCTGGAGGAAAGCTATTATCACCGTCTGAACCCCGCCCAAGGCTTCGCCTTCCAGCGGGTCTTCACCGAGGACGGATCGCTGGACGAGACCATGGCGGTGTCGGATGGCGACGTCGTGCTGGTGCCGAAGGGCCACCACCCCTGCGGCGCGCCCTACGGCTATGAGCTGTACTACCTCAACGTCATGGCCGGCCCGCTGCGCAAGTGGCGATTCGAGAATCATCCGGATCACGACTGGATCTATCAGCGCGACGCCAAATCCGAGTAAAACCGGGTCTTCCGGTGAAGGCCCCGCCGGCGGTCCGGCGACGGTTTTCCATGCCGTCTTCAGCCTTGAGTCCCCGGGCGGTTCATAACATCGGGCCTCGCGTCAAAAAAATGTCGCGGGGCGCTTGCCGAAGCAGGCAGGCTGTTTTATAGAGCAGCCGCTGGTCACGGAGTGTAGCGCAGCCTGGTAGCGCACCTCGTTCGGGACGAGGGGGTCGCAAGTTCGAATCTTGCCACTCCGACCATCGCAATTTCCCGAAAAAAATCCTGAAAAATTTGCGCCTCGGGGCTGTTATTCGACTTGCCGCAGAGGGCGGAAGCTCATGCGGTGAAGCGGGCAGGGCCCGGTGTCGATGATCGCCGCGCGATGGACCGCTGTGCCATAGCCGACATGGCCGTCAAACCCGTAGGCGGGATAGATGGTCGCGGCCTGCGCCATCATCCGGTCACGGGTGACCTTGGCGATGATCGAGGCGGCGGCGATCGACAGCGAGCGGGCATCGCCCTTGATCACGGCTTCGGCGCGGCACGGGATTCCGGGCGGCTGATCGCGACCATCGGCAAGCACCATCGCCGGCGGCAGCGCAAGGCCGAGCACGGCGCGGCGCATCGCATCGAGCGAGGCTCTGAGGATGTTGACCCGGTCGATCCGGCCGGGACTGCTGGAGGCGACCGATACCAGCGCCTTATCGAAGATCGCCTCGAACAGCGCCTCGCGGGCCTTGGCCGTGAGCTTCTTGGAATCGTTCAGGCCTTCGGGAATATTGTCCGGATCCAGGATCACGGCCGCTGCCACCACCGGACCGGCAAGCGGGCCTCTGCCCGCCTCGTCGCAGCCGGCCACGGGCCAAAGCCCGCGCAAACGCGCAGCACTTTCCAGCGAAAAATCAGGCACTGCCGGCGGCAGATCGAAAAGGGCAGGAGAATCGGAAGGGAGCGCGGATGACATGACGTCATTTCACACCGCCTTCCGATCTCCCGCAAGTCCCCTTCGGAGCAATTCGAAGAATCGCTCATGTGCGGCAGTGAAGGGGACCTCTTCGGCCGGGTCCAAGGGCTTTCCCGGCCGGAAAGGGATCAGAACAGGTTGAGCTGCGCGCCGCCGCCATCGGGCGGGGTGAACAGGTCTTCCCTCAGCGCCGTGCTGCGGCGGGTGAGCTTCAGCCGTTTGACGGCCATTTCGAATCGTCGGGCGATCTGCCAGGCATAGGGGCCGCTGCCCTTCATCCGCTTGCCGAATTCTGCGTCATAATCCTTTCCGCCGCGCATCGAGCGGATCAGGCTCATCACATGGCGGTAGCGGTCCGGATGGTTCTCCAGCAGCCAGTCCTTGAACAGCGGCGCGACTTCGAGCGGCAGGCGCAGCAGGATATAGCTCGCCTCGGTCGCGCCTGCGGCAGCGCCGCTGTCGAGAATGCGTTCCAGCTCGTGATCGGTCAGCACCGGAATGATCGGCGCCACCGAAATGCCGACGGGTATGCCGGCGCCGGCAAGCGCGCGGATCGTCTCCAGCCGGCGTGGGGGCGTGGCGGCGCGCGGCTCCATGCTGCGAGAAAGCTTGCGGTCGAGCGTGGTCACCGACATCGAAACCTTGACCAGATGCTTTTCCGCCATCTGCGACAGGATATCGATATCGCGCAGGATCAGCGCGGATTTGGTGGTGATGGAAACCGGGTGGTTGGCATCGGCAAGCACTTCCAGCACCTGGCGCATGATCCGCCATTCCTTTTCCACCGGCTGATAGGGATCGGTATTGGTGCCGATCGCGATGGTCTTGGCATGGTAGCCGGGTTTGGAAAGCTCGCGGGCAAGCTGGCGCGGCGCATCGGGCTTCGCAAACAGCCGGGTTTCGAAATCAAGCCCGGCGGACAGTCCCATGAAGCCGTGGGTTGGTCGCGCGAAGCAGTAGATGCAGCCATGTTCGCAGCCGCGATAGGGATTTATCGAGCGTTCGAACGGCACGTCCGGCGAGGTGTTGCGGGTGATGATCGACTTCACCTTTTCGACCTGCACCTCGGTGGCAAAGGCCGGCAGATCCTCCTCCAGATGCCAGCCGTCGTCAAAGCGCTCGCGGCTTATCGGCTCGAACCGGCCGGACGGGTTGGCGGTCGCCGCGCGGCCGCGCCGGCGGCCATGATCGACCGGGTCGAAATGACGGGCCGGGGGCGGCGTGAAGTCGGCGATGTCCACATCGAATGCGTCTTCCATGATCATCTCCCGTCTGTTTTGCCGGAGGGTCTTCATGCCCTTTGGCAACACCTGACAGGAAATATAGGTTAACTTTTAGAACAAAGCAAGAACATACGGCGCGGCTTTCGTTCACATGGGCGTTCGCCCTTGGCAAGAGCCGTGCAAATTGCCTAGATAGCAGCATGTTAAGCGTTCTGATCGAAAGCAGAAATCAGGAGGCCGAGCTTGCGCACACGCTCTCGGCTCTGGTCGCGGGCGCCGTCGAGGGGCTTGTCAGCGATGTCATCGTTCTCGAACACGGCGCCGGCGAGGGCGTCGAGCGCGTGGCCGATGCCGCCGGCTGCCGGTTCATGCGGAGCTGGGACCTGCCCGAGGTCATCCGCCAGTCGCGCGGCGACTGGGTGCTCGTTTTGGAGCCGGGCGCGCGGCCACTTTCCGGCTGGGTGGAAACGGTATCGGAGCATATCGCGCTGGAAAACAGTCCCGCGCGGTTCTCGCGTTCGAAAAGGCACCGGCGCTCGCTCTGGCAACGGCTTTTTGCGAAACGCTGCCCGTTGGAAGTCGGCGTGCTTCTGCCCAAATCCATGGCCCTGGAAAAGGCCAGTGCAGGTGGTGATTCGCCATTCCTGCTCGCCCGCCGGCAGATGACGCGGCGACTTTCCTGCGAGATCATCCCGGCCTGGGCGATGATTCGAACCTGAACCGAGTCAGGCGTAATGCAGGCGTTTACGTGTTCCGCTTCAGGTGCTCGTCCAACCGGGGCATGATTTCCACGAAATTGCAGGGCATGTGGCGATAGTCGAACTGCTGGGCGATGATCCCGTCCCAGCCATCCTTGCAGGCGCCGGGTGAGCCCGGCAGCACGAAGACGAAGGTTTTTCCGACGAGCCCCGCGGTTGCGCGCGACTGGACCGTCGAGGTGCCGATCTTCTCGAATGAAATCCGGTGGAAGACCGCGGAAAAGCCGTCCATCCGCTTGTCGAACAGCGGCTCGATCGCCTCCGGCGTCACATCGCGGCCGGTAAAGCCGGTTCCGCCGGTGGTCACCACCACGTCGATCCCGTCATCCGCGCACCAGACTTTCACCGTTTCGGCGATGGCAGCCCTGTCGTCGCCGACGATGCGGCGATCGGCCAGAGCATGACCCGCGGTTTCGATCCGCGTGGCCAGCGTATCGCCGGAGCGGTCGTCGGCAAGCGTCCGGCTGTCGGAAACAGTGAGCACGGCAAAGCGCACGGGAATGAAGGGGCGGTCGCTCATGCTGCATCTCCTGAAGAAATTGTGGTCGTGGCAACGACGAACCAGTCGGGATAGGCGGCCGCAAGGTTGCGCGCCGCAGTCTCGGCGCTCGCAAGATCGGGGTAGAGCCCGAAACAGGTCGCGCCCGAGCCCGACATGCGCACGAGTTCGGCCCCGGTCGCAGCCAGCGCATCGGTAACGGCGTGGATCACCGGGGCGATCCGGCTTGCGGGAAATTGCAGATCGTTGCGCGCGCCCTTGATGAGAGCAAGCCAGTCCTCGGCCCGTTGCGGCATATCGCCGTCCAGAATTGGCGAATTGTCGCGATGTTCGAGCGCTTTGAAAACCTCGGGCGTCGCGACTTGGTGCAATGGGTTGGCGAGCACGAGGAAGAGCCTCGGAAACACGATTGCCGGCGTTATCGCATCGCCGATCCCGCGCGCAAACAACGGTATTCCGGCAAGGCACATCGGCACGTCGGCGCCAAGCGAAAGAGCGAGCGGCGCGGGGATTTCGCCAGGCAGGCGCCAGAGCCTTGCAAGGCCGCGCAAGGTCGCAGCAGCATCCGCCGAGCCGCCGCCGATGCCGGATGCGGGCGGCAATTGCTTTTCCAGGTGGATATGCACAGGCGTCGCCGAAAGCCCTTCCGCCTCGGCATATTCCCGCAGCAGGTTGCGGGCCTTCAGCACCAGATTGCCGCGGTCCGGGTCATCGCCGCGCGGCACGGCGTCGGCAAAGCGGCCGGAAAGTGTGAACCGGTCGGCGTCTGCCGCCATAAAGGTGAGCCGGTCGCCGAATGCGGCGAAAGTCACCAGCGTGTCGAGCAGGTGATAGCCATCGCCGCGCCGGCCGGTGACATGAAGCGCAAGGTTGATCTTGGCGCGGGCGTCGACCGTCAAAGCCGCGCCGTCAGCCGTGGTCACGGCGTCTTGACGGCGTCTCCGTCTCCCTCAGCCTTGGCAAGCGGCGTCTCGTCGTCTTCAAGCGTCAGCCCGTTGGCGATCTTGTCGTTGAGCTCCGGCACCAGATCCTCCGGCGGATCGTCGGAAAGCGCCTTCTTCCACTGGTAGATCGCCTCGAGCTTGCGTCCCACCTGCCAATAGGCATCGCCGAGGTGGGCGTTGATCGTCGGGTCGCCGGTATCGAGCACCACCGCGCGCTCAAGCTCGCGCACCGCGTCTTGATAGCGCCCGAGCCGGAAATAGGCCCAGCCGAGCGAATCAACGATATAGCCGTCATCGGGGCGCTGATCGACGGCCTGCTGGATCAGGTCGAGACCTTCCTCCAGATTGATGCCCTGATCGATCCAGGAATAACCGAGATAGTTCAGCACCTGCGGCTGGTTGGGATAGAGCTCCAGCGCCCGCTTGAAATCGGGCTCGGCCTTGTCCCACTCCTTCAGCCGCTCATAGGCAATGCCCCGGCGGTAGAAAATGCCCCAGTCCTCCGCCGACGCGACCGGACCGATGCGCTTAACCGCCTGGTCCAGCAGATCGGCCATCGCCTGGAAATCCTTTTGCTCCGAATAGACGCCCGACAGCGCCAGATAGGCGCGGCGGTCATCCGGCGCTTCTTCGATCAGCGCGGTCAGGTGGTCGCGCGCCTCGTCAAAACGATCGAGGCCGGCGAGCGCAAGCCCCTGCTGCAGTTCGGCGAGGCGATATTGCGGGGCATCCTCGGGAATGCGCGAGAAATAGCTAAGCGCGCGCTCCGGCTCGTCATTGGCGGCGGCAACCACGCCGCGCAGGTAAAACACGTCGGAATCATTCGGTGTCAGCGCCTCGGCAAGCGCCAAATAGAGCGTAACGATGTCATCGCTGCCGCCCTGGTTGAGCGCCGCCGCTACTTCGAACAGGGCGCCGCTGGCGCCTTCGGCCGCGGTTTCCGGCAGCGACTGGATCGGGTCGCCGGCCTCGATGCGTTCGCGCACCGGGTTGAGCACGGCCGGGTTCAGGCCGTATGTCTCCGCTGTCGAGACCGTATCGAGCGCCTTGCGGGTATTGCCGGCTTCGGCTTCGATCGCCGAGAGCGCGATGACGGTCTTCAGCATCGTGTCGGGCGAGGTCGCCGAGCCCTGGCGGTCGAGCAGGGCATCGTTGAAATAGCTGCGCGCCTTGGCGGTATCGCCGGAAGCGGCCGCAATCGCGCCGGCATTGTAATTGGTGAAGAGGTCGTACCAGGGCGGGCCGGAAAGCGCGTCGACCGTCTTCAGCGCTTCGTCCGTCTTGCCCTCCCCATAAAGCGCCCAGGCTTGAAGCAGGCCGGAAACCAGGTCGTTGAGCGGCGCGCCGCCATAGGCTTCGAAACGGGGAATCGCTTCCGCGAAGCGTCCGTCCTGAAGGGCTGCGAGCCCGAGCGCCAGCTCGCGCACCGGCACGAGTTGCGGTTCGTCGGATGTCTTGTCCGCCTGCGCCTCGGCGGCCTTCAGATCGCCGTTGAAGATCAGGGTGACGAACAGCTGATTGTTGGTGCCGCTGTCATAAGGTTCGTGCTGCAGCGCCCGCCGGAAATAGGCGATCGCCCGTTCCAGGTCATTGTCCACGGCCGCGGTCTGGCCGGCCAGCAGCGCGCCTGCAAAGCTCAACGCGCCCTGGGCATCATAGGCCGGGTCGTTCACCGTCGCGTCCTTGGCGCCCGCCGTCATCGGCAAGGCCAGCGCGGCGGCAAAAAGCATGGTTTTCAGGCGACGTTTCTTCAGGCTGGTCATCCGCTCCCTTTCATTGACGGTCCGGCATTGGCAGTCCGGGCGGTGCCGGTCGATCAGTTGATCCGCGCGATGCAGAAGTCGATCACTTCCTCAAGGGCGTGACGGCCGTCGGAACGCGGCAGACCGGACAGTGCCGCGCGCGCCGCCTCGCCATAAGATAGGGCACGATCAACGGAATCGGCGAGCGCTGCGTGTTTTTCGAGGAGGAATCGGGCTTTTTCGAGGGCGGCATCGTCGTTCTCGCCGCCTTCGATGGCATTGCGCCAGAACGCTTTTTCGTCGTCATTGCCACGCTGATAGGCGAGGATGATCGGCAGCGTCACCTTCCCTTCGCGGAAATCGTCGCCGACATTCTTGCCGAGATCGGCGCTGTCGCCGCCATAATCGAGCACATCATCGACGAGCTGGAAGGCGATGCCGAGCGCCATGCCGTAATCCCGCAAGGCCTTGCGGTCGGCATCGGACGCCCCGGCGATGATCGGGCCGACTTCGGCGGCGGCGGCGAACAGCTCGGCCGTCTTTCCGCGGATGACGGCGATATAATCGTCCTCGGTGGTTTCCATCTTCTTGGAAACGGAAAGCTGCAACACTTCGCCCTCGGCGATCACGGCGGCGGCATCGGAGAGCACCGAGAGGGCCTCCATGGAGCCGGTTTCCACCATCATCCGGAATGCCTGGCCGAGCAGAAAATCGCCGACCAGAACGCTTGCCTGGTTGCCCCAGATCATCCGGGCGCTGGACTTGCCGCGCCGCAGATCGCTCTCGTCCACGACATCGTCGTGCAGCAGCGTGGCGGTATGCATGAATTCGACGCTGGTTGCCAGCCGGATATGATGCTCGCCGCGATAGCCGAACAGAGCGGCGGTCGCGAGCGTCAGCATCGGCCGCAGCCGTTTGCCGCCGGATGAAATCAGGTGATTGGCGACTTCCGGAATCATTTCGACATCAGAGCCCGCCTTCGACAGGATCAGCGCGTTGACGCGCTCCATGTCGGAACGGGTCAGGTCCACGATGGGCTTGACCGAGCCGGATGTTTTGTTCTCTTTAACCAGTGGTGCGACGGAACCCAAGTGAGCTCGCTCCTTTTCATGCATTCATGCCGACAATAGGGAGCGGCATAAGCAGCGACAAGGGGCAATGTGCTCCTTTCACGCGAATTTCAGGAGTGAAGAATGGCCCTTGTCAATCTGTTGAGGACCAATGACGCCGTGGTGCTGGGCCTTGTCGAAAGCCTCATGAAAGAAGCCGGAATCCACTATTTCGTGGCGGATCGCTCGATGAGCGTGATGGAGGGTTCGCTCGGCCTTCTGCCGCGCCGGCTGATGGTGGAAGAAAGTGCGAAGGCGGAGGCCCGCGCCTTGTTGATCGATGCCGGGCTCGGCAAGGAACTGGAGCCGGAATGACGGCCGAGGCTTCCACCGTCGATGCGTTCCATCGCGGGCGGTTCCATCTCGTGCAACCCAAAGGAAGGGGGCACCGCGCCGGCATGGATGCGATGCTGCTCGCCGCGATGGTCGAACCGAAGGCCGCGAGGGGCGGGCGGGGGCTGCGTGTCGCCGATCTCGGGGCCGGGGCGGGGGCGGCGGGATTTGCCGTTGCCGCCCGCATTCCCGAGGCCGAGGTCTCGCTGTTCGAGCTTTCGCCGGAGATGGCGGAATTTGCCCGCCGCTCGCTGGCGCTTGCGGAAAACGCCGCGTTCCAAGCCCGCATGAAGGTCTTCGAGGCCGATGTCGCGCTCACCGGCGTGCGTCGCAATGCCGCGGGCCTTGCGGACGACGCCTTCGATCACGTCATCATGAATCCGCCCTTCAACGCGGCCGGCGACCGAAAGACGCCGGACCGGCTGAAGCAGGTCGCCCATGCGATGGAGGAGGGGCTGTTCGAAGCCTGGATCCGCACCGCCGGCGCGATCCTGAAGCCCGGCGGCCAGCTCTCCCTGATCGCCCGCCCGCAATCGCTCGCCGACATCATCGCCGCCTGCGGCATGCGCTTCGGCGGGATCGAGATCACGCCGGTGCATGCCCGCGCCGGCGAGGATGCCTTCCGCATCCTGACAAGCGCCATCAAGGGCTCGCGCGCGCGGCTGGCGCTCCGCCCGCCAATCATCATGCATGACGTTGACGGTCACGCCTTCCTGCCCGAGGTCGATGATCTAAACAATGGCCGGGCCTGCTATCCGCGCCGTCAAACCGGCAAAACGGGCTGATCAAGGCGTTATTCGTCTGTCCGGCCTTGTCTTCGGCGGGATTGCGCATACATGCGGTCAATCGAACTGAAACGCGCAGAGGACGCCATGAAAAACCTGGTCGCCGGTCTTGTTCCCAAGAGGTTCCGCAAGGACAAGACGATCATCCCCGTCGTCCGGCTTGCCGGCACGATCATGGCCAGCGGCTCGCCCGGGCGGCGCAATCTGAACCTTGCCTCGGCGGCGCCTGCGCTTGAAAAGGCGTTTTCGATGAAACAGGCGCCCTGCGTCGCGATCTCGCTCAACTCGCCCGGCGGTTCGCCGGTGCAGTCGCGGCTGATCTATCAGCGCATCCGGGCGCTTGCCGAGGAGAAGCAGAAGAAAGTGCTGATCTTCGTGGAGGATGTCGCGGCATCCGGCGGTTACATGATCGCGCTGGCGGGCGACGAGATTCTCGTCGATCCGACATCGATCGTCGGCTCGATCGGCGTCGTCTCCGGCGGTTTCGGCTTCACCGAGATGATCGGCAAGATCGGCGTCGAGCGCCGGGTCTACACCTCCGGCGAGAACAAGGTGATGCTCGACCCCTTCCAGCCCGAGAAGGAAAAGGACGTCGAGTTTCTGAAGGGCTTGCAGAACGAAATTCATCAGGTCTTCATCCAGATGGTGAAGGACAGGCGCGGCGCGAAGCTTGCCGATGATCCGGAGCTGTTTTCCGGCCTGTTCTGGAGCGGCAATGGCGGCGTCGAGCGTGGTCTGGTCGATGGTATCGGCGATATGCGCGCCACGCTGAAAAGCCGCTATGGCGACAAGGTTGAACTGAAACTCGTGACCGGGCCGACCAATTTCCTCGGGCGCAAGCTGCCGGGTGTCGTTGCCGGCGGGTTCAACGGTGCGGAAATTGCCGCAGGCTTCGCATCGGGGCTTGCCGAGACCGCCGAAGAGCGGGCATTATGGGGCCGTTACGGTCTGTAGACGACGGAGGAGCGTGAAATGGGACGACTGATGTTTCTGGCAGCCATCGCCGGTGGCGGCTACATGCTCTACCGCAAATTCGTCAGCGACGCCGAGGCGCTTTCCGCCCGCGGCGAGCAGAAACGCGCCGAACAGAAAAGCGGCGCCACCGGCACGCTGGTGCAGGACCCGGTGACCGGCGAATATCGGGTCAAGAACGCCGATTAACCTCTCGTCAGCCAACGAAATCAGGCTTGATCTTTTGCGTTTCTGAGCGTTCAATGGCGACCGGAACGAGTTCCTTTGTGACGTCCTCGGATGATCACGTGCCCGCACTTCATGTGCTAGGGAGCCGTTCCACCCTCGCGCTTCTCCCCTCCGTTTGCTCCGTTGAAAAGTTGACGTTTTGCAATCCGCTTGCTCCGGCTTTCTTCCCGGTGCTACAGTTTCTCCCTGAACGGTAACCGGGGATTCGCGCTGAAGATGCGACGCCGTTCAGCCGGAGTAGGGCTGTGCGCCGTTTCAAGGCCTGCTCCTCGCCACAGGGAAGACGCGGCGGCTACGGGCTTTCGCGATTTCCTTTAGGGGAAACCAAGCGAAGGAGAGGGCCATGAGTCTTGGTATCACGATCAGCCTGACGGCGTATTTTCTGCTGATGATCGGCATCGGCATTTACGCCTGGCGGAAATCCACATCGAATTCCGAAGAATACTTGCTCGGCGGGCGACAGCTTTCGCCGGGCGTTGCGGCCCTTTCGGCGGGCGCTTCCGACATGAGCGGATGGCTGCTGATGGGGCTTCCGGGCGCGCTGTTCGTGTCCGGGCTTACCCAGAGCTGGATCGGCATCGGCCTCGTTGTCGGCGCGTTCTTCAACTGGATCATCGTCGCGCCGCGGCTGCGCGAACAGACCGAGCGCTATGACAACAGCCTCACCATCCCGGAATTCCTGTCCAAGCGCTTTCCAAGCAAGGCGCTGTCGCTGAGAAGCATTTCGGCGATCGTGATCGTGATCTTCTTCTCGGTCTACACCGCCTCGGGGCTGGTAGCGGGCGGCAAGCTGTTCGACACCGCCTTTCCCGATCTGATCCATATCGGCGGCATGAGCGCCTATCAGACCGGCATCTATCTCACCCTCGGCATCGTGCTGATCTACACCATGGTCGGCGGCTTCCTTGCGGTCAGCCTCACCGACTTCATCCAGGGCTGCATCATGATGCTGGCGCTGGTGATCATGCCGATCGTGGTCCTCATCAAGGCCGGCGGCTTCGGCGTCTCCGAGGCGCGGATGATGAGCGTCGATCCGAACTTCCTGTCGATGTTCCACGGCCTGACCGTGATCGGCTTCCTGTCGGCTGTCGCCTGGGGGCTCGGTTATTTCGGCCAGCCGCACATCATCGTGCGCTTCATGGCCGTGCGTTCGGTCAAGGATGTTCCGGCCGCGCGCAATATCGGCATGGCGTGGATGATCATCTCGCTCGCGGGCGCGGTCGGCGTCGGCATTTTCGGGCGTTCCTATACCGTCGGCAACGATATCAACGTACCCGATCCGGAAACGATCTTTATCATTCTCGCCAATCAGCTCTTCATTCCGCTGATCACCGGCTTCCTGCTGGCCGCGCTGCTGGCGGCGGTGATGAGCACGATTTCGAGCCAGCTTCTGGTGGCATCGTCGTCGCTGACTGAGGATTTCTATCGGCTGTTCCTGCGTCGCCGTGCCAGCGAACGGGAAATCGTCAATGTCGGCCGGTTGTTCGTGTTGGCGGTGGCGATCGTCGCTGCCCTCATCGCCCACAATCCCGATTCTGAAGTGCTTGGTCTCGTCTCCCACGCCTGGGCCGGCTTCGGCGCGGCCTTCGGCCCGCTGATCATCCTGTCGCTGACATGGCGCGGCATGTCGGGCGCGGGCGCGGTGGCTGGCCTTGTGGCGGGTGCTGCGACCGTCATCCTCTGGATTTCCCTTGGTCTCGACCAGAGCTTCATGGGCGGCCCCGGCATCTACGAAATCATCCCGGGCTTCATCGTCGCCTGGCTTGCGATCTGGCTGGTCAGCCTGGCAACGCCCACCAAGGATGAGTTCCGTCCGCTCGCGGCGGAATAGGCATCAACCGGGTGGCCGGGCTTAAGCGCGGCCACCCGACCCTTGACCCTTCTCTGCTTTAGTGGCACTCACCGCTCATCCAAGAATGACGGAAGCCTTCTGCCATGTCCGAAGCGACGATACCGCCCCACATGCACCCGACCCGCTCCTTTCAGGGGCTGATTCTTACGTTGCAGGCCTATTGGGCCGACAAGGGTTGCGCCATCCTGCAGCCCTACGACATGGAAGTGGGCGCCGGTACGCTGCATCCCTCGACCACCCTCAGGGCACTCGGGCCGAAGCGCTGGAACGTTGCCTATGTCCAGCCATCGCGCCGCCCGGCCGATGGCCGCTATGGCGAAAACCCCAACCGGCTGCAGCACTATTACCAGTACCAGGTGCTGCTGAAGCCGTCGCCGCCGGATCTGCAGGAGCTCTATCTCGGCTCGCTGAAGGCGATCGGGCTTGATCCGCTGCTGCATGATGTGCGCTTCGTCGAAGACGACTGGGAAAACCCGACGACGGGCTCCTGGGGTCTCGGCTGGGAATGCTGGTGCGATGGCATGGAAGTCTCGCAGTTCACCTATTTTCAGCAGGTCTGCGGCATCGAATGCGCGCCGGTCGCCGGCGAACTGACCTATGGGCTCGAGCGCATCGCCATGTATGTGCAGGGCGTCGACAGCGTTTACGATCTCAATTTCAACGGCCGCGAGGGCGACGAGAAGGTCACCTATGGCGACGTCTTCCTGCAGACCGAGCAGGAATATTCGCGCCACAATTTCGAATATGCCAACACCGAGATGCTGCACCGGCATTTCCTCGACGCGGAAGCCGAATGCAAGGCGCTGCTGGCAGCCGGCAACCCCGGCGAATCTGGCATGCTGCACAAGTGCGTGTTCCCGGCCTATGACCAGTGCATCAAGGCCTCGCACATCTTCAACCTGCTCGATGCCCGCGGCGTGATTTCCGTGACCGAGCGGCAGAGCTATATCCTGCGCGTGCGCACACTGGCCAAAGCCTGCGGCGAGGCCTATCTTCTGACCGATGCCGGGGGCTTTGAAGCCCGGGCCGCCTGAAGGCGGCCATTCGACCGGCGATTGAGAGACCGGAGCGGGAAGGAATACGCATGATTACCCTGATCGTTGTCATCGTCATCATCGGAGCCCTGATCGGCTTCGTCGTCTCGCTCTACAACGCCCTCGTGCGCGCCCGCCAGACGGCGGAGGAGGCCTGGTCCGGCATCGACGTGCAGTTGAAGCGCCGCGCCGATCTGATCCCCAATCTGGTGGAAACCGTGAAGGGCTATGCCAGCCACGAGCGCGGCACGCTGGAAGAGGTGGTCGAGAAGCGCAACAAGGCCCAGAGCGTTGCCACCAATGATGTGGCCGGCCGCGCCCAGGCGGAAGGCGAACTCAGCCAGGCGCTCGGCCGGCTGTTCGCGCTTTCGGAAGCCTATCCGGACCTCAAGGCTAACCAGAATTTCGCCGATCTTCAGGCCTCGCTCGAAAAGACCGAAAGCGAAATCCAGATGGCGCGGCGCTATTACAACGGCGCGGCCCGCGATCTGAACATCAAGGTCGAGAGCTTCCCGAGCAATATAATCGCCGGACAGTTCGGTTTCCAGAAGCGCGACTATTTCGAGATCGAGGAACCCGGCGACCGCGCCGTGCCCAACGTCTCGTTCTGACCGTTCGCCGCCGCAACAGGCGGCCTGATGAAAGTGCCCTCGCATGGACAAGCTCACCATCATTCCGCCCGGCCGCGCGCTTTCGGGCCATGTCAGCCCGCCCGGATCGAAATCGATCACCAACCGGGCGCTGCTGCTCGCCGGGCTTGCGAAGGGCAAGAGCCGGCTCACCGGCGCGCTGAAAAGCGCCGATACCAAACATATGGCGAATGCGCTCAGGGCGATGGGCGTCAAGGTCGAGGAACCGGATGAGACGAGCTTCGTCGTCACTGGCAGTGGCCGGCTCGAAGCGCCCTCCGGCCCGCTGTTTCTCGGCAATGCGGGCACGGCGACGCGGTTCCTGACGGCCGCGGCGGCGAGCGTCGACGGCACGGTGATCATCGATGGCGACGAGCATATGCGCAAACGCCCGATCGGCCCGCTGGTCAAAGCCCTGCAACGGCTCGGCATCAAGGCCGAGGCCCCGACCGGCTGCCCGCCGGTGACGATCACCGGAAATGGCCGTTTCGGTTCCGGTCGCATCGAGATCGACGCCGGGCTTTCCAGCCAGTATGTCTCCGCCCTGCTGATGGCAGCGCCCCTTGCACCCGCCCCGGTCACCATCGCGCTGACCGGCACGGAGATCGGCGCGCGCGGCTATATCCGGCTGACGCTCGACGCCATGGCCGCCTTTGGCGCGACGGCCGCACAGATTGATGACGCGACCTGGGAAGTGCAGCCCGGCCACTATCAGGCGACCGATTTCCACATAGAACCCGACGCTTCCGCCGCTACCTATCTCTGGGCCGCCGAGCTTCTGACGGGCGGGAAGATCGATATCGGCACGCGCGCGGAAAGCTTCACCCAGCCGGATGCGAAATCTTACGCGGTGATGGCCGCTTTCCCGCACATGCCGGCCGAGATCGACGGCAGCCAGATGCAGGACGCCGTGCCGACGCTCGCCGTGCTCGCCGCCTTCAACGAAACGCCCGTGCGCTTCACCGGCATCGAGAACCTGCGCGTCAAGGAATGCGACCGCACCCGCGCGCTGTCGCTCGGCCTCAACGCCATTCGCGAGGGGCTTGCGGAGGAAGATGGCGACGACCTGATCGTCCATGCCGATCCGGGCCTTGCCGGCCAGCGCCTGCCCGCCGAGATCGATACCTTCGCCGATCACCGGATTGCCATGAGCTTCGCGCTTGCGGGCCTGAAGATATCCGGCATCACCATTCTGGACCCGCTCTGCGTCGGCAAGACCTATCCCGGTTATTGGGATGCGTTGGCGTCACTGGGCGTTGAATACGAAACCTGAGGAGAAGCATGATGGCGACAGCAAACCGGACAGTGTCAGATTTGCGGACGCTCGCCATGCGGTGGTGTTCGGCGGCTAAGTCGGCCTTTGCAGTCACGCTCCCATCAATCTCCTCCCTTGAGGGGAGGTGTGCGGGTGGCTTTGCCGCAGAGCCCCCCAGTCTTCTCGCCCCGGAGGGGAGAGATGTCGCGACAGCGACAGTGAGGGGGGAGACCCTCCTCACGAAAGCCCTCACGAAACTGAAAAGCTGCTTCACCCTCACTGCCCCTTTCGGGGCATCTCTCCCGCAAGCGGGAGAGAATATTGGGTGCAAGCCTCAAGACCGAGCACGACCGACTTGCCTCAAGGGGGGAGATCGGCGGGCGCGTGGCATCGCCGTGCTTCTCGCCACGCTCCTCCTCGCCGCCGCTCCGGTCCACGCCGCCGAGGTCATCAACAGCTTCACCTCCGACGTCACCGTCGAAAAATCCGGGGTCTACGACGTCACCGAGACCATTGCCGTCCATGCCGAGGGTGACCAGATCAAACGCGGGATCTTCCGCGACTTTCCGCTGCGCTTCGAGACGGATGACGGTCGCACCGGCGATGTGACTTTCGACCTCAAATCCGTCACGCTCGACGGTGCGCCTGTTGATCACCACACCGAAAGCATCACCAACGGCATCCGCATCTATATCGGCTCCGCCGACACGGTTCTGCCGCCCGGCAACCACACCTATCAGCTCACCTACGAGACCGACCGGCAGGTTCGCTATTTCGACGACCACGACGAAATCTACTGGAACGCCACCGGCAATTTCTGGGCCTTCCCGATCGAGCAGGCGACCGCGACGATCACGCTGCCGGAGGGTGTGACGCCGACGCGGACCACCTTCTACACCGGCGCCTACGGCTCGCGCGAACAGAACGCTCGAGAGACGACAAACGGCAATGTGGTGACCTTCGAGACTACGGCCCCACTCGGCCCCAAGGAGGGGCTTTCGGTCGTTGTCGCCGTGCCGAAGGGCGCGATCGACGCGCCGACGAGCAGCGAAAGCGCGTCGTGGTTCCTGAGCGATTACCGCAATTATTTCATCGGCTTCGGCGGCTTGCTGCTGGTCTTCGTCTATTACCTCCTGTCGTGGCGCAAGGTCGGCCGCGATCCGCCGGCCGGCGTCGTCGTGCCGCGCTGGGAACCGCCGGAGGGCCTGTCGCCGGCGCTTGTCGCCTATGTCCAGAACCAGGGTTTCGGCGCAAGCCGGTTCGACGCGATCGCGGCGACCGCGATCGACCTTGCCGTCAAGGGCTTCCTGATCATCGACGAGCCGAAGAAGGGCATGACGCTGAAGCGGACATCGAAGCCCTACGATCCGGCTTTGCCGGCGGGACAGAAGGCCTTGCTGAAATCGGTCGATGATGCCGGCGGCGTGTTCATCGTCGACAAGGCGCACGGCACCAAGGTGTCGTCGATGGCCAGCGCCTTCACCTCTGCGATCACCAGCGAACATCGCGGCGAGTTCTTCGTCCGCAATATCGGTTACACGGTCGGCGGCGTTGCGCTTTCGGTGGCTTCACTGCTGGCGCTGCTGATCTTCGGTTACATTTCGAATGCCGTGATCCCGGTCTTGTTCTTCTCGGTGTTCATTTCGGTCTTCGTCGCCGTGTTCGCGACGATGATCGCCAAGGCCTTCCGCAGGCGGGGGCGCAGCTTCTCCTCGGCGATCGGCGCGCTGGTCGGTGCGGGGGTACTCGGCTTCTTCCTGCTGCATGCGGCC
This sequence comes from Martelella mediterranea, assembly GCF_021021415.1. GTDB lineage: Bacteria > Pseudomonadota > Alphaproteobacteria > Rhizobiales > Rhizobiaceae > Martelella > Martelella mediterranea_C. Next base: position 29,534 of record NZ_JAINWJ010000009.1, on the reverse strand, counting down.
GGCGGCATGGCGGTGACGCTGCTCAGTGACCGTATCGATGCAGAAGACTGGGCCGTGATCGTCGCCGTCGGCGGCATCGTGCTCACCAATCTCGTGTTCTTCTTTATCATGGGCGCGCCAACCCCGACCGGCCGCAAGAAGATGGACGAGATCGCCGGGCTGAAACAGTATCTGACACTCGCGGAAGCCAACCGCATGAATATGGCCGGCGCGCCGAAAATGTCGCCGCAGCATTTCGAGACGCTGCTGCCCTATGCCGTGGCGCTCGGCGTCGAGAAGCCGTGGTCGCGGGCCTTCGACAAATGGCTTGTGGCCGCCGTCGCGGCCGGCACGGCCAGCTATTATTCCCCCTACTGGTATGCCGGCGATTTCCGCCACCAGAACCTCTCCGACCAGATCGGCAGCTTCTCGTCCTCGATGGCTTCTACCATGTCGTCGTCGATGCCGACGCAGAATACCTCGTCCTCCGGCTTTTCGGGTGGCGGCGGGTTTTCCGGCGGCGGCGGCGGTGGCGGCGGTGGTGGCGGCTGGTAGGCCGGTCAGTCTGTTATGCGGGTGAAGAGGATGCCGGACGGCTGTTCGGGGTAGCCGGCAGCGCTGTCCCAGATGAGAGGCAGGCGCGCGAACTCGATGCCGTTCCGGTTTTCCCAGACGCTGTCCTTAAGTTCCGTGCCGAGTTCGGGAAAGGTGTAGGGCGCGCAGGTTTTGCCCGCCGCATCGCGCGGCACGCCGGTTTGCCAGCCTGTGAGCCCACAGCCTGCGGACTCCGCATTGGCGTTGTAATAGGTGGTCACGTCATCGGAGAGCAGGGTGTAGAGAAATGGGCCCGTTTCCTGCGTGAATTCTATGCGATCGCCGTTTGACCGGGTCTCGGTAATGACGCCGCGATAGTCGGCGCGCACCGTCGGGACATCGCAATCATTGTGCGCATAGGTCTGCGCGCTGGCCGAAATCACGTCGCCCTCGATTGATACCTCCGCGATCAGCCCGTGGCGGCCGCCCTTGCCGATCTCAAGGCATTCGGTGCGAAAATTGCCCTGGGGCATAAGCGGCTCGGCGTAAGCGGCATTGCTTGCCAGAATGACAAGCGGCAAAAGCGACAAGGTGTGCACGTCCGGTTCTCCTGTGTGTGTCGGCGCGAAATGATCCGGGCCAATATGGGCGCAAACAAGGTTCTTCTCCGGCCAAATCCCGAAAATCGGTATTGCCGGATGACTTTTTTCACGGAGCTTGCTAACACCGCCACACCCAAGTTCCTGACAATGATAGAAGCCCTTTCCGATGCCTGACCTTTTGCTTGAACTTCGCTCAGAGGAAATCCCTGCCAGCATGCAGCGCCGGGCGGCGGGCGAGCTGAAAAAGCGCGTCACCGATGCGCTGGTGGACGCGGGTCTGACCTATGAGGGCGCGCGCGACTATTTCACGCCGCGCCGGCTGACGCTGGACATTCACGGGCTGACGGCGCGCTCCGCCGATGTGCGCGAGGAGCGGAAGGGTCCGCGCGTCGGCGCGCCGGAAAAGGCGCTCGAAGGTTTTCTGCGCGGCGCGGGGCTTTCCGATATTTCCGAGGCGAAGATCCAGTCGGACCCGAAGAAGGGCGACTTCTATGTCGCGATCATCGAAAAGCCGGGTCGTGACGCCGAGGAGATCATCCGCGACGTGATGCCCGGCATCATCCGCAATTTTCCCTGGCCGAAATCGATGCGCTGGGGTGCGGCCTCGGCAGAGCCCGGAAGCCTGCGCTGGGTGCGCCCGCTGCAGTCGATCGTGTGCACCTTCGGCACCGAGATCGAGGAGACCAAGGTCATCGATTTCGAGATCGACGGCATTGTCGCTTCCAACGTCACCTATGGCCATCGCTTCCATGCGCCGGAACCTTTCACCGTCAAGCGTTTTTCCGATTACGCCGCCGGGCTGGAAAAGGCCTGCGTGGTGCTCGATGCCGAGCGCCGCAAGGACATCATCCGCGATGACGCCGCCAATCTCGCCTTTGCCAACGGCCTCGACGTGGTCGAGGACGAGGGCCTGCTGGAGGAGGTCGCGGGGCTGGTCGAATATCCGCAGGTGCTGCTCGGCGAATTCGAGGAGGCCTTCCTCGAAATTCCGGACGAGATCATCCGGCTGACGATCAAGACCAACCAGAAATGCTTCGTGGTCAGGAAGCATGGCGAGAACAGCCTCACCAACAAGTTCATCCTGGTCGCGAACATCGCCGCCACCGACGGCGGCAAGGAAATCCGACACGGCAACGGCAAGGTCGTGCGCGCGCGCCTCTCCGATGCGCTGCATTTCTGGCATATCGACCAGCGCGACCTGCCGGACCTCGCCACGCTCAAGGCATCGGCCGAGAAATTCGGCCTCGACCTGAACAAGCCGCTCGACCAGCGCATGGCCAAGCTCGATGCGCTGAACGTCACCTTCCATGCCAAGCTCGGCAGCCAGGGCGACCGCGTCGCCCGCATCCGGGCGCTTGCCGCGAAGCTTAGCACCATCGTCGGCGCCGATCCGGCAGAGGTCGACCGCGCGGTGGTGTTGGCCAAGGCCGATCTCAGAACCGAAGCCGTCGGCGAATTCCCCGAGCTTCAGGGCGCGATGGGCCGCAAATATGCGATCCTGCAGGGCGAGAGCGAGGATGTCGCAGCGGCCATCGAGGAACACTACAAGCCCCTCGGCCCCTCCGACGTCGTGCCGCGCAACAAGGTCTCGCTGACGGTGGCGCTCGCCGACAAGCTGGACACGCTCACCGGCTTCTGGTCGATCGACGAAAAGCCCACCGGCTCCGGCGACCCCTATGCGCTGCGCCGCGCGGCGCTGGGCGTGATCCGCATTATTCTGGAGCGCGGCGTCCGTCTTCCGCTGAGTGACTTATTCTGGTTTGCTCTTTGTGTATTGCTTGTTTCTCAATTCAAGCCAACACAGGGCTTTCGATCTCTTTTATCTCGTTTTGATGCTCAATACGAAACAGGGCCCAGTCCCAGTTGGAATGATGAGCCATATTGGTCGATGATGAATAGCGACCAAATGTTCAGTGGCCGCGAAGAGGAAATTGTAAACAACCAAATTGGCAATCCGGATCTCGGCGGCGCGCCCGACGATTTGCAGGAAGAACAGGCAAGGGTAGAAATCTTCTCATTGCTAGAGCGCCGCTTGGAAGAACTCGACGCTCTAGAAGTCGAACTCCTTTTCGATGATCTTGATAACCCTGACGCACCTAGAGGCTTTGAAGCCTACGCAAATTCGGCTCGGCAACTTCTCTGGCTTGAAACCCATTTCGGAAGAATCTCCGCGGACCTCCTCTCCTTCTTCCACGACCGCTTCAAGGTCTATCTGCGCGACATGGGCGCGCGGCACGACCTGATCGACGCGGTGCTGGGGCCTGATGCCGACGACCTCGAAGTCGTCGCCCGCCGGGTCGAGGCGCTGACGAAATTCCTCGATTCCGAAGACGGCAAGAACCTGTTGGCGGGCGAGAAGCGGGCAGGGCAGCTTCTGGCTGCGGAAGAAAAGAAGAAGACGCGAGTTGCCGACACGGTCGATCCGGCCCTGTTCGAACTCGATGCCGAAAAGGCACTCCACGCTGCCATTCTGGAAGCCGAGGACAAGGCGAAGGCCGCTTCCGACAGGGAAGACTATTTTGCCGCCATGGAGGCGCTCTCGGTGCTGCGCGCGCCGGTGGACCGGTTCTTCGAGGATGTGCTGGTCAATGCCGAGGACGAGGCCGTGCGCGCCAACCGCCTGGCGCTGCTGGCCATGATCCGCGAGGCCACCGGCACGGTGGCGGATTTCTCGAAGATTTCGGGTTGAGGGCGCCGGGGCGCTGCGTCCGTCAGGCCTCACCTTTCGGCCACGCCTCGGATACCCTGAAAACGTCCGCGGCCATCAATCTCCCCCCTTGAGGGGGAGATGTCGCGAACGCGACAGAGAGGGGTAATGGGCATAAGCTGCTTGCTCCGAACTTGCCGAAATGTTTCACCCCTCTCTGCCCCTGTCGGGGCATCTCTCCCTCAAGGGGAGAGATTGTTTTGGTGGGCTCTGCGACTTTTGTCAGAACCGCCCGCCCTCGCGGTTAACGCCCCGTCACCACGCCGTTCACGCTCTCTCAACCCTTCGAAATCGGATTTTGATAACCATTGATGCGCGTTGGAATTTCTTAACCGTGCTTGTTAAGGCGGCTGGTAACAACCTCGCCTATGATCGCCCTCAGACGAACGGAAAAGTTCGCGAATGTGCGCCGGATACCGGGGACAGAAATCAAGGGTGACGAGATGACGAATACGCAAGTTTTGAGGGGGCGGGATGATACGGTTCTGAGAATCGACCCCGCATATTTTCCGCAGAAATTTTCCTACACGGCCAAGGGCACCGATGCCCGCATCGCCGTCAAGCTCGATACCCGCGGCGCGGTGGTCAGGCGCAACCTGCCGTCGAGCAACCTGCCGTTCTCGATCGCGCTGCCGGGCCGGGCCTTCAAGGGCGTTGCCGCCCGTGCGGTGGCCCATGTCGATGGCGCGATCACGGTGACGCTGGAACTGCATCACGCCGATCCGGAACTGTGCATTCCGCTGCTGGTCGCCCATGATCTCGAGGCGATCGTGGCCGACTGGCAGGAATGGGCGCTGCTCTATGATATCCCGATGCTGATGGTCGAAGCCGATGGCGCGGCCCGCGCGGTCGATTTCCAGCCGCATCGCGTGACTGCCGCCAATGATGAGGCCGGCCCGCGCCGCCGCAAGGCGACCCGTCCGATCCCGCGACTGACAGTGCGGATGGAAGACGGCAAGCTCGGCGTTGCACTCAAGCTCGCAGGTCGCGCGGTCGCGGCCTGAAGACCAACCCGGATTCAACCAAGGAAGATCGAAACCACCAGTCCGACGAAGATCACGATGCCGACATGGTGGTTGGATTTGAACAGCCGCAGGCACTGATCGCCGTCATCGATATTCAGCACCACGATCTGGCGTAGGAGCATCCCGCCCGCGATGACGAGACCGGCGAAGGCTGGCCAGCCAAGCCCGGCCACCCGGAAAGCAATCGCCATCAGCGCCAGCATCACGCCGTAAAAGCCGATCAGCCAGGGCTTGGTATTGTCGCCGAACAGACGCGCTGTGGAGCGCACGCCGATAAGGGCATCATCTTCCTTGTCCTGATGGGCGTAGATCGTGTCATAGCCGATGGTCCAGAGAACCGCTGCGACATAGACGAGCAGCGCCGGCCCCGACAGCGCGCCGAACACCGCCGCCCATCCCACCAGCGCCCCCCAGGAGAAGGCGAGCCCCAGCACGAATTGCGGCCAGTCGGTGAAGCGCTTGGCAAAGGGGTAGATCGCGACGATCGCGAGCGAGGAGATCGCCAGCACGATCGTGAAGAGGTTGAAGCAGAGCAGCACCGCAAGCCCGGTGAGCGCCTGCAGCAGGATGAAAATCTTCGCCTTGCGGCGGGTCACCCGGCCGGAGGGCAGGGGACGCGAACGGGTTCTCGCCACCTGATTGTCGATATCGTGATCGACCAGATCATTATAGGTGCAGCCCGCGCCGCGCATGGCCACCGCGCCAATCCAGAACAGCAGACAATGGGCGATAAACTGGCCGGGCCGAAAGGCGCCGGCATCCGCCGTCACGCCGGCGGCCATCGCTGCCGACCAAAGGCACGGCCACAACAAGAGCTGCCAGCCGATCGGCCGGTCCCAGCGGGCGAGCTGGGCATAGGGCCACAGCGAAGGCGGCAACAGCCGGTAGACGAAATTATCCGACGGCGCGTCGACTACGCGGCCGTTATCCTCAAAAATATTGCTCATCTGCCTGCCCTGAACAAAGCCGGATCAGGAAAACGCGACCGGCTCCAGCGGCGCCCGGTTCGCTTCCGCGGCTTTCAGTTTGTCTTCCGCCTCGAACATATAGCGGCGGTTATTGGGCGTGGCAAACTGGCTCTTTGAAAGCTGCATCTGGAAGATGAACATCTTGTCCCACTCGAACGCCATTTCCGAGCCGGCGAGATAGAATTCCCACATGCGGAAGAACTGCTCGTCATAGAGCTTGATTGCCTCTTCCTTGCGCGCAACGAAGCGCTCGCGCCAAGCTCTCAGCGTATAGGCATAGTGCATCTGCAGGATTTCGATGTCGCGCACCAGCAGGCCGGATTTTTCGACCGCCGGCAAGACTTCCGCGAGCGAGGGGATGTAGCCGCCCGGGAAGATGTACTTTTCGATGAACGGGTTGTTGAAGCCGTGAGCCGCGACATCACGTCCGATCGAATGCAGCACCATCACCCCGTCATCATCCAGAAGCTCGAAACACTTTTCGAAGAAGTTCTGGTAGCGACCGATGCCGACATGTTCGAACATGCCAACGGACACGATCCGGTCGAAGGGCTTGGCCTTCATGGTGCGATAGTCCTGCAGCTCGAAGCGCACCTTGTCCGAAAGTCCGCGCTTTGCCGCGCGATCGGCGGAAATCGCAAGCTGCTCGTGCGACAGCGTGATGCCGGTCATGTCCACGCCCGCCATCTCGGCGAGATACATGCTGAGCCCGCCCCAGCCGGATCCGATTTCGAGAACGCGCTGGCCCTCGTTCAGTCTCAGTTTGGCGGCAATATGGCGCTTCTTGGCAAGCTGCGCCTCGTCGAGCGAGATATCCGGCGGATCGAAATAGGCGCAGGAATATTGCCAATCCTCATCCAGAAACAGGCTGAACAGCGGCGGCGTCAGGTCGTAATGATGCGAGACGTTTTTGCGGTTCCTGTTGATCGGCAGCCGCGTCTGCAACTGGGCAAGACCGGTGCGCCAGAACAGCCTGGCCGCCATCAGCGGCGAGAACACGATAGCGAGCGTATTGCGGCGCACCAGCGACAGGAAGTCGTAGATATTGCCTTCTTCCATCTGGAAGCGGCCCTGCATGTACATCTCGCCAAGCGCGAGCGCCGGGTCTCTGGCGATCAGCTTTTCCGCTTCGCTGTCGGTAAACCGGACGGCAATCGGGTCGCCAGTGCCATCCCCGAATGTTGTGATCGTCCCCGTTGCGTCTTTGACCCTTAATGTCCCGGTATTGATGATCTTTTCGATCAGGTTGAATAGCTGTGAAGCCATCGCAATCCCCCGAATGCCTGCTTATGTCATATATTATTTCACGCACATTATTCATTCTGTCGCAAGAAACAAGGGCGGGGGAAACGCGGCAATGCAATGGTAAATTGGACGGTTGACACGCCCATCTGCGGGAAATCAGCTTTGTTTCACCCTGGGCTTGCAACGGCGAAGGGATCAATTCCGATAGCACGCCGAATCGCGAAGCGGCGCTTTGGTCCTTGAGATTTTCCGCGCATGCGCGCGATCGCCTGCCGGCAGATCGCGGGCGGGTCATTCAGGCGCGCTGACCCGCGAGGCCGAGCGCTCACTTCTTCCGCATCGCATCCGCAAGTGCTGCGCCGAATGCGCCCTGCGACTGCGGCTTGCCTCCGCGATTACTGCCGCGTTCCTGCGGGCGCTCGGAGCGGGGGCCCCTGGCTGCAGGCGTGCCGTCGTCCTTCTTCATGGAGAGGCCTATCCGCTTGCGCTTCACGTCGACGTCCACGACCCGGACCTTCACCACGTCGCCGGCTTTCACCACCTCATGCGGGTCCTTGACGAAGCGGTCGGCGAGCTGGGAGACGTGGACGAGGCCGTCCTGATGCACGCCGATATCGACGAAGGCGCCGAAGGCTGCGACATTGGTGACGGTGCCTTCCAGCACCATGCCGGGTTTCAGGTCGGAAATCTCGTCAATGCCGTCGGCAAAGCTTGCCGTCTTGAACTCGGGTCGCGGGTCGCGGCCGGGCTTTTCAAGCTCCGACAATATGTCGCGCACGGTCGGCAGGCCGAAGCGATCGTCGACGAAGGCGCGCGGATCGATGGCCTTCAGCGCCGCGCTGTCGCCCATCAGCGCGCGCAGATCACGCCCGCAGGCGGCGACGATCTTCTTCGCCACGTCATAGGCTTCCGGATGGACCGCGGACGAATCGAGCGGCTCGACGCCATCGCGGATGCGCAGGAAGCCGGCGCTCTGCTCGAACGCGCGCGGCCCCAGACGGGCGACCTTCAGCAATTCCTTGCGACTCCTGAACGCGCCATTGGCATCGCGGTGAAGCACGATCTGCTCGGCAATCGAGGGGCCGAGCCCGGACACGCGGGCAAGCAGCGGCGCGGACGCGGTGTTGAGGTCAACGCCGACGCCATTGACCGCATCCTCGACTACGGCATCGAGCGAGCGCGACAGCTTCATCTGGTCGACATCGTGCTGGTATTGGCCGACGCCGATCGATTTCGGCTCGATCTTCACAAGTTCCGCCAGCGGATCCTGCAGGCGGCGGGCGATCGAAACTGCGCCGCGAAGCGAAACGTCGAGCTCGGGAAACTCCTTCGCCGCCGTCTCCGAGGCCGAATAGACCGAGGCCCCGGCTTCCGACACGATCACCTTCATCGGCTTCGGTTCGGGCACGGCCTTCAGCACGTCGGCGACCAGTTTTTCGGTTTCGCGGCTGGCCGTGCCGTTGCCGATCGCGATCAGCGAAACGTTGTGGCGCGCGATCAGCGCCTTCAGCGCGGCCATTGCGCCCTGAATGTCGTTGCGCGGCTGGAACGGGTAAATCGTGGCGGTATCGAGCAACTTGCCGGTGCCATCGACGGCGGCGACCTTGACGCCGGTGCGGATGCCCGGATCGAGGCCAAGCGTGACGCGGGAGCCGGCGGGTGCGGCCAGCAACAGGTCCTTCAGATTGCGGGCGAACACGTTGATCGCCTCATCCTCGGCGCGCTCGCGCATTTCCCGCATCAGGTCGAGCGACAGCGAGGTGGACAGCTTCACGCGCCAGCACCAGCCGGCAACCTGCATCAGGAAGGCATTAGCCTTGCCCTCGCCATCAATATCGAAGAAGCGCGCGATCATCTGCTGGGCCGGCTTTACCGGGGAGGGGTTGTCGCGATCGGCCTCGATCGCGACCGACAGCACTTCCTCGTTGAAGCCGCGCAGCATGGCGAGCACGCGATGGCCCGGCGCGGTTGCGAACTTTTCGGCATGGTCGAAATAGTCGGAGAATTTCTGGCCGGCCTCTTCCTTGCCCGCGACCACCGTGGCGTAGAGCATCGCATTGTCGCGCATATATTGCCTGAGCCTGCCGACGAGTTCGGCGTTTTCGGCGAATTCCTCCGACAGGATATCGCGCACGCCGTCGAGGGCCGCGCGCGTGTCTGCGACCTTGTCGTTGACATAGGCCTCGGCGAGTTTCTCCGGGTCGGAACTCCGATCCTGGAAGATCGCGTCGGCCAGCGGCTGGAGGCCGTTCTCGCGGGCGATCATCGCGCGGGTGCGGCGCTTCGGCTTGTAGGGCAAATAGAGGTCTTCGAGCTCGGATTTGGTGGTTACAGTGGCGATCTTGCCGGAAAGCTCATCCGTCATCTTGCCCTGACTGGTGATCGATTCGACGATGGTGGCGCGCCGGGCTTCTAGTTCGCGCAGATAGCCGACGCGCTCGGCGAGCGTGCGTAGCTGGCCGTCATCCAGCCCGCCGGTGGCCTCCTTGCGGTAGCGCGCGACGAATGGCACGGTCGCGCCCTCATCCAGAAGCTTTAGCGCGGCATCCACCTGTTCGGGGCGGGCCTTGATCTCTTCTGCGACGATGCGGGCGATTTTTTCTGCGGCCATGTGTCTCGTTCCATCTTTCACGGGAGAGGCGAATTTAGGCGTTCATAGCGCCGAAACAATGGCTTTGGCGAGGGCGCGCGCGGCCTTCCACAATATTGCCCCGGATGTTAACGCGTCCCGGCCTTGACCTTTGTCGCCGGCCTGCTTACCCAACCGCCAGCAGGTGACAACTGGAGCAAACCCCATGCATGTCCTTCTGATCGGCTCTGGCGGGCGCGAGCATGCGCTGGCCTGGAAACTCGCGCAATCCCCCGAAATCGGCGAATTCTATGCCGCTCCGGGCAATCCGGGCATTGCCGCCCATGCGGTCTGCGTGGCGCTCGATGTCACCGACCATGCGGCGGTCACGGCGTTCTGCCGCGAGAAGTCGATCGACCTCGTGGTCGTCGGCCCCGAGGCCCCGCTCGTCGCCGGGCTTGCGGATGATCTCCAGGCCGCCGGGTTGAAGGTGTTTGGGCCGACCAGGGCGGCCGCGCAGCTTGAGGGCTCCAAGGGCTTCACCAAGGATTTGTGCGCGCGCTACAACATTCCGACAGGGGCCTATCAGCGGTTTGACAATGCCGAGGCGGCAAAAGCCTATGTGCTCGAAATTGGCGCGCCGATCGTGATCAAGGCCGATGGCCTTGCCGCCGGCAAGGGCGTCACCGTCGCCCGCACAAATGACGAGGCGCTTGCCGCGATCGACGACTGCTTCTCCGGCACGTTCGGCGCGGCCGGCGCGGAAGTGGTGGTCGAGGAGTTTCTGGTGGGCGAGGAGGCGAGCTTCTTCTGCCTTTCCGACGGAAAACACGCTTTGCCGCTCGCCACCGCGCAGGATCACAAGGCCGTCGGCGATGGCGATACCGGACCGAATACCGGCGGCATGGGCGCCTATTCGCCGGCGCCCGTGATGGATGCGGCGATGATCGAGCGCACAATGAAGGAAATCATCGAGCCGACGATCCGGGGCATGGCGGAGATGGGCCATCCGTTCCAGGGCGTGCTTTATGCCGGGCTGATGATCACCGAAAAGGGGCCCGAGCTGATCGAATACAATGCCCGCTTCGGCGATCCGGAATGCCAGGTGATGATGATGCGGCTGAAGAGCGATCTGCTGCCGATCCTCATTGCCTGCGCCGAGGGCAGGCTCGATTCGGTTGGCGCCGATTGGAGCGAGCAGACCGCCCTGACGGTGGTCATGGCCGCCAAGGGCTATCCCGGCGCCTACAAGAAGGGCAGCGAGATCAAGGCGCTGCCCGCCGATGACGCCACCGCCCGCACCTTCCATGCCGGCACCGCCATCAAGGATGGCAGGCTGGTGGCCAATGGCGGCCGCGTGCTGAACGTCACCGCGCTTGGCCCCAATGTCACCGAGGCGCAGACCCGCGCCTATGAACTGATCGAGAGCATCGACTGGCCCGAAGGCTTCTGCCGCCGCGATATCGGCTGGCGCGCGGTCGCCCGCGAAGAGGGCTGAAAACCGAAATCCAGTCTGTCAGGCCGGAATAATCAGCGCAGCGGCGCGCTCCGTCAGAAGTTTCGCGATCCTTGCTGTGGCTGCCTCATCCAGTCGCGTGACTGGCCCGGATACCGCGATTGCGCCGCGCAGCCTGCCGCTCTGGTCGAAGACGGGCGCGGCAATCGCCGCCACATCCGGATTGCGCTCGCCGCGCGAGGTGGCAAAGCCTGCCTTGCGGATGTGATCCCACTGCGATCCGGCATCCCTGTCGAAAGCCTGCAGTACCTTTCCCGAGGCGCCCATTCCGATGGGCAGTTCGACGCCTTCCGCAACCGAGTGGCGGATCGCGCGCTCCGGCTCGCTGCGATAAAGGCACAGCCGGGTGTCGCCGCGGCGCACGTAAAATGACGCCGTTTCTCCCGTCGCCTCCGCCAGGCGTGCAAGCTCAGCCCTGATCCCGTCGCCGAGCGAGAAGGATGCGCGATATTGCGCGCCGAGCCGCCAGACCGTGCTCGCCAGCCGGTATTGCCCATGCTCGTCCCGCTCCAGATAGCCAAACCGTATCAGCGAGTTGAGAAGCCGCAGGATGGTGCTCTTGTAGAGCCCCGTTTCTCCGGCGATCTGCGCGAGCGACAGCGGCTGATCCGCTGTCGCGAAGCATTCGAGGATAGCGAGCGCCCGATCGACGGCGTCGACGCCCTTTTGTTCGGAGTCCTGACCCATGGGGAAACCTTCAGCAGACTGGACGATTGAACATCGTTCTGTTATGTTAAACGGCATTCTGATAGATAGAACGATAGAATCGGAATGGCAAGGGCAAATTGACGCATAATCAACAAAAACCGTCTCCCCTCGAAGGCATCAGGGTGCTGGATCTCACCAATGTTCTGGCGGGTCCGTTCTGCTGTCATCAGCTCGCCCATATGGGAGCGGAAGTGATCAAGGTCGAAAATGTGCGGGGCGGTGACCTGGCGCGGCAACTCGGCGTTGATCCGGAGCTGAACAAGCGCAACATGGGCATCTCGTTCCTCGCGCAGAACGCCGGCAAGAAATCCGTGACCCTCAACCTCAAGGACGATAACGGCAAGGCGCTGCTCAAGAAGCTGGTCGCAAGCGCCGACGTGCTGGTGGAGAACTACCGGCCGGGCGTGATGAAGCGGCTCGGCCTCGACTACGAGGTGTTGAAGGCCGTCAACCCCAAGCTGGTCTACTGCGCGATCTCCGGTTTCGGTCAGGAGGGCCCCTGGGTGCACCGGCCGGCCTATGACCAGATCATTCAGGGCAGCTCCGGCGTCATGTCGATCACCGGCGATCAAGACAGCGCGCCGATGCGCGTCGGCTATCCGATCGCCGACACGATCGGCGGACTGACCGCCGCCTTCGCCATCGCCGCGGCGCTCAATGCGCCGGAACGGGGCAGCTTCATCGATGTTTCAATGCTGGAGGCAACGATCGCCACCATGGGCTGGGCCGTATCCAACTATCTCATCGGCGGCGTGGCGCCGACTGCCAACGGCAATGAGAACCTGACATCGGCGCCGTCCGGCACCTTCCAGGCAGAAGACGCGCCTATCAATATCGCCGCCAACAAGGACGAGCAGTGGGAGGCGCTGGCGCGCCACATCGGCAGGCCGGAACTGCTCGAGGATCCGCGTTATCTCAACCGGGAGCTGCGCAAGCGGAACCGGCTGTCGCTGAAGGCCGAAATCGAGACGGTGCTGGTCACCCGGACTGCGCGGGAATGGGCACGGGAACTGAACCGGATCGGCGTGCCCGCGGGCGCCGTGCTTTCCGTGCCGGAGGTTCTCGCTCATCCGCAGATCACCGAGCGGGGCCTGCTTGCGACTTTTGGCCAAGTGCCCGGCGTCGAAAGAGACATTACAGTCGTCAGAACCGGCTTCAAGCTCGATGGCAAGGCACCCGCCGTTGAAGACGCGCCGCCGATCCTCGGCCAGCACAACAACGAAATCTATGCCGATCTCGGCCTTACCGGCCAGCAGATCACCGAACTGAAGGATGCAGGTGTCATATGAGCGACGTTGCCGACTGGTGGAGCACCGAAATCATCGATATGGCGCCGGGCCAGATCCGCATGCGCGGCCGGCCGATCGAGGACCTCATCGGCAATGTCAGCTTTGCGCAGATGGTGTGGCTGATGACGCGCGGCGACCTGCCTTCGAAGCCGGAGGCGGATCTGCTGGAAGCGGCCCTCGTCGCCGCCGTCGATCACGGCCCGCAGGCGCCCTCGATCGCGGCCGCACGGATGGCGGTGACCTGCGGTCTGTCCCTCAACGGCGCAATGGCCAATGCCGTCAATATGCTGGACGATGTTCATGGCGGAGCCGGTGAACAGGCGCTTGAGCTTTATCGCGGGATTGATGCGGCCACGATCGATGGTATGCCGCTTGACGAGGCGGTTGCCGGTTGCCTCGCCGGGTTTCAGGCCACCCGCGGCAAGTACATTCCGGGTTTCGGCCACCGCTTTCACAAGCCCGTCGATCCGCGCAGTCCGCGCCTTCTGGCGCTGGTGGATGAAGCGGCGGCAAACGGCGTGGTCAGCGGCAGGTTCGCCGCAATCGGTCGCGCGATTGGAGAACACCTGCATGCCGCCCGCGGCAAGCCGGTACCCATGAATATCGATGGCGCGACGGCCGTTATCTATGGCGAGCTTGGCTTTCCGGCGCCGCTCGCGCGCGGGTTGTTCTGCCTGTCGCGCTCGGTCGGCGCCATGTCGCACGCCTATGAACAGATGCAGCAGGGGGGCCGCAACAAGGGGCCGACGCCTCCGCATTACCGGTGGACCTACAAGGGTCTCAATCCGATTTCCTGAAGTGGTCGAAAAAGGGAGGACCAACATGACGAAACTACGTAACCTTTTGGCAGCGCTCTCGCTGGGGCTTGCCGTGGCTAGCCCGGCAGCGGCGTTCGAACCGAGCGCGAGCGAATGCATCGCCCCTGCCGCACCCGGCGGCGGCTGGGATTTCACCTGCCGTCAGGTCGGCAAGGTGATGCAGGATCTCGATCTCGTGCCCGGCACCATGCAGGTGGTCAACCTGGTCGGCGGCTCGGGCGGCGTGGCTTTTGCCTCGGTGGTGACCAAGCGCGACAGCGACGAGAACCTGCTGGTGGCGGCCTCTTCGGCCACCGCGACGCGCCTGGCGCAAGGGGCATTCCCGGGCAATAATGCCGACCAGGTTCGCTGGATCGGCTCGGTTGGCGCTGACTACGGCATCATCGCGGTCGCCAAGGATTCGCCGATCAACACCCTTCCCGAACTGCTTGACAAGATCAAAGCGGATCCGAAAAGCGTCGCGATCGCAGGCGGTTCCGCCGTTGGCGGCTGGGATCATCTGAAGGTGTTGATGGCGGCTCGCAAGGCTGGCGTTCAGGATGTGCGCCAGATCAAATACGTCGCCTTCGAAGGCGGCGGCGAGGCCGTGACCCAGCTTCTGGCAGGCTCCGTACAGGCCTTCACCGGCGACGCATCCGAAGCCAAGGGCTTCGTCGACTCCGGCGACATCAAGGTGCTTGCGGTTCTCGCGCCCGAACGCATGCCCGGCGATTTCGCGAGCTTCCCCACCGCCAAAGAGCAGGGTATCGATGTTGTCGGCGCTAACTGGCGCGGTTTCTACGCTCCCGGCAAGATCAGCGACGAGGCCTATGATTACTGGGTCGATGCCGTTCAGACGGTCTACACCTCCGACGAATGGAAGCAGATCATGACCCAGAGCGGTCTGGCGCCTCTCGACAAGAGCGGTCCGGAATTCCAGGCATTCGTGATGGAATCCATCGCTGAAATTCAGGAGTTGTCACGCGAGATCGGCATTTTGAAGTAGTCTCCATGTCGAGGGCCGGCCGGTTGGAAGACCGTCCGGCCTTTTTGCATTCGCAAGGCGCATAAAGCGTCCGGTAGCAATCTGCCCACGGGGAGGGCATTCCATGAGTGATCGTATTTTCGGCGGTTTCGGCATCGTCATCGCCGCCATCTATATCTGGCAGGCGCTGTTGACCCAGGAAAGCTTCATGAGCGATCCGGTGGGCCCAAAGACCTTTCCCATCATTATCGGGGTTGTTCTGGCATTGGCGAGCCTTTTCATCATCCTCATGCCGGATGCCGAACCTGAATGGCCGAAGGCGAAGTCACTGGCTGAAATAGCGATCTCGGCCTGCCTGCTCTTCGCCTATGCCTATTTCCTGCCGATCGCCGGTTTTGTGATCGCCACCATGGTGGCGGCGGGCTTCCTGTCCTGGCGGCTCGGCGCACCGGCGCTGAAAGCCGCGATCGCCGGCATCTGCATTTCGGTTGGCATCTATGTCGTCTTCCATCTCGTTCTCGGCTTGCATCTGGCAACCGGACCGCTCGGCATCTAGGGGGAAACCATGCAGACCATTTCCGCACTGGCCGACGGTTTCGCCGTTGCGCTTACGTTTCAGAACCTGGCGCTGGCGCTGCTCGGCTGCTTTCTTGGAACGATTATCGGCGCCCTGCCGGGCCTTGGCCCCTCAAACGGCGTCGCCATCCTTATCCCGCTTGCCTTCACGCTCGGCCTGCCCGCCACGCCGGCGCTGATCCTGCTGACCTCGATCTATTTCGGGGCGATGTATGGCGGTCGCATTTCATCGATTCTGCTCAACATTCCCGGCGACGAGCCGGCGATGATGACGACCCTCGACGGCTATCCCATGGCGCAGCAGGGGCGTGCCGGCGAGGCGTTGGCGCTGTCCGGAATCGCCTCGTTTATCGGCTCCTTCTTCGCGATCTGCGGTCTTGCCGTACTCGCGCCGCAGTTGGTCAAGGTGGCGCTTCTATTCGGTCCGGCGGAGTATTTTGCGCTTTACATTCTGGCGTTTGCAACGCTTGGCGGTGTTACCAGCCGCAACCAGGCCAAATCCGCGCTTGCCGCGGCCCTCGGGCTCGGCATTGCCATGATCGGCGTCGATCAGCAGACCGGCGTTCCCCGACTCACCTTCGGCGAGATTCACCTCTATGACGGGATCGATTTTCTGGTCGCGATTGTCGGGCTGTTCGCGCTCTCGGAAGTCTTCACCTTCCTCGAACATCGCGGCAGCGACGTCGACAAGGCTGGCGGCAAGGATGAGAAGATCAAGATCGGTCGTATCATTCCGCAGTGGAAAATGCTGGGCGCAACCAGCGGCTCGATGGCGCGCGGCACGGTGATCGGCTTTCTGGCCGGCGTTCTTCCTGGGGCCGGCGCCTCGCTCGGTTCGTTCCTTGCCTATGGCGCCGAACGTAGCCTGAAGAACGGCAAGAACACGTTCGGCAAGGGCGATCCGCGCGGCGTCGCGGCCCCCGAAGCCGGCAACAATGCCGCTGCCGGCGGCGCGCTGGTGCCGATGCTGGCGCTCGGCGTTCCCGGTTCCGGCACCACGGCGGTGCTGCTGGCCATGCTGCTTGCGCTGAACATAACCCCCGGGCCGCTGCTGTTCACCCAGAACCCCGATGTCGTGTGGGGCCTGATCGCGGCGCTGATGATCGGCAATTTCATGCTCCTGCTTCTGAACATGCCGATGGTCGGGCTATTCGTGCGGCTGTTGTTGGTGCCGACCCGCTATCTGATGCCTGCGGTGGCGATGATCTCCTTCGTCGGTATATACGGCATATCCGGCTCGGTCTTCGATCTGACGGTTATGGTCCTGTTCGGCCTGGCCGGCTGGCTGTTGCGCAAGCTTGATGTGCCGCTGGTGCCGGTGATCATGGGCGTTCTTCTGGGCAATCAGATGGAGGTTAATCTCCGGCGCGCCATGACGATCTCGGACGGTGACTGGAGCACGCTCTGGGCCTCGCCGTTGTCGATCTCGCTCTGGGCTCTCGCAATCATCGGGTTCATGCTGCCGATCGTGCTGAGCCTGATGAACCGCCGCATCGACCCCTCGAAGCTGCGCACCGAGGAGGTTTCGGAGGGCGACTGAGCCGATCGCCTTTCTCATCAGATGCCAATCAAACCGTCGCGCGGTTGTTGGCGGTCGGGCGGAAACGCCCGGCCGTTTTGTGTCCAGGCCTGCCATTGCCTCAACCATGGATGGTTAAAGAGGCTTTAACCCATCGCTGTTAGCCTCGGCTGCGAATCTGCCGGGAGACCCTTCGTTTCCGGGCGGGTGCGTTCGGTTGAAGGTATGAGGGTATTGGTCATGGCTGCACGGGCAGAGCGGTTTGAACACGGAAGAGGCGGCGAGTTCTCGCTTATCGGGTTTGTCCGGCGCTATGTGGCAGCCCTTTTTGGCTTTGCGCTGTTCGTGGTCCTCTGCCTTGCGATCGCGGCGATGGCGACGTGGAATGTCGATGATCCAAGCGCGCTTCATGCCACCGGCCGCCTGCCAACCAATATTCTCGGCTATCCCGGCGCCGATTTCGCCGACATCGTGATGCAGGCCTTCGGGCTCGCAAGCGTGTTCGCGCTGCTGCCGGTGCTCGCCTGGTCGCTGGCGATGATGGCGGGAAAGCGTATCTATCGCAAACCCTCGCGCTTCTTCGCCTGGATCGGCGCCGCGATCCTCACCGCCGCGGTGCTCGGCTGCGTGCCGCCGCCGCCGACATGGCCGCTGCCGAATGGTCTGGGCGGGGTTTCCGGCGATCTGATCCTGCGTTTCCCGGCGCTGTTCATCGGGCAGTATCCTTCCGGGCTGGCCGCGATGATCGTCGGCGGCATTTTCGCGCTGCCGGCGCTGTTCCTGCAGCTCTATGCCGCGGGCCTGATTATTCGCCAGCCGAAGGTCGTTCCCGAAAAGCCCGCTGCCAAGCGCCATTCGAACGAGCCCGGCGCGCCGACGGTTTCCGATCTGTCGGAGGAGCGCGAAGGCTGGTTCTCGCTTGCGCCGCTGATCGGTTATGCCGCCCATACCTGGTACATCTCCCGCGCCCGCTTCAACAAGATCTTCGGCCGCCGGCGGGACGAGGACGAGGATTTCGACGCGCCCTATGATTTCAACGAGGACGGTTTCGACCGGCTGGACGATGACGAGCCGGCCTATCCGTCATGGCGGCGCAGCGGCGAGCCGAGCCTTGTCGATCCCGACCGTCCGCGCGAGACGGGCTACAGGCCCGCCGACCCGCCGCCCTTCGACTACGACGGCCGGATCGGCGACGATTTCGACGATGACAACGACCTGCCCGAGGGCGTGCTGAGCGCCGATTTCGGGCCTACCGAGCCGCGCGTCACGCGCCAGACGCCGCGCGCGCCGGTGGTCGCCGCACCCGCGCCGCCGCCCCAACCGGTGAACGCGGAAACCATGCGCCGGCCCTCCCGAGGCGCTTTTTTCCCGCACGGCTTCGAACTGCCATCCGCAGCATTGCTGGCCGAGCCCAAGGGGCTTGCCCGCGACAAAGCGCTGTCGAAGGAGGTGCTGGAGGACAATGCCCGCACGCTCGAAAAGGTGCTCGAGGATTTCGGCGTGAAGGGCGAAATCATCCATGTCCGGCCCGGCCCGGTCGTCACCCTTTACGAACTGGAGCCCGCGCCCGGAATCAAGTCCTCGCGGGTCATCGGCCTTGCCGACGATATCGCCCGCTCGATGGCGGCGATCTCTGCCCGCGTCGCCGTCATTCCCGGCCGCAACGCCATCGGCATCGAACTGCCAAATCCGCACCGCGAAACCGTGTTCCTGCGCGAGATCATCGCTAGCCAGGATT
Source organism: Martelella mediterranea (assembly GCF_021021415.1). Lineage (GTDB taxonomy): Bacteria > Pseudomonadota > Alphaproteobacteria > Rhizobiales > Rhizobiaceae > Martelella > Martelella mediterranea_C. The sequence continues at coordinate 10,777 of NZ_JAINWJ010000009.1, read as the reverse complement.
TCCAGAATTCCAAGGCCAAGCTCGCCATGGCGCTCGGCAAGACGATCGGCGGCGAATCGGTCACGGTCGACCTTGCGAAGATGCCGCATCTCTTGATCGCCGGCACCACGGGCTCCGGTAAGTCGGTCGCGGTCAACACTATGATCCTGTCGTTGCTTTACCGGTTGTCGCCGGAGCAGTGCCGCCTGATCATGATCGACCCGAAAATGCTCGAACTCTCGGTCTATGACGGTATTCCGCATCTGCTGTCGCCGGTGGTGACCGACCCGAAGAAGGCGGTCGTCGCGCTGAAATGGACCGTGCGCGAGATGGAAGAGCGCTACAAGAACATGGCCAAGCTCGGCGTGCGCAATATCGACGGCTTCAACAGCCGCGTCGCGCAGGCGGCCGAAAAGGGCGAAACGCTGTCGCGCACCGTCCAGACCGGCTTCGACCGCGAGACCGGCGAAGCAATCTACGAGACCGAGGAGTTCGATCTCGAGCCGATGCCCTATATCGTCGTGATCATCGACGAGATGGCCGACCTGATGATGGTCGCCGGCAAGGATATCGAAGGCGCCGTCCAGCGGTTGGCGCAGATGGCGCGCGCGGCCGGTATCCACGTGATCATGGCCACCCAGCGCCCATCGGTCGACGTCATCACCGGCACGATCAAGGCGAACTTCCCGACCCGTATCTCGTTCCAGGTGACCTCCAAGATCGACAGCCGCACCATTCTCGGCGAGCAGGGGGCTGAACAGCTTCTCGGCCAGGGCGACATGCTGCACATGGCCGGCGGCGGACGCATCCAGCGCGTTCATGGCCCGTTCGTCTCGGACCCCGAGGTCGAGGAAATCGTCGCCTATCTGAAGACCCAGGGCACGCCGGAATATCTTGACGCGATCACCGCCGATGACGATGAGGACGGCGACGGCGGCTATGATGGCGACGGCGGCAGCGCTGGCAACATGGCGAAGTCGGATGATCCTTACGACCAGGCGGTGGCGATCGTTCTGCGCGACGGCAAGGCATCGACCTCCTACGTTCAGCGCCGCCTCGGCATCGGCTATAACCGCGCGGCGAGCCTGGTCGAGCGGATGGAGCAGGAAGGCGTCATCGGCCCGGCCAACCACGCCGGCAAACGCGAAATTCTGGTGCCGACGGAGCAGGACATCATTGAAGGCCCGCGCTGACGCCCCATCTTTGCCGGCAGAGACATGCAGGCCGCCTCGCCCCGAAAACGCCCTTTTGGCGGCGCAACGGGGCCGCAATCAGTTTTCAGGATCGGATATATGAGCAAGTCTAAAAACACTTCGTCCCTGGTTCGCCGGCAGTTCCTCGGCGGTCTCGCCGGCGGCGCCGCGCTGCTGATCGGCCTGCCGGTCGTTGCGCAGACCCTTCCGACGGGCGCCGATGTGCCGACGCCGACCAAGCGCGACGGTTCGGTTCAGGTCGCCCAGGCCGCGCCTGTCTCCTCCGGCGTTGCGGCTCAGCGGGTTGCCGATCACTTTTCCTCGGTCAAGACGATGACCGGCGAGTTCATGCAGTTCGGCCCGCGCGGCGAGCAATCCGGGGGCAAGTTCTATCTGGAGCGTCCGGGCAAGCTGCGTTTCGACTATGATCCGCCGTCGACGCTGAAGGTGATCGCGGACGGCCGCAACGTCGCCGTCGGCAATGGCGATCTCGATACCTGGGATTTCTATCCGCTGTCGCGCACGCCGCTGTCGCTGCTTCTCGCCGACCAGATCGACCTCCAGCACCGCATGGTGCGCGACGTGCGCGAGCAGAATGGGCTGACGGTGATCGTGCTCGGCGACAAGTCGATCTTTGGCGATCAGGTGATCACCATGATGTTCGACAGCAAGACCTTCGACCTGCGGCAGTGGACGATCACGGATGCCCAGGGCAAGGACACCACCGTGATCCTCTCCAATGTGCGCACCGGGGTCAAATTCGCCCGCTCGGTGTTCCGCATTCCCTACGACCAGATCATGGCAAGCCCGGGCAGCAACAACTGACGCCCTTCCGGTCACCGGGCGAATCGCCTATTGCTGATGCCCCGTTCAGCAAGGAAGGCGCGCGCCCGTGGAACTCAGTCTCACCACCTGGAATATCAATTCGGTGCGCCTGCGCCTGCCGATCGTCGAACGCTTCCTGAAGGACTATCAGCCCGATATTCTCTGCCTTCAGGAAATCAAATGCCTGAACGACCAGTTTCCCTACAAGCCGCTGCGCGAACTCGGCTACGAGCATATCGAGGTCCATGGCCAGAAGGGCTATCACGGGGTCGCCATCGTCTCGCGCATTCCGCTGGGCGAGGGGTTCTCGACCGATTACTGCGCCATGGGCGACACCCGCCACATCTCGGTGGTGTTCGACGCCGGCGGGCGGAAGATCAGGCTGCATAATTTCTACGTGCCGGCCGGCGGCGACGAGCCCGATCCCGAGATCAACCCGAAATTCCGCCACAAGCTCGATTTCCTGGAAGAGATGAAGGTGCTGAAGGCTGATCAGGGCGACGGCATCGGCTCGATCCTGGTCGGCGACCTCAATATCGCGCCGATGGAAAACGACGTCTGGTCGCACAAGCAGCTTCTGAAGGTCGTCAGCCACACGCCGGTGGAGACCGAGGGCATGAAGGACCTGATCGCCAAAGGCGGCTGGGTGGACCTGATGCGCCACGTCACGCGGGAAGACGAGAAGCTCTACACCTGGTGGAGCTACCGCGCCAAGGACTGGCAGGCCGCCAATCGCGGCCGCCGGCTGGACCATATCTGGACCTCGCCGGACCTCGTCCCGGCGTTCCAGCGCTTCGATATCCTGACGGAAGCGCGCGGCTGGGAAAAGCCGTCTGACCACGTGCCGGTGACGGCGTCGTTTGCGTTTTAATTCTTCGGCGGCAGTTCCCGAACCGCGCCCATCAGCAACAGGCCGAGCACCGTGGCATTGAGGATGTGCCAGAGGAAGTGGGTGCCGATTCCGGCCGTTGCCATGCAGGTGGACTGGTCGAGGCTGCGGAATGTCAGCGACATGATGAAGATCGCGGTGGCCCCCGCGAAATAGCGCCAGACTGGGTGATCGCGCCAGACCGCGATCACTGATGCGACTGCCATGGCGATCAGGGCAGGGGCGTATTGCAGCGATCCGTTGAGCGGTGCGTCACCGCCGCGCGAGATAAGTCCGACCAGATAGACGACGAGCGCGAAACCCATGATCGTCGCGATCATGTAGCCGATGATATCGAAGGTCTTGCCATCGGCCACCCGCACGAACAGCAGCAGGATATAGAGGAAGAAGAACAGCCAGATCGGGATCACGTCGAGCGCTGCCGAAAGCGGCGTGGCGAGCGTGTGGAACAGGAACGACCCGACGCCGATGACGCCGACCAGCGCGATGACCGTCAGTTCCAGCAGGCTACGCTCGCGCCTGCGCCAGGCCGCGGGCCAGACGACGAGCGCCGCGATGATGAAGGCAAGGTTCGTGAGCGCGTTGATCGGCTCGGCCCAGAAGGCGCCGGTCGTGCGTTCGCAATAGATGTCGATATAGGGTGCGGGGTCCATCGTTTTCACCGGAGCGTTGTGTCGGAACGTCCCGGATGGTTTCCCCGTTTTGCCCCCTCATGCAAGGGGCAGCGGGCATTTTTCGGCGCTTTCGAGAAACTCAGTATTCGCCCTCATCGCCATCCGCCTTCGATTCGTCCTCGGCGACGGGGATGGCGTAGGAGCCGGTCAGCCAGCGCGACAGGTCGAGTTCGCGGCAGCGATTGCTGCAGAACGGGTAGTCCTCGCGAGTCGAGGGGCGTCCGCATTCGGGGCATTTGCGTGGTTTGCGCAGCGGTTCAACGCTTGCTTTTGTGGTCATGTCCATTCTCCTGCGACATCGAAGTCGCGGCCGGAAAGCAGCATTGCGGTCTCATGAAGCGGCAGGCCGATCACGGCGGAATGCGAACCGACGATCCGGCTGATAAAGGCTGCCGCCGGGCCCTGGATGGCGTAGCCACCGGCCTTGCCCTCCCAGTCGCGCGAGGCGAGATAGGCCGCGATTTCCTGTTTCGAAAGGTGCTTGAAGGTGACGCGGGTTTCCACGACCCGCCCCTTGTGGCCGTTTTCGCCGACCGGGTGAACGCAGAGCCCGGTATAGACCCTGTGCCCGCGCCCGGACAGAAGCGCAAGACAGGCGCTCGCCTCTTCTTCCGTCTCCGCCTTCGGCAAAATCCGCCTTCCGACGGCCACGACCGTATCCGCCGCGATCACCAGTGCGCCGCGCCATTCGGCATCGCCGGCAAGCGTCTGGCAAACAGCTTCCGCCTTCTGGCGGGCAAGCCTGCCGGCAAGCTGTCGCGGGGTTTCTTTCGCAAGCGGGGTTTCGTCGATATCGGCGGGAAGAACACGGTCCGGCGTCACGCCAATCTGGGCGAGAAGCTCGACCCTGCGCGGCGACGCCGATGCCAGCACGAGTTTGGGGTTCGGTGCGGTCAAGCCGTATCCTCGGCGTCGGCGCTTTTACTTGAAGCGGTAGGTGATGCGGCCCTTGGTCAGGTCATAGGGGGTCATTTCGACCAGGACCTTGTCGCCGGCGAGAACGCGAATGCGGTTCTTGCGCATGCGGCCTGCGGTGTGGGCGATGATTTCGTGCTCGTTTTCGAGCTTGACCCGGAAAGTCGCGTTCGGCAGAAGCTCGACGACGACGCCCGGAAATTCAAGTACTTCTTCTTTTGCCATGTATGTCGTTTCTTCTCTTTGCTGCGCCGGCGCGAAGCGCCAAACGCCACGACCCCGCTTGGGCCAATTGCCGGCGGGGAAGTGCCAGTTTCAATGGGTTGCAGCCTTGTCGCAGCGGTAAAACCGCGCGGGACTGCGGGATTTGCGGCGGAACCTACACAATAGTTCATCGTTTGTGAACCTTGTTTGGCAGCGCGGGCTCTTTTTGTTCATGCCGCCACCATCGAGCGGCTCTCTTCGGTGCGGTTCACCCCTCAGCCGCGCCAGTAAAGCACGCAGAACAGGGTGAACAGCCGTCTGGCGGTGTCGAAATCCATTTCGATCTTGCCCTTCAGCCGATCCTGCAGCGTTTGCGAGCCCTCGTTGTGAACGCCGCGTCGACCCATGTCGATCGCCTCGATCTTGGCGGGGGAGGCGGACTTGATCGCTTCGTAATAGCTGTCGCAGATCATGAAATAATCCTTCACGATCCGCCGGAACGGCGTTAGCGACAGAATATGGGTCGCAACCTTCTCGCCATTTTCCAGCGCGATGTCGAACACCAGCCGCTTTTCGATGATCGAGAGCGTCAGCTTGTAGGGCCCGCCGCTATGGCCGACCGGCTTGAAGTGGTTTTCCTCCAGGAGATCGAAAATCGCGACCGCGCGTTCGTGCTCGACATCGGGCGAGGCCCGGCCGATGCTCTCGTCGAGTTCGACATCGCTCAGCCTGAATTCGCCCTCGCTCATTGCTAGTCCTTGCGGTTGAGGCGGATGGATACCGATCGCCCGTGGGCGGAAAGTCCCTCGCATTCTGCAAGCTCGACGGCCGCCGGCGCAAGCGCATTCAGTTGTTCGGGGCCAAGTTTCAGGATCGAGGTGCGTTTCATGAAGTCGAGCACCGACAGGCCGGAGGAGAACCGGGCGGAGCGGGCGGTCGGCAGAACATGGTTGGAGCCGCCGACATAATCGCCGATCGCTTCCGGCGTGTAATGGCCGGCAAAGATGGCGCCGGCATTGCGCACAGCGGGAATCAGCGCCTCCGGGTCGTCGACGGCAAGCTCCAGATGCTCCGGCGCGATGCGGTTTGCGATCGGCATGGCGGCTTCGAGATCCGGCACGGTGATGATCGCGCCGAAATCGCGCCAGCTCGCGCCGGCAATCTCGGCCCGGGGCAGGGTCTTCAACTGCCGCTCCAAGGCCTCTTCAACGGCGCGGCCCAGCGCCGCATCGGTGGTGATCAGGATCGCCTGCGCGCCGGTATCGTGTTCGGCCTGGGCCAGAAGATCGGCGGCGATCCAGTCCGGATTGTTGTCTCCGTCGGCGATTACCAGCACTTCGGAGGGGCCGGCGATCATGTCGATGCCGACCGTGCCGAACACGGCGCGCTTGGCGGCGGCGACATAGGCATTGCCGGGGCCGACGATCTTGGAGACCGGGGCGATGGTCTCGGTGCCATAGGCCAGAGCCGCCACCGCCTGGGCGCCGCCGATGCGGTAGATTTCGGTCACGCCGGCGATCTTCGCGGCCGCAAGCACGGCCGGGTTGACCGCGCCCTTCATCGCCGGCACCACCATGACGATGCGCTCCACACCCGCGACCTTGGCGGGTACTGCGTTCATCAGCACCGAACTCGGATAGCTCGCCGTGCCGCCCGGCACGTAGAGCCCGACAGCCTCGACCGCCGTCCAGCGATGGCCGAGCCCGACGCCGATATCGTCTTCGTAGAAATCGTCCTTCGGCAATTGCCGTGCGTGGTGGCTGCGGATGCGCTTCTCGGCAAGCGTCAGAGCATCGATCACCTTGGGATCGACGGCGGCATAGGCGGCTTCGATCTCGTCCGCGCCGACCCGCATAGGGGTGACGGTGAAGTCGATGCTGTCGAAACGGGCCGAGTAATCGGCAAGGGCGGCATCCCCTTCGACGCGCACGCGGGCGAGGATCGTCTCGACGACGTCGGAGACATCCTTCGAGACCTCGCGCTTCATCGAAAGCAGGTCCTTGAAGGCGCTCTCGAAACCGTTATCCGCCGCGTTCAGCCAGATCGCCATATTTGCCTCGGTCACTCAATTGAAGAAAGGGTCAGCGGAAGGGGTCAGCGGGGGTGGTGGGGCCTTGCGCGGGCTTCCCAGCTACCGGAAAGATCGCTCATCAGCGCCTCGATGCATTCGACATCCGCCACGATCTCGCCGCCGCCCGACAGCGTCAGCACGATCGAGCCCTCCGGGCCTTCGCCCGCCTTCTCGAACTGAATCGACAGAAGATTGTTGACCGCGTCGCGGTCATCGCGTTCGAGACCGATGCTGCGCACCGCGGTGACCCGCTTGAACACCAGCGCCGCGCGCCGCCGTTCGGGCTTCTTGAAGAAGCCGCGCTTCTTTTCCCAAACGAACCGGTTGGTGAGAAGCTGAAGCTGTCCCGCCACCTTGGAGAACGACACATCCGGCGAGAGAAAGACGGCGTCCTGCATATGGGCCGAAATCACGGCGAGGTCTTCCTCGTCGAGCGCCATAAGCTTCAGGGGATCGGTCGTCATTGCATAAATTCCCGGCGATTGGTGTTTACACCGAGATAGAGCCAAGGAAGGGATTCCGCAACCGCTCGACCCCGCCCTTGGACCAGTTTATCCGGCTCAGTCGGAAATCCGCTCGATTTCCGCGCCGCAATTGGTGAGTTTTTCTTCCAGACGCTCAAAGCCGCGGTCGAGATGGTAGACGCGCGACACATTGGTTTCGCCCTTCGCGGCAAGACCGGCAATGACCAGCGACACGGATGCGCGCAGATCGGTCGCCATCACCGGCGCGCCGTGAAGCTCCTTGACGCCGCGGATGGTCGCCGTCTGGCCGGAAAGCGCGATATCGGCGCCGAGGCGTGCCAGTTCCTGCACATGCATGAAGCGGTTTTCGAAAATGGTCTCGACGATCCGCGCCGTGCCCTTGGCGCGGGTCATCAGCCCCATGAACTGCGCCTGGAGGTCGGTCGGAAAGCCGGGATAGGGCTCGGTGGTGACGTCCACCGGGCGGATCTCATCGCCGTGGCCGACGATATGGATGCCGGTTTCGGTGGTGGTGATCTCCGCGCCGGCGGCGCTCAGCGCGGCGAGCGCCGCCGAAAGCAGCTTGGCATCGGTGTTTTCAAGCGTGACTTCGCCGCCGGTCATGGCGACCGCCATGGCATAGGTGCCGGTCTCGATCCGGTCCGGCAGCACGGCATGGCGGGCGCCGGAAAGCGAGGTGACGCCCTCGATGGTGATCGTGGTGGTGCCCGCACCCTCGATTTTCGCACCCATGGCCTTCAGGCAGTTGGCGAGATCGATGATTTCCGGTTCGCGCGCGGCGTTTTCCAGAATGGTGGTGCCGTTGGCAAGCGTTGCCGCCATCATCAGCGTGTGGGTGGCGCCGACCGAGACCTTGGGGAACACATAGCGCCCGCCGGCAAGTCCGCCCTTAGGCGCCTTCGCCTCGACATAGCCGCTCTCGATCTCGATCTCCGCGCCCATCGCCTTCAGGCCTTCGATGAACAGGTCGACCGGGCGGGTGCCGATGGCGCAGCCGCCGGGCAGCGAAACCCGGGCAATGCCCTCGCGCGCCAGAAGCGGGCCGATGACCCAGAACGAGGCGCGCATCTTGCGCACCAGTTCATAGGACGCGGTGGTGTCGGTAATCGTCGGGCAGGAGAAATGAATGGTGCGGGCATAGCCGTCGCCCTGGCGCTCGCGCCGGCCCTTGACCGAGATATCGACGCCATGGCTGCCGAGAATGCGCATCAGCGATTCGACATCGGCCAGATGCGGCACATTCTCAAGCGTCAGCGTGTCGCTGGTGAGCAGCGAGGCGATCATCAGAGGCAGGGCGGCGTTCTTCGCGCCGGAGATGGGGATGACGCCCTTGAGCGGGTTGCCGCCGACTACTCTGATTCTATCCATATGATGTCAATCCGGGGCAGGCCCGGCCTCTCCTTGAAGCTATGGGGCGTCGCATTAGACGAAACGGCCCGTATGATCAATCGCATTGGTTGACAAGTCGTTGCCGAAACCGGCGGATTTGCGCGAGATTGAATGAGTTGCGCGGGATAGGCCCAAGGGACCGGCCAAAAATGGCAGGGGCGTGGCGGACACGGCGGAAAGCGTCGGGTCAATCCGCCAGGGTTAATCCTCTGTGTTCTTCCGGCTACTTGAGGCCGGCAGGCCGTCGGTCTCGTCGGCCGCGCCCTTGCGGCGCGCGCGCGACTGCTGCTTGCGCCGCATCAGGTTTTCCCTGAGCTTCTGCGCCGCGCGGGCCTTGCGTTCTTCCGCGGCGCGCTCGGATGCTTTCTTGCTCGGCTTGTCGTCCATGGCTGTCATCGTTTCGGCAAAACGGTCGGGATGCGAAAGAATTCTCTTGAAGCGTCTTGCACTCGAAGTCGAGCTATGGCAATAGGCCGCTTGCCTGCACCGGACCGGTGCCGGAAACCTTCCGCAAGTCGGAAATACGGGCTGCCGTAGCTCAGGGGTAGAGCACTCCCTTGGTAAGGGAGAGGTCGAGAGTTCAAATCTCTCCGGCAGCACCAGTCACTTCTTCTTATTGTACCTTTCGACAAAGGCCGTGCAACGCCCACGCCGCTGGCTCTCAGCTTCCGTGCGGGGCAGTTTTCTGCTCCCATTTCGGAGCCCTGCGTTTTTTGCATAGGCGCAATGCTCAAACGTCTCTGTTCGCGTTTGGATCAATCGATTATATCCCGGGTCAAGACGAATTGATGAGCGTCAATCAGACGCTGCCGAACGAAGGAGAATGACAATGGGTGTTACGCGCACTTTCAACAACTGGATGAAGTACCGCCAGACTGTTGCCGAGCTTGACCGCATGTCGACCCGCGAGCTCTCCGATCTCGGCATCAGCCGTCAGGACATCCGTCGGGTTGCCCGCAAGGCTTCCTTCTGACACGACAAAATTCGGAATTCGTGGGGCATCCTCCTCCTCCTCCCAAATGCCCCTCGATAGGTCGGTGATCCTCCTCCTCCTCCCAAATCACCGGCCAACCAAAATGACGCTCACCGGATCCTCCTCCCCCGGTGAGCGTTATTTTTTTGTCTTGATGGCAGCGTCATGACCGATCCGCCCCCTTCTTCCGTACCGGAAATCTCAAGCCTTGCGTTCAGTGCATAGGACTGTTGCTTTTGCCTATCTGCCAGGCACCCGTTGAAACGCCTATATCGGAATTGTCGAAAGACAGGGATGCGCCGCAAGGAATGCGACGCCAGAAACCTTCAAACGAAGGGAGATAGACATGAGCATGGCACGTAGCTTCAACAGCTGGATGAAATACCGTCAGACCGTCAGCGAACTCAATCGCATGAACAGCCGCGAGCTGGCCGATCTCGGTATCAACCGCGAAGACATTCGTAACATTGCCCGCAAAGCGGTCAAGTAAGCGATAGCGGTTCAGCCGCCCAATGCCGGCGGCACATTTTTCCCATACGCCCTCTGCCCATCCTCCCGGGCAGGGGGCGTTCTTTTTGGGCCGAACGAATGCGCCTTCTTCGCGCGCGCGAACCGGCAGGCGCCGGTGTTTCCACCGCGCTCATCGCGTCAACCGTACCAAAATTTAGAAAATTAGCGTATTGCCCAGCGCGCCAATGTCGCGTAACAAAGCGGCTATCGAATTTGTTTGTTAAGTTACGTCTGCGCGAAAGCGCCCAGAACGATCTTCTATCAAAGTCGAGCAAATGCATGATGTAGATCATGTGATCTTTGAACGCACGATTTGAAAGGAAATCGTTATGAGCGTCGGAACCGTAAAATTCTTCAACTCCACCAAGGGCTATGGCTTCATCGAGCCGGAAGACGGCAGCAAGGACGTATTCGTTCACATCTCCGCCGTTGAGCGCTCCGGCATGACCACGCTTTCGGAAGGCCAGAAGGTCAATTTCGAAGTCGTCGCCGACCGTCGCACCGGCAAGAGCGCTGCTGAAAACCTCAGCGCCGCCTGATTGGCGAAAGCCATCGGCTGATACAAAAAACCCTCCGAGGCATCGCTTCGGAGGGTTTTTTTGGCCGCTGACAAGCCTATCCTTTTTGTGGACGTCATCAACTCTGTTGTTCTTGATGGTCCCTTATCCTT
>NZ_JAINWJ010000089.1 GCF_021021415.1 Martelella mediterranea | reverse complement strand
TATTGTTTCCCGTCATGAACTTTTGAATCCGGCTCTAAGACATGGGGCCATGGCTGTGCTTATGGCACAGCTGTTCGATGAAGAGAACGGCGGTTTTACAAGGCGCACCCGCTTGGCAGCCAGGCGCGACCCGCCATGGACCTGCTGCTACGGACCGGCCTTCGGCGGGGCGATGTCTTCAGGCTCGAGCCGCAGCATGTCAAGAACGGTGTTATCGAGTTTCGCGCGAGCAAGAATGCCAAGATGGTCTATATCGATATTTCACCGCAACTCGCGATCGCGCTTGATGCCTGCAAGACCCATCAGATGGCCTTTCTGACGACGCCGGTGCATGGCCGCCCGTTCAAAAGCGCCGCCTCTTTCGGCAACTGGTTCGGCAAGATGTGCAAAGAGGCCGGCGTCGCCCCGCGCACACATGGCCTGCGCAAGAAGGGCGCGATCGACCTGGCCGAACTTGGCGGCACGACCGAGGAGCTGAAGGCGCGCTTCGGCTGGGAAACCGATTCTATGGCCGGCCTCTACACCCGAGAGGCGGGCCGCCGCAAACTCTCAAAACAGGCCTCGGAAAGACCAAACGGGAACACCCTACCCCGCATCTGAACCCGAAATCCCCGCACGTTAAAAAAGAACATAAATTTCAAAGCCTTAATGACACGATTTTGGTGAATGGCGACCCCTGCAGAACAGGGTGATTGCTTACTTTTCAATAGGTTACCGAAGAAAAATCCAATTTCGGTCATCATAAGAAAACAAGGACTTACGTCGAAGAGTTCCAACGTCTGCGAACATCTTCCCCATAAAAGAAAAATCGCCGGAAGGGTTGCAGCCACCTCCGACGACACAAAAAAGCACATTGCCTCTTTCCTTTATCCCATTACACGCTTCGCCTCAAGCTCTGATGCGGAGGTGGCAAGATGACAAAGCCTCTGACGCATGCAGGTTTGCCAAAAGGTATGACTCGATGGCAATTGCTCGACTTGCTGGAAACCGGTTGCCGCGTTCTGGGCCTCAGCAAAGGTGATGTGGCCTACCTGAGGTTTGCGATGTCTTCCACCCAAGATGGTGATTATGAGCCGGGACGTATATGTGCCTTCTGGCCCTCGGTAACGGAAATCGCGGATTGAAGCTAAACTGATTTCAAGTCGGTTCCTCGTCAAAAGCTGCTCCACCCACAGCGGGCGCAGAGGTTGGCGCGTGAACGGGCTGATCAAGCAAGAGTTCGGCATCAACCTTGCTCCATTGATAGATCGCGCAGCGGAGATCCGTGCGGCAGCCCAGAAAGCGATATTTGAACAGCGAGAAGCACGCTCGCTGCGGCATCAGATCGTAAGGCTCTTTGAAAAGATAGACCAACTTGGCGATGAATCCGCCCGCGCAAAAGCACAAGGTTTGTTGCCAAAACCGCAATGATCAACACCCGGATGTACCCTGTTGTCATCCATCGCGAAGCCGAGGTTTGGGGCTATCATAGCCCCGAGTTTGGCGGTGGCGGTGCAGCCAGTCACGATGAAGCGCTGCGCGCTGCGCAAGAGCTTCTGAAGTCCGCCGCAGCGGAGTTTCGGGAACAGGGAGAGGCCGTCCCTCTGCCAACAAAACCAGATCTACTAGACGCGGATGGTGGGCAAATCGCATGGCTTCCCGTCGTTGTAGCGTATGCTAGCATATTCTAGGCTAGGATAGATCTGAGTGTCGCATGGCTTCCCGTGAAAGAGACTTACTAGGGTTTAGATTCCTCTGATCCTGATACTGATACTGAAAGGAAATGCTCATGGGACTTCTGACCGCCCCCCGTCATCCTGGTGAAATCCTAAAGCATGAATTTCTGGAGCCACTCGGACTGACGTCAGCTAACCTTGCCAAAGCAATCGGTGTGCCGCGTACCCGCATCGAAAGACTGGTGGAGGAGCAAACGGCCGTGATACCTGACACGGCTCTTCGGCTATCCAGGGCTCTTGGAACGACCCCGGAATTCTGGATCGACATGCAGACCAATTTCGACATGGCCTCATTCCACTGTCACTTCAAGTAGCTGCAGTCTCCTGCAGACGGCGAACAGGCGGCTGCTTATGCTGCATGGCCTGCCACAGATCATAATTGGCCTGCATTGCCAACCAGGCACGGGCCGTGCTCACCCCGGCCTGTTCCAGGCGAACGGCCAAATCAGGGCTGATACCCGCCTTGCAGTTCAGTACCCGCGAAAGCGCCACTCGGGACATAGCCAGCCTTTCGGCGGCTTCGGTCACGGTGAGCCCCAGAGCTGCTATCACGTCTTCCTTGAGGACTTCGCCTGGATGCGGAGGATTGTTCATCATGTCATCGACTCCTTTCAGTGGTAGTCCTGATAATCGACAAGTTCGGCTCCGGTTTCGGTGAAACGGAACGTCACCCGCCAGTTCCCGTTGACCCATACCGACCAATGACCGGCCAGATCGCCCTTGAGCCGGTGCAACCTTAACGATGGCAAATTCATAGCCTGCGGCCCGTCCGCCGCGTCCAGCAAACCCAATATACGCCTCAGCTTTGAAGCGTGAGCCGCCTGGATGCCTCGCGTTGAACCGGTGCGAAAGAACGTTTCGAGGCCCTTATGGCGGAAACTGATAATCATGACTGACTGTATCTCGTATCGTTACAATATACAACGTTATTGTTGAACGCGTCGCCAAAAAGGTGCGCAAAGCGCTCGAAAGTCCCGCTCCCCGAGGAACGCGCTTTCCAACGTGCCGTAGTGACGACGGGTGGGGACTTTCGAAACAGGCGAGACGACGAACTTTTCGCAGGTATCGAGGCAATGGCGGCGGTCGATTGGACGACCTTCCGAATGTGGCGAGCGCCCGATGCTTATCCCTAAACCCTGGCCGACGCCCCTCACCTCAAGCCCGCTCTTCCCTGACCAACTTCGCACGTTGCGGATCGTAGCGGTAATGCGTGATTGAGCCATCGCGGATTTTCTGAACGGCCTCGTCGATGATGAAGAGCGGCACCAGAAACCACTCCCTGGGCGTGACCGGGCGGCCAAAGCGATCGGGGACTTCGATATCGAGCTGGGCCGGACCAAAGACGCGATGGATGAGGTTTTCCAGGCGCGTCTGGTTGATGTTGAATAGCTCATAGGTTGCCACGACATCCACCGGCGCCATGAGAAAAGTCGGCTGCAGGTGCGCGCCCGCGATCCGCTTTTCGACATCCATGGTCGTCACGCCGATCTTGTGCACCAGTTCACGATTTTCCGCGACCATCGGGTGGTCGGACTTGCTTCTGAGAACATAAATCGTACCGGAGGTGCTGTCGCCCTCCTCAAGTGCATCGGAAAACAGGGGGCCGGCGACGGGTTCGGTAATGCGACGCCCGGCCTCGTCCTTGTTGAGCGCCCTTTGCAGTGAACGCATCAGCATGTTGCTTTCGGTGCCATTGTCGAAAATGACGCGCAGACGCGCATCCGTCCGACCCTGATCGGTCAGCGTTTCCTCGCCCATCTCAGCGACATAGGCCTTCTGCCCCTCGACGATAAAGAAGCGTCCAGGCTGAATTTCGGCCTTGAGTTCGAACGCTCGCGTTTCGCGCTACCCGTTTTCAAGTTCGCGCTGAACCTTTTCGAACAATTGCCTGAAGCTATCGAAATCCTCGCAGCGCTGGCGGCTGGCGACGTCCTCGGCAGCCTTTCGGTCTGCCGTTGAACGAACATGCTTCAGCTCGGTCAGCGGGCTCGCCTCATGGCGCTCGCTCAGCTTCATGTTCGTCGTATTGCGCCAAGCCTTTTGAGATGGCAATCCGCTATTGATAGCCTGCGATTCCACACAGCTTGAGGATTTTGCTCTGATGTCTAGCGTCTTGCCCGCGCCTCCGTCGCCCAAATCGCGCGAGACAACGATTTCCTACCTTTCGCGGCTGGCCGCGTCCAAAGGCGTCAGCGCAAGAGAGTATGCTTCCGATATGGGCGTTTCGCTGAAACGTGTCATCAATCAGGAAGACGAAGCACTTAAGCGAATGGCCTATTGGGGGCGGCTTTCGATTGAGCAGCTTGCGGATCAGGTTTCCTGGGCTGGGAGCCCAGCAGGTGATGTTAGGCTCAATTTTCGAGGCGAACTATACGGCACTCGTTCTCTCCGAAATCCAGTTGTCCGCGGCTGCCCACACTGTCTTCGTGAAGATATGGACAACTGCGCGAATGCGCCGGCTGCTGCGATGGCAATGCGAGGCGATTGGCAATTCAGAGAATCTATCTTGTGCGTAAGGCACAAGCAGCCACTTGTTCCATTGTGGAGGTCGCAACCACTAATCGAGCGGAGCGATTTTACCTTGCATTTGCCGGCGGTTGCAGAGGCACTAGCGAACGGACGCATAGTACAGCAGCTATGCAAGCCGTTACCTTACGACACATGGTTGGATAGACGGCTATCGTCCGGCCAGGATGACACTTGGCTTTCCAGCCTAACTGTTTATGCCGTTTCGACCGTCTGTCTGCTGCTGGGAATGAAGCTTCGCTCTCTGTCAACAGCTGAAGTCAATGATGACTGGCGTCGCCGGCACGCAGCGCTTTCCGCAGGTTTCGAAATCGTCAGCCGCGGAGAAGACGGTGTTCGCAATGCTCTCGATCGCCTGGCACTGGAAGCAAACAACGGACGCGATACGCCCAAAGCAGCGTTTGGGCAGCTATACGGAAAGCTCTCGATCGATTTTGTCAAAGATCCGGCTTCACTGTTTTCCGGACAATTCTACGAGATTGCATATTGGATCACTGGGAGTACGCTGGCACCGAGGTCGTGTTAGGAGAACCCGTTGGTCGTCGCCACTTCCATTCGTTACTCAGCGCCTCGAAAGAAACAGGCTTCTCGCCGCGCGTACTCAACAATTATCTGGTTGAGGCTGGCGTGCTTGATGCCAATGATCCCCGCCCTGAACCCAGGCGGCTTTTCGACGCCATCAAGTACGCAGATTTGCTGAAAACACTGCCCGCACTGGTGGGGCGAATTGAGATGCAGTCTGCAATGGGCGCGACAAGAAGGGAATTGCGAGCACTTCATCGCGATGGTGTTCTGAAACCGCACATATCGAATGATTCCGTCAGGTCGATATGGAAAATCGAGGATGGACTCGCTCTCATTGCTGAGTTGCGGGCCAGAGTGACGGTGTCCGGTGTGCCCGACGAAGGATGGGAGACGATCAACCTTGCAGCAAAGCGCAAGAAAGTTGGCGTCAATGCCGTCATTGATGCCATTCGCGCCGGCACGGTAACCGTTGGCGTGAAGGAGGATCAGAGGGGATATAACGCGATTCGAATTCTTATGACGTCAGTTGACCACTGGCATGCGCGCCATGGGAAAGAAGCCAAACCGGAAGGAGCAATGTCTGTAGCAGAACTTGCTCGATCCATTGGGCAGCACAATAATCGGTATTTCCTGAAACTGTTTGAGACTGGGCATGCGTCCGCTATGAGCGTAATGCATCCCGTCACACGTCGGAAAGAGGTGGCTCGGTTTGTCTGAACAGTTTGGGGCGTTTCGT
>NZ_JAINWJ010000088.1 GCF_021021415.1 Martelella mediterranea | reverse complement strand
AAATGGGCGCAAATGAGGGCTTGATAAAGACGGATACTCTAATATTTGAAAAGGACTCCACCCGTACTCGGGTTGGTTTCGAGGTCGCGGCGCACGACCAGGGTGCGACCGTCACCTATCTCGGCCCGTCAGGAAGCCATCTTGGACACAAGGAGAACGTGAAGGATACCGCGCGGGTGCTCGGCCGTGTCTATGATGCGATAGAGTATCGCGGCTTCGGGCAGACGATCGTGGAAGAACTCGCAGCCTATGCTGGCGTACCTGTTTATAACGGCCTCACAGACGAGTTCCATCCCACCCAAATTCTGGCCGACCTCCTCACTATGAAAGAGCACTCGGATAAGACGTTGAATGAAATCTCCTACGTCTTCGTCGGCGATGCCGGCAACAACATGGGCGATAGCCTTCTTATTGGCGGCGCCAAGATGGGAATGGATGTGCGGCTGTGTGCGCCAAAGGCCTGTTGGCCCGCGGATGCGATCCGCGAGGAAGCCGAAATGATATCTGGGCAAACCGGGGCACGCGTGATGATTACCGACGACGTCAAACGCGCTGTCGACGGTGTGGATTTCGTCTACACCGACGTCTGGCTCTCGATGGGAGAGCCGGCAGAAAAATGGGCCGAACGCATCAAGCTTTTGATGCCCTATCAGGTCAATGCGGACTTGATGAGCAAGACCGGCAATCCTTGCACCAAGTTCATGCATTGCCTTCCCGCCTTCCATGACACCGCAACCAGCGTTGGAGCCGAAATTGCCGAAAAGTTCGGACTTGACGCAATGGAAGTGACCGACGAGGTGTTCGAGAGCTCGGCGTCGATCGTCTTCGACCAAGCTGAGAACCGCATGCACACTATCAAGGCGGTGCTCGTTGCCACGATCGGTAACTGAGATGCTAGTCGTCGTAGCCTTGGGCGGCAATGCGCTTCTGCAGCGTGGCGAGCCGATGACCGCCGAGACACAGCGCGACAACGTCAGACGCGCGGCTGCCTCGCTCGCTGAGATGGTTCGTGCGGGCCATCGTCTCGTCGTCACACACGGCAACGGGCCGCAGATCGGTCTGCTCGCATTGCAAGGTGCAGCATACAGGCCTGACGAAGCCTACCCTCTCGATGTTCTGGGCGCTGAGACGGAGGGGATGGTCGGCTACCTGATCGAGCAAGAGTTGGAGAATGCGCTCGACCATGCAGTCCCAGTTGTGACGCTACTAACACAGGTCGTCGTAGACTCGAAAGATACGGCCTTCGCCAACCCCACCAAGCCGGTTGGTCCAACTTATGAGGAGAAGGAAGCTCGCCGGCTGGCCGCAGCACGTGGCTGGCGGATTGCGCCTGACGGGACAGGCTGGCGGCGGATCGTGTCCTCGCCTTTGCCACTGGAAATACCGGACATGCGCGTCATAAAGCTTTTGGTCGAACGCGAAGTGATTGTGATTTGCGCCGGCGGCGGAGGCATTCCTGTAGTTAAGCTCGAGGATGGCTCTCTGGTGGGTGTCGAAGCCGTCATAGACAAGGACCGGGCGAGCGGACTGTTGGCCGAACAGCTCAAAGCAGATGCGTTGTTGCTGCTGACCGACGTTGATGCTGTCTATCGCCAGTGGGGTACGCCGCAAGCCTCACCCGTGCAGGCCATCTCCCCTGACGAAACCGAACAGCTTGACTTGCCCGTTGGCTCGATGGGCCCGAAGGTCGAGGCCGCCAGCCGCTTTGTGCAGGCTGGTGGAGCGGTGGCAGGGATTGGACTTCTGGCCGATGCGGCAAAAATCCTGGATGGCACAGCGGGGACGCTGTTTCTTGGAAGAAAGGGCGACGACGGCGCATAACGAGCTAGAAACTGGAGATTCCCCTTGAGAGGACAATTAGGCGAGGCGCTCTCGGCTTTTCGATCGCACACAATTTGAGCTCCCGGCCAATCTGCATTGGTCGGCGGACGCCGAGTCGCCGAAGGCGGAGTGAGAGTGTCAGGGCTAGTCGGATGTGTGATCTGCCGACATCGTTTCAATCGGCACGGCCACGCTGTCCCAGAATCACGCGGCGGGGTGGCTGCGCACTTTCCGCGCCGCCAGTCCCCTATTTTGGTAAGGTTGTGGGCAATGCTGACATAGGCCTACAACTCTTCGCCTGGAGGGCGAATCTCATTTGCGACCGGAACCGAAACTAATCCTGCTGAGGCAGGACCAGGGATGGTCTGGCTGCCTAGCCTGCCGCAGCCCAGCATCTCTCGGAGCGGCGGCCTAGTGAGCTCCTCCGGCAGGCATTTTGCCGTCCTGCATGAAGGACTGGATCTCCTCAAGAGTAAGCGCTCCGTCCCCATCGGCGTCGATCAGTCCGAACATTCGGGCGTGTAGAGCCTGAAACTCTTCAAGTGAGAGTACGCTGTCGCCGTCAGTATCCATCATGGCCATCATCATCTTGAGCACCATGCCGTGGCCCATACCGCCCTGACTATTCATGCCGCTTTGACCCATCAGGCCGGTGGTCGGGCCACCATGCTGCTGCATCATTCCACCGGGCTCTTCCTGCCCGTGTTGAGCGGCCTGGGCGGTGGCGGAGGCGAGCGCAATGGCTGATACCGAGAGGATTAAGTAGATCGTCTTCATCCTGTTTCTCCTTTTAGATAACGAGCAGAGATGCACTGCGAGGACATGATCCTCACCCGTGTCAGGAGTATTGACGTAGCCGGCAGGGTTTCCTTACGCCGGGTGGCAATTATCCGTTCGAGCCTCAATCCCGTAGTGTTGGGCGCCAACGGCCCTCTTCGATATGACAAGCGATCCTCACCCCGCCGATTTGCACGCTACAGTCGCCGGTTGTTTCGCCTCGTTCCAGTGAGACTTTTCATCGCTGATTGAAAGCTCTCTCATCAACCCGTCGATTGTCGGCGGGATTCTGAGAGAGATGGCAGCCTATCGAGAAAGGAAGGTTCAGAAAGGCCGCAACTCCACAGGTAAAGTGGGGTCTGTCGACGCGCACTTTGGTTCGGACGAACCTGTGCTTCGTCTGGCGCGCCTGATCGGTCGCCAGATTGCGCGCGAGCAATTCGAACGACAAGAATCTCGGGAACGAAAGCTTATTCGACAAAAGAGCAGCAAACCTACGTAGGCTGCATCACATACAGGCATGTTGCCCCGGTGGCAGGATCGCCGCCGGGGCTTCGATATTTGACCTTGAGACCATAATGGTCCCGTGCTACATTGAGACTCAAATGAGGATCATTGCCCGCCGCACCTTACGGGAGTTCGTCGAAAGCCTCGCGGGGCAAAAGAATCAGCCAGCCGTGAAGGCCGCGCTCGATGCGTGGTTCGATGAAGTCAGTAAGGCAGAGTGGGCGAGTTCCGCCGATGTTAAGAGACACTACGCCACGGCCAGCATCGTTAACGCCGAGCGGATTGTCTTCAACATCAAGGGCAACGACTACCGCCTGGTGGTGGCCGTCGACTTCGAGAAGGGCATCGTCTGGATCAAGTGGATCGGCACCCACAAGGCATATGACAGGATAGACGTAGCTGAGGTGAGACATGGCGACTGAGCTAAGACCTATCCGCTCCGAAGCGGACTACGATGCAGCACTCGAAGAGGTGGAACGCCTTTGGGGTGCCAAGAACGGTACACCCGAAGGGGACCGCCTTGACGTGCTCGCTACGCTGATCGAGGTCTATGAAGCGAAGCACTATCCGATGGATCCGCCCGATCCAATCGAGGCGATCCGGTTTCGGATGGAGCAGCAGGGGCTCACCCGCAAGGACCTCGAACCAATGATCGGTCCCCGCAACCGGGTGGCCGACGTTCTCAACCGCAAACGCGGTCTGTCGATCGACATGATCCGGCATTTGCATGAACAACTCGGGATTTCCGCCGAGGTGCTGATCCAGCCGAGCCGCTTCGACAAGGTTGCGTAACGGGAGGTTCTGCATGATGCGTGTCGCGCTCTACGCCCGCTACTCTTCAGACAATCAGCGGGAGGCCTCAATCGAGGACCAGTTCCGTATCTGCCGCGAGCAGGCGAAGCGCGAGAAATGGAAGATCGTCGGCACGTACAAGGATGCCGGCATCTCCGGTGCGAGCATGATCTTGCGTCCCGGCATCCAGTCACTGCTGCAGGACGCCCAGGCCGGGCAGTTCGACATGGTGCTGGCCGAAGCTCTGGATCGCATCTCCCGCGACCAGGCCGATGTCGCGACTTTCTTCAAGCATCTGAAGTTCGCCGGCGTACCGATCGTAACGCTGGCGGAAGGCGAGATCAGCGAGTTGCATGTCGGCCTGAAGGGAACGATGAATGCGTTGTTCCTCAAGGATCTCGCCGCCAAGACACATCGAGGCCTTCGTGGTCGCGTGGAGGAAGGCAAGTCCGGTGGCGGGCTCTGCTATGGCTACAAGGTCGTCAAGCAACTCGATGCCCGAGGAGAGCCGATCCGAGGCGGCCGGGAGATCGACGAGGCTGAGGCGAATATCATCCGTCGCGTCTTCCGCGAATTCGCATCAGGAATCGGTCCGCGAACGATCGCACGCAGACTGAACGAAGAGGGTATTCCGGGACCTAACGGCAAGCCGTGGGGAGACACCACGATCCGTGGCCATGTGAAACGCGGAACGGGTCTCATAAATAACGAGCTCTATATCGGCCGCCTGATCTGGAACCGGCTGCGCTACATCAAGGACCCGTCGACCGGCAGGCGCGTCTCGCGCCTCAACCCGGAGAGCGAATGGTTGATCCGCGAGGTGCCCGAGCTGCGGATTGTCGATGATGCCCTTTGGCAAGCGGTGCGCGATCGGCAGGCGGTGATCGCCGACGAATACGCGAACGTCACCGAAGCTGTCCGCCAGCATCACAAGAAAAACCAGCTCAATGGCAAGCGTCGGCCTCAGTCTCTTCTGTCCGGCCTGGTCTACTGCGGCTCCTGTGGCGGTCCCTATTCGCTGCGCGGCGCGGGTCGGTTCGCCTGCTCCAACCACATCAGCAAAGGCACCTGCTCCAACAGCCGCACCATCCGACAGGAAGAACTGGAAGAACGCGTGCTCTCCGGGCTCAAGGACCGCATGATGGCGCCCGAGGTCGCAGCGGAAGCGATGCGCGCCTATGCCGAAGAGACGAACCGGCTGAACCGCGAGCGTCGCTCGAACGGCGACGCCTGGCAGGTGGAACTGGCTAAGATCGAGAAGCAGATCGCCCAGATCGTCGAGGCCATTGCCGACGGCATGTACCATCCGTCGATGAAAGAGAAGATGACAAAGCTGGAAGCCCGCAAGGCCGAGCTGGCCGCCCTGCTCGCCGACGCACCGGAGAACAAGCCAGACCTGTTACCGACGGCCTCAACAATCTACGCGAAGAAGGTCGCAAAGCTCACACAGGCCCTGAATCGCCCCGCAGTGCGCCAGGAAGCGGCCGAGGCCCTGCGGATGCTGATCGAGAAGATCGTCCTCACGCCAGGCCAGAAACGCGGCGAGATCGATGCCACGCTTTACGGCGAATTTGGACAGATCCTGGCGTGGACGGAGCGGCAAGCCCTTGGAAAGGCTTCAAAAACGAACACTCCCGGAGGGACTTCCTCGGGAGTGTTGGTATCAGTGGTTGCGGGGGCAGGATTTGAACCTGCGGCCTTCAGGTTA
>NZ_JAINWJ010000087.1 GCF_021021415.1 Martelella mediterranea | reverse complement strand
CGTTTTCAACAAACAATCCTCGGGCTTGACCCGAGGATCTATCCACGCCGGTCGCGAGCGGCGTTGGCGTTTGGGCAGGCGATCTCACCACGAAAAGCGGCTACCGTGACGCCAGTCGCATGGAGAGGTGCTTAGATCCTCGGCACAGGGCCGAGGATGACGCCGGTGAAGGGTGGAACGGCTTGGAGAAAGTCGAGATTCCGGAGGCCTCCGGCCCTGTTGCATATCTGCAACTAATTTGTTCTGACGCCTCTTTAAACGGCCGAAATCCGCTCCCATATCTGCCTCAGGCGGCAGCAAATGCCGCTGTCATCGGCTCGCCTCAGAAGAGGGGGTTGACCTGAATCATCGCGCTGTCGCTTTCCAAAGGGCAGGGTGAGGAATGGAGGCATGAAACATGAATTTCGAAAAATATTCCGAACGGGTTCGCGGCTTTCTGCAGTCCGCGCAGACCTATGCGCTGGGCGAGGGCCATCAGCAGTTCGACGCCGCGCACATCCTGAAGGTGCTGCTCGACGATGAGGAAGGCATGGCCGCCTCATTGATCGCGCGCGCAGGCGGCGACGCCGCCAAGGCGCGCCTTGCCAATGATACTGTGCTCGCGAAAGTCCCGAAAGTTTCCGGCGGCAATGGGCAGATCTACCTGGCCCAGCCGCTCGCCAAGGTATTCACCACCGCCGAGGAGGCCGCCAAGAAGGCGGGCGACAGTTTCGTCACCGTCGAACGCCTGCTGCTCGCGCTTGCGATCGAAAAGAGCGCCTCGACGGCGAAGACGCTGGCCGATGCCGGCGTAACGCCGAACGGCCTGAACGAGGCCATCAACGAAATCCGCAAGGGCCGCACCGCCGACAGCGCCAGCGCCGAACAGGCCTATGACGCGCTGAAGAAATATGCCCGCGACCTGACGGCGGACGCCCGCGACGGCAAGCTCGATCCCGTGATCGGCCGCGACGATGAAATCCGCCGCACGATCCAGGTCCTGTCGCGCCGCACCAAGAACAATCCGGTGCTGATCGGCGAGCCGGGCGTCGGCAAGACCGCGATCACCGAGGGCCTTGCGCTCCGGATCGTCAATGGCGACGTGCCGGAAAGCCTGAAGGACAAGAAGCTGATGGCGCTCGACATGGGCGCGCTGATTGCCGGCGCGAAATATCGCGGCGAGTTCGAGGAAAGGCTGAAGGCGGTTCTGAACGAGGTGCAGGCGGAAGCCGGTCAGATCATCCTGTTCATCGACGAGATGCACACGCTGGTCGGCGCCGGCAAGGCTGATGGCGCCATGGATGCGTCCAACCTTCTGAAGCCGGCGCTTGCGCGCGGCGAGTTGCACTGCGTCGGCGCGACCACGCTCGATGAATACCGCAAGCATGTCGAAAAGGACGCGGCGCTCGCCCGGCGGTTCCAGCCGGTGATGGTTGCCGAGCCGACGGTCGAGGACACGATCTCGATCCTGCGCGGGCTGAAGGAAAAATACGAGCAGCACCACCAGGTGCGCATCGCCGACAGCGCGCTGGTGGCCGCCGCCACGCTTTCCAACCGCTACATCGCCGACCGCTTCCTGCCGGACAAGGCAATCGACTTGATGGACGAGGCGGCAAGCCGCGTGCGCATGCAGGTGGATTCCAAGCCGGAAGAACTCGACGAACTCGATCGCCGCATCATGCAGCTCAAGATCGAGCGGGAAGCGCTGAAGAAGGAAACCGACACGGCCTCCAAGGACCGGCTGGCGCGGCTTGAATCCGAACTGGCCTCGCTCGAGGAAGAAGCCGATGCGCTGACGGCGCGCTGGCAGTCGGAGAAGAACAAGCTCAACCGGGCCGCCGATCTCAAGAAACAGCTCGAGACGGCGCGCAACGAGCTTGCGATCGCCCAGCGCGGCGGCGAGTACCAGAAGGCGGGCGAGCTTGCCTATGGCACGATCCCGAAGCTGGAAAAGGAACTGGCCGAGGCGGAGTCGGAAGACAACACCGTCACGGATTCGATCCTGCAGGAGGTCGTGACCCCGGACAATATCGCCCAGGTGGTCTCCCGCTGGACCGGTATCCCGGTCGACAAGATGCTGGAAGGCGAACGCGACAAGCTGTTGCGGATGGAAGACGAACTGGCGAAATGGGTCGTCGGCCAGGGCGAGGCGGTGCAGGCCGTATCGCGCTCGGTCCGCCGCGCCCGTGCCGGGTTGCAGGATCCGAACCGGCCGATCGGCTCGTTCATCTTCCTCGGCCCCACCGGCGTCGGCAAGACCGAGCTGACCAAGTCGCTTGCCAGGTTCCTGTTCGACGACGAGACGGCGATGGTGCGCATGGACATGTCGGAATACATGGAGAAGCACTCCGTGGCCCGGCTGATCGGCGCGCCTCCCGGCTATGTCGGCTACGACGAGGGCGGCGCCCTGACCGAAGCCGTGCGCCGCAGGCCGTACCAGGTGGTGCTGTTCGACGAGATCGAAAAGGCCCATCCGGACGTCTTCAATGTTCTGCTGCAGGTGCTCGATGACGGGCGGCTGACCGATGGCCAGGGCCGCACGGTCGACTTCCGCAACACGATCATCATCATGACCTCGAACCTCGGGTCCGAGTTCCTGACGCAGCTTGGCGACAACGAGGACAGCGAGACCGCGCGCGAGCAGGTGATGGCTGTGGTCCGGGCTTCGTTCCGGCCGGAATTCCTGAACCGGGTCGACGATATCATCCTGTTCCACCGGCTGCGCCGGGACGATATGGGCCAGATCGTCGATATCCAGCTCGGTCGTCTCGAAAAGCTGCTTTCGGACCGCAAGATCGTACTCGATCTCACGCCGGAAGCCCGCAACTGGCTGGCCGACAAGGGGTACGACCCGGCCTACGGCGCACGTCCGCTGAAGCGGGTGATCCAGACGGCGGTGCAGGACCCGCTGGCCGAGAAGCTCCTCGGCGGCGAACTCTCCGATGGCACCCATGTGCGCGTCGACGCCGGCTCCGACCGGCTGGTGTTCACCACCGGCCGCAAGCTGGAAGATGCGGCGTAATTGGACGACGTGAAACGAAGGGGCCCGCCATCCGGCGGGCCCTTTTTTGTTGCGCGGATATTTGCCGATCAGTTGGCGTTCGAAGCCACCTGGCCGCCGGCATTGTCGTTGCCGAGCAGGGCGTCGATGCGGGCGCGCTCGGATTGGAAGCGGGCGAGGTTTTCGCCGGTGAGCGCGTCGGAATTCGGGAAGCGGATCTTCATCGGGTCCACCTTGGTGCCGTTGACGATCACCTCGTAATGCAGATGCGCGCCGGTCACCAGGCCGGTCGCTCCGACATAGCCGATGATCTGGCCCTGCTTGACGCGTGCGCCGGGTTTGACGCCGCCGGCGATCTTGCTCTGGTGGTTGTAGGAGGTCTCGTAGCCGTTGGCGTGGCGGATGATGGTCTGGTTGCCGTATCCGCTGGCCCAGCCGGCCTTTTCCACGATGCCGTCGCCGGCGGCGATGATCGGGGTGCCGGTCGGTGCCGCCCAGTCGACGCCCGGATGCATGCGGGCGTATTTCAGCACCGGGTGGCGGCGCATGCCGTAGCCTGAGGTGAACCGGCCGTTTGGCACCGGATTGCGTAGCAGGAAGCGCCGGATGCTGCGGCCATCCTTGTCGTAGAAGTCCACGGCGCCCGTTTCCGGATCGCGAAAACGGTAGAGCGCGATGTCCTGACCGCCGATCTCCGCATCGATGTAGAACAGTTCGGAGCTTTCCGTCGCCCCGCCCTTGGGGTCGGCATCGGAGAAGAACAGCTCGAGCGTGTCTTCGGGCGAGGCCTGCGACTGCAGATCGACCTTGCTGGCCAGAAGATTGACCAGTTGCGCCGACATCTGTTCGTTCAGATCGTAGCTCAGCATGGCCCGGTAGATGCCGTCATAGACCCGCACCGGCTTCTGCGATGTGCCGAGCAGCAGGTCGGTCTCGTCCGCGGTGGCATTGGCGACCGCATCGCTCATGGCCGGCGGCGTGCCTTCGACAAAGCGCCCCTTGTCATTGAGCGCCATCGTCATGCGATGCTCGCCGTTACGGTAGAGGCTGAGGCGCACGACGCGCATGTTGCGGCCCATGCGCAGGAGTCCGATGCGCAGCGTGTCACCGGCCCTGAGCATCGCCGATCCCGTGCCCTCCTGGATCAGCCGGCCAAGCTCGTTGGCCTGCGGCGGGGGATAGCCCGCCGCCGTCAACAGTGCGGCGGTCTCCACCGCCTGGCGCACCGGCAGAATGTCGTCGCTGAAATCACGGGTGAACACGGATTGCAGCGCGCTCACCGAAACATTCTCGTCAATGATCTGGGCGCTGAGCGCGGGTTTGAGCGGCAACAGGCTGGGTTCCGGCTCGAACCGGTCGGGGTCGACATAGCTCAGCATCGAGATTTCGCTGACGCTGTCCTGAAGCGAGGCTTCGTTGGCGAGAATGGTCGCCTCGATCTCCTCGGTGCTGAGGTCGGCGGCGAACGGCGCGTCCGGCCGCGTCATCGGAAAGGCGATCGAGCGGATCTCGACCTCGCCCTGGACGTCGGTGTCATAGATCACGTCGGCGCCGTGCTGGACATCGGTCGGCGTGTCGCTCGAGGAAAACACGGCGAAGGGATCGAAGGCCGGATAGGAGGGTGTCTCGCCGTAATTGGCGGCGAGCGCCATCTTGACCTCGGAAAACGGCTCGTAATGGACCACGTCGCTGTCGCCCTGGCGTACGGCGGTCGGCACCTGCAGGATGCGTCGGTTCGAGGGCTTGGCAATGACGGCGGTCTGCACGAGCCGCGACCCGCGGACCGCGCTGTCATCGGCATCCGGACCGGGGAGCGCGGTCTTGGCAAAGGCGGAGGCGGGGATCGCAAGCCGTTCGCGGCCGTCGACGGCGACGGAGAGCGCGACCGCCATCAACGCGGTGCTGGTCAGGCCGGTAAGGCAGACGCCGGCGAGCCATCGCAGCGAAACGTCGCGGCGCGCCGGCGGCGTGCGGCCGTCGACGACGATCGGATTTCGCCGGCCGAAGGAACGCGCCGGGTTGTCTTTCACTTTCATAGGCCTGTCGTCTCGCATAGAACTTTTGCGTGTCCGCCCGTTTCCATGTGCCGAAATTCGGCCAATTAGTCAAACCGCCCACAAGCGCTCCAGGGTGGAATGGAGCAAATCCGGGGACGAAAAGCGGTACCGTAGGGACGCGCTTCATATCAAAGAGGCGAGGTCTGTTGCCATCCGGCGAAAACGGACGCGCTTCAACAGCCGTCCGCAAACCCTCGCTTATATGGTTGACCCCATCCCGCTTCCCGCGACCCGGGCAGCGGCGCCAATGTCACGTCTGAAGATGGCATATTGAAGGCGCTGTCATTTCCGGTTGCCGACAGCGAGCGCGCCTACCGCTCTCGGCGCCCGATTTTTGGGGAAAGGAGAAATGCGAACTAAATTATCAATAAATTTCAATACCATAACAAAAATGTCATTTTTTTTCGAATTGCGTTGTTGACGATCGGGAAGAGGTGGGTCTATAAGCCGCCTCACCGAACGACGGGGCGGCGCTGAAGCGGGGCCTACGGTTCGAAAGAAAATCTTCAGACAGGCTTAAATGCTTCGTCAGGCTGAACTTAACAGATTGGCCGAAAGTGGATTTGTGACGGAAATTTCCGTCGGTTATTTGGACAATTGAATATTGAAGAAAGAGAA
>NZ_JAINWJ010000086.1:0-2500 GCF_021021415.1 Martelella mediterranea | reverse complement strand
GATGTGAGGATCCCAAAACAACCAGGATGTTGGCTTAGAAGCAGCCATCATTTAAAGAAAGCGTAACAGCTCACTGGTCTAAATAAGGGTCTTTGCGCCGAAAATGTACCGGGGCTCAAGCCATGCACCGAAGCTGAGGATGTGGATTTATCCACGTGGTAGCGGAGCGTTCCGTAGGCCGATGAAGGAAGACCCGTGAGGGCTTCTGGAGGTATCGGAAGTGCGAATGTTGACATGAGTAACGATAAAGGGAGTGAGAGACTCCCTCGCCGAAAGACCAAGGGTTCCTGCTTAAAGTTAATCTGAGCAGGGTTAGCCGGCCCCTAAGACGAGGCGGAAACGCGTAGTCGATGGGAACCACGTTAATATTCGTGGGCCAGGCGGTGGTGACGGATTGCGTAAATCGTGAGGACTTATTGGATTGTCCTTGCGGTGAAGCGGTTCCAGGAAATAGCCCCGCCATGAGACCGTACCCGAAACCGACACAGGTGGTCAGGTAGAGTATACCAAGGCGCTTGAGAGAACTGCGTTGAAGGAACTCGGCAAATTGCACGCGTAACTTCGGAAGAAGCGTGACCCTTTAGTACGCAAGTATTGGAGGGTGGCACAGACCAGGGGGTAGCGACTGTTTATCAAAAACACAGGGCTCTGCGAAGTCTTTAAGACGACGTATAGGGTCTGACGCCTGCCCGGTGCTGGAAGGTTAAAAGGAGATGTGCAAGCATTGAATTGAAGCCCCAGTAAACGGCGGCCGTAACTATAACGGTCCTAAGGTAGCGAAATTCCTTGTCGGGTAAGTTCCGACCTGCACGAATGGCGTAACGACTTCCCCGCTGTCTCCAACGCAGACTCAGTGAAATTGAATTCCCCGTGAAGATGCGGGGTTCCTGCGGTCAGACGGAAAGACCCCGTGCACCTTTACTATAGCTTTACACTGGCATTTACCAAGACATGTGTAGGATAGGTGGTAGGCTTTGAAGCAGGGACGCCAGTTCTTGTGGAGCCATCCTTGAAATACCACCCTTATCTTCGTGGATGTCTAACCGCGATCCGTTATCCGGATCCGGGACAGTGTATGGTGGGTAGTTTGACTGGGGCGGTCGCCTCCTAAAGAGTAACGGAGGCGCGCGATGGTGGGCTCAGACCGGTCGGAAATCGGTCGTCGAGTGCAATGGCATAAGCCCGCCTGACTGCGAGACTGACAAGTCGAGCAGAGACGAAAGTCGGTCATAGTGATCCGGTGGTCCCGCGTGGAAGGGCCATCGCTCAACGGATAAAAGGTACGCCGGGGATAACAGGCTGATGACCCCCAAGAGTCCATATCGACGGGGTTGTTTGGCACCTCGATGTCGGCTCATCGCATCCTGGGGCTGGAGCAGGTCCCAAGGGTTTGGCTGTTCGCCAATTAAAGCGGTACGTGAGCTGGGTTCAGAACGTCGTGAGACAGTTCGGTCCCTATCTGCCGTGGGTGTAGGAATATTGACAGGATCTGTCCCTAGTACGAGAGGACCGGGATGGACGTATCTCTGGTGGACCTGTTGTGGCGCCAGCCGCATAGCAGGGTAGCTATATACGGAATGGATAACCGCTGAAGGCATCTAAGCGGGAAACCAACCTGAAAACGAGTGTTCCCTATCAGAGCCGTTGTAGACGACAACGTTGATAGGCCGGGTGTGGAAGCGCAGCAATGTGTGAAGCTTACCGGTACTAATCGCTCGATTGGCTTGATCGTTCTCATTGTTTATGTTCATCGCAACGCGATGAACACGATCTATATGTCCTCACGGGCGCACCGGACCTTCGGTCCTGCCCTGCGGACGGCGCGCTGCGCGACGCACTAGCGTGCTACGGGGAGGTTCCCCGATAGGCACTGCTACCGTGCTTCACACAGGCGCAAATACAACAACAGACCTCACGACCTTGTATCCTCGCTCCTGCATCGCAGGGGAAGGTCGAAGCCGACAAGGCTTCGCAAGGCCGACCGGCCGTCGGCGCTGATGCGCCCCCGTCCGGAGCGAAGCGGCGCAAGCCGCGACAGCGTGAGGACAAAACAAACCCTTCCAGCTTCTCGAAAACATGCTGCATTTGGCCGACCTGGTGGTTATTGCGGGGTCCTTAACACCCGTTCCCATTCCGAACACGGCCGTGAAATGCCCCAGCGCCAATGGTACTTTGTCTTAAGACACGGGAGAGTAGGTCGCTGCCAGGTCTGCCAAATGCAGCTCAATATCTTCTCATAACGGCGACTGCCGATATCAAGCCGCCCTCAAGGCGGCTTTCGTCGTTCTAAAACATCAATAAACAGGGGTGGAGCAGCCCCGTCGACCCGCAAGAAGCAAAGCTTCCGAGGACCGACAAAACAAAATACCGGGCAAAGCGAAAGACAAACCGTCTTCAACCATTCCCCGGAAGCTCAAAATCAACGCGGGGTGGAGCAGCCCGGTAGCTCGTCAGGCTCATAACCTGAAGGCCGCAGGTTCAAATCCTGCCCCCGCAACCA
>NZ_JAINWJ010000085.1 GCF_021021415.1 Martelella mediterranea | reverse complement strand
AAGGATAAGGGACCATCAAGAACAACAGAGTTGATGACGCCCGTAAAAGGGAAAGGTTTTAGCAAACTGAGGGCAGGCACTTTGTCTTAGCCGCAACAATCATCATAGCGCGCCCGTCGCATCGCCCTTGGTCCCGGCTCAAGGCCGGGATGAGGATGGAGCGTTAGTGAGAGCCTCGCAACGACCGCCGCCCCAGCGAAATCACTCGTCCTTCGGCGCTTCGTCGGCCGGCTGGGCCGCTTCCGGCTTGGGGCCGCCCTTGGAGACGCCGACCATGGCCGGGCGCAGGACGCGCTCGCCGATCATGTAGCCGGCCTGCACCACCTGAACCACCGTGTTTGTGGGGATTTCCGGGTTTGGAACCTCGAACATCGCCTGATGGATATTGGGGTCGAAGCGCGCGCCCTCGGCCTCGATCTTCTTGACGCCGTGGCGTTCGAGACCGGACAGCATCGAGCGTTCGGTCATCTCGACGCCCTCGATGAAGCCCTTGATCTCCTCGGTGCGCTTGTCTTCCGGGATGGCATCCAGCGCGCGACGCAGATTGTCGGAAACGCCGAGCATGTCGCGGGCGAACGCGGTCACGGCATAGGCCTTGGCGTCCTTGACGTCGCGGGCGGTGCGGCGGCGCAGGTTTTCCATTTCGGCGGCAAGGCGCAGAAGCTGGTCGCGCTGCTTTTCGTTCTCGGCCTTCAGGACCTCAAGCGGATCGGGCTCGGGCTGAGCCTCCTCGGCGATATCCTCGGCGGCCGCGGCGTCCATTTCGGCTTCGAGATCGAGCACCGTTTCCTTGATTTGTTCGTCAGTTCCGTTTTTCTTGGTCTCGTCGGTCATGACGTCTCCGCAGATTTCATTTCAATGGTGAATTTCTTGAGCCCCGATATCGAGGTTCAGCCTTGAAAAATCAAGGGTTGATATGGGGTGGCCGCGATCAGCGCGTGCTGGAAAGCCGCGACAGCAGATGCGCGGTATAATCCACCATCGGCACCACACGGGCATAATTAAGGCGCGTCGGCCCGATCACGCCGACGGCGCCGACGACCTGATTGTCGCTGTCGCGATAGGGCGCGACCACCAGCGACGAGCCCGACAGCGAAAACAGCTTGTTTTCCGAGCCGATGAAGATCCTGACGCCCGAGCCGCTTTCGGCGAGATTGATCAGCTCGATCAGGCTGTCCTTCTTTTCAAGGTCGTCGAACAGCATGCGCAACCGGTCGATATCCGCGGCATCGGCCACCCCTTCCAGCAGGTTGGCACGCCCGCGCACGATCAGCCGCCCCGGATTGCCGTCCTCGGCGCTTCCCGACCACACGGCAAGCCCGCGCCCCACGAGATCCTGCGACAGCTGGTCGAGTTCCTGGCGCACACGATCCTTCAGCCGGGTCAGCACGGATTTCAGCTCCGGCAGGGTCTGGCCGTTGAGATGCGCGTTCAGGAAATTCGCCGCCGCCGTCAGTTGCGACGAGGTGGTGCCGGCCGGTAGATCGATGATCCGGTTTTCGACCTGGTTGTGGTCGCCCACCAGCACGGCCAGCGCCTTGGTCGGCTCCAGACGGATGAACTCGACATGTTTGAGCACGGTATCGCTCTTGGAGGTCATCACCAGCCCTGCCCCGCGCGACATGCCGGAAAGCATCTGGCTCGCCTCGTCCAGCAGCGTCTCCACCGGCTGGCCGCTGCCGACGCGGCCCATCTGGCGCTCGATTTCCGCGCGCTCGCCCTCGGCCAGGTCGCCGATCTGCATGTAGGCGTCGACAAAGAAGCGCAGGCCGCTTTCGGTCGGCAGCCGCCCGGCGCTGATGTGGGGAGCATAGATGAGGCCGAGTTCCTCTAGATCGCTCATGACGTTGCGCACCGAGGCCGGCGACAGCGACATCGGCAAAAGCCGCGACAGGTTGCGCGAGCCGAGCGGCTCGCCGCTCTCCAGATAGGTTTCGACAATCCGGCGAAAGACCTCGCGCGAACGGTCATCGAGCGAGATGGCGGGCATATCAACCTTTGCTTTGCGATTTGTGGTCATGCACTCTTTGCCGAAACGTGAGAAAGCTTCCCGCCTAATATAGTGCGAAGGCGTCGCCACGCAATTGACCCGGGCCGGCGCGGCGTTTTTCTTTGCAAAAGCGGGCGCATGCTCGTAGAACGCGGCCAAAAGCAACCGGAAGGACCTCCCCATGCGGCCATCAGGCAGACAACTTACCCAGATGCGCAACGTCTCGTTCGAGCGCGGCTTCTCCAAGCACGCCGAGGGCTCCTGCCTGGTGAAGTTCGGCGACACCCATGTGCTGTGCACCGCATCGCTGGAAGAGCGCGTGCCGCCGTGGCTGCGCAATGGCGGCAAGGGCTGGGTGACGGCCGAATACGGCATGCTTCCGCGCGCCACCGGCGAGCGCATGCGCCGCGAGGCGTCTGCCGGCAAGCAGGGCGGCCGCACGCTGGAAATCCAGCGCCTGATCGGTCGCTCGCTGCGCGCGGTCGTCGATCTCGAAGCGCTGGGCGAACGCCAGATCAGCGTCGACTGCGACGTGATCCAGGCCGATGGCGGCACCCGCACGGCCTCGATCACCGGCGCATGGATCGCGCTCCACGACTGCCTGAAATGGATGGAAGCGCGCAGCATGGTCAAGACCGGCAAGGTGCTGAAGGACCATGTCGCCGCGATCTCCTGCGGCATCTTCGCCGATCAACCGGTCATCGACCTCGATTATCTGGAAGATTCCTCCGCCGAAACCGACGCCAATTTCGTCATGACCGGCACCGGCGGTATCGTCGAAATCCAGGGCACCGCCGAAGGCAAACCGTTCAGCCAGGACGAGTTCCTGACGCTGCTGGACCTCGCCAGAAACGGTATCGCCGAGCTTGTCAATCTCCAGAAGAAGACCGTCGAGGGCGCGTAACGCCATGGAAAGCCCGATCGCCGCCATTCTGGAAACAGCACTCTACGTCGATGATCTCGACGCCGCCGAGCGATTCTACGGCGGCGTGCTCGGTCTGGAGAAGATTTCCCGCGTCGGAAACCGCCATATTTTCTACCGCTGCGGCCCCGGCGTTCTGCTGATCTTCAATCCGGACGAAACCGAAAAGCCCGCGGCGGCGGACGCTTTGCCCGTTCCCTCCCATGGCGGCCGCGGCCAGGGCCATGTCTGCTTCCAGCTGAAGGACGACGATTTCGCCGCCATGCTCGATCGCCTCAACGAAAACGGCATCGCCATCGAAAGCGATTTCCTCTGGCCAAACGGCGCCCGCTCGATCTATTTCCGCGATCCCGCCGGCAACAGTCTGGAATGCGCCGAGGGCAAGCTCTGGGGGCTGTGATGGTACCCGGCTTTTGCCCCGCGCTCCTTTCAATCTCCCCCCTTGAGGGGGAGATGCCCCGTCAGGGGCAGAGAGGGGTGAAACCCTTCCTCAGATTCGGAGTTTGCGGCATTTGCCCTATACCCCTCTCTGTCGCTTTCGCGACATCTCCCCCTCAAGGGGGGAGATTGGTTGGGGGCTATGCGGCAGCCGGCAACTGAACAGTTTCTCCTACACGATCAGGACCTGACATGCGCACACTCGATACCAAGACCATCGTCGTCGCCAGCCACAATGCCGGCAAGATCGCCGAGATCGCGGATCTGATCGGTCCGCTCGGCTTTTCCGCGAAATCGGCGGCCGAACTGAATTTCGACGTGCCCGAGGAAACCGGTACGACCTTCGAGGAAAACGCCGCGATCAAGGCGCTTGCCTCGGCCCGCAAATCGGGCCTGCCGGCGCTTGCCGATGATTCCGGCATCGCCGTTGACGCGCTCGATGGCGCGCCTGGCGTCTATACCGCCGACTGGGCGGAAACGGCGGATGGCAGCCGCGATTTCGGCATGGCGATGGAGAAGGTCGAGAACCTGCTCGCCGAGAAGGGCGCAACCACGCCCGAGCAACGCACCGCCCGCTTCGTCTGCGTGCTCTGCCTGGCATGGCCCGACGGCCACACCGAAACCTTCCGGGGCGAGGTCGAGGGCACGCTGATCTGGCCGCCGCGCGGCGACAAGGGCCACGGCTACGATCCGGTCTTCAAGCCGGCCGGCCATGACCGGACCTTCGGCGAGATGGAACCGGACGAAAAGACCCATGGCGGGCCGGACGATGGCGGCGCGCTGTCGCACCGCGCCCGCGCCTTCCGCCTGTTCGTGGAAAAGGGGCTGGCACGCTGAGCGAACCGCAAACCATGGCCCGCGATGATGGCGAACCGGGCTTCGGCGTCTACCTGCACTGGCCGTTCTGCGCGGCCAAATGCCCCTATTGCGACTTCAACAGCCATGTCCGCCACCAGCCCGTGGATCAACCGCGCTTCATGGCCGCCTTCGCCCGCGAGATCGACCATATGCGCGCGCTTTCCGGCCCGCGCGACGTCACCAGCATCTTCATCGGCGGCGGCACGCCCTCGCTGATGGCGCCGGAAACGCTCGGCGGCATTCTCGATGCGGTGGCGAAGGCATGGCATGTGCCGGACGGGATCGAGATCACGCTGGAGGCCAATCCCTCAAGCGTCGAGGCGACGCGTTTTCGCGGCTATCGCGCCGCCGGCGTCAACCGCGTCTCCATGGGCGTGCAGGCGCTCGATGACCGGCAGTTGCGGTTCCTCGGGCGGCTGCACAATATGGAACAGGCGCTGGGCGCAATCGGGCTTGCGCGCGAAATCTTTCCGCGCATGTCGTTCGACCTGATCTATGCCCGGCCCGGCCAGACCATTGACGACTGGGTGGCGGAGCTCAACCGCGCCATTGACCTCGCCGCCGATCACCTGTCGCTCTACCAGCTCACGATCGAGGAAGGCACGGCCTTTTACGCGCTGCACAAGGCCGGCAAGCTCACCGTGCCCGACGAAGATCACGCCGCCGAACTTTACGAGATCACGCAGGCCGTGACGGCGGAGCGCGGTCTGCCGGCCTATGAGGTCTCCAACCACGCCCGTCCCGGCGCGGAAAGCCGGCACAACCTCACCTATTGGCGCTATGGCGATTATGCCGGGATCGGCCCCGGCGCCCATGGCAGGCTTTCCACCGCCGAGGGCAAGATCGCCACCGCCGCCGAACGCCACCCGGAAACCTGGCTCTCGATGGTTGAGGAGGCCGGCCACGGCATCTGCGAACAGACGGCGCTGACGGGCGAGGAACAGGCCGACGAGCTGCTGCTGATGGGACTGCGGGTGACGGAAGGCGTCGACCTTTCGCGCTGGTCGTCGCTTTCCCGAAGGCCGGTCGATGCCGAACGCGAAGCCTTCCTGATCGACCTCGGCCTTGTCGAACGCATCGGCAACCACCGGCTGAGGGCGACGCCCGCCGGCATGCTGGTTTTGAACCGTCTGGTTGCAGAGCTATCCTGATCGACAATCATCGCTGAACATGAGATATCGGGAACCGGGGATCGGCGCCCGCGTTTCTGTAACGTTGAGCGCCCGCATCACAAGGGAGATCGAGAATGGCAAGCGCGTCCTATACCCACCGCAAGATCCGCGACCGGCTGAGTGCAGCGGTCTGCATCATCTTCGCGCTCTATATGGGCTATCTCGCCCATCAGGACGGCGTGGCGCTGGCGCCCTCGATCTTCTACGGGCTGATCGCCTTCGTGCTGCTCGCCATCGTGCTGATGGTGCTGCGCAGCTTCATCTACGCGCTGATCATAGCGGCGCTTCTGGTCTGGCTTGCCGCCTATATGGGCTTCGACTGGGCCGACAGGCTGATCGCCTATGTCGACCAGCTCCTGACCCTCGGCTACCAGGAATCGCTGAAGCTGTTCATGGAAGCGAAGGAGCCGATCGCCACGTGACCCGGCGGCCTGCCGCCGCCGGGACGCGATAACACTCAGGCCGCGAGCCCATCCATGAGGCTCTTCAGCGCCGCCTCGGCTTCCGCCGAGCGTTCGGAACGATCGATGAAGCCGCCGCCGAAGACGCGGGCCTCGTTGCCGGGCGCGTCGTAGAGCACGCAGGCCTGTCCGTTCGCAATGCCGGCCTCGCCTTCCAGCAGGTCGACATAGACGCCGTTGTCGTCGGCGCGCAGCATGACCGGCAGCGGCGGGCGGGTGGAGCGCACCTTGGCGAAACACGCGAAACCGTCGGCCGCCTCGTCGGCGAGCGGACGATCGCCCAGCCAGTTGACGTCGCGCAGATAGATCCGCCGGGTTTCCAGCGCCTCGCGCGGGCCGACGACGACGCGGCGCGAACGGGCGTCGAGATGGACCACGTAAAGCGGCTCGCCGGTGGCAACGCCAAGCCCCTTGCGCTGACCGATCGTGTAGCGAACGATGCCTTCGTGGCGACCGAGCACGCGGCCATCGAGATGGACGATCTCGCCGGAAAGCTCGGCATTCGGCCTCAGCTTGGCGATAACATCGGAATACTTGCCCTGCGGCACGAAACAGATGTCCTGGCT
Source organism: Martelella mediterranea (assembly GCF_021021415.1). Classification (GTDB taxonomy): domain Bacteria; phylum Pseudomonadota; class Alphaproteobacteria; order Rhizobiales; family Rhizobiaceae; genus Martelella; species Martelella mediterranea_C. Next base: position 777 of record NZ_JAINWJ010000085.1, on the reverse strand, counting down.
GTCCGGCTTGTCGGCGACGATCAGGCCCATTTCCTCGGCCAGCTTGCGGGTTTCCGCCTTCGGCAGACCGCCCAGCGGAAAGCGCAGGAAATCGATCTGTTCCTGCGTGGTCGCGAACAGGAAATAGCTCTGGTCGCGCTCGGCATCCACCGGACGGTAGAGCGCGCGCCGCATCGGGTTGTCGGCGGTCGGATTGGGCGCGGAGCGGATATAATGACCGGTCGCCAGCGCATCGGCACCGAGTTCCTTCGCCGTCGTCAAAAGGTCGGCGAACTTGACCGTCTGGTTGCAGGCAACGCATGGGATCGGCGTTTCGCCGGCGATATAGGCCTCGGCGAACGGGTTGATCACCGTTTCGCGAAACCGCGCCTCGTAGTCCAGCACATAATGCGGAATGCCGAGCCGCTCGCTGACGCGGCGCGCGTCATCGATATCCTGTCCCGCGCAGCAGGAACCCGCGCGATGCACGGCCGCGCCGTGGTCGTATAGCTGAAGCGTGATGCCGAGGACGTCGTAGCCCTCGCGCTGCAACAGCCCGGCCACGACCGAGCTGTCGACGCCGCCGGACATCGCCACGACAACGCGGGTGTCCTGCGGCTTCTTGTCAAAACCGAGTGTGTTCATGATCCGCCAGTCCAGTTCAAGGTTGGATGTGAATCCCATATTTGCCGCTGATATAGAGGCCTTGGGCCAAAGACGCAAGAATACCGGCCTTTCAAGCCGCCAGACTGCTGACAAACCCCTGAATGTGCAGTTTGATACCTTCCTGACCTTCCT
>NZ_JAINWJ010000084.1 GCF_021021415.1 Martelella mediterranea | reverse complement strand
CCGGCCCTTCTCAGCCTGCCAAACTTAACGTGACAACGCCCCGCAAGGAGCTCCCCGGCAATGAACTTCGCGTCGCGCGCCGCTCAGGCGGGTTCGGCGTGGACGATTTCGGTCGGCCGGGCCCTCGTCGCCCGTTTCTCGCCCAGCATCAGCATGGCGGGCGTCACAATGAGAGTCAGGATTGTGGCGATCAGTAGCCCGCCAGCGATGGCTGCCGAGAGTTCGGTCCACAATTGTGTCGAGGGGGCACCATAGATAATACGCCGGTTGAAGAAGTCGATGTTGAGCCCGATCACCATCGGCATCAGCGCGAGCGCGGTGGTGGCGGAGGTCAGAACGACCGGCCGCAGACGCTGGGCGCCGGTCCTGAGCGCAGCCTCGAGCGGCGATTGCCCCAGCCTCTTGAGGTCGTTGTAGGTGTCGATCAGGACGATGTTGTTGTTCACCACGATGCCGGCGAGCGCGATCACCGCGATCCCACCCATCACCACGCCAAACGGACGTCCCGTGACGATCAGACCGAAGAGCACTCCGGCGATGGAGAAGACGATCGCCGACATGACGACGAACGCCTGATAGAAGCTGTTGAACTGCGTCACCAGGACCGCGAACATCAGCACGATGGCGCTGATGAAGGCGCCGGTCAGGAAAGTCATCGCATCCTGCTGGTCCTGGGCTTCGCCGGCGAACGACCAGTCGACGCCTTCGGGAAGATCCATGCGGTCAAGCGCCGACCTGAGTTCGGTGATCTGGTCGCTGACCAGAAGGCCCGGTGCCACATTCGACTCGATGGTGGTGACGCGGCGCTGGTCGACGCGCTTGATGGTGCCGGTGCGGGGGCTCGGCTCGAAGGTCACGAAGTTGGAGATCGGTACCAATCCGGCGGAGGTCGGTACGCGCAGCGACTGCAGTTCCTCGAGCGTCCGCTCGGCAGCGGGAAAGCGCACACGGATGTCGAGCGTGCCCTCGGCATCGTCCGGCCGGTAGTCGGCTACGGTGACGCCCTGGGTCAGGAGCTGGATCGCCTGGCCGAGCAAGCTGACGTCTGCGCCGAAGCGCGCGGCCTCGGACCGGTTGACGCGAATTCGCCATTCGACGCCCGGCAGGGGGCGGGTGTCGACGACATCGGTGAAGCCGCCGATTCGGTCCATTGTGGCGCGGACGTCCTCGGCCACCGCCGCCTGCGTGTCCGAATCGCGGGCGCGGATCTGCAGCGATAGCGGCTTGCCCGAGGACGGACCGTCCGCTTCGATCTGCATCTGTACGTCGATACCGGCGATGTCAGACATGCCGGTACGGATCTGCTCGCCGATCTCGGCCGCTGTCCCGCGCGTGTCCCACTCGGTCAGCTCGAGCTGGATGGTGCCGATCACCTCCTCGTCGACCTGGCTTCCGGCGCCGCCCGAAGTCGAGCGGGCGTAAACCGAGGCGATGTCGTTGCGTTCGTAAAGACGCTCCTCCACCCGGCGGACGAGCGCATCCTTCTCGTAGATCGAGAAGTTGTCGCGTGCGCGCACCTCCACCTGCATGAAGTCGGGTTCGATTGACGGAAAGAAGCTTATACCGCTGCCGAACTGTCCGTAGGCGCCGAAGCCGGCAAGCAAAAACGCGAAGGCCAGAGTCAGGGTAGTCCAGGGCCTCAGGATCGCCCATTGGAGCATCCGGACATAGCCGCCGGTCAGCCCGCCGATGTCGCGGGGGTCGCCAAACTCGGCGGCGTGGCGCTTGGCCTTGTCCTCGGCGGTCTGCGGCTGCTTGCGGCCGATCAGGCCGCCCATCACCGGTATGAACACCAGCGCCATGAAGAGCGACGCGGTCAGCGTCACGATCACCGTTATCGGCAGATATTTCATGAACTCGCCCATCATCCCAGTCCAGAACAGCAGCGGGAAGAACACCGAAAGCGTGGTCAGCGTGGACGCGATGATCGGCCAGGCCATCCTCTTGGCGGCGAGTGCGTAGGCCTGCCTCGGACGGGCGCCCTCCTGCAGCTTGCGATCCGCAAGCTCGGTCGTGATGATCGCACCATCGACCAGCATTCCCACCACCAGTATGAGGCTGAAGAGGACGACGATGTTCATCGTGTAGCCCATGAACCAGAGTACCGCCACGCCGGCGAGGAAAGCGCCCGGAATCGAGAGGCCCACAAGAACGGCCGAGCGCAGCCCCAGCGCCCAGACGACGACGATCATGACCAGCACGATTGCGGCAATCACGTTCGACTCGAGATCGCTGAGCATGGTCTTCACCTGCTCGCTCTCGTCCTGCATGTATTTGACGGTGACGCTGTCCGGCCAGGCTGCGGCCTCTTCCTCGATCACTGCCTTAACTGCCGCCACGGTCCCGATGACGTTCGAGCCGGCGCGCTTCTTGACCTCGAGTGCGAGCGCGGGCTGTCTGTCGATCCGCGCGAAGCCGGTCGAATCCTCAAAGGTCCGGCGGATCGTCGCGACGTCGGAGAACGTGACGACGGTGTCGCCGCGCACCTTCACGGGCAGAGACATCACGTCGTCGATATCCTCGATCAGCCCGGGCACCTTGAGGACGATGCGCCCGGCGCCGCTCTCGATGGTACCGGCCGCGACCAGCCGGTTGTTGCGGCTGATCTGGCCGATCAGTTCCTCGAACGAGATGTTGTAGGTCTCGAACACCGTCGGGTCGATCAGGACCTCGAGCACCTCTGTGCGCTCACCGCCGATGTCGACCTCCAGTACGCCGCCGACCGCCTCGATCCGGTCCTGCAACTCGTTGGCGATCCGGTTCAGCGTGCGCTCCGGGACGGGACCGGACAGCACCGCCGTCAGGATCGGGAAAAGCGCGGTGTTGGTTTCGACCACCACCGGCTCCGTCGCGTCCTCGGGCAGTTCGGGAGAGACGCGGTCGGCCGCCTCGCGCACCCGATCGAGCGCCTCATCGACGTCGCCGCCCGGTTCGAATTCGAGCATCACCGAGGCGTAACCTTCGCTGGCCGAACCTTCCATCTTCTTCAGACCCGTGAGCGGGCCGAACTCGATCTCCATCGGCTCGACCAGCAGCCGCTCGGCATCTTCGGGCGAGATACCGTCGAGGGTGGTGAAGACATAGACGTAGGGGATCGATATCTCGGGCAAGCTTTCCTTGGGGACCGAGACGTAGGCGTAGGCGCCAACGGCGAGGGTCATCAGGAGCGTGAGCCCGACGATCCGTGTGCGTGAAAAGGCGGCGTCAATGATGGCGTTCATGGTGCGGCCACCGCGCCGTCGTCTGTTCCGTCCTGAACCTCCGACAACGGAGCGGGCTCCAGCGCACTGCTGACTTCGGGCTGGGGATCCACCATCTCGCCGTCGTTCACGAAGCCTTGGCCGACGGTGATGATCCGCGCTGCCTCGGGCAAACCCGTCACCCAGACGCCATCGGTCTGGGCGCGGATGATCTCGACCGGGTGGAACGCCACCCGATCGTCCACACCCGTGGTCTTGACGCCAAGCCGACCATCGGTGTCGAGCGACAGGATCGCCGGCGAAAGGAAGTGCGCCACCACCTCGCCCGTGGGAATGCGCACCTGCGCGCTCACACCGGCCGGAACCGCTCCGTCTTCGTTCGGAACCTCGATCTCGGCGAGGAAGGTGCGGGTCTCGGCGTTGGCGCTGGTGCCGACGAAGGCCACTTCGCCCTCGCGGACCTCTCCGGTGATGAACGTCACCGTCGCCGTCTGTCCCACCTTCACGCGGCGGAGCGATTGCTGCGGTATCTGAATGGTCACGGTCAGCGGTGTGTTGTCGACGATGCGCCCTACATCGGCGCTCGCGGCTACGAACTCGCCTTCGTCGATCGACAGCGTTTCCAGCCGCCCGGCGAAGGGCGCACGGATGACGGTCGTGTCGACGACTTCCTTCGCGGCGGACAACTGCGCCTCGGCGACCGCAAGGGCTGCCCGCGACTCCGAGACGCGGGTGACCGTGGCGATACCGCGCTCGAGCAGGGTTTCGGCGGTCTCGAAGTTGCGTTGCGCATGCTGCATCTCCGCCTCGGCACGGGCAAGATCAGCCTCGCGGTCAGCGAGATTGAAGCGCGCAATCACTTCGCCCCGCTCAAGGTTGGCGCCCTTGCGCACCAGGACCTCGCCAATCTCGCCCGACGTCTCGGTCAGGATCACTGTGTCCCGATCCGGCTGCGCCTGCCCCTCCGCCGCGAGGTACTGCGTCACCGGCTCGGCCTGCGATTGGCGCACAGCCACGGTTACCATGCGCGGAACGACTGACGTCTCTGCCACCTTGACTTTTTCCGAGGGCAGTACGAAGCCACTGCCCATCCAGCCCGACAGCGCGAACACCAGCGCTCCGGCGATCCACCTGGAGCGGGAAGAGCCGCGATCGTCTTCGAAGGCGAGCGCCTGGCGCTCCACGGTTCTGGGGTCGGATGTCACGATGTTCTCCTGAAGAGCGGTACCGTCCGTACTCGGACCAGCTTAGCTCGATTTCCTGTTCAATGCCGCCGCCCTTTTGGGCGCCGCAGACCCCGAGGTCGCCATCGACGTCAGTTTCGCCACTGCCAGGAACCTTGCCCGGCTTGCTTCACAATCCGCTCTGCAGACTTCTCCACGGGCACTTGCTCGCTGTTGCTCGACGATCGAAGCGCCCCCGGTGCGCCCGAAGCTCGACTCGCTCCTACCCATCATCAACCAGATCCTCGAGGCGGACCGTGCCTTGTCGAAGAAACAGCGGCACACGGCGCAGCGGGATCTTCATTCCAGGGGTCACACTCTTCAGCCAGACCAGAACAGCGGTGCCAGCCAGGCATAGAGCGCCCAATGCACTGTGTAGGAAACCAGAAACCCACCTCGCAAACGCAGGATCAGCCAAGGGGCCAGCGTGCCCAGGAGCAATGCGGCGGAGGTCAGTCTGAAGAGGATAACCGGTTCGGGATAGATGACGGCCCACATCATGTGTGCGCCACCGAACAGCAATCCGATCAGCGCTGCGACCCTGACGTCGGAAAGTTGCCGGAATTTGAGTTCAATCGCCATTACCGCGATCAACAACTGCTGCAGGAGAATTTCTGCCGACTTGGGCAGGAAGTAGGCCGACGTCATCTCGAAGGGATGGGGCGGTCCGTCGAGCGAACCGAACGGCAAACCGGGCAGACTCGGGATTCCAATGACGGCGATGCCAATGAGCACGACCGCCACCAAGCTCGCCGGGGGGAGATAGCGATTTACCATCTCGGCAGTCAGCCAGCCGAAATGAGAGTTTCGAAAGGCAAGGAAGGCTACCGCGGTCCATGCAGCGTAGAAGGCCGCATAGAATGACGGTGCATCGTTGAGGCCATCCTCGACGCCGAGCGCTCCCAATAGCCAGTAGTAGCTCAGGCTCGCCGCCATCCAGATGACTGCCACCGCTGCAAATGTCTGCAGCGTGTGTCTTGCAGTTCGGTCACTTGTTGAAGCGATGTGCATCTTGCTACTTGTCCAGTCAGCTCTCGACCGCCGCCGGTGACGCGACGGGCGAAGCTTGTTGCGCCGCGGCCTTACTGCCAGTCTCCGAACATCTCGACATAGCTTTTGCCGGAAACGTTCTCGCCCCGATAAGTGCCGGAAAAGGCTGCGGTGGCCTCATAGCGCCCGTCTCCGTGGATGACGATTTCCTGATGGCGATTGCCCGTCACATCGACCGTCAGCGCCGCGTCCAGTGCCGGGATGCTGATCTGCCAGCGGGTGGGGTATGTGTTGCCGCTTTCAGGGCTGGTCCAGATCTCGCTTGCGCCTGCCGCGAACGGTTCCACCTCCGCCACGACATGGGTGCCATCCGGGTGCATCACCGTCGCCCAGGCGTAACTGCCTGCCGTCGGGCTCACCGCGTCCCAGATTGCCATGACATCACCGTTCGGCAGGTTGAAGCTTATCCAGCTCCAGTTCGTGTCGGGCTGCGGCGCAACCGGTCCCCACTGACGATCAAGCCAGGTTTGCCCCGTGACGTCATGGGTATCGCCTTCCAGCGTCACTGTGCCGGTCGTGTGCAGCTTCGGCAGGGCGAATTCGTGGTTGATCTTGCCGAACAGCGGGAAGGCTCCTGTGCCTCCATAGCTCATCACCGGCCCTTCGGCCTCCAGCACGAGGTCCAGCGTGCTCCACGGAACTTCGAACGAGATTGTCATCTTCTCGGCATCTCCGGTCCAGGTCAGCCCCGGTGCCGTGATGTTCAGCCCGTCCTCGCTCCAGTGAAGATCTTGCTCGGCAACCGGGACGACTTCGTATTGGTAGAAGTCCGTCGACTCGTCGGTAATCGAATAGACGATCTTGCGCCCCGGTCCGTTCGGGATCGACACGACATGCAGCAGGATGCCGATATCGTGGCCGCCAGCGTCCAATCGGCTGGTGATATAGACGGAGTCGGCCCAGCCGAGCTCCGACCCGGACGACTGGGCGGCGAAATCTGTGGCAGGGTCGATCAGCCTGGGAAAGCCTTCGGCGGCGGCTTCAGAACCGATGCTCGCGACCAGTATGGTCGCAGCGAATTTCAGTGCCGTTGTCTTGAACATACCGTCTTCCTTTCATGCTTTTAAGCGCAGGCCATCGCTCTTCCAGGACAGGCTCCTGCCCAAGGGAAAACACTTGCCTTCGTGTCATAAGTCCGTGCATTATGCACTTAAAACAAGAGGCCTCGATATGTCAACAAAAAACGTGCATAATACACGGAATGATACTCTGCTCCGCGATCTACACGGCGCGCTCGTCGAAATCACCGTCGCGATGAACCGCCCGCAGAGAGACGATGAACTGCTTGAGGAAGCCGGCGTCTCGCTGGACAAGGCGCTGTTCAAACTGCTCGTGGCCGTCGAACGGCTGGGGCCGGCAAGTGTCGTCGAGCTGGCAGAGCGTATGGGGCTCGATCACTCGACCGTCAGCCGCCAGATCGGCAAGCTCGAAGGCCTTGGCCTGGTTGCACGGCAACCAAGCGAGACCGACGGCAGGGTCCGCGAAGCGGTGCTGACCCAAGCTGGCAGGACAACGACCGACAAGATCGACGAAGCTCGTCAACGGATGGCAAGGGAGATCTTCGAGACGTGGGAAGACAAGGATGTCGCCGATCTGGTCCGACTGATGAGTCGCTTTGCCGAGGCATTCCGGGAGCTTCCGAAGAGCGGCAACAGATGAATGTACTCTGCCCTGTGTAACACAATTCACTTCATTGAATCGGAAGTTCCCTGCTTGTCTGTCAGTCTCGGACCAAAATGGGGCCGCTGCCCCGGCGTGATACGGGGTCATGCTCCGCCTTGCCGTGTCATTCAGTGCATCGTGTTTGGTTGTCCAACCTTGTCGCGGTCGGTTCGGCGCCTCGCATCCACCGGCCCGGCGTTGTCACGTTAACCTACATGCGATTGCCTATGTCTCT
>NZ_JAINWJ010000083.1 GCF_021021415.1 Martelella mediterranea | reverse complement strand
AGCCAGACCCCATCCTGTCCATAATCATTCGACGACGGACAGGTCGTGATCACCACCCTATAGGTTTCAGCCTGTTCGCGTTGTGCTGCAGTTTCCTCGTAGCGTGAGAGGAAGGCCATATAGACCATTTGATTTCCGGCGATCTCCTGACCGTTCTTGTCGAGATAGATGATGTTGCCATGCGCAAGGGCGTTGCGGAGCACACGTAACACCTCACTGGCTTTACGGGTTTGGATCGTGTTGGATTCTTCCGATCGCGGATCGCAGCCGTCCTGATCCAACCAGCCATTCACCTCATTGACAGCGTTCACGATAAGGGACTGCCGCCATGCTCCGCCGTCCGGCTCGGATCGCCAGAATGGCGCCTCCAGAAAAACGGCCTTTTCCAGCGCCTTTAAGTTTTTCACTAAGTCTGCATCGCGCGCGTCGTTGTGCAGGAAGTGACTTGAGCGCAATCGCTCGAAGGGGATCGTTAGGATAGCAGAAGCGGCTAATAAACCAAATGACCCCAACAGGTTACGCTCTCTTGCTGGTGTCTCAAGTATGCCGATGAGCTCAAGTGCCCGTGTCGGATATTCGATAGAAAATCGATCTGGTACTCCCATGCCACTCCTCCCAATATGCGATCAAGAAAACTGACAGTATTATTTGCGTGGAAGACGATTTTAGCAATGATGAAGACGATGCTAGACGGATCGCTGGCAGGCAACCGTCAGCCTTCACTCCAATTCGGGCATCCTACCTGATTTATGTGAGTGGCAGCTTCGCGGAAATTCAACAACAGCCTGAACGGCAATAATGGGGGCGCCTTCCAGACCGTCAGAAATGGGGCCGTAAACTGTCAGGCAGGTTTCCGAATGGCCAGACGGCAAAGCGGACATCGTCCTACATTGCTTGCTGCTGCGCTTTCGGCCTATTGCGGCCAATCACACACCCGCATCCCAACGTCCGAAGCGCGACCTTCCGCTTGGTTTTCCGCGACGATGTTCGGGGCTATCAAGGAAACATCAATACTGGTCAGAAGCTGCAAATGCAGGTATCCTTAGCCAAAACACGAGGCGAGCATGGCACGCGGTGAACTGGTAAAAAAATTGCTTGCGAGCTATGGCCACGAGGAAGAGTTCCGCGCGGTTGTCGAGCAAATTATCTCCGAAGAGGAGAAGAAGAACAATCGCGTTTTGGCGCGCAGTCTTCGAAAAACGTTAGACAATATCGGTACGGCAGCGCGGTCTGCCGCCGGACTTTCGCGCCTGGTGCCATTCCCGGATGAGGCCAATGACTTCATCCAGCGAATGGAGCCGACGCACGGCCCTCAGGATATTTTGCTATCTCCGCAGAACACTGAGCTCTTTCTCGGACTGATCCGGGAGTTCCGGCAGGCAGACCGGATCAGGCGTCACGGGTTGCCAGTGCGATCTAAGCTTCTTTTCTGCGGGCCCCCGGGGACTGGCAAGACCCTGTGCGCCGAAGTCTTCGCCCACGAGTTGGGACTGCCTTTCTTTCATGTCCGGCTCGACAGCCTGATTTCCTCCTATCTAGGTGAGACCGCGACGAATATCCGCAAGACGTTTGAATTTGCCCGCCGGCAGCCCTGTGTTCTGTTTTTTGATGAGTTCGATGCGATTGCCCGCTCCCGTGAAGAGGCCGGCGAACACAGCGAACTTCGCCGCGTGGTCAACAGTCTGCTGATCTTCATCGAACAGATACAGCCGGGCGGCTTTCTGATTGCGGCCACCAATCTGGACGGACATCTCGATCCGGCTGTGTGGCGGCGGTTCGATGAAATCGTCTGGTTCGATGCGCCCGACGCGGCGATGGTGCGCAAGTACCTGGTTCATGCTTTCCGCAATGTGCGGGCGTCGTTCGATCCTACAGGTTATGCCGATCAGCTTCTGGGGTATTCCTATGCGGACCTCGAGCGGGTCTGCGTCCAGGCAATGAAGCTGTCGGTCCTCGGCGGCAATAAGGCAGTTTTGGACAAGGACTTCCGTGAAGCTATGCGGGATGCGAGGCGGCGACTGACCCGCAAACAGAAGTTGGAAGCGCAGGCCGGGGAGTAAGCCGTGGCGCGTCATCAGCATCTGCCGCTGCTGCGGCTGCCAGAGACGATGGAACGGCGGAAAACCGGCTTCCCCGGCCCGACACCATCCCGCGATGGTGGCTATGGCGGCCGCGTTCGCAGGCAGGTCGAAGAAGCCGTCCGGACCCAGCAGGAAAGCCGGCCGCTTCAATTCGTTGATCCTTCGCTGATCCTGCGGGTGCAGATGCAGGGAATGCTGCTCGAAGTGGAATGGGAAGCGCTCGGCCTAACGCTTCTGTCCAGCGACGAAGACCGCAATATCGTCCTGTTCTCATCCGAGGGCGATCTCTCCGCGTTTCTGCAGCGGCTCGAAGCCTATGATGGGCCTGTTCCGGAAGGTCAGCGGGGAAGACGATATGAAGGATTCGTCACGCGGATCGAGAATGTCGGCACACTGACGCCCCGCGATCGGCTCGGTGTCCGCTTCAGGGAATACGGTTTCAGCGAAGCTGATGACCTAGTAAGCGACGAGGTTTACACAGTCGATATTGAGCTCTGGGACTTCGGCGGACGGCCTGCACGGGAACGCAAGGCTCGGGAAATCGAGGACTTCATCATCGGCAGCGATGCGGAAGTCTTCGATGTCTACATAGGTCCGTCGATTACGATGTTGCGGGTACGGGCTCCCGGACGGGTGCTGCGGCCGCTTCTGGCCGTGCCCGAGGTAGCATTCATTGATCTACCGCCGGAGCCTGACCTCGAAGCGTCTGACTTTGTGCAGATGACCCTTGAGGACGCACCGGAGATTCTGCCGCCGGAGGCCGGCGCTCCGGTCATCGGCCTGCTGGACAGCGGTCTCAATGAGCATCCGTTCCTCGAGGGGGTCGTCATCGAACGAAGAGCTTTCCCGACAGAACTCGGAACCGCAGATGTCTGGGGCCATGGCACGCGGGTCGGGGGTGTTGCCCTGTTCGGCGACCTGAGAGACTGGCTGAGGGACGGAAGGTTGCAGCCGGCTGGGCAGCTGGTTTCCGCGAAAGTGGTGCAGGACAACGGTGCCTTTTATGAGCGCCGGACGCTCCCGCGTCAGATGCGCGAGGCTATCACTCAGCTGCACCGGGACCATAACTGCCGCATTTTCGTCATCTCGCTCGGAGATGTCCGTGCACGTAGCGAACCTGGACGGGTCGGTCCCTGGGCGGCAACGCTCGATGAACTGGCACGCGAACTCGACGTGCTGATATTCGTGTCCGCCGGTAACCGTGCCCCGCGTGGCGGATCGTCAGTCGAGCAGGCCATCACGGAATATCCGGCATATCTGCTCGAAGCGGCGAACCGGCTCTGCGAACCGGCCGGAGCCAGCAACGTCATCACGGTGGGGGCACTGGCCAATGGGACCGGTCTCGGAGCAAGGCATGATCGGGATGCCCATATCCGGCCGATCACTCAGGCACTCGAGCCTTCTCCTTTCTCCCGCTCGGGGCCCGGCGCGGGAGGTATCAGCAAACCCGATTTCGCTGACATTGGCGGAACGCTGGTTTTTGACGCTCCATCAGCCAGGCTGCAGTCGGCACCGCACATTCCGGAAGCCGGCATCATCACGCTGAACCATGAATTCACCAGGCAGCTCCTGACAAGCGGTATGGGAACCTCCTACGCCGCGCCGATGCTCGCCAACAAAGCTGCGGAACTCCTGCGGCTGTTCCCGACAGCTTCCGCAAACCTGATCCGGGCACTTCTTGCGGGGGCAGCAAGCGTCCCCGATGCATGCGCCCGTCGTCTGGCAGGTATGGATGCGGCCGACCAAGCACGTGTCTGCGGCCACGGGATGGTGGACACGCTGCGGGCCGCCTATTCCGACGATCACCGGGTGATCCTGTATGCGGAGGACCGTCTCAGCATCAACCATTTCGCGGTCTATCGCGTGCCCGTGCCGCCGGAGTTTCAGGGCAACGGCCGCAGAACCGTCCGCGTCTCTCTGGCGTTCGATCCTCCTGTCCGGCGAACCCGGGCAGAGTACATCGGCACGAAGATGAACTTCCGGCTTCTGCGCGGCTGTCCCTCCGCCGAAGTGTTCTCTCATTTCCGCTCAAGAACGGCGGAGGAAGGTGATCCGCCGGACATTCCGAATAGGTTCAAGTGCGGCCTCGAGCCCGGTCCGAACAGCCGGGACGGGCAGACGCTGCAAACCGCAGCAAAGACCTTTGTCCAAGACACGACAAGCTATGGCGATGAGTATTATCTCATAGTCCGTTGCGCCGGGGGCTGGGCCGAACCGCAGGAAGTCGCCCAAAATTTCGCGATCGTGGTTGAGCTCGAGCACCAGCCATCCATCCAGCTGTATGCAAGATTGAGACAGCGAGTGCGGGCATAAGAAGCCTGAAAAAGTCGGGAGCATCCCAGTGCAAGTTACGCTTGCGAGCTTTTGAAAGCAGACGTCCGCGCGATCAGCAGTGAAGACACGTGATGACTTTTAAATCGAGGAGGCTTCGAAGTAAACAAACTCCCAATAGCATCTTTTGCTGGAACCAAACTGTCAATGCGTGGCTTCTGAACGTATTAATGGCTGCCGCATGGTCACCAGCCTTGAGACAATGCGATTATCTGACGGCTGATCTATTGCGTCGGAACCGTGTAGTCTACGTCATCGCTTTGACGCTGCCACCGGCATGGGCTGCTTTGATGGTGGTCTCCCAAGCCTCTCCCCATACAAGAGATCATTATCCGCAGGGGCTGCATGCAGCAAAAGCAAATAAAAGAATCAAGAAATCCGGATACTTATGCTATGTTCCGTAAAGTCTAGTGCGGGAATAACCAATGTTTGAAGACCTGCTTAAATCACTTCAGCAGCTTGATGGCATGAAAGTCTCTGTGCCCGTCGTGGTTGAAGCTGACGCCGACGGCTTTGTCGACCGGCAATGCCCGGCCACCGAGTGCGAGTTTCTTTTCAAGGTACAGGAAGAAGACTGGCGGGACATCGTGACTGACGAGGCCGTGTGGTGTCCTTTCTGCGGTCATCAGGCCAAATCCGACGAGTGGTGGACGCACGAGCAGGTCGAAAAGGCAAAGGAAGCTGCGTTTGCCGAGTTGAAGCACACAATTAATAAGGCCATGTGCAGCGATGCGGATCGTTTTAATCGACGCCAGCCGCGCCGGTCATTTATTTCGATGTCCATGAAGGTTGACGCAAAGCCGAAGGAGATCGTTCTTCCGGCCGCTGCCACCGAACCGATGCAGCTCAAGATCAAATGCCCGGAATGCGCCTGCCGCTACGCGGTCATTGGTTCGGCCTATTTTTGCCCGGCCTGTGGTCACAACGCCGCTGACCTCGTCTTCAGTCAGTCAGTCGGTACGATCCGCGCGACACTCGACAACCTGTCGGCCATCGCCGCGGGGCTGACGTCGCGCGATGATGCGGGCAATATTGTCCGGCTGCTGATCGAAGATTCACTGCAAAGGATCGTGACGGCATTTCAGCGTTTCGCCGAAGCACTCTACGCCAAGCGGCCGGGTAATCCGGCTCCGCGCCGCAACGCGTTTCAGAACCTGGATGAGGGAAGCGCACTTTGGCAGGCCGCCTGCGGCAAGACCTATGATGCGCATCTTTCGGCAGCGGAACTCGATTTCCTGAAGCGCCTGTTCCAACAGCGCCACCTCCTCGCCCATCGCGAGGGACTTGTCGATGCCGACTACATCAGAAAGACGGGCGATCAGAGTTACCGTGAAGGCCAGCGCCTTGTTGTCAAGGAGGCCGCGGTCCGTGAATGCGTCGCGCTAATCGAGAAACTCGCGCATGGCTTGGCGACTGACGCGACATGATGCCAAATAGAGTGCGTTTCCCTGATGGTGCTGCCCCATAAAAAACAACACATTGTTCGGGCACGCGGCAAAGATATGCGCCAACCCATCGGGATCGGCATCGCGCAAATTGTGAATACCAATGGCAGTCTGTACGTCCAAAGCAGCTGCGTGGCGGCCACCTGCAATGTTCTGATGTCCGGACCTTTCCCAGAACGCGAACGTACCGAGCTTGCCGACATTCGAAAGATGCAGATCAACATAGCGGAGGACGTACGCTCCACTGGCGGGCAATGCTGATGCCGACGGAAATCTCACATTGAGGGCCTGCTCGGTCATATCAGGAGCGCGACTGAAGTTGATGAGAGGGAAGGCCGGCGTTACCAGGCGGCCTTTTACGCTGAGGGACAAGATCTGACCGAATGCCCGACCGCCCAAAGGCGGCCAGGCGAAAATCGGTCTGAAATTCCGATTAATAGCGCCCCACAGGGCAATTCCAGGGGAGAAGCTTATTGAAGAATTTTAACAATTCTCGCTCCTGCCTTTTTGACAAGGTATCCTGCTCAAGCAATTTGATGACATCCTCGTTGATGCTACCAAGCACCCAGCCAAAATAGAGCTCTGGAGATACGCGGTTTAACCGGCAGGTCTCGCAGATCGAGGTCATCGCCAGCCACACCTCCGCACCCTTGATAGAACCGGCAAACATGAAGTTGTTGCGCCCGATTGCTATTTTTCGGATAGAATTCTCCACCAAGTTGTTGTCAAAGTCGAACCGCCCATCCTCGAGAAATTTTGTCAGGCCTTCGCGAAGGTTCAATGTATAATTGATTTCTTTGCGAAGATTGGACCTCTCCGGGATTTGGTGGACTAAGCTTTCGCATTTTCGAAAAATCCTGTCGACGATAGGTTTGCTTTTTCTCGTTCTTGCCTCGAGTCGAGCAGTAGGTGATTGGCCTTTAAATTTATTCTCGATATTGTTAAGGTTATCGATCATCTCCTTGATCGCTTCTGCTGCTCTCGAACCGTCTTTTTCAATCACTCGTTCAAAACGTCGACGGACATGAGTCCAGCAATAGATCAGTCCAACGGGACCTTCGGGGCGGTCTTCTTCTGTTAAGCGGTTGTATCCCGCATAGCCATCGACATGCAGATGCCCGCTAAATCCCTCAAGGATTTCGACGGCATTATAGCCCGCGCGCGATTCCTTAAACACGTAGACAATTGCTGGCGGCTCGTTTCCGCACCATCGCGTATGATCTCGTTTTACAGCCCAGCCGTAGCATCGTTTGACTTGCCCGCGACCGCGCTGGATCACAGGAATAGTCGTTTCA
>NZ_JAINWJ010000082.1 GCF_021021415.1 Martelella mediterranea | reverse complement strand
GCCAGATTCAGCCACAGCAGCTTGTCACTCAACTCCTCCATGCGTTTATGCATCGTTTGACGCGAAATTCGATGCCCGGCGCGCTCCGTAATGTTTTCCAGGCGATAATACGGGAGAAAGTCAGAGAATTTTGCGACAACGATTTGCGCAATCACATCTTCACCGAACGGTGATTGCCCCAGCAAGCGCTTGGGACTTTTTGCCTGAACGAGTTTGTTACAAGCCGGGCAGACATATTTCGGATAGTGACTTTCAACGACGTAGTATTCCGCCGGCTTGTA
>NZ_JAINWJ010000081.1 GCF_021021415.1 Martelella mediterranea | reverse complement strand
AATCATAACACCTCTTCAAACAAACAATCCTCGGGCTTGACACGAGGATCCAGGCAACGCGGCGAGGGATTGCAATAAGTCTTCTGAAATTCAATGGCTTAAGCTGCCTGGATACTCGGATCAAGTCCGAGCATGACGCCTGTGGGGAGGGTTAGTGACGGTGTCTAACTGCACATCCATAGGTTTGTCATCGAACAGAAGGCGGCGGGCAGACGCCGCCTTCTTTGTGAAAGTCGTTCTTTTGTGGTCAGCCTGGTATGCCGGCTTTCCGGCCGGCTTCCTTGAGAGCCGTTCCCGCAAAATCATCGTCTGAAATGCCTCCACAGAGGTCCTGCCATTCGCAGTCGCGGCAGGCCGCGCGGATTTTTCCGTCTCGGAAGGCTTGCCGGAGCATGTCCAGCCGGCCTTCGGCGAGGGCCGGCAGTTCGCCCGCAGAAATCGCGACCCCAAGCAGTTGCCCGACATCTTGCGAGGCCCGCCGATCGCGGACTTGCACACTTTCCCGTTGGCAATGCGGATCGGGCTCTGATAGCAGCGGTCTGCAGATATCGTCCGGCCCCGAGACGATTTCGATCGGCTCGCCGCCCGCAATCCGCTCCACAACCACCGTCATGTTGGCTGTGAAGGCGGGGCTGTAGCCCTTGCCGGCATAGGTGAGCATGCAGAGCAGATGATGCGGGCGCAGCCTTACCGTCATCAGCCGGCGCGCTTGGGATTGCGGGAAAAACCCTTCAGCACGGCGGCGGCGAGCGCCGATTTCAGCACAGCGCCGATCAGGAACGGCAGGACGCCGGCCGTAAACGCGGCGCCGACGCCGATCATCAGTGACAGCCAGGCAGCGCCAAGCAGCAGGCAGAGCGCGTTGCCGGCAAACATGGCGAGGAAGGCGAGGGCGACCCGATGCCCGTTCCAGCCGCGCTCGGCCAGAAAGCCGGCGACCATGCCGGCGACCGGGAAGGCGAACAGATAGCCGCCCGTGGGCCCGATGAAATGGACAAAGCCCGCGGCGCCGCCAGACAGAACCGGCAGGCCCAGCGCGCCCTCCACCAACCATGCCGCAATGGTCAGTCCACCAAGCCGCCAGCCGTAAAGCGCGCCAACCAGCGTTACCGCAAAGGTCTGCATCGTCATGGGAACCGGAACCATCGGGACTTCGATATAGGAGGACAGCGCCAGGAACAGGGTTCCAAGCACCACCGCGGCGGTTTTCCAGGCGAGACTGCGGTTTTGTGGCGCAAGCGGGCTGAAAGCCGGCAGGAGCGCGGATGAGAATGGACGCATGAAGGACACCTTTCAAATTATAGATAAAATTTAGAATCTATCTCTAAATGAATCCACATAACGGCAAACAACGCAAGCCCGCGCCTCGCCTGAACGAAGCGTGCTGTGGAGTACGGAGAAATAACGAGGAGCGATAGAGGGCGCGCGCCTTGGGACGTGGCCGGTTAAGAGCACGCGGCTCAGGCGCTTCAGCGGGTCTCGCGGTCTGTGTATAACTAGGCGGGCTTTTGCCCGATCCACTGCACGTGGCGGCCGAGGAGAAGGGCTGCGGCTTCCAGATCGCCGCGACGCAACGACGAAAGGATGGCGCGATGGTCGCGGTCGGTCGGCGTTTCCCATTCCGCGCGCCAGCCGGAAAACAGGAAGCGCGCGCTCGCTGTGTGAAGGTCATCGATGCTGCGCATCAGCCGCGGCATGCCGCAGGGGGCGAGGATCAGCCGGTGAAACCGGCGGTTCGCCTCTTCCCAGGCCTGGACGTCGCGGGCCTGATCGCCGGCACGGGTCGCGTCCTCGGCCTCATCGAGAATGGCGCTGGTGAGATGAGGCGCGGCATTGCGGAGCGCCAGCACTTCGAGCGCCGAGCGCATCTCGGCGATCTCGCGGACCTCCTCCATGCTGAAGCCGGCCACGCGCACGCCCCGGCGCGGCTGGCTTTCAACCAGCCCCTGCGCCTCGAGCCGGCGAAACGCCTCGCGCACCGGCACGTGGCTTGCGCCGAACTCCTCGGCGATATGATCCTGCCTCAGCGGCGCGCCGGCGGCGATCTCGCCGGAGACGATCCGTTCGGCTAGCGCCCGGCCGATGCGGGTGGCGATGGGTTCGGCCTTGGTCATGGAATTATAGATAATCCGAGTTGCGATTGAGGTCGAGCCGATTGCAACAAAAAAGGCGGGGCCGCGAGGCTCCGCCTTCCATAAGTCTTCCCGGACAATCCGGTGATCGCGAAGCGCGCTTAGCGCTTGGAGAACTGGAACGAACGGCGGGCTTTCGCGCGGCCGTACTTCTTGCGCTCGACAACGCGGCTGTCGCGGGTCAGGAAGCCGCCCTTCTTCAGAACCGAACGCAGGCCCGGCTCGAAATAGGTCAGAGCCTTGGAAATGCCGTGGCGAACAGCGCCAGCCTGGCCGGAAAGGCCGCCGCCGGTAACCGTTGCGACGATATCGAACTGGCCGTCACGGGCAGCGGCGACGATCGGCTGCTGGAGGACCATCTGCAGCACCGGACGACCGAAATATTCGGAGAAATCCTTGCCATTGACGGTGATCTTGCCAGTGCCGGCCTTCACCCATACGCGGGCGACGGCGTCCTTGCGCTTACCGGTGGCATAGGCGCGGCCGAGGTCGTCGACCTTGCGCTCGTGAACCGGAGCGGCGGGGGTTGCTTCAGCGGTCGCGGCGTCGCCAAGCGTCTTCAGATCGGACAGATCGGCCATTATGCGCTCCTCACATTCTTCTTGTTGAGCTTGGCAACGTCGAGCACTTCGGGCTGCTGGGCTTCATGGGGGTGGTTGGTGCCGGCATAGACGCGCAGGTTCTTCATCTGGCGACGGCCGAGGGGCCCGCGCGGAACCATGCGCTCGACAGCCTTTTCGATGACGCGTTCCGGGAAACGGCCCTCGATGATCTGGCGCGCAGTGCGTTCCTTGATGCCGCCGGGGTAACCGGTGTGCCAGTAGTACATCTTGTCGGTGTACTTCTTGCCGGTCATGGCGACTTTTTCGGCATTGATGACGATGACGTTGTCGCCGTCGTCAACATGAGGGGTGTAGGTGGCTTTGTGCTTGCCGCGCAGGCGCATGGCGACGAGGGTGGCGAGACGGCCGAGGACGAGACCTTCGGCATCGATCACGATCCACTTCTTTTCCACCTCTGCGGGCTTCTGGGAGAAGGTAACCATTATGTTGCTCTCGATTTTGATCCAGCCCCGAAGGGTGGACGTTTCTTGTTGCTTTGCTTGGGGTGAAGCCCAAGCCTGACGGCATAGTCGGTCTGGCCGGATATGCTGGCGGTGGTATAGAGCCAGGGCTGAAATTGGTCAAGAGCTAAAGAGTGGCGTCTATGCAATTTACTTCAATAAAATCAGTAGTTTAAAAATACGGTACAATGATACCGTATTTTGTTGAGCGATTTTATCTGCCGATCTCCCCATGCTCGGGTTTGACCCGAGGGTAACGCGCGGCGGGTGAGGGGGAGGGCCGACGACAGAATATCGCGCGATAGGCGGCGTGAGTAACGCGTATCAGGACACTTCTATGCGTTACCTCGACGCCCGATTAAGCCCTTTACATCTGATAGTAAATATAAGAACATATGCAGAACAAAATCGGAGGGAAACCCCATGGCATTTGACCGCAGAATCAGCATGATCACGCTGGGCGTCGACAATATCGCGGTGGCGACGGCATTTTACGAGCGACTGGGCTGGAAGAAATCGTCAGCCTCGCAGGAAAGCGTCAGCTTTTTCGGGCTTGATGGCATCGTGCTTGGCCTTTTTGGCAGGCAGGCGCTGGCGAAGGATGCTGGTCTGAAGGGCGTCTCAGGCGACAAGCCGACCTTCTCCGGCGTCACCATCGCCTATAATGTCGGCTCGGAGAGCGAGGTGGATGCGGCGCTTGCTTTCGCCGAAAGCTGCGGCGCGCGAATTGCAAAACCGGCGGAGAAAGTGTTCTGGGGCGGCTATAGCGGCTATTTCGCCGACCCGGATGGCCATTTGTGGGAGGTGGCCTTCAATCCGTTTTCGCCGCTCGATGAAAACGGACATATGACCCTGCCGGATTAGAGGGGCGGGCGCGTCCGCGCGCTGTCAGCCATGTGCGCGGATGACGGCGAGGAATTCCTCGCCATAGCGCTGCAGCTTGGTCTGGCCGACGCCGGAGACGGCGAGCATGGCGTCCGGCGTTGTCGGCCGCTCGGCCGCAAGCGCGATCAGCGTCGTGTCCGGGAAAATGACATAGGGCGGCACGCCGTTTTCCTTGGCAAGGGCGGTGCGGGTTGCGCGGAGTTCTTCGAACAGGGCGCGGTTCTCCTCCGGGATTGCGGCGCGCTTTTCAGTCGCGCGTTTGGATGAGCCGGAAGTCTTGCCGCGCGTTGGCCGGTCGGTGCGAAACCGCACGGGTCGTTCGTGACGAAACACGGCGCGCGCCTCGGGCATCAGCTTCAGCGCGCCATAAGCCTCGTGGTCGACCGTGATCAGGCCGGACGCCAGCAATTGCCGGTAGACCGATTGCCAGGTCTTGACCGGCAGGTCGCTGCCCGCGCCGAAAACCGGCATTTGCGCATGGCCGAAGCGTTCGGTGCGCTCGGTCTCCTTGCCGGTCAGAACGTCGATCAGATGACCGGCGCCGAAGCGCTCTCCGGTGCGGTAGATCGCCGCCATCGCCTTGATCGCGGCCTCCGTGCCGTCCCAGGTCTCGACCGTCTTCAGGCAGGTGTCGCAATTGCCGCAGCCGCCCGGATGCGCCTCGCCGAAATGGGCGAGGATCGCCTGCCTTCGGCAGCCCGACGTTTCGCAGATGCCGAGCAGCGCGTTGAGCTTGGCGCGCTCGACCCGCTTGATTTCCTCGACCGCGTTGCCGTTGTCGATCATCCGTCCGCGCTGCACCACATCGGCCATGCCGTAGACCATCCAGGCCTCGGACGGTAGCCCGTCGCGGCCCGCGCGGCCGGTCTCCTGATAATAGGCCTCCACCGAGCCCGGCAGGTCGAGATGGGCGACATAGCGAACATTCGGCTTGTCGATGCCCATGCCGAAAGCGACGGTGGCGACCAGGCAAAGTTCTTCCTCCTTGAGGAAGGCGTCCTGATGCGCGTCGCGGCGCTCGCGGTCCATGCCCGCGTGATAGGGCAGCGCGCGGATGCCCTGCCCGTTCAACCATTCGGCGGTTTCCTCCACCTTGGCGCGCGACAAGCAGTAGACAATGCCGCTGTCGCCCTTGTGGCGGGAGAGAAGGTCCAGCAATTGCCGGCGTGGCTGGTCACGCTCGATGATCTCGTAGGTGATGTTGGGGCGGTCAAAGGAGGTGGTGAAAACCGCCGCGTCCTGAAGCGCCAGCCGCTCGATGATATCCTCACGGGTATGCGGATCGGCGGTCGCCGTCAGCGCCATGCGCGGCACGCCCGGGAAGATTTCCTTCAGTGCGTCAAGCGCGCGGTATTCCGGGCGAAAATCATGGCCCCATTGCGAGACGCAATGGGCTTCATCGATCGCGATCAGCGCGATCTTCACATGCGCCATCATCTCGCGGAAACCGGCCGTCGCCATCCGCTCCGGGGTCACATAGAGGAGGTCAAGCTCTGCATTGTCGAGCCCGCGGCGGATCGCGCCATATTCCTCGCGCGAAAGCGTCGAATTCAGTGCTGCGGCGCGCACGCCAAGCTGTTTCAGCGCCTCCACCTGGTCGCGCATCAGCGCGATCAGCGGCGAGACCACCAGCGCGACGCCCGGCCGGCAGAGCGCGGGCACCTGATAGCAGAGCGATTTGCCGGCGCCCGTCGGAAACAGCACAACGGCATCGCCGCCGGCGACCAACTGTTCGACAACAGCCTGCTGCTTGCCGCGAAACGCGGAATAGCCATAAACGGATTTCAGGATGGAGAGCGGATCGGCGAGGTTTGACATGAAGAAGCCATAACGCCGCATGCGCCAAAGGCCAAGTCACCAGCGTGCGGGAAAGCTTCTGCCCACTGGCTTTTTCTTGCATTCGGCGGCGGTGAGAGCGATAAGCCGGAGCGAGGAAACAAGGCAGGAAAGCATGGCAGGCACGAACAGCGAGCGTCCGCTTATCGCGGAAGGTCCCGTGATCATTCTGGTCAATCCGCAGCTCGGCGAGAATATCGGCATGGTGGCGCGCGCCATGGCCAATTTCGGTCTCGCCGAACTGCGCCTCGTCGAGCCGCGCGACGGCTGGCCGAGCGACAGCGCGCGCTCCGCCGCCTCCAAGGCCGATCATGTGATCGACGGCGTTCAGGTCTTCGACAGGCTGGAGGATGCGATCGCCGACCTCAATTTCGTCTACGCCACCACCGCCCGCAGCCGCGACGGCTTCAAGCCGGTGCGCGGGCCGACGGTTGCCGCCGACACGCTGCGCGCGCGTCACAGGGCAGGGGAGCGCTCAGGCATTCTGTTCGGGCGCGAGCGCTGGGGGCTGAAGAACGAGGAGGTGGCGCTTGCCGACGAGATCGTGACCTTCCCGGTCAACCCCGCCTTCGCCTCGCTCAACATCGCCCAGGCCGTGCTGCTGATGTCCTATGAGTGGATGAAATCCGGCATGGACGACGAAAGCGCGACGCCGTTTCAGGCGCTCGAACAAACGCCGGCCACCAAGGAAAACCTGTTCGGCCTGTTCGCCCATCTCGAAGAGGCGCTCGATGCGCGGGGATATTTCCGTCCCGCCGACAAAAAGCCTAAAATGATCGACAATCTGCGCGCAGTCTTTACCCGCAGGGCGATGAGCGCGCAGGAAATTCATGTGGTGCGCGGGGTGATTTCCGCGCTTGATCGCTATACTCGCAAGAACCCGCGCGGCCAGGATGGCGGCGATGAGCGATGACGGCCCGGTTCTGATCTTCGATTCCGGCATTGGCGGGCTGACCGTGCTGCGGGAGGCGCGCATGCTGATGCCGGAGCGCCGCTTCGTCTATATCGCCGATAACGCCGCCTTCCCCTATGGCGACTGGGAGGAGGAGGCGCTGCTGGATCACCTGCTGCGGCTCTTCGGGCAGTTGCTGGAGGAAATCCGTCCGGCCTGCGTGATCATCGCCTGCAACACGGCCTTCACGCTTGCCGGCGCGGCCCTGCGCGAACGCTTCCCGGAAACCGATTTCGTGGGCACCGTGCCCGCCATCAAGCCGGCCGCCGAGCGCACCGCCTCCGGCCTGATTTCCGTGCTCGCAACGCCCGTGACGGTGAAGCGCGACTACACCAAGGGGCTGATCGAAAGCTTCGCCACGCACTGCCACGCCCGCCTCGTCGGCTCGCGCTATCTGGCGGCGCTGGCGGAAGACTATATCTGCGGCATTGCCGTTGCCGATTCGGCGCTCTGGGCGGAAATCGCGCCGTGTTTCGTGGAGGAGGAGGGCAGGCGCACCGATATCGTGGTGCTGGCCTGCACGCATTATCCCTTCCTCGCCAACCGCTTCCGCAAACTCGCCCCCTGGCCGGTGGACTGGCTCAATCCCGCCGAGGCGATCGCCATGCAGGCCAAGCGCGTGCTGGGGCCATCGACGGCCGCCGCCGACGGCGGCCCGAACCATGACTTCGTGATCTTCACCAGCGAAAACCTGCGCCCGGAAACCGTGCGACTGATGCAGGGCTTCGGCCTCAAGATCGCCGCGCGCCGGGCGCTCTGAGCGACCGCAATTGGGGCGGGGACGGCTCCCGTATGACGCGGTGTTTTGCTGACCCGGCATCCTCTGATGGGTCATGCTCGTGCTTGACACGAGCATCCAGGCCACTCTGAGATCGGTCTTTAGACAATCGCTTTCTCCCCTCCATCTTGTCTCATGGCTCGGGTTTGACCCGAGCAACCAGGCACGCCTGCTGCGCCAGTATCTGAACGCTTTACCTCATGTCGCCCGTAAGCGAGCCACCACAGCCGCCGATCTTGAGGCGCGCTGCCTGGATCCTCGGGTCGAGCCCGAGGATTGTTTGTTGAAAACGGCCTATTGTTAAAGC
>NZ_JAINWJ010000080.1 GCF_021021415.1 Martelella mediterranea | reverse complement strand
GCAAGGATCAGAGACCAAACCATCAAACAGAGTTGATGACGGGAGTGTATGGGGCTGGCGTCATTCGAGACCGTCCGGCTGAGTTGATCGACCCGTTTTCCGCCCGCGTTTTCGCGCTCCCGCCGCCCCTTCCCTTGACATCGCCGCCGCAAAGGCGAAGGAAAGGTGGCGAAAAACGAGACGATATTTGAAGATGATCGAAACCACCGCCGCCCTTGCCGAGGCTTGCGCCACGCTTGCCAAATCCGACTTCGTCACGATCGACACCGAATTCATCCGCGAAAGCACGTTCTGGCCGGAGCTGTGCCTGATCCAGATGGCGAGCCCCGATCTGGAAGTGCTGGTGGACCCGCTGGCAAAGGGCATCGACCTCAAGCCATTCTTCGAGCTGATGGCCGATGCCTCGGTGGTGAAGGTGTTTCACGCGGCGCGGCAGGACCTCGAGATCGTCTATCATCTCGGCAACATGCTGCCCTCGCCGCTGTTCGACACCCAGGTCGCCGCCATGGTCTGCGGTTTCGGCGACAGCGTGTCCTATGATCAGCTGGTCTCCCGCATCACCGGCGCCCATATCGACAAGTCGTCGCGCTTTACCGACTGGCGCGCCCGTCCGCTCAACGACAAGCAGCTTTCCTATGCGCTGGCCGACGTCACCCATCTGCGTGACGTCTATCTGAAGCTCAAGGAGCAGCTTGAAAGCGGGGGCCGCACCGACTGGGTGGAGGAGGAGATGGCGATCCTCGAAAACCCGCAGACCTACGACCTGCCGCCGGAAATGGCCTGGACGCGGCTGAAGCTCCGCATCAAGAAGCCGATCGATTTCGCGGTGATGCAGAAGGTCGCCGAATGGCGCGAGAACGAGGCGCGCGAACGCAACCAGCCCCGCCGCCGGGTGCTGAAGGACGACACGATCTACGAGATTGCCCAGCAGCATCCGACCGAGCCGGAGGCGCTGGCGAAGCTGCGGATGATCCCCAAGGGCTGGGAACGCTCTCAGCCGGCAGCGGGCCTGCTGGAGGCGGTCAAGACGGCGCTCGCCATCCCTAAAGGCGACCTTCCGCGCCTGCCCCGCCAGCCGCACATGCCCGAAGGGGCGGCTGCGGCCGCCGAGCTTTTGAAGGTGCTGCTCAAGATTGTCGCCGAGCAGAACCAGGTCGCCGCCCGCGTGATCGCCTCCCCCGACGATCTCGACAAGATCGCGGCGGAAGGCGAAAACGCCGATGTCGAGGCGATGAAAGGCTGGCGGCGCAAGCTTTACGGCGACCCGGCGCTGAGGCTTCTGAACGGCGATGTCGCGCTGCGCTTCGTCGACAAGAAGGTCGAGATGATCGAGGTCTGACACGAAAGCTTCATCGCTCCGTGAAATCGCCGACATAAGCGCGCGCTAACGCTCCCCGTGTTTCCAACATACGGGGATATTTCATGAAGACCCTCTTTCTTGCCGCTGCCGCCACGCTTCTGGTCGGCACGGCCCTTGCCGACGACACGCAGTTCCAGGCAACGCTCACCAGCCACGCCATCCTGCCGGCAAACACCATCATCGCCGCGCCGGCGGACGCGCCCGCCTATATCCAGACATCGGCGAAGTTCCTGAAGCCTGGCCAGCCGCGCGTTACCGCAATCGGCAGCGTTCCCGGCATGTCCGCCAAACGCGAAACCGGGCTTGCGACGCCGTTTGACGGCCAGCCGGTGCAGGGCTTTTCCGGTATCAAGGCCATGGGGGACGGCACGTTCTGGTCGCTCTCCGACAATGGTTTCGGTTCCAAGGCCAACTCCTCCGACGCCGCGCTGATGATCCATCATCTCGGCTTCGACTGGGATGCCGGCACGGTCGACAGCAAGACGACCATCTTCCTCTCCGACCCGAACATGGTCGCGCCCTTCCCGATCGTGCTCGAAGGCTCCGACAGCCGCTATCTCACCGGCGCGGACTTCGACATCGAATCGATCCAGCCGGTCGAGGACGGCTTCTGGATCGGCGACGAGCTCGGCCCCTATCTCCTGAAGTTCAACAAGGCAGGCGAGTTGCAGGCGGTTTATGAGACGCTCGCCGACGGCGAGCCGGTGATGTCGCCCGACAACGTCTCGCTGTCGCTGCCCAACCCGGGCGGCGAAATGCCGGCCTACAATCTGCCGCGCTCGGGCGGCTTCGAGGGCATGGCGATCTCGCCGAACGGTGCGCATCTTTACGCCATGCTCGAAAAGCCGATCGTCGTTGAGGGCAAGCCCGAGATGGCCGACGGCCAGCCGGCGCTGCGCGTGCTGGAATTCGATACCGCCGCCGAGCAATGGACCGGCCGCTACTGGCTCTATCCGTTCGCCGATGGCGGCACCAATATCGGCGATTTCAACATGATCGACGCCACCACCGGCCTCGTCATCGAGCGCGATGGCGGCGAAGGCGACCCGTCGATGGCCTGCGCCTCCGACACGGCCACCGGCTGCTTCGAAAAGCCCGCCATACTGAAGCGCATCTACAAGATCGAGATGAATGACGACAACGTCAACGGCGCCGCCCGCAAGATCGGCTATATCGATCTGATGAATATCGCGGACCCCGACGGTGTCGCCCGCCAGGGCGACAAGGAGGGCGTCTACACCATGCCGTTCGTCACCATCGAGGATGTCGATGTCATCGACGACAGCCACATCATCGTCGGCAATGACAACAACCTGCCGTTCTCGGCCGGCCGCAGCCTGAATGCCGCCGACGACAATGAATTCGTGATCCTCGAAGTCGCCGACTTCCTGAACGCGAAGTAATCTCTGAACGCCCGGCTGCCATGGCGGCCGGGCGTCTCCTCACGGGTGCATCTTCGCGCCCTTGGTGATCTTGTCCGCGATCTTCTTTTCCGCACGGAAGGCGATGCCGACCACCTTGGCGTCCTCCGGCGAAAATTCGGCGAAGACGGCGCGATTGGCGGCGTCATGGCCCGTCGAAAACATCTCCTCGATATAGAGCGCCGCCGCCACGCCGCGTTCCAGCGCGCGGGTCTGCACCTTCTTCAGCGTGTCGCCATCGCCGCACAGCACAATGATCGGCTGGGCAGAGATCGGGTGATAGACATTCCCCGCGCCGTCCCTGTAGTCTTCCCCCAACAGGCCCTCTGCCGCGCCGGCGACGCCGGTCGCAAGAAAGGCGGTGACGTTGAGCTTCTGCCATTGCGCAAGATCCTCGCGCACGACGATGACGAATTTGGTGTCGAACATGAATGCGAACTCCGGGAAGGGATTTGAACGGTCGAACGCCATCCTAGCGAAAGCGAAGGGCGACGATCTTGAACGTTCGTGCAGGCGCGACGCGATCTTCGCCGCCCCCGCCGAGGATGGCATCGAGCGGCTGGAGGCGCGGTTTTCCGGCAATGGCTTTGCGCCGCACCGCCACGACACCTATGCGCTGGGACTGACCATGGCCGGCGTCCAGACCTTTTCCTATCGCGGCGCGTCGCGCTTTTCGACGCCCGGCCGGCTGATCATCCTGCATCCAGATGAGTTGCATGACGGCGGCGCCGGCGGCGAGGACGGCCTCACCTACCGGATGATCTACTTGCCGCCGGAAAAGATCATGGCAGCCGTGGAAGGGCTCGCGACCGCCCTCCCCTTTGTCCGCGATCCCGTGGCCGATGACGGCCCGCTGAGGGCAAGCCTGATCGAGGCGCTCGACGAACTCGACGGCGAAATGGGCGAATTGAAGCGCGACGGCCTGATCGCCGAGATCGCCCATCACCTGCTGCGCCTCGGCGACGCCCGGGGCCGCGCGGCAAAATCCCTCGACCGCCGGGCGCTCGCGCTTTGCCGCGACTTCTTGAGCGAATGCGCGGAGGAAGCGATCAACTCGCAGCGGCTTGAGGAGATCGCCGGCCTCGACCGGTTCACGCTCGCCCGCCAGTTCCGCGCGCTCTACGGCACCAGCCCGCACCGCTACCTCGTCCAGCGTCGCCTTTCGCGGGCAAGGGCGATGATCATTGCGGGCGCGCCGCTGGCCGAGGCCGCCACCGCTTCCGGCTTTGCCGACCAGAGCCACATGACCCGCCATTTCGCCAAGACCTACGGCATGCCGCCCGGGCGGTTTCGGGCTTTGACCCTTGCCGCGCAGGTGGAGGAGAAACGGAATTCCGTTCCCCTCGGCACTGCCGCGGGTTGAGACGCTGAATGCGAATTCGCGCCTGAAATGCGGGGCAATCGCTACAAAACTGCTATATGTCATAGTATCGTTGCTAAACTGGGCTAAGCGGCAAATGATCAACGACCGCATGCCGATATCCGGCCAGCAAGAGGAAGAACGCACATCATGAACGACCTGTCTTCGAGCGTTTCGGAAATCGTCGAATTGGGCGCCGCCGAGGATCTTTCCAAGAGCCCGGCGCGGTTCATCAATCGCGAATTCTCCTGGCTGCAGTTCAACCGCCGGGTGCTCGAGGAAACCCTGAACCCGGCCCACCCGCTGCTGGAGCGGGTGCGGTTCCTGTCGATCTCCGCGGCCAATCTCGACGAGTTCTTCATGGTCCGCGTGGCCGGCCTCGAGGGTCAGGTGCGCCAGGGCGTCACCATGCTGTCCGCCGACGGCAAGACGCCGGCCGAGCAGCTTGCCGATATCCTGCGCGAAATCGACAATCTGCAAATGGAGCAGCAGGCCGCCCTTGCCGTGCTCCAGCAATACATGGCCAATGAAGGCGTGATGATCGTGCGCCCGACCGTGTTGTCCGACGAGGACCGGCAGTGGCTCACCAATGAATTCGAACAGGGCATTTTCCCGGTTCTGACGCCGCTTTCGATCGATCCGGCGCACCCCTTCCCGTTCATTCCCAATCTCGGCTTCACCATGGGGCTGCAGCTCGTCAGCCGCCACGGACGTGAGGCGATGAACGCGATGCTGCGCCTGCCGCCCTCGATGAACCGCTTCATCCGCCTGCCGGATCTCGACGGCGCGATCCGCTATATCACCATGGAAGACGTGATCGGCCTGTTCATCCACCGGCTCTATCCGGGTTACGAGGTGCAGGGCTACGGCACGTTCCGCATCATCCGCGACAGCGATATCGAGCTGGAGGAAGAGGCGGAGGATCTGGTGCGCTATTTCGAGAGCGCGCTGAAGCGCCGCCGCCGCGGTTCGGTGATCCGCATCGAAACCGACAGCGAGATGCCGGCATCGTTGCGCCATTTCGTGATCCATGAACTCGGCGTGCCGGAAGACCGCGTGGCCGTGCTGCCCGGCCTGCTGGCGCTCAACACGCTGTCGGAAATCACCAAGGCGCCACGCCCCGATCTCCTGTTCAAGCCGTTCAACCCGCGCTTTCCCGAACGCGTCCGCGAGCATCTCGGTGACAGTTTCGCCGCGATCCGCGAGAAGGATTTCGTGGTCCATCACCCTTACGAATCCTTCGACGCCGTGGTCCAGTTCCTGATCCAGGCCGCCCGCGACCCGAACGTGCTGGCGATCAAGCAGACGCTCTACCGCACCTCCAATGACAGCCCGATCGTGCGCGCGCTGATCGACGCCGCCGAAGCCGGCAAGTCCGTGACCGCGCTGGTGGAGCTGAAGGCCCGCTTCGACGAGGAGGCCAATATCCGCTGGGCGCGCGATCTGGAGCGCGCCGGCGTGCAGGTGGTGTTCGGCTTCATCGAACTGAAGACCCACGCCAAGCTTTCCATGGTGGTGCGTCGCGAGGAGCAGAACCTCAGGACCTATTGCCATATCGGCACCGGCAACTACCACCCGATCACAGCCAAAATTTACACCGACCTTTCCTATTTCACCTGCAATCCCGAGATCGCCAACGACGTCGCCGAGATCTTCAACTTCATCACCGGCTATGGCGAGTTGGAAGAAAACATGCAGATCGCGGTCTCGCCGAAGACCATGCGGCCGCGCATTCTCCAGCATATCGAGGAAGAGATCGAGCATGTCAGGAGCGGCCTTCCCGGCGCGATCTGGATGAAGATGAACTCGCTGGTGGATCCCAAGATCATCGACGCGCTCTACCGCGCCAGCGGCGAAGGCGTGCAGATCGAGCTCGTGGTGCGCGGCATCTGCTGCCTGCGTCCGCAGGTGCCGGGGCTTTCGGAAAACATCCGGGTCAAGTCGATCGTCGGTCGCTTTCTTGAGCATTCGCGCATCTACTGCTTCGGCAACGGCCACGGCCTGCCGTCGGAAAACGCCCATGTCTATCTCGGCTCGGCCGACCTGATGCCGCGCAATCTGGATCGTCGGGTTGAAACGATCGTACCGGTCACCAACCCCACCGTGCATGAGCAGGTTCTGTCCCAGATCATGCTCGGCAATATCATTGACAATCAGCAGAGCTACGAGATACTCCCCGACGGAACCTCGCGGCGGACGGAACCGCGCGAGGGCGAGGAACCGTTCAACGCGCAGGAGTATTTCATGACCAATCCGAGCCTGTCCGGCCGCGGAGAAGCCCTGAAATCAAGTGCGCCGAAGCTCATCGCCGGCCTGCTTTCGGGCCGCACCAAATAAGCCGGGTATTTATGGTCGAATCTGAAGCGCAGGGGCGCCTTCGCGGAATCTCCCCTGTCTCCGTGGTCGATATCGGATCGAACTCGGTTCGCATCGTCATCTATGAAGGCCTGTCGCGCGCGCCGACCGTGCTTTTCAACGAAAAGGTCCTGTGCGGGCTCGGCCGCGGCATTGCGGCCAGCGGCAAGATGAACGAGGAAGGCGTGGAACGGGCGCTGCGGGCGCTGAAGCGCTTCAAGGCGCTTGCCACCCAAGCGCGTTCGGTCACCATGCATGTGCTGGCGACCGCCGCGGCGCGCGAGGCCAGCAACGGCCCGGCCTTCATCGAGGCGGCGGAGAAGATCCTCGGCATCGATGTCCGGGTCCTGACCGGGCGCGAGGAAGCGCTCTATTCCGCCTATGGCATCATCAGCGGCTTTCACGAGCCCGACGGGATCGCCGGCGACCTTGGCGGCGGCTCGCTGGAGCTCATCGACATCAAGGACAAGACCTATGGCGACGGCATAACGCTGCCGCTCGGCGGCATCCGCCTTTCGGAGCTCTCGGAAGGCTCGCTGGCCAAGGCGCGTAACTTTGCCAAGAAACAGGTCAAGAAGGTCACCTTCCTGGAAAAAGGCCGCGGCCGCACCTTCTATGCCGTCGGCGGCACCTGGCGAAACATCGCCAGGCTCCACATGGAGATCAACAATTATCCGCTGACCATGATGCAGGGCTACGAGATCGGCTTCGCCGAGATGATGGCCTTTCTCGACCGCATCGGCGCCGACGAGGAGCAGAAGGACCCGGCCTGGCAGGCCGTTTCCAAGAACCGCCGCATGCTGCTGCCCTTCGGCGCGATCGCCATGCGCGAAGTGCTGAGCGTGATGGAACCCAAGACGATCAGCTTTTCCGCGCAGGGCGTGCGCGAGGGCCTGCTCTATTCGCTCCTGAGCGCGGAGGAACAGGACCAGGACCCGCTGCTGGTTGCCGCCCGCCAGCTTGCCTTGCTGCGGGCCCGCTCGCCCAAGCACGCCGCCGAAATTGCCGCCTGGACCGGGCTGATGCTGCGCCGTTTCGGCATCGAGGAAACGCCCGAGGAGGCGCGCTATCGCCAGGCCGCCTGCCTGCTTGCCGATATCAGCTGGCGCGCCCATCCCGATTTCCGCGGACGACAGTCGCTAAACGTGATCGCCCACTCGGCGCTCACCGGCATCACCCATCCCGGCCGCGCCTTCATCGCGCTCACCAATTACTACCGGTATGAGGGCCTGCGCGACGACGACCATACCGACGGTCTGGGCACGATCGCGACGCCCGCATTACTCGAGCGCGCCAAGCTGCTCGGCGGCCTCTTGCGCGTCGCCTACCTGTTCTCCGCCTCCATGCCCGGCATCGTCGGCGCGCTCGACTTCCTACCGGCGAAGGACAAGGAATTCGATCTGGAACTCGTCGTGCCGGAGCAGCACGCCGATTTCATCGGCGAGCGCGTGGAAGGCCGCCTCGACCAGCTTGCCAAGCTCACCGGCAAGAAGCTGACGATCGCGACCATGTGATACGCTTTTGGACGGTCGACTGAGACCGGCCCGCGCTTACGGCATGTGTCCAGTTTTGCTGACAAACCTCTCCCCATATTCCGCGTCATCAACTCTGTTGTTCTTGATGGTCCCTTATCCTTG
>NZ_JAINWJ010000008.1 GCF_021021415.1 Martelella mediterranea | reverse complement strand
GTTTTCAACAAACAATCCTCGGGCTTGACCCGAGGATCCAATCACCTCTGACGCGAGAGAAGCTCGTAGGTTTGTCAGGCCGCGCGCTTGTCCGCCCGCTCCGCTCGTGGGGAGGCGTGCTTAGGTCCTCGGCACAAGGCCGAGGATGACGCCGAATGGGGCGATAGGCCGGTGGTTTAAGTGATATGCCGCGACAAGTGCCAAGCACGCGCCGTTCAAAGCAAATCCTGCAGGATCGGGATCAGCGGTTCGTCGGCGGGAGGCATGGGGTAGTCGCGCAGGTCCTTGGCGCGCACCCATTTGATCGCCTGTCCTTCCTGGCCTTTGGGAATGCCCTGATAGCGGCGGCAGACGAAGAGCGGCATCAGCAGGTGGAAATCGTCATAGGTGTGGCTGGCGAAGGTCAGCGGCGCGAGGCAGGCCGTCTTGGTGGCGATGCCGAGTTCCTCTTCCATTTCGCGGATCAGGCAGGCTTCGGGTGTCTCGCCCTGTTCGACCTTGCCGCCGGGAAATTCCCACAGCCCGGCAAGCGCCTTGCCTTCCGGCCGCTGCGCCAGCAATATCCGTCCGTCGGTGTCGATCAGCGCGCAGGCGGCGACCAGAAGCAGTCTTTTCGATCCATCCGTCATTGTTTCTCCCGCCAGTACCGGTAGCGATAGGCCTCGGCAAATCCGAGGCTCTTGTAAAGTGCGATTGCGGCCGCGTTTGTCGCCGTTACCTGAAGCCACGCCATGCGCGCGCCGCGTCCTTTGGCCCAGCGCAGCATGGCGGCGGCAAGCTTGCGGCCGTGGCCCTTTCCGCGGGCGTCTTCGGCAACGGCGAATGCCTCGATACCGGCCATGTCGAAATCATGCACCGCAAGGCCGACCGCATAGGGCTTGTCGTCCTCGCGGATGAACAGGCCGTGGGCGGGCTTGATGGCGGTCACAACCTCGGCAAGCCCGGCCTTTGTCAGGCCCTCGACCGGGTTGATCGCGAGCGAGGCGTCGACGAAACGCCCGACATCCTGGCTCGGCAGCAGCTCCACGGCGTCGGCGGTCTGAAATTCATTGAGGTCAAGGGTCATCACCACGCTCTCGTCGAAAGCCTCCGCGCCTTCGGCGACGAGATATGCGCCGATCTCCGGCGGCGTCAGCGGGGTTTCGCGGATCAACAGCGGGCGGCCGAAGGCGGCGTAATGGCGCTTTGCCTTTTCCAGCCGGATCTCCATGTCGGCGATATCCGATCGGTCGAGCACGGCCAGGCTGTTGAGCCGTTTCGACGGGTGTCCCGCCGTGACCCGAAGCTGCCACGCGCCGTCATAGAGCACGTTTTTTGCCGGCCAGGCGCGCAGGCCCATGGCTTCCAGTCTGCGGACAAGCGGAAGATCAACGTTCAAGACGATTCCGATTCAGTGACGATCCGTTTCGGTGGATGTAGTCGCGGGGAACCGGGCTGTAAACACAAAAGCCCGTTATGGGGTTGTCCGTGTTGCCTTGCGGCAACGCGGATGGGTTCTCAACTGCGGTAATCGCCGTTGATCGCGACATATTCCTTGGTCAGGTCGCAGGTATAGACCGTTGCCTGACCGTCCCCGATGCCGAGATCGGCGCGGATCGTGATCTCGTCCTGCCGCATCACGACGGAGGCGTGTTCTTCCGAATAGTCCGGATCGCGCTCGCCCTGAAAGGCGACGCGGATATCGCCGAACCAGATCGCCAGCCGGTCGCGGTCGGCCTTTTCGCCGGCCTTGCCGACGGCCATGACGACGCGGCCCCAATTGGCGTCCTCGCCGGCAACGGCGGTCTTGACCAGCGGCGAATTGGCGATCGATCGCGCGATCTCGAAGGCGGCGCGGTCGCTCTCGGCGCCGGTGACGTTGACGGTCACCATCTTGCGCGCGCCTTCGCCGTCGCGAACGATCTGGAGCGCGAGATCCTTCATCAGCGCGTGCAGCGCGGCGCGGAAATCATCGAGGCGGGGATCGGTCGGGTCGGTGACGGTATCCTGCCCCGGGGCCTTGCCGGTGGCGAACACCAGCACGGTGTCGGAGGTCGAGGTGTCGCTGTCGATGGTGATCGCGTTGAAGCTTTCGCCGACGCCTTCGGAAAGCACCGCCTGAAGGGCGGGCGCGGAGATCGCAGCGTCGGTGGCGATGAAGGAGAGCATGGTCGCCATGTCGGGCGCGATCATGCCGGCGCCCTTGGCCATGCCGTTCAACGTCACGGAAACGCCGTCGATCGTGGCGCCGCGGGTCGCGACCTTCGGATAGGTGTCGGTGGTCATGATCGCTTTTGCCGCGTCCTGCCAGAAATCCGGCTTTGCCTGTCCGGCCATATCCGCCAGAACGCCGGCGAATTTGGAGGCATCGAGCGGCTCGCCGATCACGCCGGTGGAGGCGAGGTAGACGTCACCCGTCGTGCATCCGGCCGCCTCGGCGGCGGTTTCCGCCGTCAGCGTGGTCGCCTCCTTGCCCTTCTTGCCGGTAAAGGCGTTGGCATTGCCGGAATTGACCACCAGCACCTTCGCCGTGCCGTTTGAAAGATTGGCCCGGCAGAAATCGACCGGGGCGGAGGGGCAGCGCGAGCGGGTGAACACGCCGGCGACGGCGGCGGGTTCATCGAAGATCATCATCATCACATCGGTGCGGCCCTTGTACTTGATCCCGGCGCTGGCGGTTGCCAGGCGTACGCCATCGATAACGGGCATGGGGGACAAGGATTTGGGCGCGAGCGGAGATACGGCAGTCGACATGATGACCCTCTCTTGGGCCGGGCGGAGACCGCCGCGGCCGGATAAGAAACCGGCCCGCAATGGCGGGCCGGAAACTGGTTATTGCTGCTGCATTTTATTGACGGCGTCGTAGCTGTCTTGCAAGTCCTTATCTTCGATAACGACGGTATCGCCCTTCTTCAGCGCGTTGACGGCTTCATTGTATTTCTCGCCGGCGACGAGTTGCTGAAGCTGCGGCTTGATCTGGTCGAAGGGAACCGGCGCCTTCTCGCGCCTGTCCTCGACTTCAATCACGTGATAGCCGAAATCGGTCTTGACCGGGGTTTCGGTGTATTTGCCGGGCTCCAGCGCGAAAGCCGCTTCCTCGAACGGCGGGACCATCTGACCCTTGGCGAAGTAGCCGAGATCGCCGCCCTCGGGACCGCTCGGGCCGGTGGAGTGCTCCTTGGCGAGCTCCGCGAAATCGGCGCCGTTGTCGAGTTCCTTGATGATTTCCTTGGCCTCGTCCTCGCTCTCGACGAGGATATGACGGGCATGGACTTCTTCCTGCTTCGGCGCCTTGGCGATCTCCTCGTCATAGCGCGCCTTCAGCATCTCGTCGGTGATCTGGGAATTGATCACCTGGTCGAAATAGGCGTTGTAGAGTTCCTGCTGTTCAAGCTGCTGCATGCGGGTCTTGAAGGCATCGGTCTGGTCCAGGCCCTCATCCTTTGCGGCATCCGCGATCAGCTTCATGTCCACAAGGCTGGACAGCGCGATCGCGCGCATCTGCTCTTCGGGCATCTGGCCGAACTGGCCCTTGAACTGATCGACGGTGCTCTGAAGCTCTTCCTCGGTGATCGGCGTGCCGTCGACGGTCGCGACCACGGTCTGGCCGGCATCGGTGTCCTGCGCGAACACCGGCGCTGCAAAGCTGACGGTCGTTGCGAGCAGCACTGCGGCTGCCAGGGTTCTTTTCTGCATAAGTTCACCTTTTCATTGTTTGAACGTAATCGTTGCGGCCCGTCGTGATGCGCCGATGATTGTGCGGGAATGTGGTCGCCGCATCTCTGTCCGTCAACGCAAAACGCTGCTTTCCGTTGCAACCTTTCCACTTTTTAATCTGAAGAGAAGCTGAACGCCGGCCGGTTTTCCTCCCGTTTGCGGTCCTTGCCGCGCGGCCTTCGACGTTGACATGGCGTGCCCCCCCTCTTATCTGTCTGCCAAGCCAGCGTCGATAGACGTCCGGGCGCGCAATGGATGCGAACAGGGCGCTACGTAGAGTTTAAATATGACAACTTTCGGAAAGAGCTATTGAAATGGTCTCACTCGGTGGCGTAGCCCGCAAATTGTTCGGTTCGGCCAACGAGCGCCGCGTCCGTGCCTACAGACCCCGCGTCGTCGCGATCAACGCGATGGAAGAGCAGATTTCGGCGCTTTCGGATGAGGCGCTGAAAGCCAAGACCGACCAATTCAAGAAGAAGCTCGAAGACGGCAAGACGCTCGACGATATTCTTGTTGAGGCCTTCGCAGTGGTGCGCGAGGCCTCCAAGCGGGTTCTCGGCATGCGGCCCTTCGATGTCCAGCTTATCGGCGGCATGATCCTGCATGAGAATTCGATCGCCGAAATGAAGACCGGCGAAGGCAAGACCCTGGTCGCGACCCTTCCGGTCTATCTCAACGCGCTCGCCGGCAAGGGCGTTCACGTCGTCACCGTCAACGATTATCTCGCCCGGCGCGACAGCGAGCATATGGGCAAGCTCTACGGCTTTCTCGGCATGACCACCGGCGTCATCCATCACGGGCTCGACGACCGTCAGCGCAAAGAGGCCTATAGCGCCGACATCACCTACGCCACCAATAACGAACTCGGCTTCGATTATCTCCGCGACAACATGAAGATGCAGCGCGCCGAGATGGTGCAGCGCGGCCACAATTACGCGATCGTCGACGAAGTGGACTCGATTCTGGTCGACGAGGCGCGCACGCCGCTGATCATCTCCGGCCCACTGGATGACCGCTCCGACCTTTATGTGTCGATGGACAAGATCATCCCGATGCTGGAAGAGGGCGATTACGAGCTCGATGAAAAGCAGCGCTCGGCCAATTTCTCCGAAGACGGGATGGAAAAGCTCGAAAAGCTTTTGACCGAAAACGGCATGATGAAGGGCGCCTCGCTCTACGACGTCGAAAACGTCGCCGTGGTCCATCATCTGAACAACGCGCTGAAGGCCCACAAGCTGTTCTCGCGCGACAAGGATTACATCGTCCGTGACGGCGAGGTCGTGATCATCGACGAATTCACCGGGCGGATGATGCCGGGCCGGCGTTATTCCGATGGCCAACACCAGGCGCTTGAGGCCAAGGAAAACGTCAAGATCCAGCCGGAAAACCAGACGCTCGCCTCGATCACCTTCCAGAACTATTTCCGCATGTACGACAAGCTCGCCGGCATGACCGGCACGGCGGCGACGGAAGCGGAGGAGTTTGCCAATATCTACGGTCTCGACGTGGTCGAGGTGCCGACCAATATGCCGATCGCGCGTATCGACGAAGACGACGAGGTCTACCTGACGGTGCAGGAGAAGTATCTTGCGATCGTCGAGGAGATCAAGGAGGCCAAGGCCAAGGGCCAGCCGGTTCTGGTGGGCACGACCTCGATCGAGAAATCCGAGCTTCTGGCCGCCGCTCTCAAGAAGGACGGCATCACCGATTTCAGCGTGCTCAACGCGCGCTACCATGAGCAGGAAGCCTTCATCATCTCGCAGGCCGGCGTGCCGGGCGCGCTGACCATTGCCACCAACATGGCCGGTCGCGGTACCGACATTCAGCTCGGCGGCAATCTGGAAATGCGCATCGAGGCCGAGCTTGGCGATACCGAGCCGGGCACCGACATCGTGACCAACGAGCAGGGCGAGCGGGTGGAAGTCGCCCGCAAGTTTACCCCGCCGGGTCCCGAACGCGACGCGAAGGAGCAGGCGATCCGCGAGGATGTGGCCCGGCTGAAGGCTGAGGCGCTGGCCGCCGGCGGCCTTTACGTCATCGCCACAGAACGCCATGAGAGCCGCCGCATCGACAACCAGCTGCGCGGTCGTTCTGGCCGTCAGGGCGACCCGGGCCGTTCGAAATTCTACCTGTCGCTGCAGGACGACCTGATGCGCATCTTCGGTTCCGACCGCATGGAGAGCATGCTCACCAAGCTCGGCCTGAAGGAAGGCGAGGCGATCGTCCATCCGTGGATCAACAAGGCGCTGGAGCGCGCGCAGAAGAAGGTCGAGGCCCGCAACTTCGACATCCGCAAGAACCTGCTGAAATACGATGACGTCATCAACGACCAGCGCAAGGTCGTGTTCGATCAGCGCAAGGAACTGATGGATTCGGAAGACATTTCCGAAATCGTCAGGGAAATGCGCGAGGACGTGGTCGAAAAGGCCGTCAAGGCCCGCATTCCCGAGCGCGCCTATGCCGAGCAGTGGGACGTCGCCGGCCTCAAGGAAGACTGCCTGCGCATTCTCAATCTCGATCTGCCGATCGAGAAATGGGCCGAGGAAGACGGCATTGCCGAGCCTGAAATCGAGGAGCGCATCAACGAGGCGGCCAAGCAGATCGAGGAAAACCGCGCCAAGCAGGCCGAGCAGTTTGGTCCCGACGTGCTGAAATATGTCGAGCGGCAGGTGACGATGCAGGCGCTGGATCACCTCTGGCGCGAGCATATCGTGAACCTTGATCATCTGCGCTCGGTCATCGGCTTCCGCGGCTATGCCCAGCGCGACCCGCTGCAGGAATACAAGGCCGAGGCGTTCGAACTGTTCCAGGCGTTGCTCGGCAATATGCGCGAGGTTGCGGTCTCGCAGCTCTCCCGCGTTCAGCTCGTGCGCGAGGCCCCGCCGCCGCGTCCGGAAATCAACCCGGCGCAGGTGCGCGCCAGCCATATCGATCCGGCAACCGGCGAGGACGAGATGGCCGGCGAGCAGGTCGCTTCCGGCGACGCCGCCACCATGCCGGAAGAGTGGAAGAACACCGGCCGCAACGAGCCGTGCCCGTGCGGCTCCGGCAAGAAGTTCAAGCATTGCCATGGCCAGCTGTTCGCCTGAGCGCGTGGCGGCATCTTAAGGATGGGCGGCGCGGAAGCCGGCCGCCCAATCCACGCTTGCCAGCGCTTTGGGGTTGCGCTACAAAACCAGCATGACGATCAAGACGAACAACGTTGCAAACTGGTGGTGGGCTCGCTAACGGCGGCCGCGATCACGCATGTTCAGTTGATCTGACGAAGCCGCCCTCCAACGAGGCGGCTTTTTTGTTACGGGCCGTCTTTGCAAGGGTTGAGAATGACCAGCATGCGGCAGCGCCGCATCACCGAGGTGGAGCAAGGAATATGAGCCTTCATGAGCGGCCCGATGGCGGCGAGAGCTATCTGACCAGAGGCGGCGTTGAGATTACGCGGACGCGGCGTTTCGTGCCCTATGACGACGCGATCTCCAGCTATATCGAGCGGCTGGATTCGCGCCGCGGGGCGGTGCTTTCCTCCAACTACGAATATCCCGGCCGCTATACCCGCTGGGACACCGCCGTGATCGATCCGCCGATGGCGATCTCGTGCAATGGCCGCAATGTCTGGCTCGAGGCCTTCAATGGTCGCGGTGAGGCGCTGCTCGAACTGATCCTGCCGGCGCTGGAAGGCCTCGAGGCCGTCACCATCCTTGCCCGCGAGGCCCGCCGCATAGATCTCAAGGTCGCCGAGCCCGACCGCCAGTTCACCGAGGAGGAGCGCTCCAAGGCGCCTACCGTCTTCACCGTGCTCAGGGCGATTACCGACCTGTTCTTCTCCGAGGAGGATGCCAGCCTCGGCCTTTACGGCGCGTTCGGCTACGACCTCGCCTTCCAGTTCGACGCAGTCCCGCTGAAGCTGGAGCGCCCGGCCGACCAGCGCGACATGGTGCTCTACCTCCCCGACGAGGTGCTGATGGTCGACAACCACGCCGCCAAGGCGTGGATCGACCGCTATGATTTCGAAAAGGACGGCATCGCGACCGAGGGTAGGGATGGCGCGATCGAGCCTGATCCGTTCCGTCCCTCCAACAGCGTTCCGCCGAAAGGCGATCACCACAAGGGCGAATATGCCGAACTGGTCACAAGGGCCAAGGAAAGCTTCGTGCGCGGCGACCTGTTCGAGGTGGTGCCGGGCCAGCAGTTCATGGAGCGCTGCGCAAGCCAACCATCGGCAATCTCCAAGCGGCTGAAGGCCACCAATCCGTCGCCCTATTCCTTCTTCATCAATCTCGGCAATCAGGAATATCTGATCGGCGCTTCCCCGGAAATGTTCGTGCGGGTCACCGGCCGCCGGGTCGAGACCTGCCCGATTTCCGGTACCATCAAGCGCGGCGAGGACCCGATCGCCGACAGCCAGCAGATCCTGAAACTGCTCAATTCGCATAAGGACGAGTCGGAACTCACCATGTGTTCCGATGTCGACCGCAACGACAAGAGCCGCGTCTGCGAGCCGGGCTCCGTCAAGGTCATCGGCCGGCGTCAGATCGAGATGTATTCGCGCCTGATCCACACCGTCGACCATATCGAGGGTCGGCTGCGGGCCGATATGGACGCCTTCGATGCGTTTCTGAGCCACGCCTGGGCGGTCACCGTCACCGGCGCGCCGAAGCTCTGGGCGATGCGCTTCATCGAAAACAACGAAAAGAGCCCGCGCGCCTGGTATGGCGGCGCGATCGGCATGGTCGGCTTCAACGGCGACATGAACACCGGCCTGACGCTGCGCACCATCCGGGTCAAGCAGGGCGTGGCCGAGGTGCGCGCAGGCGCGACACTGCTGTATGATTCCGATCCCCATGAAGAAGAAGCGGAGACCGAATTGAAGGCTTCAGCTATGCTGGCCGCGATCCGCGAGGCGGATGCGCAAACCCGCGCACCCGCCGTGCGCGCCGTCGAGAAGGTCGGCAACGGCCTGAAAATCCTGCTGGTCGATCACGAGGACAGCTTCGTCCACACGCTCGCCAATTATTTCCGCCAGACCGGGGCGGAGGTGGCGACCGTGCGGTCTCCCGTGGCCGACGAAACGTTCGACCGCGTTGCGCCCGATCTCGTGGTGCTTTCGCCCGGACCCGGTATGCCGAAGGATTTCGATTGCAAGGCGACGATCAAGAAGGCGCGCGAACGCGGACTGCCGATCTTCGGCGTCTGCCTGGGGCTGCAGGCGCTGGCGGAAGCCTATGGCGGCACGCTCCGGCAGTTGGCGGTGCCGATGCATGGCAAGCCGTCGCGCATCCGCATTCTCGAGCACGGCCGGCTTTTCGACGGCCTGCCCAATGAAATCACCGTCGGTCGCTATCATTCGATCTTCGCCGATGCGGTGGCGCTGCCGGCCGAGTTCACGATTTCGGCCGAGACCGATGACGGCATCGTCATGGGCATCGAACATGTCAGCGAGCCGGTCGCCGCCGTCCAGTTCCATCCCGAATCGATCATGACGCTCGGCGGCGATGCCGGCATGCGCATCATCGAGAATGTCGTCGGCAAGCTCGTTGGCCATGCCGATGTTTCGGGCAGGAAAGCCGTCGGCTGAGGCTTGCGGACGGGGGCGTGATTGAGTAGCAATGCGATGCGAGCCTTCTCCGGCCCGCTTTGCATTTGACCTTGGTGGTCTCGGAAAAAGTCTGCAT
Organism: Martelella mediterranea; assembly: GCF_021021415.1. Classification (GTDB taxonomy): domain Bacteria; phylum Pseudomonadota; class Alphaproteobacteria; order Rhizobiales; family Rhizobiaceae; genus Martelella; species Martelella mediterranea_C. The sequence goes on along the minus strand of NZ_JAINWJ010000008.1, from coordinate 229,593 downwards.
TTTCACATCGTCATCGAGGAAACCTCCCGGTTTCCCGAACGATCGTGAACGCTATGGGAGCGCGCAATGAGCACAGGCCATGCCCATGGACAAAGCATGCCCCGCAAGCTTGCCATCGCCACGATCCCGCTCTCGCTCCTGGTGCTCGCGATCAAGCTTGCCGCCTGGCATCTGACCGGCTCGGTTGCCCTTCTGTCCGACGCGCTGGAATCGATCGTCAACGTCGTCGCCTCGGTCGCGGCCCTCGTCGCCATCATCTACGCCTCCAAGCCCGCCGATCACGATCACCAGTTCGGTCACCACAAGGCGGAATATATCTCGGCCGTTATCGAGGGCGTCGCGATCGTCGTGGCGGCGCTGCTGATCTTCAAGGAAGCCGCGGCCGAACTGCTTCACCCCACGATGCCGACCGATATCTATATCGGCCTCGGCGTCAATGTGGTGGCAAGCCTGATCAACGGCGTCTGGGCCTATGTGCTGATCAGTGCCGGGCGCGCGGCGCGTTCGCCGGCGCTGGTCGCCGATGGCAAGCATATCCGCACGGACGTGGTGACCTCGATCGGCGTGGTCATCGGGCTCGGGCTGGCGCTCGCCACCGGCTATCCGATCTTCGATCCGCTGATCGCGCTCGCGGTCGCCGCCCACATTCTCTATGCGGGCTGGGGGCTGATCAAGGATTCGCTCGGCGGGCTGATGGATACGGCGCTATCTGACGAAGAATCCGAAATGATCCGTCAGGCGATCATGGACAATGCCGCTGGTTCGTCCGGCGTCCACGATCTGCGCACCCGCAGGGCTGGGTCTGCGGCCTTCATCGATTTCCATCTGGTGGTCAGCGAGGACATGCCGGTGGGCGAGGCCCATGACATCTGCGACCGGCTGGAAGCGGCGATCAAGAAGGCGATCCCCGGCGCCTCGCTTGCCATTCATGTCGAGCCGGAAGGCGTAAAGCCGCACGGGGTGAGGGTGCGGCTTTCATGATGCCCGGTTCGATGCCGGGACGGCGTTTTGGCGACCGCCCCGCACGCAGAGACTATTTCAGCGAACGCGGCTCGGTCTTCACCTCGTTGCCGGACTGACGCTCCAGCATCCAGCCCGGATATTCGCGCGGCAGCGCCGAGACGGCATTGAGGCGCTCCATTTCCTCGGCGGTGAATTCCACCGCGGTCGATGCGATGTTGTCCTCAAGCTGTTCTCTGCGCTTGGCGCCGACGATGACGCTGGTGACGGCCGTCTGGTGCAGCAGCCAGGCAAGCGCGATCTGCGCCACCGAGACGCCCTTGGCGTTCGCGATCTCGCGCATCACGTCGATCGTCGCGAAGCCGCGTTCCTTGTCGACGGGCGGGAAGTCGAAGGCGACGCGGCGGCCTTCGCCGTCTGTCTGGTTGTTGCGGTCATACTTGCCCGACAGGAACCCGCCGGCAAGCGGCGACCAGACCATCAGCCCCACGCCTTCCGATTTCAGCATCGGCACGATCTCGCGCTCGAGGTCGCGGCCGGCAATCGTGTAATAGGCCTGCAGCGACTGGAACGAGGCGAGGCCCCTGCGTTCGGAGATACCGAGCGCCTTGGCGATCTGCCATGCCGCCCAGTTTGAGACGCCGATATAACGGACATGGCCGTGGCGGACGAGTGTGTCGAGCGCCTCCAGCGTTTCCTCGATCGGCGTCGTGTTGTCGAAACCGTGGAGCTGGTAGAGGTCGATATGGTCGGTCTGCAGCCGGGCGAGGCTTTTCTTGACCTGCTCCATAATGTGATAGCGCGAAGAACCCCGGCTGTTGGGCCCTTCGCCCATGCCGCCGAAGACCTTGGTGGCGATGACGATTTCGTCGCGGGGAACGTTCAGGGTCTTCAGCGCCTGACCGGTGATTTCCTCCGACAGGCCTTCGGAATAGACATTGGCGGTATCGAGAAAATTGATGCCGGCGTCGAGGGCGGCGGAGACGAGTTCTTCGGAGCTCTTCTGGTCGAGCTGGCCGATGGCCGTCCAGAAGCCTTTGCCACCGAAGGTCATGGTGCCGAGGCAGAGTTCGGAGACCTTGAGGCCGGAATTTCCAAGTCGATTGTAACGCAAGGGAGTGTCCTTTCGCGTATGCAGAGTGCAGCGAATGAGGGCGCGATGCTCGTCATGCGGCAGAATGGTTCAATGATGATTGGATTTGACAATGATGGCGTGGCCGTCGCCGGTCACCCCTTTGATGTGGGGTCGCGGAGGTCGTTTTTCAAGAGCCGTCGCCGAATACGGGCTTCATCGCGGCGTTTGAAGGCGGGGTCATTGTATTGCCGGTTCATTGGCATTAAGTCGGGAAGGAACAATCCTGATTCCCGGAGTTGCAGATGAACGACGAAGAAGACGACAAGAAGACCGAAATGCCCCTGGGCAAGGAAGCCGAAGCCAATCTGTTCAAGTCGCGGTCGATTTTCATTTACGGCCCGATTACCCAGGAATTGGCGCAGCGGGTCTGCTCGCAGCTTGTCGCGATGGCGGCGGTTTCCGACGAGGATATCCGCGTCTTCGTGAATTCGCCGGGCGGGCATGTGGAATCGGGCGATTCAATCCACGACCTGATCAAGTTCATCAAGCCGAGGGTGGTCATGATCGGTTCGGGCTGGGTCGCCTCCGCCGGCGCGCTGATCTATGCCGCCGCGCCCAAGGAAGATCGCATCTGCCTGCCGAATACCCGCTTCCTGCTGCACCAGCCCTCCGGCGGCACCCGCGGCCCGGCCTCAGATATCGAAATCCAGGCCCGCGAGATCATCAAGATGAACGAGCGGCTGATCAAGATCTTCTCGAAGGCCACCGGCCAGCCCGAGGAAAAGATCGCCAAGGATATCGACCGCGACTACTGGCTGTCGGCCGAGGAAGCGATCGAATACGGCCTGGTCTCGCGTATCGTGACGAGCCAGAGCGACATCTGAGCATTTTGCCAGTGATGACAAAAGAGCGGGTCCGCATTTGACCGAAATGCGGACCCGCTCTTTTTTGTGCTGATGCCGCTTGCCCTACTCAGGCAGTGTCTCGGGTTTCTGCTCCGCCCACGTCAACAGTGCGTCGAGCGCCGGACAAAGCGCCTGCCCCCAGTCGGTGAGGCGATATTCCACCTTGGGCGGCACCTCCGGGTAAACGACCCGGCGCACGATGCCGTCATTCTCCAGCGCGCGAAGCTGCTGGATCAGCATTTTCTGCGAGACGTCCGGGATCGCCCGTTCCAGCTCCGAAAATCGCATCACCCTGCCGCCGAACAGGTGGAACAGGATCACCAGTTTCCATCGCCCCTCCAGAAAGCGCAGCGCCGTCTCCACGCCTGCGGCGGCGGTCTGGCTCGTGTACTTACTTTTAGGTTCGTACCCCACTTTTTCGTCCGTACTTGTCATTTTTTCAGATTAGCCCACATTTTGCCGGTCCGCAACGAAACCAAGGAGACAATGATGCGCGACCTACCCAAGGCGATAGCAACCTATCTGGCTACCGATCCCGGCGATACCGATACGGTCGCCCACTGCTTCACGGAAGATGCCACTGTGCGTGACGAGGGCAAGACCCATACGGGACGGGCCGCGATCGGCGCATGGCGGGCGAGGACCGCGACGGAATATCAATACACCAGCACGCCGATTGCCGCCAGAAGCGAAGACGGCAGGCTCATCGTCACCGCCCATGTCGAAGGCAATTTCCCGGGCAGCCCCGTCGATCTGGACTATGCCTTTACTCTCAGGAATGACCTCATCCATACGCTGGAGATCAGCTGATGGGCGTGTTTGAGGGAAAGCGCGCGCTCGTCACCGGAGGCACGCGCGGTCTGGGCGCGGCAGTGGTCGCTCATCTGGCCGCGCGCGGTGCTGATGTGGTGACGACGGCCCGGTCGAAACCGGAGGGCGCGCCCGAAGGCGTCGCCTTTATAGCGGCCGATATCGCGACCGCCGAGGGCTGTGCAAAGGTGGCCGCCGAGACCATAAGTCTTCGCGGCGGCGTCGATATCATCGTGCATGTCGCCGGCGGTTCATCGGCGCCGGGCGGCGGCTTCGCCGCGCTGACCGACGATATCTGGAGAAGCGAAATCGACCTGAACCTGATGCCCGCGGTGCGGCTCGACCGGCAGCTTGCCCCGCAACTCAGCCAGGGCGGGGTCATCGTGCACGTCACCTCGATCCAGCGACAGCTGCCGCTGCCGGAATCGACTACGGCCTATGCCAGCGCCAAGGCCGCGCTTTCGACCTACAGCAAAAGCCTGTCGAAGGAGCTGGCGCCCAAGGGTGTCCGGGTCGTGCGGGTATCGCCGGGTTGGATCGAGACCGAGGCCTCGGTGGCCCTTGCCGAACGCATCGCCGAGAGTTCCGGCACGGACTACGAGGGCGCGAAGGCGATCATAATGAACGCGCTGGGCGGCATTCCACTCGGCCGTCCGGCCAGGCCCGAGGAGGTCGCCGATGTGATCGGTTTTCTTGCCTCGCCCGCGGCCTCGGCGATCACAGGCGTCGAATACGTCGTTGACGGCGGTACGGTGCCCACGGTCTGAATCGCGGTCGTCCGGCACTTTTTTTTGAACCTCCCGCATATTTCGCGCGTTTAGAGAAACCTAAACAAGCCGTTAATCCTGAGTTCAGGTGACAGGATTTATGGTCGTCACATAGCGTACGAGGCCAATCCGGGCTTCGGCTTTAAAGAAAGAACGGGAGATGCAGATGTTAGATCGGGCAAAGAAAATGGTGGCCGCAGCACTTGCCTCGATTGTCGTGGCGACAAGCGCCATACCTGCTCAGTCCATGCCGATTTCCGTAAACCCGGCCGGCGCGGATGCGAGAATCGAACGCGTCGATGGTCGCAATTGGAACGGCGACCGGGGCGGTCGCAACTGGGATCGCCGTCATGGCTATGATCGCCGCCCCGGCTATGATCGTCGTCATCAGGCCTATAATGGCAGGGGCGGCTACTACAATCGCGATCGCTATTACAGTTACCCGCCGGGCTACCGTCCGCCGCGTCCGGGGCCGAACTACCGTTGGGACAATGATGACAATGCATGGGTTCCGCTGGCCATTCTCGGCGCAGGTGCCCTGATCATCGGCGGTGCGATCGCGGCGGGAAACAACAACCTCCCGCAGCAGACCAATGGGCTGAACCCCAAGCATTATGCCTGGTGCGACAACCGTTATCGTTCCTACCGCAGCTACGATAACACCTTCCAGCCCTATAACGGGCCGCGCCAGCAGTGCCTGTCGCCCTACTACTGAGCGCGCGAGATGGCGTAATTTCGAACCCCGGCGGTTTTTCCGCCGGGGTTTTATTTTGCCCGGCTGAGAAGCGCTATCGCTTCGACATGATGGGACCAGAGGAACTGGTCGATCGGAATGACCCGCTCGATCCGATAGCCGCCATCCACGAGAAGCCGGAGATCCCGGACAAGCGTGGCGGGGTTGCAGGAGACCGCGGCGATCTTCGCGACTTTCGAGCGGGCCAGTTCCTCGGCCTGTTCGCGCGCGCCGGCGCGTGGCGGGTCGAACACCGCGCCGTCGAAGCCCGTCAGTTCGCGCGCAAGCAGCGGGCGGCGGAAAAGGTCGCGCCGTTCGCTCGTCACCGTCTTCAGCCCCTGGCGGTTGCGCACCGCGATATCGAGCGCGGCGAGCGCCTTCGCGTCGAACTCGACGGCATGCACCTTCGATCTCGCGGCCAGCCTCAAGGCAAATGTGCCAAACCCGCTGAAGAGATCGGCGACGTTCCGCGCGCTCTTCAGATGCTTGGTCACCAGCCCCGCCATCACCTCCTCGGCCTCTCGCGTCGCCTGGGCGAAACCGGAGGGCTGCGGGTTGACCGTGGTTCCGGCGATATTGAGGGCAGGGCGGACCGGCTCGACGATAATCTCGTCCTCATAGGTCAGGCGGGCGATGCCCTTCACCGCCATCACCGCGCGGGTTGCCGCCTGCCGGCGCTTTTCCGATGGCGGCTTGAGGCCCGAGAAACTGATGTCGAGGCCTGTTTCGGTTTCGAGGACGGCGATCCGGAACGGGTCGCTTCCGCTTGCCAGAATGCCGGCCAGAAGGCGCAGGACGGGCAGGCGGGAAAACAGCGCCGGCGAAAGCACCGGACATTCCTCGATCTCGACGATGTGATGGCTTTCCGGGCTCGAAAAGCCGAGCACGATTCCGGCCTCGGTCTTGCGCGCCGAAAAGGTCGCGCGGCGGCGCTGGCCAGGGGCGGCCGTGACCAGCGGTTCGACCGGACAGTCGAGGCCGTGGGCGGAAAGCGCGTCGATCACGACCTGTCGCTTGAAATCCTGATAGGGCGCGGGGGCCAGATGCTGGAGCGAACATCCCCCGCAGGTGCCGTTCTTGCCGTCCGGCCCGAAATGCCGACAGGCGGGCTCGACGCGCTCGGCCGCAGGCTCAAGAAGCGCGAGCATCGCGCCGGAGGACTTCTGTCGGGCGATCGTGATGCGCTCTCCGGGCAGGACGAACGGCACGAAGACCGGGCCCGCGGGTGTCTGTGCTACGCCATCGCCCTTGGCACCCAGCTTCTCAACGGTAACGGTTTCGGCCACCATGGGATTTTATTCCTTTTCTTTGCCGGGTTTACGCCCGGCGAGCAGAAATTCGCGATTGCCGTCACCGCCCTCGATCGGCGAGGGCGCGATGCCGAGGCTTTGCCAGCCCATCTCCCCGGTGAGCCATTGCTCAAGTTCGGCGGCGATGCGGGGACCAAGTGTTGCGTCCTTCAGCAGGCCCTTCTTGCCGATATTGTCCTTGCCCGCCTCGAATTGCGGCTTCACCAGCAGGACGCAGATCGCGCCGGGTTCGGCAAGTTCCAGCGCGGGCGGCAGAGCGAGTCTCAGCGAGATGAAGGAGACATCGGAGACGATCAAGTCCACCGGCCCTCCGGCAATATCGTCGCGGGTCAGGTGCCGGGCGTTCAGCCCCTCGATATTTGTGACGCGCGGATCGTCGGCGATCCGGCTTGCCATTTGGCCGTGGCCGACATCGATGGCGGTGACATGACGCGCGTCGCGCTCCAGCAGAACCTGCGTGAACCCGCCGGTCGAAGCGCCGATATCGAGCGCAAGCGCGCCTTCCGGTGACAATGCGAAATGATCAAGCGCCGCCGAAAGCTTCAGCGCAGCGCGGGAGACATAATGTTCGGCCGGGTCGTCAATCGCGATAACGGCATCCGGGCTTACCGTTGCGCCGGGCTTTGTTGCCGTTTTGCCGTTGACCGTCACCGCGCCGCGCGCGATCGCGTCGCGGGCCCGCGAACGGGTCTCGAAACGGTTCAGCGCGACCAGCAACTGGTCGAGGCGCATGGGGGTAGCGGGAGCGGTCATGGCCGCTCCATGGACGCTTTTGGCGGCCGGCGCAAGATAATCCATTGAAACGACGCATCGTGCTTTCCGAAAGTCGTACCGATTTTCGGGCCGTTGCGCTCAGCCGACCGTGCCGGTCGAAACGCCGTGACGGCCGAGTGCGCGGAACACGGTTTCCACGATGCCGTCGCGATCAAGGCCGGCCTTGGCATACATATCCTCGGGCTTGGCCTGTTCCATCCAGATATCCGGCAGCACCATCTGGCGCACGCGCAAGCCATGATCAAGCAGGCCCTCATTGGAAAGGAACTGGACCACATGGGCGCCGAAACCGCCGACGGCCCCTTCCTCGATCGTCACCAGCACTTCGTGATGGGCGGCGAGCTGACGGATCAGGTCGTGATCGAGCGGTTTGGCGAAACGGGCATCGGCAACCGTGGTTGAAAGGCCGGCGGCGTTCAGAACCGTCGCCGCCTCGCGACATTCCCCGAGCCGGGTGCCGAAAGACAGGAGCGCCACCTTGGAGCCTTCGGAAATGATCCGGCCCTTGCCGATTTCGAGTATCTCGCCGCGCTCCGGCAGTACCACGCCGGTGCCTTCGCCGCGCGGGTAGCGGAACGAGATCGGACCCTCGTCATAGGCGGCGGCGGTGCGCACCATATGCATCAGCTCCGCCTCGTCGCCGGCCGCCATCACCACGAAACCGGGCAGGGTGGCGAGATAGGTCGTGTCGAACGAGCCCGCATGGGTCGGCCCGTCGGCGCCGACGAAGCCGGCGCGGTCGATCGGGAAGCGCACCGGCAGGCCCTGGATCGCGACATCGTGGACCACCTGGTCATAGCCGCGCTGCAGGAAGGTGGAATAGAGCGCGCAGAACGGCTTGATGCCTTCGCTCGCAAGGCCTGCGGCAAAGGTCACGGCGTGCTGTTCGGCGATGCCGACATCGAAAATCCGGTTCGGATAGACTTCCTCGAATTTGTCGAGGCCGGTGCCGGACGGCATGGCGGCGGTGATCGCCACCACATCCTTGTCGTTGCGCGCTTCTTCGATCAGCGCCTTGGCGAACACGGACGTATAGCTCGGCGCGTTGGGCTTGGATTTCGCCTGATGGCCGGTGACGACATCGAACCGGCTGACGGCATGGCACTTGTCGGCGGCGGCTTCGGCGGGCGCATAGCCCTTGCCCTTCTGGGTCACGACATGAATCAGCACCGGGCCGCGGGCATTGTCGCGGGCATTGCGCAGCACCGGCAGGAGGTGATCGAAGGAGTGGCCGTCGATCGGACCGATATGGTAGAAGCCGAGCTCCTCGAACATGGTGCCGCCGGTGACATAGCCGCGCGCATGGCCGACGGCGCGCGAGATCGCGCTTTCGATCGACTTGCCGAGATAAGAGGTCAGCCGCTTGCCGAAATCGCGGACCTCGAGATAGGTCTTGCCGGAGGCAAGCCGCGCCAGATAGGCGCTCATCGCCCCGGTCGGGCGGGCAATCGACATGTCGTTGTCGTTGAGGATCACAATCTGTCGTGCGCCGAGCGCACCGGCATTATTGAGCGCCTCATAGGCCATGCCGGCCGACATCGCGCCGTCGCCGATCACGGAGATCACATTGCGGGGATGATCCTGCAGTTTCGAGGCGACCGCCATGCCGAGGCCGGCGGAAATCGAGGTGGAGGAGTGGCCGGCGCCGAAGGGGTCGTATTCGCTTTCTGCGCGCCGGGTGAAGCCGGAAATGCCGTTTTCCTGACGCAGCGTCGACATCCGCTCGCGCCGTCCCGTCAGGATCTTGTGCGGGTAGCACTGGTGGCCGACATCGAAGATCAGCCGGTCGTCCGGCGTGTTGAACACCTTGTGGATCGCGATCGTCAGCTCGACCACGCCAAGGCCTGCGCCGAGATGCCCGCCGGTGCGCGAGACGGATGAAATCATCTCAGCGCGGACTTCCTCGGCAAGCTGCGGGAGGTCGCGGTCGTGGATCTCGCGAAGGTCCTCGGGCAGCCTGATCCGGTCGAGAATGGAGGTTTTTGACGGTAGCGTCACTGTGGAGCCTCATACGCCCTGAAAGACGTTGTTCCTGCCTGAAGCATCTGCGGCACAAGCCGGAAATGCTCTCTTTTCTTGTTTTCACGCGTGACGGGCCGGAAAACCGGCAGCCATCTGGACGCGTCCTAAATCGTTTCTAGCGAATTTCAGCGTTCGGGCAAAGGAACAAATTCCTTCTCGTCGCCCGGCACCAGTCCGAACCGGCCCTGCCGCCAGTCTTCCTTTGCCTGTTCTATCCGTTCCTTCGAGGAAGACACGAAATTCCACCAGATATGGCGCGGTTTTTCCAACGCCTCTCCACCTAAAAGCATGAGGCGGCATCCGTGTTCCCCCGCTCCCTCGATTGTGATCGGATCGTTGGGGGCGAGCACCAGCAATTGCTCGGCATCGAACACGTCGCCGGCAACGCCCAACTGGCCTTCAAGGATATAGATCGCGCGTTCCTCATGCTCCGCCGGAAACGAGAGTCGGGCGCCGGGGGGCAGCGCGATATCGGCCAGAAGCGTATCGGTGTGGGTCTTCACATCGGCCTTCATGCCGCAGAAATGGCCGAGCACGAGGCGCCCGCTGACGCCGGTCTCCGAAATGATCGGAAGCGCGTTCTTCTCGGTATGGCCGAAGCTCGGGTCGATCTCCTCGTCGCGTTCCGGAAGGGCGAGCCAGGTCTGGACGCCGGACAGCGCATGCGGACGCAGGCGCAGGTCGTCGGGCGTGCGCTCGGAGTGGACGATGCCGCGCCCCGCCGTCATCAGGTTGACGTCGCCGGGACGAATGACGGTGTGGTTGCCAAGCGTGTCGCGATGGCCGATCTCGCCGGAGGTCAGGTAGGTGACGGTCGAAAGCCCGATATGGGGGTGCGGCTTGACGTCGAGCGCCTCGCCATGACCGCCGAAACGGGCCGGGCCCATGCGGTCGAAGAAGATGAACGGGCCGACGAGCCGGCGCTTGATTGTCGGCAGCGCGCGCCGCACTTCGAAGCCGCCGATATCGCTGGTGCGAGGAATGATGAGCTGTGTGACGGCATTGCAGCTTTCGGCATCGCCGAATTCGGGGTCCTTGCCGGGAAAAAACGACATGTCCGTTACTCCGGGCGCCGGTGCGCGCCGATCTCTATTGTGGGTCCAGCGGTTCAGTTCCCGCCGGCTTGCCATCGCGATCGAGGCGGATCTTCTCGACCCGGGCTTCCGCCGCGCTCAGCAGCTTTTCGCAATGCTTCTTCAGGGCCTCGCCGCGTTCATAGATCTTGATGGATTCTTCCAGTGCGACGTCGCCGCGCTCCAGCCGTGCGACGATCGATTCGAGTTCCTCGACGGCGCGCTCGAAGCTGAGGCCGGTCACATCGGTCGGTTTCGTTGCTTCCGTCATGGTCTGGCCTCTCCGATCATCGCGTTTTCGTTCCGGCAAGGTAATGCGCCCCGGCGCGATTGCAAGTCAAGCATGGTCGTCTCCGCTAACCATCAGATAACCATATCATGGCGTTTGACTTGGAAAGGTTCTATAGAGTGCTGAGCTTTTTCGCATTGCAGCGCATCTGCGTGCTTGCGAGGAGCCGGTGAAAACGTGCGTAACGGCGCCTCTTGCGCCGGGAAGGTGTGGCCGATGGATGAGCTTCATCCTGAAAGAACGGAACTTCGCGTTCCCTATCGCGATATCGACATGCATGGGCGCATGCACACCGCCGCCTATATCGAGCATGCCGAGGAAGCCCTTGCGCGGTTCTGGCAGTACCGTCCGGAAGTGGAGAACGAACCCGCCTATGTGGTGCGCAAGGTCGGCTGCACGTTTTATCGCGGGCTGAAGAACGGCGAGACGGCGGATCTGGTGGTGCGCGCGGCCAAGATCGGCGGCAAGTCGATCGGCTTCAATGTCGCGGTGCAGTCCGGTAATCACATCGCCGCCGAGGTCGAACTGCTGTGGACGGCCGTAAACCGCGTCAACGGCGAACCGGCCCCGCTGCCGGAAGCGACGCGGGACTGGCTGTTTTCGTTTCTCGACTGAAGCGGAACCGGCAGACGCCTCCGCGCTTGAGAAATCAGGCCTCGTGGGAGAGGCTTTTCGGCAGCAGCGGATAGCCGACCATCACCGCGCGCGCCGCCAGCGCCGCCAGCACCGCCTTGATGATATCGCCCGGAATGAAGCCCATCGAACCTGCGACGGCAGGGGAAATGCCCATGCCGACGCCATAGGCGAGCCAGGCGATGCCGAAGAAATAGACGACCACGATGCCGCCGGCGAACGCCGCGATGAAGAAGCCGAAGGTCTGGCGCAACGCATGATCGGTTTCCGCCGCATATTCGGCAAGCGCGCCCGCGACATAGGCAGCCGGCAGCCAGCCGATGAGGAAGCCTGCCGTCGGAGCCGCGAAACTGCCGAGGCCGCCGCGCCCGCCGGCAAGCACGGGAAGGCCGATCGCGACCAGCACGAACACCACGAGCACCGCGGCCGCGCCGCGCCTGCGCCCGAGGATCAGACCGGCGAGCATGACGCCGAGCGTCTGCGCGGTGATCGGTACGGGAATGAAGGCAAGCGGTATGGCCGGCAGCAGGCCGAGCGCCACGATGATGGCCGCGAAAAGCGACACCAGAACCAGATCACGCGAGTTCATTTGACGTTCCTTCTGTCTTCTCCGCGAATGCCGCGGGCATCGATGGCGTCGGCGATACTGTCGGCATCGCGCAGGGTCAAGATGATCAGTGGGACAATCGCGCCCCTCGGGCGAAACCGTATCCCCCGGGCCCGGTGGGCATCGCGGATCGCGCCGTAGCGGGAGAGAATATCCGGCACGAAGCGGATGACAAGCCCGACCGCAAGCCCGATATCGGCCGCGCGCACCAGCCCGGTCTTCTCGAGCGGCCGGGCGGCGCGCGTGATCGTGTCGATAAAGTCCGGCACGGAGGTCGCCGCCGTGATGGCGGCCGCCGCCAGCATCAGCGCCGAAAGCCTGAGAACGGAGACCAGCGCCTGCTCCCACGGGTTGAAGATCAGGCTGAAGCCGCCGACGAGCAGGACGGCAAACGCCATCGGCACCAGCCGGACCAGAGCCGGACGCAGTCTGATCGGCAGGGTGAAATAGACGAACGCCGCGAGGGCGGCGAAACCGGCCAGCCCCCACAGGTTTGCCGTGAAGAACACGGCGAGCGAAAAGACGACCAGCCCACCAAGCTTCACGCCCGGGGCCGCGCGATGGAGAATACTGTCTGCTTCGACATAGAGCGATTGCATCAGCGGTTCATCGCCTCGTATCGCGCGATCACGTCTTCCGGCGCGCCGTCTCCGGCAAGCCGGCCCTCGTGAAACAGCAGGACCCGCTCGTAACCACCCAGAATGGATAGGTCGTGGGAGATGATGATGACATCCTCGTCAAGCGCCGCGATCGTATCGGCGACGCGGCGACGGTTCTTGAGATCGAGCTGGTTGGTCGGCTCGTCGAGGATCACCAGCGAGGGCCGGGTGGCAAGCACGGCGGCAAGGGCTGCGAGCTGAAGCTCGCCGCCGGAAAGCTCATGGGCGCGGCGTCTGGCGAGGTGGGCGATGCCGAGCCGGGCGAGCGCGTCCTGCGCGCGTTTGGCGACCTCCGCCTTGGCAACGCCGCGCGCCTTCAACCCCAGTTCGATATCGTCCTGAAGGATTGGCAGGATGATCTGGTTCTGCGGCGACTGGAACACAAAGCCCGCATCCGCCATCACCGCTTGCGTTTCGGCAACCGTATCACGGCCATTGACCGCGACAGCGCCGGTCGTGGGCTGCGTCAGGCCGTTGATCAGCCGCGCGAAGGTGGTCTTGCCAGAGCCGTTGAGGCCGATAATACCGATACGATGCTCGGTCAGCGTCAATGTCAGCGGATGAAGCGCCGTGCGGCCCTCAAAGCGCACGCCGGCTTCGGTGAATTCGATCTTCAAGACTACGCCCCTGGTAAAGACCGCATCCTTATAACTATCGAATTCGTTTTCCGATAGGGCCTCAGAGGCTGGGCCGGAGGGCAGAGCTCAAGTGATCGTCTGTTGATGACTGCGATGACAGCGCAGGGCGCCGGATTGTGCCGGCACCCTGGAACTGCCTGTCTTCCTACGGCAAGATAAAGAGAGCGCTTGGTTGCGATGTGGCGCCGAGAGACCCCGCTGCATCGATCACAACTGCATTCGCGTAAGCCTCATCGCCCCGATAGGAAGGGATGGCCACCCTCCATGTGCCATCGCTGTTTACCTGAACGGGAGAGCCAAGCACTTCGTCTCGATCCTTATCCACGATAAGAACCTGGATGCTGTCGCCGCTCGGAAGACCGTTGAGATCCTCCACCCCGCTGATGATCGCCGCAGGCTGATTGAAGAAGGTGGTCGGCTGAATACTTGTGATTACCGGCGCGGCCGGCACGAATACGCTTGCCATTATCATGTCTCCTGATTGTTCTTGACGCGATTGATGATATGTAGATGCAATCTTAAGTTGCAATATCGCTTGTAACGCTTTTCGAGATTTTGCGCTGCTTAACCGTTCATGTAGTGCTTCAGGAGGCTTCTCGATTTTTGGGTGGAAACCGGGATCACGCCGGTCTCGATTCATTGCCCGTGAAAATCCGGCAATGAACATTTGTTCCTATTTTGTCCGAATCGTTCTACCGTTGCCTGATGGTAAGAACGATCTCCAACGCCGATGCCCGGCGCATTTTCCTCGCCCGACAGGGCCTGTCTGCGCCGCCCGGCAGGGCGATGGACAAGGCCGGGCTTCTCGATCTGATCGAGACGATCGGCTTCGTGCAGGTCGACTCGATCCGCACGGTCGAGCGCGCGCATGACCTAATCCTGTTTTCGCGCAACCAGACCTTTCGCCGCGCGCATCTGACGGCGCTTCTGGAACGCGACCGGGCGCTGTTCGAGCACTGGACCCACGATGCCTCCATCATTCCGGTGCGGTTCTATCCCTATTGGAAACACCGTTTCCGGCGCGAGGAGGAACGTCTGCAGGAGCGCTGGCGCAAATGGCACGGGGAGGACTTTGCCGCCGCGTTCGAGCACACCTATGAACAGGTGCGGGCGAACGGTCCGATCTTCGCGCGCGCGCTGAAGCAGGAAGATCACGTTTCCGGCGGCTGGTGGAACTGGCATCCCGCCAAGACCGCGCTGGAATATCACTGGCGCACCGGCCATTTCGCGATCTGCCACAGGCAGAATTTCCAGAAGGCCTACGATCTGGCTGAGCGGGTGATACCCGACCGGTATCGCCTTGGGGAGGTCGATCACGCGGAATTCGTCGACTGGGCCTGCCGCGCCGCGCTCACCCGCCTCGGCTTCGCGACCTCCGGCGAGATCGCCGCCTTTTTCGCGGTCGTCACGCCGCAGGAAGCAAAAGCCTGGGTGGATGCCAACACGGATCGGCTTGTCGAGGTGCAGGTCGAGACCGTCGATGGCGGCAGACCGCGCGCTGCGGTGGCGCTTGCCGAGGAGATGCCGGTTCTGTTCGATGTGCCGGACCCGCCCTCGCGGGTGCGCGTCTTGAGCCCGTTCGATCCGCTGCTGCGCGACCGGGCGCGGGCGGAACGGCTGTTCGGCTTTTTCTATCGCATCGAGGTCTTCGTGCCGGAGCCGAAGCGGCAATATGGCTATTACGTCTTTCCCCTGATCGAGGGCGACCGCATGATCGGACGGATCGACATGAAGGCCGACCGCAAGCGGAGCTCGCTCGATGTCCGCAGGCTGTGGCTGGAACCGGGCGTGCGGGCATCCGCCGGTCGCTTTGAAAAACTCGACGCCGAGCTTGCGCGCCTCGCCCGTTTCACCGGCGTGGACAAGGTCGACTACCTGCCGGGGTGGCGGGGTGAGGCTATTTGATCGCCGGGAGGCCTCGAGCCGAGGCGACTGAGGGATGCCTGCCGGCGGGATCATATTGACCGCGCCGGTCTCTTGCGCTTCAGCCTATGAATGCGCGCTCCGAGCCTTTTGACGCTCAGGCCGGAGAGAGCCTGGAAAGCCGCGCGTAGTAAGCCTCCAGCCGGTTTCCGAGCGGCACCTGGAATCGGGGCTGCCAGCCGAGCAGGTAATAGGCGGCCGCATCCGGCAGGGTGAAGCGCTCGCCCATCAGAAAGGGCCGGTCGCCGAGTTCCCGCTCAAGCTGGGCCAGACCTTTCTCGACCATTTGCCGGCCTGTCGCCTTGACCTCTTCCTGCGCCTCGGCGGAGGTAGCGAAGGCCGATGGCCGCATCACCAGCGCCGTGCCGCGCATGTGGAGCGAGGAGACGATGAAATCGAGGAGTTCCAGCGCTCTTGCCTCGTCGTCGGCGTCCGTCGGCAGCAGTTCGGCCTCGGGATATTTGCGGGCGAGCCAGAAGGCGATCGCCGGAAACTCGGTCAGAAGCCTGCCGTCGTCGCGCAGGAGCGCGGGAACCTTGCCCTTCGGGTTGATCGCCAGATAGTCGGGCTGGCGCTGATCGCCTTTCCTCACGTCGAGCTCGTGAATTTCGTATGGTACGCCGATGATGTCGAGGAGCAGAACGATCCCGTCGGAACAGGCGCCCGGCGCATGGAACAGCTTCATGGATATCTCCCGAATGGCTCAGTGATCGTGATGATCATGGCTGCAATATTCATGATGCACCGGCGGCTTGCCAAGGCTTTCGCGCATGTCCTTCATCTGTTCGAAGAAGGGAATGGGTACGCGGGTGGGCCGGACCGGGGCATTGTCGAAATCGTCATAGAGCGTTCGCAGCGTCACGACAACGCGTTCTGCGTCGTTCCAGTCGCGGTATTCGCCGAGATCGATCTTGTAGGCCGCATCGAGGTAGTCCACGCCCTGCTCGTAGAACGGCCGCGCCTTCTCCGTGATGTCGAGCAGGTAATCGCGCATCTTGCGCACGTCTTCCTTGGTGGAAAGCGGGCCGTGGCCGGCGACGATGATCTCGACATCCATGTCCAGCACCATATTGCAGACATTGATCCAGCGGGCGATCGGGCCGTACCAGGCGATCGGCGTGCCGGCCGAAAACAGGATGTCGCCGGTGTAGAGCACCTTGTCCTCCGGCACGTAGATCAGCGCGTCGCCCAGCGAATGCGACGGGCCGACCTCGATCAGCTCCACCGTTTTGTTGCCGACCTTGATGGTCATGCGATCCTTGAAGGTCTCGGTCGGCGGCGTCAGCTCAATGCCGGAAAAGTCGAACGGGCGGAAGCATTCGGCCATGAATTCGCCGGCGCGGCCGAATTGCGTCGGATCGTTTTGAACCGCGAGCAGAACCTTGGGGTCGAAGCGGTTGAAATCGCTGACCGTGCCCTCGGTGCCGATGATGCGCGCGCCCTTGACCAACTGGTTGCCGAAGGTGTGGTCGCCATCGGCGTGCGTATTGACCAGGATGCCGATCTTTTCCGACGCGGGCACGGCGTTGCGCATCTCGGCCAGCATGTCGCCGGTGCATTTGAGATCGAACAGCGTGTCGACGAGCAGGGTGGCCTCGCCATCGGCGATCAGCCCGGCATTGGACCAGCCCCATGAACCGTCCGGCACCAGATAGCCCCAGCAGCCATTGCCGAGATCGTGTAGACCCTTGGTATATTTCCATCTGGACATGTTTTTCTCCCTAAAGCAGTGCGGTGGCGATGGCCGGGAACAGGAACACCAGCGCGAGCACGAACAGCATCATCAGCGCGAAGGGGGCCGCGCCGCGGAAGATCTGCCCGAGCGTGATGTCGCTGTCCGGACCGAGCGTTGATTTGATGACGTAGACGGCGATGCCGAAGGGCGGCGTCAGGAGGCCGATCTCGACGGCAAGGATTGCGATCACGCCGAGCCAGATCAGGTCGACGCCGAGCCCGTTCAGGATCGGGACCGCGATCGGCAGAACCAGCAGCATGATCGAGGAGCTGTCGAGAATGGTGCCGAGCAACACCATGACAACGACCATGGCCAGCACCACGCCCTCGGTCGAGAACCCGGCTTCCAGCACCGTGCGGCCCAGCCAGCCCGGCATGCCGGTGAAGGCGAGCATGCGCGAATAGAGGCTGGCGCCGATGATCAGGAAACAGATCGATGCCGTTGTATGGCCGGTCTGGACCAGAACCTGCCAGAAATCGCGCCAGTTGAGGCGGCGCTTGACGATCGCGATCGCCAGCGCTCCGGCAGCGCCCGCGCCGCCCGCCTCCGTCGGGGTAAACAGGCCGCCATAGATGCCGCCGAGGACCAGCGCCACAAGGGCAGCGATCGGCAGCAGCTTGGCTGCGATCTCGCCCCAGCCCATATGCGGGGCGTCGAACTCGTCCGCCGCCTGGCCGCCGACGAAACCCGGCCTGAGATGCGCCATGGCGACGATGCCGATGCTGTAGGTGACCGCCAAGAGCAGGCCGGGCAGCACGCCGGCGATGAACAGCGAGCCGACCGATTGCTCCGTCAGTATGCCGTAGAGGATGAACAGCAGCGATGGCGGGATCAGCATGCCAAGCACCGAGGAGCCGGCAACCACGCCGACCGAGAATTCGGGCGTATAGCCCCTGGCGCGCATCTCCGGCACGGCGACCTTGGTGAATACGGCGGCAGATGCGATCGAGATGCCGGTGATCGCCGCGAACACGGCGTTCGCCGCCACGGTCGCGACCCCGAGCCCGCCGCGAATGCGCCGGAAGGCCTGTTGCGCGACATCGAACGTGTCGCGGCCCATGCCGGAGATCGAGACCACCAGCCCCATCAGCACGAACAGCGGCACCACGCCGAACAACTGGTCGGTGATCGAATCCTTGAAGGCGAGGACCAGCATGTTGGCGGCGAGATCGAAATTGTCCTTCAGCACCCAGACGCCGATAAAGCTGACGAGGATCAGGGCGATCGCG
Organism: Martelella mediterranea; assembly: GCF_021021415.1. Lineage (GTDB taxonomy): Bacteria > Pseudomonadota > Alphaproteobacteria > Rhizobiales > Rhizobiaceae > Martelella > Martelella mediterranea_C. The sequence continues at coordinate 211,451 of NZ_JAINWJ010000008.1, read as the reverse complement.
ACATGCAGCCCGGCATAGATCAGCACCAGCATCAGGGCGACCGAGCCGAGCGCGATTTCCACGCCGCTCATACGTCTTCTCCCCTCAGGGCGGCGAGAGAGTTCGCCAGGAATTGCAGGATGGTCGCCGCCATGCCGATGCTCATCAGCCCGTAAAGCGGCCATGTTGGTATCTGGAAGAAGCCGGGATTGCCCATGAAGTGCCGTTCCGGCCTTTCCCATGCGCTGAGGAATGACGGCATGAAATGCCAGAGCGCGATCGCCAGGATGCCAGCGCCGGCTAGATTGTAGAGCGCCAGCAGGAAGCCTTTCAGCCGGGGGCTGTGGCGCTCGGCGACGATCAGCAGCAGGTCGGACCGGGTCAGCGATCCGCTGCGCAGCGTGTGGGCCAATTGCAGGAACACGATGCCGACGATGGAAAATGCCACCATTTCGGCAACGCCCGCGATCGGCGCGTTGAAGACGCCGCGCATGATGATGTCGGCGCAGATCAGCAGCATCAGGCCGAGGATCCAGACCGAGCCAAGGGCGTTGAGCCCGGCGACAACGGGGCCAAGCAGCAGGCCCGGCCGGCCGCGTGCATTTGCCATGATTTTCTCCAGATTGGTCTTTGGACGGGCCCGGCAATGCATGCCGGGCCGTGCCGGATTATTCGGCGAGATAGTCACGCGGGAAGGTGAAGCCGTCTTCGGCCAGCGTGTCGCGGTAGATTTCGAGCATCTCGTCCACCGGCTCGCCGCGGGCCAGCGCCGCCTCGCGCCATGCCGTCACCGGGTTGTCCATGCCATCGATCCAGGCCTGGCGTTCGGCGGGCTCCATCTTGATCTCCTCGCCGCCGCCCTCGAGCATGGTCTTTTCGTTCGCCGCGTATTTTGCCGACTGCTCCGCGAAGAAGGCCTCGGAATAGGCTTCCGCGCCCTTGCGGAAGGCGTCCTTGGTGTCGTCGGAGAATTCGTCCCAGACCCGTTCGGCGACGCCGAGCCCGCCGATATACATCGCGCCGAAATCGGTGCGGTTCCAGTAGGGCGCGACCTCGTAGATGCGGGCCGGAACATTGGCCGTCATCCAGCCGATATTGCCGTCATAAACGCCGGTCGAGATGTCGTTGTAGAAGGTGACGTAGCTGCCCTGGACGCCGACCGCGCCGGTGGAATTCAGCCAGGCAAGGTTGGGCCCGGCGCCGCCGATGCGCATGCCGTCCATGTCCGCGCGGGTCCGGATCGGGCGCTTGGCGGCAATATTATAGCCGTCGATCGCCACGCCGCCGCCGATATAGACGACGCCGGTTTCATCCGTGAGCTGGTCGATCAGGCCCTCGGTGCCGTAAAGCGCGTCTTCGACCGCCGAGGTGACCATCTCGGGATCGATCGGGCCGAAGGGCATGGCGTAGGTGATATTGAGGATGCCCATGCCGGCGGGATCGAACACCCCGGATGCCATCGCGACATCGGCAATGCCGGTCTCAAGCGCCTCCGCTTCCGAGCCGAGCTTCATCAGCGTGCCGCCATAGGCCTCGGTCCATTCGATCTGCAGGTCGCCCTTTTCGGCGAGCGCCGCATTGACCGTGGGAATGAAGGTCTCGTGCATGTGCTTGACCCAGAGGAATACCTCCGGGTGGCCGGACGCAATGGTGAGACGCAGCGTCTCCTGGGCCATCGCCGGCGAGAGCGCGGCGAGCGCGACGCCGCCTGAAAGCGCAAGTCTGGTGATAATTCGGTTCATGAAATCCTCCCTGATTGTCACCGTTGCCGGTGCCTCCACAAAAAAGGATAATAGGACTTGAACAACTGTTCAACCTTTTTTATTGTTTGTTCAATTCAGGACGGGAAAGCAGCGTGAACGAGCCAAAAAACCAAGAAAAACAGGGTGCGACGTCGAAAGAGAAAATCCTTTCGGCCGGCGAGGCCGTGTTCGGCAAATACGGCTATGACGCGACGACGGTGCGCAAGATCGCCGCTCGCGCCGATGTGCCGGTGGCGCTGATCAACTATCATTTCGGCTCCAAGGAAGGGCTTTACCGCGCCATTTTCGAAACCCGATCGCCGGCAATCCGCGGCCAGCGCGTGGTCGGGCTTCAACTGGCCCGGTCGGAGCCGGATTGGGACAAGCGGGTGGAACTCGTGGTCAAGGCGCTGATCGTGCCGATGTTCGGCCTGCGCGATAACGCCAATGACGGCGCATTCGGCCGTATCCTCGCCCGCGAGCTTTCCGATCCGAGTTCGGAGGGGCGTGGGATTTTCCGCGAAACCTTCGATCCGGTCGCCGAGATGATGCTCGACGCGCTTGCGGAATGTTTTCCGGACTGGACAAGGGCCGAGGTGAACTGGGCCTACCAGACCATGCTCGGCGCGATGATGATCGTGATGATGGACAATGGCCGCATGGCCCGCCTTTCCGGAGGCACCGCGGACTCGGCCGATACCGCTGCGGCGGCCACCCACATCGTCGCGATGCTGACCGCCGGTCTCAAACACCGCGACCGGAGCCAGACAGCCAATAGCTAAATCATGTTTTCTTGGGAGGAAATGCAATGAAACTGGTGACTTATGATCGCGGCGACGGCGTCGGCCGTCCCGGCGTGCTTCTCGGCGATGGCGAACGCATTCTCGATCTCGCCGCCGCCACCGACGGGGCCATCGCCTCGATCCAGGCGCTGATCGAGGGCGGTGACGCGACACTCGAACGCGCCCGGCAGGCGGAAGCCTCTGCCGCGAACGGCCATATGCTGGAGCGGAGCGCCGTCAGGCTGATGGCGCCGATCGAACCGCCGATCCAGATGCGCGACTGCCTGTGCTTCGAGACCCACCTGAAACAGGCCTTCCAGCAGGCCCGCAAGCTACGCGCCCGGCAGTTCGATAATCCGGAAGAGGCGGAGGCGGAGATGGCCCGCAAGGGCATTCTCTCGGTGCCGGAAACCTTTTACGAGCAGCCGATCTACTACAAGGCCAATCGCTTCTCCGTCGTCGGTCACGAAACCGATGTGATCTGGCCGCGCTATTCCAAATTCATGGATTTCGAGCTGGAGTTCGGGATCTACATCGGCAAGACCGCCAAGGACATCAAGGCCGCCGACGCCCGTCCCTATATCTTCGGCTACACGATCTTCAACGATTTCACCGCCCGCGATGCCCAGACCGCCGAAATGGGCGGTCAGCTCGGCCCCGCCAAGGGCAAGGATTTCGACACCGCCAACCCGATGGGCCCGTGCCTGGTGACGGCGGATGAATTCGGCAACCCCTATGACAAAACCATGATCTGCCGCGTCAATGGCGAGGAATGGGGTCGCGGCAATACCGGCACGATGTTCTGGAGCTTCGAACAGGTGATCGAACATGTCTCGGCCTCCGAAACGCTGAGGCCCGGCGAGTTCCTCGGCTCCGGCACGGTCGGCAATGGCTGCGGGCTGGAGCATATGCGCTTCCTGTCGCCGGGCGATGTCGTCGAGCTCGAGGTCGAGGGCATCGGCATCCTTCGCAACAGGCTGGTCAAGGTCGACTGAGATGGCGCGCATCATCGGTTGGGGGCATACGCCCTTTGGAAGGCTTGCCGAAACGCTGCCCGAACTCGTGGTTGCCGCCGGGCGGGAGGCGCTGGAGCATTCCGGCGTTGCCGCCGCCGAGATCGGCGGCATCTGGCTCGGACACTTCAACTCCGGCATGGTCGGCGATGCCTTCGCCTCCTCGCTGGCGCTCGACATCGATCCTGACCTGCGCTTCACGCCCGCGACCCGGCTTGAAAACGCCTGCGCCTCCGGCTCGGCGGCGCTCTGGGGCGCCATCGATGCGGTCGAGGCGGGCAGGGTGGATGCGGCGCTGGTGATCGGCGTGGAGAAGATGACCCATCTGACCACGCCGGAGGTGACCGCCGGGCTCGCCGGTGCGTCCGACCAGCGGGAGGAGGCCGGCGTCTCCTTCCCCGAAATCTTCGCCCGCTTCGCCAGGGCCTATGCCGCCCAATATGGCGACAGGACCGATGCGCTTGCCCGCATCGCGGTCAAGAACCACGCCAATGCCATGGCGAACCCGCTGGCGCAGATGCACAAGCCGCTCGATTTCGATTTCTGCCGGCAGGTGTCCGAGCGCAACCCGATGATCGCCGATCCGTTGAAGGTCACCGATTGCTCGCTGATTTCCGATGGCGCGGCCGCGCTCGTGGTCACCCGCGACGAGGCGGCGCGAGGAGCGGCGCGGGCGGTTGCCATCCGGGCGCGCTCCCAGGTCAGCGATTTTCTGCCGATGTCGCGCAGATCGTCGACGGAACTCACCGGGGCGACGATCGCGATCCGGCAGGCGCTTGAGGCGGCAGGGCTCGGCATTGCCGATATCGATGTGGCGGAGGTGCATGACTGCTTCACAATCGCCGAACTGATGGTCTACGAGGCGATGGGGCTTGCCGCACCGGGCGAGGGTCACCGGGCGATCGAAGAAGGCTGGGTCGCGCCGGACGGCATTCTGCCGGTCAATCTTTCCGGCGGGTTGAAGGCCAAGGGCCACCCGGTCGGCGCCACCGGCGTTTCGATGCATGTCATCGCCGCCCGGCAGGTTCTGGGCGAGGCGGGCGGCATGCAGCGCGCCGGCGCCGAGCGCGCGCTGGTCTTCAACATGGGCGGTTCCGGCGTCGCCAATTATGCCTCGGTGCTTGAGGCGGCGGCGACATGAATATCGCCCACTGGCTCGATCGCGCGTCCAAGCGCTGGCCCGCAGCGCCCGCCTTGCTGCTGGGCTCGGAAATGGTGGCCGATTACGCCGCGTTCAACGCGCGCGCCGGCGGCTTCGCGCGCTGGCTCGTAGAGGAGGCAGGCGTTGTTCTGGGCGATCGGGTCGTGCTGTTCATGAAGAACAGCCCGGAATATCTGATCGCTCTGTTCGGCATCTGGAAGGCGGGGGCGGCCGTGGTGCCGGTCAACGCCAAGCTGCATCCGAAGGAGGCCAACTGGATCATCGAACATTCCGGCGCGCGGCTGGCGCTGGTTTCCGAAAGCCTCGCTGCGGGTATCGAGGCCCCGGCGATACTGATCGCGCCGGGCGAGACATTCGCCCGCGCTACACAGATGCAGCCGATGACAACGGAGGAGCGCGGACCGCGCGAACTGGCCTGGCTGTTCTACACGTCCGGCACCACCGGCAGGCCCAAGGGCGTGATCATAACCCACGCCATGCTCGCCGACATGTCGCTCAGCTATCTCGCCGATGTCGATGAGGTGACGGAAAGGGATGTGGCGCTTTACGCCGCGCCGATGAGCCATGGCGCGGGCCTCTACGCGCTGGTACACGTGCTGCGCGGCGCGGGCCATATCTGCCCGCCCTCGGGCGGCTATGATGCCGATGAATTTCTGGCGATCGCCGCTGCCCACGGCTCCGTCAGCGCGTTTCTCGCCCCGACCATGGTTCACCGGCTCACCCATGCCGCCCGGGCATCCGGCAGCAGAGGGGAGGGGTTGCGCACCGTGGTCTATGGCGGCGGGCCGATGTACCGCGCCGATATCGAGGCGGCGCTTGATCATTTCGGCCCGAAATTCGTGCAGATTTATGGCCAAGGCGAATGCCCGATGGGCATCACCGCTCTGTCGCGCGCCGAGATCGCCGACCGGGATCATCCCGACTGGCCGATGCGGATTGCCTCTGTCGGGCGGGCGCAGTCGGCGGTGACGGTGAATATCCTGCGCGACGACGGCACGCCCGCCGAACCGGATGAGATCGGCGAGATCGCGGTGCAGGGCGCGCTCGTCATGCCCGGCTACTGGAACGCGCCGGAGGCGAGCGCCGAGGCCCTTGCCGATGGCTGGCTCAGAACCGGGGATCGCGGCGCGATGTCGGCCGATGGCTACGTCACCATGCATGACCGCTCCAAGGACGTGATCATCTCCGGCGGCACCAATATCTATCCGCGCGAGGTCGAGGAGGCGCTTCTGACCCACCCCGCCGTTGACGAGGTCGCAGTGATCGGCCGCCCCTCCGCCGAATGGGGCGAGGATGTCGTGGCCTTCGTGGTGACCGCGCCGGGCGCTGCCTTGAGCGCGGCCGAACTCGACGCCCACTGCCTCGCCTCGATCGCCCGCTTCAAGCGCCCGAAGGCCTATCGTTTCCTCGAGTCCCTGCCGAAGAATGCCTATGGCAAGGTTCTGAAAACCGAGTTGCGTCTGCGCGAGAGCGAGCTGGGCTGATCAGGGCTGTCTAGGTCTCCTGGCGGTGCGACCCGATCAGCCCTTGCGGGCCGCATCGATCGCCGCGACGTCGATCTTGTGCATCTGCATCATGGCCTCGAAAGCCCGCTTTGCCTCATCGCCGCCTGCCGCCAGCGCCTCCATTAGGGTCCGGGGCGTGATTTGCCAGGAGAGGCCCCATCTGTCCTTGCACCAGCCGCAGGCGCTCTCCTCGCCGCCATTGCCCACGATCGCGTTCCAGTAGCGATCGGTCTCCGCCTGGTCCTCTGTCGAAATCTGAAACGAAAAGGCCTCGCTGTGGCTGAAGGCCGGACCGCCATTGAGCCCGAGACAGGGAATGCCGCAGACGGTGAACTCGACGGTGAGCACGTCGCCCTTCTTGCCGGAGGGATAGTCGCCCGGGGCCCGGTTGACCCGCGTCACCGCGCTGTCGGGAAACACCTCAGCATAAAACCGCGCGGCCGCCTCGGCGTCCGTGTCATACCAGATGCAGATCGTGTTCTTGTGCAATGTTCTTCCTCCCGTATTTAAATAGGTTGATATCAACCTATTGGGAGATTGCCGAAATGCAAGCCCCATGGCAATACTGCTGTTGACGAAGTTCGGTGGCGCGGGGGACAGCGACATGCAGGCCGGTATTTTTCGTATTCTCTTCATTCTGACGATTGTTTTCCAGGCCGGCGCGGCATGGTCGAACTGGCTGGATTATCGCGAGGAACACGCGATCGTGCCCTATGGCGAGGTCAAGGGCTGGCGGGTTTATGCCATCGATCATTCGATGTCGGGTTTTCTGGGTTGCGGCGCTGTGAAGACCGAGCCTTCCGGGCCGCTGGTGCTCGAAAATTATCAGGATAACTGGCAACTCGTCGTGCCGACGGGGCGCGGCGATGCGGACCGCTATGACGGCGCGCTGATTTCCTTTGACGACCGCGATATCGACTCGCAGTTCGGCTTCGAGGGCGGACACGCGGTGTCCCATCTGACGCGTGACGAGATCGGATTCCTGATGCAGGCGGCTTCGCTGACGGTCGCGATCAACGATGAAAAACCGCTTCGCTTCAACCTTTCCGGCTCCACCGCCGCTGTGCTGAAGATCCGGGAATGTCTCGACCGGCAGGGCGCGTCGCCCTCCACCGGCGCGATGCCGGCCGCCGCGGACGACGAGACCGTCTATGTGCCCTCGGTCGAAGCCTGTCTCGGCGGCATCGCCACGGAAACCACCGGCGCGACGCGCAAGATCCGGTTCACCGCCGACCGCTCGCTCGATTTCCCGTTCGATCTCTACTGGATCGATTTTGACGGCAAACGGCAGCCTTACGCCCGTCTCGTCCCCGGCCAGTCGATCGACATGGAAACCTATATCGGCCACCAATGGGTCGCGGAACTGGACGATGATGCCTGCGCCTATGCCGAGATCACGCCCGGCCTTGAGACCGTGATCTTCAAATACGAGGATTTCTGAGGACCGCTGACCGCGTCGAGCGAACTATTCGAACAAAAGAAAAATGGCGCGCCCGACAGGATTCGAACCTGTGACCTTTGGAATCGGAATCCAACACTCTATCCAGCTGAGCTACGGGCGCTTCGGGCAGGCGTTAGTCGCCTGCGCGGACTGTTTAACCCAGCTTGCGGGCGGCATCAATCGCAAAAATCGCGCGATGTCAAAAACGATGCCGATCGAGGTTGCGCGGGGGAGGGAGGGCCTGGTGTCGGCGCCTGTTAGACCAAAGGATAAGGCGCCTCCGCTTCGGTCTCGTTTTCGCGCAGCCGGGCGGGCTGGAAATTCAACGGCTTAGATAATGTGCCGACCGCAAATATAGCAGAATTGGTATATCAGCTTCGTTGATCTCAATTTGACACTGACGTCGTTCTGATAACACCCTTGCGGCGCGATCTGCGTTTTGCAACCGCACGGGTTGCGAAGGGGAGGACCTGAGCGCCGGCACGCCGGCCGAGGCGCGGAGCGAACAGATATTCGCGAATTGGGAGAGAGATATGAAATTGTTAGTTTCCGCATTTGCCGTTGCGGCAGTGACGGTTGCGTCGTTTGCCGTGCCGAGCTTTGCGCAGGACAAGGGCACGATCGGGATCGCGATGCCGACCAAATCCTCGGCGCGCTGGATTTCGGACGGGGAGTCCATGGTCGAGCAGTTCCAGGAGGCGGGCTACGCCACCGATCTGCAATATGCAGAGGACAATATTCCCAACCAGCTGTCTCAGATCGAAAACATGATCACCAAGGGCGTCGATGCGCTGGTGATCGCCTCGATCGACGGCACTACGCTTTCCAACGCGCTGGCGAATGCCGCCGCCTCCGGCATCCCGGTGGTCGCCTATGACCGGCTGATCCGCGAAAGCCCGGATGTCGACTATTACGCCACCTTCGACAATTTCCAGGTCGGCGTGCTGCAGGCCGAAAGCCTGGTCGATGGCCTGGAACAGCGCTTTCCCGACACCAAGCCCTGGAATGTCGAGCTGTTTGGCGGTTCGCCGGACGATAACAACGCCTACTTCTTCTATGACGGCGCGATGTCGGTGCTGCAGCCGCTGATCGACTCCGGCGATATCGTGATCCCGTCGGGCCAGATGGGCATGAACCAGGTTGGCACGCTGCGCTGGGACGGCGCGGAGGCGCAGGCCCGCATGGACAACCTTCTGTCCGCCAACTACACCGACAAGCAGGTCCATGGCGTACTGTCGCCCTATGATGGCCTGTCGATCGGCATCCTGTCCTCGCTGAAGGGCGTGGGCTATGGCACCGGCGACCAGCAGATGCCGATCGTGACCGGCCAGGATGCCGAAATACCCTCGGTCAAGTCGATCATCGCCGATGAGCAGTATTCGACGGTGTTCAAGGATACGCGCGAGCTTGCCCGCGTGACCGTCGGCATGGTGGATGCCCTTCTTCAGGGCGGCGAGCCGGAAATTAACGACACCGAGACCTATGACAACGGCGTTAAGGTGGTTCCGTCCTACCTGCTGTCGCCGGTCTCGATCGACGCCTCCAACTGGGAGGAAATCCTGGTCGACCAGAGCGGCTACTATACTCTTGACCAGCTCAAGTAATCACCACGAGGGCGGGCGTTGCGGCGCCCGCCCTTTCCGGTGCGAAGGATTTTTCCTCGTTCTGTTTTGACTTACGTGCCTCAAATATCTCCGGCTGCGGCTGGGTGCAGAGGCGCCTTCATGGAAATGGGCCATATCGGCCTTCAACGGGAGAGAGACATGAAAAAGATTATCTCCATTTTCGCAGCCGCCTCTGTCGCGGCAATGGCTGTCGCCGCGCCGGCGATCGCCGCCGACAAGGGCTATGTCGGCATCGCCATGCCGACCAAGGGCCTTGACCGCTGGAACAAGGATGGCGCGTCCATGGTCGAGCAGTTCGAGGCGGCCGGCTACAAGACCGACCTGCAATATGCCGAGAACGAAATTCCCCAGCAGTTGTCGCAGATCGAGAACATGATCACCAAGGGCGTCACCGTTCTGGTGATCGCGGCGATTGATGGCGGCTCGCTCACCGGTCCGCTCGCCAATGCGGGCGCCGCCGGCATTCCGGTGATCGCCTATGACCGGCTGATCCTCAACACGCCCGATGTCGACTATTACGCGACCTTCGACAACTACAAGGTCGGCGTCTTGCAGGGCAACAGCCTGGTTGAGGGGCTGAAGGAGCGCTTCCCCGACACCAAACCCTGGAATGTCGAGCTCTTCGGCGGCTCGCCGGACGATAACAACGCCTATTTCTTCTATGACGGCGCGATGTCCGTGCTCCAGCCGCTGATCGATTCCGGCGATATCGTGATCCCGTCGGGCCAGATGGGCATGGACAAGATCGGCACGCTGAACTGGTCGAACGCCGCCGCCCAGGCGCGCATGGATAACCTGCTTTCGGCCTATTACACCGACAAGCCGCTGCACGGCGTCTACGCCTCCAATGACGACCTTGCCATGGGCTCCATCTCGTCACTGAAGGGCATCGGGTATGGCTCGGGCGACATGAAGATGCCGATCATCACCGGCCAGGATTCCAACCTGCCCAACGTCAAGGCGATCATCGACGGCGACCAGTATTCCTCGATCTTCAAGGATACCCGCAAGCTCGCCGGCGTCACAGTCGGCATGGTGGAAGCCATCGGCGAGGGCAAGGAACCTGAAGTCAACGACACCAGCACCTACAATAACGGCGAGAAGGACGTGCCGTCCTACCTGCTGGAGCCGGTGATCGTAACCCAGGACAACTGGAAGCAGATCCTGGTCGATGACAGCGGCTATTACACCATGCAGCAGATCGAGAATTGACCGTCTGAGGCCAGTTCAATGGGCCCGTCGCCGGCATTTCCGGCGGCGGGCTGACGCACGCGAGCCCCAGGGGCTTGTAACGCGTCGAAGGAATGGGTGGCGCTTGAGGCGCGATCCGGTGCCAAACGGTGACAGGTGTCATGACAACATTGCTCGAAATGCGAAAGATCACGAAGACCTTTCCCGGCGTGAAGGCGTTGAGCGACGTCGATCTGAAGGTCGAGGAAGGCGAGATCCACGCGCTGGTCGGCGAGAACGGCGCGGGCAAATCCACGCTGATGAAAGTGCTTTCCGGGGTCTATCCCCACGGCTCCTATGAGGGCGAAATCTACTATGCCGGTGAACTGGCGACCTTTTCCGGCATTGCCGACAGCGAAAAGAAGGGCGTCATCATCATCCACCAGGAGCTGGCGCTGGTGCCGCAATTGTCGATTGCCGAGAATATCTTCCTCGGCAACGAGGTGTCGCGGGCCGGCGTGATCGACTGGCCGGAGACCTTCGATCGCACCGAAAAACTGCTCCGGAAAGTGGGGCTGAAGGACCCTCCGGCGACGCTGGTGGAGAAGATCGGCGTTGGCAAGCAGCAGCTTGTCGAAATCGCGAAGGCGCTGTCCAAGGATGTCCGCCTTCTCATTCTCGACGAGCCGACGGCCGCGCTTTCGGAATCCGACAGCGCCAAGCTTCTCAAGCTGCTTCTGGATCTGAAGAAACAGGGCATTACCTCGATCCTGATCTCGCACAAGCTGAACGAGGTCGAGCAGGTCGCCGACAACATCACGGTGCTGCGCGATGGTTCGTCGGTCGCCGATATCGATTGCGCCGCCGAGGACGTGAGCGAAGCCCGGATCATCCAGGCCATGGTCGGCCGGACCATGGAGAACCGCTATCCCGACCGCGAGCGCAAGTTCGGCGAGGAGCTGATGGCGGTGAAGGACTGGACCGTCTGGCACCCCGAACAGGCCGACCGCAAGGTGATCAAGAATGTCGCCTTCAACGTACGCGCCGGCGAGATCGTCGGCATTGCCGGCGTGATGGGGGCAGGACGCACCGAGCTCGCCATGAGCATTTTCGGCCACAGCTATGGCCGCAATATCTCCGGCGAGGTCTGGCTCGGCGGCAACAAGGTGGATGTGTCCACCGTGCCGAGGGCCATCCATGCGGGGCTCGCCTACGTGACTGAAGACCGCAAGGGACTGGGGCTGATCCTGGACGAGCCGATCACACGGAATGTGACGCTCGCCCATCTTGGCGGGGTATCCAGATACGGCGTGCTGAACACCGCCGAGGAGACCAAGACCTCCGAGCATTACCGCAAGGCCATGAATATCCGTACGCCGACGGTGGCCCAGCGCGTTGTCAACCTTTCGGGCGGCAACCAGCAGAAGGTGGTGCTGTCGAAATGGCTGTTCACCCAGCCCGACGTGCTGATTCTGGATGAGCCGACGCGCGGCATCGATGTCGGCGCCAAATACGAGATCTATACGCTCATGAACGAACTCGCCGCAGAAGGCCGGGGCGTCGTGATGATCTCGTCGGAAATGCCGGAACTGCTCGGCATGTGCGACCGCATCTATATCATGAACGAGGGGGCATTGGTGGGCGAACTGAGCGCCGCAGAGGCGAGCCAGGAACGCATCATGTCCTTCATTGTCAGGAAATGAGAAAGCGATGAATACACCTGAGGAAACCACCGCAGACGAGCACAAGCCCTCGATCCGCTCCTATCTGACACTCAGGATGCGCGACTACGGCATCCTGCTCGCCCTGATCGTCATCATCGCATTTTTCCAAGTCGTCACCGACGGCGTGCTGATGCGGCCGGTCAACATCACCAACCTGTTCCTTCAGAACTCCTATGTGATCATCATGGCGCTGGGTATGCTGATGGTCATCGTTGCGGGGCATATCGACCTGTCGGTGGGCTCGATCGTGGGCTTCATCGGCGCGCTTGCCGCAGTGATGATCGTCCACTGGCAGGTGCCGGTCGTCGTCGCCTTCGTGGCCTGTATCTTTGCCGGCATGCTGATCGGAGCGTGGCAGGGATATTGGGTTGCCTACTGGCGCATACCATCCTTTATTGTCACGCTTGCCGGCATGCTGATCTTCCGTGGCTTGTCGCTCTGGCTCCTCAACGGCCAGTCGGTCGGACCGTTTCCCGGCTCCTTCCAGCTGCTGTCGACCGGCTTCGTGCCGGATCTCTTCGGGGTCGGGCGGCCCAACATGACGGCGCTTGTGGCCGGCATCATCGCAGCCGCCGCGATCGTCTATCTCGCCTGGCGGTCACGGGTGCGCAACGTCGCCTATGGCATCGAGGATGAGCCGCTGTCCTTCTTCCTGGGTCGCAACATCATCGTCGCCGGCGTGCTTGTGTTCGTGTCGTGGAAGCTCGCCTCGTTCCGCGGCCTGCCGAACGTGCTGATCTCGATGGCGATCCTGACGGTGATCTACACATTCATCACCGAAAGCACGACGTTTGGACGCAGGGTCTATGCGATCGGCGGCAACGAGAAGGCGGCAGCTCTTTCAGGCATCAACACCAAGCGGCTGAACTTCATCGTGTTCGTGAACATGGGCATGCTGGCCGCTCTCGCCGGCCTGGTGTTCGCCGCCCGCCTCAACATCGCCACGCCCAAGGCCGGCAACGGTTTCGAGCTTGATGTGATCGCGGCGGTGTTCATCGGCGGTGCATCGATGTCGGGCGGAGTCGGCAAGATCGTCGGCGCTGTGGTCGGCGCCTTCATCATGGGCATCATGAATAACGGCATGTCGATCATGGGCATCGGCATCGATTACCAGCAGGTGATCAAGGGCCTGGTGCTGCTCGCCGCCGTCGTCTTCGACGTCTACAACAAGAACAAGGCCTGAATTCCCACAGGAAAGGCAGGGCGGCATAGCCCTGCCGCTTCGCTCGCCATACGTGACCCCGACACGAAAAAACCCCGGCACATCGGGGGATGATGTGCCGGGGCACGGGGCGCACCCCCTTTTTCCAGACTGCCGGACGAGCCGGCACCTTGGCGCGTCTGGATAGGGCATTAACGCGTCATCTCGCAAAATGGATCAAAAGAAAAGTAAAAAATTTAACAATTGGGGTCCAGCGCACCAATATTCGGCTTCTTGCGCGCATGCCGAGCGGCAGCGACCGACAAGCGCAACCTCCTTTTGAAATAGGGCGCTGGCGCCGGGCGTCTACCTGAAAGACGAATGCGGATTTGCATTTCCGCCGTCCAGCAAGGTCAAAATGCCTCGCGCCGCCGGATCATCGGGCGGTTGGTATGAACCGCCCGATGATCTCCGGGAAATGGATGGCGTAATGCCAGGGGCCGATGATTTCAGGCCCGCGCGTCGACCGCGGCCTTTTCCGGGATCGACGGCTGGGCGCCGGGCTTGAGGCAGGCGAGCGCGCCGGCGACGGCGGCGCGGTGCGCGGCTTCCGCGAATGGCAGCCCCTGATCGAGCCCGCTTGCGAAATAGCCGCAGAAGGTGTCGCCGGCGCCGACGGTGTCGACCGGGTCGATCTTCAGAGCGTCGATGCGGTGGAAGTCGCCTTCATGCATGGCGACGACGCCCTCGGCCCCGAGCGTGATGACGATGGTCTGGCCGGTTTCGTCATGGCGGGTTTTCAGCATGGCGATCCGCCCTTCGCTGCCAAGCTCTTCGGCCCCGACAAGCCGTTCGAATTCGGTCTCGTTGGCTATCACGATATCGGCGAGTGCGCCGAGCTCGGCCGCTTCCGGCGTCAGCGGCGCGGTGTTGAGGATCGTGCGGATGCCTTTTTCGCGGGCGCTCTTGAGCGCGGTGCGGATGGCATTGGCCGGAATTTCGAGCTGCAGCACCAGCGTGTCGCCCGCCGCCATTGCGTTAACGGCGGCCTCGGCGTCCGCCTCGGTCACCTCGCCATTGGCGGCGGCGTTGATGACGATGACATTTTCCCCGTCGCCGCCGACAAGGATCATCGCCGTGCCAGTGGGGCCATCGGTGGTTTTCACGGCTGAAAGGTCGACGCCGGCCTCAGCAAGAAGGGCGGTTGCGGCGGAGGCGAACTCATCAGTGCCAACGGCGCCCGCCATGGCGACGGCGGAGCCGGCGCGACGCGCGGCAAGCGCCTGGTTTGCACCCTTGCCGCCTTGAGCCGTGGCAAAGGATGTGCCGGCCACAGTTTCGCCCGGCTTCGGCAGGCGCGGCGTGGTGGCGATGAGGTCCATATTGATGGAACCGAAAACCGTGATCATGGCATTACTCCCGTCAGCCTCGCTGGTCTACGCGAAGCCTTCCGCCGGCGGACGAGACCGTCTTCCACGCCCCGCCGATCCAGCACACTCAAACATCGCATCCAGTCAGCCGATCGCGAAACCGGCCGCCAATGCATTCCCTTGCGCTTTTATTGCGCGCAAGCGGCGATGGCAATCAGTCCTCGTCGACGACGCGCAGTTTCATGCGGCCTAGCCCCTGCTGTCCCTCATCAAGGGTGGAGGACGGCTCGGCCTCCTTTCGACCGGTCTCGAATTCCAGCGTCGCGATCCGCTCGCCGCGCTGGGCGATCTTGCCCGTCGATATCCGGATGGTCTCGACATCCTGGCGGGCCTGGTTGAAATGGCTTTCCAGCTTTGCCACGCGCTCGTTGAGGCGCGTCAGGTCCGCCAGAAGGTGGGCGACCTCGCCCTGTATCAGATGCGCCTGTTCGCGCATCCGCTGGTCCTTCATCACCGCCTGCACGACCTGGATCGACAACAGCAGCAGCGTCGGCGAGACGATCACCACGCGCATGGCATGGGCGCGCTGGACGACCGCTTCGTAATGCTCATGGATATCGGCGAAAATCGATTCGGAGGGCACGAACAGGAAGGCCGTATCCTGGGTTTCTCCGGGCAGCAGATATTTGCCGGCGATATCGCGGAGATGGGTTTCGAGATCGCGGCGGAAACGCTGGCTGGCGGCGCGCGTTGCCTCGTCGCTTTCCGCCGCGCGCATCGCGTTCCAGGATTCGAGCGGAAACTTGGCGTCGATGATCAGGGGCGGCGCGCCATTCGGCATGTCGACCACGCAGTCCGGGCGGGTCCCGTTCGACAGCGTCGCCTGGAACCGGTAGCTGCCGGCGGGCAGAGCATCGGCGATGATCGCCTCCATACGCCCCTGACCGAATGCGCCGCGGGTCTGCTTGTTGGAAAGGATTGCCTGCAGGCCGACCACGTCCTTGGCCAGCGACTGGATGTTGTTCTGCGCCGCGTCGATGACGGCGAGACGTTCCTGCAAGCGCCTGAGGTTCTCGTGGGTGGTCTGGTGCTGCTGGTGCAGCGTGGTGCCGATCCGCTGCGAAAGCCCGTCCAGGCGGGATCCGAGCGCGGCATTCAGCTCCGACTGGCGGCTGCCGAACAGTTCCGCCATCGTCGCCATGCGGCCCTGCATCTCGCTCTGCGCCTGTACCAGTTGCTGCAACTCGCGTTCGAGGCCCGTGTCCTGCCGCCCCCCGCCGCGACGGGTTATGAGAATGACGACAGCTGCAATCAGAATGCAAAGCGCGCTGGCCATGCCAAGCATCGCCGGATCCGCCGCCGCCAGTCGGGCCATCACTGCATCCATCACATCACCTCTCTTGTGGTGAGCCTAACGCAGATTCTTCTTGAAATAAAGATCAAAACGTGAACAAATTGATTTACGGAAATAATGGGAAGGGAGGTTTGAGGCAGAACGTATGAAAATATTTCCCCCGGCGCGAACTTGCGCTATGGGGAGGGCATGACCACGATGCCACTGATTATTTTGCCGGACCCTCTGCTGCGCACGGTCTCGAAACCGGTCGAGCGCATAGACGACGACCTGAAGAAATTTGCCGACGATATGCTGGAGACCATGTATGAGGCTCCGGGCATAGGCCTTGCCGCGATCCAGGTCGGCGTGCCGCGACGCATGCTGGTGCTCGATGTCGCCAACAGGGATGAGGGCGAAAAGCAGCCCATGGTGGTGATCAACCCCACCGTGCTACACACTTCCGACGAGCGCTCGGTCTATGAGGAGGGCTGCCTGTCGATACCGGAGTTTTATGCCGAGGTGGAACGTCCGGCGAACGTGCGGGTGCGTTATACCGACCTTGCCGGGAAGGAACAGGAGATCGAGGCCGACGGTCTGCTCGCCACCTGCCTGCAGCATGAGATCGACCATCTCGACGGCGCACTTTTCATCGATTATCTGTCGCGCCTGAAGCGCGATCGGGTGATCAAGAAGTTCACCAAGGCGGCCAAGCACAAGCTTTAGGGCGCGCCGCATCGAGGCGGCATGCCTGCGAAAACGCCTCGAAACGGCATGGTGAGAGCGGGCCCGCGCTTCCGTTGATTGGCGAACCCCTGATTGGCGAACCCTTGAAGGCCGGCTTGCGACATCGAAGCCCGTCGTTTCGGTCCGCCGGGAGGCCGTTGCGGTTCGGTGTATTTCCAGGTGCGGCAGATTTGTCTTTGGCAGCGCGGCGGTCGCGTTCTATCTATCCGGTTGCCGCGGTTTCGCGGTTGCCGCATTGCGTGGGCCGGAAGGAGTAATCATGACCCTCAGAATCATTTTTATGGGTACACCCGAATTCTCCGTTCCCACCCTCAGGGCGTTGAAGGAGGCGGGTCATGAGATTGCCTGCGTCTATACCCAGCCGCCGCGGGCGGCCGGCCGGCGCGGGCTGACGGAGGTCAAGTCACCGCTGCATCAGGCGGCCGAACTGCTCGGCCTGCCGGTGCGCACGCCGGAGAATTTTCGCGCTAACGAGGATCGCGCCGCCTTCGCCGCGCTTGATGCTGATGTCGCGGTGGTGGTCGCCTATGGTCTGCTGCTGCCGGAAGCGATCCTGAACGGGACGCGGCTTGGCGCCTATAATGGCCATGCTTCGCTGCTGCCCCGCTGGCGGGGCGCGGCACCCATCCAGCGCGCGATCATGGCCGGCGACAGCGAGACCGGCATGATGATCATGAAGATGGAAAAGGGGCTCGATACCGGGCCTGTGGCGCTGACCAAACGGGTCGCGATCGGCCCTGACATGACGGCGGGCGCGCTTCACGACCGGCTGATGCATGACGGCGCGCGGCTGATGGCGGAGGCGATGGCGAAGCTTGAGGCCGGCGACCTGACGCTGACGCCGCAGGCTGAAGACGGGGTCACCTACGCGAGGAAGATCGACAAGGGCGAGACCCGGATCGATTTCAGCCGGCCGGCCGCCGAGGTGCATAATCATATCCGGGGGCTCGCGCCGTTTCCGGGCGCCTGGATGGAGGTGCCGGCGGGCAAGCGGCTGGAGCGGGTCAAGGTGCATGAAAGCGCGCTCGGCGAAGGCGAGGGGGCGCCCGGCACGGTACTTGGCGGGACGGGCCTGACGATTGCCTGCGGGAATGGCGCGGTGCGGCTCCTCCGGCTGCAGAAGGCCGGCGGCAAACCGCTTTCGGCCGAGGATTTCCTGCGCGGCACGCCGCTTGCCCCGGCAACGGTGCTTGCCTGATGCCGCGTTATCGCCTGAAGGTCGAATATGACGGCACGGCCTTTGTCGGCTGGCAGCGCCAGGCCGAGGGCCGCTCGGTGCAGAGCGCGCTGGAGGAAGCGATAGCCGGGTTCTCAGGCGAGACCATTTCCATCCGCGGGGCGGGGCGGACGGATTCCGGCGTCCATGCCCGCGGCCAGGTGGTGCATCTCGATCTCGCCAAACCCTGGAGCCCGTTCACGATTCTGAATGCGGTCAATGCGCATCTGAGACTCGCCGGCGACGGTATTTCGGTGGTCGATGTGGTCGAGGCTGAACCCGATTTCGATGCCCGGTTTTCCGCACTTCGGCGGCATTATCTCTACCGCATCATCAACCGTCGCGCCCATCCGGCTCTGGAGTGGAAGCGTGGCTGGTGGGTGCCGAAACCGCTCGATCACGCGGCGATGCACGCGGCCGCACAGGTGCTTGTCGGCCGGCACGATTTCACCACCTTCCGCTCGGTTCAGTGCCAGGCGAAGTCGCCGGTGCGCACGCTCGACCGGCTCGATGTAACGCGCGACGGCGAAATCATCGAGATCCGCGCCACGGCGCAGAGCTTTCTGCACAACCAGATCCGCTCCTTCGCGGGCACGCTGAAGCTTGCCGGCGAGGGCAAGATGTCGGTGGAGAATGTGCGCGCGGCGCTGGAAGCGCGCGACCGCAAGGCTTGCGGGCCGGTGGCCCCGCCCGAAGGGCTTTATTTCATGCAGGTGGACTATCCCGGCGATTGAACGACATCCGGCCGGGGCTTGCGTCCTTCGTTCTTCCAATATATCTACATTTCCAGCTTTATGGATATGTTTGAGGTTCCGATGCCCGTCACCATCTACCACAATCCCGCCTGCGGAACGTCGCGCAATGTTCTGGCGATGATCCGGCAATCCGGCGAGGAGCCGGAGATCATCGAGTATCTGAAGACCCCGCCAACGCGCGAAAAGCTTCAGGAATTGATCGCGGCGATGGCAATTCCGGTGCGCGAACTGCTGCGCCGCAAGGGCACGCCCTATGACGAACTCGGCCTCGATGATCCGGCGCTGTCCGATGCCGAACTGCTCGGCGCCATGATGGCGCATCCGATCCTGATCAATCGCCCGATCGTGGTGACGGAAAAGGGCGTAAAGCTGTGCCGCCCGTCGGAGACCGTGCTTGAAATCCTGCCCAACCCGGCAATCGGCACCTTCACCAAGGAAGACGGCGAAGCTGTTTTGCCGCGGGGTGAAAATTGAACGCGCCGGACGCGGGGTCGATGCCTGCGCTGGATGAAACGGCCTTCCGCCCTGTCGATCCCGAACGCCTGTTTTCCGGCAACCGGATCTCGCATCCGCCAAGGGTGCTGATGCTGTACGGTTCGCTGCGCGAACGCTCCTATTCCCGGCTTTTGACCGAGGAGGCGGCGCGTTTGCTTGCGGCATTCGGCGCGGAGGTCCGGATTTTCGATCCGCATGGCCTGCCGCTGGTCGGCAGCACCGATGAGAATCATCCGAAGGTGCAGGAACTGCGGTCCGCTTCGATCTGGTCCGAGGCGCATGTCTGGTGCTCGCCCGAACGGCATGGCGCGATGAGTTCGGTCATGAAAACCCAGATCGACTGGCTGCCGCTTTCCGCGGGCGGCGTGCGACCGACACAGGGGCGCACGCTGGCGCTGATGCAGGTCTGCGGCGGATCGCAGAGCTTCAACACCGTCAATCAGATGCGTATTCTCGGCCGGTGGATGCGGATGTTCACGATCCCCAATCAATCCTCCGTTGCCAAGGCCTACAACGAATTCGACGAGAGCGGACGGATGAAGCCGTCACCCTATTATCGGCGCGTCGTCGATGTCATGGAGGAACTGGTCAAGTTCACCCTTCTGCTGCGCGGGCAGAGCGCATACCTCACGGAACGCTATTCCGAGCGGATCGAGGCGGCCGAGAAGCGCGCGCTCCAGACCGGCGCCTGACGCCGGAACGCGCGGCGACGCAGCTCTACTGTGTTGAAACGGTCTGGCCGGTGACGCAGGTGAGCTCGCCGAGCGGCGGCTGGGCGACCTGCATCTGATAGGCGGCGCGCTCTTCCTTGGTCTTGCAATAGGGTATCTCGACGCCGGAAAAGCCCTTCGCCTCCAGGCAGCGGTTGATCAGGCGCTTGCGCAGTTTTTCGTTGGTGTCGTAGCTGTAGCTTTCCACCGGCGTGGTGTAGCCGCCCACTTCGCCGCATATGGTGGTGTCGCCGTTGGTGTCGCAGCTCACAACGCCTGGATAGCTGTAGCCGCCGGTCACCTCGGTCACCATGTTCTGCGGAACATCCTTGAGCGCGGCGATGAAGCACTGGTCATAGGCTTCCTGCCGCTCTGCGCGGGTCGAGCCTTCCTTGTACAAAATCGAAACCGGCCCCGTCTGGCAGGCGACGAGCCCCAGCAGAACGGCGAGCGCCAGCGCTTTTCTGGTCATGACATATCCCCCGATGCATACAATCTTTGCGTGAGCGGCTGCGCCTGTCAAGTAAGGGCGCTCTCACCCACCCACGATATAGCGCGTGCCGATATCGGTGACCAGCAGCGCGGTGATCGCCGAGGCGATGATCGCCGCGGCGGTCGGCAGCACTTTTTCATCCATCAGCATGTAGACGATCCGGATTTCGAACAGGAAAGCGCCGAGCAGCACGGTCTGGAACACGATCAGCACGATGGTCGCCAGCGGCTGCAGCCCGGTCGCGATCAGGAAGATCGCGAGTGCCGCGAAGATGTTGATTGGCAGGCTCAGCCAGTTCGTGGCGACGATGATCTTGAGAAAGGCGCGCGGCAGGCCGGAGACCATGCAGACGACGCCGAGCACGACCAGCGGCGCCATCCAGCTCAGGCCCTGGATCAGAGTGGTGCGCAGAAGGGCGACGAGCGTGAGGTCGATCGGGGGCTGTACCAGACGGGTAAGGCTCACCAGCTCGCTCGCCACCATCAGCGGAAGGCAATAGGCGAGCGCCCAGAACGAGCGCGCCACGCCCCGTACGGTAAAATCGAGATAGCGCGCATGGGCCGGATCGGCCTTGAACAACAGCCAAAGTCCGCGCAGGTAGAAAAGGACCTCAGCAAGCAGCGGCAAGCGCGAACCACCTCCCTATGAAATGCCGGTAGATTTCGGTGAGCTTTTCGAGGTCGGCGACCGCCACCCGCTCATCCACCTTGTGCATGGTCTGGCCGACAAGACCGAACTCGACAACCGGGCAGTAATCCTTGATGAAGCGCGCATCGGACGTGCCGCCGGTGGTGGAAAGCTGCGGCGTTCTGCCGGTGACCGCCGCGATCGCTTCGGACAGGCTGCCGGCAAGCTGTTCGTCGCGGGTGAGAAACACCGGGCTGACGCGGCCGAGCCATTCGACCGTAAACCGGGTGGTGTTCTTTCCGCCGGTGCGCGCCGCGCGTCCGATCCGGTCGAGGAGTTCGGCTTTCAGCGTTTCCTCGGTCCAGAGATCGTTGAAACGGATGTTGAAGGTTGCCGTTGCCTTCTCCGGGATCACATTGGTCGCCGAGTTGCCGGTATCGACCGAGGTCACTTCCAGATTGGTCGGCGGAAACAGATCCGTGCCTTCATCCAGCGGCTTGCCCATCAGCGCATCGAGCGCGCCGGCCATGGTCCGCAGCGGGTTGTCTGCAAGGTGCGGATAGGCGACATGGCCCTGAACGCCGGTCACCGTCAACCGGCCGGTCAGCGAGCCTCTACGACCGACCTTGATCATGTCGCCGAGCGCATCCGGATTGGTCGGTTCACCCACAAGGGCCGCGTCCCAGCGCTCGCCGCGGGCCTTGGCCCATTGCAGCAGCTTGTCCGTGCCGTTCATGCCCGGGCCTTCCTCATCGCCGGTGATCAGCAGCGACACGGAGCCCGTGGGCTTTCCGTTATCGCCGATGAAGCGGGCGAGCGCGGCCACGAAACAGGCAATGCCGCCCTTCATGTCGACGGCGCCGCGACCGTAGAGAAGCCCGTTCTCGATCTCGGCGGCAAAGGGCGGATGGCTCCACGAGGCCGCGTCGCCGGGCGGAACCACATCGGTATGGCCCGCAAACATCAGATGCGGGCCGTCCGCGCCGAGCCGGGCATAGAGATTTTCCACGTCCGGCGTGCCGTCCCCGCTCGCCGTCATCCGCTCGACGGCAAAGCCGAGCGGGGCAAGCATCGCCTCAAGCGCCGTCAGCGCGCCGCCTTCCTCCGGGGTCACGGAGGGGCAGCGGATCAGGGCTTGCAGGTTCTCGACGGGATCGGTGACGCTCATCATCTCTATCTGGATATTCCTGCTGCGATTGCCAGTCCTCAGTCGCGCAGAAGCTCGTTGATGCCGGTTTTGGAGCGGGTCTTCTCGTCAACGCGCTTGACGATCACCGCGCAATAGAGGCCGGGGCCGGGCGCGCCGTTGCCCATCGGCTTTGCGGCCGGCAGCGTG
This sequence comes from Martelella mediterranea, assembly GCF_021021415.1. Lineage (GTDB taxonomy): Bacteria > Pseudomonadota > Alphaproteobacteria > Rhizobiales > Rhizobiaceae > Martelella > Martelella mediterranea_C. Next base: position 189,085 of record NZ_JAINWJ010000008.1, on the reverse strand, counting down.
CCGGCGACGACGACCGAATAGGGCGGGATTTCGCCATAGCTGATTTCGCCGGTGGCGCGGTCGACGATCTTGGTCGACTGGCCAATATAGACGCCCATGCCGAGCACCGAGCCTTCGCGCACGATGCAGCCCTCGACCACTTCGGAGCGCGCGCCGATGAAGCAATTGTCCTCGATGATGGTGGGGCCGGCCTGCATCGGTTCCAGCACGCCGCCAATGCCGACGCCGCCGGACAGATGCACATTCTTGCCGATCTGGGCGCAGGAGCCGACCGTGGCCCAGGTGTCGACCATCGTGCCTTCATCGACACGGGCGCCGAGATTGACGAAGGAGGGCATCAGCACGACGCCGGGCGCGATATAGGCCGAGCGGCGCACGACCGCGTTGGGCACGGCGCGGAAGCCGGCCGCGCGGAACTGGTTATCGCCCCAGCCCTCGAACTTGGAGGGCACCTTGTCCCACCATGTCGCGTTGTCGGGGCCGCCCTTGACCACTTCCATGTCGTTCAGGCGGAACGACAGCAGCACCGCCTTCTTCAGCCACTGATTGACCTTCCAGGCGCCGTGTTCCTGCCTTTCGGCAACACGGGCCTCGCCGCTGTCGAGCAGGTTCAGCGCCTCCTCCACGGCATCGCGCACCTCGCCTTTGGTCGAAACCGAAATTTCGCCGCGGTTTTCGAAGGCGTTGTCGATGGTTTTCTCGAGGGATGTGAGATCGGTCATGCTGGTATCCTGTGCCGGTCGCGCCGATGGGCGCAAAGATAAGCCTTGGTCTGAACCGATCTAAGCGAGGGCAGCCACCGCGTCAATCTTTGCCGACCGTTCTTCCCGGACAAGCCGCCGTCATGCCAAACGAAAATGCCCCCGCAGGGGCGGGGGCATTCCGGTGGAGGTCTGTAAGCCGCCGATCAGCGCATCGGACGGCGGTCCGGCAGATCCTCGACCGTGATCACCATGTCGCCATTGCGGTCCATGCGGGAGAACATCTTGGCGGCGAGCTGGGCGAACTCTTCCTGGCTCACCTGGCCGCTGCGGTCGGTATCGGCGCGCACGAAGAAGATGCGCTCGACATTGCCGGGGCGTCCGCCCCATTTCTTGCCGTCCCAATTCTTGCCATCTCTGTCGCGCCCATCCATGCGGTGCTGCGGGCCGTCGCCGTTCATGGCCATGCGCCGCGGGGCATTCTCGTTCATGCCCTTGGGGCCGGCTTCATTGTTTGCCATCTTGCGGCCGGGCTTGCCGTCGGGGCCGGGCATGCCATCCGGACCGCCGTTCTGGGCCGCCATCTTGCCGCCTGGACTGGGCTTTGCGGGCGCCGCGTCCGTCGCCGCCATTTTGCCCTGCGGGCGCGGATTGGCGTCGCGGAAGGCCTGCCGCTCGGCCTTGCGGAAATCGGCAAACTCGCCGGGCGTGATCACGCCGTCGCCATTGACGTCGATTTCTTCGAACCGGCCGTCTTGGAAGGCCACGACCTCGTCCTCGGTGATCTTGCCGTCCTTGTTGGCGTCGGAGGTCTTCAGCAGATAGATGAAGCCGCGCTCGGGAGCGGGGCCGCGCATGTCGCGGGCAAGGCTCGGTGTTGCGGCAGCGCCGAGCGCCAGCGTCGCGGCAAGGGCGGAGACGGTGAACTGCTTGCGATTCATGACTTCTTCCTCGTGTTGGGGGCTACGAGGAAAGAGTAGGTGAGCGCCTGCTGAAAGACGACTTAATTTACGGAAAGGTAGCCTGAATAATCGGTAATTTATACTCTGTTCATCATAGTAGACTTGTCACGAAGCCCGTCAGGTTTTCCGTCACATAATCAATGTGGCCGGTCTCGTCGCCGAGTTGCTCGAAGGCCTCCGCAAAGCCGTATTCCAGATTGGGCGGCACGATCAGCACGGTGCGCATGCCGAGCGCTTTCGGCTCCCGCAGATTGCGCGGCAGGTCCTCGAACATCGCCGCATGACTGGTGTCGACGCCGGAGCGGTCGAGGAATTTGCGATAGGCGGCAGCATCCGGTTTCGGAATGAAGCCGGCGGCGACGATATCGAAGATGTCGTCGAAATGATCGCGGATGCCGAGTGCGGCGGCAGTCTTCTCGGCATGCGGCACGGAGCCGTTGGTGAAGATGAACTTGCGGCCCGGCAGCGCCTTGATCGCCTCGCCCAGAACCGGATTGGGCTCGATCACAGTGTAGTCGATCTCGTGCGCCTTTTCGAGAAAGTCGTTCGGGTCGATCTGGTGGTTGATCATTAGCCCCTGCAGCGTGGTGCCGTGGTCGCGGTAATACTGCTTCTGCAGCACCCGCGCCTCGTCATGCGGCAGCGAGAGCAGCCGGGCGACATAGTCCGTCATGTTGCGGTCGACCTGCGAGAACAGGTTGACGTGATGCGGGTAGAGCGTGTTGTCGAGATCGAAGACCCAGTCGCGGACGGTGTCGAAATCGGTTTTCTTGGGGTGCGTCATCGGTTTTGTCATGCCTGCCTTATGGCAGAGTGCGGGCGGGAAGGGAACGGGATTTGCGATTTGCGGCAACTGGCGCGGTCGGGAGCGGCGTGATAAACAGGATCCATGTTCAGATCCATTCGCCAAAACCCGATCATCCTGCAGGACCGCAAGCGCCTGCCGGTGCGGTTCTTTGCCGATTTCTGCAAGACGGTGAACGGGCGACTTTGAAGGGCTGAGCGGCGGCTTCGACCGTCAGAGATTACCCCTTCTCATCCTCTTCAAGGTCAATTCCCATGGAAATCTGGATCGGCATCACATTCGCGGCCGCCTTCCTGCAAAATCTGCGTTCCTCGCTTCAGAAATATCTGAAGGGGCGCATGGCGACGCTTGGCGCCACCTTTACCCGTTTCGGGTTCGGGGTGCCGTTCGCCGCGCTCTATTTCGCCATTCTCGCCTATGGTCTCGACCGGCCGATACCGTCCGTCACCGGCGACTTTCTGTTCTGGTCGGTGATCGGCGCGGCCGGCCAGATCGCGGCGACTTTCCTGCTCGTCTACCTGTTTTCCTTCCGCAATTTCGCGGTCGGCACGGCCTATTCGCGCACCGAGCCGGCCCAGGCCGCCATCCTCGCCTTCCTGTTCTTCGGCGCGACGATCTCGCCGGTCGCGGTGATCGCGATCCTGATCTCGATTGCCGGCGTCATGCTGATTTCGCTGTCGCGCAGCGCCGTCAGCCTTCATGCACTGGTGGCTGGGCTGATGACCCGGACGGCGCTGATCGGCATCGCGTCTGGCACCTTGTTCGGGTTGTCGGCGGTATCCTACCGCGCCGCCTCGCTGGCGCTGGCGCCCACACTGCCGCAGCCGGACAGCATCATGCAGGCGGCGTTCACGCTGCTGGTGGTGATCGTGATCCAGGCGGTCGCGATGATCGCCTACATGCTCGCCTTCGACCGCGCGGAGCTTGGCAAGGTTATCCGCGCATGGCGTCCCGCTCTTGCCGTCGGCTTCGTCGGCGCGACCGCGTCCTTCGGCTGGTTCATCGCGATGACGTTGCAGCAGGCCTCGATCGTAAAGGCGGTGGCGCAGGTCGAGATGCTGTTCACCATCGCCACCTCGGTGCTGTTCTTCAGGGAAAAGATCACCCGCGTGGAATTGCTGGGCTGCGGACTGGTGGTCTGCGGCGTGCTCGTTCTGTTGTTCGCGTGAGGGGCTTGCTCTTACGGCTGCGCAGAGAGTGCTGCCTGGACCCTCGGGTCAAGCCCGAGGGTGACCCCGAGAGGGGGAGACGGTGTTGAAAAGCAGCCGTCGTCATGCTTCGAAAAGCCGTCGTTGCAAATGACCTCGCCCCACCTCGTGTCATGCTCGTGCTTGACACGAGCATCCGGGCCACACGAAGAGCGCTGCTCGGAAGCCCGCTGAGGTGTCGTTGCGCTTCGAGAATGCCCAAACGAAAGAGGCCGGGACGAACCCGGCCTCAATCGCATTCAAACTGGCTTCGCGAAGCTTACAGCAGCTTGCCCATGGCGACGGCGACGTCGCCCATGCGGTTGGAGAAGCCCCATTCATTGTCGTACCACGACAGGACGCGCACGAGCTTGCCTTCCAGGACCTTGGTCTGCTTGGCGGAGAAGATCGACGAGGCCGGGTCGTGGTTGAAGTCGCGGGAGACCAGCGGCTCTTCGCTGTATTCCAGAACGCCCTTCAGCTTGCCTTCGGCGGCTTCCTTGATGGCGGCGTTGACTTCTTCCTCGGTCACGTCGCGGCTCGGTACGAACTTCAGGTCGACGACCGAGACGTTCGGGGTCGGAACGCGGATCGAGGAACCGTCGAGCTTGCCCTTCAGTTCCGGCACGACGAGGCCGATCGCCTTGGCTGCGCCCGTCGAGGTCGGGATCATGGAGAGGGCGGCGGCGCGGGCGCGGTAGAGGTCCTTGTGCATCGTGTCCAGCGTCGGCTGGTCGCCGGTGTAGGAGTGGATCGTGGTCATGTAGCCACGCTCGATACCGAACTTCTCATGCAGCACATAGGCGACGGGCGCGAGGCAGTTGGTGGTGCACGAACCGTTGGAGACGATGATGTCGTCCTTGGTGAGCGTGTCGTGGTTCACGCCGAAGACGATGGTCTTGTCGGCGCCGGCAGACGGCGCGGAGACCAGAACGCGCTTTGCGCCGCTTGCCAGCAGCATCTCCGCCTTTTCCTTGGCCGTGAAGATGCCGGTGCATTCCAGCGCGATGTCGACATCACTCCAGGGGAGATCCTTCGGGTCGCGGATCGCGGTGACGCGCATCGGGCCGAGACCGGCGTCGATCGTGTCGCCATCCACCTTGACCTCATGCGGGAAGCGGCCATGCACGGAGTCGTATTTCAAAAGGTGGGCGTTGGTTTCGACCGGGCCGAGATCGTTGATGGCGACGACCTCGATATCCTTGCGGCCGGACTCGATGATGGCGCGCAGAATGTTGCGGCCGATGCGGCCAAAGCCATTGATGGCAACTTTTACAGTCATGTAAGAAACTCCCTATTCGCGAATAGTTTCACAAAGTCCCAAGGCCGCACATCTCTGGAAGCTTCCGGGGAGGGCAGCGGAGAAAACGGTCTTGCGAGGCCTCGGCCCCGATATAAACAGTTACGACCGGAATTTCAGCAAACAACTTTGGTTTACGGCAATTTCCGGCGCGCCGCCCGGCTTTGGAGCCAGGCGGCTTGCGTTTCGTCAAATCAGGCGCGCTTCTTTTCCACGGCCTTGACCACGGCATCGGCGGTGATGCCGAAATGCTCGAACAGGGCCTCGCCCTTGCCCGATGCGCCGTAGCCGGTCATGCCGATGAAGATGCCGTCGGTGCCGATGAACGCGTCCCAGCCCATGCGGATGCCGGCCTCGACGCCGACCTTGATCGGCGAATTGCCGATGATCGCCTTCTGGTAATCTTCCGGCTGATCGAAGAACAGTTCCATGCACGGCACGGAAACGACGCGGGTGGCGATGCCCTTGTCGCTCAGCTTCTTCTGCGCCTCGACAGCGAGCCCGACTTCGGAGCCGGCGGCGAAGATCGTGACCTCGGCGTCATTGGCCGGGATCAGATCATAGGCGCCGGTCGCGCACAGGTTCTTCTCGGAATAATGGGTACGCACCGCCGGCAGGTTCTGGCGGGTGAGCGCGATGCCGGAGGGGGCGTGCTTGCTTTCAAGCGCGAGCTGCCAGCATTCGGCGGTTTCCGTGGCATCGGCCGGGCGGAACATCAGAAGGTTCGGCACGGCGCGCAGCGAGGCCATCTGCTCAACCGGCTCATGGGTCGGGCCGTCTTCGCCAACGCCAATCGAATCATGCGTCCAGACATGGATGACGCGGATGCCCATCAGCGCCGCCAGACGCACCGAGGTGCGGCAATAGTCGGAGAAGATCAGGAAGCCGCCGGAATAGGGGATCAACCCGCCATGGAGCGCGATGCCGTTCATGGCAGCCGCCATGGCGTGTTCGCGGATGCCCCAATGCATGAACCGGCCGGAGAAGTCGTCCGGTTTGATCGGCGCGGTCTGGCTGGTATTGGTGTTGTTTGAACCGGTCAGGTCGGCCGAGCCGCCGATGGTTTCCGGCACCACGCCGTTGATGACTTCGAGCGCGTTCTGCGAGGATTTGCGCGAGGCGAGCGTCGGCTTTTCCTCGGCAAGCTCTTTCTTGTATTTCTGGATCGCACGGTCGAACGAGCCCGGCAGGTCGCCGGCGAAGCGGCGGGTGAACTCGGCCTTCACATCGGCCTTGGCGGCATCGAGCTTCTTTTCCCACGCGACGCGGGTCTTGGTGGAGCGCAAACCGGCGACGCGCCAGGCGTCGAGGATTTCTTCCGGAACCTCGAAGGGCGGGGCATCCCAGCCGAGCGCCTTGCGGGTTTCGGCGATTTCCTCGTCGCCGAGCGGCGAGCCGTGGGCCTTGTTGGTGCCGGCCTTCTTGGGCGCGCCGTAGCCGATCGTGGTCTTGCAGGCGATCAGGGTCGGCTTGTCGGACTTGTGGGCTTCCTCGATCGCGGCCGCGATCTCATCGGGATTATGGCCGTCGATATCGATCGTGTGCCAGTTGCAGGCCTTGAAGCGGGCGATCTGGTCGGTCGAATCGGCCAGCGAAACCGCGCCGTCGATGGTGATCGAGTTGTTGTCCCAGAACAGCACGAACTTGTTCAGCTTCAGGTGGCCGGCGAGCGAAATCGCCTCCTGGCTGATGCCTTCCATCAGGCAGCCATCGCCGCACAGCGCATAGGTGTAATGGTCCATCAGCTCGTCGCCGAATTCATTGGCGAGCTTGCGTTCGGCGATCGCCATGCCGAGCGCATTGGCAATGCCCTGGCCGAGCGGACCGGTGGTGGTCTCGATGCCGGAGGCGTGGCCGTATTCCGGGTGGCCGGCGGTCTTGGAGCCGAGCTGGCGGAAATTCTTGATGTCCTCGATCGTCATGTCCTCGTAGCCGAGGAGATAGAGCAGCGAGTAGAGCAGCATCGAGCCATGGCCGGCCGACAGCACGAAGCGGTCGCGGTTCGGCCAGTCGGGGTTCTTGGGGTCGAAGCGCATGAAGCGGGTGAACAGCACCGTGGCGACATCGGCCGCGCCCATCGGCAGGCCAGGATGGCCGGAATTGGCCTTCTGCACGGCATCCATGGAAAGGAAGCGGATCGCGTTGGCCATCCGGTTATGTTTATCAAGAGAAGTCATGTTCTTCTTCGCTTTTCTTGAGTCTGTGGGAATGACATCGGTCTTCGGGAGTGACACTGGTCGACGGATTACCGGCGAAATCGCCGGACGGCAATGCTGCCGCGAAAACTATTATGGTCCTCCGGCCAATCAGGCAGCCGTCCTCAGGCGCCCCCTTGCCCGGAAACGCCGCGACCCTACACCATTTAATACGGGCCTGCCACCGCTTAAATCGGCAAGTTTGCGGGCTTTGCGGGATTATGGCTGCAGCTTGCGGCGCGGGCGCGCGGCGGGATATTTGCGAATGCCGGGGGCAGCGAACCATGTTTCCTATTGACAACTATCAGGCTGCGTTGACCTCGGCTGTTAACTCTCCCTAAGATCATGATGAAAATTAGAGCATCTTGGCGATTCGCTTTCGACGCCGCGACGGTTTGCCGAAGATGCCGGGTCAAATTCCTGCACGGGGTGGGGTTGTAAAGAATGGTCGCAAACACTGACCGGTTGGACGCCGCGCTGGCAGCGCTCGAAAAGGCATTCTCGACACTCGAGAATGCGATCGACGCCCGCGCCGAAAACCTCCAGAACCGCGAGGAGCTCGAAAACGAGGTGCGGATCGTGCATGAGGACCGGGCGGGTCTCGCGCGCGAACTCGACCAGGCGCAGTTTCGCGCAAACCGGCTTGAGGAAGTCAACCGCGAGGTGTCCGGTCGGCTGGTGGCGGCGATGGAGACCATACGCTCCGTTCTCGCCCACGAGAAATAGGGACGGGCAGAATGGCGCAAGTCACGGTCAATATCGATGGCAAGGCCTACCGCATGGCCTGCGAGGAGGGCCAGGAGGATCACCTGCTGGACCTCGCCGCCCGCTTCGATGCCTACATCTCCAATCTGCGCGGCAATTTCGGCGAGATCGGCGACCTGCGCCTCACCGTGATGGCCGGGATCATGATCATGGACGAGCTTCACGACTTGCAGATGGCGGTGGACGCCAACGCAGCGGAGCTTGCTGAATTGCGCCGCGCCGCAGGCTCTGCCGACGAAAACCGGGCGGCCGAGGCCGATGCGCTGGCCGACAGGCTGGAGAGCCTCGCGGAGCGGATCACGACGCTGTCGCGCAAAGTCTCCGGCGTGTCGAAATAGGCGCTTGGATTTCGATGTGCCGACCGCTGCGGTTGCGGACGAAAATATCGCTATGCTTCCCCCTTCCAGCGGACGATGTGACACTCTATATAAGGGTTACGGTCTGCGCTTCTCGACAGGAATCAACGAATCCCCGGGGCCTTACTCGATCCTAAGGGAGCTGTCCCTGACCCGGCCCGTGGGCTGGGTTATATGGCGCCCACCTACTTCTGTAGGCGCCCAGGATCCAACCGATTCCATCGGTCGCCGTGGACCGCACTTCTCACCGGGGGGTAATTCTCTTGGCTCTTCCCACAAAATCCGAACTGCGCAGCGCAAGCCTGAAACGGCGCGATGCGCTGTCCGTTGACGAGCGGCAGGAGAAAAGCCTGGCGATCGCCACCCATGGCGCCGAGGCGCTCTCGCGGTTTGCCGCCGGCAAGTGCGTTGCCGCCTACCACCCGATCCGTTCCGAAGTCGATGTCGCGCTGCTCGCCCACATGCTGGAGGATGCCGGCGCGCGGCTTGCGCTGCCGGCGGTGCTCGACCGCGAGACCATCGTCTTCCGCGCCCACAGTGCGGCCGGGACGCTGGTGCCGGGTGGCTTCGGCACGATGGCGCCGGGGGAGGCGGCGGAGATCGTCGATCCGGATATTCTGCTGATGCCGCTTTCCGTGTTCGACCGGCAGGGCAACCGCATCGGCTATGGCGCCGGCCATTATGACCGCGCGATCGAACGGCTCGCCGCCAAGGGCCGCAAGCCGCTTTTGATCGCCGTCGCCTTCGATCTTCAGGAAGCGCCGGCAGTGCCCGCCGAAGCCCACGACATGCCGCTCGACGGCGTGATCACCGAGACCGGGCTTGTCTGGTTCGGCGATCCGCCGGAAGGTCTCTGAGCCGCCGCGTTCCCTCTCGCGGCACAAAATCATTGCCATGACCGCCTCAACGGCTCTAAACCGGCCGCAAAACCAATGCGCGGCGCGCGCGGCAGGATGGAATTTCATGCGTTTGCTTTTTCTGGGGGATATGGTCGGCAAGACGGGGCGCACGGCGGTGTGGGAACGTCTGCCCGGCCTTATCAGCGATCTGAAGCTCGATTTCGTGATCGTCAATGGCGAGAATGCCGCCGGCGGCTTCGGCATCACCGAGACGATCTTCCAAGACACGATCGATGCCGGCGCCGATGTGGTGACCACTGGTAACCATGTCTGGGACCAGAAGGACGCCATCATCTTCGCCGACCGGCACGAGCAGTTTCTGCGCCCCGCCAATTATCCGGCAGGCACGCCCGGTCGCGGCTCCTCGCTCTATTACGCCAGGAACGGCGCGCGGGTTCTTGTCGCCAACATCATGGGCCGCGTATTCATGCATCCGGAACTGGACGATCCCTTCAAGGCCGCCGAGACCATTCTGGAAGCCTGCCCGCTGAAAAGCGAGGCCGATGCGATCGTGTTCGATTTCCATGCCGAGGCGACAAGCGAGAAACAGGCCTTCGGCCATTTCGTCGATGGCCGCGCCAGCCTCGTCGTTGGCACCCACACCCATGTTCCGACCGCCGATTGCCAGATCCTGAACGGCGGCACCGGCTTCATGTCGGATGCCGGCATGTGCGGCGATTACGATTCCTCGCTCGGCATGGACAAGGAAGAGCCGCTCAACCGCTTCATATCGAAGATGAACAAATCCCGCTTCGAGGCCGCCACCGGCCCGGCCACCATCTGCGGCCTGGGCATCGAGATTTCGGATCGCACGGGACTGGCGGAAAAGATCGCGCCGCTCAGGCTCGGGCCGCGGCTTGAGGAGACGGTGCCGGGGTTCTGGGCGTAGCGGCGGCTTCCGGCTGTCAAACGCCCAGAAGGAATCGGCCGCCCATCCAGAGGCCCATCAGGATCATCATCAGGTTCTCGGTCAGCGAGATGAAGCCCAGTGGAACGGAGGAATTGCCGCCGACGCAGGCGCATTTCAGCTCGCGCTTGTCGATATAGACAGCCTTGAACACGCTGACCGCGCCCACCGTGCCGATAAATAGCGCCACTGGCGCGGAGAGCCAGGGCAACAGGCCGGCGGTCATCAATATGCCCGCAAGAGCCTCGCCATAGGGGTAGACCTTGCCATAGGGCACAAAGCGTCTCGCGAGCAGATCATAGTTCAGGAACATGATCGAGAACTGCTCCACATCCTGCAGTTTCTGGATCGCGAGGATCGTCATCGAAAGCGAGATGAACCAGATTACGCTCTGCCATGTCAGCACGGTGCCGTACTGGTGAAGGGCAAGCCCCAGCGCCAGCAGGGCCGCGACCGAAAAGATCGCGATCACCGGGCGATAGCTGGTGTCGGACTGCTCTTCCTCCGGCGGATCAACGCCGAGAAACACCCTGAGTTCGTCATAGCCGCCGACCCGCTCACCATCGATAAAGGTCTGCGGCGTTGTCTCGACATCATGTTCGCGCTGGAAGGCGTCGGTCTCCTCGCGGGTCTTCAGATGATGATCTTCGACTTCATAGCCGTGCCGTTCCAGCATGTCCTTGGATTTCAGGCCATAGGGGCAGATGTGATCGGGCATCACCATCCGGTAAAGTCTGGCGGTTTTCGCGGTCTCGGCCATTCCTTCCCTCCAATCCTGCAGGCGTTTGGGCCGTGTCCGTCACAGAGATATGGAAACGGCTCTTTCACGTCCAACGAAGCGCCCTCGTTTATGTTCCCGGGGCGGCGAAAGCCGATTTCCAGAATCCCCGCCTGACGCTATCATATGGGCCGGCGCCGCGCTGGGCGGCGGAGAGAGGGAGGGCCGGATGGCCGCTGCGATCACCTTTGCGCTTTCGAACTTCACATTGACCTGCTTCATCTGTGGCCTGGTCGCCGCGGCGATCGCGCTTGCCGCGCAGCGACCGCAGCGTCCGCAAGGCGCCGTGGTCGAGGCCTTGCTCGCCTGGTTCCTGTTTTTCTCGATCGGGGTCTCGCTGTTCTACAACTTCGTCATGCATGTCTTCTTCGGCAAGATGACGGCCTCGTTCATCGGTTGGGCGGATAGCCCGTTTCAGGCGGAGGTCGGCTATGCAAGCCTCGGCTTCGCCGTGGTCGGGTTCATGGCCTTTGCCGGCAATCGCGGCCTGAGGATCGCCGCGATCGTCGGCCCCACCTGCTTCCTCTGGGGCGCGGCGGTCGGCCACGTGATCGATATGGTGCGCTCCCACAATTTCGCGCCCGGCAATGCCGGCGTCGTGTTCTGGACCGATATCCTGCTGCCGGTGTTCGGACTGGCTCTGCTGGCGATGAGCCGGGAGGGACAAAACCGAAAGTCCGCGGGTTGAGAGACTTTCCGGGATATTGCGCTCTTTTGCCCCAAGGAAACGGCCGCAGCTTTTGGCCATCAGGAGAAGGTTACTGATGGGCGCACAACGGTTCTCTCGAAGCATTTGTCTAACAATGCCCTATCCGTTATGATCTCTCTGGTCTCATAACAGAGTGTTATAGATGGACATCAATGCAGCTCTCAAGGCCTTCGTTCGCACCGTCGAGCGGGGGTCGATCACCGCCGCCGCCCGCGATCTGGGCATCTCCCAGCCTGCGGTGACAAAACATATCAGAAACCTTGAGACCCGCCTGAACGCGCGCCTTCTTGAGCGGTCTCCAAAAAACGTCCGGGTGACGGCCCAGGGCGCCGAACTCTACGAATCCTGCCGGCATGCCCTGGCCTCGATCGATGCGGCGCTCGAAGGCGTCAGGCTGGACGGTGGCGCGGTGGAGGGGGCCTTGCGGATTCACGCGCCGGTCTGCATTGGAGAGAAGCATGTTCATGGCATCGTCATGGACTTTCTCGATGCACACCCGAAAACCAATGTCGAGCTTCTGCTGGAAAACAGGCAGGTCGATCTCATTCACGAGAATTTCGACATCGCCATTCGCTTTGGCAGGATCGAAGGTCAGGATGTCATTGCGCGGCGCATTGGCTGGCTTCAGCGCATCCTTGTGGCATCTCCGGAGTTTCTGGATGCTAACCCGTCTGTCGACGCGCCGGAACAGCTTTGCGACGTCGCATTGGTTGCCACCAAGAACGTTCTTGAGAAACGTAACGAACTTCAGCTTGTCGGTGACGCGAGCGAAACGGTGAATGTCAATGTTACGCCTTTGCTGACGACCAACAGTGCGCAGGTTCTTTTGAAGAGTCTGCTTTCGGGGCGTGGAATCGGCACAATTCAGACCAATCAGATCATCGACGAGATTCGCGACGGACGCCTCGTGCGGGTATTGCCGAATTACGCGCTAAAGCCGATCGCGGCATCCTTCACCTATCCCTCCACGAAGTTCATGCGGCCCGTCGTGCGGGCCTTTACCGATTTCGCGATCACAAGACTGCGCGGCATCCCCGGGATAAGCGCGGAGCCGACCTGCGCTTCCGACGCGCCCTATGCGCGGCGGGCTCCGGCGGCCGAGATCGTCGCGTCGACCTGATGGCGACGGCCAAGTGCCTGAACGGTGCTACACGGCGACCGGCTGTTGGCGGACGACGATCCGGGCGTGGTAGGGCACGCGGTCGTAGAGGTCGATAACGTCCTGGTTCAGCAAGCGGACGCAGCCGGAGGATACCGCGTTGCCGATGGAGGACCATTCCGGCGAGCCGTGCAGTCGGTAAAGCGTATCTTGGCCATTTTGAAAGATGTAAAGCGCCCGCGCGCCCAAAGGATTCATGATTCCCGGCGCCATGCCTCCATTGGCAACCGAATAGATTTCGAGCGCCGGGTCCCTCTCGATCATGTCACGCGGCGGCTTCCAGCGCGGCCAGTGCTGCCTCCAGTGGATCACGCCTTCGCCTTCCCAGGAAAATCCGGCTCGGCCGATACCGACGCCATAGCGCATGGCGCTGCCATCGTCTTCGACAAGATAGAGAAACCGCGAGGGCGTATCGACGACGACGGTGCCGGGCGGCTCGCCGGTGGGGTTCTCGACGCGTTGACGGAGCAGTTTCGGGTCCATCTGCCAATAGGGCACCGCGGGGATTTCGTGGCCACCGTCGGTCACCGCCGCATATTGCAGGTCGCGTTCGGGGCCGCGTGCGGTTAAGGCTCGGGCTTCGGGCGTCTCCTCATCTGGCTTGTTGTCCACGACGGGCTTTGTCGAAACGCAGGCCGAAAGGGATAGCGTCAGCGGGATCGCGCCCAGCATCAATGTCCTGCGGGTGATTATTGCTCGGTTCTTTGTTTTTTGCATGGAGGAGGCGATTTTCTTCCTGGTCGGCATGATGTGTCGCCGGCCAAACAAAACGATACCGCCAGGCATGTCCAGTGGTTGTGTGGTGATCTAACCCATATCCAAAAGTTATGATGGGCTCCGGTCGGGTCGCCCGGCGGCCGGAGCGCGCGTGGGAAGCCTGCAATCCTCGTGCGGCTCTTGACGATAACGCCGGCCGCTCGAAGGTGATCTACACGTTCCGTCAACCCTTGCTGGCGATGGCATGGGGCACGATCCCGGGCGGCTGCCAGTCGCCGTCGAGCACCGCCTGTTTCGGCCAGTAGATGCGCATTGCGACATAAAACGGCCCGTCGGGCGAGGGTAGCCAGTTGGCCTTTTTCGCGGGATCCGTCGGGGCGTCCTTCTGGAGGTAGAGGGTCAGCGAGCCATCGGCGTTCTTGGTCAGTTCGGGCAGCATCGGCGCGTTGATGAGGTAGCGGTCGATCGGGTTGGGCACGAGATGCTGGGTCTTGCCGTCATACATGGTGACTGACCAGAAGGCGTTGGCGGGCGGCAGTTCGCCGGGTTTGAAGGTGATCGTGTAATCCGATTTCGAGCCGTCCAGTCTGTTGTGGTCGATGTCGATATTGGTGATCGGATAGACCGCCTCGGCGGTATCATTAGCAAGAAGGCCCGCGACGGCGACGGCGGCGCGCAGGCCCCAATTGCCGTTATAGCCATCGCGGTTGCCCTGAATGCCGGTGCTCACGCTCCAGCCGTTTTCGATCTTGCCCATGGATTTGATCGCGTTGGCGATATCGGCGCGGGCGGCCTTCACGCCCTGCTTGATCGCCGCAAGTTCGGCGTCGCTGGCACCGGCCGGGGGGAAGGGCTTGCCGGCTTCCAGCCCGATGCTGGCGAATTTTTCGCGCAGCGGCTGTTCCACGACCGCCGGACCGATCGCCGGCGCGAACTGAAGCAGGAAGGCGAGATAGCCGAGGGGATTTTCCTTCGCCGTCTTGTCATCGATTGCCGGCCAGTCGATGGCGGGCGCCGGTGTGGGCGTCGGCTCGCCGAGGAAGGCGGAAAGCGGCTCGACCGTGTAACCGGCCTGAACCTTGCGGACATTGTCGATATCGGCCGGGTTGAAGAGCTGCGTGCGATAAAGCGCGGTCGCGAATTCGGTTTCCGACTGGAACACCTTGGCGATCCCCTTCGGCGCGTCGCCCTTCCAGTCGGGACCGGCAACGGCGTAACAGGCGGCGTCGTTGCCGGTGGCGCGCGAGCCGATATAGCCGAAATTGAAGGTGTAGAGCGATGTCAGCATCACCGAGTAATACCGGTCCTTGTCGACCACCGGCACGCACAGCACCAGCGGCTCCGCGCGCAGATCCATCCACAGCTCGGAATAGGGCGTGTCGCTGTTGGGCGTGACGATCGAGGTGTCGGCCGGGGTGAACACGTTGGATTCATTGTGCAGCGTGTTGAGCGGGGCCTTGAACTGCGAACCGTCCGTATCGATCGCCTGATCGTACATCAGCTTGTAGAGGTCCAACATCGGCAGGCCGTAGACGGTGGCCTGCTCGGCGATGGCGGCAGTATCATTGGGTTCGTCGGCGGCAAGGCCGCTGACCGGGGCGAGAAGAAGGCTTGCGATTGCAAAGCCTGTGATGAAGGGCTTGTACATCTGTATCTCCTGTTGCGCACAGTGCCGTCGCAAGCTGCGCGTGCCGGCGGTGGTTTCAATCCCAGCCTCTATACAACCTGAAATATGAATACAGCATGTCCATACACTTGTGATGCGGGAAAAGCAGGCCGCGACATTTTTGCGCGGGCTTCAGGCTTTGGTAACCAAACTCGCGGAGAATCCGCTTCGTCACCAGTTTTCGAGTACGTGTAAAAAGCGAGTATCACATGGTTCCGGTTTCCGCCCTTCAGGCAAAGGCGGCGCGTCCCGCGCCGTGGCTCGACACCATCATCAAGGGCGATTGCGTCGCAGCGCTTGAAAACCTGCCCGATCACTCGGTCGACGCGATCTTCGCCGATCCGCCGTATAACCTGCAGCTTGGCGGCGTGCTCCATCGCCCCGATCAGTCGAAGGTCGATGCGGTCGACGACGCCTGGGACCAGTTCGCCTCGTTCGAGGTCTATGATGCCTTCACCCGCGCCTGGCTGCTCGCCTGCAAACGGGTGCTGAAGCCGACCGGTACGATCTGGGTGATCGGCTCCTATCACAACATCTTCCGCGTCGGCGCCAAGATGCAGGATCTCGGATTCTGGATCCTGAACGACATTGTCTGGCGCAAGACCAATCCGATGCCGAATTTCAAGGGACGCCGGTTCCAGAACGCGCATGAGACCATGATCTGGGCGAGCCCCAATTCGGAAACCAAGGGCTATACCTTCAATTACGACGCGATGAAGGCGGCCAATGACGATGTGCAGATGCGCTCCGACTGGCTGTTTCCGATCTGCTCGGGCGGCGAACGGCTGAAGGATGAGGAGGGCCGCAAGGTCCATCCGACCCAGAAGCCGGAGGCGCTCTTGTCGCGCATCATCCTTTCCTCCACGAAGCCCGGCGATGTCGTGCTCGATCCGTTCTTCGGCTCCGGCACCACCGGCGCGGTCGCCAAGAGGCTCGGTCGCCATTTCGTCGGCGTGGAACGGGAGCAGGAGTATATCGATGCCGCGCAGGCGCGTATCGACGCGATCGATCCGCTTGCGGCGGACATGCTGAAGCCGCTGCCGAGCAAGAAATCGCTGCCGCGCGTCGCCTTCGTCTCGCTGATCGAGAGCGGCCTGCTTTCGCCCGGCGACCGGCTGACGTCGCCCAAGGGCGATCATGTGGCGCTGGTGCGCGCCGACGGGACGCTGGTCAGCGGCCAGACCGCCGGCTCGATCCACCGGCTGGGCGCTCAGGTGCAGGGCGCGGAAGCCTGCAATGGCTGGACCTACTGGCATTACGAGGAGGCCGGAAAGCGCCATCCGATCGACCGATTGCGCGGCGAGATACGCGCGGCGACGGCCGAAATCTGAGGCCTCGCGAAATACAACCTGTATTAGCGAGAGCGCAACTAAATATAGAATTTGTTTAGCATTATCGTTTATCGGTTGTTAGGCAAACCCTGCAAAAGGCGTCCTGACCTCCAGATAAGACGCATCCTTCGGGCCCGGTCCCTGCCGGGCCCGAAATCTTTCATACGGTGATGCCGTATTTGGCGAGATCGCGTTCCAGCTGGGCGGCGTCGATGAAACGGATGCCGTGCCAGCCGGCGGTTTTGGCGCCCTCGATATTTTCCGCCTTGTCATCGATGAAAAGCGTTGCCTCCGGCGTCAGGCCGAAGGTCTCGGCATGGCGCTCGAAGATGTCGCGGTCGGGCTTGACCATGCCGATCTCGCCGGAAACCGTGATCCCCCGGCCTTCCTCCAGAAACGGATAGCGCGCGCGGCAGATCGTGAACGTATCGGGCGCAAAATTGGTCAGCAGGGTGACGTCGTGTTCGGAGGCGGCGAGTTTGCGGAACAGGGCCACGGAATCATCATAGCAATAGGGGATCATCTCCGGCCAGTTGGCGCGGAAGGCGCGGATATTGTCGGCCTCTTCCGGATGGCGGGCAATTGCCTCGGCCTCGGCTTCTGCCCAGGGGCGACCGCGATCCTGCTCGTGGTTCCAGGCATTGGTGCAGACCTCCGCGAAGAACCGGTTCCGCTTTTCCTCATCCGGGATGATGCGCTTGAATGGGATCAGCGGGTCGTAATGCACCAGAACCTGGCCGATGTCGTAGACGATATGGCGGATTTCAACGGTCATGGGGTCTCCGTTTGAATGCATCGGGGATGGCCTTGGAAATGGCCTTCTTCATTACACTGGGAAGCGCTTTTTCGCCAAGCCCGCTTTCCCACCGTCCGCCCTCGATGGGCCGTTCCGGCGTCAGCGCGTGCCAGACGGAGAGCCGCAGTTCGAAATGGGTGAAGACGTGGGTGATCTCACCCGCATGGCTCCACTCGGCGGCAAACGGGGCGGCGTCGCTGCCGGTCTCGCCATCCTGGCGGGCCGTCCAGCCGGTGGTCGGTGGTTCCGCCATGCCGCCGAGAAGGCCCGCTTCGGGGCGGGTGCGCAGCAGCACGCGGCCATCCGGCGTTTCGGCCACGAAGGCCGCGCCCCGGCGCACCGGTCGGGCGGCTTTCGGCATCTTCAGCGGAAACCGCTCGGGATCGTCGTTCGCGAGCGCCAGACAGTGCGCGTGAAACGGACAGAGCGCGCAGGCCGGTCGCTTCGGCGTGCAGATCGTGGCGCCCAGATCCATCATCGCCTGGGCAAAGTCGCCGGGCCGTTCGCGTGGCGTCAGCTTGGCGGTCCATGAGCGGATTTCGGGCTTGGCGGCGGGCAGCGGCGTCTCGATTGCGAAAAGCCGGGTGACGACCCGCTCGACATTGCCGTCCACCACGGTTTCAGGACGGTCGAAGGCGATCGCGGCGATCGCGGCGGCGGTGTAGTCGCCGATGCCGGGCAGCGCCTTCAGCCCTTCGAGCGTGTCGGGAAACACGCCGCCATGCTCGCGCGCGACGGTTTCGGCGCATTTCTTCAAGTTGCGGGCGCGGGCGTAATAGCCGAGCCCGGCCCAGGCGGCCATGACCTCGTCTGTTTCGGCGGCGGCGAGGTCTTCAACCTTCGGCCAGCGGGCGAGGAATTTCTCGTAATAGGCCTTTACCGCCTGAACCGTGGTCTGCTGCAGCATGATTTCGGAAAGCCAGACATGGTAGGGGTTCGCCCTTTGGCCCTTCAGCCGGTCGCCGGGACCGGTCCGCCAGGGCAGGTCGCGGTGGTGGCGGTCGTACCAGGTAAGCAGGTCGTGAGAAAAATGATCCATGAAATTCCGGTGCTGCGCTTTTTCTTATGATCGCGTACAGTGCCAGACCGAAACGGGCAATATCCGTCGCCCGTTTTCATCTTCCGTGTCGAGAAAGCCCCATGCGTCCCACTCGTTCCAGAAGCGCCAGCCAGATTGCCGATGTCGCCAACAGCCTCATCGATCCGATCCTCGCAAAACGCGCCGGCATTTCCACCGCCCTTCTCAATGCCTGGCCGGAGATCGCCGGCGAGACCTATGCCGAGTTCTCCCGCCCCGAAAAGATCGCCTGGCCGAAACGGAGCGGCGCAAACGAGGATGGCGGTTTCAAGCCGGGGACGCTGACGATCGCCTGCGAGGGTGCGCGGGTTCTGTTTCTCACCCACGCCCAGGACGAGCTGATCCACCGGGTCAACGGCTTCTTCGGCTATGTGGCGATCGAGCGGGTGAGGGTGGTTCAAAAGCCGGTGCAGCCGCTCGGCGGAAATCATCGCCCGAAGCCTACGCTGTCGCCCTCCGAAACGCGCGATCTGGAAGCCCGACTCGCAGGCATCGAATCCGAGGCGCTGAGGAAGGCGATCATGCGGCTGGGCGCCGGCGTCATGAGCGAGAAGCGCAACAAGCGTCGCTAATTCAGGCGCTGTTCAGCATGCTCCGGTCACATTTCTTTGAAGCCTTGGCGTGGCGGGCGGCTTGTGGATTCTGGCCGCGGTCGCTAGTGAGAGTTACGGGAAACAGACGAGGTACAGGATATGCCTGAATTCGAGATCACAAAGCGGAACCTGCTGCGCGGCGCGGCTGTCGGCGCGGCCATCGGCACGATGGGGTTTTCCGCGGCACATGCGCAGGACCGGCCGAAGAGCCAGGGCAGCGTCGATATGGACAAGGCGCTTGAGCCCGGCAGCCTTCCCGATATCGCGCTCGGCGAGCCGGATGCTCCGGTCAAGATCATCGAATACATGTCCATGACCTGCCCGCATTGCGCGACCTACCAGGAAGAGACGTTTCCGGCGATCAAGGAAAACTTCATCGATACCGGCAAGGTCTATTATATCTTCCGCGAATTCCCCTTCGACCCGCGCGCCATGGCCGCCTTCATGCTGGCCCGCTGCACGCCCAATGACAAGTATCTGCCGTTCATCGACATGATGTTCCAGCAGCAGCGCACATGGGCAACGGCCGAAGACGGCAGCGCCGCCATGCTGCAAATGGCGAAACTCGCCGGTTTTACACAGGAAAGCTTTCAGGCTTGCTTGACGGACCAGAAGCTGCTTGATGACATTAATGCAGTCAGAACGCGCGGTGCGGATGAATTCGGGGTCAACGCCACGCCGACCTTCCTGATCAACGGAAAGAAATATGCGGGGGATATGTCGGTTGACACCATGTCGGCCCTCATTAACAGCATGCTTTGACCGCACGTTCGAAGAGTTTCGGGCGCGCGCCAGCGATGGCGCGCGCTTTTTTGCGTTTGGGCGATTGCATTTGGCCTTGCGGCTTGCTCCCAATACTCTCTCCCGCCTGCGGGAGAGATGCCCCGAAAGGGGCAGTGAGGGTGATGCAGCATATCCAATCGTGAGGGCGTTTGAGGGGATAGACTCCCCCCTCACTGTCGCTTTCGCGACATCTCTCCCCTCTGGGGCGAGAAGATTGGGTGGCTATGCGGCTACGGCGTGCGTGGTCGGCGGCGGCGCGCTGATTGACCGTAAGGGGCAGGGCGCATGAAGTTCAACCGCCTGCGCCTGATCGGCTTCAAATCTTTTGTCGAGGCGAGCGATTTCATCATCGCGCCGGGGCTGACGGGCGTGGTCGGGCCGAATGGCTGCGGCAAGTCGAACCTTGTCGAGGCGCTGCGTTGGGTGATGGGAGAAAATTCCTACAAGAACATGCGCGCCTCGGGCATGGACGACGTGATTTTTTCCGGCTCGGGCAATCGCCCGGCCCGCAATGCCGCCGAAGTCGGCCTTCATATCGACAATTCCGACCGCACCGCGCCCGCCGCCTTCAACGACAGCGATGAAATTCAGGTCACGCGCCGGATCATGCGCGAGCAGGGCTCGCAATACCGCATCAATGGCAAGGAGGCCCGCGCCAAGGATGTCCAGCTCCTGTTCGCCGACGCCTCGACTGGCGCCCGCTCGCCCTCCATGGTCGGGCAGGGGCGGATCGGCGAATTGATCCAGGCCAAGCCGCAGGCCCGCCGCCAGCTTCTGGAAGAGGCCGCCGGCATTTCCGGGCTTTATTCCCGCCGCCACGAGGCGGAACTGCGCCTGCGTGCGGCCGAGACCAATCTGGAGCGGCTGGAGGACGTCACCGGGCAGTTGACCAGCCAGATCGAGAGCCTGAAGCGCCAGACCCGGCAGGCGACCCGGTTCAAGATGCTGTCGGCCGATATCCGCGCCCATGACGCGATCCTGCTGCATTTGCGCTGGGTCGATGCCAAGACGGCGGAAGCCGAGGCGACCAGCGCGCTCAACCAGTTGACCGCGACGGTGGCCGAGCGCGCCAACCAGCAGATGGAAGCGGCCAAGGCCCAGGCGATCGCCGGCCTGAAGACGCCCGAACTGCGCGATGCGGAGGTCAAGGCCGCGGCCCTGCTCCAGCGCCTGCAGATCGCCCGCCGCCAGCTCGAGGACGATGCCTCGCGGCTGACCCAGCGCCGCGACGAACTCTCCCGCCGGCTGCTCCAGCTTGGCGAGGACATCCGCCGCGAGGAGGCGATGATCGCCGACAATAGCGCGATCCTCACGCGTCTGGATGAGGAAGAGGCCGAGCTTACCGAGCTGATCGGGTTTTCTGGCGAGGAACTTGCCGAGGCCCGGGAGAGAATGGACGAGGCTGCGGCCCGGCTTGGCGAAAGCGAGGCGGTGTTCACCACGCTGACGGCAGAGCGCGCCGAGGCGGCGGCCAACCGCAGCCAGCTTGAGCGCACCATCGCGGAACTCACCGACCGCCGTCAGCGGATCGAGCGCCAGATCGGCGATGCACAATCCGAGCTTGCCGCGATCAGCGAACGCATTGCTGGCCTGCCGGACCCGGCGGAAAAACAGGCGGCGCTGGAAGAGGCCGCGATCGCGGAGGAGGAGGCGATTGCCGCCGCCGAGGAGGCCGACGAGCGGCTTGCCGAGGCGCGCCGCAACGAGGCGCTGACCCGCCAGCCGGTGGAAGCGGCGCGCGCGCGGCTCTCGGAAATCGAGACCGAAGCCCGAACCATCGAGAAAATGCTGGCGGCGAGCGCCGCCGCCGGCGATTTCACCCCGCTTGCCGAACTGCTGAGCATCGAGCATGGCTATGAGACCGCGCTCGGCGCGGTGCTGGGCGATGATCTCGACGCGCCGCTGGAGGCCGATGCCCCAGCCCACTGGCACGGCAATGGCGATGGCGGGGGCGATGCCGCGCTTCCGGAGGGCTGCCGCCCGCTGAACACGCTTGTCGACGCGCCCGCCGAAGTGTCGCGCCGCCTGCGCCAGGTGGGGCTTGTGGCCGACGATGCCGCTCTCGCCCTGATGGCAGAACTCGCGCCCGGCCAGGAACTGGTCACCGAGGCCGGCGCGGTCTATCGCTGGGACGGCTTCATCAAGGGCGCGGACGCGCCAAGTGCGGCCGCCCTCCGGCTGTCACAGAAGAACCGGCTCGCCACGCTTGAAGAGGAGCGCCGGGAGGCCGAGGTGGCCCTGGAGGACGCCCGGGCGGTGCAGGTCGAGGCCGGCGAGGCGGTGCGCGCGCAGGAGCAGGCGGTTGCGACCGCCCGCGAGGCGGTGCGCATGGCCGGCCGCGCGGTGGCCGATGCCCGTGCAGCACTTGCCGAGGCCGAGCGCGCGTCCGGCGAACTGGTGCGCCGCCGCGATGTCGCCGCCGAAACGCTGAGCCAGTTGCAGGCGCAGGGCGAGGATATCGTGCTGAGCTTCGAGAACGCGTCGGCAGCCCTTGCCGAGGCGCCGGATTATTCCGCGCTGGAAAGCCGGCTTTCGGCGCAGGGCGCGGAGGTGTCGCGCCACCGCGGCGAACTGGCCGAAGCCCGCGCGCGCCATGACGGACTGCTGCGTGAAAACGACTCCCGCCAGCGTCGTCTGACGGCCATCGGTCAGGAGCGGGCAAGCTGGCAGAACCGCGCCAAAAGCGCGCAATCGCAGATCGAAACCTTGAAGGCCCGCGAGGAGGAAGCCCGCGCGGAGCTGGAAACCCTTGAGGAAGCGCCTGAGGAATTCGAGGAAAAGCGCCGCCAGTTGACCCGCGAACTGGAGCAGGCGGAAGAGGCCCGCAAGGCCGCCGCCGACCGGCTGGCCGAGGCGGAGACCGCCCAGCGCGACGCCGACAGGGAAGCCGCGCAGGCGCTCTCCAATCTGGCCGAGGCCCGCGAGCAGCGCGGCCGCGCCGAGGAGCGTCTGGTGTCTGCCCGCGAGCGCCGCGAAGGCGCGGAAAAACGCATTTTCGAGGTGTTGGAAGTCGCCCCCCACGAGGCCTTCCGGCTGACCGGCCTTGCCCCCGATGCCGAGCTTCCCGAGCCGGTCTCGGTCGAGCGCGCGCTGGAGCGGCTGAAAATCGAGCGCGAACGGCTGGGCGCGGTCAATCTGCGCGCCGAGGAGGAGCAGAGCGAGCTTTCGGCGCAACTCGACGCGCTGGTCAAAGAACGCGACGATATCATCGAGGCGATCCGCAAGCTGCGCGGCGCGATCCAGAGCCTGAACCGGGAAGGGCGCGAGCGGCTGCTGGCCGCCTTCGACGCCGTCAACGAGCAGTTCCAGCGGCTGTTCGTGCATCTGTTCGGCGGCGGTATGGCGGAACTGCAACTGATCGAATCGGACGATCCGCTGGAGGCCGGGCTGGAAATCCTCGCCCGACCGCCGGGCAAGAAGCCGCAGACCATGACGCTGCTTTCCGGCGGCGAGCAGGCGCTGACGGCGATGGCGCTAATCTTCGCCGTGTTCCTCACCAATCCGGCCCCGATCTGCGTGCTGGACGAGGTTGACGCGCCGCTCGATGACCACAATGTCGAGCGCTACTGCAACCTGCTGGACGAGATGGCGGCGACCACCGAAACCCGCTTCATCGTCATCACCCACAACCCGATCACCATGGCGCGTATGGACCGGCTTTTCGGCGTCACCATGGCCGAACAGGGCGTGTCGCAACTGGTCTCCGTCGACCTGCAGACCGCCGAAAAGCTGGTTGAGGAGGTTTGAGCGCCGTCGCGGCCTCGGTTATCGACCAAAGATCGGTGTTGCCTGCGCTTTTTTCGCCAGTGCCCAATTCTCATTTCGTTCGCGATGCTCTAACGTCTCGCACCAGAAGAGGAATTCGCGCCTTGCGGGAACAGTGGAGATGGTCCGTAAGGCGTGTGAAGGCGGATGCATGGCGAATTGGGTTTACGGCTTCGGCGCGGGAGATGAGCACGAGATTGACCGCGACCGGCTCGGCGGCAAGGGCGCGGGCCTTGCCGAGATGGCGC
Source organism: Martelella mediterranea (assembly GCF_021021415.1). Classification (GTDB taxonomy): domain Bacteria; phylum Pseudomonadota; class Alphaproteobacteria; order Rhizobiales; family Rhizobiaceae; genus Martelella; species Martelella mediterranea_C. The sequence goes on along the minus strand of NZ_JAINWJ010000008.1, from coordinate 165,385 downwards.
GCATGGGCCTGCCCGTACCCCCCGGCCTCACCATCATCGCCGATGTCTGCCGTTATTTCTACGATAACGGTCGCAGTTTCCCCGACGGGCTGAAGGAGGAGGTCGCCAAAGGCCTTGGCGCGGTCGAGGCGGCCACCGGCCGCCGCTTCGGCTCGGGCGAGCGCCCGCTGCTGCTTTCCGTCCGCTCCGGTTCGCGCGTCTCCATGCCCGGGATGATGGACACGATCCTGAATCTCGGCCTCAATGACGAGACCGTGCTGTCGCTTGCCCGCGACACGGGCGATGCCCGTTTCGCCTGGGACAGCTATCGCCGGTTCATCCAGATGTACAGCGATGTCGCGCTCGGGCTCGATCAGGAAGTGTTCGAGGAGCTTCTCGAGGAGCGTTTGTCCGAGCTTGGCCACCAGGCCGAAACCCAGCTGACCGCCGGTCAGCTTGAGGATATCGTCACAAGCTACAAGCAGCTTCTCAGCGAGGAACTCGACTGCGATTTCCCGCAGGACCCGTTCGAGCAGCTCTGGGGCGCGATCGCGGCGGTTTTCGCAAGCTGGACCAGCGCGCGCGCCATCGCCTACCGCACGCTGCACAATATTCCGACGGAATGGGGCACGGCGGTCAATATTCAGGCCATGGTGTTCGGCAATCTCGGCAACGGATCGGCCACCGGCGTCGCGTTTACCCGCAACCCGTCCACCGGCGAGAATGCGCTCTACGGCGAGTTTCTGGTCAACGCGCAGGGCGAGGATGTCGTTGCCGGCATTCGCACGCCGCAAAGCGTCACGGAAGCCGGCCGCATCGCTTCGGGCAACGAAAAGCCCTCGCTTGAAAAACTGATGCCGGAGGCTTTTGCGGAACTGGCCGCGATTTCCGCGCGGCTTGAGCGCCAGTATGGCGACATGCAGGACATGGAATTCACCATAGAGCGCGGCAAATTATGGATGCTGCAGACCCGCGGCGGCAAGCGCGCGGCGGGCGCCGCCGTCAAGATTGCGATGGATATGGCCGATGAGGGGCTGATCAGCCGCCGTGAGGCGATCATGCGCATCGATCCGGCGACGCTCGACCAGATGCTGCATCCGACCATCCGTCCGGAATATCGCGGCACCCAGATCGGCTCCGGCCTGCCGGCTTCGCCCGGGGCGGTCACCGGCGAAATCGTGTTCACCGCCGAGGAGGCGATTGCCGCCAAGGCGGAAAAACGCAGCGTCATTCTGGTGCGCACCGAAACCAGCCCGGAGGATATTCAGGGGATGACCGCGGCGGTCGGCGTGCTCACCACGCGCGGCGGCATGACCAGCCACGCGGCGGTCGTCGCCCGCGGCATGGGCGTTCCCTGCGTCACCGGCGCGGGCAATATGCGCGTCGACCGGTTCGACAATATCCTCCACGGCATTGGCGGGGTGATGCTCCACGCCGGCGACAAGGTGACCATCGACGGCGCCACCGGCCGGGTGATGAAGGGGGCAGCGCCGACGCAGAAGCCCGCGCTTTCCGAGGATTTCCAGCGGCTGATGGTCTGGGCCGACGAGGTGCGGCGCATGAAGGTGCGCACCAATGCCGATACGCCGGCGGACGCCCGCGCGGCGCGCGATTTCGGCGCGGAGGGGATCGGCCTTTGCCGCACCGAACACATGTTCTTCGAGGGCGGTCGCATCCACATGATGCGGCGGATGATCCTGGCTGAAACGGAAGAGGGCAGGCGCGCCGCGCTCGACCAGCTCCTGCCGATGCAACGGGACGATTTCGAGGCGCTGTTTTCGATCATGCACGGCCTGCCGGTGACCATCCGCCTGCTCGACCCGCCGCTGCACGAGTTCCTGCCGAAGACCGAAAGCGAGGTCGACGATGTCGCCGACGCGCTCGACATGGACAAGCAGGCGCTTCGGCATCGCCTCGACGCGCTTTATGAGTTCAACCCGATGCTCGGTCATCGCGGCTGTCGTCTGGCGATCTCCTATCCGGAGATCACCGAAATGCAGGCGCGGGCGATCTTCGAGGCCGCCGTTGCCGCTGCCCGCGCCACCGGCGAGGCCGTGGTGCCGGAAATCATGGTGCCGCTTGTGTCGCTGCGCGCCGAGCTCGACTATGTGAAGGAACGCATCGACGCGGTTGCCCGCGAGGTGATGACAGAAGCCGGCATGGAGATCGAGTATCTCGTCGGCACCATGATCGAGCTGCCGCGCGCGGCCCTTCGCGCCCACAAGATCGCCGAAACCTCCGCCTTCTTCTCGCTCGGCACCAACGACCTGACCCAGACGACGTTCGGGATGTCGCGTGACGATGCGCCGGGCTTTATCGGCACCTACCAGAAAAAAGGCATTATCGAGCGCGATCCGTTCGTCTCACTGGATTTCGACGGCGTCGGTGAACTGATGCGGATGGCCGCGGAGCGCGGCCGCCAGACTCGAAGCGATCTCCAGATCGGCATCTGCGGCGAGCATGGCGGCGATCCGGTTTCGATCCGCTTCTGCGAGGGGCTGGCGCTGGACTATGTCTCCTGCTCGCCATTCAGGGTGCCCACCGCCCGCCTTGCCGCCGCCCAGGCGACGATCGGGCAGTCTCAGTCAGAAAGCCTGTAACTGTTTTTCAGCATTGGCGGTCCATCCGTTTTCACCCGGCCGCGCTCGACCAGATCTTCCAGATGCGCCAGCACCGAAAGTGCTGCCGCACCATGGAGCTTCGGGTCCGTGGTGCGGTAGATCACCTTGACGATCTCGGCAATAGTCTCGTCTCCGGTCGCGATCCGCTCGAGGATCGCCTTTTCGCGCATGCGCCGGTGCGAGCGGGTGGCCCGCAACACGCCCTTGGCGTCGCGGATCGTGTCGCCGTGGCCCGATAGATAAACGGTTTCCGGGCGCTCCAGCAGTTTCTCGATCGAGGCCATGTAATCGCCCATTGAGCCATCGGGCGGGGCTACGATCGTGGTCGACCAGTCCATCACGTGATCGCCGCAAAACAGATAGGGCGTGCCCTGAAGCGCGAAGGCGAGGTGATTGGCGGTGTGGCCCGGCGTGTGCACGGCCTGAAGCGCGAAGCCATTATCGGCGGCGATTGTGTCGCCATCGCCGAGAACGATATCCGGCTGAAGCGCGCTATCGGCGCTCTCGGCAAAGGGATTGACCTCGCCGGCGAAAAGCGGGCGGGCGGTCTCATGCGGACCGAAGCCGGCGATCGGCGCCCCGGTTTCCGCCTTGAGACTGTGGGCCATCGGCGAATGGTCCATATGGGTGTGGGTGACGGCGATGAAGCGGACCCTGCGCCCGCCGATCGCGGCAAGCCAGTGCTCCAGATGCCCATCGATATCGGGCCCAGGATCGATGACGCCCACCTCGTCGCGGCCGACGAGATAGCCGTTCGTGCCGAAAAAGGTGAACGGCGAGGGGTTGTTCGCCGTCAACCGCGCAATGCCTTCCGCAAGCGGTACGGTGCGTCCATAGGCCGGATCGAATTCGGGTATGCCCATTCGCATTTCCTTCAACTTCTGTCCTGCCTGTCTGACACCATGCGCGCAAAATGCAAGGCCGGAGCGCCGGCCCGAAGATCGGTTTGAACTTCCTGCAAGCATGATGCATGGATTCGACCAGTGCGAGCGCCTGAGAGCCTCCGAACGGAGGCACGGCGCTCAATAACGCCAATTCCTGTCGCCGGCGAGAATCTCGTCAGGCGGACAGATTTAGACATTGAGACCGGGCGCGAGCTTTGCTAAGAGGCTGTGCGCACCGCCGGCCCCGGCCCGCGGGCTCATGCTGGGGTGTAGCCAAGCGGTAAGGCACCGGTTTTTGGTATCGGCATGCGCTGGTTCGAATCCAGCCACCCCAGCCAAATCTATCTCTAAGTTGCCAGTGAAGCATAAGTGTGCACGAAATGGCCATTTCTCGTGCATCCCCGAGTCAAGAAGATTTTTTGGATCGGCCCGTTTTTCCGAAAAATATAATAGATACAGATATTTGATATAGATTCGGTCCAGCGTTTTATTGGAAGCTGAGCTCCGCGCCACCGCCCGCAATACGGAGCCGCGCGCTCACCTTCTTCCAAATTTCCGTGCTCCAGCCGGCTTGGCAACTGATGACGGCGGCTTTGCGCCGCCATTTAGGTCATTCAAACTATGACTTGATGCTCCCGAAACTTGCCGTTCGCTGAACAGAGATAAGAACAACGCTAATGTTGGTCGGGGAGGGTATCCGTCGGAGGTGGAGGCCGGGCAGGAAGCTGAATTCGTGATGCGGGGCATGATTAAAGTCCGATCGCCTCGGAGAGACGAACCACCCGTGCGCGGTCTGCTAGCCGGGCTTACCGCGTTGAGCCGCTGGGGGATATCCTCGCCGAACTGCCTCCGTCGGACGAAGAGTCACCGACCTCCTGCCTTTCAAGCTCTCCAAAGCCACAACCGGCTAAGACATCGCAAACCTTCCGAAATCAAGAAGTCGAACGCGGAGTACGCCTGCAAGGCAAGTCACGCTTACGATTAATCGATTGAGCCCGGTTGCTATTCTCCATCATATCCACAATACTGGATATATGGACATAAAGAACATCACCGATAGTTTTGGCGCGCTTTCCCAAGAGACTCGTCTCGAAGCGTTTCGTCTCCTTGTGCGCCATGAACCCGAGGGACTCGCTGCCGGGGAAATCGCGCGTCAATTGTCTGTGCCGCACAACACCATGTCGGCACATCTTGCGGTGCTTTCACGGTCGGGATGGGTGATGTCGCGCCGACAGAGTCGCTCGATTATCTATCGCGCCAATCTCGATCACATGCAGGAAACCCTGCGATTTCTGGTTAGAGACTGCTGCGCAGGCCATCCGAAGGTTTGCGAGCCGTTTCGTGTTGAGTTGAATGAACAGAAGGAGTGAAAACGCTTGAGAACGACGATTTTTCACAACCCGGAATGTGGAACCTCTCGCAACACGCTTGCGATGATCGAAGCGTCGGGCGAAACCCCGACCGTGATCGAATATCTGAAATCTCCACCCGGTCGCGAACGGCTGACCGAACTGATATCGATGATGGCGATCACGCCAAGAGAGTTGCTGCGGCGCAAGGGAACGCCTTTTGAGGAACTCAATCTTGATGATCCGACGCTGAGTGATGATCAACTGATCGATGCCATGATGGCGCACCCGATCCTGATCAATCGTCCAATTGTGGTGTCAGAAAAAGGTGCGCGGTTATGCCGGCCTTCAGAGCGGGTACTTGAAATGCTGGCCAACCCGGTGGCGGTGTTTACCAAGGAAGACGGCGATGTGGTGCGCTTCGGCGGGGCAAATCAATGAGCGGGACCGAACGCCTCGATGACCTGCCGAATATCGATCCGGACAAGTTGCCTCCAGTTGACGTCGATCTGCTGGCGGGTCCGGATGCGCCTCGCCATCCCCCCAGGATTCTGGTGCTTTACGGTTCGTTGCGCGAGCGCTCCTTTTCACGCCTGGCCTCCGAAGAGGCGATGAGACTGCTGCGCTGGTACGGCTGCGAAGTGCGCACCTTCAAACCGTCGGGTCTACCTCTGCCTGACGATGCGGATTCCGGCCACCCGAAAGTCCAGGAGTTGCGCGACCTCGCCCAATGGTCCGAGGGCATGCTGTGGGTCAGCCCCGAGCGGCATGGCGCGATGACCGGCATCATGAAGACGCAGATCGACTGGATACCGCTATCGCTGGGCGGTATCCGGCCCACCCAGGGCAAGACACTGGCGGTCATGGAGGTTTCGGGCGGCAGCCAGAGCTTCAATGCCGTCAACCAGATGCGAATCCTCGGGCGCTGGATGCGTATGATCACCATCCCCAATCAATCATCCGTACCCAGGGCCTTCACCGAGTTTGACGAAGTCGGGCGCATGAAGCCTTCCCCTCTGTACATGCGTATCGTCGATGTGTGTGAGGAACTTGTGAAGTTCACCTGGCTGACGCGGGGTAGGGCTGGCTATCTCACCGACCGTTATTCAGAACGCGTCGAAAGTGCGGCAGAACTCTCTCGCCGCGTCAACCAGAACACGCACTGAAGAAAAGGTCTTTCAGCCGCCGGTTTTCGACAGTCCTCAACTCAAACCAGTTGAAGCCTTCCGATATCGTCAACCTTGTTCTGCAGGGCTGCCCGATCGAGGGCTGCGCCCTGAAGCTCGGCGAAGGGCTGAATGCGCCGGCTCATGGCCTGATAGGTCTGGCGAAACAGTTCGAGGCGTTTATCGTCGCTGAGGTCGCCCGCGGCAGGATCCGGGTGACCCCAATGCGCTGTAACCGGCTGTCCGGGCCAGACCGGGCATTCTTCATTGGCCGCCTGGTCGCACACAGTGAAAACGAAGTCCATTTGCGGCGCGGCCGGCTTCTGAAACTCGGCGATCGAGCTTGTCCCCAGTTCTGAAATCTCGTGTCCGTTTTCTTCAAGAACCTGCAGGGTCAAGGGATGGACCGCGCCATGTGACGATGTGCCTGCGGAATAGGCTGCAAACCGCTCAGGCGCGGTGTCACGCAGGATGACTTCGGCAAAGATTGACCGCGCTGAATTGCGCGTACAGACGAACAGGACATTATATCTGCGGTGATCGCTCGCGTCGAAATCTATCGTGCGATGGTCATTGTTTGTTCGGCCCCGACAACAATCCTCCGAGAGGAAGCCTATCAGCGACTTCGCGCCGGATAGATCGGCGCTGTACAACAAGGAGTTCCCGTCGCGATCCTGATGGACGAGACCCGCACGCCGCAGAACCGATAGATAGATGGAAAGCGTCGAGCGTTTATAGCCAAGTGTTTCGGCCAGTTCACCGGCTGCCACTGATTGCGGATATCGTCGAACCAGAACGCGGAATACGTGGAGCCGTCCGGCGTGCCCGAGCGCATCGAGCATCCCGACCATGTCATCTATCATTACGTGCATGCCTCTTCAGTGCAGTCATAAGTCCGATTTATGCTTATGACCGGAAGAGACAACGATTTTGTGTCAGCCGCAAGGTTTAGCCGAGGGCGTAGCCTATTCCCCTGATTGTTCGGAGCGGGTAGTTCGTTTTCTTCTGGTTGAGCACCTTGCGCAGACGGCCGATATGCACATCCACACTGCGAATATCGACATCGCCTTTGCGCCGTCCGGCGCGTTCCAACAACTGTTCCCTGGTGAAGGGGCGTCCAGGACGACTCATGAAGGCCGCAAGCATGCGATATTCGGTTGGACCGAGATGCACGGGGCGTCCTTCGATATAGACCCGCAGCGCGTCTTCATCCAGAGCGATGCGCTCAAAGGTGAGGCAGGGCCTTACCTTTCCGGAATCGATACGACGAAGCTGGACATGGAGCCGCGCCGCCAGCTCCGATGAAGAGTAGGGTTTGGACAGGTAATCGTCTGCGCCCAGTTCAAGCCCCTTGACCTTGTCTTCCTCGCCGGAACTGCCGGACAGAATGATCAGCGGCATCTGCCTCGTGGCGCTGTCCTGTTTGAAGCTGCGGCACAGGTTGAAGCCATAATCATTCGGTGCGACGCAATTGAAAAGGACGATGTCCGGCCTCTCATCTCTTGCCGCCTGCAGCGGCGTCTTGCCGTCCATCGCCACACACGCAGCATATCCGCTGTCCTGCAGTTGCCGGAACAGGGAGTCCCGTTCGACCATCCCGTTTTCGACCACGAGAATTCTGGGTTTCAGCAGATCGAGTGCTTTCTGCTTCAGCATGGCGGTTCCCGTCTTATTTGTTGACCCGTCTTATGTGTCGATCGATCCGTCTGGCGCTTCGCGTCTGCTCATGAAAATCACTTCTTCGGCAATATTCGTGGCGTGGTCACCGATACGCTCCAGGCTTTTGGCGGCAAACAGCAGATGGATATCGGACTTCAGTTTCGAGGTGTCTCGCCGGCTGCCTGCCAGAACAAGGTGAAACAGATCGTCATGGAGGACATCGATACGCCTGTCGCCGCGCACCACCTTGTGCGCCAGGTCAACATCCCGGCGCACAAGGGCATCATTGGCATCTTCCAATGCTCCAAGAACCGCGGCATGCAGCTGTCTGAACAGTTCAGCTGCATCCGCCGATATCCGGGAGTTGCGGTCCGCAATGGCGCGTTTGGCGATATTCTTCGCATGATCCGCCGCGCGCTCAAGGTTTCCCGCGCTGTGCTCGATGGCGATGACCTGGCGAAGGTCACCGGCCACCGGCTGATAGCGCACCAGTATATCCAGACAGCGGGCGCGGATTGTCTCCAATTCGCGGTCCACGACCAGATCGTTTTCAACCACTTCACCGGCGCGCACCAGATCGTTGTCGAGAAGCACGTGGGCTGCGCTTGCAACCATGGCCTGAACATGTTCCGTCATGATCAGGACGGCGGCGGACAGGTCACTCAGTGCCTGTTCAAAGGCTTGCAGCGTATGTCGCTTTTCCATTTGCTTCCTTTCGACATCTCATCAACCGTAGCGTCCGGTGATGTAGTTCTCCGTGCGGGGATGCTGGGGATTATTGAAAATCTGGCTCGTTTCGCCGAATTCAGTCAGTTCGCCCAGATACATGAATGCCGTGCGGTGCGAGATGCGCGCCGCCTGCTGCATGTTGTGGGTGACGATCACGATGGTCACCGATTTCGCGAGTTCCTGGACCAGGTCCTCTACCTTGGCCGTCGCTATCGGATCGAGCGCCGATGTCGGCTCGTCCAGAAGCAGGATTTCCGGGTTCGGAGCCAGACCGCGTGCGATGCACAGACGCTGCTGCTGCCCGCCCGAAAGGTCGTAGGCCGAGCCATTGAGCTTGTCCTTGACCTCGTCCCAGATCGCGGCGCGCTTTAATGCGCTTTCCACCGCTTCGTCGATCACCTGGCGTTTGCTGATCCCGCGCACGCGCAAGCCGGCAGCCACGTTTTCGTAAATCGATTTGGGAAAGGGATTCGGCTTCTGGAACACCATGCCGATGCGCAGTCGCACCAGCACAGGATCGGCGTCGCGGCCGACCAGGTTCTCGCCCTCCGGCTCCAGTATTACCCGTCCCTCGTAGCGGTTGCCGGGGTAGAGATCGTGCATCCGGTTGAGGCTGCGCAGAAGGGTGGACTTGCCGCATCCCGAGGAGCCGATGATCGCCGTCACCTTGCGGTCGAGGATCGGCATGTTGACATTCTTGATCGCCTGGAAACCGTCGGCGTAGTAAAAGCTGAAATCCTCAATCCGGGCGCGTAGCGCTTCGCTCTCAGCCGCAGGCTTGATCGGAGGCGGCATGGCCGCCTCGCGTTCATCTTGAAGTTTGTTTTTCTCGATCTCGGCGTCTGCTTTTTCGGCTGTCATGTTGTCATCAATCATGGTTCAGTTTCTGTGTCCTTTGCGGAGCCGATACCGGATCCAGATGGCGATGCCGTTGAGCGAAAAGGTCAACACGATCAGCACCACACCGGTTGCGGCCGCGGCGGTGTGAAAACCAGCCTGAGGTCGGGAAATCCAGTTGAACATCTGGATCGGCAGCACGGTGAAACCGTCATTGAGCCAGGCGAAGGAGATGAACGGAAACTCTCCGGTCACGGGCGGCGGCGGAAGGAAGGCGATGAAGGTCAGCGCGCCAATCGTGATGATCGGGGCGGTCTCGCCGATGGCGCGGCTGAGACCCACGATGGCACCGGTCAGGATGCCAGGCCGCGCCGCCGGTATGATGTAGTGCCACATGACCTGCCATTGATCGGCTCCAAGGCCATAAGCACTCTCCTTGATGATCGAAGGGATCGAGCGCACCGCCTCGCGGGTCGAGACGATTACGATCGGAAGGATCAGCAGTGCGAGCGTCATGCCGGCCACGAGGATCGTCTTGCCGAGGTCGAACCCGTAGACGAAGAGACCGAGCGCCAGAAGACCGTAGATGATCGAAGGTACGCCGGCGAGGTTGGACACGTTGATCTCGATGAAGTTCGAGACCCACCCCTTCCTGGCATATTCCTCCAGATAAAGCCCCGCGCCGATCCCGATGGGAATGGCGAGGAAAGCGGTCACCAACATTACCAGAAGCGAGCCGACCCATGCCGATAGAATACCTGCCCGCTCCGGTATGCGCGACGGATAACTGGTCATGAAATCGTAACTGATGCGGGTGGCGCCGCGGATGACAAGGTCGCCGATCAGCGTCAGAAGCAGCGCCATTGCGATGGCCATGACGATCAGCCCGCCGGAGGCGAAGATGATGTCTTTCTTCTTGGCGCGGACGACCGCGTCGAACGCCGCCTGGTTCGTTGAAGCACCGTTGCCCGGCATTCCTTCGGTTGTGGTGGCCATCTCAGTATGCCTCGCGGAACTTGCGGCGCAGGTAGAAGCCGATGACATTGAAGGCGAGCGTGATGACAAAGAGCAGCAAGCCCACCGCAAAGATCGATTCGTACGCGACCGATCCATGCGCCACGTCACCGAGGCTCATCTGCACGATATAGGCTGTGATTGTCGCGGCCCCCTCGCGCGGGTCCCATGTCAGGTTCGGGTTCTGGCCTGCTGCGATCGCCAGTACCATCGTCTCGCCCACCGCGCGCGACATGCCGAGGATGAAGGCGGCGGTGATGCCCGAAAACGCGCCGGGGATGACGATACGTGTCGCCACCTGCCATTTCGCCATGCCAAGCGCGTAACCGCCTTCGCGCAAACTGTTGGGCACGGCGCGCATCGCATCTTCAGAGACAGAGACAACGTAGGGCAGGATCATGATGCCGAGGATGATGCCGGGCACCAGCAGGTTGATGCCCTTGAGCCCGGGAATGAACTGTTGCAGAAATGGCGTCATCACCAGAAGCGCGAAATAACCGTAAACCACAGTGGGCACCGCCTCGAGCATTTCGAGCGCAGGCTTCACCGTCTCACGCACCGCCGGCCTGGCATATTCGCTGAGATAGATTGCCATGACCAGGCCGAAAGGCACCGCGATGATCATAGCAAGCCCCGCCGTTTGCAATGTCGCCGCCAAGAGAGGCAGGACCCCGAATTGCGGGTCGGCAAAGACCGGCGTCCACATCGTGCCGAACAGGAAGTCGAACAGCGGCACATGGGCAAAGAACCCGGCCGAATCGCGTATCAGAATATAGACGATGGCGAATGTGACGAATACCGACAGTGCCGCGCACAGGAACAGGAAAACCCTCATGCCCCGGTCGATCAGTCGCCGTCTTTTGACAAAACCGCTGTTGATGAGTTCCGCTGAACTGGGAATGGAATCTACGGGCACCGCAACCTCGCTTGACCGGAAAAAGATGCGGCGGGCGAAAAGACCCGCCGCCGAGATGAAATGCGCCTAGTTGGCAGCCTTCAGAAGATCGTCGGGCGTGACGCCGACCTTGGAGCCGCCATCGAAGAACGAGCCGGTCGAGCGGGCAACGATCTTTTCTTCGGCAAGCGAGAAGGCCTTGCTGGGCAGCGCCAGATAGCCGGTGGAGGCCACGAGTTCCGGCGCGAGTTCCGGGTTGAACATGAACTTGGCGAAATCCTCGACATTCGCCTTCGTGTCCAGGTGCTCTTTGTTCGCGTAGATGAACAGCGGACGGGTCAGTGGCTGATACGCGCCGCTGGCCGCGTTTTCGGTGGTCGGCGCAACGCAATCACCGCCGTTATAGGAGATTTCCAGCGGCTTCACGCGGCCACGGTTCTCTTCGACATAGGCCAGACCGAGGAAGCCGATGGCATCGACGTCGGTCGATACGCCCTGGATGGTGATGTTGTCGTCTTCGGTCGCGGTGAAATCGCCGCGCGAGGCGCCCTCTTCGCCGATGATGGCGAAGGTGAAGTAGTCGTAGGTGCCCGAATCTGTGCCGGCACCGAACAGGGTGAGCGGCTGGTCCGGGTATTCCGGGTTCAACTGGTTCCAGCTGTTGACGACACCCTGGGCTTTGGTCTCGTAAGCCGTCTTCAGCTCTTCGACGGTCATGCAGCTGATCGGGTTATCGGGGTTCACGATGACGGCCAGCGCGTCCATGGCGAGGGGCATTTCGAGGAACTCGATGCCGTTCTCGGCGCAAAGCTCTTTTTCCTCGTTCTTGATCGGGCGCGATGCGCCGGAGAAGCTGGTCTCGCCGCGGCAGAACTTCTTGAAGCCGCCACCGGTACCTGACACGCCGACGACGACGCGGTTGCCGGTTGCGATCTGGTACTCCTCGGCAAACGCCTCGGAGACGGGGAACACGGTCGACGAGCCGTCAACCTGGATAGCATCTTCCTGCGCAGCGGCCTGATAGGCAAGCAGGGAGGCGGCGGTGAAAACGGCGACTGAAAGTGTCTTCTTCATTGGAATAATCTCTCCTGGCTGGATCGGGTGTCGAATCCATTTCGGGTTTCAACGGGTGGTTCCCGGGAGACGGTAAAACATAGTCATGTTACAGTTTCATGAAATTGCAACATAGATAGTTTAAGGGGACTTGCAGCGGCCTGTTTGCGACCTCGCGACGTTCCAATGCAGTCGGCAAGGCGGGGAATAGGAGGCGCCGTCCAACCGAAAGCCACAGCCACGGCGCATTTGATTTGCCGATCCGCCTTGCCGTCATGGCTTTACGCAGGTTGGCGACCGGTCGCAGTCACTACGCTTTCCGGCAAACGGCGCTTCCGCGCATTTTCACACCGGTATGCAAATGAGAGTTCAGCGATGACAGACAATCACAGCTTCAACATTCTCTTTCTCTGCACGGGAAACTCGGCACGGTCGATCATGGCTGAAGCCATTCTCAGCACGGAGGGTGCAGGTCGGTTTGCGGCTTTCTCTGCAGGTAGCCGGCCGAAAGGCGCCGTTCATCCGCTCGCGCTCAAGGTGCTGGCGGCACAGGGCTACCCGGTCGAGGGGCTTCACTCGAAGAGCTGGGATGCCTTTTCGGTCCCCGGCGCGCCCGCTTTCGACTTCATCTTCACGCTCTGTGACAGCGCCGCGGGCGAGGCCTGCCCGATCGCGCGCGGAGCAGCGAAGCGGGCGCATTGGGGTATTGAAGATCCTGCCGCCGTCGAGGGGACCGAGGCGCAAAAGGAACTGGCCTTTGTGCAGACGGCACAATTTCTCAAAAGCCGGATCAACGCCTTCCTCAGCCTCCCGATGGAAAAGATCGAGCAGATGGCCCTGGAGGCAAGGCTGAACCAGATCGGGCGTATGGAAGGCGCGACGGATCTCGCGGCAAAGAGCGAGTGACCGCTGAAGGAGACGTTTCCGGTTTAACGGCCTTTGCAGCGTTATCGGCGCGGGAGCCGCCGCGGCTCTGCTTGCCGGGAACTTTATTATCGTTGGCCTGAAAGCGCTCAACCGCGCAGCAGCGTTGTATAGCTGTAATAAAACGCTGCTAAGCCCGACCCAAATGACATCCAAACATTGATCGGAGATATAACATGCGTCGTATTCTTCTTGCTGCAACCGTGCTCGCGTCCATGACTGTTCCTGCTTTTGCAGATTTTACGCTGGACAGCCGCTACACGGATGCCGACGGCGATCTGATTGCCGACATCCCGTCCGATCCGGCTGAACTCTCCGACCCTTCGGTGCTGATCTTCGCCTACACGCCGGTTGAAGATCCGGCCGTCTATGCGGAGGCATGGAAGGACTTTCTGACGCATATGGAAGAGGTTACCGGCAAGCGGGTCCAGTTCTTCCCGGTCGATTCCAATGCCGCCCAGATCGAGGCCATGCGCGCCGGTCGTCTTCATATTGCCGGTTTCAATACCGGTTCGAACCCGCTGGCCGTCGCCTGCGCCGGTTTCCGTCCGTTCACCATGATGGTCGCCGCAGACGGCTCGTTCGGTTACGAGATGGAAATCATCACCTATCCGGGCTCCGGCATTGCCGAAGTTGAAGACATCAAGGGCAAGACCCTGGCGTTTTCGTCCGAAACCTCCAATTCCGGTTTCAAGGCCCCTTCGGCCATTCTGAAATCCGAATACGGCATGGAAGCCGGCACTGATTTCGAGGCAACCTTCTCCGGCAAGCACGACAACACCATTCTCGGTGTCGCCAACAAGGATTATCCGGCCGGCGCCATCGCCAACTCCGTTCGCAAGCGCATGCTCGCCCGTGAGGTGATTTCCGACGACCAGATAGAGATCATCTATACCTCGCAGACATTCCCTACCACTGGCTATGGCGTAGCGCACAACCTGACGCCCGAGCTTCAGGACAAGATCAAGGACGCCTTCGCCTCGTTCGAATGGGAAGGCTCTTCGCTTGAGGAGGAATTCTCGAAATCCGGCGAAGCGCAGTTCATCCCGATCACCTTCAAGGACAACTGGGCCGTGATCCGCCAGATCGACGCGGCAAACGGCGTTTCGTACAACTGCCAGTAAAATCCGGTACAATCCTTGCGAACGGGCGGAGGAAATCCGCCCGTTCCGCTATTGTGGAGCCGTCATGCTCGAACTCAAATCGCTGACCAAAACATACAAGACCGGCGACAAGGCACTGAACGATGTGAGCCTGACGGTTCCCGAAGGTCAGGTCGTCGGGCTGATCGGCCCGTCCGGCGCCGGAAAATCCACGCTGATCCGCTGCATCAACCGCCTTGTCGAGCCAACGTCCGGTTCGGTCTCCATATCCGGCAGGTCGATCACGGGCCAGGGGCAGCGCGAATTGCGGGCCATGCGCCGCCGCATCGGCATGATCTTTCAGGAATATGCGCTGGTCGAACGGCTGACCGTCATGGAAAATGTTCTGTCCGGCCGGCTGGGCTATGTCGGATTCTGGACCAGCTTTACCCGCCGCTACGGCGCGGACGATATCGGTCTTGCCTATCGGCTGCTGGACCGGGTCGGCCTGATGCACCAGGCCGACAAGCGCGCGGACGCGCTCTCCGGCGGCCAGCGGCAACGTGTCGGCATCGCCCGCGCGCTTGCCCAGGAACCCGAACTGCTGCTGGTCGACGAGCCGACGGCAAGCCTTGACCCCAAGACCAGCCGACAGATCATGCGGCTCCTGATCGAAATCTGCGCCGAACGCAATCTTCCCGCCATTGTGAACATCCACGACGTGCCGCTGGCGCAGCAATTCATGCAGCGCATTATCGGCCTGCGCGCCGGCGAGATCGTGTTCGACGGTCCCGCCGACGCCCTCGGCGAGACGGTCCTGACCGAAATTTACGGCGCCGAGGACTGGAACGCGATGCGCAAGGGTGCGGAGGAAGACGAGAGCGCCGAAGCCGAACAGGCGGCTGAGCTTGCGAGACTTGGCGCATGAGTGACTATCCATCGACCTGGAAACGTCCGCCGCAGGTGTTCACCCATCGCGGCTGGCGGATAGCGCTTCAGATCGGCTTCGCGGTCTGGTTGGTTCTCGCACTCGCCACGCTTGACCCGAACTGGGCGCGCATTGCCGAAGGATGGGCGCGCGGCGCGCGTTTTCTCGGCGGCTTCCTGCAGCCCGACTTTACCAGTCGCTGGAACGATATCTCCAGAGGCCTGATCGAGAGCCTGACCATGACGCTGACCTCGACAGTGGCGGGCGTCATCATCTCCGTGCCCATCGGCATCGGCGCGGCGCGCAATGTCTCGCCCCGGATCGTCTACCTTGTCTGCCGCGCGATCATCGCCGTCAGCCGGTCACTGCAGGAAATCATCATCGCGATCTTCCTCGTGGCGATGTTCGGCTTTGGCCCGTTTGCCGGTTTCCTGACCCTGAGTTTTGCCACGATCGGCTTCCTGTCCAAGCTCCTGGCGGAAGATATCGAGGATATCGACGAGGCGCAGGCGGAGGCGATCAAGGCAACCGGCGCATCGTGGATGCAGATGATCAATTACGCCATCCAGCCGCAGGTGATGCCACGCCTCATCGGTCTGTCGCTCTATCGCCTCGACATCAACTTCCGCGAAAGCGCGGTGATCGGGATCGTCGGCGCGGGGGGCATCGGCGCAACGCTCAACACCGCCATCGATCGCTACGAGTATGACAGCGCCGGCGCGATCATCCTGATCATCATCCTGCTGGTGATGGTCGCCGAATACGGTTCCAGCTACCTTCGAAAGTTCCTGCAATGAGCGAAAACACCTATCCGGCGGTCTGGCGCCGGCGCACATCGCGGCAGTCGCTGATGACCTGGGCCGGCTGGTTCTGCCTCGTTGCGCTGACCGTGTGGTGCTGGCAGGTCATGACCGAGAACACGATCTGGGCTTTCGTGACCGATGCGCCGAAACAGGCCGCCGATATCGGCAGCCGCATGTGGCCGCCGCGTCTCTCCTATATGAATGAACTCTGGGCGCCGCTCTGGGATACCTTGAACATGGCCACGCTCGGCACCATGCTGGGTGTCGTTCTTGCCTTGCCGGTCGCCTTTCTGGCGGCGCGCAACACCACGCCGTCGGCCATGATCCTGCGGCCTGCGGCCCTGTTTATCATCGTGGCCAGCCGGTCGATCAATTCGCTGATCTGGGCGCTGCTTCTGGTTGCCATCATGGGGCCGGGCCTGCTGGCCGGCGTCATCGCCATCGGCCTGCGCTCCGTCGGCTTCATCGGCAAGCTGCTTTACGAGGCGATCGAAGAGGTGGATGCGAACCAGGTCGAGGCCATTGCCGCGACTGGCGCCAGTCACGCCCAGGTTCTGGATTACGCCATCGTTCCGCAGGTCCAGCCCGCCTTCTGGGGCATCACCGTGTTCCGCTGGGACATCAATATCCGCGAAAGCGCGATTCTCGGCCTTGTCGGCGCTGGCGGCCTGGGGCTGAAGCTGCAATCATCGCTCAATGTGCTGGCCTGGCCGCAGGTTACAATGATACTGATCGTCATCCTGGCAACGGTCATCATGTCGGAATGGGTATCGGCCAAGGTGCGGCAGGCGATCATCTAGAAGCGATTTCATGCGCCGCCGCACTTCTTCGTTGCCTACCCGCCCCCGGCGACGACCTCGAACGCGCCGCCGCCTTCATCAATCCCGCGCTTCTGCCGGAAAACCGGTTCTCCGCAATCTTCGAGGTCGGCAAGGATGTCATCGGCGTCGGCATTCTCATCGCCGCGCGCAAGGAACCGCTGGAAATCGACATCGCGCCGGAGAAATATGCAACGCTGAACGCGCAAATGAAGGCTCTGATCGATGGGCGAAGAAATGGATTGTGATGCGATGACGCCCGCTTCATCGACATGCCGCAGATCGTCGCCAGGCTGCCGGACCTGCGGAAGCTGGAATACAACGCCAATACCGGCGGCGCGGCGACTTCTGCAACCGCTTCGCCATTCACGAGCGGCTGCGCTCCACGGCCTATTCCCAGCGCGACTACACCTTCACCCGGTTCCCTCGCTGGTTTGTGAGCAATGCCGGTTCGTTGGCGAAGGTCGTTGTCAGTGCGCCGGACATGATCCCTGCGCAGGCGCTTGATCTTTCATCGATCTTGTTTCTGGTCGGGCCCGCGCGCAGTAACATTGCCTACAAAATTGGGCAGCCATGCTGCTCGCAACCTTCCCGCAGCAGGACGGCGCTTCTTCCCCCGAAAAAGTGCACGACTATCTGCGACTCGCCTCGATAAGCGTTTCGGCGCCCGACGTAAGCAACAGCGCGCCGTCCGGGCTGAAGTCGAAACTTTCGCTCGCATCCAGTGCCTCGAGGAAAGATTGCTCCTGCTTCATCAAGGCGTCGTCGCAGGCCATTCGCGTTGACGCCAGCGGGCCGATCGCGACGCCGCCCTCGCCATTGACGGAGAACGCCCCGGTGAAGCGGTTGCAGCCGGTGGTTCCGAAGATCTGGCCTTCCTCGCTGATCGAGAAGGCGGGGCGATTGGCGGTCTCGTCGAGCGCGTTGCCGTCGATCCTGTCGACGGTCCATTCGGGGCCGGTCAGCAGGTCGAGCGTATCGCCGCCGCAGCCCTTCAGCGTTCCGATTGCCGTTTCCAGTTCCACGCTTTGCGGAAACAGCCGGCCGCTCATGTCATCCTGGCACAGGCCGGCTCGTACGGTGAAGGCGAGGGCGTACTGGTCGAAACCGTAGCGATAGGCCCCGTCGACAACCGCGGGCTCCGGCAGGCGGAGATCGAGGCGGTCTTCGCCGTAATTCATGTCCAGCATAAACCGGTCGCCTGTTATGACGGCGCGCCAGCCCGGTTCATTGCCCTGCGCCGACCATGAATTTTCCGCCTCGGCCGGCATCATGACGCAATCCGGCAGGTCCTGGCCGTCGAGCGTCACCATCGCGCTGTCGCCCTTGCTCCAGAAGACGTTTCGGCCGTCCTCGGACTGGTATTTCGCGCCGTCCGCGGAGATTGCCGGGGCGAGGTGGTAAATCCCCTCATCGGTCTCGACCACCGCTTCCTCGCCCTGAAAGCCGACCTGAAGGCGAATATCGCCGCACATGAAGGCGCTGCTGAAGGCTGCGGGCGTGAACGCCGTCAGCATGATGTCTCCGATATCGGCATCATTGTTTCCCGCCGCGATCATGACCGGTTCGCTCACAAACCGGTTGGCGCCGTCGATCCGGATGGCCGCTGTCAGCTTCGCCGCGACGCCTTGCGGGATGGCCAGTTCGAACGGCCATGGCACCTGCCGGCCGTTCGACTCATTGCTGTGCGTCGCCAGCAGGGCATTTTGAAAACCGCGCGCCTCGACGACGAGTTCGGCATCATCCGGCAGCGCCATGCGCTCGCGCATGACGGCCTCGCCGGAAATCGAACGCATGTCCTGCGCATGCGCGGTCGTTGCCGCAAGGAGGCTTGCCAGAAGTGTCAGAGTTGAGCGGGACATGGTGTTTCCTTTGTCGTCTTCACGGGTGGACGGTGTGCCGCGCCGGAGACGGCTCCGCGTTTCGCCACGGAGCAGGCCGGACCAGCGGCGGAGACCGCGCAGCGCGGTCAGGCACGCGCGCCGTCGCTGCTAATCTAACACGGTATTTGTAGGTTGCCGCAACCGGCCGAACAACATGTCAGACCATACAGTTGACCCTTCGCGCGCAGGCTGACTATCAGCAGATCTGGCCTGCAAGAGCGCAGGTCCTGCCCCCCAGGCAGGACGTAGCGATCACGGAATCGTTGCTCATTCTTTTAAATTCTCCTCCGGACGATGAAGTGCCATGGACAATTCCGCAGAAGAGCTCGAGCAACCGGGAAGCCGGAACGCGCAGATCCGCTTCGTCGCCCTTGCGGCGCTGGCGGGAATTCTGACGGGGTCCGTCGGGTCCGTGTTCCATCTCCTGATCGACTGGCTGCAAGCATGGCCCCGCGTCCTCGCAACGCATGTCGATGGCGTCGTGCTTGTCGCCGCTGCCGCCCTGATCACGATGTGCGCGACATTGCTTTCGGTCTACGTCGTCCGCCGCTATTCGCCCGAGGCCGGCGGCAGCGGGGTCCAGGAGATCGAAGGCGCCATGCAGGGCTTGCGCACCGTTCGGTGGCAAAGAGTGCTGCCGATCAAGTTCCTGACCGGCATCGTCTCGATCGCGTCGGGGCTGGTGCTCGGCCGCGAGGGTCCGACGATCCATATCGGCGCTTCGTTTTCGGCGGCGATCACCGATTTCTTCAGGGTCAGCGAAACCGAGCGGCGCGGCATGCTGGGCGCCGGCGCGGCCGCCGGTCTCGCCTGCGCCTTCAATGCGCCGCTCGCCGCCATCCTGTTCATCGTCGAGGAAACCCACCGGCAGTTTCCCTATACCTTCCGCACCTATATGGGCGTGATCATCGCCGCGGTGCTGGCGACGGTGATGACCCAGATCATCGGCGGCACGGCGCCGGATTTCTCGATGGCGGTGGCGAGCCCGGAACTCTACCTGCTGCCCGCCTTCGTTGTCCTCGGGGTGCTGCTTGGTTTCCTGGGCGTCAGCCTCAACGCGGCGCTGATGTGGACGGGCTCGTTTGCCGGCCGCCTTAACGCGCGCGTGCCCTATCTCTATCCGGCGGTTGTCGGTCTCGTCGTCGGTGGATTGTTCGTGACGATGCCGCTTGCGGTGACCGGAGGCGAGCATGTGGTCACCTCGCTTGCCGCCCACAGCGCCAGCCTTCAGGTTCTGCTGGCGCTTGCCGTAATCCGCTACGTCACCATGACGGCGAGCTATTCGGCGGGCACGCCGGGCGGCATTTTCGCGCCGATCCTGGCGCTTTCGATGTGCGTCGGTCTGGCCTTCGGCGGCATCGTCGAACTGGTGACGCCCCACGGCATACCGCTCGCCTTCGGCATGGCGGCGATGGGTGGACTGTTTTCCGCCTCCGTGCGCGCGCCGATCGTCGGCGTGGTGCTGACGCTGGAACTGACCGGGGCCTATAGCATGGTGATGCCGCTGATCGTCACCTGCATGACCGCCAACATGGTCGCCGAATGGATCGGTGGACGCCCGATCTACGACCAGTTGCTGGAACGCACACTGAAACAGGCCGGCATCGACCCGGCGGCAAAGGGCGAGGACAAGACGGGTCTGGCCTGATCATCGATCCTTGGCCCGCCCGCCTCACATCATCATCACGATCACCAGGCCGAACAGGATCAGCAGCGTGGTGGAGACCGCGTACCCGACCGAAAACCCGATGGCCGGCACCTGGCTCTCCGCCTTCTCCGTCAGCATCGCCAGCGCCGGGGAAGATTTCCGCGCGCCCGCGCAGCAGCCGAACAGAATGGCGTCATCGAAGCGGAAGACATATTTCCCGAGATAGATCGCCAGCAGCGACGGGACAATGGAGGCGACCAGGCTCCAGAGCAGGAAGACAGGGCCCAGTTCCTTCAGCCCGCCGGCAAGAGCGGGCGCGGCGGCAAGGCCAAGTGCCGCGATGAACAGGTTGAGGCCGATCGAATTCATGAACCACAGCGTGGCCCCGGGCACCCGGCCGAAGACCGGGTGTACCGAACGGAGCCAGCCGAAGAAGAGGCCGATGAGCAGGATGCCGCCCGCCGTCGACAGCGTCAGCGGCACCTCGCCGACCCGGAAACTCAGCGCGCCGATCACGGCGCCGGCGACGATCGCGGCGCTGATGAAGGCGATGTCGGCGCGCTCGGTTTCCCTGTCGAGATAGCCGAATTTCTTGGCGAAGCCGGCGATGTCGGTGGGGCGGCCGATGATTCGGATGACGTCGCCGCGATAAAGCATCGTGTCAGCAAAAACCGGGATTGACACGGACAGGGCTCCGCGATGGATAGCGGTGATGAACACGCCGCGCGTCTCGGGAATGTCCGCGAGCGCCTTCAGCGTCTCGCCGGCCAACGCGCTCGATGTGATCAGCACGTCGGTGCCCTCGACCTGGACGCCGAGCAGTTCCGCGTCGTCGACTTCCTCGAGCACCTTGCTGACTTCGCTCAACAGCACGTGTCGCGATCCGGCAAGGGCGATGATGTCCCCGGCCGCGATCGTGACGGAGGTGGTGGCCTCCATGATCTCGCCGTTTCGCCGCAGCCGCGCCAGGAAAAGCCGGTGATTGTCGAAGAAATGCTCGGCATCGGCGACGTTGAGGCCGACCAGCGGGGATTTTTCATCGACGCGATAGGCGCGCGCGACATATTGATGCCAGGCGGTTCCCCGACGGGCCTTGCTGTCATCGCCGCCCATTTTTTCGACATAGGCGCGGCAGGCGGCGGCGAGATCGATTTTCAGAAGCCGGGGCCCGACAAACGCCAGCACGATCACGGAACTGAGCGTACCTATGATGAAGCTGATGGAGAAGGCAGCCGGCATGAGGTCGAGCGCGTGGGCCTTGGCCGCCGCCGCCATGGACGACTTCGCGATCGCGGTTTCGGAAAGCGGGAGAGATGGCGAAGTGGTTGCTGAGCCGGCGAAGAATCCTGCCGCCGCGCCCACATCAAGACCGGCAAGCCGGGCGACGGCATAGACGCTGAGCAGGCTCATGATACAGACGACGACCGCAAACCCCGCCTGCTTGAAACCGCCCTCGAACAGGGCGCGGACGAATTGCGGACCGGCGCTGTAACCGACGGCGAACAGATAGAGCGAGAAGAACACGAACTTCATCTTCGGCGAGATTTCGAAGCCGATCTGGCCGATGGCGAGCGCCGCAAGCAACGTGGCGGTCACTTCGCCAAGCGAGATGCCCTTGACCTGAACCCGCCCCACGGTGAAACCGACGACAAGGCAGAGAAAGAGCGGTATTTCCACATTTTCCCGCAAGGTGGCGAAGAGCCATTCAATCATTCAGGACTTTCTACCTCTCGATACGTCTTTTTGGGAGGCGCTGATATGTTCAGCCCTGTCCGACCTATCTGCGGCAGACACTAGGCGCAATGGAAGAAGGAGGAAACTGTAAGGCCTGACATCCGTGGCAAGCGCCATCGGATGCTCGAGAGATCAATAGTGTGTGGCGGGCATCCGCCCCAAGGGGCGGGCGATAGGGCACGGGCGGCAAGGGCGCCTGACCGTTTCTGCGGGTCGCTCAGGATTTCCTGGCGTTTACCAGCAGCGGCAATGTCAGCGCGGCAAGCGCGATCCCGCCGATCGTCAGCAGCACGCGGTTCGCCGTGATCTCGAGAACGCTGCCATCCGCCTGCAGATTGAAGGCCAGCGCGATCGCTGTCAGGCAGAACGACCACGGCGCATATTTCTTGGCGCCGATCATCAGCATGGTGAAAACGAGCCCGCCCACAAGCGCGGCATGGAGCCACGGGATGGGAGACAGGCCGAGGATCAGCCCGCCGGCTGCTGCGCCGAGCGTGGTGCCGAGGCCTCGTGCCTTCATCCGGTAGAGCGTCTGCTGCCGCGTCGGCTTCATCACCCTGAGGCCGGCGGCCGGAAGCCAGCACGGATGGGAGCCGGGCAGCAAGCAGGCGATGCCGCTTCCCGCAAGCGCAACGCCGACCATGCCGGCGGCAAACCGCCGCTGGCCGGGATCCGCCGCAATGGCGAGCCGGCCGCTTTCGGGCGGAGAGACGGCCAGGGGAATGGCGAGACTGACGAAAACGCCCGCCCAGAGCGTTCCGGCGAGAAAGCTCAGACCATAGGCGGGAATCCCTCCGGCCGGCACCTGACCGACTGAGAGAAAATAGGCGAGCGCGCCAAGGGCGATCGGCAGGCGAAGATAGCCGCCTTTCAGTTCGCCGAGGCATTGCGCCAGCGCCGCGATCACCGCACCGGCGAAAAACAGACTTGACCCCAGCGAAACCGAAGCGCCCAGCGTTGCGAACAGGCTGATGGCTACAGCGGAGACGAGCAGCAGCGGAACGCGGCCGGACGGCGGAAGACGAGGAAACGAGACGCCAAGCAGATAGGCCCCGAAGGAGGCAACCATGCCGTGCGCGGTTTCGCCTGCGGCCATGCCCGCAACCCAGGGTGCGATGATGGCCAGCGCCATTATGGCTGCGCTTCGACCTTTTCCGCCAAAATCGATCAAGCGCATTTCCAGTCGAGAACCTGCTTTAACGCGTGGAAAACTTGGTTGGCGGTCGCAGGCCGCGTCGCCCGGGGAGGTCGCGTCGGGCGCGTTCGCAAAACGACATGCCGGTCACAGATTATCAAGCATGCCTCCGTTCCCAAGACCTTACAACTGTCAATCCTGACAGTTTATCGCGCAATATCTTACTCATATCCTTCTTACCACAAAGCGGGACTTCAGATCGAAGCGGCTCCTCCTCGGCTTCTGGACTCTGGAAACGTCTCCGGAACCGGGCGGAAAATATAAAGTCGATACTTTTCAGTTATTTACCTTGGCGGGTATCGTCGACGAAGACGTTTTTCTGAAGATCACGCTGGTGCGCATCCAGCCTTTATGACAGGGGAGACCTATATGCATTTCACGCCTCGAGAGATCGACAAGCTGATGATCTACACGCTCGCGCAGGTCGCGCAGCAGCGCAAGGATCAGGGCCTGAAGCTCAACCATCCCGAAACCGTCTCGCTCATTTCCGTGGCCGCGCTGAACGGCGCGCGCGCCGGCAAGACCGTTGAGGAGGTCATGGAAATCGCGCGCAAGGAAATCACGCGCGACGATGTGATGGAGGGGGTCGTCGACATGATCCCTTACGTGCAGGTGGAGGCCGTCTTCACCGATGGCAGCCGTCTCGTCACCATCCACGATCCGATCCAGTGAGGGCTTGAACATGGCGAATGAAAAGAAAACCCCGGTCGGCGGACTGGTCCTCGGCAAAGGCGACATCGAAATCAATGCGGGCTATCCGACGACCACGCTCAAGGTGCGAAACACCGGCGACAGGCCGATCCAGATCGGTTCGCATTTTCACTTCTTCGAGGTCAACTCCGCACTGGAATTCGACCGCGAACAGGCGTTCGGCAAGCGCCTGAACATTCCTGCAACCACCGCCCTGCGTTTCGAGCCGGGCGATGAGAAAGAGGTCACCCTTGTTCCCTATCAGGGCAAGCAACGGGTGCTCGGCTTCAACGGTCTGGTGAACGGCTGGGTCGGAGACGAGAGCTACAATGACAGCCGCCCGCGGCTGGTCGACGCGATGGAGCGCGCGGAACGCTACGGCTTCAAGTCGTCCAAGTGACCGCCCGGCACAACCTCATTCGACAGGATTTCTGAAATGGCCAAGATTTCAAGACAGCAGTATTCCGACCTCTACGGTCCGACGACCGGCGACAAGATCCGCCTCGGCGACACCGATCTCTACATCGAGATCGAAAAGGACCTCCGGGTCTATGGCGAGGAAGCCGTCTATGGCGGCGGCAAGACGCTGCGCGACGGCATGGGCTACGACAACGAGCTCACCAATGCCGCTGGCGCCCCGGACCTCGTCATCACCAACGTGACCATCCTCGACCCCGTGCAGGGCGTCATCAAGGCCGATGTCGGCGTCAAGAACGGCAATATCTGCGCGATCGGCAAGGCCGGCAACCCGTCCACCATGTCGGGCGTGACGCCGGGGCTGGCGCTTGGACCGGGCACCGACGCGATTTCCGGCGAGCACCTGATCCTGACGGCGGGCGGCATCGATGCCCACGTCCACTTCATCTCGCCCCAGCAGGCGGAAGCCGCGCTTTCCAACGGCGTCACCACGCTGTTCGGCGGCGGCATCGGCCCGACCGACGGCACCAACGGCACCACCATCACCCCCGGCACCTGGAATGTCGAGATGATGCTGCGTTCCTTCGACGGCTGGCCGGTCAATGCCGGCGTGCTGGGCAAGGGCAATGTCTCCGCCCGGCTTCCGATCGAGGAGCAGCTCCGCGCCGGCGTCATGGGCCTGAAGATCCACGAGGACTGGGGCAGCACGCCGGAAGCGATCCGCACCTCGCTGCGCGTCGCCGATGAGTTCGACGTCCAGGTCTGCATCCATACCGATACGCTGAACGAGGCCGGCTTCGTCGAAAACACGATCGCCGCCTTCGAGGGCCGCACCATCCACACCTACCATACGGAAGGTGCGGGCGGCGGACACGCGCCGGACATCATCCGGGTCGCCGGCCAGTCCAACGTCATTCCGAGCTCGACCAATCCGACGCTGCCCTATGGCATCAATTCGCAGGCCGAATTGTTCGACATGACGATGATCTGCCACAATCTCAGCCCCAAGATCCCGACCGACGTCGCCTTCGCCGAGAGCCGCGTCCGCCCGGAAACCATTGCCGCTGAAAACGTGCTGCACGATCTCGGCGCGATCTCGATCCTGTCCAGCGACAGCCAGGCCATGGGCCGCGTCGGCGAGAACTGGGCGCGCACGATCCAGACCGCGCATCTGATGAAGGACCGGATGGGCGCCTATGATGGCGATACGTCGGGCAATGACAACGAGCGCGTGCTGCGCTTCGTCGCCAAGGTCACGATCAATCCGGCGATCGCGCAGGGCGTCAGCCATGTGATCGGCTCGGTCGAAGTCGGCAAGATGGCCGATCTCGTGCTCTGGGAGCCGGCCTTCTTCGGCGCCAAGCCGAAAATGGTGATCAAGGGCGGCCTCATTTCCTGGGCGCTGATGGGCGATCCGAACGCCTCGCTGCCGACGCCGCAGCCGGTACTCTACCGTCCGATGTTCGGCGCCTACGGCTCGGCGCTGCCGAAGACCCGCGTCACCTTCACATCGCTGGCAGGCTATGAGGACGGCATCGTCGACCGCTATCAGCTCCAGTCGCATGTGGTGCCGGTCTATGGCACGCGCACGATCAGCAAGAGCTCGATGGTGCGCAACAGCGCCCTGCCGGAGATCGAGGTCAACCCGGAGACCTTCGCGGTGACCGTCAACGGCAAGCACGCGACCGTCGAGCCGGCGACCACGATCCCGCTGAACCAGCTTCACTTCTTCAGCTGATTGCGATGCCGGGCGAAGCAAACCTTCGCCCGGCCCGTCCAACAACAACGACGCCGGGGACGTTCAGCCGAAGGCGGCATCGCGGGCCAGACAGGCCCCGGTGCGTTTCGGCTCTTCTTTCAAGGCGTACAGAATGCGGCGAACACCATGATCCTTGTCGAAAAAATCCTTGGCAACCTGAGGGATGCCGACTGGCACAAACGCTCCCACGAGGCGACGGTCGACTACCTCGCGCTCGAACAGTGGGAAGCGCCGAAGAACCGCCTGCGCAAGGCGAGCGAGGGCGGAACCGAACTCGCGATCTCGCTGCCGCGCTCGGAGCATCTCCACAATGACGATGTCCTTTATTACGATGAGGCCAGCAACACCATCATCGCTGCCCGCATCGCGCTGAAGGAGGTCATGGTGATCGAGCTCGAAGGGCTCGAAACCCTGTCGCCGCAGGAAATCCTCAGGGTGTGCTTCGAACTGGGCCACGGCCTCGGCAACCAGCACTGGCCGAGTGTCATCAAGGGCAGCACCGTCTATGTGCCGCTCTCCGTCGACCAGAAGGTCATGGCCTCGGTGATGAAGACCCATGCGTTCGAGGGCGTGAAGAGCCATTTCGCGCCCGGCGAGGAAATCGCCGCCAAGCTCGACGCGCGCGAGGTGCGGATGCTCTTTGCCGGGGCCGACGCGACGCCGCATCACCACCATGACCATGGTCACGGCCATGGCGACCATCACCACCACTGATCGCGAGGCAGGGGCATGGCAGATGAGAACAGCAGCAGGACAGGCTCGGCAGACGACATGATCCTGCTTGCACGTCTTCTGCAGTTTTCGGATTCGACGTTGCCCGTCGGCGCGTTCGCCTTTTCCAACGGACTGGAATCGGCGATCCAGACCGGCGTCGTCGCCGATGCGGCAAGCCTGGAACGCTTCGTCGAAACGGTGGTGCGGCAGGCCTCGGGCATGGACGGCATCGCCTTCCTCCATGCCCATCGCGCAGCCCGGCGCGGTGCCTATGACGCCGTGCTGGAGGCGGACCGGGAATTGTGGAACCGACGCGTGGGCGAGGAGCAGCAGATGATGCTCGCCCGCATGGGCCGGAAATTCGCGGAGCTTTCCCTGAAGATCAGCACGTTTCCCGATCTCGAACGCTGGCTGGCCGATATCAAGGCCGGTGCGACGCCGGGCTGCTTTCCGATCGGCCAGGCGGTCGCGCTGGCGCATATGGGGGCAGATGAGAAGCAGGCCTTTGTCGTGCACCAGTATGGCGTTGCGGCGATGATCATGAGTGCTGCGGTGCGGCTGATGCGGATCGATCATCTCGATACCCAGCGCATTCTGTTTGCCGTGCAGGCCCGCGTCGAGGCCGATTACGAGCGCGTCCACGGACTGGACCTCGACGAAATGTCCGGCTTCGCGCCGGTCTTCGATGTCCTCGTCGCCCATCACACCAGAACCCATGTCCGGCTGTTCATGAACTGACCGGCGGAAAAAAAGGATTGGCACAATGAAGAAAATCACGCGTATCGGCATTGGCGGCCCGGTTGGGTCGGGCAAGACGGCCGTGATCGAAACCATCACCCCGCGGCTGATCGAACTCGGCGTCAAGCCGCTGATCATCACCAATGACGTCGTCACCACCGAGGACGCCAAGCAGGTGCGTCGCACGCTGAAGGGTGTGCTGGTCGAGGAAAAGATCGTCGGCGTGGAAACCGGGGCATGCCCGCACACCGCCGTGCGCGAAGACCCTTCCATGAACATCGCCGCGGTCGAGGAGATGGAGGAGAAATATCCCGACAGCGACGTCATCCTGATCGAATCGGGCGGCGACAATCTGACGCTGACCTTCAGCCCGGCGCTCGCCGATTTCTACATCTACGTCATCGACGTCGCCGCCGGCGACAAGATCCCGCGCAAGAACGGCGCCGGCGTCTGCCAGTCGGATATCCTGGTGATCAACAAGACCGATCTCGCGCCATATGTGGGGGCTGATCTCGGCGTCATGGACCGGGATTCCAAGCTGATGCGCGGCAAGAAGCCGTTCGTGTTCACCAATTGCAAGACCGGCGAGGGCGTGGACGAACTGATGAAGCTGATCATGGATATGGCGCTGTTCGACGTGACGCCCGCCTCCGGCCAAGCCGCCGAGTGATCTGATGAGCCTGCATGAACGTCTGCGCCGGATCGACGAGTACCGGGAACTGAGCGGGTTCAAGGCGGAACCGGCGCAGATGCGCGCGGCCGGCCCCGGCAAGATCGGGGCGTTGCGCCTCGGCTTCTCGCAGCGTGGCGGCCGCTCCGTGCTGTCCGATCTCTACCGGGTCACGCCGCTTCTGGTGCAGCAGGCCCTCTACTGGGACGAGGCAATGCCGGAACTGCCGATCTGCTCGATCATCTCGATCGGCGGCGGCATATTGCAGGGCGATCGCTACACGATCGATATTTTGGTGGGCGAGGGGGCCTGTGCCCAGGTGACCTCGCAGGGCGCGAACCGCATCCATCAGATGGACGCCAATTACGCCTCGCAGCACCAGACGGTGACGCTCGCAAAGGACGCCTATCTCGAATTCCTGCCGGACTTCACCATTCCCTATCGGGACTCGCGCTTCATCAACGACACCGATCTCGTGGTCCATGAAGACGCGACGCTGCTCTATGGCGAGATGATGATGACCGGCCGCAAGCATCACCACGCAAGCGAACGCTTCGGCTTCGACCTCCTGTCGATGACCGTCAATGCCCGCCGGCCGGACGGCCGCAAGCTGTTCACCGAGAAGGTGCTGATCGAGAAGGGCAACGAGACGATCGATTTTGCCGCGGTGATGGGCGGCTACGATGCCTTTGCCAACATTCTGTGCATCACGCCGCCGGCTGTTGCCGAGCGCATCCGGGAGCGGGTGAACGTCAATTTCGGCGACGAACGGCCGCGCGCGATATCCGGCGTCTCGACGCTTCCGAACGGCGCCGGGTTGATGCTGCGCGTGGTCGGGATCGAAAGCTACGACGTGCGCGCGGAGGTCAGAAATTTCTGGAAGGTCGTCAGGGAAGAAGCCCGCGGCAAAACGCTGCCGGAGGAATTTCTCTGGCGTTGATCAAGGGCCAAGAAGGGGGTGCGGATATGACGGAGAAGCGGAAAGATTTTGGAACGCAATGCCTGAGGGGCGCGGGGCAGGTGTTCTTCATGGAGAACGCGCTCACCGGCGCGCTGTTCATCGTCGCGATCGCCTATGCAAGCTATGCTGGCGGAAACTGGTCGACCACGATCGGCGCGCTTGTCGGCCTCATCGTCGCCACGCTCACCGCGCGGCTTCTCGATTGCGACGAGGATTCGATCACCTCCGGCCTGTTCGGCTTCAACGGCATTCTCGTGGGCGTCGCGCTGCCGACCTTCATCAGCGTCTCGCCACAGCTCTGGTTTTACGTGGTCATCGGCGCGGCCATGAGCACGGTGGTGACGGCGGCGCTCGGGGCGATGATCACCAAAAGCTGGGGGATCCCAGGCTCCACAGGTCCTTTCGTGCTGACCGGCTGGCTGCTGGTGGCGGGCGCCTACACGTTTGGCGCGCTCGATGTTTCCGGCGACCATCCCGAACTGGCCTCCGACTACATCAAGGGCGTGACGATGATCCCGTCCCATGTCGAACTGGTCCAGATCTTCTTTCGCAATATTGGCCAGGTCTATCTTCTCGGCAACGAGATCAGCGGCGCGATCATCCTGCTCGGCATTCTGATCGCCTCGCGCGTGGCCGGCATTGCCGCCATTTGCGGCTCGCTGATCGCCATAGCGACGGCGATCGCGCTTCGGGCGGAGCCGCATTTGGTGGTGCAGGGGCTTTACGGCTTCAGCGCGGTGCTGACGGCGATGGCGGTTGGCGTCATCTTTCTGAAGCCGTCGCCGCGGGTGGTCGTCTACGCGCTGCTGGCCACGATCGTCACCGTGTTCCTGCAGGGCGCCTATGACGTGCTGACCGAGCCGCTCGGCCTGCCGTCCTTCACCGCGCCCTACGTGCTGACGATGTATCTGTTCATCGCGCCGAAGAAGCTGCTCGCGCCGCATCCGCACAGCGCGGTCGGCGAGCATCTGGTCACCGATACCAACAACTAAAGAGCGGCGCGACCGGGGCGGTCGCGCCAAAAAACAAGCTTTTCAAAGGAGAAGGTTATGCAAGCGATCAATGCGGGGGACACCGCGTTTGTTCTGATCTGCACGGCGCTGGTCTGCATGATGACCCCGGCCCTTGCACTTTTCTACGGCGGCCTGGTCAAGCAGCGCGATGTGCTGTCGATCATGATCCAGAATTTCGTCTGTATCGGGATCGTCAGCATCATCTGGGTGTTCGGCGGTTTCAGCCTGGCCTTCGGTCCATCCATTGGCGGGATCATCGGCGATATCCGGCCCTATTTCGGCATGTATCATGTGGGCATCAGTCCGAATGACACCTACGCGCCGCACATTCCCTTCATGATGGTCTTCGCCTATCAGATGATGTTCGCGATCATCACGCCGGCACTGATGACCGGTGCCTTTGTCGGTCGTTTCAAATTCGGTGCCTATCTGTTCTTCGTGGCTTTGTGGACGATCCTGGTATACCTGCCGGCGGCGCACTGGATCTGGGGCGGCGGATTTCTTTCCAAGATGGGCGTTGTCGATTTTGCAGGCGGTATCGTGATCCACACCGCCGCGGGTTTCTCAGCCCTTGCCGCCGCCAGATTCCTTGGCAAGCGCAAGGTCGCCGTCGGCGATCCCGAAAGCCAGCCGGCGAGCCTGCCGCTGGTGGCGCTTGGCGCGGGGCTGTTGTGGTTCGGCTGGTTCGGCTTCAATGCCGGCGGCGCCTATGCGGCGGATGCGCTTGCGGCCTACGCCTTCACCAACACCATGCTCGCCGGCGCGATCGCCATGCTGGTCTGGATGTTGTGGGAGTGGCGCGAGCACAAGCGGGTCTCCTTCTCCGGCGTTCTCGTCGGCGCGGTGACCGGCCTTGCCACGATCACGCCCGCCGCCGGCTATGTCGAGCCGATGGCCGCGCTGCTGATCGGCGCGATCGGCGCGACCGTCTGCTACAATGCCAAATATGTTCAGGAATGGCTGAAGATCGACGATACTCTGGAAGTCTGGCGCGCCCATGGCGTCGGCGGCATGACCGGCGCGATCCTGATCGGCTTCATGGCCAGTTCGCATATCAACGCCGTTTCGGCGAGCGTGAAGCAGCTTGGCGTGCAGGTGCTGGCCGTCGTTATCGTCGCCGCCTATTCGTGGATCATCACGACGATCCTGCTGAAGATCCTCGCGGGCTTCGGACATCTGCGGGTGGCTGAAGATGTTCAGGAGGAAGGCGTCGATGAGGCCATGGTTGGCGAACGCGCCTTCAACCTCTTCAACATGAAGAACGACATTAACAAGTAAGCAAAAGCCACGACAGCCGGGCGGTCTCAAGGCTGCCCGGCTATCGTTTTGTATTTCCCGTCAACCGCCGGAGCTATCCTTGATATCACCGTTATCGGTTTCGGGCGGATCACCGGCAGGCAGGCCTGGGACGCGATCGATTGCCAGACGATGCATGATGCTCGCGCTCGTCTGGATCGCACTGCTCTCCTGACAGCGGTCCTGACCCGAGAAAATGCACGGCGATCAGCGGCTTGCCTCGACAAGCGTTTCAGCGTCCGACGTCAGCAATAGCGGAATCGTTTGGATTGAGACCATGCATTCTGAAGAATCGCAGTGAAGAGCGGGAAGCTCTGGATAGCGGGATTGCTGATTTCGGCACGTGCCGGTGATCGGTTGACTCATGCTGATGCCCATGTTGCACAATGGCTAAAATATGGCATCGCAAATACCGCCAACATCTTCTGACCAAGCCGAGGGGGCACTTAAGCGTGCAGGTCAACAAAGTCGTTATCATCTCATTGCTTTTATGCTTGCCGATCGGTGCATGGGGCGTGATTGCCCCGGACCAGATGGCGGCGAGCGTTCTGGGTTTTACAGGCTATTTCATGGTCGGGGCCAGTTGGTGGTGGCTTCTGCTGTGCTCGTGTTTTGTTATTCTCGCCGCCTTTCTCGCACTCGGTCCCTATGGTTCGATTCGCCTTGGCAAGGACGACGAGAAGCCGGAGTTTTCCTTTGCCTCGTGGATTGCGATGCTGTTCGCCGGCGGGATGGGGGCAGGGCTTCTGTTCTGGGGCGTTGCCGAGCCGGTGACCCATTTCGAAAACCCGCCCGCTGGCGTTTCGCAATCGGCCGAGGCGGCCAGACAGGCGCTGGTCATCACCAATCTCCATTGGGGGCTTCATGCGTGGTCGATCTATGGCGTCTGTGCACTGGTGATTGCCTATTTCACTTTCCGGCTTGAGAAGCCGCCGCTGATTTCGACGCCGCTCAGAGGCTTGTTTTCAGGCCGCTCTTCCGAGGTTGCGGCGACAACGGCGGATGTCCTCGGCGTTGTCGCTGTGGTCTTCGGCCTTGCCGGATCGCTGGCCATGGGAGCGCTGCAGGTGCGCTCGGGCCTGACATCCCTGTTCGATGTTCCGGCGGTCAACAGCGTGTCCTTGATGGTGCTCGCCGCGCTCTTCGTGATGTACATGATTTCGACGCTCACCGGCGTCGAAAAGGGCATGAAACTGCTGTCGGACATCAATATGGCGCTCGGTCTTGCGATGATGGGCTATATCCTCGTGATGGGCCCGACGAGTTTCATCATGGAAACCTTCGTGACGACGCTCGGATCGTATGTTTCGCAGTTCGTGAACATGTCATTCCGGCTGTTTCCGTTCGAGGGCCTTACCGACTGGTCGGCAAACTGGACACTGACCTATCTGATCTGGTGGCTGGCATGGGGGCCGTTTGTCGGCGTCTTCATCGCGCGCATTTCGCGCGGGCGGACGATCCGGGAATTCTGCATGGGGGTTATTCTGATCCCGACCGTGTTTTCCGTCCTGTGGTTTGCGGTCTTTGGCGGCGCCGGCATCTATATCGAGCTTTACGGCCCGGGCGGGCTGGCGTCGGTCATCACCCAGGACGTGGCGGCGGCCCTGTTCACCTTCCTCGACTATTTCCCGTTTTCGTCGGTGCTGAGCATTGCGGCATTGTTGCTGATCGTGATCTTCCTCGTGACCTCGGCCGATAGCGGCACCTTCGTGCTGTCGATGATGACGACCAACGGCAATCTCAATCCGCCGTCGTCTGCGAAGGTGTTGTGGGGCACGCTTGTCGCGATCATCACCGCGGCAACGCTGATGGCCGGTTCCGTCGATGTGGCGCGCGCGATGTCGACGCTTGGCGCGATCCCGTTTTCGGCAATCCTGATCCTCCAGATCGTAAGCTTCCTGCGCCGCCTCAGAAAAGACCCGTCACGCGAGAAAACCGCGCCCAAGGACGAAAAGCCCGCCGAGGTGACACCATGAGAGCCATTCTGTCCCTGCTGATCGTCGTCCTGCTGACCGGCTGCTCCTCTGAGACAGTGCGGGTCGGTTCCAAGGACCTTGTCGAAAATCGGATCGTCGCTGAAATGTTCGCGCTGCTTCTTGAGCAGGAAGGCGCGAAGGTGAAGCGGGTGCCGTCTCTCGGTTCCACGGAGATCGTCTTCCAGGCGCTTCGCGACGGCGATATCGATCTTTATCCGGAATATACCGGAACGGCCCTGGCTATGATGGGAACACCGCGCTCGGGAAGCGCGGACGACGATTACGCGGCTGTTTCCGCCGTTCTCGAAGACAGCGGTCTGGTTATGCTGGAGCGTCTTGGCTTCGATACCGGCTATGCTGTGCTGACACGCCCGGCCATTGCCGCTGAAAATGGCCTTGTGACCGTTTCGAGCCTGTCACGCGCTGCGCCACAGCTGCGTCTCGGCATCACCCAGTCGTTCGCCGAACGTCCGCGCGACGGGCTCGAGCCGTTTCTTGACCGTTTCGGCCTGAATTTCGAAGACATCGTGGTGTTCGGCGAAGCCAACCGCGAAGGTCTTTACGATGCGCTTCTCGAGCGTCGTGTGGATGTCATCGTCGGATTTACCACCGATCCGGAAATCGAAGATTATGAACTGGTGGCGCTTGAGGACAGCACCGGATTCTTCCCGATTTACGAAGCCGCGCCGCTGACGTCGCGAAAGGCGCTGGCGCAGTCGCCGGTGATTGAAACGGCTATGGCCAAGCTCGCCGGAAAGATCGACGGCGCGATGATCCGGGATCTGAACGCGGCCGTGCGCCTCGACGGTCGTCCGGTCAACCGGGTGGCACGGCGCGCGCTGTTCGATATGGGTCTGGTCGACAAACCGCCCCGCGAGCGCACGCCGGTTCTGGGTATTGCCATGCAACCGGAAACGCTGGGCACCGATGCCGGCATCGCCACGCTCAGGGCCGTGCGCAAGGCAATGCGTGGCCGCGATGTGAATATCGTTGACTTCAACGTGCCGCTGGAGGCCATGGCTGTCGGTGACGCGCGGCTGGCACTGGCGCCGGCGCCCGCCGCATTTGCCTGGGTCGACGGTACGATGGTGCGCGATGAACGCGTTGAGGCCGTCGCCGCAGTCGGGTCAACCTTTCTGCATGCCCTGTCCTTGTCGGACGCGCCGGTCGAGCCTGTCGACGCGCGGGTGATCGCATCGGGGCCGGAAGGCACGGCATCCTACAAGATGGCGACATTGATCGCGGCCACAGGCGATGGCGACGTGACGGTCGTGCCGCTGGAAGACGCCAGCGCAGTGACGGCGGCGGAAGCCTTGAACAATGGCGAAGCAGAGGTCGCACTGGTCTTTTCCGAGCCGGGTCGCAAGGATCTCCAGGATCTGTTCGCGTCTTCCGATGGTATCACGCTCGTTGATGCCGATGCGTGGTGGAAAAGTGCGGCGCGCCTTGCCCTGCCGGTTATGCGGGAAGCCCAGATCAACCGTGGCGTTTATGAAGGGATTGACCGCCCGGTGGCGACATTGTCGACGCAGCTCATCCTGTTCGGTCCGGCAACGCCCGAAGGCTTTGTGCTCGGTCAGCAGGGCCCGAGTTCCTTCTTCGAGGAAGTGCGACCGTTGCAGGGCAGGAATGTCGAGGCCATCAATCAGAATCTCGGCCTTCATGCCGCGGTCGACCCGCATCTGCGGCGGGCGGCGGCACTGACACCCGACGTCAATATCCGGGACGACCGGATCAATCCCTATCCCGGCCGTGCGGTTCTCATGATTGTAATCCTGGCCTTTGTGGTCTGGGCGTTCTGGCTGTTTCTGCGGCCCGAGAAGAACGACCCGAAGGGTTAGTGTGTCCGTCTTGGTCAACAAGCCAGCTTGACCAGGACGGATACTTGTCTCGGTTGGAACGCAAACGCCGGCCGTTCTATCAATGCCTATGAAGAACCGTGGTCAACTTCGCGCCGCGCGTGGCGGGGTTACACGATCCCGCCGTCGGCGCGGATGGTTCTGCCGGTTACCCATCTGGCGTCCTCGGACACCAGCATGGCGATCACGCGGGCGATGTCCTCGGGCTGGCCGACGCGGCCGAGCGGGGTCTGGGCGGCGACCGCGTCGCCCCGTTCGGCAATCGCCTGTCGTGTCATGTCGGTCTCGGTCAGGCCGGGGGCGACCGAGTTGACGCGGATGCCGCGGCCACCCAGTTCCTTGGCGAACCCTTCGGTCAGCGCGATCACCGCCGCTTTCGAGGCCGCATAGAGCGCGACGCCCGGCTGAACATTCTGTGCAAACCGCGACGAGAGCGTGACGATCGAACCGCCGTCAGTCATCCTGGCGGCGGCGGCGCGAATTGCCTGCAAGGTCCCGCCGACATTGACGTCCATCACGGCCGTCACGTCCTCGCCGCTGATACCCTCAAGCTTCGACCAGTGGTTGACCCCGGCGGCCGTCACCAGAATGTCGAGCCTGCCGAAATTGTCGATCGCCGCGTCGACGGCCGCATCCGCAGTCTCGCTCTCGCGGACATCGCCGCCCGATATCACGGCCCGCCCGCCGGCACGCGCGATTGCATCGGCCACGGCCTCGGCTTCGTCGCGCGCATTGCCGTAGCCGACGACCACCGAAGCACCCCGTCGGGCGAGAAGCTTCGCCGTTTCGGCACCTATTCCGCGCGAGCCGCCGGTGATCCATGCGACCTTTCCATCAAGCGTTTCCATCGTCATTGCCTCCTACCTGTTGGCGGTGATTGCGCTGTCGGGCACATGCGACAGCGGATCGGTGATGCCTTGCCCGTGATCGACCGGCCGCGCCGCGGCTTCGAGCAGACGGCCGGCGAATTCGTCGAGATAGGCGGCGCGGCGGTCGGCACCAACGCGGGGCGCGCCGTAGGCGACGAAGGGCCGCTCGAGCGTGTAGCCCATATATTCGAGAACCAGATGCTGGAGCTGCCAGAGGACCTGGTCCTCGAGTTCGCCATAGGCTGCGCCGCGCCCGAAACGCTGCGGCAGGCCGCCGGTGGTCATCGACACCATGGCCCGGCGTCCGCGAAAGACGCCCTTCTCGTAGCGCAGCCCGTCCGCATAGGCGAAACCATAGGCCAGAACACGCTCGATCCAGCCTTTCAGGACCGCCGGCACGCCGCCCCACCAGAGCGGAAACTGGAACACCAAAAGATCGGCCTCCATCACCCGCGCCTGTTCGCGGGCGATCTCGTCGCAAAACCCTCCGGTGCGCACCGCATGGGCCTGTTCGCTCTGGTAGTGGAAGCGCGCCGCATCCGCAGCGCCGGTAAAGTCGTGCCGTCCGGCGCGGGGATCGAAATCCTGCGCGACGAGATCGGAGATCGTCACCGCGTGACCTGCTTGCCGAAGGGCCGCGGCGCCACGGGCGGCAAGCGCCGCGTTGAACGAGGCGGGTTCGGGATGGGCGAGTATGATCAGGACGTTCATGGGATCAGAAATCCACCCGGTCGGCGCCCTTCAGTTCCAGGATCGCGCGCGCCTCATCCGGGGTCGCGACCTCCATGCCAAGCGATTCCACCATCTGCCGGGCGAGGGCGACCTGCTCGGCGTTCGATTTGGCGAGCCGGCCCGGGCCGATCCAGAGCGAATCCTCGAGCCCCACCCGCAGGTTTCCGCCCATCAGCACCGATTGCATGGCGATCGGCATCTGGTTCCGGCCCGCCCCCAGCACGGACCATTGATAGTCATCTCCGAACAGGCGATCGGCGGTTCGCTTCATGTGGATGACATCTTCCGGGTGTCCGCCAATGCCGCCGAGAATGCCGAACACGCTCTGGATGAACACCGGCGGCTTGATCAGCCCGCGCTCGACGAAATGGGCGCAGGTGTAGAGATGTCCGATGTCGTAGCACTCCACCTCGAAGCGGGTCCCGTGCTCGGCGCAGGTGGTCAGGATATTCTCGATGTCGCCGAACGTGTTGCGGAAGATGCGGTCGCGCGAGCCTTCGAGATAGTCGCGTTCCCAATCGTGCCGGAACTCGGTGAAGCGCTCCAGCATCGGATAGAGCCCGAAATTCATCGACCCCATATTCAGGGAGGCGATCTCCGGCTTGAATTGGGCGACCGGACGCAGACGTTCCTCGACCGACATGGTGGGCGCCCCGCCCGTGGTGATGTTGATGACGCAATCGGTGCGTTGCTTTATCACCTGCAGGAATTCGGAATAGCGTTCGGGCGACTGGTCGGGCGCGCCGGTTTTCGGGTCGCGTGCATGAAGATGAACGACGGAGGCGCCGGCTTCCGCCGCCCCGATGGCGGCATCGGCGATCTCCTGCGGCGTGACCGGAAGATGCGGCGACATCGAGGGCGTGTGGATCGACCCGGTGACCGCGCAGGTCACGATTACTTTGCGGCGCTTTGCCATGGTGGCCTCGTTTCTTTCTAATTGACTGGGATGAGCGCGTTCGGCAGCGCGAGCGTCAGGGCCGGGATGAAGGCGACCAGCATCAGCACAACCAGGCAGATCGCGATGAGCGGCAGCGCCTCGCGGATGATCCGCGGCAATGGTTCTCCAGACGCCCCCGCGACGATGAACAACTGGATCCCGACCGGCGGCGTGGCCATGCCGATGACGACATTGAGGACAACCATCGCGCCGAACTGAACCGGCTCCATGCCGATCAGACCGCTCATTTTCAACAGGATGGGCATCGCCAGAATCAGGATGGAAATCGGATCGAGGAACATGCCGAGAAGCAGCAGGAACAGGTTCAGGAGAAGCAGGATCGCGATCTTGTTGTCGGTGATCGCAAGAATGGATTCGGTGATCCGCGTCGGCACTTGTTCCAGCGTGAAGACGAAGGCGACGATCGACGCCATCGAGGTGATGAACAGGATCGAGGCGGAGATGATCGCCGTCGACACCAGCGCGTTCCATATCAGGGACGGCGTGAGATCGCGGTAGATCAGGCCGACCACCAGCGCATAGGCGACCGCAACGGCGGCGGCTTCCGTCGGGGTGAAGATGCCGGCCTTGATGCCGACGATGATGATCAGCGGCAGGAACAGCGCGGGCAACGCCCGGAAGATGGCGGCGCCGCGTTCGGCCATCGGCACGCGCTCGGAAACCGGGAAATTGTCCCGCGCGGCGCGCCATGTCGCATAGGCCAGAAAGCCGCAGATCAGCAACACGCCCGGCACCACGCCGGCCATGAAAAGCTGTCCGATCGACGTTCCGGACAACACGCCGTAGATGATCATGGTGATCGAGGGCGGGATGATTGGCCCGACGATCGAGCACACCCCGACCAGCGCCGCGGCATAGGCCGCCGGAATGCCCTGCTTTTTCATCGTCGGGATGAGGATCGACCCGAGTGCGGCCGCCTCGGCGTTGGCGCTGCCGGAAATGCCGGCGAAGAAACCTGCCGAAAGCACCGTGACATTCGACATTCCGCCCCGGCGGTGGCCCACGCAGACCTTGGCGAACGTCACGATGCGGTCGGTAATACCGCCGACATTCATCAGGGCGCCGGCCAGCAGAAACAGCGGGATGGTCAGCAACACGAACTGATCGACCCCGGCCATCATCCGCTGCGGTAGCGACAGCATCATCGCGCCATTGCCGGACAGCCAGAGAAAGGCCATGCCGCCGATCCCGAGCGCCAGCGCGATCGGCACGCCCGTTACCAGAAGCAGGGCGAATATTCCAAAAAATCCGGCCATTTAAAGCTGTTCCCCCATGTCGACGACGGGCGGCGGGTCATCGATGCCCCGGCGATGGCGAATGGTCGACACCACAAGATCGGCGATGACGTGCAAGGCAAGGAGCGCCGCGCCGATCGGCACGCAGATATAGACCCATTTCACTGAAACCCCGGCGTTTGCGCCAGTGAGCGACGACCAGATGAAGTCGAGCGCCGGAATCTTCTGACGCTCGAAGCGCGAGGCGTAATCGAACCCCTTCAGGACGATCACGGCGAGAAAAATCAGCACCGGGATGGCCGTCGCATATTTGAGGACAAGCCTTGCCCGCGAACTCAGCATGTAGGGCAGGAGATCCAGCATCACGAATTCGCCGCGCTGGTAGGCGACGCCGAGCAGGAGAAAGGTCTGCCACAACAGGAGATAGCGGCAGGCCTCCTCCGCCCAGATGATGGAGCCGGAGAAAAGGTAGCGCGCAGCGACCTGAACGATCATGATAACGAGTATGACGGCCATGCTGACCCCCGCGACGCCCTCGATGGTGCGGGTATATATCCCGAACCATCGGAACCAGCGCGGGAGGTCCGAAGGACCAGCGATTGACTGCGCTTGCATTTTTCCTCCCCTTCTCGCAACGGCCTAGGACGGCTGCTGCGCGACGCTCACGAAGTCGGCGATCAGAGGCGATTTCCCGCTCCACTGCTCGACGATCGGAGCAACCTTGGCCTTCATCTGATCGAGCCCCTCCAGCTGGAGGATTTCCACGCCCTTGGCCTCCAGCTCCGCGCGACCATCCAGGTCCTGCTTGGCGGTGTATTCGAGGGTCGGAATCACCGATTCCCGCCCGGCCGTCAGCACTGCCTCCTGCAGTTCGGGCGACAGGCCCTCGAAGAAGGCGGCGTTCACGCAGGTGACATTGTGCCACGGATAGTGCCCCGTCAGCGTGAAATGCTTGGCCACTTCCCAGAGGTTTTCGCCCAGCATCGACGACACATTGATTTCGCACGCGTCGATGGTTCCGGTCTCGAGCGCGCCGTAGACTTCCCCGTAAGGCAGGCCGACGGGGTTGACGCCAACGGTTTCCCAGATGACCTTGTGCAATTCGAGCGGAACGATGCGGGTTTTCAGCCCGGCGAAATCGGCAAGCGTTCTGACCGGCTTGCTCACGGTCGCGAAGTGGCGCTGACCGATGTCGGTGGTCTGCAGACCCAGTATGCCGCCCACCATGAGGCTCTCGTTGATCGCTTCGCCCTCAGGGCTGAGCGCCATGCGCGCGAAGTGGTCGTAGTCCCTGATCAGGAACGGCAACTGGTAGGCGTCCAGCGCCACCTGGCCGGTGACGATCGAGATCGTCGAACCGCTGCCGCCGCAGAATTCCAGCGTGCCGGCAACACAGCTTTCGACGTTCTGCCGGTCGTCGCCCAATTGCCGGTTGGGAAAGATCTGCAGGTCGAAGGCACCGGGGACAAGGGTTTCCAGCGACTTCTTGAATTCGAGCGAGGCAATGTGGCCGGGGTGAATTTCATTGGCGGCATGGCCAAGGCGCACCGTCATCGGCTGCGCCCGCGCCAGGTTCGGGGCCGCCAGTGTCGCCGCAACGGCGGCGCCGGTCTTCATCAATGTACGTCGTGTAATCATGTCTTCCTCCCAGTGGTTGATTACCCGCGCCTCCGACAGGCGTCAGGTCAGGTTCAACAGTTTCGCGGCGTTGTGTCCGATCAGTGTGCGGATGTCGTCGTGCGAGAACTGCAGGTCCAGCAGCATCCGGACGATGGTGCGGTACCCCTCGATGGGGCGCGGCGAACCGCGCAGGCCGAGATCGGAAGACAGCACGGTGTGATCCACACCGGCCACCGCGATGTAATGGGCCAACTCCTCCGGCCCGAAAATCTTGCCAGACCCCTCGCTCCACATCGCAATCGAATGTTCCATGTAGGCGCCGAGCTCCATCATGGCGCGCATGTCGTCATCGCTGGCGCCGACGATATAGGTGGGGTGGTTGACCAGCATCTTGGTGACGCCGCGCTTTCCGGCCTCCTCGAAGATCAGGATCAGCTCGCTGGCAGGCAGATGCCCGCCGGCGAGGATGATGTCGCCCTCGGCGATCAGGTCCAGCACCTGCTTGACGGAATCGAGCAGTTGGCCCGAACCGTCCAGCGCGGAAAGCCCTTCGGGCGGCAGCATCCGCTTCGCCGTCTTGGGAAATGTCTTGCCCTGCCCCTCCTGCTGGTCGAGGTGGTTCTGAGCCGACAGCGTCGGCAGCCAGACGATCTTCGCGCCGATATTGATGGCGTGGTTGACCGCATGCGGGTTTATTCCGCCGCTGGCATTGTTGAGCGCGATCCCGGAATAGAGCTTCACATCGGTCGGGACCAGTTTCTCCAGCATCGCGCAGTGGGACACGCCGAGATAGAAATGGTCCTTGTAGAGCAGGGCGCGGAAGCCGGCTTCGGCGGCATCCAGCAAGGCCTCGTGGTGGTCGAGAATGCGCGGCATCGCCGCGGGTCCCGAGTGGCAGTGCAGGTCAATGGCGCCTTTCAGCAGTTCGGCGATTTCAGCATCGCGATTATCTTGAACAACGTCTTGCATTTTTTTCTCCCTACGCGTCCTCGGGCATCGGATAGTCTTTGGCGTTCAGCACCCAGCCCGGCTTTTCGGAGAAGTCCGTGCGGGGCGGGCAGAAGATGTCCACGAGCTGGTTGCGGCCCGGCTCCATCGCGCGGGTGGTGTGAATGACCGGAGGCGGGATCACATAGGCCGAGGGCGACTGGACGTGATCGGCCCGGTCGTCGCGCCAGTCGTCCATGTCGATGGTCCAGGTCCAGCGCAGATAGTGGATGAACGACCCCGATACCGCCAGCGAACACTGTTCGAAGTCGTCGTGATGGTGCGGCGACAGGTTATGCGGATCGCGCGGACCGTCATTCGGCTCGAGATAGTTCACCATGAAGGTGGTGCAGCGGAAGATCCGCCCGAAACGGCCTTCCTGCTTCGGCACGTCGAGCGAGTAGTGCCGCACCTTCCAGCCCGCCGGCGGCTCGGGCCAGGGCTTGAATTCCGGGATATGGGTGCGCTTGCGCGCATAGGCGTCGCGATTGGTGCACAGCGGAACAAGGTCCCTGGAGTTGATCGAGAACAGCCGGCACAGTTTCCCGCCATCGGGCAGTTCCACCCGGCTGTCGCCGTGCGGCACGAAGGCAATCGAGAAACCCGGAAC
This sequence comes from Martelella mediterranea, assembly GCF_021021415.1. GTDB lineage: Bacteria > Pseudomonadota > Alphaproteobacteria > Rhizobiales > Rhizobiaceae > Martelella > Martelella mediterranea_C. The sequence continues at coordinate 123,080 of NZ_JAINWJ010000008.1, read as the reverse complement.
ATCGACCGTCTCGCCGTTCCAGGTGATCCTTGCGCCGGCTTCGGGCAGCAGAACCACATATTCGTCCGGCTGGTTCCTGCGTTCGAAGACCGCGCCTGCCTGGGCTTCGCTCCAGGACAGCACGAAGTTGTGCCCGCGCGTGTACCAGCTCTTGCTGTGCGGGCCCGTCTCTGCGGGTTCTTCCTGGTAGAACAGCCCCAGCTGAGGCTCGGCGACGAGGCCCTTGGGCGCCGGCCCGGCTCCTGATTTCTGCGCCAGTGCGGAGCGCGGATCATTCTTGTCGTACATTATGTCACTCTCCCGAAAATCAGTTCAGAACGCCGGCAAAACGGGCCAGCGTGTCCTTTGCGCCCTGACGCAGGAAACCCTGGTCGGACGCCATGATGAAACCGGTAGCGCCCTGGTCCGAAAGCGTCCTGGCGTCGTCGGGAGCGCCGGACATCACGAAAACCTTGCGCCCCGCGCGCGCTGCCGCGGCCGTGATCGCCTCCACCGCCCCGACCACCTCGGCGGCGGCCTGGCTCTCGGCCTCGAAGGCAACCGTCAGGTCGCCGCGACCGATGAAGAATGCGTCCACGCCTTCCACTGCGGCGATCTCGTCAAGCCGGCCGATGGCCGAGCGGTCCTCGATCATCGCGATCACCGCAACGCCGTTATCCTGCGCCGCGATATGCTCGGCCATTGCGATCGAACCGTAGCGGCCGGCCCGCGTGGTATTGGAGAAGCCCCGCGCCCCGCCCCGGTAGCGTGCGGAGGCGACGACCGCCTTTGCCCGCTCGGCGCTGTCGACATGCGGCACGAGAACGCCGTCGGCGCCGCTATCGAGAACCCGGAGAATGTCTTCGATCCGCGACACGCGCACAACGCCGGCGATGCCGGCGTGGTGGCAGGCCATCAGAATGCGGTCCGTGGTTTCCGGATTGAAGGGCGCGTGCTCCTCGTCGATGACGACGAAATCGTAGCCCTCCTGCGCGAGTATTTCGGCGGCGTGCGTGGTCGGCGTCTTCAGGAAGGTGCCGAACAGCCGGTCTCCGCCCAGTACGCGATGACGAAATCCCCTGGCCAGATCCTGAGCCATCTCCACCTCCCATTTTTCTCTTGCGTATTGCTGATCGCAACATTATATTGCTTACCGAAACACGGTTACTGCGACCTGTCCCGATTGTCAAGCGGGTGAATTCCAGGCGTATCGAAGGATGAATTTGCAAGATGCCGAAGATCAGCGGTGAAGGAAGCGATGGGATTCAGGGCGTGGTGCTCACTTTGCGAACGCTGGAGGCGCTTGCGCGCGCAAGGGGGCCGATTGGCGTTACCGAGCTGGCCGAAAAGCTCGGCACCACGAAAACGCGTGCTCACCGCCATCTTCGCACCCTCGTGCAAGAGGGCTATGCGAGCCAGCACGACGAAACCGGAAGATACCGGGCGGGCGGGCGCCTGATCTCGCTCGGCCGCCTTATGACCGAAGCGTCCAATCTGGTGGACCTTGCGCAAAATGACCTGCGTCAGTTGCGCGACACGTTGGGCCAATCCTGTGTGCTCTCCCAGTTCGAACACAGCGGAGCGCGGATCGTGATGGCGCTTTCGGGCCGGTCGCCGATCGAGATCGGCGTGAAGCCGGGCTCGCTTCTCCTGTTCCACAACTCCGCCCAGGGCCGGGTCATGCTGGCCCATGCCGACTCCGAGTTCCGGGAGACGATACTGGCCCGTCCGATGTCCGCGCCAACCGCGGAGACGATCACCACGGTGGAAGGCGTCAACGCCGAACTCGAAAAGATCCGCAAGCAGGGTTGGGCGACGGCGGCAAACCAGACCGCGATCGGACTGAACACCCTGGCCGCCCCGCTGTTCGACGCCACGGGAGGCATCGTGGGCGCCGTCGGCATCGTGGACCTCGTCCAGTTCCTGCCGCCTCAGCCCGACCAGACAAAGATCGACGCCGTCATGCGCGCCGCCCGCCAGATTTCTAGGAAACTCGGCTATGAGGGCGACCGCGAAGAAACCGACGCTTCAGACGCTTCCCCACCGCCCGCGCTCTGATATCCGCGACCCGCATAGCGAGGGCGTTCTCTTTCATCCGCATTCTTGTCGGCGTTTTTCAGGGTTAGATCACGGACCATCAACATCCAGGTCTTGTGAGCAGCGGCGGTCGTTTCGGCATGTCAGTCTTCCTCGACAAACACTTCGGCGCGGCGCCTGCTGATTGCGGGAAGGAAGACCACAGCGAGCACGAAGGCTGACGCCAGAAGCAACATGGCGCTGATGGGCCGGGTCAGGAACACCGAGAAATCGCCGTCGGACAGGATCATTGCTCGCCTGAGGTTCTCTTCCATCATCGGGCCGAGCACGAAACCGAGCAGAAGCGGCGCGGGTTCGCAATCCAGCTTGCTGAGGCCGTAACCGACACAACCGAAGAACGCCATGGCAAACATGTCGAAACTGTTGTTCGAGACGCTGTAGACCCCGATGGCTGAGAAGCCGAGAATGGTCGGAAACAGGAAATGGTTCTTCACCCGCAGCAGCTTGACCCATAGGCCTACCAGCGGCAGATTCAGCACAACCAGCATCAGGTTGCCGATCCACATGGAAACGATGAGGCCCCAGAAGAGCCGCGGCTGTTCGGTGACAAGATTCGGCCCGGGCGCGAGGCCCTGCAGGATCAGCGCGCCGGCCATCAGCGCCATGATCGGGTTTGAGGGAATGCCGAGGGTCAGCATCGGGATGAACGAGGTTTGCGCCCCGGCATTGTTGGCCGATTCAGGTCCGGCCACGCCCGCCAGCGCGCCGTGGCCAAATTTTTCGGGGACACGCGAGATTTTCTTTTCAATTGCATAGGAGGCGAAGGAGGAGAGCATCGCTCCCCCTCCCGGCAGCACGCCGAGCAGCGAGCCGAGCGCCGTGCCTCGCAGAATCGGGCCCGCCGATTCCCGCATGTCCTTGCGGCTGGGAAAAAGGCTTGTCACCTGGGCGTGCGCCGCAGGCTGGTCGGTTTCATGTTCCAGTCCGCGCAACACCTCGCCGATGGCATAGAGCCCGACGCCGAAGGCCAGGATCGGGATTCCGTCGGCGAGATTCATCGTTCCAAAGGTGAAACGCATATCGCCGGTGTAGACATCCGTACCGACGGCGCCGAGAAGGACGCCAAGGACGATCATGGTCAGTCCCTTCAGGACGGAGCCATGGGCGAGCGCGATCGAGGCGACGAGGCCCAGAACCATCAGCGAGAAGTAATCGGGCGGTCCGAATTTCAACGCCATCGAGGTCAGAGGCACGGCAAAGATGGCCACCGCCAGCGTGGCGATGGTGCCGGCAAAGAAGGAACCGATCGCCGCCGTTGCAAGCGCGGTGCCGGCCTTTCCCTGTCGCGCCAGCTGATAGCCATCGATGGCGGTCACCGCGGAAGAGGCTTCTCCGGGCAGATTGATGAGAATGGCCGTGGTGGAGCCGCCATACTGCGCGCCGTAGTAAATGCCAGCCAGCATGATCAGCGATGACGCGGGCGAAAACGAGAATGTGACTGGCAGCAGGATCGCGATGGTGCCCATCGGTCCGATTCCCGGCAGAACGCCAATCGCAGTGCCTAGAAAGCAGCCTATGAAGCAGAAGAGCAGATTGGATGGCTGGAAGACTGTCTCGAAGCCGAGCGCGAGATGGGAAATCAGATCCATGAATTCAACCTTCGAACAGATTTCCCCACAGGGGAATCGGCAAGCCCAGGAGATAGTGGAACACCAGCGCGCAGAAGAGCGTGAAGCCGGCGGCGAGCAGCAGGGCGTTCTGAAGACGCGCGAACCTGCTGGCAAACGACACTTCGAACACCGTCAGGAACATTGTCAGCACCAGGCCGAGAGGCCTGATCCCGAGCCCGAAGATGATCGGGGCCAGAATGACCGGAACGAACCGGCGCAGCGGAACGAAAACGATCGGCTCTGCCTGTCCTGCCGGCTGCAGGATGCCAATAAGCAGGGCCAGGATGGCGAGCACGACCGAGAGGACCATGGGGAAAAATCCGGGTCCCATCTCACTTGGCGTTCCCATATCCAGTGTCAGGTAGGCGTAGAGGCCGGTGCTGAACGCAAGGCACATCAGCAGACAGGCAAAGACATGGTCGCGGGTTACCGCGATGGATGCCGGGCGCGGCCGATCCTGCCGCTTGCGTGCCGGACGCCCGGCCATTTCTTCGGTCATTGTGTTCTCCCCGGCAACGGCAAGCTGCGTCATGAACGCACCGGATTGCCCGACTTTGTTATCGATTGCTTCACCAAGTCCTGGCGGCATTTGCGCAGAACCTCGCGTTCTTCCGTATCGGAAAACCCGCTTGAGCCATTTGCGGCCGCTCGCATCCCGTCTTTGGGAGGGGCTGAACGATCAGGACAGGCGCGATCGCGAGGGTTGTCCCGATCGCCCGCGCCCGCTCGTTACTTGATGTTGTATTTCTTTATGATCGGCCGCCAGAATTCTTCTTCCCCGATCACCATGTCGTGGAATTCCTGGGGCGTCGTCCAGGCTGCGACCTGCCCGATGGCGGCGAATTTGCTGATCGTTTCCGGCTCGGAAAGGTACGACTTGAGCGCCGCGCTGATCTTCTCGATGACCGCATCTGGCGTTCCCGCCGGCGCCATCAATCCGCCCCAGGGAGCAGAGACGATATCGACGCCGGATTCCTGAAAGGTCGGGGTATTCGGCAAAAGCGGCGAGCGCGCTTCCGACGCGATTGCGATCGGCTTGAGCGTTCCGGCCTGAAGCTGCTTCATATAGACATCGCCGAGATAGTCCACCGTCATGTCGAGGTTGCCCGACAGCATGTCTGTGGCGATGGCGTTGCTGCCGTTATAGGGCACGGTCTTGAAGTCGAGGTCCTGCATATCGCGCAATGCGAGCGTGATCATGTGACCGTAGGAGCCGACGCCGTTGTTGCCAGCGGAGACCTCGCCCGGATGTTCCTTCATGTAGGCGATCAGCTCCGGCAGCGTGTCGGCGGGAAAATCCTTGCGCACGGCCAGAACAATGTTGCCGTAGGAAATGCGGGAAATATAGGTGAAATCCTTCTGGGGATCGTAGGGCAGGCTGTTGCGCGTATTGATGAAATTCGCGGTGGGCCCGGGATAGGCGGTGGCGAGCGTGTAGCCGTCGGGGGCCTGGCGGGCCGCATATGCCGTGCCGATGGCCCCGCCGGCTCCCGGCCGGTTGTCGAAGATTACAGTCTGGCCGAGCGACTGTTCCAGCCCGGCCGCGGTCATACGCATCAGCGCGTCGGAGCCGGCGGCGAAGGGATGAACGATCGTGATTGGCCTGTCCTCGGGCCATTCAGCCCGCGCGCTGCTGGCGCCCACGAGAAGGACCGCATAAAGGGCAAGCGCCAACGTCTTCATGAATGTCATCGTATGTCTCCTCCCAAAGACAATTCCCGAACGCCAAGCTAGGCGTGAACACGGGAAGAGTCACTTTCTAAACAGAAGGGTTTCATTCACAGAAACGGTATTGTTTCCTGCTGGCTTCCTCCGAGTGGCGGGACGAGGCTTGCGAGGCAATCGGATCCTGCGGGTGCGCGGAATCCCTCGACATCTCCATCGGCAGGCGCCACTCCGACATGCGAAGCATCATCATCAGCGCTTTCAAGCTGCGCACATACCGGGTTCTGGCCATCGGGAACACGGTCTCAATGCTGGGCGTATGGATTCAGAAGGTCGCCGCTGGATGGCTCGCATGGGATATCAGCCATTCCACTGTGTGGCTTGGCCTTGTCACAGCGGCTGACTTAATCCCCGCCGTTCTGTTCAGTTCATTCTTTGGCGTCATGGCCGACAATCACGACAAGGTCAGATTGCTGCGGATCGCGCAGGTCATCGCCATCCTGGAGGCCCTTCTGGTCAGCGCGCTGGTCTTTGCGCAACTGATGACGGTCGAAATCCTGTTCGTTCTGACGCTCGTGCTGGGAGTCGCCAACAGTGTCGATCAACCCTCGCGGCTTTCGCTGCTGCGCGAGGTTCTGCCGGCCGACTATATCCCGGCGGCCGTTGCCTTCAACTCGCTCAGCTTCAATATCGCGCGCTTCGTGGGTCCCATGCTGGCCGGGCTGACGATCGCTCTCGGCAGCATCGGCTTCACTTTTCTTCTGTCGGCGGTGATGCTCGGTTGGTTCCTGGCCGGCCTGCTAACGCTTCCTGTCGCCGCGCCGTCCGCAAAAAGGCCCAAGGCCAGTCTCCTTGGCGACATGGCGGAAGGCTTCGCCCACGTCCTGCGCAATCGCATACTTGCCCAGACCATGGTCATCGTCATTCTGTTCGGGTGTACTGTCGGCGGCATAAACCAGATGCTTCCGGCTCTGGCGGCAAAGGTGTTTTCGCGCGGGGTCGAGGGCTTCCTGCAACTGACCGTGGCTGCAGCGCTCGGCGCGGTCGCCGCCGGCATGGTGGTCTTTCTTCTTCCGGAACGGCGCAGCGTGTCCTTCGGTCAACCGGCGTGCTTCGCGCTTGCCTCGCTTGCGCTTGCCGGCCTTGCCGTGACCGATCATTATCTCCTGGGCGCCGGTTGCCTGTTCCTGGCCACATTCGCGTCCACTCAGTCCGCGATTCAGGCGCAGTCTGCGCTCAACAGGGTCTCCCCCTCCAACGCGCTCGGCCGTGTCATGGGCATATATGGTGCGGTCGTTCGGGGCGCGCCGGCCCTCGGTGGGGTTGTGATCGGGTCTTTTGCCTCGTTTGTGCCTTTTGCGCCGATCCTCATCGCTTGCGCCGCGCTGATGGGTCTGTTTTACCTCTGGCTCCTTCGCGAGAAGGGTCGAAGCGCGTCACCCTCCCGTTTCAGCGACTGAAATGCCTGCGGTTCGGTGTTTTGCTTTTCAACAAACCGGCTTAGTTTTCTTATCGACGGTCGAACATCCCGAAGATGAGGAGCCGTCGCGGGGAGGAGGGCCGGATGAGCATGGACATGCAATCGAGGCTGAGGGAGCGACGACCGGCTCCAGCGCAGGACAAAGGGCTTTCACGCGAGAAGCCGACGCGAGGGGGACTCGACAGCGTGATGTCATATGTCCCCGTGGAGGCCGTCCAGCGCGCATTTCAGGTGCTCAGAACGCTTAACGAACTGCGTTTCGCTTCCGTGGGCGAGTTGCACCACCGAACGGGCATTTCGAAATCCACCATCATTCGTATGCTCGAAACCATGATCAACGACGGATATGTGGTTCGCGACAGCTTTCTCGGCGGCTACCGGCTGACGTCCGAAGTGCAGGCATTGTCCTGCGGCTACGATGGCACGCCGATGCTGATCGAGGCGGCCCGCAACGCCACTGTCGATCTAGCCCACCAGATCAAATGGCCTATCAGCATCGCCACGCCCTGCGACGGTCTGATGGTGATCAAATACACCACCAATTCGATCAGCCCATGGGCGTTCCCATTCGCAGTGCTCCATATGCGTTTGCATATGACAGTCAGCGCGCTCGGGCGCTGTTACCTGGCCTTTTGCAGCGACGAGGAACGGGAAGAACTGATCAGAAAACACCATGAGCAGCACTTCGTCGATGGCGCGCCGTATGGGCTGGAACGGCTAAGGCGGTCGGTCGAGCAGGTAAGATGCAGCGGGTATGCGACGCCGGACGCGCTCTACCACCCCAAGCGTCTGCAATTCGTCGCCGTTCCGATCCTGCTTCGCGGGCGGGCGGTCGCTGCCATGGGCACCGGCTATTTCCGTCGTGCCGTGCCCGGTGACCGCGTCGAGAAGACCATTGTCGAACCGATGAGGGAAGCCGCGGCCAGGATCAGCGTCGAACTCGAACGTATCTATCCGGATGAGGCGGGAGTTGAAGCCCGCAATCCCTGACAGGAAACAGCAAGATGAAACGTAAAGTCATTCTCACCTGCGCGCTCACGGGAAGCGGGGTTCTCGGGTCGAACAGCACCTATGTTCCGATAACCCCGAAACACATCGCCGAAGAAGCCGTTGCCGCCGCAAGGGCTGGCGCATCGGCTTGTCACGTGCACGTGCGGGATCCGGAGACGGGAGCCGCCTCGATGAAGCGCGAGCTCTACCGCGAAGTGGTGGAACGCATCCGCGAGAACGGCGTCGACATGATCCTGAACCTGACGTCGGGGCTCGGCGCGCGTCATGAGCCGGCGTTCGAAGAAGATGCCATGCCCGGCATCTCCGTCATGCCGCCGCTGCGTCGCGTCGAGCACATCCTGGAGCTGCGGCCGGAAATGTGCACGCTTGACCTCAACACCATGAACACCCCGAATTATGCGATCGTCAATGCGCCGAGCCACCTGCGGGCGCTGTCCCGCATGATCCAGGACGCATCGGTCAAGCCCGAACTGGAAGTCTTCAACCCCGGCGACATCGATATCGCCAGGCGGCTGTTGCAGGCCGGAGACCTTCCATCGCCACCCTATTTCCAGTTCTGCCTCGGCCTGCCCGGCGGCGCGCCGGCGACGCCGGAATCGATGATGCTGCTGAAATCGATGCTTCCGCCGGATGCGATCTGGTCCGCGTTCGGGATCGGCCGGTTCCAGATGCCGATGCTGGCGCAATCGGTCATTCTCGGCGGCAACTGCCGCGTGGGGCTGGAGGACAATCTCTATCGTGAATACGGTGTGCTCGCCAAAAGCAATGCCGAGCTCGTCGAGCAGGGCATCGCGATAATCGAGGGCCTGGGCTGTGGCGTTGCCAGCCCCGACGAGGCGCGCGCGATGCTCTGCCTGCCGGATGCCAGAAAAACCGCCGCCTAGGGCCGAAAACCATGACAGACGTAGCCTTTGACCCGGCCGCACATGGCTGGTCCCCTTCGCGCGAGCAGCGTTTCCCGGCACCCCTCGTCACGCTCTGGCACCGTCAGGCCAGCGGTTTGCCCAGTATCGGCATTTTGTGCACGGCCGCGCATGGCAACGGCAATGGCGCAATGCATGGCGGGCTTCTGGCAACGCTTGCCGATATCGGTCTGGGCCGCGCAGTCGGGATGCACCGCAATGCCCACCTGAAGGAAGGCGAGCCGAGGATCGTCTCCGCCACCATCCAGCTCGATATCAGCTATTGCGGCCGCGTCGAGATCGGCGAGTTTGTCTGCAGCACGGCGCGGATCGAACGCACAACACGGTCGCTGACCTTCGCTTCGGGCGAGCTGCGATGCGGCGAACAGACCGTGGCAATGATGCAGGGCATCTTCAAGATCATACGCCGCGCTGCCGGCTGATCGCAGTTTTTCAACCCGTGAAACGACCTTCGAAAAAGGCTCCCCGTTGGCCGGGTACCGGTCTATCCAGAGGTGAGGAGATTTTCCATGTCCACACAATTCGCCGAGCGGTTTCGCGGAAAAGAGCGGTTACTCGGAACCTTCGCGAAATTCCCCACGAGCCATGCCTGCGAGATACTGGGGGAGGCGGGGCTCGATTTCGTGATTATCGATCAGGAGCACGCCCCGCTCGGGCGCTCGGCGCTGGACCAGATCCTGCTCGGATGCAAGGTCTCGGGCCTGGCTGGCCTGGTGCGCGTGCCCGATTTTTCAGATGTGCTCTGCGCGCTTGATACCGGAGCGGCCGGCATTCTCGTCCCGCATGTCTATGATCTCGAACGGGCGCAAAAGCTGGTTGCCCTTGCCCGTTACCGCGGCGGCGAGCGAGGATTTTCAAATACCAATCGCGCCGGCGGATATGGCCGCGTCGGCATGCATGACCATATCGCGCGGCAGGACAGGGACGTACTTGCCCTCGCCATGATCGAGGACCAGGCGGCGATCGAGAATGTCGATACCATTCTTCGGCTTGACGGCCTTGACGGCATCTTTGTCGGCCAAGGAGACCTGACTGTTTCCATGGGTGCGGAAAGCCCAAGGTCGCCCGAAGTCCGCGACGCGGTTTCAAAGGTTTTGGCCGCGGCGCGCAATGTCGGCAAACCTGTCTGCATCATGGCGGCCGATGCCGAGGGGGCCTCCTTCTTCGAAACCCTCGGCGCAAGCGCCTTTGTTGTTTCCAACGATCAGGGCCTGATGCGACAGGCCGCGCTGCGCCTCGTCGACGCGTTCAAAGCCATACCGGCGCCCGCATTGAAGGAGTGAGACAATGTATCCCAAGGATGATCCCCGTTCCACGCTTGCAGGCGGTTCCGCCGCCGGCAGGGGCGCGACCGCATTCAAGGCTGCCCAATACGCCCGTTTCTACGCCACCGAACCGGTCGAAAGCGGAGACAATGTCAGGACCTGGTACGCGCGCGGCCAGAATCTCGTCATCGCTTACAGTGAGGGACGGGAAGGGCTGGTGCTCGAGCGCGAAAGTCAGGTGGACGAATATGCCGTCCTGCTGCCGGATGCCGGAACCCGGATCGCCATTGTCGCCGGTCGATACAGCAAAACCGTGGAAGGGCCGGCGATCGCCTTCGTCCCCGGGGGCCCCAGCACGGTGCGTCTGCTGTCCGGCGGGCTGGTTATCCGGCTGGTCACGACGCGCAACGAGGATATGGCGTCTCTCTGCGACAATGCGGCCGCGTATGATACGCCGGACCCCAACGTCGCGCCGTTCCAGCCTTGGCCTGGGCCGATCGAGCCCGGCATCCACGCCTACAGTCTCGACGTCCCCGACGAAGCCGGGCGCTTCGGCCGCATTTTCCGCGGTTCGACGGTAATGGTGAACGTCTTCAGGGAGAGCCCGCCGCGCGATACGCGAGCCATGTCGCCGCATCACCATGACGATTTCGAGCAATATTCCCTGTGCCTGAAGGGATCCTACATCCACTATCTGCGCTGGCCCTGGACCACCGATCTGTCGAACTGGCGGCCCGACGATGCCGAGCAGTGCGATGCGCCATCCGTGGCCGTGATCACGCCGCCGGCCACCCATACATCGAGAAGCATGGACCCAGCCGGCAATCTCCTTGTCGATATCTTCAGCCCGCCGCGCTCCGATTTCTCGGCGAAGCCCGGCTGGGTGCTCAATGCCGCGGATTACCCGCTTCCAAACGCCTGAAAACCAACCTGAACGGAGGTACTTTCAGATGATGACGCTTGACCAACAGCCGCCGCGCACGCAGGAACGCGAAGAACAAATCAGCGACCTTCTTCAGGGAGCGGTGGACCTGCACTGCCACTCCGGTCCTGCCGCGTTCCCGCGCAGGATCAACCACCGTGAAGCAATGGTCGATGCCGGCTCTGCCGGGTTCGACGCCATTGTGTTCAAGGACCACTTCTATCCTGGTATGGCCCATGCGGAACTTCTGAACCAGCTCTATCCCGACAGCCGGGTGAAGACCTATTCCGGCGTCGCGCTCAACAATGCTGTCGGCGGCATCAATCCCTATGCGGTGGATCACGCCGTCAAGCTCAACGGCAAGATTGTCTGGATGCCGACCTTTTCGGCCAGGAACCACATCGAGAAAAGCGCCACGGAAACAAAGAACTATCCGAAGAGCAAGGCTCCCATGCTCGAGCAGGCGCCGCTCACCGTGCTCAATGATGACGGCAGGCTCACCCAGGAGGCCCAGGACGTGCTCGATGTCATCGCCGCCGGCGACATCATCCTTGCGGGCGGACATCTCGGCGTTGCCGAACTGAAGATCCTGTTTGCCGAGGCAATCAGCCGCGGCGTCAGGAAAATGCTCGTAAACCATCCGACCTACGTCATCGGCTGCGACGAGCAGGACATGAAGGACATGGCACGCATGGGTGTTTTCATGGAGCATTCGATCTGCATGTTTATCGAGTGCCGGGGCCGCAAGCATCAGCCGGACGAATTCGCCCGTCTTGTCGACGTGGTCAGCGAGGACAGCACGATTCTCGGTTCGGATCTCGGTCTCGTCAACATGCCTCTTCCGGTCGAGGGATATCGCGAGATCGTCAACACCATGCTCGACCTGCAGTTTTCCGAAAGCCGGATCCGCAAACTGGTGGGCCGCAACGCAGCCAGCTTGATCTGACGACCCGGCCGCTCCGCGGACGCCGCCGTCTCCAGGGCGTGTGAGATGCCTTGAAGCCCGACCACGGCTGTATTGCCGCGACGGCGTGATGCGCTGTGCGCGAAAGGTCGACTTCCCGGCTATTATTGGTCTGCCTCGATGGTTCCCAGCGCGGGAAAAACCACCGTTTCATCCGGCGTTTCCCTTCCATCACGGCGCATCTGCAATCAGGCCCGCGGGCCGGCTTGGCGGAACCCGATTCAAATGGTTATGCTTCCGCCGCCGCCCTGGACTGGGGCGGGTGAGCTTGAAACGGGTAGCGGACATGGATGCGTATGGACATTTGCGGATATTGGTCAGCCTCATCCTCGGCCTGGCGATCACGCGCGTGCTGTCCGGTCTTTCCCGCCGCCTGCAGGAGCCGATCAAGACCAACGGCATGCATGTCCAGATCGTCTGGTCGCTGGTGCTTCTTCTCGGCGCCGTGCACTTCTGGTGGTGGGAGTTCGCCCTTCGCCTGATCGCCCAATGGAATTTCTGGATCTACATATTCGTTCTGTCCTACGCCTCGCTGTTTTTCCTGATGTCGACCCTGCTTTATCCCGACCACATTCAGGGGCAGGTTGATCGGGAGGATTTCTTCTTCCGGCGGCGGTCCGCGTTCTTTGCCCTGTTCGCGATCTCCTTTGCTTTCGATCTGGTCGACACGCTCATCAAGGGACGAGAGCACCTGACGTCCCTTGGCGTCTGGTATGGCTTCCGCCTCGTTGCCGGAACCGTGGTCGCCCTGATCGCGATGAGAACCGAAGACAACCGGAAACTGATGTGGCTTGGACTGGGCTGGCTTGCAGGCAACACCGTCTGGATCACCGTGCTCTACGGCGCTCTGAACTGAGCGGCGCGTTTTGCGACATTCAAACAGTTTTTTGTTCCGGCACTGCGGGACTGCACTTGCTTATCAAGTTGGCAGGTTTCCGCCAGTTTCCCTGTTTTGTCGGCGGATTGTTGCCGAAGTGAAATTGCGGAATTCGTGTAAGCCATTGTAATTAATATTATTTCTTATAAAAGACCGCCTCCGCTAAAATCATTTGCAGCGCTGAACTTGGGAGACGGCGCTTGCACAATTGGAGGAGAAAAATGTCTTACCGTTTCCACAGATATGCTTTCGCCGCTGCAACCGCGCTTGCGGTCTCAGTTGCCTCGACATCGGCGAAGGCGGATGAATTCATCAATATTCTCACCGGTGGCACCTCGGGTGTATATTATCCGCTCGGCGTGAGCCTTTCGAAGATCTATGCAGAGAATATCCCCGGGGTCCGGACGCAGGTGCAATCGACGAAGGCGTCGGTCGAAAACCTCAACCTGCTGCAGCGGGGCAAGGGCGAACTGGCGTTCGCGCTCGGCGATTCCGTCCAACTTGCCTGGGAAGGCGACGCGGAAGCCGGCTTCAAGGAAAAGCTCGACAAGCTTCGCGGCGTCGCGGCGATATACCCGAACTATATCCAGATCGTTGCCGCCAAGGAGAGCGGCATCACCGATTTCGAGGGCCTGAAAGGCAAGGCGCTCTCGGTCGGGGCGCCCAAATCCGGCACGGAACTGAACGCGCGCAAGATTTTCGAAGCCGCGGGCATGAGCTATGATGACCTCGGCAAGACGGAATACCTGCCTTATGCCGAATCCGTGGAGCTGATCAAGAACCGCCAGCTGGATGCCACGCTGCAGTCGGCGGGACTGGGCGTTGCGTCCATCAAGGATCTTTCGACCTCTGTCGACATCACTGTCGTGGCCGTCCCAGAGGATGTCACGGCGAAGCTCGGACCGCCCTATATCGCGGGCACGATTCCGGCCGGGACCTATCAAGGGCAGGATGCTGATGTCGCAACGGTCGCGGTCGTCAACTTCCTCGTCACGAGCGAGGACGTGTCTGAAGAGACGGTCTATCAGATGACCAAGCAGATGTTCGAACACCTTGGTGAACTGCAGTCGGCGCACGCGGCCGCAAAGATGATCAAGTTGGAAAACGCGACCCAAGGCATGCCTGTGCCGCTTCATCCGGGCGCCGAGCGTTACTACAAGGAAAAAGGCTTGCTTTGAGCCTCCCTTGGAGAGCAAGCCGGGGCCGACTTTCGCAGCCGGCCCCACCCGGACTGAATCGCTTTGGGAGGACGCGATGCCGCACGATTCCATGAAACATGAAATGCCGGAGGAGGCCGGTGACCTCGGATTGCACGATCCGTTGGCCGAATCCTTTCCCCTATCATTTGAAGGCCGCCTGCTGTTCTGGATAGCCATCGCGTTTTCTGCTTTCCAGATCGCGACCGCGGCCCATTTTATCGATTTTGCCAGCCAGATCGTAAGGGCGATCCATGTCGGCTTCCTGATGTTGCTGACCTTTCCCCTGATGGCTCTGGCGCGGCGGAAATCCGGCGCATGGAAGGCGGTTGCCTGGGTATTGGCGCTGGCGGGCGTCGCGGTCGCCCTCTACCAGTATGTGGAGTATCTGCCGCTGACCCTTCGCGCCGGCGATCCGCTGCCGCGCGACATCGTCTTCGGTGTCGTGGCGCTGACGACTGTGTTCGTGGCGGCCTGGGTGGTGATGGGCCCGGCGCTGCCGATCATCGCAGGCCTGTTTCTGGCCTATTGCTTCTTCGGCCAATATTTGCCGTCGCCGCTCAACCATCGCGGCTATGATTTTTCGCAGGTCATCGACCACATGGCCTATGGAACGGAGGGGATTTACGGCATTCCCATCTATGTTTCCTCGACCTACATCTTCCTTTTCATCCTCTTTGGCGCGTTCCTTGAAAAAGCGGGGATGATCAAACTGTTCACCGACGTCTCACTCGGCCTGGTGGGGCATCGGACAGGCGGACCTGCGAAGGTCTCCGTCATTTCCTCCGGGCTGATGGGAACGATATCGGGCTCGGGCGTCGCCAATGTGGTCACCACCGGTCAGTTCACCATCCCGCTGATGAAGAAGTTCGGCTATCGTCCGGCCTTCGCCGGCGGGGTCGAGGCGACGGCATCGATGGGCGGACAGATCATGCCGCCGGTCATGGGGGCGGTCGCCTTCATCATGGCCGAAACGCTCGGCGTCGAATATCACGAGGTCGTCAAGGCCGCGATCATTCCGGCCATTCTCTACTTCGCATCCGCCTTCTGGATGGTGCATCTGGAGGCCGGAAAGCACGGTCTGGTCGGCATGGGCAAGTCTGAACTGCCATCCGCCGTCAAGGCCCTGAAGGATGGCTGGTTTCTCGTTCTACCCCTGATCGTTCTCGTCTATTTTCTGTTTTCGGGTTACACGCCGCTCTATGCCGGCACCATCGGCCTTGCGCTCACCGTGATGCTCATCCTCGGCGGCTCCATTGCGCTCGGGCTTCCGCAAGGCATTATCCGGCTTATCTTCTGGGTCGGCCTCGGCCTGGTCGCTGCCGCCTTCCTCGCCTACGGGAACCGGGTGATGCTTGTCGCGGTCGCCGGGCTGATCGCCTGGAACGTGCTCACGAAGGGCGGACGCGAATCCCTCGTCATATGTCGCGATGCCTTGGCGGACGGGGCCAAGACGGCGCTTCCCGTCGGCGTTGCGTGTGCGGTTGTCGGCATCATCATCGGCACCATGACCCTGACCGGCGCCGCCAACACATTCGGGCAGTTCATCGTGTCCGTGGGTGAAAGCAACCTGTTCCTGTCGCTCGTGCTCACCATGATCACCTGCATCGTGCTGGGCATGGGAATACCGACCATACCGAACTACATCATCACGTCGTCGATCGCGGGACCGGCCTTGCTGGAACTGGGCGTGCCGCTGATCGTCAGCCATATGTTCGTGTTCTATTTCGGCATTCTCGCCGATCTCACCCCGCCGGTGGCGCTGGCCTGTTTCGCGGCCTCACCGATCGCGAAGGAAAACGGCCTCAAGATCTCGCTCGAAGCCGTCAAGGTCGCGGCCGCCGGCTTTGTGATCCCGTTCATGGCGGTCTATACCCCCGCCCTGATGTTGCAGGATGGCGGTCCGCTGGCGGAAACGATCGGCTACGCGCCGGCGGTCGCCTACATCGTCTTCAAGGCGGCGCTTGCGATCGGCCTTTGGGGAACCGCCGTCATCGGATATGCGGGAACGCGTCTGAACCCGTTCATGAGGCTTATGGCCGCGGCGGCTGCGGGAACCCTGATCGTTTCCTTGCCGATAACCGACGAGATCGGCCTTTTCCTGGCGGTCGTCTTTGCATTCCTGGTTTATCGCAAGATCAGGCGCAGCAGCGTTTCGCAGGCGGCGGGCACATGAGCCTGTGCATTCTCGCTGGCGGCAAGGTGACCGTCATCGCCGCAACCGCGTTCTCGCTTTCCTGGGTTCACTCGGTCGAAAAGATCGAGTGGCAGGAGGACTGGGCGATCGTCGACGCTGAGCTCGTGCTGACCGAGGCGAGGGTCAAGGGGTCGGGCGCGGGGATGGACCCCGGCGCCGGCGCCCGCCTCGTCGGCGGATGGTGGACGTGGCATCCCGAAGCGCCGCCGGTCGGCACGCTTCATCTTGCCGCCTCCGGCGCCACCGTTTCGGGGTGGAAAATCTGCTACGGGCGGCAAAACGATTGCATCTTGCTTGGCGAAGCGGAGGGGGACACGATTGCTCTTGCCGAGTGCGGGCCTGAAGACGGATAAATAGCCTGGAGCAATGCTTGGCCCGGTACTGTCGATGAAACGCTACAAGATTTCCCTGGTTTCGCTCGCCGTCGTGTTCGTGTCGGCCGTCGTCGTGTGGTTTCTTGTCGAGGACAGGGAGAAGAAAACCATCCTGGTCCGGCTGGAGCAATCCGCCTTTCTCGCAGCCAGAAGCGTGGAAGCCGAGATCGACCGCTTCAGATACCTGCCGACGATTGCAGGCGAAGACGAGCGGGTGAGGGCGCTTCTGCGCGCGCCGCAGGACCCGGAACGTATTGCCGCGGCCAATGCCTATCTTTCGACCGCGGTGGCCGCTTCCGGCGCGACCTATCTTTACCTGCTCGACAGCGAAGGCCTGACATTGGCGTCCAGCAACTGGGATCAGCCCGATAGCCTGGTCGGCAGGAATTACGGTTTCAGGCCGTATTTCAAGGACGCGATGAAAGAAGGCGATGGCAGCTATTACGGGATTGGCGTGACTACCGGGAAGCCCGGCTATTTCATGTCCCGGCGGATTGGCGCAGGGCCTGGCGGCCAGCCCGGGGTCGTGGTCGTCAAGATCGACCTGCTCCCGCTTGAGGCAAGCTGGAAATCGGCAGCGCAGAACCTCTCGCTCGCGGATCGCTACGGGATCGTGTTTCTCACCGGCAACAGCGACTGGAAATATCGGCCGATTGCCCGGCTCACGCAGGCTGCGCTCGACACCCTGATCGCCTCGCGCACCTATGAAGGCATCGATCTGGGCACCCGGCGGCCGATCGCCGCCGGCGAAAATGCCAGTGACCTCCTCGTAAGCGGTGAAGACCTGTTCGAGAGGATCGACGACAGTCTTCTCTCCGCGTCGGTAAGGCTGCCGAGAGAAGGCTGGACGCTTTTCGCCAGCACCGATCTGGCGCCGGCCAGAGACAGTGCGACCGTCTGGAGCCTGATCACGGTACTCGTCGGCATGCTTCTCACCGGTGCGCTTCACTTTCTGCTGCAGCGCCGCCAGCTCGTGGCACTGCGGCTCCAGCAGAGCGAGATGCTTGAGCGCAAGGTCGAGGAGAGAACCCGCGATCTGGCGCATGAGATCGAGGTGCGCAAGGCCGCGGAACACGATCTCAAGGTCGCGCAGGACGGGCTTGTCCACGCGGAAAAAATGGCCGCCCTCGGCCGCATGTCGGCGGCCATCGTGCATGAGGTCAGCCAGCCGCTCGCCGCGCTGGAGACGACGCTTGCGAGCACCAGCCTGCTGGCGCGCTCGGTTGAGGAAAAGGGCGTCGCCAGCAGGATCGAGTCGGCGCGCAATCTTGTCCGGCGAATGCAGAAGACGGTGAAGCACCTCAAGACATTTTCGAGAAAGGACCGGGCGGAAATCGAGGCCTTCGATTGTGTCGAAAGCCTCAGGGCCGCCGTCGAAATCGCCGGAGCGCGGGCGGAAAGGATCGGCGTGAAGCCGAAGATCCAGGCCGCTGATGCAGTGTATGTCTCCGGATCGTCCATCCGGCTGGAACAGGTTTTCCTCAATCTGCTGTTGAATGCGATCGATGCTCTGGAGGAAAGCCGCGTCACCGCGGATCACGATCACCGTGAGCGCATCCGATGCTTATGTGGATATTGCGGTCGCCGATAATGGCCATGGCATCAGTCCGGAGGATTTCGACCAGGCCATGGAGCCGTTTTTCACCACCAAGGCGGGGAGCGAGGGGCTGGGACTCGGCCTCTCGATCTCTGCCGCCATCGTCGAGGATCACGGCGGTGAGCTGCGCCTTTCGCCCGATCCGCAAGGTGGAACCATAGCGACGGTCCGGCTGCCGCTGCATGTCCAGAAAGTGAGGGCCGCTGAATGAAGAAGGACCATGTCTTCCTTGTCGACGACGACCGTGACCTGCTTGCATCCGCATCCGACTGGATCGAAATGAACGGGTTTCAGGTCACCGGCTTCAACAATGCGATCGACGCATTGAAGCAGCTCGACAACGTCGTCCCCGATGTTCTCGTCTCGGATATCAGGATGCCCGGCGTCGATGGCATGACATTGCTTTCGACCGTCAGGAAAAGCCATCCGGGCTTGCCGGTCGTACTGTTGACGGGACACGGCGAGACCCAGCTTGCGGTTCAGGCGATGAAGGCCGGCGCGGAAGACTTCCTGGAGAAACCCTATGACGCCGACCACCTCATCGCGGTGCTCAACAGGGCCATCAAGCGCAATACGATGAGCGCCGAGATCAGGCGTCTGCAAAAGGTGGTTCTCAGTTCGCCGGAGGGCGTGGGTGAGATTATCGGCAACCATCCCTCGATCGTCCGGTTGAGAGAGAGAATTGCGACGGTTGCCTCGCTGGATGTCAATGTCCTCATCGTCGGCGAGACAGGAACCGGCAAGGAGCTTGTCGCCAGAACCCTTCACGAACAGAGCGACCGTGCGGCGCGGCCGTTCGTGCCGATCAATTGCGCCGCCATACCCGACGCGGCATTCGAAACCGAGCTGTTCGGCTTTGCCAAGGGCGCGTTTCAGGGCGCAGACAAGGATCGTTCGGGCAAATTCGAATATGCCTCCGGCGGCACTGTGCTGCTGGACGAGGTCGATGCGCTGGCCCCGCCGCTCCAGGCAAAATTGCTGCGCGTCCTGCAGGAGAAAATGGTGGAGCGGTTGGGGGAAAACCGTTCGCGCCCGATCGATGTCCGGATCGTGGCGACGTCCAAAACCGATCTGCAGAGCGCGATCGCGAACAATGAATTCCGCGCGGACCTGTTCTATCGGCTGTCGGGCGTCACCATCTCTGTACCGCCGCTCAGGGACCGCGCCAGCGACATCCTTCTGCTTTACGCCCATTTCGCGCGCCTGGCCGCCAGACGCTATGGCTCAAAGCCCAATGAGATCGAGCCCGAGCACGGCTTTCGTCTTCTCGCGGAAGCGTGGCCAGGCAATGTCCGCGAACTCAAGAACAGGGCCGAAGCACAGGCGCTCGGGGTCGACTGGGCTCTCGAATCCGCATCGCGCGGCGATGCGCAATCGGCGCCGTCCGCCGGCCTGAATGACGAAATCAGGCAATATGAAAAGTCCCTGATCCAGCGCGCGCTGACGACCTCCGGCAACAATGTCGCGGAAGCCGCACGGATTTTACAGATTCCGAGACGGACCCTGAGCGAAAAGATTTCCAAGTTCGGTTTATGACGATCCGCGTTCTCCCCAAGAGTAGGAGCGCCGCAGCATAGGCCCATTGTCGGTCGCGCCGCTACAGCTCATTCAGGAAAAGCCGGCGCGCTCGATCTCGGCCACCGGTATGCGGCGATCGTGGAATCGGGGTCCGACGGTTCGCGCCAGGCACGAGATCGAGACGCCCACCGCGCCGCATCGGCAGCGTCACCGCATTCCGGTCCGCGACCCGCTCGAAGGCCAGGGGGGCGGATAATTTTTATTCTATTATTTGGACTAAATGAAACAAAACAATTATTCTTCGGTCCGACATCATTCGACACGTAGTCGGGACAATGCGCCGCGACGGCGCGGGAGGCTTGCACATGAGGTCTATTGGTATTGGCCTGATCGGAACCGGCTATATGGGCAAATGCCATGCTCTGGCATGGAATGCCGTCGGGCCGACCTTCGGCGATTGTCCGCCGGTTCGGCTCGCGCATCTGGCCGAGGTCGATCGGGATCTCGCGCGCGAAAAGGCGCGGGCCTTCGGCTTCGAAAAGGCCACTGCGAACTGGCGCGATCTCGTCGCCGACCCCGACGTCGATGTGATTTCGATCGCCGCGCCGAATGCCTTTCATCCGGATATGGCGATTGCGGCGCTGGAGAGCGGCAAGCACGTCTGGTGCGAGAAGCCGATGGCGCCGAAATTCGACGACGCGCTCAAGATGCGGGACGCCGCGCGGGCCGCGGGCCGCGCCGCGGTGCTTGGCTATAATTACATCCAGAACCCGATGATCCGCCAGATCGCGGGCTTTTTGAAGCAGGGGGCGATCGGTGCGGTCAATCACATCCGCATCGAGATGGACGAGGATTTCATGGCCGATCCCGACCAGTTCTTCTACTGGAAGAGCGAGGCGAGTTCCGGCTATGGCGCGCTGGACGATTTCGCCGTGCATCCGCTTTCGCTGATCCGGATGCTATTCGGCCGGCTTGCAAGCGTCACCACCGACATGGCCAAGCCCTACGCCGAACGCCCGCTGAAGGCCGGCGGGAAGCGCGCGGTGGAGACCCATGATATCGCCAGCGTGCTGTTTCGCATGGAAAACGGCGCGTCCGGCGTGCTGATGGCCAACCGCGCCGCCTGGGGTCGCAAGGGCCGGATCGCGATCCAGATCTTCGGCTCGGCCGGATCGATCACCTATGATCAGGAGCGCATGAACGAGGTGGAGCTCTTCCGCGCCGGCGGGGCGACCGAGGAGGCCGGCTATACTCGGATTCTCGCCGGGCCGGCGCACCCGCCCTATGGCCAGTTCATTCCCGCCCCGGGCCACGGCCTGGGTTTCAACGACCTCAAGGTGATCGAGTGCCGCCATTTGATCGCCGCGATGGCTGGAGAGCCTGCCCATGTGATCGACTTCGAGAAAGGCGTCGAAATCGAACGCGCGGTCCACGCCATGGCCGAAGCGCATGAAAAGCGCGGCTGGGTCGATATCGGTTATGATTGAGGGTGCAATCGCCGCCCGAGGCCGGGAGGCTCCAGCGGGAGCCGCCAAACCTCGAAGGAAAAGACTGGTTTTCCTTCTTAACCGGCTTTGGAAGCAGAGCCGTTCTCCACGCCTGAACGGGCTTTCGGGACGGGGCAAATGCATTGATGAGGACTTGGCTTCGCTCGCTCAACTTTTCCACGGGCCGGTTAACGGGACGGAAGGCGGAAATTGGCTTGCCAGTTTGAATGCTTGCGTCAAATCGCCTGCTCGGTGGCGAAACGTTCCACAGCGTGTGCTCGGAATCAGGCGATCGTGCCGCCCAGAGCGAGGGTCAGCGAATTGTCTATATGCTGCTGCAAGGCGCTTTTGGCCGCCTCCGCACGCCCTTCGCGCATCGGGATGAGGAAGGCGAGGTGCTCGCGTCTGACGCGTTCGGCGTTGAACGGCGTAACGCGCAACCGGTATTGCACGGCCATCCGGATCTTGATCGCCGTGACCCGATAGACGTTGAGAAACAGCTCGTTATGCATGCTCCCGATCAGCGCGTTGTGCATCGACCAGTCCAGTTTCTGTAGCGCATCCGCGTATTCCTGCTCCTGGCCGGGTGCGGCGTCCTCTGCCCGTTCAAACTCTCTGATCCAGAATTCGAGCGTATCCTTCGGAATGTTCCGCATCGCAGCGTCGACGGCGGCCAGTTCCAGCACGCTGCGCAACTCGTAAGCCTCACGCACGAACTGGATATCCATGCTCGGCACCATAAGGCCGCGCTTCGGCAGCGGGATCAGCAAGCCTTCGGTCTGAAACCTTGCAATCGCCTCGCGAACCGAGCCAAGCGTGGTATCGGTGAGCTTTACCAGCTCGCGCTGGGAAACGAGTTGTCCGGGCTTCAGTGCGCCGGAATTGAGCAGTGCCTCGATCCGCTCATAGGCCTTTTCGCGCATCATCTGTTCAGGCGGTTCGGAGCTCGGTTCGGGGGAACCCGAATTCGGGTGCGTTTTAGCGGGCATGTCGTCTCTTTTGATGATCAAGCGGATTGCAAGAGGCTGCGGCAAATCGAATCCGATCTTAACATGTCAGATGCATGTCAACAATTGCGGTGCCGCTTGGAATGAGACGCGGAATTGAACAGGTGAGGGGGAGACAGGGCAGTGCATGGCTGGCATGCGTCTGAGTGTTGACTAACATGTCAGTTGCATGTAGTGGTTTCCGGACATTTTTGCATGTCGTGATTTCCGGCGTTTTCGCCGGCCCCAGCATCAAAAATGGCACGGCTCGATTTTGAGGGCCGGAACTAACGATTGAGCGGGGCGGCTTCAGAAATGTCCGGTCGTCGTCGGGAGGTTTGGAGAGAGGTTCCGGCCTGCCCGCACCCGCCATAAACAAGTCTAAGGGAGGCTTCTATGAACAAGATTTTGGCTGCTGCCGCCGGCGGCATTTTGATCGCCACATCGCATGTTTCACTCGCGCATGCGGCGGACTACAACATGGTCCTGTCGATGCAGGTCACCGATCCCGACAGCCCGATCTATCAGGCCTTCGAATATATGGAATCGGAGATCAACAAGCGGAGCGACGGCCGCATTTCCGCGAAGCTCTATGGCGGCGGCGCGCTCGGCGGCGACCGTGAAGTGGCCGAGAGCATCGCGCTTGGCGATGTCCAGCTCACCACGATGAGCACGTCACCGCTGGTTCCCTTCGTCGAACAGCTGGCTGTCTTCGACATCCCCTATATCTTTCCGGCAGACCCGGAACTGCAGAAGCAGGTTCTGCTCGATAGCGAATTCTCCAAGGGCCTGGAGAAATACATGGAGCCGAGCGGCTTCCGTCTCGCGGGCTTCTTCAACATCGGCTTCCGTCAGTTGACCACATCTGATGTTCCCGTTCACTCGGTCGAGGATATCGAGGAGGCCAAACTGCGCATTCGCGTGCAGGAAAACCCCTATCACATCGAGATGTGGAGCCTTCTTGGCGCCGCGCCGACCCCGATTGCCTACACCGAGCTTTACGGCGCGTTGCAGCAGGGCGTTGTCGATGGTCAGGAAAACCCCTACCTCAACATCCTGTCGGGCAAGTTCTATGAAGTTCAGGACTACCTGACCGAAACCAACCACATCCTTCTGGCAAACCTCATGCTGATGGATAACGCCTGGTACCAGAACCTGCCGGAAGACCTGCAGGACGTCGTCGACGGTGTTCTCGATGATGCCATCGCCCATCAGTGGGACGCGCAGAACGCGGCACTCGCGGATCAGCGTGCCGAGTTGGCAGAGCATATGGAAATCATCGAGCTGACGCCGGAGGCGCTGGCCGAGTTCCAGGAGCGCACCGCGCCGATGATCGACCAGATTCGCGCCGATGTCGGCGACGATATCGTCGATGGTCTGCTGAACGCGATCGATCAGGCGAAATCCGCCAACTGATCTGTCTTGACGACAAGGGACGCGCGCACAGCGCGTGTCCTCGCCCCGATGGCGGGCGGAAAATGCGCCGCGCTCCTGCTTGCAGGCGGCGCGCGCAGCCGGGCCCGTGATGCGGCTTCGGGTGTGCCACTCTGGAGAAAATTCATGATCAAGGAAATGTTCGACCTCAGCGGCAAGACGGCGTTTGTCAGCGGCTCCAGCAGAGGGATCGGATTTGCAATTGCCGAGGCTTTTGCCGATGCCGGCGCAACGGTCGTCATCAATTCCAGAAAGCCGGAAAGTCTGGCCAAGGCGCAGGCGAAGCTTGCGGACAAGGGCTACGCCGTCCACGCCGTGCCTTTTGACGTGACGGACAGCAAGGCAGTGGCCGCCGGCATCGAGAAGATCGAAACCGAAATCGGCCCCATCGATATCGCCGTCAACAATGCAGGCATCCAGCGCCGGTCGCCGTTTACCAAAATCACGGATGAACTCTGGCGCGATGTGATGGAAACCAATCTCAACGCCGTGTTCTTCGTTGCACGCGCGGTCTCTGAACGCATGACGGAGCGCAAGCGCGGCAAGATCATCAATATCTGCTCGCTTGCCAGCGAAGTCGGCAGGCCGAGCATTGTTCCCTACACCACCGCCAAGGGCGCCGTACGCATGCTGACCAAGGGCATGTGCTGCGAGCTGGCAGGCCACAACATTCAGGTCAACGGCATCGGCCCCGGCTATTTCCGCACCGAACTCAACACCGATCTGTTCGAGAACAAGGAATTCAACGACTGGGTCTGCGCGCGCACGCCCGCCGGTCGCTGGGGAGAGCTCGACGAGTTGAAGGGCGTTGCCGTGTTCCTGGCCTCCGAAGCCGCAAGCTTCATGAATGGCCAGGTGATCTATGTCGACGGCGGCCTGCTGAGCGGCATGTAAATGTCGCCGGCCGCCGCGCCGGGTCGCTCGCCCGCAGCCGCAAATTCCAACCAGAATGCCTGGAAGCATCATGACTGAACACAAGAAAATACTGGTCAATACCGAGCAGTTCAAAAACGGCGATGCCCTGTTTGATCCGCTGAAGGAGGCGGGCTTCACGGTCGAGGTCAACGAGACCTTCCGTCTTCCGAGCGAAGACGAACTGATCGAAAAGCTTCAGGGCGGCGTGGTGGCCACCATTGCCGGCGGCGAACCCTACACGGCGCGCGTGCTGCAATCGGCGCCGTCGCTGCGCATCATCGCGCGCTGGGGCGTGGGTTATGACAAGGTCGATGTCGAGGCGGCGAGCGCTGCCGGCGTTCCAGTCGCCATGGCCTTCGGCGCCAATCACGAAAGCGTGGCCGAATATGCCCATGCCATGGCGCTGACGCTGGCCTGCCGCATCATTCCGCGCGACCGGATGGTCAAGTCCGGCCAGTGGTTCTTCGACGGTTTCCACCCCGGCCTGTGGGGTCGCACCGCCGGTATCATCGGCCTTGGCCGGATCGGCGGCGCCATGGCGCGGCGTTGCGTGGCGAGCCAGATGAAGACGCTTGTCTACGATCCCTTCGCCAGCGACGAGCAGATCGAAAGCCTCGGCGCCAGGCGGGTTGAAAGTCTGGAAGACCTGTTCTCGCAGTCCGACCTGATCTCCGTTCATGCACCCTCGACGCCGGAAACCCGCCATCTGGTCAATGCCGAGCGGCTGGCATTGGTCAAGTCGACGGCCATTCTGGTGAACACCTCGCGCGGTCCGCTGATCGACGAGGCCGCGCTTACGATGGCGCTTGAGGAGGACCGCATCGGCGGCGTCGGGCTCGACGTTTTCGAGACCGAGCCCCTGCCGGCGTCTTCGAAGCTGCGCGAATTCTCCAATGTTCTTCTGTCGCCGCACGTTTCGGGCATGGACAAGATGGCCGAACGCCTCGTCACCGAGCGCTGCGTCTCAAACATTCTCGACTATCTGTCCGGCGACCACCAGAGAATCCGTCCTTATGTGGTCAATCCCGGCGTACTGAAAGGCGAAAGCAATGACTAAGCGTATCGAGGGCATCATCCCGGTGATGATCACGCCGTTCAAGGACGACGGCACGATTGACTATCCGGGACTTTCTCGGCTGATCGAATGGTATATCGCCAATGGCTGCGACGCGCTTTTTGCCGTGTGCCAATCGAGTGAAATGCTGTTTCTGAGCCTCGAAGAACGCGTTGCCCTTGCAAAATTCGTCGTCGAAGCCGTGGGCGGCCGGATTCCGGTCGTCGCGTCCGGCCATGTCAGCGACAAGCTGGAAGACCAGGAACGCGAACTCAATGCGGTGGCCGAAACCGGCGTCGACGGGCTGGTGCTCGTCACCAACCGCCTTGACGCAGGCCAGAAGGGCGGGACCGCCTTCATCGACGATCTTGGCTCGCTGATCGAAAAATTGCCGAAGGATCTGCCGCTTGGCCTTTACGAATGCCCGGCTCCATACCGGCGGCTTTTGAGCGATGAAGAGCTGATGTTTTGCGCGCGCTCGGATCGCTTCGGAATTCTGAAGGATGTCTCCTGCGACCTCGAAACGGTCCGCCGGCGCGTGGCGTTGACCGCGGATACCTCGCTTGCCATCGTCAATGCCAATGCAGGCATTGCGCATGAAGCGATGCTCTCGGGCTCGAACGGTTTTACCGGCGTGTTCACGAATTTCCATCCCGACCTCTATAAATGGCTGCTGACCAAGGGACCGCAACACAGCGACCTCGCTGGCGAGCTGGCCGTTTTCCTCGCGCTTGCCGCCATGGCAGAGCCGATGGGCTATCCCAAGCTCGCCAAGCTCTACCACCAGCGTCTGGGGACCTTCGACGGCATCGGCAGCCGGGCCATTGACTTCGATATCGCCGAAAAATACTGGGCGGTGGAAGCGCTTCTGGGGCACATCGAAACCGGCACGGCGCAATTCCGCGAAAAAGTGGCAAGAGCCTGATGAAATTGCCGACGGCGCGGCTGTCATGGCCGCGTCCGGCTTCCCCGTGAAGAGATTGGGAGGTGAGCATGAAAGCCCTGCGTTTTCTGGAACGCTATTTTGAGCGCATCCTTTTGACGGGCGCGTTGCTCGTCATGTCCGTGGTCCTGTTTGCGCAGGTGATCATGCGGTACTTCCTGCGTTCGCCGTTCACATGGTCGGAGGAACTGGCGCGCTATGTGCTGGTCTGGTCGGCGATTGTCGGCGTCAGCCTCGCCGTGCGGGAAAGACGGCATATCAGCGTCGATTTCCTGCCGTTGCTGTTCGGCGAGAAAAGCTATCGGGTGTTTGCGATTATCGCCCATATCGGCATGCTCGTCTTCAGCTTCATCATGATTTCGGCCAGCCTTCCGTTGATCGAGCGCCTTGCCATGCTGGGCCAGACGTCGCCGGCGCTCGGCATTCCGATGTGGACTGTCTATGCCGCCATTCCGGTAGGCTTCAGCCTCACCATGGTCAGAACGATCCAGGCGCTGATCGTCGACTTTGTCGCCAGGCAGATCCCGCTAAACGAGCATGGAGACATCTGATGTATCCGGCGCTGTCCATCATTTCATTTTTTGTTCTTCTGCTGCTGACCGTACCGGTTGCCATTGCGCTCGGCTATGGCGCGATCATCCCGGGGTGGTTCGGCGCGCCGGTCAACACCGGGCAGACCGTGCGAACGATCGTCACCGCGATCGATTCCTTCCCGTTTCTTGCGGTCCCGCTGTTCATGATGGCGGGCGACCTGATGACCAAGGGCGGTCTTGCGCGCCGGCTGTTCAGCTTCGCCGATGCCTTGATCGGCGGGCTGAACGGCGGTTTGGCGATCGCGACCGTGATGGCCTGCATGCTGTTCGGCGCAATTTCGGGTTCATCGCCCGCAACAGTCGCCGCCATCGGTGCCATGGCAATCCCGCTCCTGACGAAGCAGGGTTACGATCTCAGATTCGCGACGGTGCTGGTGACGACGGCCGGCACGCTCGGCGTAATCGTGCCGCCCAGCATCCCGATGATCATCTACGGCATGTCGGCGAATGTCTCCGTCAGCGCTTTGTTCATCGGCGGCGTGTTTCCGGCGCTGCTGATCGGCGGCCTTTTGATGTGCTACGCCTTCTGGTACGGCACGCGCCACAAGGACAGGATCGAAACCGATGCGGGCCGGGTGTCGAAGTTCAGGGCCTTTATCGACAGTTTCTGGGCGCTGCTGGCCCCCGTTATCGTGCTTGGCGGCATCTATTCCGGAGTCTTCACGCCCACTGAAGCGGCCGCGATCGCGGTTGCCTACAGCGCCTTCGTTTCGATCGTCGTGTTCCGCGAGTTGACGCCACTGGGCGTGGTTCGGACCGTCGCCGGAACCGCGCTGACGATCGCGCCCATCCTCATCCTGGCCGGAACGGGAGCGGCGATCGGGCGGACGCTCAACCTGCTCGGCGTGCCGACCATGCTCGGCAATCTGATCGGCGGGAACGTCTCGAATGAGCTGGTTCTGCTGCTGTTGATCAACGTGATGCTTCTGGTGGTCGGCATGGTCATGGAGACGCTTGCCGCCATCATCGTCCTCACCCCGATCCTGTTGCCGCTCATTGCCCAGTACAACGTCGATCCGATCCATTTCGGCTTGATCATGACGGTCAACCTGGCGATCGGCTTCATCACCCCGCCCGTGGGTTCCAATCTTTATATCGCCAGCGGCCTGACCGGTCTCAGCGTCGTCAAGATCGTGCAGGGCCTGATGGTGCCCCTCTGCCTGCTTCTCGTCGGTCTTCTTGTCATCACCTTCTGGCCCCAGCTCACGCTCTGGCTGCCTTCGGTGGTCGGCAACTAGCTGTAAAGCCGCAAGACGTTGCCGGTTGCCGCAGCCTTGGCGGCGCCGTCAGCCAGCCGAGTCCGGAGGCCTCGTCACGCTGAAACAACCTCTGGGCGTAGCAGGCATTGGGCGAGTGCCTGCGCAAAGAAGCAAGTGTCGATGCTGATAGGGCGTGCCTGTTTGCTGGCAAGCGGTGAGAATTGAACTCGCTTTGAGCCGGCAGCAATGTAAACGCCGCAAATGCCAGCGTATTCCCTGACCAGAAACCGTTTCTGTACATTCAGCACATCATTTGGGACGTGTGGGCGATACAGAGTCTTTTTCTTCCTCTAGACGGAAATTAGGTTCGTCTAATGGCGAGAACCGCAAAATACGCCGTATCGATACAAGGAGCGCGGGCTGAGCGCCCATGTTGCATCGATCTTTGGACTTGCCATTTGAAAACCTGAAATGAAACCGGATATTGAGGTGGATTTCCATGGCACTCGGCCTGTTCAATTCGAAGCGCCAGTCAGACAAGCGTGCATCTCGTTCTCTGGTCCTGCTGTTAACAACAGCAATGGCCGCGGTTCCATCCTTGACGACTGCAGCGCTCGCGAAGGAAACGTCCCGGCCAGAAGAAAACGCCCGAATATTGCAAGGTGGCGCGATATCCAGCGCACTCGAACAGGCCAGCGGATACGGGAAGCAATCCTTTCTGGCGAGCATCGTCGAGAACGCGCGGCTGACGCCGGAACGTGCCGGTTTGATCTATGAAAGCGCGAGAAAGTTGCGGCCCGAACTTGTACACAGTATTGCGCGCGCGGTTCAGTCCGGACAGCACCTGGCCCGTCTTTATCCGTCATCGTCTCTTTCTGGTCAGAGCATCGCTTCTGCCAACACCTATCCGGCTGCTCTGCCCTATCCCGGCGGTAATCCAGATATCCCGAAAAACGCACTCAGCGAGTATCAACGGAATTACTCGCTCGATGCCATTCGGGCAGAAGCCGCACGTGAAAGAGGGCTGACCGGCAAGGGCGTCGTTGTCGGCGTCATCGACTCCGGCATTGACCGCAGCCCTGATGGAACCGTTCATCCTGAATTCGCGGGACGCGTCGATTCCCGTTCCACAAGTTATGTTCACTGGTTCGACAAGTCTCTGGATGGACAGACCCTGACCATCGAAGAGTTTGAGAAGGGCTTTATCCAGGGCCCTGCGGATACCGAAGCGCTCGTCGCTCACGGAACACATGTTTCCGGCATCATCGGCGCAGGTCACAATGGATTCGGCATGGAAGGCGTGGCGCCCGATGCAACCATAATTTCCGCCAAGGCAATTACCGGGGCGGGCGGCGCCGTCAGGGTGGATATGGGTGACGGTACCTATCAGACATTCGATATCAGAGCACTCGAGGTGTGCGGCGCGGATGTTCTGAACGATGTGTGCAAGGCCGTCCCGGCCCCTTTCGTGGATCCTGAAAAGGTCAGTCCGTTTGTGATCCCCGACATTAACGCAAGCCTTTATCTTGCTCAGTTTTCCGACGTTAAAGTCATCAATATGAGCTACGGTCCGGGCGTTAGTCCGGGCGCCAAGACCTGGAACCTCGCGCCGGAAGGTCAACCGGACATGCTGGTCGGGGCAAAAGCGATGCGCTCCAATCTGGACGCAGGCCAGATCCTGGTCATCTCGGCTGGCAATTCTGCCGGCGATTATCCGAAATCAGCGCCCATTGTTGCCGAAAATCCGCTTGGCGGTGGCCTCTATCCGTTCATTCAGCCAAAGAACGAAGGGGTGACGAATTCCTCCGGAAACCTCGTTTATGACGATCATGGCACCGGGTTTGACCTGAGCTTTACATCCGCCGAGGCGCTGGCCGCAGCCGAGAAAAACGATGGGCTGAAGCGCGGGCGGATCGTCGTCGTCGTCGCGCTCGATGCCTATAACCAGATAAGCAGCTACTCCAACCGATGTGGCGTGGCGAAAGAATGGTGTGTCGCTGCTCCAGGCGGCGGGAGTCCCTCTCATCGCGATACCGGCATCTACTCAACCGTCCCTGTCGATGACGGAAGTTATGGAAACATGAGCGGCACATCGATGGCAGCGCCGAATGTGTCCGGAGCAGTTGCCATTCTGACCGAAGCTTACCCGACATTCTCTCCGGCGAAAATTGTCAGGATCCTGTTCATGACCGCCGAGGATCTCGGCGCTTCAGGCGTTGATGAAATTTATGGCTGGGGTCTCGTCAGGCTGGATCGCGCCTTGTCGGTCGCTCCCGTCGGCATGACCGGAGACGGCGTTTACACCGTCGGCGCTGATAATGGCGACACAACCTGGATCGTATCCTTTGAAAGCGACGGCAGCCTGGAAAAACAGGGTGCCGGGACGCTGGCCATCGCCGGGGACGCAACATTCAGGAAAGGCGGCGCGGTTGATGGCGGTTTGCTGGCTGTGGATGGCTCCCTTACCGGAGCCGCGTTGAAAATCGGCGAAGACGGCGCCCTTGGCGGCACCGGATTTATTGTTTCCGACGTCAGTGTTTCAGGAAGACTGTCCCCGGGCAGTTCGCCCGGTACGCTGACCGTTTCAGGTAATGTGACGCTGGACGCAACGGCCACCACGACGATTGAAGTCGATGGAACCGGGACACAAAACGGCGCGGGCAATTATGACCGCATCGTCCTTTCCGGCAGCGGCAACCAATTCACCGCGGGAGGCACGCTGACACCGCAACTGCGTGGCATTAGCGGATCCGCAACCAATAGATTCGTGCCTCAGCCTGGCCAGCTTTTCACATTCGTCTCCGCGCCTGAAGGCAGCGTGACCGGTAGCTTTGACGTGCTGACACAGCCCGCGGCCGGCCTGCCGGAAGCCACGCGTTTCGATGTTCTTTACTGGGACAATGCCTTGTCGCTGGCCGCAACGCCCGAGCGTTACGGCAACCTCGAAGCACTTGGAATTCCTGCCGGCGTCAATGAAAAAGCGCTGGGCCGCGCCATCGATGCGACGCGACCGGTGGCCGGGCAGAGACCTGATTCAGCCTATAATAGTGGTTATAATACGCTCTATGCGGCAAGTCTCGCTGAGCTCGCTGCGGGCCTTCCCTCGATGACCGGACAACTGCATGCGGAAATGGCCACGGCGTCAGTCCGGGCCATCGGTCGCTTCGCAGATACGATCAACGAACGGCAGACCGATCCGTCTGTCGACTGGTTTTCGCCAAACGAGACGGCTTATGGCGCCGGCCGGGCCTGGATTGCCGGCAACACGATTGCAACCGATGTCGGCGCGTCCGGCGGGCTTTCCGGCTATGACACCACCGCCAATAACGCTGTTTTTGGCCTCGACTGGACGTTTGGTCGCGGCATCGCAGGTGTTGCGGCCTCTTACGAATATGCCAAAGTTTCCGCCAATGCCAACGGATCCGGCAATATCGGCACCTATCAGGGTGCACTCTACGGCACTTTCGACACTGGCATGATCGCTGTTGCAGCCCGGGCGGGCCTTTCCTACGGCGACCTTTCCACCAGCCGGGAAACGTCACTTGGCTCCTACCATGCCATTGCAAACGCCAGTGGTCATGGTACCGGCGGGTTTATAGAAGCCACGGCATTCCATCCGTTTGAAACCACGGCCTTGACGCTGACGCCGTCGGCGACATTCGGTTACAGAGCCTTTCATCGCGACAGCATGCAAGAGACGGGAAGCAATCTCGGCCTCTCCCTGCCTTCTGAAACCTTCGAAGAAACCCAGACCACGATTGCCATGGCCTTTTCGAAAGACATTGCGTTCGATAGCGGTCTGCAGCTCCAGCCGCTTGTCAGTCTCGGTTGGCGCCACGATTATGGGGATGTCAAACGCGCCACGGACCTGGAAGTTTTCGGCGGCAGTTTTTCCGCACAAGGGGCCGACATCGGGGCCGATGCGTTTGTCGGACGTGCAGCGTTGACAGCCAGAGCAACAAACCGTCTTTCCTTCGAGGCGGCCTATGAGGGCGAGTTTCGCGAAAACCTTCAGAGCCACGTCTTCTCGGCAAAGGCAAGTCTCCGCTTTTAAAGCTTCGATTGGAATGGAACCAAAAGCGGGCAGACGTGCTTGAGCGTGTCTTTTAACGACATCGAATTCAAGATGCCGCTCTCAGCAGTTGATCTTGCGCCTTGTTTTGGAGGCAGATCGTCCGCCGAAATGTCTGAGCTTTGATGGGTAAGCGGTGTTTTGGCTCCTGAACCTCACGTCTGAGGCTCAAAGGACATCCTGCCACCGGCGGGTGTCCTCGTCGGGCGGTAGAACCGTCAAAGGCTGCGCAAAAGAAAATCGTAGAAGCGCTGGTCGTCGGCACGGGAGATGTTGATACGGATGCCGCGCGCCAGCGGCGAGTGCTTATCCACGCAGAAAACGCTGCCCGGTGCTATGAAAATGCTTTCCCTCGCGCCCTTGCGGGCAAGCTCGATGTCGCTGACCCCTTCGGGCAGGAGCAGATATTGATAGTAACCGCCGATCATGTCGGCATAGGTTTGCCATCCGGCTTGCCGGAGCTTTTCCTGCACGGTTTCCGAGGCATTGCTGATCCGTTGCCAGAGGCGCCTGAGGTGACGATCATAATGGCCGTCCGCCAGAAGCCTGTGAAGCAGCATCTCTACGTGACCCGAACTGTTGACGGTGGTCAGCATCTTGAGCTCGGCCAGCGCCTGGATCCGATCGCGGCGCGCCAGGATGAAGCCGGAGCGCAGGCTGGCGGAGAGGGTTTTGGCGAATGTTCCAACCGAGATCACGGTTCTGAGCTGATCCAGGGTCGCCAGGCGATGGCTGGATGAGGCGGGGAGGTCGGCGAAGGGATCATCCTCGATGACCGTCAGATTGTGCTGAGCCGCCGCCGTGAGCACGGCGTGGGCGACGGAAAGGGAAATCGAGCCGCCGGTCGGGTTATGCCCCAGCGATTGCGTGAAGAAAAGCTTGGGCCGTTCGCGCGCGAGTTTCGCGTTGAGGTCGGCGATGTCCGGCCCGTCCGGATTGCGGCGCACGCCCACCACCCTGACTTGCGCCAGCGCAAGCTTTGCGAATAAAGGGTAGTAGCCCGGCTCGTCGACCAGTACCGTATCGCCGGCGCGGAGCATGCTGCGGATGATCAGATCGAGCGCATGGTTGGCGCCGAAGGTCATCAACACATTGTCTTCCCCGGCCTCGATCTGTCGGTCCGCCAGCCGGCGCGCGATCTGCTGTCGCAGCGGCCTGAAGCCCGAAGCCGCGCCATATCCGTCGGTTTCGATTGAGGCAGGTCTCCCATAGGCGCCGAGATGCCGCCTGATCTCGGACTGCTCTGTCCAGGAGGGCGGAGGGCGGCCATCGCCAACCCTGATCGCGAAGCTCTGTTCAAGCTGGGCGCCGAGCAGCGAGGCGATGTCGATTGCCTCGGCGACGTGGCGCGGCCGGCCCGCGCCATCGGCGTCGACAGCCTGGGCCACAACGAAGCCCGATCCCTTGCGGGCAGCGATCAGGCCAGCGGCCACGAGGCGATCATAGGCCTCGACCACTGTATTCTTCGAGACTCCGTAATGCTCGGATGCCTTGCGGATCGAAAGAAGCCGGCTTGCGGCCGGCCGGGCGCCGGAAAAGATTTCCTCGCGAATCTGGCTGACGATGGTCTCCACCAGGGTCGCGCCTTTCGCCGGCGGCGGCGCCATCCCGCTTGCCAAAGAAGCGGCCGCTTTCCTCGAAAACGCACCTTTCCCGGTTTCCAAGCTTCCTCACTTTCGCGCGCGCCATGGGGCACGGTTTTATCGGACAGGGACAGTTTCAGACAATTATCTCAAACTGTACCTTTTCATCATGGTAACAAACTCGCAATAAACATTTCAAGAGGATCATGAATGTCACGTGGGAGGCGGCCTTGGCCGACGTGAAACAGGGCGCATCGCGCCCAGCCATCAATTCGCGCCTGGAAAACATGCGCAACCTTTCGCCCGCGGAGCGGCGCGCAAAAGTCGCTGACGCGGTCTCACTCGACGAGAGCGAAGCGGAGGTCTTCGTCAAGGGCGGCCTGCCGCTCGCAACGGCGAACGGGATGATCGAAAACGTCATCGGTACGTTTGAACTGCCCGTCGGCATCGCCACCAACTTCACCGTCAACGACAGGGACTATCTCGTGCCCATGGCGGTCGAGGAACCGTCGGTCGTGGCGGCGGCTTCGTTCATGGCCCGCATCGCCCGGTCCTGTGGCGGCTTCAAGACGTCCAGCACGGGGCCGATCATGCGTGCCCAGGTCCAGGTCCTCGGCCTCGGCGATCCGCACGGCGCCCGGATGCGGGTCTTGCGTGAACGCGAGGCAATCATCGCCGCGGCGAATGCGAAGGACCGGATTCTCAATGCGCTCGGCGGCGGCTGCCGCGATATCGAGGTGCATGTCTTCGAGCATACCGCCGTCGGCACGATGATCGCCGTTCACCTGATCGTCGACGTCCGCGACGCGATGGGGGCCAACACGGTCAACACAATGGCGGAGACCGTTGCGCCGATGATCGAGAAGATTACCGGGGGCACGGTCCGCCTGCGCATTCTGTCCAATTATGCCGACCTGCGTCTCGCCCGAGCATCTGTCACGCTGACGCCCGAGGCACTGAAGACCGAGGAATACGCGGGCGAGAGGGTGGTCCAAGGCATCGTTGAGGCTTGTGCCTTCGCGGTCGTCGATCCCTACCGCGCGGCAACCCACAACAAGGGCATCATGAACGGCATCGACCCGATCGTGCTCGTCACCGGCAATGACTGGCGCGCGATAGAGGCCGGCGCCCATGTCTGGGCCTCCCGATCCGGCCGTTATACCTCGCTTTCCAACTGGGAAATCGATGCCAAGGGCAACCTGACGGGCACGCTGGAGATGCCGATGGCGCTGGGCCTTGTCGGCGGCGCCACCAAGACCCATCCTGCCGCCCGCGCCGCGCTCAACATTCTCGGCGTCGAAAGCGCGCAGGAACTGGCTGAAGTCACGGTCGCCGTGGGGCTGGCGCAGAACATGGCGGCCCTTCGCGCGCTTGCCACTGAGGGTATCCAGAAAGGCCACATGGCGCTTCATGCCCGCAACATCGCCATCGTTGCCGGCGCAGTCGGTGCGGAAATCGAAAAGGTCGCCGGGGCGCTTGCCGCCGATCACGACGTTCGGGCAGACAGGGCCAGAGAGCTGCTGGAAGCCATGCGCATGGGCGGAGACTGAGGCATGGAAAACCCCGCCGCGCGCCATGAGGCAGCCCAACCCTTCTACCTCAGCCTTCTCAGGAGCCAGGAAGGCATCGTCTTCGCGCTCGCCGTCATGGCCTTCGTGTTCTTTTCGGTGCTGCTGCCGGGATTCCTGACCGCCGGCAACCTTCTGGTGCTGGTGCGCAGCGTCTCGATCCTCGGTATACTGGCGCTCGGCATGGCGCTGGTGGTCATAGCCCGCGGCATCGACGTCTCGATGATCGCGATCATGGTGGTTTCGGTCTGCTGGGCCTTCGTGATTGCCGGCGCCGGCTATTCGCTCGTGCTTGCGCTTCTGATCGGCGCGGGTTTTGCCATACTCTGCGGTGTGGTCATCGGCGTCATCATCGCATTCGGCGATGTGCCGCCAATCTTTGCCACGCTCGCCGCCGGCTCGGTGATCTATGGCACCGGCCGCACCTTCTTCTTCACGCTTGAGATGCAGAATGTGCCGGCGGACGCCAGTTGGTTCGGAGCGATCGGACAGGGCAATATCCTCGGCATTCCGGTCACTGTCCTTGCCTTTCTGGCGTTGTGCGCCCTGTTCCACTTTGTCCTTTCGCGCACGGGCTTCGGGTGGATGGTCTATGCGATGGGCAACAATCCCGACGCGGCGCGCACGACGGGCATACCGATGCGGCCGATGATCATGGCCCAGTATGCCATCAGCGCGCTCATCGCCTTTCTGGCCGGACTCATTCTCGCCTCATCGGCCAATGCCATCAACGCCCGGCTTTTCAACTCGACGATGATCTACGACATCCTGCTTGTCGTCGTGCTTGGCGGAATCGGCCTAAACGGCGGCCACGGCAGCATTCGCAACGTCATTCTCGGCACGGTTTTCGTCGGCATCCTGCTGAACGGAATGACAATCATGAATATCGACTACACGGTCCAGAACCTCGTCAAGGGCGTGGTGCTGCTGCTGGCGATCGTGGCTGATTCCATTGTGAACCCGCGCGACGAACAGACGTCGCAGCAGGGCGACCTCTGACGATTGCATCCACATTGTTCTAACTGGGAGGAGAACATGAAAACTGCATTGAGGACTATGACCCTGACCGCCGCCATGGTTGCCGCCGGTCTGACTTGTTCGGTCGCGCAGGACAAGGGACTTGAAAATCCCCGCAGCACCGCCTTTCACTCGGCGATGCAGGACAAGACGGTGGTGTTCGTACCGCTTTCCATGGGCTTCGATCTGACCGAGGGCTGGGCCGCGCAGATGCGCAAGCAGGCCGATCGTCTCGGTTACAGCTTCGAAATCCGCGACCCCGCCTGGAGCACCGACGCCGGCACCAAGGCGATCCAGTCGCTGATCAGCGAAAAGCCGGATTTGATGGTGATCCACAATCCGGATATCCAGTCCTATGCGCGGCTTCTGAAACAGGCGCAGGCGGCCGGAATCAAGATCGTTCAGATCAATCTGGAGTCCAACACCACGACCGATTCCTATGTCGGGGCCGACTGGACCGAGATCGGCCAGAAGGCCGCCGAGGCGATCGTCGAGAAATGCGACGCCGGCAAGGGCGTATCGACCAAGGTCGCGATCGATACCGGCGTGCCGACCGCGGCTTCCGACGTGTTCCAGCTCGACGGCATCTACAAGGTGCTCAACCAGCATCCGGACATCCAGGTGGTGTCGCAACAGGCGACGGAATACAATCCGGAAAAGGCCCGCTCGATCATGGCCACCGTGCTGCAGCAGCATCCGGATCTATGCGGCGCGATCGGCATCTGGGACAATCAGGACACAGGAACGGCCTCGGCGATCAAGGAAGCCGGCAAAAGCGATCAGGTCTTCCTCGTAACGTCCGGCGGCGGCAACGAGGTTGGCTGCGAGAATGTCGCCAACGGCCTGTTCAACCTCTACATCAGCTACAATGTTCCGCTTCAGGGCGACTTGCTGAACCAGGAGATCGCGCGCCTGCTGATGTCCGACAGCCCCGCAGGCGAGACGAAGTCGATGTACTTCAACCCGCTGACGCTGATCACCAAGGACAACGTGAACCAGCGCAACTGCTGGGCACTTGACGACCTCAAGTAAGGCTGCCGGGCATGGTCAACAGCAAAGCGCTGACCCGTTTGCGCTACAGGTTCTTTTCCGGCCGTCTGGTCGGGGAAGTCCTGTCCAAGAGCTGGATCGACAGCGCTATACCGGTTGCCGCCCTTCTGGTGGTGGTCGCCATCATGGCCCTGGCCATTCCCGGTTTCATCAGCGCCGCCTATCTCGCCGATCTGTCCCGGCAACTGGCGGAGTTCGGACTGGTGGCGCTGGCGCTCACCATCGTCATCATGTCCGGCGGCATCGACCTCTCGGTCGGATCAATGTTCGCGCTCAGCGTTCTTGCGGCCCTTGTCGGCATGAACGTGCTCGGACTTCCGCTCCCCGCAGCGCTGGCAATGACGCTCGCCACGGGTTTCGTATGTGGCCTGCTCAATGGCGTGCTGATCGGCTATCTTCGGCTGCGCGCCTTCATCACCACGCTTGTGACTCTGGTCATTTACCGGGCGATCTACGACATCATCTTTCCCCGGCTTGCCAGCGCGATCGTCGGCAATATGCCGGATTCGCCGGCATGGGATTATCTCGCCTTTGGCGCCTTGTACGGCTTTCCGGTGTCGTTCCTGATCTTCGCAGCCATCGCCATAGCCCTTCACATCGCCCTGTCGCGGCTTCGGCCCGGCTGGCGGCTGAGAGCCGTGGGCGGCGCGCGCAAATCTGCCTACAACGCCGGCATCAACGTCAAGCTCACCGTGTGCATGGCCTATGTCTCATCCGGCCTGTTGACGGCGATCGCGGCTTTTCTATTTTCCGCCCGGCTCGGCAGCACCGGGGCCGACACCGGCATCGGCCTTGAAATACAGGTGCTGACAGCGGTGGTGCTTG
This sequence comes from Martelella mediterranea, assembly GCF_021021415.1. GTDB lineage: Bacteria > Pseudomonadota > Alphaproteobacteria > Rhizobiales > Rhizobiaceae > Martelella > Martelella mediterranea_C. The sequence goes on along the minus strand of NZ_JAINWJ010000008.1, from coordinate 84,679 downwards.
GCGGGGTGTCGCTTGGCGGCGGACGTGGCTCGGTGGGCAGCGCGATTGTCGGCGCGATCCTCGTCCTGATCCTGACGAACGGTCTCATCCGGATGTCAACGCCCGGCTCCGTCAACCAATTGGTGCTCGGGGCAACGCTTATTCTCGCCGTGCTCTTCGACGCCAAATGGGTCAAGCACCGCGGCAAGCTCCTGAGCAAGGTCTATGTCTCGCCAACCTATCTCGATCTGCCCGTGCGGGAGAAATCCGCTGCTGATCCGTTCCGCATGAATGACCGGCTCGCCGATGTCGAGATCATCGGCCTCGGCGATGTTGAAGGGCCGGAGGACGTGGTGCTCGACGGCGATGACAATCTCTATACTGGCACGCGCCACGGCAACATCGTGCGTTTTCTCGCTCCGGACTACAAGAAAAGCGAAATCTTCGCCCGGATCGGCGGCCATCCGCTTGGCCTTTCCTTCGCCGAAAACGGTGACCTTCTGACCTGCGTCGGGGGCATGGGCGTCTACAAGGTGAGCCCGGACGGGAAGGTCGATCGTGTGACCGACGAGACCAACAGAGGCTGGCTCTCGGTCATAGACGATTCCCGTCTGAGGTTGCCCGACGACCTCGATGTCGCGCCGGATGGCCGCATCTTTTTCAGCGAGGCGACAATCCGCTACGAAATGGCGGACTGGGTGGTCGATGCCTTGGAGGGCCGCGGCAATGGACGATTGCTCTGCCACGATCCCGCAAGCGGCAGAACGCGGACACTGTTGCGCGGCCTGATCTTTCCGAACGGCATCACCATCTGCCGCGACGGCCAGTCGCTGCTGTTTGCCGAGACCTGGGCATGCCGCATCTCGCGTTACTGGTTCGACGGGCCAAAGAAGGGAAGGCGCGAGGTTGTGGTCGGCAATCTTCCAGGCTACCCCGACAATATCAATCGCGGCTCCGACGGGACCTACTGGATCGCGCTTCTCGGTCTCAGAACCCGGACTTTCGATCTTGCCATGCGCAAGCCCGGCTTCCGCCGCCGCATGGCCAAGAGAATAGCATCTGACGAATGGCTGTTTCCGAATGTCAATCGCGGCTGCGTGGCGCGGATGTCCGAGGCCGGAGATATCCTGGACGTGCTTTGGGACCGAACGGGTCATAATCACCCCTCGATCACCTCGACCTGCGAGCACAAGGGTTATCTCTATATGGGGGGTGTATCGAACAACCGGATCGGCCGGATTCGCCTGCCGGATGCGGATCCGGACTGGACGTCCCGCGATGACTACTGGGGGAGGCGCCGATGAGCCTGCTTTCACGTATTTTCGCGTTCTTGGCCAGAGACGACGAGGACGCGCTCAGCGTTCCGCCGATGGATGGCGTCTACAAGCCAAACAGCCTGCTCGACGCCGCCGAGCGCGTAATCACGCTGCCCGCGATCGACAACCTCGCTGTCTCGCCTTCGGGTCTTTATTGTTCGAGCGGCGGCAAGGTGCTGCGCGTCGACCCGCGTGGCGGCTCCCATACCCTCGTCCACGCTTTCGATGGCCAGGTATCGATGCTTGCCGCCGCCGCGAACGGCGACCTCGCCGCAGCAGTGGAAAATATCGGCGTCATGCTTCTCCGGCCGTCCGGAGAAACCGTTGTGCTTGACCTGCCGGACGATTTCCGTTCCTGCGTAACCGCCGGTCTGTTCGAGAGCGACGACCAGCTTCTGCTTGCCATCGGTTCGCTGAAAAATCCGGTATCGGACTGGAAGCGGGATCTGATGAGCCATGGCGACAGCGGGCAGATTGTTCGCCATACGATCTCGAGCGGCGCGACCGACGTGCTTTCGACCGGCTTGCGCTTTCCCTACGGGATCGTCCGTCTTGACGACGGTGCGATTGCGGTCACTGAGAGCTGGCGGCACAGGATCGTCAGGATTGATGACGCGCGCACTTTGCTCGACGAACTGCCCGCCTATCCGGCGCGGCTCACGGTCGCTTCCGGCGGCGGCTTCTGGCTGGCGCTGTTCGGGCCGCGCCGCCAGTTGACCGAATTCGTGTTGCGGGAAGACGACTATCGCAGGGAGATGATGGCAACGATTGCGCCGGAAGCCTGGATCGGCCCGGATTTTGCCGACGCCAGTGATGAGGAACAGCCGCTTCAGTCGGGCTCGGTGCGGCAGATGGGTGTCATGAAACCCTGGGCGCCGTCGCGTTCCTATGGGCTGGTGGTCCGGCTGGATGCCGACATGCGGCCGGTGGCGAGCTATCATTCCCGCGCCGACGGAACCGTCCACGGCATTGCGTCGATCGCCGAGTATGAGGGCGCACTGTACGCCGCCTCCCGCGGCGGCGGGGCGCTGGTCCGCCTCGATCTGAAGGCGGGAGCCAAGTCATGAGCAATATCGTCGAATTCAGAAACGCCACCAAGAAATTCCGCAGCGTCGCGGCATTCAGAAATGTCGACTTCACGCTTCGAAAAGGCGAGATTCACGCGTTGCTGGGTGAGAATGGCGCCGGAAAATCGACGCTGACGAAGGTGCTGGCCGGGCTTTATCCGCTGAGCGAAGGCGAAATGCTGGTGGAAGGCAAGCCGCGCAGCTTCGGGTCTCCTGCAGAGGCGCTCTCCCACGGCGTCGCCATGGTGTTCCAGGAGACCAACCTCATACCCTCCATGACCGTGGCGCAGAACATATTTCTCGGCGAGGAAAATTTCTTCAACCGCCTGCGGGGCGTCAACATCCGGGCGCAGCAGCAGTTGCAGCGTCTGAGTTTTCATGTGGAGCCCACCGCTCTGGTCTCCTCGCTCGGCGCCGCCAAGAAGCAGATGGTCGAGATCGCTCGAGCTGTGCAGCACAATGCCCGAATTTTTATCTTCGATGAGCCGACCGCCACGCTGACGCCGGAGGAAAAGCAGCATTTCTTCGCGCTCATCGAGCGGCTGAAAGCCGATGGCGGCTCGATCATCTTCATCAGCCACGCGCTGGAGGAGGCTTTGGCGGTCGCAGATCGCATCTCGATCCTGCGCGACGGCGAGCTTGTGGTGACCGATGAAACCCGCAACTTCACCCGCCAACGCATCGTCCAGTCCATGGTCGGCCGGCAACTGGAGAACGAACTCTACGGCGGGGCGGAACGGCGCGTGGCGCGGCCGGCCGGGCGAAAGGTTCTGGCGCTCGAGAACGTTTCCATGGGCAAGACGGTCCGCAGCGCCACCATGTCGGTCTTTGCGGGTCAGATCACCGGCATGTTCGGCCTTGTCGGCGCTGGGCGCACTGAAATGATGAAGATTGCAGCCGGCGTGCTCAAGCGTGATTTCTTTCATGGGGGGCGCATCCGGCTCAATGGCCGCGCCGTCCGCTTCAGCCAGCCGCGCGGCGCCGTGAACAACCGCATCGCCTATATTACCGAGGATCGGAAGCTCGATGGCCTTTTCGATACGATGGACATCGCGCAGAACATTTTCTACGGCAAGCTTGCCAAACGCGCCAACCCGGTCTCGGTGGTAACGATGTCGGAGGCGCGCCGCGAAGCCGCCGAATGGATCCGGCGGCTCGGGATCCGCACCATCCGGGAAAACGCCAGGGTCGTCGAGCTGTCCGGCGGCACCCAGCAGAAGGTCGTGATCGCCAAGAGCCTGATCCAGGCGCCGGACCTCATCATCTTCGACGAGCCGACGCGCGGGGTTGATGTCGGCGCCATCGCGGAAATCCACGAACTGATCCAGGAGCTTGCCGATGCGGGCGCGGCGGTGGTCGTGATCTCATCCTACCTTCCGGAAATCCTTGCCATTTCCGATCGCATCCTCGTCGCCCGTCAGGGCCGCATCGTGGAGGAAATGTCGGTCGAGGAGGCAAGCGAGGAAAAGATCATGTATGCGGCGGTCCACTGATGGAAGAAAGCCGCAAGGTTACCATCGTCGAGGTCGGGCCGCGCGACGGACTGCAAAATGAAAAGGCGAAGATATCGACGCGGGACAAGCTTGCGCTGATCCGCATGCTGTCCGAGGCGGGCTTTTCCCGCATTGAGGCGACGGCGTTCGTCTCGCCGAAATGGGTGCCGCAGATGGCTGATCACGATGCCGTCATGCGCGGGGCGCAAAGACGCCCCGGTCTGTTGCTGTCAGCGCTGGTTCCCAACGAGAAAGGCGCAGTTGCGGCGATTGCCGCCGGCGCTCAGGAGCTAGCGGTCTTTGCCAGCGCCTCGGAGACTTTCGCCGAGAAGAACACCAATTGCACGATCGCCGAGAGCATCGCGCGTTTCCGGCCCGTCCTTGCGCTGGCCGGGCAGCACGGCCTGCCGGTGCGGGGCTATGTCTCCTGCGCCGTCGATTGTCCTTATGAAGGGGCGGTCGCGCCCGAAGCGGTCCGCGATGTTTGCGAACGGCTACTTGAAATCGGCTGCAGCGAAGTGGCGGTCGCCGATACGATTGGCCGGGCAACGCCCGCGCGGACCGACCGCATGCTCTCGACGGTAATGAAATCGGTTGTGGCAGAGCGGCTCGCCTGCCATTTCCACGACACTTCGGGGATGGCGCTTGCCAATATCGATATCGCGCTTGCCGGCGGCATCCGCGTCTTCGACAGCGCCGCCGGCGGGCTCGGCGGGTGTCCCTATGCGCCCGGCGCCGCCGGCAATCTCGCCAGCGGCCGTCTAGTGCGGCATCTGTCCGATCGCGGCTTTGTTCACGGCGTCAACTCAGAGGCCCTGGAGCGGGCGGAGCAATTCGCGGCTCGTCTGCGCTTGGCCGCTCGTGATTGAGGCAGGTGAACGGCGGACCAAGGCTTTTATCGGGATGCGCTATCGCTATCATCAGATGCCTTGCCCGTTTAGCAAAGCGTGTCGGGCAGAGACTGCTCGGGGCATTTCCATTTCCTTGGAGAGGCATGTCTAAGACACATAGCAGAACTGCTGCAGCGCCTTGTTGCCACCAAGCAAAATAACCTTTAATTGGTATTTTAAATGCCAATTAAAGGTTATGACGGGTCATGCGTCTGACGAGTTTCACGGACTACGGGCTTCGGGCCCTGATGCGGATTGCGAGCGATCCCGAACGGGTGTTCTCGACGGCGGAGATCGCCGAGGAGTTCAAGGTCTCCCGCAATCACCTCAACAAGATCATGCAGCGGCTTGCCCATCACGGCATTGTCGATACCCGCAGAGGGGCGGGCGGCGGAGCGATCCTTGCGCGTCCTGCTGCCGAGATCGGGCTTGGCGAGATCATTCGGCTTCTCGAGGAGGGGCAGTCCCTCGTCGAGTGCTTTTCACCGGTCGGCGATTGCAGCGTCACGCCGGTCTGTCGCCTCAAATATACACTTGCTGCTGCTGAAGCAGCCTTTCTGGCCGAGTGTGATCGTAAGACACTCGCCGACATTGCCCTGCCGGCAGAAAAGCCGGCAATTGCCTGACCAAAGGAGGCACCTCATGTTTTCCCTCAACCAACGAACGAACCGTGCCCTCGCCGGGTTCCTCGGCTTAGGGGCCGCCCTGGCCCCGATCTCGGCCTCCGCCCATGTGAAGTGGTTTGCGCCCTATATCGTCGACGCCGCGCCTGCGCCGCTCACGCGCACGCTGAGTGATCCGTATTTCTGGACCGGCATCGTCCTGGTTCTGGTCTTCTTCATCGCCGCACGACTGATCGAGCGCAGCACGGCCGGTACCGCCACGCTGGACGCGATGGACCGGGTGACCGATCCGCTGTGGCGACATCTTGACACCTTTATGCGCATCGTCGTTGCCGGGTTTTTCGTGGCGATCTTCGCGGTCGGCGGCATTTACCTGACGCCCGACCTGCAGACGCCCGCCGAATGGGTCAGTTGGCTGCAGCTTCTGATCGCCGCCGGCATCGTGTCGCGCAAGACCATGCCGCTGTCTGCAGCCGGCATCATCTTCCTGTGGGTTCTGGCGCTGCGCGATTACGAGTTTTTCCATCTGCTCGACTATCTGGCGCTTGGCGTTGCGGTCGCGGGCTATCTGGTGCTTGAAAGCTCCAACCGCCCGGAATGGCGCAAGCATCGCTTCGAACTGCTGCGTTGGGGCGTCGCCATCGCGCTGATGTGGTCGAGTCTTGAAAAATTCGCCTATCCGGAATGGTTCTATCCGCTGGTGGTCGAAAAGCCCTTCCTGACATTCGGCATCCCGCGCGACATGTTCATCCCGATGGCGGGTGTCGCCGAATTCACCATGGGCTTCGGCCTGCTGGCGACGCCGCTCATCCGCAGGCTTTCGGCAATCGCGCTTTTCGTGATCTTCAATGCCGCCGTTTATCCCTTCGGCCGGATCGACCTGATCGGCCATGCGCTGATCATGGCCATTATCGTCGCCATCGCGGTCGACCATACAAGGGAGCTGCATTTCTGGGGCTGGATCCGGCGCTCGCTTGTCGGCGTGCCGCTCGGCCTTGCCTCGGCGCTGGTGATCTTTGCGACCGCCTATTGGGGCCTTCATGCCGCCTTCTTTGGTCCGGACGCCCAGACCATGGCCGAGTTGCGCACCGAGCAGACCGAGATGGCCACCCACACCTTCTCGCTTGAGTACCCGCATGGGCCGATCGCTTCCCCCGGTATGAGCGGCGACAATAACGGGCAGGGAGCAGAAGCCCCGGATGCCGGCACGCTGACGGTGACCGAAGCCTATGAACAGTCGATGATGGGCATGCATGAAGAGATGATGGAAGGTCTGCGTCACGACAATCCCGACGTGGCCTTCGTGCTCGGCATGATCCCGCATCACCAGGGCGCAATCGACATGGCCCGCATCCAGCTTGCCGCCGGGTCGGATCGCACCAATATGGCGCTGGCGCAGCATATCATCGCCGAGCAGCAGAAGGAGATCGAGGCCATGCGTGCATGGCTCCGTCAGCGCGGTATTGAAAGCGAGTGATCGCCGGGTCACACATAGGTTATTGAAGGGGCGGGCGATGCTTCGCCCCTGCAGCCGCAGGGCGGCAAGACGGATTTGAAAGCCGCCTTGCCGCCTCGCCTTATGACGGAGAGGGTAGGGGCTGTGACACCGGTCCGAATCCCGTTGCACGCGACAGAATGGAAACCGGCATCGCCATGGAGGGCTGGCGAAGTCATTCCGGATTTCGGTGATCTGCTGACCTATAGCAAAGTGCTGGCGAAGGGGCAGGGCCTTCTTTCGGCGCAATCGCAGGAATAGCGGCCGCCTTCCGCAGCGGCAGGCCTGCCGCTGGCTGACCTTTCCTCTATCGAGGACAGCTTGTTCCGGAGCCGTCAATTTGAAGCGCCACGAGCCTCATAGGCGCTCAGCAACTCGGCAACCAGCGGGTTCGGAAAACGGCGATGCAGGGTGATGGCGAAGAATTCTTCCCTGAGGCCCTCCAGCCTGCCGAGTTCGATGAGACGGCCCGAGGCGAGTTCGTCTCTCACGACAATCGGCGGGATGACCGCAAGACCGGCATTGGCGCGGGCCAGCAGGCGCAGCATGGCCATGTCATCGGCTTCGGCGGCAATGCGCGTGGAAATGCCACGTTGCTCCACCAACGCATCGAAGGAGGCACGCAGCGCCGATTCCGGCGTTGGCAGGATCAGGGGATGCGCAGACAGGAGCTCCGGTAACGGCCGCCCCACGAGTTCGGACGCTGTCGGAGGCCCAATCAGGCTGACCGGTTGCGCCGACAGGGCGTGCACCAGATAGGGGCTGGATGCATCGCGCGCCGGCACGAGATTTGTCAGCACCACATCGATCGACAGCGCTTCGAGCGCGCGTAACAGCTCCGGCTGAGCGCCTGAGCGTAGCACCACCTCGACATCGGAGCGGCCGATCAGGGGGTCGATGAACCCGATCTGGAAGTTTCTGGAAAGCGTTGCCAGCGCGCCGACGCGCAAGGCCCGGCGCGCCGTTCCCGCATTCCTCAGCGTGGCCGTCAGATCTTCCGCCGCCCGGAAGATCGCTTCGGCATGATCCAGCGCGATCCGGCCGGCCTCGGTCAACACAAGCCCCCGGCCGCGCCGTTCGAAAAGGTCATGACCGAGAGCCGCTTCCAGCGTCCTGATCTGTGATGACAGGGCCGATTGCGAGAGGTTCAGGGCCCGTGCCGCCCCGGTCAGCGTGCCATCCCGGGCGACAGCCCGGAACAGTCTCAGGTGGTGGAGGTTCAACGCCTTTCACTTTCATAAAACAGAACGTTTTCGAAGAATATATGTAATTTTTTCAATGAAAGCGAGGCGCTATATCGGCGGCATGTTCAATCGCCCGTGAGGTTTCCATGTCGCATCTCGTTTTCTGGCCGCTCCTGGCGCCGATCGTCTTGCTGGCCGCCGCCGCCATCTCGATCGTCCGTCCCGGCCGCCGCCCGGGACGGTATCCCATGATCGCCGAGGCAAGCGCGCTCGCAGCTTTCGGTTTCGCCCTGGCCGGCCTGGCGCAGCTTCTGTTCTCCGGCCCCGCCACGGCGAGCCTTTTCAAGGGCCCGTTCACGCTTGCCGTCCGGCTCGATCCCGTCAGCGTGACGATGACGCTGCTGGTGGCCTTCATCGGCTGGGTGGTGATGCGTTATTCCCGCCGCTATCTCGACGGCGAAGCGCGGGAGGGCCGGTTTCACGGCCTTATGCTGGCCGCTCTGGCCGCGGTTCAGATCGTTGTCCAGTCCGGAAGCCTGACGCTGCTTTTCCTCGGTTTCGTCGCCATCGGCATCTGCCTGAAGAGGCTGCTGCTGTTCTATCCGGAGCGTCCTGCCGCCAGGCGGGCCGCGGCGAAATTCGCGCTCGTCTGGCATGCCGGCGATGTGGCGCTTTTCTGCGCCGCCGCCCTGTTCTTTGCCGGCATGGGGACGGTCGAACTCGGCGCGTTGTTTCAGGCCGTCGGACCGCATTTGTCATTCACCGGGCCTCTGGCCGTCGGTTGCCTCGTGCTGGCGGCAGCCCTGAAGGCTGCAACCTTCCCGCTGCACGGCTGGCTGACCGAGGTCATGGAGGCGCCGACGCCGGTTTCCGCCCTGCTTCACGCCGGCATCATCAATGCGGGCGGGTTCCTGCTGATCCGGACGGCCGATCTCGTGCAGGCGAGCCCCGGCGCGATGGGCGTCGTCGTTGCCCTTGGCGGGTTGACCGCACTTTTCGGCGCGGTGGTGATGTTGACGCAGAGCGCGGTCAAGACGGCGCTCGCCTGGTCGACGATCTCGCAGATGGGCTTCATGCTGCTGCAATGCGGTCTCGGCCTGTGGCCGCTGGCGCTTTTGCATATTGTCGCCCACTCGCTCTACAAGGCCCATGCCTTCCTGTCGTCGGGCGGGGCCATCGCGGCGGTCGCCAATCTGCGCCGGCCGGGCCCGATCGCCATCCCGGGCGTTGCCAACGTCCTGCGATCCTTTGCCATCGCGCTGGTCCTCTACGGTCTTGTGTCCGTCGTCTTCTCGCTGGCTGCGGGCCCGAAAACGCCGCAGGCGCTCGCAATCGGCGCGATGCTGATCTTCGGCGTCGCCTATCTGGTGGCGCAGGGGCTGGCCGACGCCGCGCCCGCGGAACTGACATGGCGCACGTCGCTTTCGGCGCTGTTCGTCGCGCTTGCCTATTTCACCTTCCAGCAGATCGCAAAGCTGATGTGGGGCGCAAGCCTGCCGCATGCGCCGGTCGCGGGCCCGCTTGAATGGGCGTTGATCGTGCTGGCCGTTGTGTCCTTCGGCCTTGTCGCCTTTGCCCAGGCTCTGTTCCCGCTCTGGGCGCACCACCCGTCTACGGCAGGGCTCAGGGTCCACATCGCGAACGGCCTTTATCTCAACGCGCTGCTCGACCGCTTCATCGGCGGCTATCGGCAGGCGAAATCCAGACAGTGAAAGGAATTTCCATGTTTATCGATCACGGCCACCGCGCCCCTCTGGAGGCGACGGACATTATCGAGGCGGGCAGGCGGGCGATCCGGGCCGTGCCGCCGGCCTTCCCGCTGGAAGCGACGGTTGCGGTCAATCCGTTTCTCGGTCAGACCGGGCAGGATTTCGCCACGGCGTCCGCGCGCCTCGCGCGGTGCGCAGGCGTAAGTCTCACCCAGACAAGGCGGTCCTACCAGGCGAACATCGCCTCGGGCTGCATCCGCGATGAAGATCTCCTCGCCGCGCTTCAGGCGAGCCCGGCCGCCGGAAAGCCGCACAGCCTCGCTCAACTGAAGGATATGGCGAGCAAGGAGCGGCCCTTGCCGAGGCCCGTGCCGACGATCGCCGATCTGGCCGCCGAACTTTCCGGTACCGACTGGCCGGCGATCATTGAAAAGACGATCGGACTGTGGGCCGCAGGCTATTTTGATCGCGGACAGGCGCCCTGGTCGCCGGCGCCGAACCAGCGCGCATTCTCTGCCTGGCGGACCTGGGCGAGCCGCGACCTGACCCCGGAGATCGCCGGGCTTTCCGGCTTTTGCGCGCATGTGTCCGCAGCACCCGATACGCCGGAGCAGGCGATCCTCAGGGCCTGTGGCCGGCTGAAGGTCAATCCGCGGGCGGCGGAGTTTCTCTTCCATCGGCTGATCATGGACCTCGGCGGCTGGGCGCAGCATGCCCGCTGGCTGCTGTGGCGCGCCGAGCAGGACGGAGCGTCCGACGAGACGCTGGGCGACCTGCTGGCCATTCGGCTGATCTGGGAAGATGCGCTGCTGGAGCGGTATCCGGAACTCACCGAAGGCTTTCAGGCAACGCTTTCGGCGCATGCCGCGCCGCTTGCGCCCACGCAGGACCAGGTAATCGACGAGATCCTGCAGGACGCTTCGGAGCGGGCATATCTGCGCGCGCTCTCCGCGAGCCTTGCCGCGGCGAAGCCGCAGGCTGGCAACCGTCCGGCGCTGCAGGCGGCGTTCTGCATCGACGTGCGCTCGGAAGTCTTCCGGCGGGCGCTGGAAAACCAGAGCCCGGATATCGAGACGATCGGCTTTGCGGGCTTTTTCGGCCTGCCGGTTGCCCACCGGGACCATGGTTCGGATATCGAGGAAAGCCATCTTCCAGTGCTGCTGAAACCGGCGCTGCGATCGACCGGCCACGGCACTGCGGAGAGTGAAAACAACACCCGCATCAAGGCGCGGACGATCCGGGCTCTCGGACGGTTCCGCCAGGCGGCGGTCTCGTCCTTTGCCTATGTGGAAGCTGCCGGACCGTTCTATGCCGGCAAGCTGGTGAAGGACACGCTTGGCCTGGGCGGCAAGGGGCCTGCATGTTGCCGCTCTGCCCCGAAACTGGATCCTGAACTTACCGCAGAGGCGAAGGTCGCCACGGCCGCCGCCGTCTTGAAGGCGATGAGCCTCACGCGCGGTCACGCCCAAACGGTTCTGCTGGTCGGCCATGGCGCCAATGTCACGAACAATCCGCACAGGAGCGCCTATCACTGCGGGGCTTGCGGGGGCTATTCGGGCGAGGTCTCGGCAAGGCTGCTGGCCAGCCTGCTGAACGATGACGAGACCCGCGCCGGCCTGCCCGGCCACGGCATCGACCTGCCGCAAGACACCCGTTTTGTTGCCGCCTTGCACGATACGACGACGGATGAGATCACCGTGTTCGACACAGATTGTCCGTCCGCAAAGAACGAGATGGGACCTGTGCGGGCATGGCTGCAGCGCGCGGGCGCGCAGGCGCGCGCCGAAAGGGCCATCCGCCTGCCGGGCGCCAGCGCCAAGTCGATTTCGGCCAGGGCTGCCGACTGGTCGGAGATCAGGCCCGAATGGGGCCTTGCCGGATGCGCTGCCTTCATCGCCGCGCCGCGCCATGTGACGGCCGGGGCCAGCCTTGACGGACGCACCTTTCTGCACAGCTATGACTGGCGGGCGGATGAGGACTTCAGGACGCTGGAACTGATCCTGACCGCGCCGGTGGTCGTCGCAAGCTGGATCAGTCTGCAATATTACGGCTCCACGGTTGCGCCGGAGACTTTCGGCGGCGGCAACAAGCTGATCCACAACGTGGTCGGCGGCATTGGCGTGGTGGAGGGCAATGGCGGCCGCCTGCGGCCCGGCCTGCCGTGGCAGACCCTTCACAATGGCGAAAATCTGGAGCATGCGCCCCTCAGGCTATTGGTGCTGATCGAGGCCCCGGAGGAGGCGATCGCCCGCGTCCTCGATACCCACCCCGAAGTCAAGGAACTGTTCGACAATCGCTGGCTTCATCTGTTCGCCCTGAAAGACGGACAGATTGCAAAGCGGTATCACGCGGAGGGCGATTGGAAGGAGGAGCGGCCGACCGAACTGGCGTCCCAATAAACTACGGGCAAATAGTCCCTAGGCCATGTCCGTTTCCGGATACTCGACCGGGTGCTTTTGCAGCGCGGGGGCGGCGGTTTCGGTGTTCATTGTCATGATGCTGGCGGCAAGGCCGATCTTTCTGAACTCCGTGGGGCTGACGCGGAAATAGCGGCGGAACACTTTGGCGAAATAGTTCGGGTCGGCGAAGCCGGCCATGCCGGAGACTTCTTTGACGGTATGGTCGCCGCTTGCCAAAAGCCGGGTCGATTGCTTCAGGCGGCGCAGGAGCACGTATTCTGCGGGCGGCATGCCCTCCGACTGGGCGAAAAGCCGTGAGAAATGCGAGCGGCTGAAGCCTGAAATCTCGGCCAGCCTGTCCACCGGCAACGGCTTATCGAGATTGGCATCGATATAATGGATAACCCGCTGCATCGCCCGGCTTTCCACCGGCGGCATGGTGTGAACCCCGAAAACGTCATCATAAAGCAGCATGGTCACCTGATAGGCGACGGCGGAAGCCCGGGCCGGGGTGTCGGTTTCCGACGAAAGCAGGCGTGAGAGACAATCGGCAAGCTGGTTGACTGTCTCCTCCTTGAGTTTCAGCACCGGGCCGGTGGTCGCCAGAACCGCTCTTTGGATGCGCATCGCCTCCTCGCCATTGAGCGAGATCCAGAAGAACTCCCACATGCCGTCCGCTTCCAGCCAATATCGGTGGTTGTGCGGGATCAGGGTGAGCATGGTTTCACCCGGACGGATACGATAGGTCTGGTTTTCAAAACGCAGGTTTCCCGCACCGGCAATCGTGTACTGGATCACCGAAAACGGGCTCTGGCCGCGACGCCTTCCATCCCACTGATAATCCGGCTTGGTTCGGATTTCATAGCCGGCGCTGACCGGCATGGCATGCAGGTCCTGATGGCCGCGCGGCAGCGAAATCAGCCGCCCGATCGGTGCTTTTGCCCGCATTTCCCGCAGCACAGAATTACCCATGAAAGCACAATCCCTCTCTGTGATGTCCTCCTGACTGCTGCATAATGCGGTTCGGGAGTTTGAAACACAAGCGCTACAGTCAGAACGTATCGACCTGGGGCACGCCCTTCGTTGCGCCCTGCCGGTTGGTCCTCTGTTGCGTTGGATTTTACCCTGCATGTTGGTCTTAGTTCAGGGAGGCGGCTATGAGCGCTTTCAAAATAGCCATTATCGGCGCTGGCAGCGTCGGTTTCACCAAGACGCTGTTCAAGGATATTCTGTGCGTTCCGGAGTTCGCGGACATCGAAGTGGCGCTGACAGATATCAGCGAGAAAAATCTGACGATGGTGAAAACGATCCTCGAGAAGATCGTTGAGGCCAACGGCCTGCCGACCACCGTCACCGCGACCACAGACCGCCGCAAGGCAATCGAGGGCGCGCGCTATGTGATTTCCTGCGTGCGCGTCGGCGGGCTTGAGGCCTATGCCGACGATATCCGCATTCCGCTGAAATACGGCGTCGACCAGTGCGTCGGCGATACGATCTGCGCCGGCGGCATTCTTTACGGCCAGCGCAACATTCCGGTCATTCTGGATTTCTGCAAGGATATCCGCGAAGTGGCCGAGCCCGGCGCCCGCTTCCTCAACTATGCCAATCCGATGGCGATGAACACCTGGGCCGCGAATGAATACGGCAAGGTCGATACGATCGGCCTGTGCCATGGCGTCCAGCACGGCGCGGAGCAGATCACCGAGGTACTCGGCGCAAAACCGGGCGAGCTCGATTATATCTGCTCGGGCATCAACCATCAGACCTGGTTCACCGATCTGCGCGTCAACGGCCGCAAAATCGGTAAAGACGAGCTGATCGCCGCCTTCGAGGCCCATCCGGTGATCTCGAAACAGGAAAAGGTCCGCATCGACGTGCTGAAGCGGTTCGGCGTCTACTCGACCGAAAGCAACGGCCACCTGTCCGAATACCTGCCCTGGTATCGCAAGCGCCCGGAGGAAATCACCCGCTGGATCGACATGTCCGACTGGATCCATGGCGAGACCGGCGGCTATCTGCGCTACACCGCGGAAAACCGCAACTGGTTCGAGACCGAATATGACGGCTTCCTTGAAGATGCGGCAAAACCCATCGACCCGAAGAAGCGGTCGAGCGAACATGCTAGCTACATCCTCGAAGGGCTGGAGACCGGCCGGGTCTATCGCGGCCATTTCAACCGCAAGAACAACGGCGTGATCACCAATCTGCCGGATGACTGCATCATTGAATCGCCCGGCTTCGTCGACCGCTTCGGCCTCAACATGGTTGCCGGCATCACCTTGCCGGAGGCCTGTGCTGCAACCTGCATGGCCTCGATCAACGTGCAGCGCATGTCCGTTCATGCCGCCGTGACCGGCGACCTCGATCTTCTGAAACTGGCCGTCCTGCACGATCCGCTGGTCGGCGCCGTCTGCACGCCGGAGGAGGTGTGGCAGATGGTGGACGAGATGGTCGTCGCCCAGGCCGAATGGCTGCCGCAATATGCCCACGCCATCGACGGCGCGAAAGAGCGGCTTGCAAAGGCAACGGTCAAGACCCGCGAATGGGAAGGGGCGGCCCGCCGCCAGATCCGTTCGGTGGACGAAATGCGCGAGGAAAAGGAAGCCGAGCGCGCGGCGGCCAACGCCTGACGTTTTTAATCTCGACCGGTCCGGCGGCATGCCGGTCTGGTCTTTCCTGTTCCGGCGGTCTTGTGGGTAGGAGCCTTGCCGTCGGAACAACCGGCGAACGGCCATGCGCCTTCGCAATCTGTGTCAAAACGGGAGGACGACACGATGACATCGCACCTTTCTGCCCGGCATCTGGCCAGTGTCCTGGCCGCCGGGATTTCAACCCTCGCATTCGTCTCCGGAGCGCTCGCATCGGAAATGACAGTGGTCCCGCCGCAGCCGGATTTCCCGGCCCAGGCCAAGATCACCTATGTACCGCGCAACGCGATCGAGGAATTTAGATCGCTGCCATCCTATTCCGAGCCGGAATGGGTGACGGAGCAATTTGTCGAGACCGGCGCGCTGCCGCCGGTCGAGGAACGGCTGCCGAAGGAACCGCTGGTCTTCAAGACCGGCAACATGCCGGACGGCATGGGCGTTTACGGTGGCACGCTGCGCCATGTGATCGGCGGACGCCCGGAAGGCTGGAACTATCAGGCCGGCCAGTCCCAGGGTTGGGGCGGCATCGATATCGGCATGTATGAGTGCCTCACCCGCACCGCGCCGCTCTATCAGGTTGAGGCGAGCGACATGGAACCGCTGCCGAATCTCGCGAAGAGCTGGGAATGGTCGGAAGACGGGCACACGCTCACCATGCACCTGATCGAGGGGGCGAAATGGTCCGACGGTGTGCCGTTCACGTCCGAAGATGTGATCTTCATGTGGGAAGACAATATCGTCGACCCGAATGTGTCGCCGCTCAATGGCGCAAGCAAGGAGACCTTCGGCTCGGATACCTCGCTGAAGGCGATTGACGATTACACCGTCGAGTGGACCTTCGCCGAGGCCTTCCCACGACAGTATCTCTTCAATATGGCCTATGGCAATTTCTGCCCCGGCCCGGCGCATATCCTGAAGACCAAGCACCCGCGCTATGCCGACACGACCTATGATCAATACAAGAACGCGTTTCCGCCCGAAATGCTGAATTGGCCGGTCATGGGCGCCTGGGCGCCTGTGGAATACCGCTCGGACGACATCATCGTTCTGCGCCGCAATCCCTATTACTGGAAGGTCGACGAGGATGGCCGTCAGCTGCCCTACATCGACGAGCTGCAATACAAGCTCTCTACCTGGGCCGACCGCGATGTGCAGACGATTGCCGGCTCTGCCGATCTGTCAAACCTGGAGCAGCCGGAAAACTTTGTCGTGGCGCTGCGTCGCGCCGCCGAAGAAACGGCCCCGGCCCGTCTTGCCTTCGGCCCGCGCCTGATCGGCTACAACATGCGCATGAACCTCTCCGGGAATGGCTGGGGCGATCCTGACGAACGTGCCCAGGCCGTGCGTGAGCTCAACCGCAATCCGGACTTCCGCAAGGCCGTGACCATGGCGCTCGACCGTCAGGCGATTGGGGATTCGCTGGTGCGCGGCCCGTTCACCGCCATCTATCCCGGCGGCCTGAATTCCGGCACCAGCTTCTATGACCGGGAATCGACCTATTACTATCCCTATGACCCCGAAGGGGCGAAGGCACTGCTTGCCTCCATCGGACTTGAGGACACGGACGGCAACGGTTTCGTCAACTGGCCTGCCGACACGCTGAATGGTGCGGATGTGGACATCGTTCTGCTGGTCGGATCGAACTACACGACCGACCTCAACCTTTCGGAAGCCGTGATCGGCCAGCTCCAGCAGGTCGGCCTCAGGGTCATTCAGAACGCGCTCGAAAACAATCAGTATGACGCGATGCGCTCAGCCGGCGATTTTGACTGGCAAATTCTGCGCAACCCGTCTTCGCTTGCATCCGTGGTTCAGGGCACAACCGAGCTTGCGCCGGTCGGTCCTCGCACCAGCTGGCATCACCGCGCAGGTCCCGACGGAACCCTCGACCTGATGCCTTATGAAGAGGAGATGGTCGATATCGTCGAAAAATTCATCGCGACTGACGATGACGATGAACGCGCCGAACTGATGAAACAGTATCAGACCGTCGCCACGCAGAACGTCGATATGGTCGGGCTGACGGAATATCCCGGTGCGCTGATCGTGAACAAGCGCCTCGACAATGTTGCCGCCGGCGCGCCGATCTTCATGTTCAATTGGGCCGAGGATGCCATCATCCGTGAACGTATGTTTGTTCCGACAGATGAGCAGCAGGACTACGAACTGTTCCCGAAAACCCTGCCGGGTGAACGGGGCGGCGACGGCCCGGTCAGCGGCTGACACCCGAAAGCGTCGCGGCGGCTCTTGCGAAAGCGCCGTCGCCAACCTCGCGGACCGGCAACCCTGTTCTCCTCCAGTTGCCGGTCCGCACAGACAAGGGACGCAAGGATAAAATGGCGCGATTTCTGTTCAACCGGATCATGTCGGGGCTGATGCTGCTCTTCGTGCTCAGCATCGTGACCTTCGCCATCATCCAGGCCCCGCCGGGCGACTACAGCGATTATATCCGCTCGCAGGCGATCAATCAGGGCGGAGCCTCATTCGAGCAGGCAGATGCACAGGCTCAGGCCTATCGGAAAGCCCATGGTCTCGACGATTCGATGCCGGTCCAGTATCTGAACTGGGTAAAGGGCATCGTCTTTCACGGCGATTTCGGACAGAGCCTCTATTACAACAAGCCGGTTTCCGACGTCGTCGCCGAACGGCTGCCGCGCACGCTGGCGCTGGCGCTGACGTGCCATATCCTCGCTTCCATTCTCGGCATCGGCTTCGGCATTGTCGCGGCGACGCGCCAATATAGCTGGATCGACACGGCGCTGTCGGGGGTCGCCTTTCTCGGCATGACGGTGCCGCGCTTTTTGATGGCGCTGATCATCGTCTATGTCCTCGTCTTCCATTTCGACGTCAACGAGGTGGGCAGTTTCTTCTCGCCGCAATATGGCGGCGCGCCCTGGTCCTGGGGCAAGTTCGTCAATCTCGTGCAACACGTCTGGCCGGTCGTCGCGATCGCCACCTTCGGCGGGCTCGCCTACAATATGCGGGTGATGCGCGGCAACCTGCTCGACACGCTGAACATGCAATATGTCGAAACCGCGCGCGCCAAGGGGCTTTCGGAGCGCAAGGTGATTATGCGCCATGCCGTGCCCAATGCGCTGCATCCCCTCGTCATGTATCAGGGGGTGGTTCTGCCCTACATGCTGACCGGCGAAATCGAGGTCGCCATCATCTTCGCGCTGCCGACCGTCGGCCCGGCCATCGTCGGCTCGATGCAGGTGGGCGACGTCTATGTCACGGCGACCTTCATGCTGCTGCTTTCGGCCATGCTGCTGATCGGCAACATCATCGCCGACCTTCTGCTCGTGGCCCTCGATCCGCGTGTCAGACAGACCGGGAGGGCCGCGGCATGACCGACAACATCCTTCAAACCGTCGATACCGTCAAAGAACCGGAAGCCAACAAGAACGAAACCTATCTGGCGCTGGTCTGGCGCAGGCTGAAGCGGTCATTTTCCGGCATGATGGGCCTGATCCTGGTGGTCTTCCTGCTGTTCGTCGCCGTGTTCGCCGATTTCCTGTCGCCCGCTGATCCGCGAGCCACCGGCGATTCCTACCAGCCGCCGCAGATGGTCACTGTGTTTGGCAAGGACGGCGGATTCGTGTTTCCGCCGCGCGTCTATCCGCTTGGCGATACCGGCGAACTGGACCCGATCACCTTCCAGCCGCTCGTCGGCAAGGATTACGACAACCCGCAGATCATCGGCCTGTTCGTGAAGGGCGCGCCCTACAAGCTGCTCGGCTTCATTCCCGCCGATCGCCATTTCATCGGCGCGACCGATGGCTCGGTGATCCATTTTCTCGGCACCGACAAGCTCGGCCGGGACGTGCTGTCGCGCATTCTCTACGGCTCGCGGATTTCGCTTCTGATCGCGCTCACTGTGGTCACCGTCGTCACCATCGTCGGAACATCCGTCGGCATGACCTCGGGATATTTCGGCGGGCCGGTGGATTCGTGGATCCAGCGCTTCGTCGAACTGGTGCTCGCCTTTCCGCAACTGCCCTTCTATCTGGCGCTGGCCTCGCTCATTCCCGTCACCGCGCCGACCAAGGTGTTCTTGGGCTTCGTCATCGCGGTGATGTCGGCGCTTGGCTGGGCACAGATGTCGCGCGAGGTGCGCGGCAAGACGATGGGGTTGGTGCGCATGGATTATGTGCGCGCGGCGATCGCCGTTGGCGCCACCGACAAGCGCATCATCTTCCGCCATATCCTGCCCAACGTGATGAGCCACGTGATCGTCGCGGTCACGCTTGCCATCCCCACGGTCGTGCTGCTCGAGGCCTTTCTTGGCTTCCTCGGCTTTGCTGTGAAGCCACCGATGATTTCCTGGGGGCTGATGCTGCGCGACACCTCCAATTATGCGGTGATCGGCGCCTATCCCTGGCTGCTGTCGCCCGTCGCCTTCGTGCTTTTGACCGTCTTCGCCTTCAACGCGTTCGGCGATGGTCTGCGCGATGCCATCGACCCCTATTGAGAAGGAGACGCTTTCGATGACTGACGACCTCAGACATGACACGGCGCCTTCCACCCGGCGCGACCATGGCGAACAGCAGGGCGAGCCGATCATCGACGCCCGCAATGTCGCCGTCGATATCGCGGTCGAGGACGGCACGGTGAATGCCGTGCGCGATGTCTCGTTCCAGCTCTATCGCGGCGAGACCATCGCCATCGTCGGCGAGAGCGGTTCCGGCAAATCCGTCACGGCCAGAACGGTGATGGGGCTTCTTCCCAAGCGCGCGAGCGTCGGCAAGGGAGCCACGATAAATTATAACGGAGAGGACGTTCTCAAATTCTCTGAACGCCGGCGACGGGACATGCGCGGATCGCGGATTTCGATGATCTTTCAGGAGCCGATGAGTTCGCTGAACCCGATCTACACGATCGGATCGCAGATCATCGAAGCGATCCAGACCCATCGCCGCGTGAGCCGCAAAGATGCGGAAGCCGAAACCCTTGAGCTTCTGAAACAGGTTCAGATCCCAGAACCGGAGGCGCGCCTAAAACAATATCCGCACCAGCTTTCCGGCGGGCAGCGCCAGCGCGTGATGATCGCCATGGCGCTCGCCAACAAGCCGGACGTGCTGATCGCCGACGAACCGACCACGGCGCTTGACGTGACGGTGCAGGCGCAGATCCTCGGCCTCATCCGGGACTTGCAATTGGAACTCGGCATGGCCGTCATCCTGATCACCCACGACCTGACGGTGGTCCAGCATTTCTCGGATTATGTCTATGTGATGAGCGAAGGCGTGGTGCGCGAGCACAACACGACCAGGGCGCTGTTCGCCGACCCGCAGCACCCCTACACGAAAAAGCTCCTCAGCTCCGAACCCTCCGGCGAGGCCAATCCGCTGCCGGAAGGATCGCAGACCATTCTGGAGGGCCGGGACGTTCGGGTCGCCTTCACGCTGAAGACCGGCACCTTCTTCAAATCCAGCTACAGCCAGCTTGTCGCGGTCAACGATCTGTCGATCACACTCAAGAAGCACGAAACGCTGGGGCTGGTGGGCGAAAGCGGATCGGGAAAGACCACCTTCGGCCAGGCGCTGATGCGGTTGATCCATTCCGACGGCGGCACGGTGCTCTTCGACGAGAAGCACATCGAGGGGCTCTCCCGCGATCAAATGCGGCCCTTGCGCTCACGCATGCAGGTGGTGTTTCAGGATCCGTTTTCATCGCTCAATCCGCGCATGACCATCGGCCAGATCATCGAGGAAGGGCTGATCGTCAACAATATCGGCTCGTCCGGCAAGGACCGCAACGAACGGGTGCGCGATGCGCTGGTCGATGCCGGCCTGCCGGGCTCGATCACCCACCGGTTTCCGCACGAGTTTTCCGGCGGCCAGCGCCAGCGCATCGCCATCGCCCGCGCCGTGGCGCTGGAGCCGGAGTTCATCCTGCTCGATGAGCCGACCTCGGCGCTCGACCTCTCCGTGCAGGCGCAGATCATCGAACTCCTGCGCAAGCTCCAGAGCGAGCGCGGCCTCAGCTACCTCTTCATCTCGCATGACCTGAAGGTCGTGCGGGCGCTATGCCACCGCGTCTGCGTCATGCAGCACGGCAAAATCGTTGAACAGGGTCCGGTGCGCGATGTGCTGGAGAACCCGCAGACAGACTACACGAAGCGGCTGGTCAAGGCCGCCTTCGAAGTTGCCGCCTGAATTTGAGGAATTTTACCATGGCAAGACAACCCAAGATCACCTTCATCGGCGCCGGCTCCACGGTTTTCATGAAAAACATCATCGGCGACGCTCTACAGCGTCCCGCGCTGAGGGATGCATCCATCGCCCTGATGGACCTCAACCCGGAGCGGCTTGCCGAAAGCGAGATCGTTGCCGGCAAGCTCGCGCGCACGCTCGGCTCGAAATCGGTGATCACCACCCATACCAGTCAGCGCGAGGCGCTGGAGGGCGCCGATTTCGTCGTCGTGGCCTTCCAGATCGGCGGCTACGAACCGGCCACCGTGACCGATTTCGAGGTGCCGAAGAAATACGGCCTGCGCCAGACGATCGCCGATACACTGGGCGTCGGCGGCATTATGCGCGGCCTTAGAACCGTGCCGCATCTCTGGTCGATCTGCGAGGACATGACGCAGATCTGCCCCGACGCCATTCTGTTGCAATATGTGAACCCGATGGCGATCAACACCTGGGCGATCACGGAAAAATATCCGCAGATCAAACAGGTCGGCCTCTGCCATTCGGTGCAGGGCACTGCGGGCGAACTGGCGCGTGACCTCGATATCCCCTACGAGGAAATCCGTTACCGCTCGGCCGGCATCAACCACATGGCCTTCTTCCTGAAATTCGAACATCGCCAGGCCGATGGCAGCTATCGCGACCTCTATCCGGATCTGGTGCGCGGCTACCGCGAGGGCCGGTTCCCGAAACCGTCAAGCTGGAACCCCCGCTGCCCCAACAAGGTGCGTTACGAAATGCTTACAAAGCTCGGCTATTTCGTCACCGAAAGCTCCGAGCATTTTGCCGAATATACGCCCTATTTCATCAAGGAAGGCCGCGAGGACCTGATCGAGAAATTCGGCATTCCGCTCGATGAGTATCCCGTCCGCTGCGTCGAGCAGATCGCAAGGTGGAAGGATCAGGCGGAGGAATACAGGAAGGCCGACGAGATCAAGGTCGAACAGAGCAAGGAATATGCCTCGTCGATCATGAATTCGGTCTGGACCGGCGAGCCCTCCGTCATCTACGGCAATGTCCGCAACAATGGCTGCATCACCTCGCTGCCGGAAAACTGCGCGGCGGAAGTGCCCTGCCTCGTCGATGCCTCCGGCATTCAGCCGACCTATATCGGCGACCTGCCGCCGCAACTGACGGCGCTGATCCGCACCAATATCAACGTGCAGGAGCTGACCGTTGCCGCACTGGTCAACGAAAACCGCGAACATCTCTATCACGCCGCGATGATGGACCCGCACACGGCCGCCGAACTCGACCTCGACCAGATCTGGTCGCTGGTCGACGACCTGCTGATCGCCCACCACGACTGGATCCCGGAATGGGCGCGCCTTGCCCGGCAGGCGCGCACGGCCTGAGGCGCGCGGCTGTCGTGGCCCGGAGCCAATAAGGGGGCCTCCTGTATCATAAGGGGCGCCCTGATTTGGCTATAACATCCACGTTGTTCGGTGAGAGCTATTGACTCCCTGAAGAATCGTTTGAGACGGGAGTTTCGCGTCTGCCGAACACCACGCGCGAGGCTATGCAGGTCGACGACCGCTGCGTGACCGGCGGGTGCTTTCATGGTCGCAGGGACGGCTGCCGCTGGGCGGCCTGCCAACCGCCTTGATAGAGGCCGGCTGACGATCGCGCAATTGATCTTTCGAACGGAGTTCCTCCACGATTGGGTTCAGTCGTTTGACGGCTTTGGCGCAAGCGGCGCGTCACGCTCGAAAGGGCTTGCAAAGTCCACGCGTCCTGTAATATGCCCTATACGTCATATAGTTTACCTATATGTAATTTCGGCGTGGGAAGCTATTGGCGCCGATGGGATAGATTTCTATCCGTACTGGGAAAACGGAGGATGTGCGGCCATGAAAGTGCTTGTGCCCGTCAAGCGGGTGATCGATTACAATGTGAAGGTGCGGGTGAAGCCGGACGGGTCCGGTCCCGACCTCGCCAACGTCAAGATGTCGATGAACCCCTTCGACGAGATCGCCCTGGAAGAGGCGATCCGGTTGAAGGAGAAGGGCGTGGCGCAAGAGGTGATCGCTGTGTCCATCGGCGTTCGCCAGGCGCAGGAAACGCTGCGCACCGCGCTCGCCATGGGCGCCGACCGGGCGGTCCTGATCGTGGCCGCCGAGAGCGCTGCGACCGATATCGAGCCGCTCGCCGTCGCCAAGCTGCTGAAGGGCGTCATCGAGGCCGAGAAGGCCGATCTGGTGATCGCCGGCAAGCAGGCGATCGACAATGACATGAACGCGACCGGCCAGATGCTGGCGGCGCTGCTTGACTGGCCACAGGCCACCTTCGCCTCCAAGGTTGAGATTGCCGATGGTCGGGCGGAGGTTACGCGCGAGGTTGATGGCGGGCTGCAGACGATCTCGGTGGCGCTGCCGGCGATCATCACCACCGACCTGCGCCTCAACGAGCCGCGCTATGCCTCGCTGCCCAATATCATGAAGGCCAAGAAGAAACCGTTGGAGGAGAAGACTGCGGCGGATTACGGCGTCGATCTCGCCCCGCGTCTGGAAATCGTGGGCACGCGCGAGCCGGAAGGGCGCAAGGGCGGCATCAAGGTCGACACCGTCGATGCGCTGATCGAAAAGCTGAAAACCGAAGCGGGGGTGCTGTGATGTCTGTTCTGCTGCTTGCCGAAACCAGCGGCGACGCTCTGGTTCGCGATGCGACCGCGCGGGCGGTCAAGGCCGTCTCCGGCCTCGGTGATGTCACCCTGCTTGTTGCCGGCGCGGGCCTTTCCGCCGCCGCCGACGAGGCCGCGCGGATCGACGGCGTTTCGAAGGTGCTTGTGGCCGATGCCGATGCGCTCTCCCATCGGCTGGCGGAGGCGACCGCCGAGCAGATCGTCGCGCTTGCGGGCGATTACGACGTCATCGCCGCGCCCGCGACCAGCGACGGCAAGAACATCCTGCCGCGCGTTGCCGCCCGTCTCGATGTCATGATCATTTCGGATGTCACCGCCATTCTCGACGCCGAGACCTTCGACCGGCCGATTTATGCCGGCAACGCGATCCAGACGGTGAAATCGCGCGATCCGGTGCGGGTCGTGACCATCCGCACGTCCGGTTTCGAGGCGGCGGGCGAGGGGGGCGCGGCTCCTGTCGAGCAGGTGAGCGCGCCGGATGCGACGGTTGACGCCAGATGGGTCGCGGACAAGGTTGCCGAAAGCGACCGGCCGGAGCTGACCTCGGCCCGCATCGTGGTTTCCGGCGGGCGCGGCCTCGGCTCGTCTGAACAGTTCGCGATCATCGAAAAGCTGGCCGACAAGCTCGGTGCGGCCGTCGGCGCCTCGCGCGCCGCCGTCGATTCCGGTTACGCCCCGAACGACTGGCAGGTCGGCCAGACCGGCAAGGTGGTGGCCCCGGATCTCTACATCGCCTGCGGCATTTCCGGCGCGATCCAGCATCTGGCCGGCATGAAGGATTCGAAGGTGATCGTCGCGATCAACAAGGACGAGGAAGCGCCGATCTTCCAGGTCGCGGATTACGGCCTTGTCGCCGATCTTTTCGATGCGGTGCCGGAGCTGACCGGAAAGCTCTGAGTATTGAGATACCAAGCCGGCCGGAGCGATGGTTCCGGCCGGCTTTTCTGTCTTGGCGGGCCTCAGAGCCGCGCGCAGGCGGCCCGGTATTCGCCGTCAAACCGGTCGACGAGCGTTGCCACCGTCGGGATGTCGTCAATCGCGCCAATCCCCTGACCGGCCGACCATACCGTCTTCCAGGCCCTGGCCTCGGAGGCGAAATTCATCGCGCCATGCGGCGGCAGATTGTCCGGGTCGAGTCCGGCGGCCGTGATGCTGGACTTCAAAAAATTGGCCGGAACGCCCGATATCGCCGGCGTGTAGACGATGTCGCCCGCCCGCCCGTCAACGATCATCTGCTTGTGGGCCTCGGGGGCGATTGCTTCGCTTGTCGCCAGAAAACGGGTGCCGATATAGGCGAAATCGGCCCCGAGCGCGCGCGCTGCCGCGATATGCGCGCCGGTCGAGATCGCGCCGGAGAGCGCCAGCGGGCCGGAAAAGAACGAGCGGATTTCTGATACCAGCGCGAACGGGCTCAGCGTGCCGGCATGACCGCCGGCCCCGGCGGCAACCGCAATGATGCCGTCGACGCCGGCCTCGACCGCCTTTTCCGCATGCCTTCGGTTGGTGACATCGTGGAAAACCAGCCCGCCATAGGAATGGACGGCGTCCACCACGGCCTTGACCGCGCCGAGCGAGGTGATTACCAGCGGCACCTTGTGCGCGACGACGATCTTCAGATCGGCCTCAAGGCGGGCATTGCTCTTGTGAACGATCAGATTGACGCCGAAGGGGGCAGGATTGTCGTGATCGGCGAGGTCCGCCTCGATCGCGCGCAGCCAGTCGGCAAAACCGTCGCTGGTGCGCTGGTTGAGAGCGGGAAAGGTGCCGCAGATGCCGGTGCGGCAGCAGGCGGTCACCAGTTCCGGCCCGGATGCCAGAAACATCGGGGCGGCGATCACCGGAAGGCGCAGGCGCGCCGATAGCGATGTCGGGTTCAGCATTATGTCCTCCTCCTCGGAAAGGTCATCCGAGCCGTGCGTTTCGCGCGTTTGCGTCCTCGGCGCCGCGCGCCCTTGCCCGTTCCTCCGGCGACATCAGCAGCGCATAGGCTTCCGGCAGTGGCGGGCTTTCCGGCAGCGGGCCGAGCGGGGAGAGCATTTCCGTCGCGGGCAGCTTTCGGCCATCCTTCAGCATTACCGCGCGCACTGTCGCCGTCACAGCGACTTCACCCTTGTGCCGGCCGCTGAGAGGGATGATCCGGTGCTCCATGAACAGCGAGTTCTCTGTCCAGCCGGCGAGCCTGGTTTCGAGCCGGAACCGCTGAAAGACCCCAAGAGAGCGCCGGTAACGCGCGTTCACCCCGGTCAGAACAGGCTGCCATTTCTCGCGCAAGACCTTTGCGCCGAGCCCGGATCGTGCCAGCAGATCGAACCGGCCAATATCCATGAAGGCCAGATATCTGCCATTGTTCACATGCATGTTGATGTCGAGGTCCTGGGGCCAGACGCTCAGGGTAATCGAGGAGATATCTTCAGGCGGGTGGATCGCAGGTGCGAATTTCGCTTTGATCATGGCCCTGATCAGTCTTCCCCAAACATACATGATGATGCCCCAAACCCTTCTGTAACCGTGGGAATACACTGTCTTCAAGGTCCGTGCCAGATCCGTTAACATCGGTCTTGAATTATATGACGTATACGTTTATAGGGTATCGTAATGGTCATGTCGAAGGAAAATTGTGCGGACAGAAGCCTTGAGGAGGGTGTCCGCGCAAGAAGGAGGAGGCGTGCAAGAGGATTTCGATACCGAAACCCCGGGCGGCGGGGCAGATACGCTCAACAGCGCTGAGGCCGGCGCGGCCAATGGCGCGGCGGACCGGAACGCCGATACGCTGACGGCGTTTCTGGCTGAAGCGGTCGCGCGCTTCGCCGATAAAACGGCCGTGGAGTTTTTTGATCGCACCTGGACATATGGCGAGATTGACGCCCTGTCCGACCGGTTTGCCGCGGGGCTTGCGTCCATCGGGGTTCGCAAGGGTACGCGCGTTGGTCTCTTCCTTCCAAATTGTCCGTATTCGGTCATTAGCTTCTTTGCCGTGCTGAAGGCGGGCGGCATCGTCGTCAACTTCAATCCTCTCTATACCAGCCGCGAAATTCGCGATCAGATTCGTGATTCCGGAACCGAGTTCATGATCACGCTCGACCTGGAGGCGGTTTACAAGAATCTCGGTCCCGTTGTCGGCGAGACGGATCTGAAGCAGGTGATCGTCTGCCCGATGGCGCAGGTTCTGCCGCCGCTGAAGGGGTTGCTGTTCCGCCTGTTCAAGCGCTCCGACCTGGCGCGTATTCCTGACGATCGCACGCATCTGCGGTTCGATGCGCTGATCCGGGATGCCGAAAACGCGCCCGTTCCGGCAATCGAAACCGTCCCGTCCGATATTGCCGTCCTGCAATATACCGGCGGCACGACCGGGGTGCCGAAAGGCGCGATGTTGTCGCATGGCGCGCTGGTCGCCAATGCGCGCCAGTTGGTTCATCAGGGTGACCAGTGCGGTCTGCTGGTGGAGGGCGAAGAGATGGTGATGTGCGTGCTGCCGTTCTTCCACGTCTTCGCCATGACCGTCTGCATGCTCTATGCGGTTGAGATCGGCGCCTCGATGCTTCTGGTGCCGCGTTTCAATCGCGATGAACTGATCCCGCTGATGGAACGGCGCAAACCGACGCTGTTCCCGGCCGTTCCGACAATCTATGGCGCGATCAATGCCGTTGCGCAGACGCGCAAGGTGCATCTGGAGTCGCTCAAACTGTGCATCTCGGGCGGCGCGCCGCTGCCCAATGAAGTGCGCGTCGACTTCGAAACGCTGACCGGGTGCCGGCTTGCGGAAGGTTACGGCCTGACGGAATGCTCGCCGGTCGTCTCCGTCAATCCGCTGGACGGCAGTTCAGGCCGTCCGGGGTCTGCCGGCCTTCCCATGGCGGGAACGACGCTGGAAATCCGGGATTCTGAAAATCCGGCCGTGCTGCTGCCGAAAGGCGTCAAGGGCGAGCTCTGGGTGCGCGGTCCACAGGTCATGTCGGGCTATTGGAACCGTCCGGATGAGACTGCCCATGTGCTGCGCGACGGGGCTCTTCGAACCGGCGATGTCGGCTATCTGGATGAAGACGGCTATCTCTATCTCGTTGACCGGCTGAAGGATCTGATCATCTGCTCGGGCTACAATGTCTATCCCCGCGTCATCGAGGAGGCGCTTTACGAGCATGATGCGGTGGCCGAAGCGATCGTGATCGGCGTGTATGACGCGTATCGCGGCGAGCGGCCGAAGGCTTTCGTTTCGTTGCGCAAGGATGCGCAGGTCACGGTTGAGGAGCTGCATGAATTCCTGGTTCCGCGCCTCTCCAAGATCGAATTGCCGCGCGACATCGAAATTCGCGATACGCTGCCGAGAACCATGGTTGGCAAGCTTTCGAAAAAGGAATTGATCGAGGAAGAGCGTCGCGCCTCTCATGATGGCGCAAAGGCGAATGCCGGGGAGGCAGACAGTCATGTTGACGCCTAGGTCAGGGGGCCGCTATGGTGAATCGTTCAGGAAAGAGAAGGTTTTACGTGGCGGATCAGTTTTTTACGGTGACCCAGTTGGCCGAAGAGCTCGGGCTCACGCCGCGTGCCTTGCGGTTCTACGAGACCAAGGGTTTGATAACCCCGGGGCGCGCCGGAAAGACGCGCATCTATACGCAGCGCGATCGCGCCCGTCTGATCCTGATTCTGCGCGGCAAGCGGCTTGGCTTCTCGCTCGAGGAGATCAAGGAGTTTCTGGACCTATACAAGGTCGACCATACGCAGCAGGAGCAGTTGACGGCGCTTTTGCGGGCGGTGCACGAACGTATCCAGCTTCTGGAAGAACAGAAGGTCGCGATCGATCTTACCCTGTCGGAGTTGAAGGCTGTGGTGAGCGAAACCGAAGAGCGGCTGTCGCAAAAGGCGGGCAAACTCGCCAGCTGATCGGCTCAGGCTGCGCCAGAGCGCCGGGCGATCATATGGCCGCCGGTTTTTCCGCCCCTTTCAAACGGATGCAGGCGTGCCCGTTTTCTGAAATCGCTGCCACAGTTTCACGGCCGGTTGCCCGCTCATGGGGAACCGGCGGACACCGCATTGTGCCTGAAGGCCGAAAGGCGCGGGCTTTTGCGGATCGATTTTCAAATCAAAACATCACCTTTCTTGGGAGTATGCCATGACCAACGTTGTCATCGCGGGCTATCAGCGCTCGCCGTTTTCTCTTGCCACAAAGGGCGAACTGGCCCGTGTCCGTCCGGATGATCTGGCTGCCCAGGTGGTGCGCGGGCTCGTCGAGAAGACCGGCGTCAAGGTGGAGGATATCGAGGACCTGATCCTCGGCTGCGCCTTTCCGGAAGCCGAGCAGGGCTTCAACCTCGGTCGTCTCGTCGTGCTGATGGCGGATCTGCCGCAGTCGATCGGCGGCGTCACGGTCAACCGCTTCTGCGGCTCGTCGATGCAGTCGATCCACATGGCCGCCGGCCAGATCCAGCTCGGCGCCGGCGAAGTCTTCATTTGCGCGGGCGTGGAAAGCATGAGCCGGGTGCCGATGACCGGCTTCAACCCGCTGCCGAACCCGGCGCTCTATGCCAAGGTGCCCGGCGCCTATATCGGCATGGGCGATACGGCGGAAAACGTCGCGACCAAATGGCAGATTTCACGCGAGCAACAGGAAGCCTTTGCCGTGAAGAGCCAGGAAAAGGCCACCGCTGCCCGCAGCGAAGGTCGGCTGAAGGACGAGATCGTGCCGATCAGCGTGAAGGGCGGAACGGTTTCTGAAGACGGCTGCATCCGTCCGGAAACCACGGCCGAGGCGCTGGCCGGCCTGAAACCGGCTTTCTCGTCCGACGGCACGGTCACCGCCGGCACCTCCTCGCCGCTGACGGATGGCGCTTCGGCCGTGCTGGTGTGCTCGGAGGAGTATGCGATGAGGAACGGCCTGACGCCGCTCGCCCGCCTGACCTCCGTCGGCATCAGCGGCTGCGCGCCGGAAATCATGGGCATCGGACCGGTCGGCGCCAGCCGCAAGGCGCTGGAGCGCGCCGGCCTCGATGCCGGCGCCATGGATGTGATCGAGCTCAACGAAGCCTTCGCCAGCCAGTCGCTGGCCTGCATCCGCGATCTCGGCCTTGCCGAAGACCGGATCAATATCGATGGCGGCGCCATTGCGCTTGGCCATCCGCTCGGCGCCACCGGCGCGCGCATCGTCGGCAAGGCGGCGTCGCTGTTGCAGCGCGAGGGCGGCAAGTATGCGCTCGCCACCCAGTGCATCGGCGGCGGCCAGGGCATCGCAACCATATTGGAGCGCATCTGATGTCTGATACAGCATTCAAGATCAACACGGTCGCCGTCATCGGCTCCGGCGTGATGGGATCGGGCATTGCCGCCCAGGTCGCCAATGCCGGTCACAAGGTGCTGCTGCTGGATATCGTTCCGGATGGTGCTGAAAACCGCAATGTGATCGCGGAAACCGCGGTCGCCAGGATGAAGAAGGCTGATCCCGCGCCGTTCATGTCGAAGCGGGCCGCGAAACTGGTGGAAACCGGCAATATCGAGGACGATCTCGAAAAGCTCGCCAGCGTCGACTGGATCATCGAGGTCGTTGTCGAAAAGCTCGATGTCAAGCAGGCGCTCTACCGGCGGATCGACGCGGTGCGCAAGCCGGGCACGGCGATCTCGTCGAACACCTCGACCATTCCGCTCGCCCGCCTTGTGGAAGGCATGCCGGAGGCGTTCGTCAGTGATTTCATGATCACCCACTTCTTCAATCCGCCGCGCTACATGCGACTGATGGAACTGGTGACGGGGCCTGATACCAACGAAGCGCTCGCCGCGGCCGTGACTGATTTCGCCGACCGCAAGCTCGGCAAGAGCGTCGTGGTCTGCAACGATCGTCCCGGCTTCGTCGCCAACCGTCTCGGCGTCACCTGGATCCAGCTCGGCGTGCTGAAGGCGATGGAAGAGGGGCTGACGGTGGAAGAGGCCGACGCGGTGATGGGCAAGCCCTTCGGCATTCCCAAGACAGGCATATTCGGCCTGATCGATCTCGTGGGCCTCGACCTGATGCCGCATATCGGCGCAAGCCTGAAGAGCGCGTTGCCGGACGGCGACATGTTCCACGCGACCAATCGCGACCTGCCGCTGGTCAACAAGATGATCGCCGACGGCTATACCGGCCGCAAGGGCAAGGGCGGCTTCTACCGGCTGAACCGCGAAGGCGGCCGGAAGATCAAGGAGGCGATCGATCTTGGCAGCGGCCGCTACAGCACGTCCGCAAAGGTCGAGAGCCCCGAACTGAAGGCGGCGCGCAAGCCGCGTCAGGTGATGGAAATCGACGGACCGCTTGGCCGCTATGCCTTCGGCGTCATGGCCAATACGCTGTCCTATGCGGCAAGCCTCGTCGGTGACGCAGCCGACGATATCGCGTCGATCGACGAGGTCATGCGGCTTGGCTACAACTGGCGCTGGGGACCGTTCGAACTAATCGACATGATCGGCGCGCCGTGGCTCGTCGCGCGCATGCGTGAGGAAAATATTCCTGTTCCCGACGTGCTGGAAAAGGCGGGCGAGCGCACATTCTACCGCATCGAGGACGGAAAGCGTCAGGCCCTCCAGCCGGATGGGAGCTACCGCGATATCGCGCGGCCCGAGGGCGTGCTGATGCTCGAGGATATCAAGCGCGTCAGCAAGCCGCTTCTGAAGAACGGTTCGGCCTCGGCCTGGGATATCGGCGATGGCGTCGTCTGCTTCGAGTTCACCTCGAAGGCCAATGCCATGGACGACCAGATCATGACGCTGCTCGACAAGACCATCGGGCTTGTGAAGAAGAACTACAAGGCGCTGGTGATCTATAATGAGGGCACGAATTTCTCGGTCGGCGCCAATCTGGGGCTGGCGCTGTTTGCCGCCAATATCGCCGCCTGGGGCGAAATCGAGAAGCTGGTCAGCAACGGTCAGGCGACCTATCGCAAGATGAAATATGCGCCGTTCCCCGTGGTTGCCGCGCCCTCCGGCATGGCGCTTGGCGGCGGCTGCGAGATCGTGCTGCATTCCGATGCGGTGCAGGCGCATGCCGAAACCTATATCGGCCTCGTGGAATGCGGCGTCGGCCTGGTGCCTGCCTGGGGCGGGTGCCGGGAAATGCTGACCCGCTGGCAGAACAATCCGGCGGCGCCCAAGGGGCCGATGCCGGCAACGGCCAAGGTCTTCGAAATGCTGTCGACCGCGACCGTCGCCAAGTCGGCCGACGAGGCGCGGGAACTCCTGTTCCTCGGCAAGGATGACGGCGTGACCATGAACCGCTACCGGCTGCTCGCCGATGCCAAGGCGCGGGCGCTTGCCATGGTTGACGGCTACCAGCCGCCGGAGCCGCGGGAAATCGTGCTGCCCGGGCCATCTGGCAAGATCGCTCTGGAAATGGCCGCCGAGGGCTTCGCCCGGCGCGGGATCGCCACGCCGCACGACCTGACGGTGGCGCGCGAGCTTGCGACCGTCTTGACCGGCGGCGACACCGATATCATCGATCCGGTGGATGAGGACACAATTCTCGAGCTGGAGCTCGACAGCTTCATGCGTCTCGTGAAGACCAAGAAGACGCTCGACCGGTTCGAGAGCGTCATCGAAACCGGCAAACCCCTGAGAAACTAGGAAAGAGGACGAAAACCATGCAAGTCTATAATGCGCCCATAAGGGACATGCGTTTCGTTCTGCAGGAACTGATCGGCATCGGCGACTATCCCGAGATTCCCGGCCTTGAAGAGGTCACGCCGGACCTGGCCGACGCCATTCTCGAGGAATCCGGCAAGTTCTGCACCGAAGTCCTGTTGCCGCTGAACGCGACCGGCGACGAAGAGGGCTGCGTGCTGGAAAACGGCGTCGTGCGCACGCCCAAGGGCTTCAAGGAAGCCTACAAGGCGTTTGCTGAAAGCGGCTGGACGGCGATGGCGTCGGCTCCGGAATGGGGCGGGCAGGGCCTGCCGGAATCCATCAACAAGCTGGTGGAAGAGATGAGCTGCGCGGCTAATCTCTCCTTCGGCCTCTATCCGGGCCTCACCCACGGCGCCTATCAGGCGATCGTCGACCATGCGAGCGAGGAGTTGAAGCAGACCTATCTGCCGAAAATGGTCGAGGGCACGTGGTCGGGCACGATGTGCCTGACGGAGGCCCATTGCGGAACCGATCTCGGCCTGCTCAGAACCCGCGCGGAGCCGCAGGATGACGGCTCCTACAAGATCACCGGCTCTAAGATATTCATCTCCGCCGGCGAGCATGACCTCACCGAAAACATCATCCATCTGGTGCTGGCGCGGCTTCCCGATGCGCCGAAGGGCGTCAAGGGGATCAGCCTGTTTCTGGTGCCGAAATTCCTGCCGAACGCCGATGGCACGCCGGGCCAGCGCAATGGCGTGACCTGCTCGGGCATCGAGCACAAGATGGGCATCAAGGCGTCCGCCACCTGCCAGATGTCGTTCGACGAGGCCACCGGCTGGCTGGTCGGCGAGCCGCACAAGGGCATGCGCGCCATGTTCACGATGATGAACAGCGAGCGTCTGTCCGTCGGCATCCAGGGGCTCGGTGCGGCGGAAGCGGCCTATCAGGGCGCCGTCGCCTATGCCAAGGAGCGGCTGCAGGGTCGCTCGCTTGCCGGCGCCAAACATCCGGACAAGCCCGCCGACCCGATCATCGTCCACCCCGACGTGCGCCGCATGCTGATGACCATGCGCGCCAATGTCGAGGGTTGCCGAGCGCTTGGCGGCTGGGTTGCGCGCAATCTCGACATGATGAAGCACCACCCCGATCCGGAAACGCGCAAGGAAGCGGAAGACTTCACCGCGCTGATGACCCCGATCGTCAAGGCGCTGTTCACCGATCTCGGCTTCGAGACCGCCTCGATCGGCATGCAGGTCTATGGCGGCCATGGCTTCATCCGCGATCACGGCATGGAGCAATATGTCCGCGACAGCCGCATTTCGATGATCTACGAGGGCACTAACGGCGTGCAGGCGCTCGACCTCGTCGGCCGCAAGATGCCGGCGCATATGGGCCGCTATCTGCGTGCGTTCTTTCATCCGGCGCTCGCGGAAATCGATGCCGCGATCGACGATGACCGGCTTTCCGATCTGGTTCAGCCGCTGTCGAAGGCCTTTGGCGGGCTGCAGCTCTGCACCGCCGAGATCGCCCAAAAGAGCCTGAGGGACCCGGAGGAGGCCGGCGCGGCCGCGACCGAATATCTGCGGCTCTTCGGCCTCGTCGCGCTCGGCGTGATGTGGCTGCGGACGGCCAAGGTCGCCCATGCCGCGCTCGATGGCGAATGCGACGATCCCGAGTTCTACAAGGCCAAGCTCGTCACCGCAGACTTCTACATGACCCGCATCCTGCCGCAGGCGGCCGGCCTCGTCGCCGCGATCCGCTCCGGCAAGTCCGCGATGATGGCGCTCGACGAGATGGCGTTTTGATGCGGCGAAGCGTCGAAAGGGAAAGGAACGACAATGGCTGAGATCGGCGCGCTTATCGCGGCAATGGAAGCAAAGTCCGATGCGCTCGAGGAACTGGGCTACCGGGTCCGATTCGACATGAAGGATGCCGGGTCAATTTTGCTCGATGCCACGGAGGGCAATGTCGAGATTGAAGAGGATGAGAGCGGAGAGGCCGAGGCCGACACGGTGCTCATTCTCACCTCGGACAATCTCGAAAAGCTGATCAAGGGAAAGCTGAACCCGATGCTGGCCTTTTCCACCGGCCGTCTGAAGGTGCGCGGCTCCCAGGGCGTGGCGCTGAAACTCGCCGGTCTTCTGGAGGAAGCCTCCTAAGTCCGCCTGAAACACGAAAGGCAGCGCCTGTTCAGGGCGCTGCCTCCAGGCTGCTGACAAAGCCACAGCGTCTGAGATTGTCACGCACGCCAACCCCACCCACAGGCGTCATGCTCGGACTTGATCCGAGCATCCAGGCGGGTCAACCGATTGATTTCCTAAGTCTTATCGCAGACACTGGCCGTGCTGCCTGGATCCTCGTGTCAAGCACGAGGATGACCCCGAGTTTAGGGACGGGTTGGCAACAAACTGAAGGCAGCGTCTGTTCAGGGCGCTGCCTCAATCTGGCGCGACCGGCCTGCCTTTCGGCGGCCGGTCGCGCGTTTTTGATATCTCCTATTTCGTCCGGCGCCAGGTCTGGCTCTTGCAGATCACGCCGCCCATGATGCAGCCGGAGAGCTTCAGCGTGTTGGCGTCGGTCAGCTCCATCTTGCCGGTATAGGTCTTGCCGTTCTCGAAATTGTAGAGCTTGCCTTTCCAGGCATTGTCGCCATCGGCCGAGAGGCCTGAGAGCATCTCAGTCCCGACGAGCGGGCGGCTGCGCTTTGCGGCGTCGGGGTTCTTGACGTCGTTGGACGGCGTTTTCTGCCAGACAATGGTGCCGCAGTAATTGCTGCCGCAAGGCGCGATCTGAACCTGTGTCTTGCCGCTCTCCGTCAGCCACTTGCCGTCCGGCGAGGCGGCGCCGGCCATCGAGGCCATCATCAGGTTTGCTGCGAGTGCAGCGCCGAGAACTTTTCTGATCATGAAACTCCTCCCGTTTCGTTTTTCCGAGCCATCGGCCGGTGCGGCGGTATCCTCCCCAGAAACCGCCACAGGCCGTGCCGCCCCCGGTTTCGGCCGGGGAGCGGCGCTATCTCTTTGTTTTTACGCAATTCCGGACGGTGAACCGGTGTCCACTTCACCTGGAATTGCTGTAAGCCTCAGAAGCGATAACGCAGGCTGGCCGATACGATATTGACGTTCGCATCGACGTCGCCGAAGAAGGCGAGACCCGCGTAATGCGGATTGTTGGCGTCGAGCT
The DNA here is from genome assembly GCF_021021415.1 of Martelella mediterranea. GTDB lineage: Bacteria > Pseudomonadota > Alphaproteobacteria > Rhizobiales > Rhizobiaceae > Martelella > Martelella mediterranea_C. The sequence continues at coordinate 49,278 of NZ_JAINWJ010000008.1, read as the reverse complement.
GGATGTCGGTGTCGCCGGTGGTGAAGATATGCTCATAGGCGAAGTCGAGCGACAGCTTGTCGTTCCAGCTGTAGGTGCCGCCGATCGAGGCATGAACGCGATCGCTGTCGGGCAGGCGCAGGTCGCGGTTGGTGGTCGAGATCGGCGACCATTCATAGCCGACGCCGCCGCGCACGGTGAACCGCTCGTTCATGGCATATTCGAGGCCGACGGAGAGGTAGTAGCCGTCATCATATTCGAAGGGCAGGTCAGTGAGCTGCATGCCATTGGTGAAACCGGACGTGCCGTAGACCGGGAAATTGTTGAAAACGCTCCAGTTGGTCCATTCGAAGCCGGCGTTCAGGGTCAGCTGATCGGTGAGCGCCTGGCTGAGGCCGACCGTGATCTGGTCGGGCAGTGTGATGTCGGTTTTCACCGGATAGGAGCCGGGCGGAAGCGGTCCCATCATGGCGCCGATATCGAGATGGCCTTCGAGGTTCTGCTTGATCTGCGAGCGATAGCCGACGCCGATCACCGTGCCGTCCATCGGCGTCAACGTGAAGCCGAGCGTGAAGCCGACGCCCCAGGAATCGCCCTCAAGCTCGGCCGAGGGCGCACCCGGGAACGGGCTCATCGCCTGCGTCAGCCGGGTCTTGAAATACATCGCCTCGATGCCGCCGCCGATCGCCAGCCAGTCATTGACCTGCCAGGCAATGGTCGGGTTGATATCATAGCTGAGAACTTCCGAGGTGCGGGCGTAAATCTGCCCCGCATAATTGAACGGATTCTTCGTCTCGAGGCCGAAGGGCGTGTTGAGGCCCAGGCCCAGCCAGACATCGTCGCTGACCTGATAGCTCACATAGCCGGCCGGCAGCGCCGCATCGAGCGCCATATCGCCGGTCGAACCGGTGCCGCCCAGCATCAGAAGTGCCGGCGCGGTCCCGCTTGTCGGCGTTATGTCGGAATAGGGGAAGATGCCTGAAAGGTCGACTTCGACCTGAAACCCTTCAAAGGCGGCCATCGTCGCCGGGTTCCAGTACATCGAGCCGATTCCGGCCTGTCCCGCCGCCGCGCCCGCAAAGGCCTGCCCCTGGCCGACAGCGCTCTGCTCACGCAACGCAAACGAGCCGGCGGATGCCGTTCCCGCTAACAGTACCGTGGCCGCGCCCAGCATCAGAAAATGTATTCGGCTGGTTTTGTTCATCGCTTGCTCCTCCTCACGCTAAACCGGAACGCTCTTGGCTCCTCGTCCCAAATGGAAAGATATATGACGTTAAGGTAATCTAGTATCCTAATAAGGAAGAAGGCGCCCGAATTTCCCAGCCTGTGGCCGAATCGTCACACATTTTGCGCGCCAGATGGCAGACGCACTGATGCTGGCGCGCCCGTTCCGGCAACTTTACGACTCTCGAATTTGTGGACTCACACCAGCGCCACATTCTCGCGGAGGCTGAAGATTTCAGCTGCGCGGGCGCATTTTCGCGCGCAGCAACCTCGATGGCTCGGCATCATGAACAGGCCGCCACGTCCCGACCCGTGGAATTGATTTCAGAATAATGATCAATGAGGGCTTTCGGCGGACGCCCGCTCGGAAAAATTGCCGGCGAGAAAAGCGTCATAGGCATCGCGGATACCGTCCTCAAGGCTGATCTTCGGCGTCCAGCCCATGGTGCTGAGCTTGTCCGCGCTCATCAGCTTGCGCGGCGTGCCGTCGGGCTTGGAAACGTCGTGGACGATCTCGCCGTCAAAGCCGACCACCTTGCAGACCAGCTTTGTCAGATCGAGGGTCGAGATATCCGTGCCGGAACCGACATTGACGTGCTCTTCCCCGGAATAATTCTCCAACAGGAAGACCAGCGCGTCGGCGCAGTCGTCGGCATGGAGGAACTCGCGCAGCGGTGTGCCGGTGCCCCACACCACGATTTCCTTCGCGCCCGAGGCCTTGGCCTCATGCGCCTTGCGGATCAGCGCCGGCATCTCGCATCGACATCGGCGGTATATTCCGGCGCTTCGAACGACACTGCCACATGGTATTCCCTGTCCGGTCGAGCTTCCCGATACCATCCGGTAACTGCCAGGGTTTTCCTTCGATATATGGAACGCCGCATCCAGGCTCGGGGCGGGAAAGGGATTATGGGTGCTGGTGTCAAGAAAGCGGCCGTCTGCGATGCCATTGCGTTGCCTTCTGAAAGGCCATGCCGGCGCGCGCCAGCGTGGCTTCGCCGTACAGCGGCCCGATCAACTGAATGTTGATCGGCATGCCGTCGGAATGAACGCCGCCGGGCATGGAGAGCACGGGATGGCCCGACATTGTGAAGGGGCATGTGAAGCGATGAATGCCGGAGATCATGTCGTCCGAGAGGTTTTCCATCGCTTCATTGGGTGGCGGCGAGAAGGCCATGGCTGGCGAGAGAACAAGGTCCAGATCGGCGAACAGCGCTTCGAAATCGCCGCGAAAAGCATTGGCGCGATTGATGACCATCTGGTAATCGGTACCTTGCAGCGCCCTGCCACGCGCGACCAGCGCTGTAAGCGCCGGGCCAAGCGCGCCCGGCTGCTCAGCGGTGACGGTGCCATTGACCAGCGCGTTCTGGACGGCGCAGACATCGAACCAGTCCCAGATGATCTGCCCGGAATTCGGCAGTGTGATGGCGATTAGTTCGGCGCCCAGATCACGCAGCGTGTCGGCTGCGGCCAGCATGGCCGAGACGTGTTCGGGGTCCGTACCGGCGTAGGAGAACGCCATGTCGATGCCGATCCGCATCCCCTTCAGAGAAGCATTGGCCTCCGCAAGATAGTTTTCAACGGGCCGGCGCGATGATGTCGGGTCGGCGCTGTCGCGTCCGGCGATGATGCCGAGCACCGCGGCTGCGTCTGTGGCGCTGCGGGCGATCGGTCCCGCATGGTCGAGCGAGGCGGCGAGTGGATAGATGCCGGCGCGGCTGACGCGGCCCCAGCTCGGCTTGAAGCCGGTGACGCCGTTCATGGCCGAGGGAATGCGGATCGAACCGCCTGTCTCTGTCGCCAACCCGGCAAAGAACAGGCCGGCCGCGACGCCGACGGCGCTGCCGCTTGACGATGCGCCGCACCAGCGATCTGGATTCCAGGGGTTGACCGGCGTTTTAAAGGGCGCGCGGTGTTCGGCGTAGGCGCCTTCCGTCAGGCAGGTCTTGCCGAGAATGACCGCGCCGGCGTCGATCAGCCTTTGGGTGACCGTCGCGTTGGCGGTGGCAATCGCGTCGAGGCGAGAGGGCATGCCGGCAGTGGTGGGCGTGCCCGCGAAATCATAAAGGTCCTTGAGCGCGATCGGGACTCCGTGCAGCACGCTGCGCCGCAGGCCCGTAGCGATGTCGCGGTCGGCGGCTTCAGCCTGGGCAAGCGCGCGCTCGGCGAGCAGGGTGATGAAGGCGTTGAGGGAGGCGAGGCTTTGGCAGCGCTCAAGCTGATGCCGCGTCACCTCGACGGCCGAAACCTGCCGGCTGGCGATCATCGCGCCGATTTCGACAAGGCCTTGATAGTGCAGAGCCGTCATCATCTTGTCCTGACCGCCTCAACGCCTGAGTCGGCGGTGTCAGCCTTTACCGCCGGTCGGTGTCTGTTCGAGAAGGGCAAAGGCGGCATGGACGAACAGGCGGGTGCCCATCGCCAGCGCATCCTCGTCGATATTGAAGGCGGCGTCGTGATGTGGGGCGGTGATCCCCTTTGCCGCATTGCCGGCGCCCAGCAGAACGAAACAGGCTGGCGCTTCGTGCGCGAAGGCGGAAAAATCCTCGCCGGGCATGATCGGCGGCAATTCGCCAATGCCGTCGGGGCCGAACAGGTCGGCGGCCACGGCGGACATGACCGCCGCGGTTTCCGGATCGTTGATCACGGCGTCGTAGATGCGGGTGTATTTGTAATCGCAACTCGCCCCATGGGCCGCGCAGAGTCCCTTTGCGACCTCGCCAATGCGGCGCTCGATCAGGTCGCGCACATCCGGATCGAACGTGTTTGTGCCGCCGCTGATCGTTGCGGTCGCCGGAATGACGCCGACCGAACGACCCGAGTAGAATTCGGTGACGCCGACCACGGCGGCATGCAGCGGATCGACCTCGCGCGCCGCCAGATGCTGCAGATTGGTGACGATCTGCGCGCCGATGGCGATCGGGTCGACGGCCGTGTGAGGCGTGCCGATATGGCCGCCCTTGCCCTTCACCTCGATCGAGAAAATATCGCAGGCCGCCATGACCGCGCGGGCGTTGATCTGCACCACGCCGGTTTCATAGGGCGACCACAGGTGCAGGCCAATAACGCGATCGACGCCGTCCATCGCGCCATTGGCGACCATGCCCACCGCGCCACCCGGCGGCTTTTCCTCTCCGTTTTCGAACAGAAAACGGATCTCTCCGGCAATCCGGTCTTTAAGGCTGGACAGCGCCGCCGCCGCGCCGAGAAGAATGGCCGTGTGCCCGTCATGGCCACAGGCATGCATGACGCCGGAATTCTTCGAGGCAAACGGAAGGTCCGTCGCCTCGGTGATCGGCAGTGCGTCGAAATCGGCGCGAATGGCGATCACCGGTCCAGGCTGCGCGCCCTTGAGACGACCGACGACGCTGGTGCCAGACGGGCGCGAGATCTCGATGCCGCCAAAGCTCTCCAGTGTGCTTGCGATAAACGCGCCGGTCTGGTGTTCTTCGAAAGAGAGTTCGGGATTGGCATGCAGATGGCGTCGCCATTCGATCACCTTGGCCTTCAGGTCATCACAAAGCGCGTCGAGCTGTTCTTTCATCTCTATCTCCCTGAAGGCCTGCTTTTTCTTGAACTGGAAGTCCCGTGGCCAGCGTCAGCCGAAATCCGGTGATTCCAACCGCATGCAGACCGCGCGCGGTTCGGTATAGGCATGCACGACCTCGCTGCCGAACTCGCGGCCGAGCCCGGAAAGCTTGGTGCCGCCGAAGGGCATGGCGGTATCGAGGATGTTGTGGGTGTTGATCCACACGGTTCCGGAATCGATCTGGCCTGCCAGCAAGTGCGCCTTGTTGATGTCGCGCGTCCAGATGCTGGCCCCGAGCCCGTATTCGGTGTCGTTGGCCAGCGCCTTGATCTGGCGCGGATCCTCGATCGGCATCGCCAGCACCACCGGTCCGAATATTTCCTCGCGGGTGATGCGCATGTTGGCGCGGGCGCCGGTCAGCACCGTTGGCTGGTAGAAATAGCCCTTGCCGTCGGCGGGGGCCGCGCCGCAGAGCGGTTCGGCGCCTTCTTCCACGCCGCTTTCAACCAGCGAGGACACCCGTTCCATCTGACGCGATGAAATCAGCGGGCCGAGTTGGTTGGACGGGTCGAAGCCGCTGCCGAGGCGCAGTTCCCGGGCGATCTGGGCGACACCCTTGGTTACTTCGTCAAAGATCGAGGCTTCGACAAAAAGCCGGGAGCCTGCCGTGCAGACCTGCCCGGAGTTGGGGAAGATCGCATTCGCAGCGCCAGGGATCGCCTTGTCGAGATCCGCGTCCGCGAGCACGATCGCCGGAGATTTGCCGCCGAGCTCAAGCGTCACGCGCTTCATCTGGCTGGCCGAGGATTGCAGAATGCGCTGGCCAGTCGCGGTTGAGCCGGTGAAGGCAATCTTGCGCACCAGTGGATGGTCGACGATGGCCTGGCCGGCATTGTGGCCGTAGCCGGTGACGATGTTGATCGCGCCGTCGGGAATACCAGCTTCGAGAATGAGCTCGCCGAGCCGCAGCGTCGTCAGCGAGGCTTCTTCCGATGGTTTCAGAACGATGGTGCAGCCGAATGCGATGGCCGGCGCGATCTTCTGGATCGCCTGGCCAAGCGGGAAATTCCAGGGCGTGATTCCGCCGACCACGCCGACCGGCCGACGCTCGGTGTAGGCGCGATAGGTGCCGCCGTCATCGAAGAAAGGCGAAAGCTGGATATATTCGCCGGCGATCTTGGAGGCCCAGCCGCCATAATAGCGCAGAGCGTCGACGGTGAATTTCAGGTCGACATTCTTCGAGACAAGATAGGGCTTGCCGTTGTCGAGCGTCTCGAGACGGGCGAGCTCCTCGGCGTCGCGTTCAACCAGAAGCGCGAGCTTTTCCAGCAGCCGGCCGCGGTCGAGCGGGCGCATTTTCTGCCACAGCGCGCTTTCGAATGTGCGGTGCGCGGCCTGCACGGCAAGATCGACATCGGCCGCTGTCGCCGCCGCGATGTCAGCGATCTTGTCTTCGGTGGCCGGGTCATAGACCGCGATCGTCTGCCCGTCGGCGGCGTCGCGCCACTTGCCGTCAATCAGCATCTTGCCTTCAGGAATGCGGATAGACGACCCGCCAGGCCTTTCGATCATCTCAAGCATGTGTTTACTCCCGGTGCCGCCGGAGAGTGCATTCCGGCTGGATATTTCAGGTTCCCAAGAAGCGGCTCCGCGTTCCATACCGGTCGCGAACCGTTCCATCTCATTGCTTTACGGCATTTTCGCAGACATCAGGTGATTGCGTCCGTCAGCGAAATGCTTTGGCGGCGTTTCCCGCTCGTCTTGTTCTGTTCGTTGATAAAGTCATCACCGGATGCGGCTCTGGGTCCAATAGTATTGAAGCGACCGACCAATCGCAAAATGCTATTGCGCAGCCTTCACGACTATTGTGTTTGCTCTCGAATGGGCTGTTTCAGCGTTTCAGCAATGTCAGGAAACGGCGCAGCGCCGGCACTGATTGGTTGGCGCGATAAATCAGCGCCAGATTCAGGCCGACGTCCAAACCTTTTACCGCAAGAAACTCGATACCCTGAGGCTTGCGCCATCTCTGGCATTCATTGACCAGGGCGCTACCGAGCCCTGTCGTGACCAGCGCCAGCATTTCCGCCTCGTTTTCAGCTTCGTGGACCACGTCAACAGTGACGCCGGCCTGGAACAGACCGCGATGTATTTCATCGTAGTAGGCGGGGCTCTCGCGCCGGTGAAACAGGATCAACGGCTGACCGGCCAGTTCCGAGACGTCGATGGATTTCCGCTGGGCGAACTCCGAGTTCGAGGATACCGCGAGCATTATGGCGTGGCGCGTTATCGGCAGGGTCGTCAGCAACGGATCATTGGGCGGATTATAGATGAAGCCGGCATCGATCCGACCGTCGTAAATGCCCTCTATCTGGCCGAGACTTGTCATCTGGCTCAGCACGAGCCGTACATCCGGATTGGCGCGGCGGAATTCCATGATCGTCTCGGGAATGACGCCGCTCCATGCCGCGACCTCGATGAAGCCGAGCTTGAGCATGCCGGCCTCGCCGCGCGCCACCGCTTGGGTTTCGCTGACCGCGTGGTTAAGGTTGACAAGGATCTGGCTGCAATGTTCGCGGAAGGTATGGCCGGCGGCCGACAGTTTCACTCCGCGCGGCAGGCGATCGAACAACGTCACTCCGAGTTCGGCTTCGAGCAATTGAATCTGCCGGCTCAGCGCGGGCTGGGCAATGTGAATCCGCTCCGACGCGCGCCCGAAATGCTCGTCTTCGGCAACGGCTATAAAATATCGAATTTGTCTCAAATCCATGGTGATTGATAGCAATTCGTTATGTGTCATGGCAAGCGATAATATTGGACCTGAAAGGTCGGCTGCCACTATCCGTTAGGGAAAACATGTCCTTGGCGGCATCCGTTGATTGCCGCGACAACGGCAAAAAGGGACCATCCATGCATTCCCCCTTCTCCGCTTTCCTGGCCCAGTCGAATGCGCGACCGGACGCCACCATGCTGCTTGCGCCCGCAAGCGCCGGCCTGTCCTACGCCCCTCAGGGGTTTCGCATCACCTATGGTGAAATGCGGGTCACGGTCGAGGCGGTCCGCAAACGGTTCGGCGATGCCGGATATGGCGTGGGCCATCGCGTGGGGTTGCTGTTGGAGAATCGGCCGGAATTCTTCAGCCACTGGCTGGCGCTCAACGCCCTTGGCGTTTCGATCGTGCCCATCAATCCGGATCTCAGGCCCGGCGAGCTGGACTATCAGCTTGAGATGGCGGATGTGGACCTGATCGTTACCCATTCGAAACAGGCTCCGACGCTTTCCGCTCTCGACCGCAACCGCATTCGGGTGATCGAGGTTGGCGAAGCGGTGCCGGCGGCGGGAGTGTCGGCGGTGCGCCAGAGCGGTCTTGCCGATGACGAGTGTGCGCTGCTGTTTACGTCGGGCAGTACCGGCAAGCCGAAGGGTTGTATTCTGTCCAACACCTATTTCATGATTCTGGCCGACTGGTATGTCACGCAAGGCGGTATCGCCGCGGTCGTCCCCGGCGAGGAAGTGGCACTGACACCGCTGCCGATGTTCCACATGAATGCGCTGGGCTGCACCGCGCTCGGCATGATCGTGTCCGGCGGCACCATCGTGCCGCTCGACCGCTTCCATACCAGCCGCTGGTGGCAGTCGGTCAGCGATTCCGGGGCGACCATCATCCATTGCCTCGGCGTTATTCCGGCCATCCTGCTGCGCCTGCCGGAAAGCCCCTACGATCGCAACCACCGGGTCAAATATTCGCTCGGTCCGGGCGTTGACGCCAAGCACAAGATTGAGTTCGAGGAGCGCTATCGCATCCCGATCGTCGAAGCCTGGGCAATGACGGAAACCGGCGGACGGGCGACCACGACGACGGCGTGTGACGATTATACACCCGGCCAGCGCTGTATCGGCCGGCCGCGCGAGGGCATGGAATACCGTATCGTTGACGATACAGGCGACGATGTGGAACTCGGAACGCCAGGCGAACTGCTCGTGCGCGCCGAAGGCGATGATCCCCGCCAGGGTTTTTTCAGTGGCTATCTCAAGGATGAACGGGCGACGGAGGAGGCTTGGACGGGTGGCTGGTTCCATACCGGCGACGTGGTCTATGAGGATGAGGGTGGACTTCTTTATTTCTTCGACCGCAAGAAAAGCATCGTTCGCCGCAGCGGCGAAAACATCGCGGTTCTGGAAGTGGAGGCGGCCCTGGCTGGCAATGACGCAATCGAGACGGTGGTTGTGACGCCGGTAGCCGATGACCTGCGCGGGGAGGAGGTTTTCGCCTTCTTCGTCCGGGCCGGAAACGGTGCGAGCGGTGACGATGCCAGACTGGCGGAGGATGTCATACGGGCAGGCGCGGAACGGCTCGCCTATCATAAGCTGCCGGGCTATGCCGCTTTTATCGACGCTCCGCCGTTGAGCTCGACCCAGAAATTGCAGCGGGGCGAGGTCAAGGCAATGGCCGCCGAGTTCATACGAACCGGCAAGGCGCTCGACTTCCGGGAGCTCAAGGCCGGCATGCGACGCAAGACGGAGCATGGCTGAAGAGCGTCGTATCCGGCGTTCTCCCGCTGCGCCGCGCGCGGCCCAGACAGGCGAGGCGCGAGGTTTTCGGCAAGCTCTGCTTGCCCAGGGAGGCGTCGCTCCGCGAGCTGTGACTGCAGGTTTCTTCCAGACGAAATTGTTCGGCTTCAGAGCGAAGCCGGACTATTCCTGACAGTTGACTGTTATCAAGGCTTCAATCTCCGATCGATCATTTCAGTCCCCCGGTTCATCGCAAATCGTTATGGAAAGCCGGCATCTATTTTATTGGATGCCCGCGCGAAATTCCGTTCTTCTGGTTTCATGCAAAGCGTCGGCCGAATGCCGCGCATTTGCCCGGTGCGACCGGAAAATGAGGAATTTCGGCGGTCGCGAACGACATCAAAAAACGAAAGGGGAATTCAATGACCATGAAATGCCTGAAAACGCTTCTCGGGACCACCGTGATCCTGTCGGCGGGCGCGTTTGGCGCTCATGCCGAAACGCTTGTCGGTTACATTTCGCCGATCGCCGCCCAGCCCGGTCAGCAGATGATCAACCAGGCGATCGAGGCCGCAGCCGCGGAAAACGACTGGACCTATCGCGTGCTTGACGCCAACCTGTCCGCCGACCGGCAGGTTTCTCATGTCGATACGCTGTTGACGATGGGCGCAAAAGCCATCGGCTCCTGGTCGCTCGACGCCAATGCCGTCGCCGGGGCCTATTCCCGCGCCAACGCGGCGAACGTTCCCGTCATCGGCCTGAACTCGGTCGGCCAGGGTGTGACCAACACCGTCTGGTGGGAAACCAATCTCTGCAAGCCGGGTGGTGCCTACGATCAGCAGGCCGCCTGGATCGCCGAGCGCAAGCCGGGCGCCAAGGTCATCGTGTTTGGCGGCCCGCCCGTTGAATCGATCATCAACAACAAGAACTGCTTCACGGCCGCCGCCAAGGCCGCCGGCCTCGAGGTGATTGATCAGGTCGACAACACCAAGGATTCGACGGCCAATGCTGCGACGCTGGCCGCCGACGAATTGTTGAGGTTCCCCGATGTCCAGGTGTTCTGGGCCTATAATGATTCCAGCGCGCTCGGTATCGCCGCTTCGGTCTTCGCCAATGGCAAGTCGATATATAACGGCGAGAATGAAGACGGCATCATGGTGTTCGGCATCAATGGCGATCAGGATGCGATCACCGCGGTCAAGGAAGGCCGTCTGACCGGCACCTGGGATCCGGACTCCTATGCCACCGGTCTTGCCGTTGCGACCGCGATGAAGCGCGCTATGGCCGATCCCTCGGCCGAGCAGGAGGATATCGTCGTCGCGGCCAAGCTGTTCACCTTCGAAAACATCGATAGCTGGAAGGACGGCACGGAGCGCGGTTACACGGTGGACGACTACCCGCTGGCGAACTGACGCGCTTCCACGGACTGTGGAGACCGGTTTGGCATCCGGAAATGTTCCGGACTGAAACTGAAAATCTAAGGTGAGTGGGGCCCGGAAGCATGCTTCCGGGCCCTTTTTGTGGGATAGGCGAGCGGCTGTGGAAGATGTTGGAAGAGACAGCGACGTCGGCTCATGGTCGGCGCAGAGGAAACCCGAACGACCACGCCGGTTGCAGTTCTTCGCGCAAAAAAGTGTCCCGCCTGAATGCCACAGGCAACCAGGCGGGAGGCCGCGCGCTATGGGGGGAACACCGCGCGCGAGGGAGGTTATTCCACGGCGGATTGACGGCGGCGACGCAGGATCTGGCGCAGTCCGCCGAGCCAGACCGCCAGGATCAGAATGCCGCCGCTGACCATGCCCTGCCAGAACGAGGAAACGCCGCTCAGCGTCAGGCCGTTCTGGATGACGCCGAGGAACAGCACGCCGATCATCGTTCCGAACACCCCGCCTTCACCGCCGGTGAAGGCGGTTCCACCGATCAGGACCGCGGCAAGCACGGTCATCAGCAGCGTGGGGTCGACATCCGCCGAAGCCGAGGTCAGCCGTCCGACCTGGACGATGCTGCCGAGGGCAGCCATGAAGCCGGCGATGATAAACACCGCGAGCACGACGCGCCGGACGTTGATGCCGTTGAGCCGGGCAGCCTCCTGATTGGAGCCGATGGCATAGAGGGCGCGGCCGAAGGCGGTATAGCGCAAGATTCCGCCGGCGATCAGCAGCAGGGCAAGATCGAAGACCAGAATGATCGGAAACGGACCGATGCTGCCATTGACGAATGTGTTCAGCGGCTTGAAGCCGGCGGTCGCGAACACGCTGACGCTGGTGCCGTCATTGATGATCAGCGAAAAGCTCTGGAACATCGATAGCGTGCCAAGCGTCACAACAAAAAACGATATCTTCAGATACGAGATCGCAAAGCCGTTGATCGCTCCCAGGAACGCGCCGAACAGGAGTGCGGCGACGATCGCGATCGGTGCGGATACGCCGGTGAGCAGGGTTAGGCCGAAGATCATTGCCGAGGCCGCCGAGGCGCTTGCCACCGACAGGTCGACGCCGCCCGAAATCACCACATAGGTCGCCCCCAGCGCCAGCACGAAGACCACGCTGTTGGATTTGACGATGTTCATCAGGTTCGGCCAGGTGAGAAATACCGGCTGGGTAAGGCTCAAAAACAGGCCGACGATCACAAGGCTGATCAGCGCGCCGGCGTAGCGGTTCTGGAAGATACGGGCAAGAATGGAGGGCGCCGGCGTATAGCGCGCGGCCGCCTGCGGCTTTTCTAGAGGGGTGGCGGTCATTGACGTGCTCCGGAGAGGTGGTTGTTTTGATCGGGTTTGTCGGCGCCGGCTACCGCCACATGGGCGATGGCCTGCTCGGTTGCTTCGCTGCGGTCGAATTCGGCCTGCAGATCGCCCTCGAAGAAGACGGCGATACGGTCACAGATGCCAAGCAGTTCCGGCAGTTCAGAGGAGATGACGATAACGGCGGCGCCGGCTTCGGCCGCATCCTGCAACATGCGGTAGATTTCACTTTTGGCGCCGACATCGATGCCTCGCGTCGGCTCGCTCAGCACCAGCACATCCGGTGCGCGAACGAAGGTGCGACCGAGGATGACCTTTTGCTGGTTTCCACCCGAAAGGGTGACGATCGACGTCGCATGCGATGAGGTCGCGATCCGATATTTGTCGATGGCTGCCATCACATCGCCGCGCTCGCGCCGCGTGTTGAGAATGCCTCCGGAACACAGCCGGTCCATCCAGGCAATCGAGAAGTTCTCGAGCACGCTGCGCACCAGCAGCAGAGCCGAGGCCTTGCGGTCGTCGGGCACATAGCCGATGCCGGCGGCAATGGCCTTGCGGGGATCGCCGAGCGACACGGGCTTGCCGCCGACCCTGACCGTGCCCGCCCCCTCGATCGCGCCGCCGAGCACCATGCCGAATTCGGACTTACCCGAACCGACAAGACCGGCAATACCGACAATTTCACCGCGCTTCACATTGAGCGTGGTCGGCTTCAGCAGGCCCTGCGGCGTGTGGAGGTCGCGGATTTCGATCACGGTTTCACCGGCGGGGATCTCGCGTTTACCGTAGAAATCGGTGATCTCTCGGCCAACCATCAGCCGCACCAGGTCGGTTTCCTGCGTTTCGGCGAGCGGCACGGTGGCAACCAATTGGCCGTCACGCAGTACGGTCGCGATGGACGCGACGGCATAGATCTCGGGCATGCGGTGGGTGATCATCAAAATGGCCATGCCCGCGTCGCGCTCCTGCCGCACCAGAGCGAGCAGACGTTCGGTCGCCGCCTCGGACAGGGAACTGGTGGCTTCATCGAGGATCAGCAGCCGGGCATTGGACGACAGCGCCCGGGCGATCTCGATCTCCTGGCGCAATTCGACGCTGTGATCGGAGACGATGGCCCGCGGCGAGACGTGGACGTTGAGCCGGTCAAGGGCCTCGGTGGCCGCCTGTTCCAGCCGCGGCCAGTCGATCAGGCCGAGCCGTGTGCGCGGCAGGCGACCGAGGAAGATATTCTCCGCCACCGTCAATGTCGGCGCGAGGGTCAGTTCCTGGCTGATCATCACGAATCCCATTTGCAGCGCATGAGCGGGGCTTTCGATGTGACAGGCCACACCGTCGACGAAGATTTCGCCTTCGTCGGGCTGGATCAGGCCGGCGATGAGTTTCGAGAGCGTGGATTTGCCGGAACCGTTCTCGCCGGTCAGCGCGTGCACTTCGCCGGCCCGCACGGTGAGGCTTACGTCGCTGAGCGCCCGCACTCCCGGAAAGCTCTTGGATATCCCCTCCAGGCGGACGATGACATCGTTCTCCGCCGCTCGTTCGCTCTGTGCGTTGAACGCGATGGCCTCACTCATGCTGCCCGCCTCCGTATAAGGTCCGCCGCCTTTTCGGCGATCATGATGGTCGGTGCGTTGGTATTGCCTGAAATCAGTGTCGGCATGATCGAGGCATCGACCACGCGCAAGCGCTCCACGCCGTGCACCTTCAATTCCGGATCGACGACCGCCATCGCATCGGTGCCCATCTTGCAGGTGCCGACCTGATGCGACACGCAGCCGCCATTCTCGACAAGATAGGCCTCGATCTCGGCGTCGCTCGCCGTCTCCGCGCCCGGCAGGTGTTCCGCGATCACGAAATCGGCAAGCGGTTTGCTTGCAGCCATGCGCCGGGCGAGTTTAAGCCCCTCGACCGCGATACGGCGATCGCGTTCGTCGGAGAAATAGTTCGGCGAAAGTCTCGGCTGATCGAACGGATCGGGCGACCGCAGTGTAATTTCACCGCGGCTTGCCGGGCGAACGGGACAGAGGAAATTGGCAAAGCCTGAGAACTTGAACAGCCCGTCTTCGTAATAGCCGCCGGAAAAGGTCTGGAACAGGAATTGCAGATCCGGCGAGGCCGATTCCGGCAACACGCGGGTAAACAAGCCGGCCTGTCCCGCCGGCACCGACAGCGGTCCCTTGCGCGTCAGCAGCCATTGGAGGCCGACGCGCAGCTTGCGGAACCGGCTCAGCATCACGTCGTTCATCGTGATCGGCTGGTTGCATTTCCACGTTATCTGTCCGCCGTAATGGTCCTGCAGGTTCTTGCCGACGCCGGGCAGATGATGAACGCTGGCGATGCCGTGCCCCGAGAGCGCTTCCGCATCGCCGAGGCCCGACAGCATCAACAATTGCGGCGACTTGACCGAGCCGGCGGCGAGAACGACCTCGCGGCGCGCCTTCACCGTCACCGGAGCACCGTTCCGGCGAAAGCGCACGCCGGCGGCGACGCGGCCGTCGAACAGGATGCGCTCAGCTTCGGCATTGGTGGCGACGGTGAGGTTGGTCCGCGTCATCGCCGGCTTGAGATAGGCGGTTGCCGCCGAAGCGCGCCGCCCGTTTCTGATCGTTGCCTGGAAATAGCCGGCGCCTTCCTGTTCGGCGCCGTTGAAATCATCATTGCGCGGAATGCCCTGCGCGCCGGCGGAGCCAATGAAGGCATCGCATAGCGGATTGCGCTCGGTAAGGTTGGTCACGGCCAATGGACCGCCGCGGCCGTGGTACTGATCGGGTCCGTTTTCCTGGTCCTCGGCCTTGCGGAAATAGGGCAGCACGTCGTCATAGGACCAGCCCGGATTGCCAAGCTGGCGCCAATGATCGTAATCCTCCGCCTGGCCGCGAATGTAAATCAGACCGTTGATCGAAGAGGAGCCGCCGAGAACGCGGCCCCGCGGCCAATAGATCTCGCGACCATTCAGCGCCGGATTGGGGTCGGTCTTGAACTTCCAGTTGACCCTGGGGTCGACGATGGTCTTGCCGTAGCCGACGGGAATGTGAATCCAGAAGCTGGAATCCTTGCCGCCGGCCTCCAGCAGCAGCACCGTCGCGTTTGGGTCTTCGCTGAGCCTTGCTGCGAGCACGCAGCCGGCCGAGCCGGCGCCCACGACGATGTAATCGAAACTCTGTCCGTCGAGCACGGATACTCTCCCGGTAGTCCGGCGCTCGTGCGCCGGTGCCTCGTCTCAATCCCCGAGCGCTGTTCCCGCTTTTCCGGCTTTTGTTTTCGACCGGGGACTTCGTATGTCAGTTTGCGCAGGCCGGTGTTCAGGCGGCCTGACCGCGGATCATATCCGCGGCTTTTTCAGCGATCATGATCGTCGGCGCATTGGTGTTGCCGGAGATCAGCGTCGGCATGATCGAGGCGTCGACCACGCGCAATCCGGAAAGACCATGAACCTTGAGTTCGTTATCGACCACGGCGAGCGGGTCCTGCCCCATCTTGCAGGTGCCCACCTGATGGGCGATCGACAGACCGGTCTCACGGGCGTAGGCGAGGATTTCGTCATCGGAGCGCACCTGATCGCCGGGTGCGTATTCGGCGATGATCTGGGCGGCGATCGCGCCTTTTTCCGCAACCTTGCGCGACAGTTTGATGGCTTCGACGAGCACGCGGCGATCGGTCTCGGAGGACAGGTAATTGGGCTGCATCAGCGGCATGTCGGCCGGGTTGGCCGAGCGCAGCCTGAGCGTGCCCCGGCTTTCCGGCCTTACCGGACAGACGGCATTGGCAAAGCCCGAAAACGGGTGCAGACCATCATCATATTCGTCATGGCTGAAAGTCTGGAACAGGAACTGGATATCGGGCGTGGCAAGTCGCGGATCGGACTTTGCGAAGGCGCCGACCTGTGCGGCGGAAATCGTCAGCGGACCGCTGCGCGTCAGGATATACTGAAGCCCGGCCCGCAACTGCTTCATCCGGCTCATCATGATATCGTTGACCGTAACGGCGAGGCGGCTCTTGTAGGTGACCAGCGCGCCGTAGTGATCCTGCAAATTCTCGCCGACGCCCGGCAGGTCGTGCACGGTTTCGATGCCGTGCCGCGCCAGTTCAGCTACGGGACCGACGCCCGAAAGCAGCAGAAGTTTTGGCGAGTTGATCGATCCGGCGCTGACGATGACCTCGCGACGCGCCTTGATCAGCGTGCGTATGCCAGCGCGCTCGAGAAGCACCCCGACGGCGCGCTTGCCGTCGAACACGATGCGCTGGGTTTCCGCGCGGGTGATGACGCGCAAGTTGGGCCGCTTCATCGCTGGCTTGAGATAGGCCACGGCCGCCGAGCAGCGGCGCGCTCTGCGCGTCGTGGTCTGGTAGTAACCGACGCCCTCCTGGACAGCGCCGTTGAAATCGTCGTTTCGCGGGATACCGGCCTCGACGGCGCTGGCGATGAAGGCCTCGCACAGCGGATTGCGCTCCTTGAGATTGGTGACTGCCAGCGGGCCGCCGATGCCATGGAATTCGCTCTCGCCGTTTTCCTGATCCTCGGCCTTGCGGAAATAGGGCAGGACATCGTCATAGGACCAGCCGGCATTGCCGAGCTGGCGCCAGTGGTCGTAATCCTCCGCCTGGCCGCGGATATAGAGAAGGCCATTGATCGAGGAGGAGCCGCCCAGAACCTTGCCGCGGGGCCAGTACATCGGCCGGTTCGCGATCTCGGGTCCGTTTTCGGTTTCGTACCGCCAGTTGAGGCGCGCGTCGACGATGGTCTTGCCGTAGCCGATCGGAATATGAATCCAGGGATTGCTGTCCTTGCCGCCGGCCTCCAGCACTGTCACCTGCGTACGACCATCCTCGCTCAGGCGCGCGGCCAGCGTGCAGCCCGCCGACCCGGCGCCAACGATCACAATATCGGTTTCTATGGATTCCGGATGGTTTCGCATGGGGTATCAAGTTGCCCGATCTCTGCCATGGCAAGTGCGGTCATGGCCCGCCCAGGCCGTTTCTGTCTTTATCCCGGTGAGGTTTGTCGGCAAGATGCCCTCCCACACGCCACCTACAAGAGAACTACAGAGACCGATAGAATTCCAATAAAAACATTGGGGTCGATTCATGCCGGAATGATATTGGTGCCTATGTAAAGACAGAGTTTCTGTCCGCCGCGAAAGGGAGTGAACCCCTGACAATCGCGCTGTCTGGTCTGTGGCGGGCGGACGGCGCAAGCCGACAGGCGACTCCACCAAAGTTTCGTCATTCCTCGGCCGACTGTCGAAAGGCGGGGGGCAGGCGCGGATGAGACCATCGATCCGGACGCCGCGTCGGTCTCACCGACTTACCTACATCGCCTTTGTCCTGTACCTCAAAGATGGACCAGATTTCGTGGAAATCATCAGTACTGTTTGTCGTGCAAGGGCTTCCGGGTCATTGCCGGTTAGTGAGCTGCCTGGAAATGCGCTCGGAGCAACAGATTGCATGCGATAGCGTGATCGCCCGAGACAAGCTTGCGCGAGATCGGGCGGAATGACGCGATAAAAAGGTCTCATGTTTCAGCCGTCCCGCCATCGTCGCAGAACGGCATGCCGGCTGAACGGGGCAATCGTCGTCGGCTTTTCAGTCGGTACCCACGCGCCGGTCAATCCGGAGGGGTGTAGCCGTCGGGGAATTGCAGCAGGCGGTCGCAGGCGCCGCGATTGCCGTAAAGGGTCTGATATTGATCAGCCTGCTGACGGGCGCGCAGGCGGGCTGCTTCGATGTCGGCTTCGGTTGCGCCCGCCTGGAGCGCCTTTGCGAAGGTCGCGTCGGCGGCGTCGTTGAGGCGGCGGGTGGCGCGCAGGCCGCCATAGGACTGGCAGTTCGCGGCGCCGAGTTCGGCGCGTGCCGCCTGATCGAGCATGATCTCGTCCGGTGTTTCCGGCGCGGCCGTCTGGCAGCCGGCGAGCGCAAGCATCGCGGCAAGCGGAATGGCAATACGGAATGGGACGGTCATCTGGCACCTCCTGAAATCGCCCGCCGGCGGGCAGGGCATTGCCGCGAATATCCGATACTCGCGGCGGGAGCGCAAGCGCCCCCGTGAAATGATTGTTCTATCCGCGCGACGCCGCCTTGAGGGCAGAAATGCAATCCTCGCGACTGCCGCCGCTTGCAAGAAGGAGCTGCAGCAGCAGTCGCGCCTTCAGGCCGCTGAGTCTGCCGGCACTGACGAGGCCTTTCGAAAGCAGGTCGATCTCTCCGCCCTTGTAGCCGTAGGTGCTGCTGAAAACCGGTCCGTTCCCGGTACGGCTGGCAAGCACAACGGGCATGGTTGTAGCCAGCGCGCCGAGCGACTCCGACAAACGTTCCGCCACATGGCCCGCGCCCATCGCCTCGATGACGGCGCCCTTGTAGCCAAGGCCCGGCAATGCCTCCACCAGCCTGGCATCTTCGCCCAGCCCGAGCTTCAATAGCGCCACCGGCGGCACGGGCACCGAGGGAGGTACGATTGCCGGAAGCCGGCGCGGCGAAGGCGGCGCGAAGAAGAAGGGGCGTCCCTCCATGATTTCGCCGGCGGGGCCGATCGCGCCAGATGTAAAGGCCGAGCAAAGTCCGGTGTGGGATTTCACCACGGCGCGGGCCGTGTGAATGCAGTCATTCATCACCACCAGCGCGCCGCGCGAACGGGCCTGATCGGAAGACGCGGCGATGACCGAGGCCAGGATATTGGCAGGACCATCGGCGCTGGCCGCTTCCGGCCCGCGCATCGCGCCGGTGACGATGATCGGGGCGTCCTCTCCCCACATGCAGTCGAGGGCGAAAGCGGTTTCCTCGATCGTATCGGTTCCCTGCACGACCACAATGCCGGAAGCGCCGTCTTCGACCGCACGCCTGGCAGTCCGCGCCACCTCGCCAAGTTGCTCGAGCGTGAGCGATGCGCTTGGAAGCTTGAACGGTGAGAGCGGCTCCACATCTGCAATCTCGGCCAGACCGGGTACGGCGTCGACCAGCGCCTGCGCACTCAGCTTTGGCGTTATGCCCCCGCCGACGTCGGCCGTCATGGTGATCGTACCGCCGAGGACGATCAGCGTAACCTTCGCCTTGGTGTTTCGAGCCGTTTCGATCATCGGTGTACCTTTCTTTTTGTGTCGTCGCCGCATGCCGGTGGCATCAGATCCGGTGCATGGCCTCGATGAACTGCTTCGCCTTCTGCGCAATCGCCGCGACATC
Source organism: Martelella mediterranea (assembly GCF_021021415.1). GTDB lineage: Bacteria > Pseudomonadota > Alphaproteobacteria > Rhizobiales > Rhizobiaceae > Martelella > Martelella mediterranea_C. The sequence goes on along the minus strand of NZ_JAINWJ010000008.1, from coordinate 30,124 downwards.
CGCCCCTGGCTTGTAAAGCGCGCCGCCGATGCCGAAGCCGGATGCGCCGGCCTCGACGTAGGCTTTCATGTTCTCGGGCGTCACGCCGCCCACGGCGAAGACCGGGATGTCCTTCGGCAAGACGGCTTTCCATGCCTTGATGGCGATCGGCGGGATGGCCTCGGCGGGAAAGGCCTTGACGCCGGTGGCACCGGCGGCGATGGCGGCGAAGGCTTCCGTTGGCGTGGCGACGCCCGGCAGGCTGATCATGCCCCGCGCGGCGGTCGCTTCGATCACGGCCGGGTTGGCATTGGGCGAAATGATGACGCCCGCGCCGGTCGCGGCGACATCGGCAACCTCAGCCGGCGTCAGCACGGTTCCCGCGCCGATCAGCGCGTGATCGCCGAAACGGGCCTGCAGCTTTTCGATGCTCTTCAGAGGATCAGGCGAGTTCAGCGGCACTTCGATGATGCGCCAGCCGGCCTCGATTAGGGCCTCGCCGATCGGCTCCGCTTCCTCCGGCCGGATGCCGCGCAGGATCGCGATCAGATTGCAGGCTTCAAGCGCTTCGGTGAAATTCATCTCGTTCATTCCTGTTCCGTCAATTGCAGTTTGCCGATGATCCGTTGGACGCCGAGGGTCGCGGCATCTTCGGGGCCGGGTTTGATCGTAAGGCCGAAAAGCGGCGCGACCCGCCCGTAGCGTTCGCTCAGCGCCGAGTTGCCGATGATGCCGATCGCGTCTCCGGGGTGAAGCCACCCGGCGGCGCGCGCCTGCCGGAATTCCGAGGCGATCAGCAGGCCGGAGACGTAATCCCCGACCTCTTCGGGCTGAAGCGCCCCGGCCAGAATGCCGCTGCGGGCGCTGAAGACGGCCGAAAGCAGGGCATCGGCGGCGGGCTCGTCGCTCGCGGCAAATTCCGCGGCGCGATCGAAGGCCGACCAGGCCGGCTCGCTGCCGGGGGCGGGCTCGGCGGCGCGGGCGATGAAGGAATGCCGGGTGAGCAGGGCATAGATTTCGCCGGTGGCATAGGTCTGGAAGGCAGTGATCCGGCCTTGAGCAATGCGCGCCCACTTGCTGTGGGTGCCGGGGAGCACCAGCGTGCGGTCTTCCGCAAGCCCGTAGCCGACGATCTGCGTTTCCTCGCCGCGCATCACGTCGGGAAACGGCTTTGCCGCAGGGTCGCGCAAACCGGGGAGGAAGGTCATGGTCGCGCCGTTTTGCAGCGTGACGCGCCTTGCGCCCGCGGCGAGTTCCGCAAGACCCGCCGGCGCATCCACATACGGCACCTCGACCCAGCCGCTGCGGCTGGTGATCATGCCGCAGGCAGCGACCGGGAACGGGCCATGCTCCTCAAACCACGCGCCGATCGCCGTCATCAGCGCCGCCTCGAACGCGCCGCCTTCCACGAACTGGATGCCGCCGTTCCGGCTTTCGCGTCTGTCGAGCACACGGCCATCAGCGGAAAGCAGCGTGGCGCGGAGCGAACTGGTGCCCCAGTCGACAATGGCGGAGACGGTTTGGATCATGTGTCAGGCCTCATTTCAGGAACAGGCGGCTTGGTGAGTTGCAGATATCTCAGCCCTTCTTAAGGGTTTTCACCGGCGGTTTCACCTGCCCGCAAAAGCTTTGGGGCCGCGGACGGCGATCCGCAAAATGGAGGAAGCTAGTTTTGGGGTTTATGTATGATCTTTTTAATGATTTTTAATCATCCTGATGTGTTTTGGCGGCGATCCGGGTCCGGCGCAGCGCATCGGTCATCTCGCTTCTGGCAACGCCAATGAGCTGTTCCATGGCATGGCGCGCGGCATCCGGCCGCCGCATCCTGATGGCTTCGAGCACGTCCTGATGGGCGAGGATTGCCTGTTCATGGGATTGGCTGGCGCGGTTCGTCAGGCGGAAGCTCGCCAGCAGAGCGGCGCGGATGGCGCTGGCGAACTGGCGATACACCCAGTTGCCGCTGGCATTGATGATCGCGGTGTGGAATTCGAGGTCGGCCCGGCTCCACGCCTCGTTGTCGCGGGCGTTCGCCTCGACCATATCCTCGAATGCTTTGGCGATCTGGTAGAGTTGCCGCGCATTGGCGTTGGCGGCCGCCTGTGCCGCCGCTGCCGGTTCCAGCAATTGCCGGGCGTCGATCAGCGATGAATAGAACGAATCGTCCGCGCCGACCGCCAGCATGACATCCAGCACGACCGGATCGAGATAGTTCCAGTTTTCCCGCGGCAATACGATGGTCCCGGCGCGGGTGCGGGAGCGCACCATGCCGAGGGCGGAAAGATACTGCATCGCCTCGCGCAGGCTGGTGCGGCTGACCCCGAACCTCTCCGTCAGCTCCATCTCGTTGGGAAGTGTGGCGCTCTCGGCAAATGTGCCGGAAACGATCAGCTCAATGAGGGATTGGAGCAACGCTTCCCGTACGCTGCGCTTGCCGCGCTGGGCAATCGGCGTGCCGTGTTCCGTCAGTATTTGAGTCATCGCTTCGTCCGGGTCCCCTTCGTTGCGAATGCTTTCCCGCCGCGTGTCTCAGGCGGACCTCGCTCCCGCATTCATTGTCGGTAATATGATCGATATATCATTCTCATTCAAATTCAAAAATAAATCATATTTATAATTGACATTGATCTGACCTATTATAATTATCGTGCCGCCGGGACGGCATGGCCTCCGGCAGGGAAAACGTCCACAGGGAGGAGCACAAATGAAGCTCATCATCAAGGCGGCCTTGTTGGCCGCCGCCGCATTGTCGAGTGCGACAGCCGCATCGGCGCAGGAAGACCTCAAGGTCGGCGCGATCTACATGGACGCGCAGGGCTTCTATGCCGGTGTCCGCAAAGGCATCCAGGATGGCGCGGAAGAGGCCGGCCGCAACCTCGTCATCGTCGAAACCAATGCCCAGGGCGATGTCAGCAAGGAATCCTCCTTCATCGACTCGCTGATTTCCGCCGATGTTCAGGCCATCATCGTCTCGCCGGTTTCCGCCGACGGTTCGTATCGCGCGATCCGCCGCGCCCATGACGCCGGCATCCCGGTGGTGTGCTACAATACCTGCCTCAACGAACAGGACATGAAGGAATATATCTCCGCCTATGCCGTCGGAGACCCCTATGATTTCGGTCACAAGCTCGGCGATGCCGCCGCCGACTACTTCATCGCGGAAGGCAATGACGCGCCGAAGATCGCCGTTCTGAACTGCGAATTCGTCGAAGTCTGCGTCACCCGCAGGAAGGGCTTCGAGGATGCGTTGATGGCCAAGGTGCCGGGCGCCGAGATCGTGGCCAACCAGGAAGGCGCGATCCTCGACAAGGCCGTTTCGGTCGCCAGCACCATGCTGACCTCCAATCCCGAGATTGACGCCTTCTTCGGCGAGGCCGGCGGCGCGACGCTGGGCGCCGCCCGCGCCGTGCGCTCTCAGGGCAGGGAAGGCGAGGTTGTGGTCTTCGGCGGCGACATGACCACCGAAATCGCCCAGGAACTTGCCGATTTCACGGTCATCAAGGGTGTCGTCGACATCTCCGGCCAGGGCCTTGGCAAGCTGGCGCTGGCGCAGGCGATCAAATCCATCGACGGCACCCCGCCGGAAGGCATCGAGGTTCCCTATGATATCGATCTCTACGAGTCGTCCGAGGACGGCAAGGGATGGCTTGAGGCTCACGCCGACGGTATTCCGTGATCGATAGCCCGGCGCTGCGGCGCTGCTGAGGCAGCGCGCTGAAGGCAAATTCCGATGCCGCCGTAACCCGGCGGCATCGCCATCAACGGGAAGAGCAATGACGTCCGCATCTCAGATCAAAAAGCCGGAAGCAACCGCGCTCGTCTCCATGACGGGGTGCACGCGGCGCTATCCCGGCGTGCTGGCGCTCGACAATGCCGATTTCGCAGTCGCGCCGGGCGAAGTGCGCGCGCTTCTCGGCAAGAACGGCGCCGGCAAGTCGACCCTCATCCGCATGCTGACCGGCGCCGAAGTGCCCGACAGCGGAACAGTCTTCATCGACGGCGAGGAGCTGACGCATGTGGGTTCCGCCCGCGCGCAGCAGGCGTTTTCGCACGGCGTGCGCGTGGTCTATCAGGAACTCAGCCTCGTTCCCGGCATGTCGCTTGCCGAGAACCTGTTTCTCGGGCGCTGGCCGCGCAAGGGCGGGGTCATCCGCCACCGCGCCATGATCGCCGAGGCCAAAGAGGCGATGCACCGTCTCGGTCTCGATCTTTCGCCCGATACCCTCGTCTCGGCGCTCAGTCCTGCCGAGCGCCAGCTTCTGGAGATCGCAAGGGCGCTGCTCGGCAATCCCAAGCTGGTGATCCTCGATGAGCCGACAAGCTCGCTGGCGGCGGCCGAAGCCGAAAAGGTGATGGCGGCGGTGACGCGCGTCGCCGCTGAGGGCATCGCGGTCATCTATGTCAGCCACCGGATGAACGAAATCCGCCAGATCGCCCATTCCGCCACGATCATGCGCGACGGCCGGATCATCGACACCGTCGATGTGCAGAATGCCGACACCCGCGAGATCGTTCGCCTCATGCTCGGCTCGGAAGGCGCCGAGGCGGCCGTGCTCGAGGATGCCAGCCAGTCCGAGACCGTGCTTGAGGTCAGGGAACTGGCGGTGGCGCCGAAGCTTTCCTCCGTGTCCTTTTCGCTGAAGAAGGGCGAAGTCTTGGGAATTGCCGGCCTGCTCGGCTCCGGCCGCACGGAATTGCTGCAGGCGATCATGGGTGTGCGTCGCGGCGAGGCCGGCGAGATTTTCGCAAACGGCAAGCCGGTGAAAACCCTCGGCTACAAGCAGATGATCAAGCTCGGCTTCGGCTATACGCCGGAGAGCCGCAAGGAAGAGGGCATCGTTCCGCTTCTCGGCGTTGACGAGAACACGCTGTCGACGCGCTTTGAGGGCGTCACCGTCAATGGCGTGCTTTCGGCCCGCCGCATGGCCGAGGCGACGCGCGGGATCATCGATCGGCTGCATATCAAGACGGCGCGCACCGATACGCCGATCGGCACGCTTTCGGGCGGCAACCAGCAGAAGGTCGTGATCGGCCGCTGGGTCTATGCCGGCAGCCGCATTCTTCTGCTCGACGAGCCCACACGCGGCGTCGATATCGAGGCCAAGGCCCAGATCTATTCAATCATTCGCGAACTCGCCGCCGAAGGCCGCAGCATCGTTTTCGTCTCCAGCGAGATCGAGGAACTGCCGCTGGTGTGCGACCGGGTGCTCGTCCTGAGAGACGGCGCGCTCAGGGACGAGTTCCGTTCCCCCAACATCGATCAGGACACCTTGATGGCGGCCTGCATTTCAGGACACTGACGGAGACGATGATGTCGCACAACAACGCTGCCGACACGGCCGCCCCGAAGAAGAAGAGCGGCTTCGGCGTTTCGAAGCATATCAACGAACTCAGCCTGTTCCTGGCGATCGCTTTGCTCTATGTGATTTTCGGCACGACCGCCTACGGCTTCCTGTCGTTCAACAATCAGGTCAATATTCTGCGCGATGCGGCCACGATCGGCATTGCGGCCTGGGCGATGACGTTCATCATCATCTCCGGCGAAATCGATGTCAGCGTCGGCCCCATGGTGGCTTTCGTTTCCGTCGCGCTGGCCTACCTCTTGCAATGGGGTTTTCCCACGCCGATCGCCTTTCTGCTGGCGGTGGCGCTCGGCGCCGGGCTTGGCGGTATTTCCGGCGTGTTACGGGCCTATTTCGACGTGCCGTCCTTCGTGGCTACCCTCGGCATGTGGAGCGCGTTGCGGGGGCTGGCGCTGTTCTTCACCGATGCCCTGCCGGTTTCGATCGGCCGCAATGACGTGCTGGATGCGCTGGACCGCTCGGTGCTTGGCATCCCGCCGGCGGCGATCATCATGCTCGTGCTGTTCGCCGTGTTCGCCTTCGTCAGCCGCAAGACCGCGTTCGGACGCTCGGTGTTCGCGATCGGCGGCAATGCCCATGCGGCCTATCTCAGCGGCATCAACGTGGCGCGTATCCGGGTGGCGATCTTCGCGATCGGCGGCGCAATGGCGGCGATCTCCGGCATTCTGCTGGTGTCGCGTCTCGGTTCGGGCAATGCGACGGCGGCAAGCGGTCTGGAGTTCGATGTGATCGCGGCCGTGGTCGTTGGAGGCACGGCGCTTTCCGGAGGTCGCGGCTCCATGCTCGGCACGCTGCTCGGGGTGCTGGTGATCACGCTGATCGGCAACGGTCTGGTGCTGCTTGGCATCAATCCGTTCTTCCAGCAGGTTGTCCGGGGCCTTATCATCGTCATCGCGGTGCTCGCCAACATGCAGGCGATCAAGCGCAGCCTGGCCCGCAATAAGGGGTGAAGGGCATGGCGGTCGTTGATATCAGCTCCGGGGCCCTGTCGCTGCGCGCCTCGACAAAGGGCGGATTGATCCTCGGTCTCTGGCGGGATGGCGCTGAGGGGCGGGTGCCGCTCCTGCGTGAAGCGCCGGCTGGAGCGGATGCGCTGTCGTCCGCCTGCTATCCGCTGGTGCCGTTCGGCAACCGGGTGCGGGATAACAGGTTCGCCTTCAACGGCAAGCAATACACCCTGACCGCGAATACCGACTGGGACCCGCATTACCTCCACGGCGAGGGCTGGCTTTCGCAATGGTCGTTGGAAGAACACGAGGCCGACCGGCTGGCGATGCGTTTGCGGCATGCGGGCGGCGGCACGCCCTATGTCTACGAGGCATGGCAGCATTTTTCGCTTGCCGATGGCGAATTGCAAATGACGTTGAGCGTCGAGAACCGGGGAGACGAACCACTGCCGTTCGGGCTCGGATGGCATCCCTATTTTCCGATGACGCCGCAAACCACGCTCACGGCGCCCGCCCGGAAATTCTGGACCGAGGTCGAGGGATGGCTGCCGGGCGAGGCCACGGACATTCCCGCCGATCTCGATTTCAGCAAGCCTTCGCCCCTGCCACACCGCTGGGTCAATAACGGCTTCGAGGACTGGTCCGGCGAAGCGGTGATCGCCTGGCCGGAACGGGCGACGAAGCTATCCCTGAAGGCGGAACCGTTGTTCCGGCACGCTTTCCTGTTTGTCTCTGATACCGCGTTCGACCCGGATTTTGAACGGGACTATTTCTGTTTCGAGCCGATGTCGCATCTGGCGGACGGACACAACATGCCCGATCTCGGCGGGCTTCGCATTCTTCAGCCCGGCGAGAAACTGACGGGCAGCATCTGGATGGGAGCGCAGGACCTATGAGCAAGACGAGCGACGGACGGTACGACTATATCCTCGTCGGCGGCGGCAGTTCGGCCTGCGTGGTTGCCGCCGGTCTGGTGAAGTGCGGCGCGAGCGTGCTTGTGCTGGAGCGCGGCCCGGCCAAGGCCAATCCGATCATGCATTTCCCCGCCGGCTACATGAAGTTCCTGGCGAAGGACACCTATCTTGCAATGCACAGGACCGCGCCGCAGCCCCAGCTTGACGGGCGCGGGCCGATCGTGCCGCAGGGCAGGGTGCTTGGCGGCGGCAGCACGGTCAATGCCATGGTCTATATGCGCGGTCAGGCGGCCGATTTCGACCACTGGAACGAACTGGTGACCGAAGGCGACGATGCCTGGAGCTATCGCGATCTTCTGCCCTATTTCAAGGCGCAGGAGGATAACGACCATCTCGCCGGTGAATATCATGGCGTTGGCGGTCCGCTGAAGGTCTCCCATCTCGGCCACACCAGCCCGATGACCCGAACCTATGTCAAAACCCTTCAGGACATGGGCATTCCCTACAATCCGGATTTCAACGGCGAAAGCCAGTTCGGCGTCGGCTTCATGCAGCACACCATCGACTGGCGCACGCGCCGGCGCTGCAGCGCTGTCGATGCGTTTCTAGCTCCGGTCATGAATGATCCGCTGCTGACGATCGTGACCGGCGCAACCGTCACCGCGATCCGCATGGAAGGCGACCGGGCGGTCGGCGTCGATTACGTGCAGGGCGGTGACCGGAAGTCCGCCTTCGCGGACAGCGAAGTGATCCTTGCGGCCGGCGCCTATCAGACCCCAAAACTGCTGATGCTGTCCGGGATCGGACCGGAGGATGAACTCGCCCGCCACGACATTGCGGTCAAGCTCGCGCTTCCCGGCGTCGGGCGCAATCTTCAGGATCACTATGAATGCCCGGTGGTCGCCACCACCAAAGGGTCGTTCGGCTATTACGGCCAGGATCGCGGCTGGCCGATGATCAAGGCGGGGCTGCAATACCTGCTGTTCAAGTCCGGCCCGGCCTCCACCACAGGCGTCGAAACCTGCGCCTTCCACGATCCGGAAGGCAAGAGCGATCGACCGACGATCCAGATGTTCTGCGTGCCGACCGTCTATCTCGACCGCGATGTGATGGGCACCGATCCCGGCGACGGCGTGACCATCAACTCGCTGCTGCTGCGTCCGAAATCACGCGGCTCGGTGACGCTGTCCTCCAGCGATCCGTTCGCCGATCCTGTGGTCGACACCCAGATTTTCAGCCATCCGGACGACCTCAGGATAACGATGGCGGGCTTTCGTTACGCGCGCACCGTGCTTGCCGCTTCGCCGATGCGCGAACTGATCGACAGGGAAATCTTTCCCGGCGCCGATGTGACCAGCGACGAGGCAATCGCCGCGCATTGCAAGCGCACCGTCAAGACCGGCTATCACCCGGTCGGCACCTGCCGGATGGGCCGCGACGATGATCCGGATGCCGTGCTCGACAGTCGCCTCCGGGTTCGGGGAACGCGTGGCCTCAGGGTCATCGACGCCTCGCTGATGCCGACCATCGTCAGCGGCAACACCAATGCCGCCGTTCTTGCCGCCGCCGCCAAGGCGACCGACCTCATACTTCCCTGATCGGAACCAGTCATGAAGATCACCAAGCTCACCACCTATCTGGCCCCGCCGCGCTGGCTGTTCCTGAAGATCGAGACCGATGAGGGCATTGTCGGTTGGGGCGAACCGGTTGTGGAGGGCCGCGCGTTGACCGTTCAGGCGGCCGTCAACGAGATGGCGGATTATCTCGTCGGCAAGGACCCCTTGCTGATCGAGGATCACTGGACCGTGCTTTATCGCGGCGGGTTCTATCGGGGCGGCGCGATCCACATGTCGGCGCTGGCCGGCATCGACCAGGCGCTGTGGGATATCAAGGGCAAGGCGCTCGGGCAGCCGGTCCATGCGCTTCTCGGCGGCCAGTTGAGGAACCGCATCAAGGTCTATTCCTGGATCGGCGGCGACCGTCCTGCCGACGTTGCGACGAACGCGAAAGAGGTGGTCGCGCGCGGCTTCAAGGCGATCAAGCTCAACGGCTGCGAGGAAATGCAGATCGTCGATAGCCATGAGAAGGTGGAAAAGGCGGTCGAGACCATCGCGATCATCCGCGAGGCCGTCGGCCCCCATATCGGCATCGGCGTCGATTTTCACGGCCGGGTCCACAAGCCGATGGCCAAGGTTCTGGCGAAGGAACTCGAACCCTACAAGCTGATGTTCATCGAGGAGCCGGTGCTTTCGGAAAACGCGGAAGCGCTGAGGGAGATCGCCAACCATTCCTCCACGCCGATCGCGCTCGGCGAACGGCTCTATTCGCGCTGGGATTACAAGCCGATATTCGAGGGCGGCTATGTCGATATCATCCAGCCGGATCTGTCGCATGCCGGCGGCATCACCGAATGCCGCAAGATCGCCGCCATGGCGGAGGCCTATGATGTGGCGCTGGCGCCGCATTGTCCGCTCGGGCCGATCGCGCTCGCCGCCTGCCTTCAGGTGGACGCCGTGTCCTACAACGCCTTCATCCAGGAGCAGAGCCTGGGCATCCACTATAACGAGACCAACGATATTCTCGATTACATTTCGAACAAGGACGTGTTCGAATATGCCGATGGCTTTGTCGGCATACCGCAAGGGCCAGGGCTCGGCATCGAGATCGACGAGGCCTATGTGATCGAGCGCGCCAGAGAAGGTCACAACTGGCGCAACCCGATCTGGCGTCATCCGGACGGCAGTTTCGCCGAGTGGTGAGGAGCGGAAAATGACGGGACGGCTTTCGGGCAAACGCATATTCGTCACCGGCGCGGCCCAGGGTATCGGCCTGGCGATCGCCAGGGCCTTCGTGAAGGAGGGCGCGGCGCTGTTCATGGTCGACCGCGACGGCGCACTGCTGGAGAGGGAGGCCGCGACCCTCGTTGCGCCTGACGGGTCCCTTGGTTGGGCCGCCGCCGATATAACAGATGCCGGGGCGATCGCCGCCGCCATGCGTCAGGCGACGGATGAGATCGGGCCGGTCAACGCGCTGGTCAACAATGCCGGCGTCAATGTGTTTTTAACCCCGCTCGAAACGAGTGACGAAGACTGGAACCGGTGTTTCGACATCAACCTCAAGGGCGCGTGGAACTGCTGCAAGGCGGCGCTGCCGGGGATGATCGAGGCCGGCGGTGGCGTGATCCTCAACATTGCCTCGACCCACGCCTTCACGATCATCCCGCATACCTTTCCCTATCCGCTGGCAAAGCATGCGCTTCTCGGCATGACCAAGTCGCTTGGCCTTGAATATGCCGCGAACAACGTCCGGGTGAACGCGCTCGCGCCCGGCTATGTGGCGACGCAGAAGGTCATCGATTACTGGAACGGCTTTCCCGACCCGGAGGCCGCGAAAGCCGAGACGCTGAAGCTCCACCCCGGCGGACGGATCGCAACGCCCGAGGAGATCGCGATGGCGGCCGTGTTCATGATCTCCGACGAATGCCCGTTCATGAACGCGACCTGCCTGACCGTTGACGGCGGCCTCAGCGTCCAGCAGCATCCCGCCTGAGCCAGACCCGCTCAGAAGAGCCATGGGGCTTGCGCGTGCACCGGTTCAGCAAGGGATGCTGATCACGGCGCGCAGGCCGCCGAGCGGGCTGTCGCCGAGCGTGACATTGCCGCCGTGGGAGCGGGCGATGTCGCGGGCGATCGCGAGGCCGAGCCCGGTGCCGGAGGAATCGAGGTTGCGGGCATTGTCGAGCCTGAGGAACGGCTTGAACACTTCCTCGCGCATCTCTGGCGCGATGCCCGGCCCGTCATCATCGAAGGTCACTGTCAGCCATTTTTCGCCGTGCTCGGCGGTGATTTCCAGATTGTCGGCATGGCGTTTGGCATTGGAGGCGAGATTGGCGATCAGGCGGGCGAAGGCGTTGGGCCTGACCGTCACATCGTCCGGCCCGATCACCACATAGTGCAGCGATTTGCCGGAAAGCTCGAAATCCTCATGCTGGCGGCGGAACAGCGCCGAGAGGCTGGCCGTGCCGGTGGTTTCCTCGGCGTCGCCGCGGGCAAAGTCGATATAGCCCTGCAGCATTTTCTGCATTTCCTCGATATCCTCGTTGAGGGCCTCGACCTCCGGGCTCTCGCCGATCAGGGCAAGCTGCAGCTTGAAGCGGGTGAGGATGGTGCGCAGATCGTGGCTGACGCCGTTCAGCATGGTGGTGCGCTGTTCGATCTGGCGCTCGATACGCTCGCGCATCAGGATGAAGGCGAGGCCCGCCCGCCGGATTTCGATCGCGCCGCGCGGCGTATAGGGCACTTCGGAGCGATGACCCTTGCCGAAATCCTCCGCGGCCTGGGTCAGCTTCAGGATCGGCCGGATCTGGCCGCGCAGGAACAGCGTCGCGATCCCGATCAGCACCAGTGATGTGCCGACCATCCATAGAATGAAGATATGGGTGTTCGACGCATAGGTCATCGAACGGCGCGCGAAGATGCGCAATATGCCGTCATCGAGGCTGATGCGGATTTCGACGAAGCGGGAATCGCCGAGCGTGTCGATCCAGAACGGCCGGCCGATCTTTTCCGATATCAGTTCCGCCAGCACCTGGTCGAGCAGGCCGAAAAACGGCTTCGGCAGCGGCGGCGGAAGCTTGGCGCCGGGCTCGAAGGCGACCCTGAGACCCATGTCGCGCGCGGCAATCGAGACGATCTCGCTTTCATATTCGTCGCCGGTCACGTCGATCAGGTCGATAATCGCGGCGATATCGCCGGTGACGGCGTCGGCAAGGCGGCGGGTCACCATCTGCCAGTGGCGCTCCATGAACACGGTGGCGACCACCGCCTGCAGCAGCAGCATCGGGATGATGATGATCAGCAGCGAGCGGGCAAACAGGCCGCGCGGCAGACGATGATGGGTCCAGCGGGCGATAACCTTGTAGGCGCCGGCGATATGGCGTAGCCCGGGCAGCCGCTCGAGTTCGCGCGTGCGCCGTCTGAGAGCGTACGCCGCTCTTTCACAGGCCGTTTGAACGCTTGCGGGCCAGAGTTTCAATGTCGGGTCCTAATCCCGGCTCAGGCGGTAGCCGATACCGCGCACGGTCTGGAGATAAAGCGGGTTCGCCGGATCGTTTTCGATCTTGCGGCGCAGCCGGTTGATCTGCACATCGATCGTGCGCTCGTTGATCTCGCTGGCGCTGCTGACTAGATCGTAGCGCGCGACCGTTTCGCCGGCCTTTTCGGCGAGCATGGCCAGAATGTCCTGTTCGCGTTCGGTGAGCCGGATCGGGGTTGCGCCTCTCTTGAGTTCGCGCCGCGCGAGCGAGAAGGAATAGGGGCCGAACACGACCTGTTCGATCGCCGGCGTCTTCGGCGTATCGGCGCGGCGCAGGATATTGCTGATGCGAAGCAAGAGCTCGCGCGGCTCGAACGGCTTGACCAGGTAATCATCGGCGCCGGCCTCCAGGCCGGCAATGCGGGCATCCGCCTCCGCCTTCGCCGTCAGAAGCAGCACCGGGATCGGGCGAATTTCCCTTAAGTGCCGGGTCAGCGACACGCCGTCCTCGCCCGGCATCATCACGTCGAGCACGAGAAGATCGAAGTCGAGCCCTTCCAGCTTGCGCCGCGCCTCGGCGGCATCGGCGGCCGTGGAGACGCGGTAGCCGTTTTCGCCCAGATAGCGTTTGAGCAGTGTGCGGATACGGGTGTCGTCGTCGACAATCAGAAGGTGGGCGGCGTCATCATCGACTGCTCTGGCTTCGCTCATGCTTCCTCCCCTTTCTGCGGCAAGGCCTCAATGCCGGCATGTGGATCATGATCGCACATGCGCGTCAGAAATTCGCCGACCGCCCGGCGCTCGTCCTCGCCCATCGCCGCGAATGCCCTGTCGATGCGCCGCAATTGCGGCGAAAGCAGTTCCGCGCGCAGCCGCTCGCCTTCCGCGGTCAGGAACAGCCGACGCTGACGCCGATCCTCCGGCCCCGCCGTCTGGCGGATATAGCCGCCGTCGATCAACTGCTTCAGCACCCGGGCGAGGCTCTGCTTGGTGATCCGCAGGATGTCGAGCAGGTCGGCAACGCTCATGCCCGGCCGGCTTCCGACGAAATGGATGACCCGGTGATGCGCGCGGCCGAAGCCGATCTCGCCGAGGATCGCGTCCGGATCGGAGATGAAATCGCGATAGGCGAAAAACAGAAGTTCGACCACCGCCAGGTCCGCGACGCCGCTCTCGGGCGCGTGTTCGGGCATGATCGCCTGATGTTTCACTCCCAAAGCCTGTTTCCTTTCGCCCGCCGGGCTTTTGTAATCAAATCCAGTCTGACATAGATATCGTATCAGGTTTAAAACGGACGCAAGCGAAATGGAAGCCGTTGACGGCGGCCGTCCGCAAGGGAGATATCAGTTTCATGGCGCAGCTCCAGGCCGGGATCATTCCCGTCACCCCCCTTCAGCAGAACTGCACCGTGCTGTTCGATCCCGAGTTGCGCGAGGGCGTCGTGGTCGATCCCGGCGGAGATGCCGATGTCATCATCCAGACCGTGGAGGAAAACGGCATAACGCTGAAGGCGATCTGGCTGACGCACGGCCATCTCGATCATGCCGGCGGCGCGATGGAGCTGAAGGAGCGTCTGGGGCTGGAGATCATCGGCCCGCATGAGGATGACCGTTTCATTCTGGAGAACATCGAGGCAAGCGCGGAGCGTTTCGGCATGGCGGGCATGGTGCGCGATTGTTTCCCGGATCGTTTCCTGAGCGAAGGCGAAACGGTCGGTTTCGGCGACCATGTGTTCGAGGTCTATCACACCCCTGGCCACGCACCGGGCCATGTGATCTTCTTCAACCGCGCCCAGAAATTCGCCCATGTCGGCGATGTGCTGTTTCACGGCTCGGTCGGGCGGAGTGATCTGCCGGGCGGGGACCACGACACGTTGCTCGCCTCGATCCGCGACAAGCTGTTTCCGCTGGGCGACGATGTCGGCTTCATCTGCGGCCACGGCCCGGGCGGCCGCATCGGCGAGGAGCGCCGCAACAACCCGTTTCTCAAGGGGCTTTGATCGGCCTCAATCCCGCGCGAACGGGATGGTCTTTTGCTCCGCGCGGCCAAGCGCCTGCAGCAGGGCTATCCGCGTCTTGCGCCGGCGGCGGTTCATCTTGTTTGAGAGGCTGGCCAGAGCGCGCCTGACCGGAGCGTTGCTTTCATGCTTCAATGGCGGGCTGGCATGGCGGTCGTAAATTATCGACGCAATACCGAGCCGTTCGGTTCCAGGCCCTTCCAGATATTGATCCTGAACACAGATGGCCGGGTCGATCTGATAGGCGCTGAGCCGGCCAAAGACCCGGTAATGCGCCCCGAAGATGACATCATCCACCGGTAGCGGCAGCGGATCGCTCGCCGCGCAAAGGCGCTCCATTGCGCGGCGGCTGATGATATAACCCGCCGAGCCGTAATGACTGCTCAACAGCTTTTTCAGCCGGTGCGGGGTGTCCATCAGGACACTGCCCGAGCGCGAAACATGCGTCCGCATAGCAAGCGTTTCGAGCTTGATCAGGTCGGCGCCGTCCGGCAGCCATTCGGCCGCCGTCGAGAGAAGCTTGCCAGCATCGGGGGCAAGGTGGATGTCGTCCTCGAAGATCGCCGCGTACTCGAGACCGCGCGAGAGCGCCATTTCCCAGACCTTCTTGTGGCTCAGATAGCAGGCGACTTCGCTCGGGGTCAGGTTGCGGGCATATTTGCTGATCGGCGGCACGACGATGTTTCTGACGAAATCCTCGGAGAGCGTCGCGGCATCGACCGCATCGATCCGCTCGAAGGCAAGGCCCTGGGCGTTGAAAACCGCGCGCATGTGCGACAGGCGGTCATGGCTTCTGGCGAGGTTTATGAGGAAGATTTCCAAGACGGTTCGAGCCTCTTTTCGGGCAGCGTTCTCTCCGGTGGCAGCGTTCTGCCGTTGGACGCGGGGCTATCCCGCGATCAAAATCTGTTCGGCCCCGTCTGTGCCACGGTTGGTGAAGACGGCGCGGCCATTTTCCATCCGCACCTCGCCAGCGGCAAGCCGCCTGAGTGCGGCGGGGTAGAGCCTGTGCTCGACCGTCAGTATCCGCTTTGCGAGCGCATCCGTCGTATCGCCCGGCATGATCGGGACGGCGGCCTGGCCGATGATCGGCCCCTCATCCATGCCTTCGGTGACGAAATGCACCGAGCAGCCGGCGATGCGCATGCCGGCGTCGAGCGCGCGCTGATGGGTGTCGAGCCCCGGAAACAGCGGCAGCAGCGAGGGGTGAATATTGATGATCCGGCCCGCATAGGCGCGGATGAAATCGCCCGAAAGCAGCCGCATGAACCCGGCAAGGCAGATGAAATCGGGCGCGAGATCGGCAAGCAGGCCGAGCATCGCGGCCTCGTGCGCCTGTTTGCTGTCGTAATCCTTGCGGGCAAGGGCGTGGGCGGCAATGCCCCGCGCCTTCGCTTTTAGCAGTCCGCCGGCGTCAGGCTTGTCGGAGATGACGGCGACGATCTCTGCCGGGAAACCCGGCGCTTCGCAGGCCTCGGCCAGCTTTTCCATGTTCGAGCCGCTGCCCGAAATGAACACGACAACCCGCTTGCGTCCGCTCATAGCGCGATCATGCCCTTATAGACCGTGCCGTCCATGCCGTCCTTGCGGGCGACGATGCGGCCGAGCCGGAAGGCGTTTTCGCCCTGGTCCGCAAGCGCCGCAAGCACGGCATCGAGCCGGTCTTCGCGGCAGACGCCGATCATGCCGACGCCGCAATTGAAGGTCCGCATCATTTCAGCGGGTGCTACGCCGCCCGCGCGCGCGATCCAGGAGAACACGGCAGGCACGGTGATCGCCTCGAGATCGATCTCGGCGGAAAGTGTTTCCGGCAGAACGCGCGGTATATTCTCCGGAAAGCCGCCGCCTGTGATGTGGGCAAGCGCCTTGATCGCGCCGGTTTCGCGGATCGCGGCCAAGAGCGGCTTGACATAGATGCGGGTCGGTTCCAGCAGCGCCTCGCCGAGGCTCTTGCCCGGTGCGAAGGGGGCAGGGGCCTGCCAGCCGAGACCGTTCATTTCGGCCACCCGGCGCACCAGCGAAAACCCGTTGGAGTGAACGCCGGAGGAGGCGAGGCCGAAGATCACGTCGCCTTCCTCGAGGCTCTCGGACGGCAGCAGCGCGCCACGCTCGGCGGCCCCCACCGCGAAACCTGCGAGGTCGTAGTCGCCCTTGGCGTACATGCCCGGCATTTCGGCTGTTTCGCCGCCGATCAGCGCGCAACCCGCCTGACGGCAACCCTCGGCTATGCCTTCCACGATCACAGCGCCTTCATCGGGATCGAGCGCGCCGGTGGCGAAATAGTCGAGGAAAAACAGCGGCTCCGCGCCCTGGACCACGAGATCGTTGACGCACATGGCGACCAGATCGATGCCGACCGTGTCATGCTTGCCGGCCTCGATCGCGATCTTCAGCTTGGTGCCGACGCCGTCATTGGCGGCGACCAGGACGGGATCGGTAAAGCCTGCCGCCTTCAGGTCGAAGAGGCCACCGAAACCGCCGATATCGCCGTCCGCGCCGGGACGCCGGGTCGATTTCACCGCGGGCTTGATTTTCTGGACCAGAAGGTTGCCGGCATCGATGTCGACGCCTGCGTCGGAATAGGTCAGGCCGTTTCTACGTGTCTCGCTCATGGGGCGGTCCCTCATGCAAAAGTCAAAGCCGGGCATTGCATGGAGTTTTGCCCGATGCAAGTGTGTTGCCGAACCATGAGGCCGATATCGACAATTAACGCGCGCGCGACCGCGTTGGACACAGTGGATATCGGGGAGGGGCGCGTGGCACCGGCCTTGTCGCTTGACGCTGGCGGCGGTTTGCTGAACAAACGCTATGGGCCTTCATCCATGTTGCGGGCCCTGGTACCACAATCGCTTGAGCGCGAACCGGAGCGGGAGTTTTTTCATGGCGGGTCGGATCAGTGCCGCGGGATTGCGCAGGCAGGTCTATTTCTGGCTGCTGTTTGCCGCCTTTGTCGCGCTCTTTCTCTATGTTTTCCGCAGCATATTGCTGCCCTTCGTCGCCGGGATGGCGCTGGCCTATTTCCTCGACCCGATTGCCGATCGGCTGGAGAAGCTTGGCTTCAACAGGCTGTGGGCGACGACCACGATCATGTTGTCCTTCCTGGTGATCGTCATCGCCGTGCTTTTGCTGTTCATTCCGCTTCTGGTGTCGCAGGCCTATGATGTCGCCCAGCAGGTGCCGAAATACATGCACCAACTGGAGCAGTACCTGGAGACGACGGAGTTTTCCAAACTGATCGACTGGGGCAACGACCAGCTTGCTTCGCTCAGCGAGAATATCGGCAAGATGCTGTCGGGCGGCGCCTCGATCGCCGGTCAGGTATTTGGCAGCATCTGGAACTCGTCGATGGCGGTGGTCAATCTCGTCTCCTTCTTCGTGCTGGCGCCGGTGATCGCCTTCTACCTTCTGCTCGACTGGGACCGGATGGTCCAGAAGATCGACCAGTGGATACCGCGCGGCCAGGTGGACGATGTCCGCTACCTTGCCCACGAGATCAACGCGGTGATTTCCGGTTTCGTGCGCGGGCAGGGGTCGCTCTGCCTCATTCTCGCGATCTACTACGCCATCACGCTCAGCCTCGCCGGGCTCAATTTCGGCGCCCTGATCGGGATTTTCGCCGGTCTTGTCAGCTTTATTCCCTATCTCGGCTCGACCTCCGGCCTGATCCTGTCCATGGGCGTGGCGCTGTTCCAGTTCTGGCCGGATTTCTGGATGATCGCGCTGATCTTCGGGATTTATCTGTTTGGCCAGTTTCTGGAAGGCAATGTGCTGCAGCCCAAGCTGGTCGGCTCCAGCGTCCGGCTGCATCCGGTCTGGCTGATGTTCGCCCTGTTCGCCTTCGGCGTGCTGTTCGGCTTTGTCGGCCTCTTGGTCGCGGTGCCGGTGTCGGCGGCCGTCGGCGTGCTGGTGCGCTTCGCGATCGATCGCTATCTCACCAGCGATCTCTACTGGGACGGCATCGAGCACCATGCCGAAGAGCCGTCGCCGGTTGTTGAAGAGGGGAAGTGAGCCTGACCGTGCTGCGTGAAAAAGCGATGCAGTTGCCGCTGGAGCTTGGCCACGACCCGGCGGCCGACCGCGATCACCTCTTGATCTCGCGGTCGATCATGCCGGCGATCGACCTGATCGACCGCTGGCCGCACTGGCATACGCCGGTTACCGTGCTTGTCGGTCCGCCGGGATCGGGCAAGACCCATCTGTCGACCATCTGGAAGGGGCTGAGCCAGGCCCGCCCGGTGACGGCGGAGCTGAGGGAAGGGCGGCCGGTCGCGGCCCGCCACGGCGCGTTCCTGTTCGAGGATGCCGACCGCGAGGCCTTTGACGAGACCGGGCTGTTTCATCTGATCAACACCGTGCGCCAGCACGGCGGCAGTCTGCTGATCACCGCACGCTCGCTGCCGCAGCTCTGGGCGATCACGCTGCCCGACCTGAAATCCCGGCTTGCCGCCGCCACCACGGTGGAAATCGGCGCGCCGGATGACGCGCTGCTGCAACAGGTGATCTTCAAACTGTTCGCCGACCGCCAGCTTGAGGTCGACGACCGTCTCGTCGCCTATGTCGTCACGCGCATGGAGCGCTCGCTCGATGCCGCAAGCCAGATCGTCGATCAGATCGACAAGCTGGCGCTGTCGCGCAACCGCCGCATCACCCGGGCGCTCGCCGCCGAGGTTCTGGCGGAGCGCGAAGCCCTCTGAAGACCGCTCACTCGCCTTCGTCGAACAATCGGAACTGGGTAAGATCGGCATCCTTCGGCGGCGTGAGGCCGAGGTGCTTCCAGGCCGTTGCCGTCATCACCCGCCCGCGCGGAGTGCGCTGGATCAGGCCCTGCTGGATCATATAGGGCTCGATGATATCCTCGATCGCGTCGCGCGGCTCGGAAAGTCCCGCCGCAATCGTCTCGATCCCCACAGGCCCGCCGCCGAAATGCTGGCAGATCATGTTGAGATAGCGCCGGTCGAGCTGGTCGAGCCCCATATGGTCGACCTCAAGCCGCGTCAGCGCCTCGTCGGCGATCGCGCGGCTGACCTCGGTTGCGTCCGCCACTTCGGCGAAATCGCGCACCCGGCGCAGCAGCCGGCCGGCGATGCGCGGCGTGCCGCGCGCGCGGCGCGCGATCTCGCGCGCGCCGTCATCGCTCATGCCAAGCCCCATCAGCCGCGCGCCGCGGCGGATGATCAGTTCCAGCTCCTCGACGGTGTAGAAATTGAGCCGGACCGGAATGCCGAACCGGTCGCGCAGCGGCGTCGTCAGCAGGCCGAGCCTTGTTGTGGCAGCCACCAGTGTGAATTTCGACAGGTCGATCTTCACCGAGCGCGCCGCCGGGCCTTCGCCGATGATCAGGTCGAGCTGAAAATCCTCCATCGCCGGATAGAGGATTTCCTCGACCGCGGGGTTGAGCCGGTGGATCTCGTCGATGAACAGCACGTCGCGTTCTTCGAGATTGGTCAGAAGGGCCGCCAGATCCCCGGCCTTGGCGATCACCGGGCCGGAGGTCGAGCGGAAATTGACGCCGAGCTCCTTGGCCATGATCTGGGCGAGCGTGGTCTTGCCGAGCCCCGGCGGGCCGACGAACAGCACATGGTCCAGCGCTTCGCTGCGCCTTTTGGCGGCCTCGATGAACACCTTCAGATTGGCGCGCGCCTCCGCCTGGCCGGTGAAATCGTCCAGCGTCTGCGGCCTCAGCGCCGCATCGAGATCCTCTCCGCGCTTGTCCGGCGAAATCAGGCGGTCGGCTTCACTCATGTCAACAATTCCATTCCCGGTATGGCGGCGGCTGCGGCGCGGTCGAGCGTCATCGTGGCATGGCAGCCGGATTTTGTGTTTCGAAGCGCGATCAGGATATCGGGAAATTCGGCCGGCGTACGGTTCATCAGATCCAGCGCCTCTTCAACCTGCCATTCATCCTCAACCTCGATATCGCGCGCCTCCAGAAGATCTGCGATCGCCGCTGCAAGTTCGGCGCGCCCCACCCTCAGCCGCTTTCGCAGGAACCAGGAAAACTCCATCAGCGTGATCGCGTTGATATAGCCCGGCCCGCGTTCCGGCAAGCATTCCATCAGTCGGTCCACCCGCCGGCATTGCTCGGCGTTGTCCTGCAGAACCAGCCGAAGCAGAATATTGGTATCGAGGCCGATCATGACCGCTCGGCGACATGTTCGGCAACCGCCTCGCCGACGGCGTCTTTCATGTCTTCCAGCGTGACCGGCTCCCTGTCGGCATCGTGGAAGCGGCCCTTGAGGTCGCTCGCCTGCCTGTTCTTCGCCCGCACGATGATTTCGCCGTCGCGGATGATGTAGCGGATACGGTCGCCCGGCTTCAGATTCAGCATCTGGCGCACTTCAGCGGGAATCGTCGTCTGCCCCTTCGAAGTCAATGTGCCGTAAAACACGCTCATGCTCATTTTCCTTACCATGCGGAATTTGTAAGGAGTATCCTATCAAGAATGGATCACTGCGACAATTCCTTCAGGCCGAGCCGGATCAGCGTCGCGCTCGCGGCATCCTCGCCGGCCTGTTTCAGGGCGGCGGAGATCGCGCCGGCGGCCTGGTCGCGGGAATAGCCGAGATTGGTGAGCGCGGAAATCGCATCGGACACGGCGGCGGGCGCGGCGCCTTCGCCGACCTCCCTGCGGAAGGAAATCGCCTCGCTGTCGCCAATCGACAGCCCGGCCGGCACCTTGTTCTTGAGTTCCGTGACAATCCGGGTCGCGACCTTTGGCCCGACGCCCGGCGCGCGTGATACCGCGGTCTTGTCGCCAAGCGCGATCGCATTGGCTATCTCGCCCGCCGACAGCGTTGAGAGGATCGCCAGCGCGACCCGCGCGCCGACGCCCTGGACGCTCTGCAGCAGGTTGAACCAGCCACGCTCCTCCGCGCTCATGAAGCCGTAGAGCCGCAACTGGTCCTCGCGCACGAAGGTTTCGATGAACAGCACCACGGCCTCGCCGGGCGAACCGATGCGCGACAGCGTGCGCGCCGAGCAGAAGGCGACGTAACAGACGCCATGCACATCGACCACAACATGGTCATCGCCGATCTCATCGATCACGCCCTTGAGCTTGCCGATCATGCAGTTTTTTCCTTCCGACGTGACGCCTTCACGCGTATGCCTCTTGTTCTCGCAGCGTGCGCTGCTCGCCTTTCGCTCGCCGCATCGCCCCCAAACCTTCTCGCCCCGGAGGGGAGAGATGTCGCGAAAGCGACAGTGAGGGGGGAGCCTATCCCCGCGAGCGCCCTCATGATCTGATACGCCGCACCACCCTCCCTGCCCCTTTCGGGCATCTCTCCCGCCAGCGGGAGAGAGTATTGGGAGCAAGCGTCACTTTTCATAATCAATCATTCATTCCGTGCCTGCCGAATCTATCGACAGACCGCCGGCATCACCCCGCCGCCATCGCTGCCTTCATCATCTTGTTGCCGCCGCGATTGTGGCTGTGGCAGATGGCAATGGCCAATGCGTCCGCGGCATCGCTGCCCTTGAACTGCACGCGCGGCATCAGAACCTTCAGCATCATGTGGATCTGCTGCTTGTCGCCATGGCCGACGCCGATCACCGCCTTCTTCACCGCATTGGGCGCGTATTCGGCGACCGGAAGGCCTGCGAGCGAAGGCACCAGCAGGGCGATGCCGCGCGCCTGGCCGAGCTTCAGCGTCGCGACCGCGTCCTTGTTGACGAAGGTCTGCTCCACCGCCGCCTCGTCCGGGCGAAAGCCGTGCACAACTTCCGACAACCCGTCGTGCAATTGGCGCAGGCGCGAGGGCAGATCGAGATCGCCGTCAGAGGTGACCGTGCCGGAATCGATGAATTTGAGCGAGTTTCCCAACGTTTCGATAACGCCCCAGCCGGTGCGCCTCAGCCCTGGATCGATGCCTATGATGCGAATCGTCTTTTCCATGAATTCACCCTATCGTTCTTGCCCCGAGGCTTCCAGATAAAAGTGAACAAAACAAAAACATGCGGAGCGCCGGGCCGGGCGTTCCGCACGTATCGTGTCAGGACGTTGGTATGCGATCAGGCAGCGATGGCGTCGAGCCGCTTCAGATGTTCCTCGCCGAGCGTCAGTTCGGCCGCGGCGATATTATCGCGCAGATGGGCGCGCGATGATGTGCCGGGAATGACAAGAATATTCGGGCTGCGCTGCAACAGCCATGCGAGCGAGACCTTCTGGATGGAGGCATCAAGTTCGCTTGCGACCTGATCCAGAATATCGGCCTGATAGGGCAGGAATCCGCCGAGCGGGAAATAGGGCACATAGGCGATGCCCTGTTCGGCGAGGCTGTCGATCATGGCATCGTCGTCGCGGTGGATGAGATTATAGTGGTTCTGCACGCAGACGATCGGGGCGATGTCCTGGGCAATCTTCACCTGGGGCGCGGTCACGGTCGAGATGCCGATATGCGCGATCATGCCTTCCTCCTGCATCTGCCGCATTGCCTTCATCGGTTCGGCGATCTCGCCGTCCTCGCTGAAGCCGTTGACGCTGCCCATGCGCAGGTTGACGATCGCGATCCGGTCCAGCTTCAGCCGCTCCAGATTGTCCTCGACAGATCTGCGCAGGAAATCCGGCTCGTGGTTCAGGTTCCAGCCGCCCTCGTCGTCGCGCCAGGCGCCGATCTTGGTAACCAGCGTGAGATTGTCGGGGTAGGGGTGCAGCGTTTCGGCGATCAGCCGGTTGGTGACGTAGGGACCGTAAAAATCGCTGGTGTCGATATGATCGATGCCGAGCGCGAGCGCCTCGCGCAGGACCGCCCGGCATTCGTCGGGATCCTTCGGCTCGCCAAAGACATGGGGGCCGGCGAGCTGCATGGCGCCGAAGCCCATGCGGTTGACGGAAATATCGGTGCCGGGAAAGGTGAAGCGGCCGGCGGCCGAGGCTGGCGATACGCTGGTCATGGGTGCGTTCCTTCTGATTTCATTCGGAATGAGCACAATATAGGCGGCCGCACGATGCTTGATAATCCGCACAAACGCGAATACGGTGATCGGCATGCCGAACAATAGCCCGCTCCCGTCCTTCGATGATCTGCTCACTTTTCTGGTGATCGCCCGCACCGGCGGATTTCGCGCCGCCGCCAAGCGCCTCGGAAACGCGCCATCGACCGTGAGCGAAACGATAAACCGGCTCGAAGCAGAGCTCGGCGTGCCGCTGATCATCCGCACAACCCGCAGCGTTCACCTGACCGAGGTGGGCCGGGCGCTTGCCGAACGCCTTGAGCCGGTGGTTGCCGAGACCCGCTCGGCCATCGCGGAGGCGACCAGCAGCGAGGGCGTTGTGCGCGGGCGGCTGAAGCTTCAGGTGCCAGGCGCCGTGATGGAAGACATCCTTCCGCCGATCCTCGACGGGTTCGCGAGGGCCAATCCGCAGGTGCGGGTGGAAATCCTGGTCGACGACCGTTTCAACGATATGATCGGCACCGGCTGCGATGCCGGCATCCGCTATGGCGAACATCTGGCTCAGGATATGATCGCGATCCCCATCGGCCCGCCCGTGCAACGCCCGGCGCTGGCGGCCGCGCCGGATTACCTCGCCCGGTTCGGCAGTCCCGCGCATCCGCGCGATGTGCTCTCGCATGATTGTATCCGTCTGCGTTTCGCCTCCGGCGCGCTGACGGAGTGGGAATTCGAGAAAGATGGCGAAACGCTGCAGCTTGATCCGGCGGCCCGGCTGATCATCGGCACCGCCGGCTGGCGCGCCGCCGTCAAACTGGCGATTGCCGGCCACGGCCTGATCTACGGTTTCCGCAACTGGCTGGAACCGCATTTTGCAACCGGCGAACTGGCGCCCGTGCTGGAGGACTGGTGCGCGGAGTACGAGGGACCCTTCCTCTATTATTCCAGCCGCCTCACGCCGCGCCCGCTGCGCGCCTTCATCGATTTCGTGACAGCGCAACGGCGACAGGCCGCCGGGACAGGGTAGCGGGCTCTTTCTTCGACCATCGCAACGGCCAGGCTTTGCAAATCGAGCGAGCAGTTCCTAATTATGTGTCAAAGACACACATTCCGGGACAGGATTTTCCATGACTAAATTCTCCATTCTCGACCTTTGTCCGGTTGTCGAAGGCGGCACCATTTCGCAAGCGCTGGAGGCCACGCGGCAAATGGCGAAAAAGGCCGAGGAGGCGGGCTATACCCGTTTCTGGCTCGCCGAGCACCACGGCATGACCGGCATTGCCAGTGCCGCCACCTCGCTGGTGATCTCGGAGGCCGCGCGGGCGACCAGCACAATCCGCGTCGGCTCCGGCGGCATCATGCTGCCCAATCACTCGCCGCTGGTGATCGCCGAACAGTTCGGCACGCTGGAAGCGCTTTATCCCGGCCGCATCGATCTCGGCCTTGGCCGGGCGCCGGGAACCGATATGAACACGGCGCGGGCGCTGCGCCGCAATCTCGATGCAGGCGCCCAGACCTTCCCGAATGATATCGTCGAATTGCAGCAGTTGATGGACGATCCGGTCGAGGGCCAGCGTCTGCTTGCCAATCCGGGGGCAGGGGCCAAGGTGCCGATCTATATTCTCGGCTCCTCCACCTACAGTGCCCATCTGGCCGCCATGCTCGGCCTGCCCTACGCCTTCGCCTCGCATTTCGCGCCCGACATGCTGTTCGAGGCGCTCAACATCTACCGCACCAACTTCAAGCCCTCGGCGCAGCTCGAAAAGCCCTATGTGATCGTCGGCGTCATGGGCGCGATGGCGGATAGCGATGACGAGGCGGATTATCTGTTCACCTCTGCGCTGCAGAGCTTCGTGGCGCTGCGCCGCAATGCCCGCGGCAAGACGCCCCGACCGGTCGACAGCATGGACGGCCTCTGGACCGAGATGGAGAAGATGTCGATCGAGCACACCTTCCAGTTCGCCGTGGTCGGCGGTCCGGAGAAGGCAAGGGCCAAGATGGCGGGCTTCGTTGCCGACACCAAGGCCGACGAAGTGATCATCTCCGTGCCCGTGCATTCGGTGGAAGCGCGGCTGAAGGCCGTCGGCATGTTCGGCACGCTACGCAGTGAACTGAAGGTAGCAGCCTGATCCCGCGCTATTTCGGGAACACGAAGCTCACCACGGCCCGGAGCCCCCAGCCTTCCGGGCCGTTGTCCGGCGCGGTCGCCCAGTAGCGCGCGCCAAGCGTCAGGCTGATCGGCTGCCGGCCCGCCATCACCAGCTTGCCGACGGTGAAGTCGATCGGCACGATCCAGTCCTCGCCCACCCAGTCATATTCCGCCTCGCTGGTGAGCGAGAAGGTCCAGGCTGATCTGGTGTTGTAGGAGATGAAGGGCTGGGTCATCGTGGTCGAGATGCGGCTCTTGTCATCCGCGCCGGCATAGGACCAGACGTGGTTGGCGAGAAGCCCGGTCGTCCATGGCCCGTGTTCGAAGGCGACGACCCCGGTCGGGCCCGCGCCCCATTTCTCGCTCCCGAGCAGGTCGTCGGTCGCCGTGGGCAACAGGAAAACCGGCCCCGCGCCCCAGATAAGCCCGTCCACGCCGCTGTCGACGGGCGAGAAAAACAGCGACAGCAGCGTGTCGCCAAGGCCGAACTGGTCGCCGGAAGGACCGGCGATATCGCTCTGCTGCTCGATGGGGACGATGGTGCGGCTGATCAGATTCCAGTCCGCGTTCAGACTGAAGGGGATGATCGGCTGAACATTGAGCTGCAACTGGTCGCCCTTTTCGGGGCCATAGCCGCGATCATAGTTGAACTGGAACGGCAACACCGTCAGCGGCGCGACCGGATTGGAAAGCTGCTTGGCCAGATCGGCCTGGGAATCGTCCGCCAGCGCGCTGCCGGTCGTCGCCAAAGCCAGAATTAATCCGCATGTTGTGATACGCATCTATCCCTCCGCCGCAACTGTAAAGAAATGTGATTCACGCATAATCTCTTAAAGTTGCAAGTCGATTCCGGGTGTATAGGGTGCAGGTATTCTTCTTTTTCGTGTCGTTGTGCAGAATTACAACGGTCAGTTTGCCGCGCTGTTCGAGTGTCAAACGCGCAAGAGCGACCTCTCCGGTCTTTATTTCCCGGCTTTATTACGCTTGCATAGATCGATATATATACTTAAATTTATTTAGAAAATTATTTACAAGTTATTTATGTTAATTGATTTAATTATTATTATTATTGATGGTTTTGCTCTATCTTATTTCGTTATATTTACGTATATCGGGAGGAAAGCATATGCGTAGAGCAAACTTCGTGCCGGTCGTGGTGATGGGCATGTTTTTCGCGGGTACCGCCGCAAGCCAGAGCGCGTCGGGCACGGATGCCGACATTCCGGAGAAGCTGGCGAATCCGCTCGCTTCGATGGTCGTCGTGCCGGTGGAAATGAACGATGACACGGGTTACGGGCCGGCAGACGGCGATCGTTCTGACCTCAAGTTCAAGCCGATCATACCGTTCGAACTGAACGACAACTGGAACCTGATCACCCGAACAATCATCCCGGTCGTCTATCAGAATGATGTCTTCGGGCCATCCGGAGAGCAGTTCGGATTTGGAGACACCACGACCAGCCTGTTTCTGTCGCCGACGAATAGCGGCATTCCCGGCCTGATCTGGGGCGCTGGCCCGATCTTTCTGTTGCCGACAGCAACGGATGATTACCTCGGGGGAGAGAAATGGGGCGCCGGGCCGACTGCGATGATCGCCAAGCAGACGGGCCCGACCACGGTCGGGTTCCTCGGCAGCCACGTGTGGTCCTTTGCCGGCAATGGCGACAGGGCCGATATCAGCGCGACATTCCTTCAGCCCTTTATGACCTATCGGTTTGCGAAGACGTGGAGCCTCGGGCTGACCACCGAGACGACGTATGACTGGAAGAACGATATCTGGTCGGTCCCGATCGATCTGACGCTGAGCAAGCTCGTGAAGTTCGGCAAGCAGCCGGTCAATCTGACGGCGGGTGTTCGCTACTGGGCGGAAACGCCGGAGGGCGGGCCAGACCGCTGGGGCGCCCGTTTCGGCTTGACTTTTGTGTTTCCCAAAGGCTAGCGCCCGTCCGGGCAGAGAAGAGGCCGCTGATGCGGCGGCCTTTCAATACGTGATAACGCAGTGGAGTCTCAAGCCGAAAGCTTGGCCATCACCTCGTCGTCGACCTCGAAGTTCGAGTAGACGTTCTGGACGTCGTCGTCGTCTTCAAGATTGTCGATGAGCTTCATCAGCGAGGTGGCGCGTTCCTCGTCGACGGGGATGGTGTTCTGCGGCTTCCAGATCGCCTTGACGCTTTCGGCCTCGCCGAGCGCCTTTTCAAGCGCGGAGGAGACCTCGTTGATATCCTCGAAGCCGCAGTAGATGGTGTGGCCGTCCTCGTCGGAAACGACATCTTCGGCGCCGGCCTCGATCGCGGCTTCCATGATCGCATCGGCATCGCCGGCTTCGGGCTTGTAGACGATCTCGCCGACATGATCGAAGGAGAAGGCGACCGAGCCGGTTTCGCCGAGCGCGCCGCCGGCCTTGGTGAAGATCGAGCGAACGTTGGACGCGGTGCGGTTGCGGTTGTCGGAAAGCGCTTCGACGATCACGGCGACGCCGCCGGGGCCATAGCCCTCGTAGCGCACCTCATCGTAGTTTTCGGCATCGCCGCCGGCGGCCTTCTTGACGGCGCGTTCGATATTGTCCTTCGGCATCGACTGCGCCTTGGCGTTCTGGATCGCGAGCCGCAGGCGCGGGTTCATGTCCGGGTCCGGCGTGCCCATCTTGGCGGCGACGGTGATTTCGCGCGCAAGCTTGGAGAACATTTTCGAACGGACCGCATCCTGCCGGCCCTTGCGGTGCATGATGTTTTTAAACTGTGAATGGCCAGCCATGGCTCCGCCCTGTCTTTGTTTGTCTGAATGCGCGCCCTTATACGGGCGGCAGGCCGCGCATTCAAGCCCGGGGACGCTACCAAACGCCCTGCAGGAGCAGGATCTGCGGCGGGCGCGGCAGCGAGGCGAGCGACAAAGTTACGGTGCGGCTGTCGGAATAGACGATCTCATAGTCCTCGGCGAACATGGCGGCGAAATCGCGCACGCGCGGGCCGGTGCGGTGCATCGGCAGCACCAGCGAGGAATGCAGGCGCTCAATCACGTTTCTCATGCTTTCTGCGCCAAGCGTCAGCCCGCCGTCAACGGGCACCATGACCACGTCCAGCCGGCCGATCTCGGCGATATGGCTGTCGGCGAGTTCGTGGTGGAGGTGGCCAAGGTGCCCGATGCAGAGGTCCGCCACCTCGAAGATGAAGATCGAATTGCCGTCCTCCTCGAACGCGCCCCAGGCGCGGATATCGGTGGTGACGTTGCGGATATAGACGTCGCCCACCACCAGGTCATGGTCGATCGGCTGGCCGGGGGTGTCGCCCCAGCCATGCAGCACCATGCCGATGCCGGGATCGGGCGTCAGCGTGAAATGGCTTTCATGCGCCTTGTTCATGGTGGCCACGTCCGGCGGGCCGCCGGGTAGCAGAAAACCGGAATAATCGGTGGCGATCCGCACCCCGCCGGGGCTTTCGATCAGGAAGGTCGAATGACCGATGAAGCTGATCGAGACTTCCGGCGCCTCATAGGCGACCGGCACGAAGCTTGCGAATTTCACTTGCGGCAGGCGTTCGGCGATCGCCTGGCACTGGCTGACGGGCGGGCGCGCCTCCTGGGCGGCGCCCGTTGCGGCGAGCGCCAGAAACGCCGGGATAAGCATCGCGCATGAGCGAAGCATTGCCATTCCCCAGATTGTCCTGATCGTGCCATTGTGCGGTAGAACCGCCCAAAGGTCCATGTGAGGCGGCGTTCCGGCTCATCACACATTCGTGATTGCCGGCAATGTCGACGCCTGAAAATGTCTCCGCCGCTCACTTGCTTTCAGCGCGAAATTTCCCCATCTCGAAGGCCGATCTGGGTCACTGCGGAGAGCGTGCGGATAATGCGTGAAAAGGTAAAGGCTTGGATGAGTTCCCGTTCCTGGGAAACCTTCATCCTCTCCGTCATCGTCATCAACGCCATCACTTTGGGTTTCGAGAC
This sequence comes from Martelella mediterranea, assembly GCF_021021415.1. Classification (GTDB taxonomy): domain Bacteria; phylum Pseudomonadota; class Alphaproteobacteria; order Rhizobiales; family Rhizobiaceae; genus Martelella; species Martelella mediterranea_C. The sequence goes on along the minus strand of NZ_JAINWJ010000008.1, from coordinate 893 downwards.
GTCCGAAACCGTCATGCAGAGCTTTGCCGGCCCGGTGCTGCGCTTCTTCGACGCTCTGGTGCTCACCATTTTCGTGATCGAGATCACGCTGCGGCTTTATGCCCACAGGCTGCGCTTCTTTCGCGATCCCTGGAGCCTGTTCGATTTCACGATCGTCGCGATCAGCCTCGTGCCGGCCAGCGGACCGCTTCAGGTGTTGCGCGCGCTCAGGATCCTGCGCGCGCTGCGTCTGCTCTCGATGATCCCGTCGCTCCGGCGCGTGATCGGCGGGCTGGTGGCGGCCCTTCCCGGCATGGGGTCGATCATCGTGCTGATGGCGCTTGTGTTCTACATCTTCGCCGTGATCGCGACCAAGCTCTATGGCGAGGCCTTCCCCGAATGGTTCGGCTCGCTCGGCGCTTCGATCTATTCGCTGTTCCAGATCATGACGCTGGAAAGCTGGTCGATGGGGATCGTGAGGCCGGTCATGGATGTCTATCCCAACGCCTGGCTGTTCTTCGTGCCCTTCATCCTGTCGACGGCGTTCACCGTGCTGAACCTGTTCATCGGTATCATCGTCTCGGCCATGCAGAAGGAGCACGAGCAGGAACTGCTGGAGGAAAGCCGACAGGCGCGGGAGCCGGAAATGCTGCAGATATTGTCCGAGTTGAAGGCGCTGCGGCAGGAAGTGGCGGCGCTGAGGAACGAGCGGTCCACGCCATAAGCGCGGGCCTGGAAGGATGACAAAGCAATAAGCTTTGACCATCATTTGTCATAAGCCCTTCGTTCTTGTGTCATGCTCGGACTTGATCCGAGCATCCAGGCGGTTTAAGTCGCTGAATTTGCGAAGCTTTATAACGAACCCTTGCCAGGCGGCCTGGATCCTCGGGTCAAGCCCGAGGATTGTTTGTTGA
>NZ_JAINWJ010000079.1 GCF_021021415.1 Martelella mediterranea | reverse complement strand
TAAGGGACCATCAAGAACAACAGAGTTGATGACGCCGAGAGGAGGAGAAGTCCGTCGCAACGATCGAACGAATGCGGCCCGCGGTGACTGACGGCGGCATTTCTCAGCTATGGGCGAAAATGTCGGTTTCTTCCCAGCCGAGAAGGTCGAGCTTCGCCCTTGTGGGCAGGAACTCGAAACAGGCGCTGGCAAGCTCCATGCGGCCGTCGCGGATCAGCCGTTCCATCAGCTTGTCGCGCAGGCGGTGGAGATAGAGAACGTCGGAGGCGGCATACTGAAGCTGCGCCTCGGTGAGTTCCTCCGCCGCCCAGTCGGAGGATTGCTGCGCCTTGGAAACGTCGATGTCGAGCATTTCCTTGAGATTGTCCTTGAGCCCGTGCCGGTCGGTATAGGTCCGGGTCAGGCGCGAGGCGATCTTGGTGCAGAACACATTGGCCGTGGTGACGCCGAAGGTGTGATAGAGCACGGCGATATCGAAGCGGCCGAAATGGAAGATCTTCTGTCGGTCCGGATCGGCGAGCATGGCGACAAGGTTCGGCGCCTCCGTCTGCCCCGGCGCGATCTGGATCAGGTCGGCGCTGCCGTCGCCCGGCGAAATCTGCACCACGCACAGCCGGTCGCGACGCGGAATGAGGCCGAGCGTCTCGCTGTCGATCGCGATCGCGCCGGTATAACGCGCCGCCTGTTCTGCCGGAATATCGTGTTTGTGCACGCGGATCATATCGCGCATCTCCATCGCCTGTCTTTTCGTCATGAACCGGGTTCATAGCGGATTGGAGAAGAGAAGGATAGCTCACTCAAAGAGATCTAAAACAAGGGGCCCCAGAACGAGGCCCCTTTTATTATTCGCTAAGTCTTGCGACCTGCGCCATTTTTGGTCGGATCAGTAAGTATGAACCCCTGTCCCGATTTGGGTGTAGGCGGCGCCGGCTCTCCTCGCACTATTGTGCGCTCTGCGCCCGTACGACCGCCTCTCGGGCCAACGATTTCGTATTGACCCGACCTTTGCACTTTTTCGCCGGGTTTAATCGGTTTAGGCATAGTTTTAGTCTCCACCGTGTTGACAAAAAAGCCTTTCACGGGGAGAAGAAAGTGTGTGGTTTCTAACCCGCTATGCTCCGGCACTTCGCCCACGGCGTTAGCGAGTACCTGAAACAAGAAAGGCGCTGCGATTTTTTTCGCAGCGCCTTTTTCTATGTCCTAACTTTTCATAACTTGCAACATATAGTTTCCCGTCTCATATCTACTTTCTCAACCGTTTGAGGTGAGCAATTTCTTTCTTCGAAAGAAATTGCTAAACGAAGAAAAGTCAAGTCATTTTTTTACTTTACCAACATTATCCACACCTCTCGGATCGTCGTCGCCGAGATCGCGCCCCCGAGGAGAGAAGGATTGTGGAATCACCGCCGAAGCTCTAACCGAGTGTTTTGCAACCTGGAAAGGACGGCCATGAGTCTGCTGAAACCCGTCCGCGCATTGTGGCAGCGCCATCGTGCGCTTTCCATCGCCTTTATCGGGGCCCTGCTTCTGACGCTGGCCCTCGCGCTCAAGACCGTGCTTGCGGTCTATTACTGGCACAGTCCTCGCGATCTGGAGCTGAAGGGCTGGATGACGCTTGGTCATGTGGCGATGGTGAACGATATCCCCGTCCACGAACTCGCCGAGGCGCTCGGCCTCGATCCGGAACACAGCCGCCGCCTGCCGCTCTGGCGGATCACGCGCGAGCGCGGCGAGACGCTGGAGGAACTGGAAGAACAGATCGCCGAAGCCCTCGACGAGCACGAACGGGCCGGCGACGATGAATGAACAGTTTCTGGCGCTGGTGCCGGTCTACGGCATTCCGGTCATGGCGCTCATCGTGTTTCTGGCCTGCCTCGGCATACCGATGCCCGCCGCCGTGATCATGCTGTTCGGCGGGTCTCTTGCCGCCTCGGGCGACCTGCCGATGCTGCCGACCATCGCCGCATGCCTCGCCGCCGCGTCGACCTCCGACCAGATCGGCTACTGGGTCGGGCGCAAGGGCGGCGCGAAATATCTGGCGCGGTTCGCCGCCCGCGGCCCCAAGCGGCAGCGTCTGGTGGACCGCGCCCAGGACTATCTCGAACGGCGCGGCGTTTTCGCCATCTTCTTCACGCGCTGGCTGCTGGCCCAGATCAGCCCCTATATCAACCCGGTTGCGGGCGCTGCCGGCATGCGCTGGCGCGCCTTTACCATCGCCGCCATCTGCGGCCAGACCGTCTGGGTGTCGACCTATAACCTGCTCGGCTTCACATTCTCCCGCAACATCATCGCCGTCGCCCATGTCATGGGCAATGCCACCGGCTTTCTCGCCGCAGGGGTCATTTCGCTTGCGCTGTTCTGGTACATCACCCGCGTCCTGCACTTTTCGCTCAAGAAGCGAAGGCGCAAGCGTTACCTGAAGCCGCGCGGTCGGCGCTACCGTTCCTGAGGTTCATCAAACCGCAGCAAAAACGTCATCGGATTGTTATCCGGCGGGACTATCGCGGAAGCGCACTAATACCAAGGATCAACGATTAGAACCCATATGACCGGAGCGATTTTGAAAGCCGGCTAGGCGAAAGCCGCAGTCATAGCCATAGCTACGGCGAGGATTTTCAACGACGCAGGCTTTCAAAAGCGCCCGTCCCTGAAAGGGTGCGGCTGGAATGACCACCGAGGGCGTCAAAATCCTCGCGCGATGCTCGAGCATCGCTCTGCGGTATTTTCCTACTCGGATGGCCATTCCAGCGCGCATCATATGGGTCCTAATCATTGGTCCTTGGTATCACCCTTCCCGACGCTCTTTCAAAGAGGTTCCCATGCGCGCCCGTCTCGCACTACTCGCCGCCGCCACCTGCCTTGCAGGTGCTGCCAATGCCGCAACCATCTATCCGCTCGACCGCGCCACCGTGCTGGCGTCGTCGCCCTTCGACTTCAAGGTCGAGCTCGACGCCGTCTATGACGCCGGCGATATCGACGTCACCGTCAATGGCAAGCCCTATGCCGAAATCTTCGGCCAGGACGCCGAATTCGTCGCCGATGAAAAGGGCAAGAATGACGAGAGCCTCGGCTCGGCCCTGATCCTGCGCGATCTGGCGCTTGCCGACGCCGGCGATTACACCGTTGCCGTCAAGGCCGGCGACGAGGAAAAGACCGTCACCTGGACCGTCTATGACACGCCTGAAACGCCGAAGGCCAAGAACATCATCTTCTTCGTCGCCGATGGCATGTCCATGGGCCACCGCACGGCTGCCCGCATCATGTCCAAGGGCATGACCGAGGGCAAGGCCGACGGCCGTCTCCACATGGACGAACTCGACAGCATGGCCATAATCGGCACCTCCTCGACCCATTCCGTCGCGACCGATTCCGCCAACACCATGTCGGCCTACATGACCGGCCACAAGACCCGCGTGAACGCGCTCGGCGTCTATGCCGACCGCACGCCGGACAGCCTGGACGACCCGAAGGTCGAAACCATTGGCGAGGCGCTGCGCCGCCAGACCGGCAAGTCGATCGGCGTTGTCTCCACCGCTGAAATCGAAGACGCCACGCCGGCCGCCGTCGTCGCCCATACCCGCCTGCGCGGTGACAAGGCCGAGATCGTCGGCATGTTCTACGACGTACAGCCGGAAGTCGTTCTCGGCGGCGGTTCCGCCTACTTCCTGAAGTCCGATGTCGCCGGTTCCAAGCGCAAGGACGACAATGACTACATCGCCATGTTCGAAGAGGCCGGCTACACCGTCGTCACCTCCGCCGATGAACTGGCATCCGCCGAGAAGCCGGCAGACGGCAAGCTGCTCGGCCTGTTCCACACCGCCAACATGGATTCCACGCTCGACCGCGAATTCCTGAAGAAGGGCAGCGTCGACAAGTTCCCGAGCCAGCCCGGTCTCGTGGACATGACCACGGCAGCCATCGACCAGCTTTCGAAGAACCCGGAAGGCTTCTTCCTGATGGTTGAAGCCGCCAATGTCGACAAGATGTCGCATCCGCTCGACTGGGACCGCGCCGCCATCGACATGATCGAGTTCGACCAGGCCGTCGGCGCCGCGATGGAATGGATGAATTCCAATCCGGACACGCTGATCGTCGTCACCGGCGACCACACCCACGGTGTCTCGGTGATCGGCACGATCGACGACGAGGTCCAGGCCGACGAGATGCGCAACAAGGTCATGACCTATGACGACGCCGGCTTCCCGAACTATACGGATGAAAACGGCGACGGCTATCCGGACCAGATCGACGTTTCGCGTCGCCTCGCCATGTTCGCCAACAACTTCCCCGACTATTACGAGACCTTCCGTCCGAAGATGGACGGTCCGTTCGAGCCGGCCGTGAAGGACGAGAACGGCCGCTACGTCGCCAACGAAGCCTACAAGGATGTCCCCGGCGCGGTTCTGCGCACCGGCAACCTGCCTTATGACGCCTCGACCGGCGTTCACGCCGTCGATGACGTCCTGCTGCAGGCCACCGGCCCCGGCGCCGACGGCTTCAAGGGCTATATGGAACAGTCCGACGTCTACGGCGTGCTGGCCGACACCTTCGCTCTCGGTTCCAGCCAGAAGCAGTAAGCTTCGTTTCGAAGTCAGGACCGGGCGGTCTTCGCCCGGTCCTCTCCTGCCAGGAGATTTGATCCGATGACCGCTCTACCCCTTTCCCGCCGCAGCCTGCTTGCCGCCTTCGGCACGCTCGGCCTCGGCCTTGCCTTTCGCCCCGCCTTTGCAGCCGACGAACTGTCCTTCGACGATCTTTACGGCTCCTTCAGCCCGCTCGGCCTGAAGTTTTCCGACAAGGTGAAACAACTGACGGGAGAGAAGGTCTCGATTCGCGGCTTCATGGCCCCGCCGCTGAAGGCGGAAGCGAAATTCTTCGTGCTGTCGGAAATCCCGATGGCGCTCTGCCCGTTCTGCTCGTCGGATGCCGACTGGCCGGACAATATCATGGTCGTCTATCTCGACCGAAAGCAGACATTCACCCAGCCCAACCAGATGATCGAGGTGACCGGCACGCTCGAAAGCGGCTCCTGGGTGGACCCCGAGACCGGCTTTGTCAGCCAGCTGCGCCTGCGCGGCGCGCGCTACAACAAGGTCTGAAACGACATACCCGAAAGGTCAGTCACGATGCTGCCTCTCTCGCTCAACGATATCGCCGTCACCTTTCCGGGCCTCGACAGCCCGGTGCTGACGATCCCGAAGCTCGATATCGCCGCCGGCGAGCGGGTCGCGATCACCGGCCCCTCGGGCTCCGGCAAGAGCACCTTCGTCAACATCATCACCGGGCTCGAGCGGCTCACCCATGGCAGCGCCCGCTGGGGCGAGACCGAACTTTCCGCGCTGTCGGAAAGCCGGCGCGACCGGTTTCGCGGCGAGAATATCGGCCTGATCATGCAGGATTTCCATCTGTTTCCGGCCCTTTCCGCGCTCGACAACGTGCTGCTGCCGGCAAGGCTTGCCCGCGCCGCCGGCACGGAGCGCATAAAGCGCGCGCATGACCTGCTCGACCGCGTCGGGCTTTCCCGTCACGACCAGAAGACCGGCACCATGTCGCGCGGCGAGATGCAGCGCGTGGCGGTCGCCCGGGCGCTGTTGCGCGAGCCCGGCATCATCGTCGCCGACGAGCCTACGGCAAGCCTCGACGCCACATCTGGCGAGACTGTCGGGAGCCTGCTGCTGGAACTTGCCGAGGGTGCCACGCTGATCGTCGTTTCCCATGACCAGCGGCTGATCGCGCCGCTGACGCGCGAGATATCGTTGCTTGCCGGCGTCATCGCCAGCGACGAGAAAAGAGGCTGACCCCATGTTCCGTTTCATCCTCGCAGACCTCAAACGTCTTTGGGCCGGCTCCATCGTCATCGTCATCCTGATCATGCTGGCGACCGCGCTCGGCGTCGCCGTGACGCTGGAAGAGCGGGCGTTGAGGCTTGGCAGCGCCCGGGCCTCGGAGAAATTCGATCTGGTCATCGGCGCGCCCGGCAGCGAAACCCAGCTCGTGCTCTCCTCGGTCTTCCTGCAGGCCGCCGACTTGCCGCTGATGGATGGCGACATCCTGCCCGACCTTCGGGCGGACCCCCGCGTGGCCTGGGCCGCGCCGATCGGCTTCGGCGACAGCTATGCCGGCTATCCGATTGTCGGAACCACATCAGAGCTGATCGAAAACACGACGCCAGGCTTTTCCCAAGGCGGCAATTTCACCCATCTGGGCGAGGCGGTGATCGGCTCGGCGGTTGATCTTGCGATCGGCGACACGATCAAGCCGATGCACGGCACGGTCGAAACCGGCGGCCACACCCATGACGAACTCGCCTATACCGTCACCGGCAGGGCCGAGCCCACCGGCACACCCTGGGACCGCGCCATCTTCGTGCCGATCGAGGCGGTCTGGAAAATCCACGGCATGGAAGCGCACGAGGCCGACGACCATGATCACGAGGCGACCGGCCATGATCATGACGATCAGGCGGACGACCACGAACACGAGCATGACCATGAAGCCGAACATGCGGATGCGGACCATGACGAACACGCCGCCCACGATGATCACGACGAGGCGGGGCATGACGAGGACCATCATCATATCGACCCCGCAGCACCTGTTGACGAGCACTGGCATGAAGGCGAAACGCCCGGCCTGCCGGCGATCCTGGTGAAGCCGAAATCGATCGCCGATGCCTATAAGCTGCGGCAGGACTACAGGGGCGACCAGACGCTCGCCGTTTTCCCGGCGGAAGTGCTGACCAAACTCTACGCCACGCTCGGCGATGCCAAACAGGTGCTGACGGCGATTGCAGCGGGCGCACAGGTGCTGGTTGCCGCGGCGCTGATGCTCGTTACCGTCATTCATGTGTCCCAGCGCCGACGCGAGATCGGGGCGTTGCGCGCTTTCGGCGCGCCACGCGGCGCGGTGTTCACCATCGTCTGGGGCGAGCTCTTCCTCCTGGTCGCGATCGGCATCGCGCTCGGCTATGCGGCGGGTCTTGCGGCGGCGCTCGCGATCGCGCGGTCGATCACGGCCGAGCGCGGTGTGTCGCTACCGGTCGAGTTCACGCATGCCGATCTCGGCACGGCCGCCGTGCTGGTGGCAGTCGCGGCCGTGCTGTCCGCCCTCCCCGCGCTGATTGCCTATCGCCAGTCACCGGCGGCCGCCCTGAAAAGCTGACGCGGCGGGAAGCGATTGAAGGCCATCCGGCAGGCTGGCGGTCTTGACACCGGTCGCGGCGGGGAACAGTTTCGGAGCACGCGGCACGAGCCGTGCCGCCCGCCTGAAAGCCCGCCATGCAAGAAATATTCAACAGCGTCATCCCGATCTTCGCCCTCATCCTGATCGGGTGGGTCGCCGTCAAAGTCCGCTATCTGCCGGCCGAAAGCGCCGGCGTGCTTTCGGGCTTCGTCTACCGGATCGGCCTGCCGGTGCTGCTGATGCGCACCATCGCCAATGCCGATTTCACCGGCGCCGACCCGTTGCGTATCTGGGGCGTCTATTTCGCCAGCGTGGCGATTGCCTGGATCGCGGCCGCCATGGTGTCGCGCTTTGTCTTCAACCGGGACCGCGTCTCCGCCGTCATCATCGGGCTTTCCGGAACGTTTTCCAATCTGGCCCTGCTCGGCATTCCGCTTGTCAGCCATGTGGCGGGCGAAACCGCGCTGGTGGCGCTTTCAATCGTGCTCGCGATCCACATGCCGGTGCTGATGGTAACCGCCACGGTGCTGGCCGAACGTGCCAAGGCGCGCGAGGGCGGCGCGACCAGCGACCCGGCCCGCCTCGCCGCCACGGTCGGTTACAACCTCGCGACCAACCCCCTGGTGATCGGCCTCATCATCGGCGCGGCAATGAATCTCACCGGTCTGCAACCGGCGGGACCGCTTGCGACCGTCATCTCGATGCTCGCGGGCATCGCAGCGCCCGTGGCCCTGGTCTCGATCGGCATGACGCTGGCGCAGTACAAGGTGGCGGGCAATGCCGGGCTGTTTTCGGCCATCACCGTCATCAAGCTCGCCCTGCTGCCGGCTCTGGTGTTCGCCCTGTCGCACGCTTTCGGCCTACCGCAACCGATCATGGCCGGGCTGGTGCTCGGCGCTTCCTGCCCGGCGGGCGTCAACGCCTTCCTGCTTGCCGACCAGTTCGGCGCCGGCCGCAACATCGCCGCATCAACCATAACGCTGACCACGCTGCTCGGCGTGGTGACCGTCAGCCTTTGGGTGCTGCTTCTGGGGTATTGATTTTTGCCTTGATGAAAGCGGGACAAAGCCTGATCTGCAAAGCGACGAGCTTTGCCCATCGTCTGTCATCTGCCG
>NZ_JAINWJ010000078.1 GCF_021021415.1 Martelella mediterranea | reverse complement strand
GATTAATTCGGCGCATTCTTACAATTAAGTGCCAAGCGACAGGTGGGGTTGCAGCTGAACCGATAGAGACCTTCTGAGACGAGATTACCCGTTGCGCCCTCGGCAACGCCGACCCTCCACGAACTCCCCATCGACATCTGCGCGGCAAAGGCCAGCAGCGCGCCGATCCCGGCCACGAACAGGCCGATCACACCAAGCATTACTGTCGAGCCTTTGTCCCAGAACACGTCCATATCGCGCAGAACGGGCGACGCCCACCAAACGAGCGGCCCGGTGAAAGCGAGAACAAAAGCCACGCGGAAACCGATTGCCGCCCAGCGGTCACGCCCTTTTGCCCGGGCGAACAGCCAGACCGGCTTGCCCGCCGCCCGAGCCGCTATCGCGCTGCCCCAGAAAAAGAGAACAAGGTAACCCAAAAGCAGGACCAGGGCGGCCCAACCGAAGCCGGAAATCATGTGTCAGCCCTCGCGTTCCGGATTGAAGCGCAGCAGCCGCAATGCGTTCAGCGTGACTAGAACCGTGGCCCCCGTGTCGGCCATGATCGCGATCCAGAGACCGGTCAGGCCCAGAACCGAGGTCACCAGAAACACTGCCTTCAGGCCCAGCGCCATGGTGACATTCTGGCGGATGTTGGTCATCGCCGCGCGGGTGAGGCGGATGGTGACCGGGATGTCGGTCACCCGGTCGCGCAGGATGGCTGCATCGGCCGTTTCGAGCGCGACATCAGTGCCCGATCCCATGGCCACGCCAACGCTCGCCTGTTTCAGCGCCGGTGCGTCGTTGATGCCGTCGCCGATCATCATCACGCCGCCATGCTCGCTCATGTCGCGGATGGCCTTGATCTTGTCTTCGGGCATCATGTCGGCCTGGTACTCGACGCCCAGGCTACCCGCAATCGCCGCTGCCGTACGGGGGTTGTCCCCGGTCAGGATGAGGGGCGTGATGCCCATGGCTTTCAACTGACGCACGGCTTCGGGCGCATCCGCGCGCGGTTCGTCACGCATGGCGATGACGCCAAGCGGGGTCTTTTCGCGGAACACCACGACGGCGGTCTTGCCCTGTTCCTCGAATACTGTCGTCTGGGCGAGACCCGCGTCGTCAATCCCAGCATTGTCCTTGGCATATCCTGGTGAAGCCACCCAGGCGGAAGCGTTACCCACCGTGGCGATCACACCCTTGCCCATCAACGCTTTTGCATCGCTTGAGGGCAGGATTGTTATGCCTGCCTCCTCCGCCTTGTTCAGAATGGCGATGGCCAACGGATGGCTGGAGCCGCTTTCGACCCCGGCCGCGACAGCCAGAAGTTCGGCCTCGGTCGTTGTGCCAAAAGTTACGATATCCGTCACCACTGGCCGCCCATGCGTCAGCGTCCCGGTTTTGTCAAAGGCAACCCGAGATACCTTCGCAGCCGCCTCGATCACTGCGCCGCCCTTCATCAGAATGCCGCGCCGCGCGCCTGTTGACAGCGCCGAAGCAATGGACGCGGGAACCGAGATCACGAGCGCACAGGGGCAGCCAATCAGCAGCAGCGCCAGCCCGCGGTAAACCCATGTGTCCCAAGGCTGGCCAAAGGCCAGGGGCGGCACCAGCACGACCAGAGCCGCAACAGTGACGATAGCGGGCATATACCAGCGGCTGAAGCGGTCAATGAACCGTTCGGTCGGCGCGCGTGCCTCCTCGGCCTCTTCCACGAGGCGTATAATGCGCGAGATGGTGTTGTCGGCGGCGGCTTTGGTCACCGTGACCCGCAACGCGGCTTCTGTGTTGATGGAGCCTGCGAAGACCGAATCACTGGGTCCCTTGTTCACCGGAACACTTTCACCAGTCACCGGGCTATCATCCACGCCCGAGGTGCCTTCTTTGATCTCGCCATCCGCCGGGATGCGATCGCCGGGACGGACGAGCACGGTCTGCCCCACGGCAAGACTTGCCGCCGGCACTTCGCGTGTGGCGCCGTTCATCTCCAAAAGCGCCGTCTTCGGAACCAGATTGGCAAGAGCGCGAATTCCACCACGCGCCTTGCCTGCGGCCACGCCTTCCAGAACCTCCCCCACAGCGAACAGGAAAACGACCAAAGCCGCTTCTTCCGCGGCATTGATGAACAATGCGCCGATCGCGGCAATTGTCATCAGGCTTTCGATGGTGAAGGGCTGTCCCATGCGCAATGCTGCAAATGCGCGGCGGGCGACGGGAGCAACCCCGATCAGACAGGCTGCAACGAAGGCCCAATTGCCGATCTCCGGAACGATCAGTTCCACCCCCCAGGCAACCACAAGAAGCAGGGCGGTAAAGATCACCAGCCTCCCCTTGGCCGTCTGATACCAGCGTTTGTCCCGATCGGCGGGATCGTCATGAACATGGCCGGAACTGCCGTGGCCGAAATCGTCCTTTGAATTGCCGTCCGCATGGGAATGGCCGGTACCACTTCCACCATGGTCATTATCTTCGACCGGGTCCGCCGTCACCATCCGCGGTGAAATGCCGTAGCCAAGCGCCCGAACGGTTTTTTCAATCTTGTCGCGGCCAGTCTCGCCCTCGTCCAGAGTCAGGCGCAGACGTTCGGACATGATACCGACCTCGACACCGGTAACTCCTGGCAACCGTGCCAAAGCATCTTTTATCTTTGTGGCACAGGACCCGCAGTCCATGCCAGACACCGTCCAGTCGCAACTGATTTTGTTGTTTGCTTCCATTTCCGTCACCGCTTTTCCTTCCCCCACAGGGAGTTTCCTCGGGCCTTGTCTTCGTCAGTCACTCTCTCTAATGTCTATAGCCACTGTAGCTTCAAGAGAAATTTTATGCTGACCATCGGAAAACTTGGACAGGGGGCAGGGGTCAAGGTGCCGACCATCCGCTATTATGAACAGATCGGCTTGTTGCCGGAGGCTGAGCGAAGTGCAGGCAACCAGAGGCTCTACAGCCGCAAGGCGCTTGATCGACTAACCTTCGTCCGGCATGCGCGGGAACTTGGCTTCACGCTCGATGCGATCCGCGATCTGCTCAGCCTCTCGGATCATCCCGACCAGCCATGCGCGGCAGCGGATGCTATTGCCAAGGCTCAACTGGCGGAAATTGAGAAGCGGCTCGCGCGTCTTGCCTCGTTGAAGGTCGAATTGAAGCGCATGGTGGCGCAATGCGCGGGCGGCAGCATCGCTGACTGCCGGGTGATCGAAGTGCTGGGCAACCATTCGCTTTGCGCGGCCGAACACGGTCCCCGGGAAAGCGAGGGCGATTCGTGACCCCGTTTGGCACGCTCTCCATCTATGCGGCCGCGGCTCTGGCCGAGATAGCAGGCTGTTTTGCCTTCTGGGCCTGGATGCGGCAGGGGGCCAGCGCCCTCTGGCTTGTCCCCGGCCTTGTGAGCCTTGCAGCTTTCGCCTGGCTGTTGACGCTTGCCCCGTCAGATTTCGCAGGCCGTGCTTATGCGGCCTATGGCGGCGTCTATGTTGCGGCCTCGCTGCTCTGGCTTCTGACAGTGGAAAGACAGCGGCCCGACACCTGGGATCTGACCGGTGCAGCGATCTGTGTCCTTGGCGCTGGGATCATCCTGTTCGCTCCACGGACGCTGGGAAGTTGAGAAACGTCTGCCGTTTGACGGCCATTGGATAAGGCTACTGTGAACAGCATGAAAAAAAACAGATTGCTGATCGTTGATGCTGCACGAGGAACGGCGATCGCTGGCGTGGTGCTTTTCCATCTCGTCTGGGATCTGGAATTCACCGGCTTCATATCTGGCGTGGCCTTTCATCCACTGTGGCTCGTATTCGGACGTTCGCTGGCTGGAAGCTTCATGTTCCTTGCGGGAGTGAGTCTGGTTCTGGCGCATGGCGTCCAGTTCAGGACAACGACATATTTTCGCCGACTCGGCGTCATTGTTGCTGCCGCCATGGCGATAACAATCGTCACTTTCCTGGTATTTCCCGGTGCGTTTGTGTATTTCGGCATCTTGCATTCGATCGCCATTGCAAGTCTCATCGGCGTTGTTTTTCTCAGACCCCCGGCTTCAGTTAGTCTGCTGACCGGATTGGTGATGATGGCGCTTCCATGGTTCGTCTCGCTGTCGGCCTTTGACCCCCGATGGCTGGCGTGGATCGGCCTTTCAGCCAACCCGCCGCTCAGCAATGATTTCGTACCAGTGCTTCCCTGGGCGGGCGTGACGCTTCTTGGCATCGCTTTCGCCAAAGTGTGTGACGTTGGATTGCATCAGGTAAAAAGCGCGAGTGTGGACAGCACTTTCCTGGCCAAGCTCGCTTGGTTGGGCCGCCACAGCCTCGCAATATATTTGCTGCATCAGCCGGTGATGCTCGCAATCATTGTTCCCTTGTCGCGCCTGCTTTGAGGGGTTGCCGTCGGGCGACGAAGGGGTCGGCGAGCGCTGCTTGCGGACGGCTGACCGGGACAGCAGTCGATGAAGTGATTTCCGACAAATACTGCGGGCCTTTCTTGGCCAGAATCTTGCGGAAGACCGGGTTCATACCGCCATCCGAATAGGCGAGACCAGGACTTTGGACATCGTTGAGGAGGCTTTTCATCTTCTCGATGTCGCCCGTTGATTTCTCGGCCACTTGCTGAACTTCCGGTTCAAAAGCCGGGCATTGTCCAAGCGGGTCGGTGGGCGAATTGCCGTTGAGGGGTTCGCCGAACCGGTAGCGACCCTCGCAGAATTGAAACCGGGGTGGTTGTCGCAGAACTTCAAAGCGATCATAGCCCGCCTTGAGATCCATCCAGAAGTCGAAATTCGGGTTGTCGTTGTGCGCCGCAAGGTTTTCGGGCGTCATCCGAAACGGATAGGACTGGACCTGAAAGTCCTGCTGGCCGCCTTTCAATGCTTCTCTGACGACCGCGTAAACTTCCGCGACATACTCATCGGAAATCGCAAAGCAACCCGACGATGAGCACGCGCCATGCACCATCAGGGCGGAACCGGTGTAGCCCTTTGCCCGCTCCAGCCTGTTCGGATAACCGAGATCGAAGGAAAGGTAGTATTGCGATCTCGGGTTCAGCCTGCCGGAATTGACGGTGTAGAATCCTTCAGGCGCCTGCCGGTCGCCTTCGAATTTTTTCGGACCCAATACGCCCGACCATCGGCACATTGGATAGGTTTTCATCAGTGCATACTTGCCGGTTGAATCCCGCTTCCAGACTTCGAGTTCGCTTTCCTGCTTGAAAATACGAACCAGCACCGGGTCTGCGGGCCTCATTCCCATATCCCGCATTTTGGCGACAGTCTTTTGCGGGATAGGAACATCGCCTCGGCCATCAAGCTCCAGCGTGCTCGTCACACATCCGGTCAAGACCAGACCTGCCATGAGAATGCCGATCACACTGAATCGAAATCCCCGGGTTGCACGGCGCTTTTTTCTGATCATAGGCAGCATCAATTTCCGTTTCTTGCCCCTGGCTTCAGACAACAATCAGCCTGGCGCCATTGGTCACGCGGCCGTAAAGGTCGACAACATCCTGATTGATCATCCGCACGCAACCGCTGGAAACCGATTTGCCGATGGTCCAGTATTCCGGCGATCCGTGAATGCGGTAAAGCGTATCCTCACCATTCTGGAAGATGTAGAGGGCGCGGGCGCCGAGCGGATTGTCAAGACCAGGCGGCATACCGCCATTGCTGGCGCTCCATTTTGCAAGCTCGGGTTGCCGCGCGATCATTTCGTCGGGCGGGGTCCATTTCGGCCAAGCCTGTTTCCACTGGATCACGCCTTCACCCGACCATTCGAAACCTTGCCGACCGAGGCCGACGCCATAACGCATGGCTTTTCCGCCTTCCTGGATCAGATGAAGGAAATATGTCTTTGTATTGACGATGACCGTTCCAACTGGATACGGACTGGTGAAATTCACCTGCCGCCTCCAGAATTTTGTTGGCACCTTGTTGATGTCGATAGCGGGCAGGGGAAACCGTTCGCCGGGCATCGGTCCATACATTGCCCGGATTGTGGCTAACTTCGGATTGGGTGTCGCTTCCTCAACCGGTAGGTCGGTTCTGGTTGCAGTGGTGCATCCGGACAATGCCAGGACTGAGGATCCTGCGGCTCCACATATGAATTGGCGGCGGTTCATATCGTTTCAACTTTCACAACTTCTTGCATGGTGGACCTGTTCAAATTCATCATTGGTGGAGTGCGAGCCGCAAACTCCGGAACTGGTTTGCGGCTCTCGGTAACGTGCATGTGAAGAATGGTTTTGGCGCTACAGCACCACAACCCGAGCGCCGACTGGCACCCGCTCAAAAAGGTCTTCGACATGGTCATTGATCATGCGGATGCAGCCATTGGACACCGAGCGCCCGATCGAAGATGGCTCCGTTGTGCCATGAATGCGGTAGAGCGTATCGCGCCCATCCCTGTACAAAAATAGAGAGCCCGCGAGCCCAAAGGATTGGTCGGGCCGCCAGGAACACCCTTGGCGAAGCGCGCGTACTTCTTCGGATTGCGCTTGATCATATTGGCTGTAGGGGTCCATGAGGGCCACTTGGCTTTTCGTCCGACCTTCGCCTGTCCCTTGAAAGCCAGCCCGGCCCGGCCCACTCCGACGCCATAGCGGCGCGCCTTTCCTGCAGCAAGCTGCAAATACAAGAAGTGGTTTTTCGGGTCGATTATGATTGTACCGGGGTTGTAACCGCTCAAGCTAATTAATTGCGGTTCGTATTTTTCGTCCAGTTTGAACTTCTCGGTGTGGGCGTAGGCTGGTAGCCCGTACGATGTGGCAAGGCAGGCGCCAACGCCAAATAGCATTTCTCTTCTTGAAATCATGTTTCCCACTCACGTCTTTGAAAGTTTCCTATCTGCACGGGAATGCGCAGGTTTACATTCATGCGTGAGCGTTTGGTGGTCGTGGGACTACATTTCCGATGTTGAAGAGAAGCACGGGTTTGAATTCGAAGTCATGCTCCTGTGTCTCGGGTGCCACTGTCGGAACATTCATCACAGCAAAAATTGCACAGTGCATCGGACAGTGGGCAGATATCTTGCTCCCGGTTTCCTCGCCGAGCGGCTTGGTGTCAGAGCCAAGATCACTGTCAACGGCAATTGAAGTGCATTCGATCGCATCAGTTCTGCTTTGGCAGTCAAAAAGAACATTGTCCTCATCCAACGAATGCGCGAGCGCCGGAAGCGCCAGCAGCAATGCTAGAATGAAGGTCAGCACACGGATCATGACACTCTTTTCGCTTCTAAGGCCTTCTTTGTCTATATGATCTATGGTTAACTTTTTGTGAGAATATGGTTATCGTCATAAGTCTGGGGGTTTTTCCGAGTGCTGATGGGCAGCAGCACGATCGGTAAAGAGATCAGCTTCGATTTGATCACCGGAGATCATCCGTCGGTACGATACAGGTTAAAATCCTTGCCTTATCGAGATACCGGCCTTTACCGAGGTCCTGCCCATCCTGTCATCAATCGATACGCCAACCGACCGGATAGCTTTGAACTGCCGGTTTACCGACGAAGAAGCCGAGGTTTAGAACAAGCCTGCCCCTGCGGCAACAGCGACGCCGGCTCACCAGTTTAGTCTCTCTCTTATATCGCGGGGCAGCGATCCGCTTGTGAGGGGCCGCAGTTTCGTCGGATCGGAATTAAATCTTCACGAGCATAGCTGTCAGGTACATGAACCCTACACCTACAGCGAGTCCCGCCATCACCGGCATCGATCCGAGGCGGGCGCTGTCGCCGCCACTTCTACGCACCAGCAGCGCGCTGACCTCGAAAATGACCTGAAGAATTGCACCAGCGCCGATCGCCAACGCCAGCGCCGACCATTGCGGCGCATAGGCAAGGCTGCCGATCCAGATGCCCACCACAGCTGGCCCTCCTGCCAGCAGCGCCAGCGCCGCGAACGTCCATAGCGGCGGTCGCACCTTCAGGATCGGCGCAGCTATTCCAATGCCTTCCGTGATGTTGTGGAGTGTGAAGCCGATCACAAGGAATGTTCCAAGTCCTGCGGCGCCTGCCGCGAAGGCAGCACCAATGGCCAGCCCTTCGCCAAGGTTATGGAGGCCTATCCCGAGCGAGATGTAAGTTGCGAGCGCCAATCCCGTCGGACTACCCTGCCGCCGTGAGACCGCCATCAGGATGAGGAAGCTCGCGGCCGCCGTCAGCACGACCATGGCTTGGCCCTGGAATATCGCAGCCGCTTGCGATGCGAACTCCAGCGAATCCTCCGGTGTGTCGACTATTAGAAAGCCGAGCAGGCCGACAGTCATGGCGAGCAAGAATTCCATGGTCGCCGGACCCGCGCCACGCAGCGCCGGATAGAACATCAACCCGACCGCGACCGGCAGAATGCCTACGAATGCACCGAGAATTGCCTGCGATACGAGATTCCCCGACGTGACGGACGGAGTAGCTACCGCCACTGGTATCGCGTGATCAAACGTCGCGCCGGTGTTGGTTACGAAGGTGACACGATGCGCCTCTCCCGTCACCCAGGGGAACGGCAGACTGACCCATGCGGTCTCGCCTCTGGCGATCGGCCCGGACGGTTCTTGAACGAACTCCCAATAGGCAGCATCAACCTGAATCTGCGCGATTATCATCGGCTCGGAGCCACCGGCGCGGACCAGCAGACGCAACCCGTTGAGGTCGAGGATGGTACGTTCGACGGTCAGGGATTCCACCGGCGGCGCGCCATTGTCGAACCGAGCCAGGGGATTGGTGGCGATCAACCACCAGATTGCGACAGTCAACACTGCGAGTGGCAGGATCACCCAGATCGCGGACAGCCAGCTAGAGTATCCGTCTTTATCAAGCCCTCATTTGCGCCCATTT
>NZ_JAINWJ010000077.1 GCF_021021415.1 Martelella mediterranea | reverse complement strand
TTCGGCGTGGATTGAGCAGCATTATTCGCTGACCGGGCGCGCCGGGCGCCGGACTTTTTCGGATCTTTCATGTTTTGTCTTTTCTCTGCTGCTGTCAGGCAGCAGTCATCGTGGCGCAAGCCAGAGCTGCGCACGGTTGCTCTTTAGTGATATCTATGAGATAAAAGAGGAAGATCGTGCTGCACGATTTTACGAGGCTCGTTAGGACGGCAATCCTTCGAGCCTCAACCTTTTTCAGAGCTCCAGAGATACGCTTAGGTCATTTTGGAGCTCCTTTGCTGGTGTCGGGGTAGCGCTCCGGAAACAGCTGGGCAGCGTCCATGTTCAAGGCGGAAGCCAGGTGCTGTTCGATTTTGGTGGACCGGCTTCTGCCGATCGATACGGAACTTACAGCCGAGATGCCGACGCCTGCCTGACGTGCAATCTGTGCCAAGGACAAGCCGCGGCGAGCGAGCTCATACTTGATACGCTCATGCCTTAGCTGGTCTTTTCTTGGGTGTCGGTTTTTCACCATTATCCGTAACACTATTCCGGTCAACAGCTTCACTTATCTATGAATGATTGAATGAATGAAAACGCACTGTGAGTGGTGGGTTCTTTTGGTAACTAAACCTAAGATTGAATTGACGATTAAAAAATACAACCATTTTCATTTTTCGCATATCATCTGATGATTGCTAAGAAGGTGAAGCGCATCGCAGATGCGGAAGCAGCAGCATAAAGTGCTATATTCAGGTTTATCTTTCGAAGAATCCGCTTCTTTTTCTGGAAATCTCGCGAAATTCGCACGACTTTTTCGCATTTTTCGAGAATCGGCGCTTTAGAACTAAGAAAGTGCGGCTCATGCGGACATTTTCCTCTTCTGTTGAACCGAAACTGGCGCTCTTTTGCTGCTCTGGGGGCGACGTCAGAGCCGTCACAGGGTAGTGATTCGCTTTACTTGCGCCCGAAGGCAGCGGAACGGATTCGCCATTACGGAAGAGCAGCTGGATGGGTTTGACTCGTCGTCAGTGTGCAGCAATGATGCTCCCAGGACGGGCAATGGGGGCGCAAAAGTTGGAAGAAAACTCTTTTAATACTTCAACTGAAGAAGTTCGAAATCCTACTGAGGTGGAACTCGACGTCGTATCGCGGGTCAATTTTTCATCATCCCAAAATGGGGTTTCTATTCTCAAGCGGCTTGTCCTCAGGAACTTGAGCGAGCTACCCTTGGAGAATGTGAAGGTTTCACTCGAATGTCATCCCGCGCTTATCCGCCCGAAAACATGGCCCATTGACCGCATTGCTGCGGACGGCGAGCAAGCGCTGTCACAACTAGACACGCCGCTTGACAATGCCATGCTTGCCGGCCTGAACGAGGCCGAAATTGGCGAATTGTGTCTCAAGGTGGAAGCTGGCGGTGCGATCCTTCATGAAGAGACACGCCGGATCGAGATGCTCGCCCGTGACGAATGGGGCGGCATTGGCGAAATGGCCCATCTGCTTGCAGCCTATGTTTCTCCGAATGAACCCGTTTTGGCGGCGGTTCTCAAAGATGCGGCAAAGCTTCTTGAAGCAACAGGGCAGAATGGTGCCATCGACGGATATCAGTCCAACAGCCCGGCGCGGACATGGATGCTGGCCGGCGCGATCTGGTCGGCGCTCACCGGCCTTGGCCTGACCTATGCTGTGCCGCCAGCGTCCTTCGAAGTGCGAGGACAGAAGATTCGGGATCCTGCGCGCATACGCGCCGAAGGGCTCGGCACCTGCCTTGACCTTTCCCTGCTTGCCGCCGCCTGCTTCGAAGCGGCGGGGCTCAACCCGGTGGTGCTGTTTTCCGAGGGCCATGCCTGGGTCGGCGTTTGGCTGACCGACCGTGATTTCGGAACGATCTCCGAGCCTGACGTCATGACGGTGCGCAAGGCCACCGACGCGCGCGAGTTTGTCATGCTGGAATCCACCCTCCTTACGAGGAGGCCGACAGTTGGTTTAGAAGAAGCAGCGGCGGCGGGTCGGGAACACACGGCCGAGCGTAACGAGCACACATTCCAGCTTGCCGTCGACATCAGACGCGCCCGCGCAGCGCGGATCAGGCCGCTTGCAAGCCATCGTGCCGACGATACTATTCAGAGCGCAGAAATCCCTGCGAGCCCGGCCGCTCTGCCCAAACCGCTCGATTTTGGTCTGCTGCCAGATGATATGGTCGAAGAGGAGCCGAAGACTGCAGCGGACAGGATTTCGCGCTGGCAGCGCAAACTGCTGGACCTTTCGCTCCGCAATCGACTGTTGAACTTCAAGGATACAAAACAGACGCTGCCGTTTCTGTGCCCTGATGTATCCACACTCGAGGATCAATTGGCCGACGGCAAGAAATTCAGGACCCTGCCGCTCAAGGACGAAGATCCTCTCGGCAACAGGGATCTTCTGATTTCCGATGAACAGCAAATGCTGGTCGAGGTCGCACGAGACGCTTTTGCCAAGGGACAGATTGCCGTGCCCCTGACGGGCAAGGAGGCCAACAACAGGCTGCTTGAGCTCTACCGTCGCGCAAACAGCGATCTTCAGGAAGGCGGAACCAATACGCTCTTTCTGGCCGCCGGTTTCCTGCGCTGGAAGAAAACCGAAGGTGATACCCGCAGTTACCGCGCGCCTTTGGTTCTCATTCCCGTCAAACTGACAAGGCGTTCGGCACAGTCCGATTTCATCATCGAACATCACGAAGATGATGTTCGTTTCAATTTCACGCTGCTTGAATTTCTGAAGCGGGACTTCGCCCTTTCCATTCCCGAGCTTGAGGGTGATCTCCCTCATGATGAGAGCGGTTACGACCTGCCGAGAATTTTCGAGGCCATGCGACGCAAGGTCAGGGATGTCGCCGGCTTCGAAGTTGTCGAGGATGTGGCGCTCTCGACCTTTTCCTTCGCCAAGTTCCTGATGTGGAAAGACCTCGTCGACAGGACCGACAGTCTGCGCGAAAGCGCGCTGGTCAAGCACCTTGTTGACAGCCCGGCAGAACCGTTTCTGCCTGACGGCGCCGAGGGCCTGCCTGTCGCTACCGACGTCGATCGACGCATTCAGCCAAAGGACCTGTTCACGCCGCTTCCCGCCGACTCTTCGCAGCTCGCCGCCGTTCTCGCCGCCCAGGAGGGACATGATTTCGTCCTGATCGGCCCTCCGGGTACGGGTAAAAGCCAGACAATCGCCAACATCATCTCGCAGTGCCTTGCAATCGGCAAGACAGTGCTTTTCGTTGCAGAAAAGTCAGCGGCGCTTGATGTCGTTTACAGGCGACTGGCGGCCAACGGCCTCGGCGATGCTGTTCTCGAACTTCATTCCAACAAGGCGGACCGCAAGTCCGTTCTCGATCAGCTCGGCCGCAGCTGGGAGCGCATCTCCGATGCCTCGCCCGGCGAATGGATCAAGGTGACGGAAGAGCTGGTCCTCACGCGAGAGGGCCTGAATGCGTATGTGAAGGCTTTGCATCTTCAAGGTACACAAGGGTTCAGCGTCTATCAGGCGATCGGTCGGGCCGCAGCCGGAGACGCCGGCTTTTCGCTCGGTTTCGATAACAAAGACGCTCATGATGCGGAAAGCTATGCCTACCTGAAGCGTCTGTCTGAAACACTGGGCCGGCGCCACGAGATTGTACGCGAAAGGCCGGCGCTCGATCTCGTCCGCGTCGATGATTGGTCGTTCACCTGGCAAGCGGAGCTTCTCGCGAAAGCGGCATCGCTGAAGGCTCTGTCGGTGCAATTGATCGAGGCTGCAGAGCATCTCGCTGCTGCGGCCGGCTTCTCCCCTGACGCGGCGCTTTCGCCGGGGCGGGTTGAGAAACTCGTGGCTTTGACCGATATCCCTGCGCATGGTGAGGATGTTTCCTGGGCGCTTTCGCGTGATCCCGACAAGCTGGCCTCTGACATTGCGCAGTTGACCAAACTGTTGCGCGGCTACCAAGACGCAACCGAACAGCTTGCCGCCAGTTACCCGATGGAACGGCTGAAATCGATACCGCTTGAAAAGCTCGACGCCGACTGGCGCCTTGCCCAGACGAAAATCTGGCCGCTCTCGATCTTTGCCAAATCATCGGTTCGCAAGCTTCTGCAGACCTATGCGACGGCGGGGGCAGCCAACCCGGCGAGCGATATCAGGGCGCTGAGCGAGGCGCGCGAAAGCCGTGCCGAGATCGACGCCAGCGCGCTGAAGGATTGCCCGCTCTTTGCGGGAACCGAGACCGATGGCGATCACCTTGCCCGTTGGCTCGCAGAAGCGACAGCGATGCGCAACATGCTGGACCGGTTCACGTCCGAGGTTGCCGATGCTGCCGTTTGGACCAACGCCACACAGGCGCTGGCGGCCCGCAGCCGTGACGATCTGAGAGACAGGATCACGACCTTCCGCCAGCATTATGATCGCTGGAATGAGGAGGCCACCGCCTTTGCAAAGCTGGCCGGTTCGGAGCCGAAGGCAATGCCCCTGAGGGAATTCGGCGCGGGCCTGCAGACCATCCTCGACAACAAGGACTTTCTTGCCGACTGGGTGCAGTGGGTTGAAGTCCGCGAACAGGCGCGGACATTCGGGCTCGAGAATCTGGTCAGCGCCCTTGAAACTGGTTCGCTGACCATGCCCACTGCCGATGCCTTTGAAACGGCTTATGCCGCGTGGTGGCTGCCGCTGGCAATGGATGCTGAAATCTGTCTGCGCAGGTTCACGCATTGGTCTCACGAAGACAGGATCAAGCAGTTTCGCGCACTCGACAGCCGCGCTGCGGAAATTGCCGCAAGCGAGGTCCTGCATCGCATCCGGCATGGTCTGCCCACGCGTGACGGCGTTCCGAAGCGATCAGAGCTTGGAACGTTGCGCTATCAGCTCTCGCTGCAGCGCCCGAGCATGCCGATCCGTACGCTGATCTCGGAAATGCCGGGAACCTTCACCAAGCTTGCCCCTTGCGTGCTGATGTCGCCCCTCTCCGTTGCCCAATATTTGCCGGCCGGTCAGGCCGCTTTTGATGTTGTGATCTTTGACGAAGCCTCGCAGATTACCACCTGGGACGCGATCGGCGCGATCGCACGTGGAAAACAGGCGATTATCGTCGGCGATCCGAAGCAATTGCCGCCCACAAACTTCTTTGGCCGCAGCGACGACTCCGAGGAAGATGTGCCCGAGATCGAGCGCGATCTCTCCTCCATCCTGGATGAGGTCGAAGCCGCGGGCATTCCGACACAGCAGCTCGACTGGCACTATCGCAGCCGGGATGAATCGCTCATCGCCTTTTCGAACTGGCACTATTACGGCGGCAGGCTGGTGACCTTTCCCTCGCCGGAAACCCAGTCGATGGCTGTCCAGCTTCATCGTGTTGACGGCGTCTACGCCCGCGGTAAGGGGCGCACTAACGAAACCGAGGCACGCGCCATCGTCAAGATGGCCGTCGCACGGATGAATGAATGGCTGCAGCTTCCCGAAGACGACCGCCAAACGCTCGGCGTCATCACCTTCAATGGCGAACAGCAAAGTCTGATCCTCGACCTTTTCGATGCGGAGCGTCGCGACAATCCGGATCTCGAATGGTTCTTTGAAGATGCCCGTGAAGAGCCGGTTATCGTGAAGAATCTTGAAAACATTCAGGGTGATGAACGCGATGTTATGCTGTTCTCGATTACCTTCGGCCACGACGCTGCCGGCAAACTCTCCATGGCTTTCGGTGCGCTGAACGGGGATGGCGGTGAAAGACGATTGAATGTGGCCGTGACCCGAGCGAGGCGCGAGCTCCATATATTCGCGTCGATCTCCGCGGATGAAATCGACCTAACACGAACGAAGGCGATTGGGGTCAAGCACCTCAAGGCTTTCCTCGATTTCGCCGCACGCGGGACCGTGGCTTTGCCGGCGCAGGACGAAGGCTCCGTTGGTCCGGTCGAAAGTCCGTTCGAGGCTGCCGTGAAGACTGCTCTTCAACAAAGGGGCTGGGAGGTTCGCTCACAGATCGGGGTTTCCGGATTCCGCATTGATCTCGGCATCGTCCACCCAGACCACGCCGGCGCCTATCTGGCGGGGCTCGAATGCGATGGCGCCACCTACCACCGGTCAGCAACCGCAAGAGACAGAGACAAGGTCCGGCAGGCTGTCCTTGAGGGACTGGGCTGGACCATTCTGAGGATATGGTCGACGGATTGGTTCAGAAACAGGCAGGCTGTCATCGACCGCATTCATCTTGCGCTGGTCGAGCGTCTGGAGGCGGACCGGGAAGAGCGAAGCGCAGCAGCGACAAGGCGGGAAGCCGAAGAGCAGGTCTCCGGAAATGATGGAACGGTACCCGAACCAGAGGAAGCCCTTTCTGCGGCGGAAGCCTCCGGGCAAGATACAGACGAACCGGGCGCGCCGGTCGTTGAGGCAGAAATCATTCCGCTCCGGCCGCCCGTCGAGGCGCAATCCGACGAGACCGAGTGGCAGGAGCGTCTGGTCGCGCGCGCGACACCCGGTAATGCCTCCCATACATTCGAACAGGGGCAGGATCGGGCTCCCGATGCCGAAGCATTCTATGACAGATCCTACGATCCGGTCCTGAAGAGCCTCATTGCAAGGATCGTCGAGCAAGAAGGTCCGTTGCCGGTAGCCCTGCTGGGACGACGGATCTCGGCTGTGCATGGCTGGCAGAGAACAGGCCGCCGCATCGCCGAGCGTGTTCGGGAATGTCTCGGCGATTGTGATGTCCATTCCGAAAACGGGGTTGAGTTCGTCTGGAAGAAGGACAGTTATCGCGAACGCATCACCTACAGAGCAGGCCTGGATCGTAGTATCAGGGAAATATCGCGCACAGAGATCGCAAGTCTTTATGACGTCCACGCGCAAGAGATTGACAGTAGCGACGATCCGGTGCTCGAGTTGGCCCGCCGTGCGGGCATAGCCCGCCTTTCAGCTGATGCCCGGGATTATTTGGCCGGATGCATCATTTGGCTGAAGCAAGATGGCGTCGCTTCTGGTTAATGGCAGGAATTGTTTCGGGCCGGCAGCCTTGTTCGCAACTATCCGCCTTGAATGCCGCTTTCAGCAGCGAACATGCCAGGGAACCGGGGACCGCTCCAGTCAATTCAGCACCGGCTGCTTTTCCAGCACCTCCGCGCGTGCCAGCATGCGGTTGATCGAGCGCAGGTTCAGGGGCCGCCGCCGCGTTTGCTGCTGCTCGATAACCTCGGCGATCACATCGACGGACAACTCCGAAAGTCTGCGCTTTCTTCCCTCTCGTCGAGCGAATGCGATCATGTCCGATGGCGGCACGGGTGAAAGGTTCACGACGTTCAACCGGGTTTGCAGCGGTTCCGGAATGCCGGCAAGACTGTTCGATGTCAGGATCCAGCCGATCCACGACATATCGAACCTGAGCTGGTAGTAAGGGCACTCCCACCGCGCCGCCGTGGCTGTTTCCAGCAATGAAAGCAATGCATCGGGCAGGCTGCATCGCGCCCCGTTTGTCGAGACTGCAACGCCCGCCTTCTCGATCTCATCGATAACGATGATCGGATTGGCAACCTTGTGCTGGATCACCGTCTGGATCGGCTTGCCGGGATGCGCCGATCCCCAACCGCGCTGGGAGCCCGCGACAGCAAAAGAGGCCTGTTCGCCAGCCGCGTCAATTGTCCGCAGCGGAACCTTAAGCACTTGGCTTACCTTGCGGGCCCAGACCGACTTGCCGATGCCAGGCGGCCCGTTCAAAAGCAGAGGCGGAAGGCGGAAGCCAGCCATGCCCGAGCGAACAGATAGCCGCATCGCCTGCCAGAACAGCTCTGTCGCCGGCGCCATCCATGGCATTTCTGCGTGAAGCGCTGCAGCAATCTCATCAGCGCGTGCCTCGCTCTCGATTTCGACCACTTGCACGCCAGCATTCAGTACTTCGATCGCCTTGCGGTCCTCGGGCCGCAGATGCATGATCCCGGAAACCTTTTCCCGCCCCTTGATGATCCGTACTGCCCATCGCCTGATCCGTGCCCGGTCGCGACTTGTCACAATGTCTCTCGAGCGATGCCAATCGTCCTCGTCGGAGACCTCTTCGACAGACTGCTTGTCCTCGCGCAGCTTGCGTAGGTGGTTTTCAAATCGGTATTCAAGATCGGCTTCGCTATCGCCGACCGGGAACAGCTTAGCCTCGACAAAGGGGATACGCATCATACTGCAATGTCCGGATACAAGAAAAAGAAGGAGAGAAACCGCCTGATCAGGCGATCTTCGGATGTGTGTAATGGGCGGTCGCAACCCGTCCCCAATCAAGGCCTTCAAACAGAGCCTCGAACTGCGCCTTCGTCAGCGTCACCGTGCCGCCCTGCATTTTCGGCCAGACGAAACCGCGGCCCTCGATACGCTTGTAGATCAGCACGAGACCCGTTCCGTCCCACATCAGCACCTTGGCCTTGTCGCTCCCTTTGGAGCGGAAGACGAAGAAAGCGCCGCAAAACGGGTCGAGGTCGAAACAGCGCATCACATGGGCGGCAAGGCCATCCATCCCCTTGCGGAAGTCGACGGGATCGGTGGCCAGATAGATCTTGAAGGTGCTCGACGGAAAGATCATGAGAACTGCCCCGCGACGCGGATCAGCTTCGCCAGCTCGGCATCAGCAATGTTCAGCGGGAACTCGAGGCAGACGCCGCCGACAAGCAGCCGACCACTTGAGCCGCTCTCCCTGCTGGGTTCAACCAGGCGAGGTGTTTCGTGAGCCAGTTTGACTTCGGCAAAAGGCTTGGGCTTTTCACGCCCGTCATGGATAGTCCGCGCTTCCGCCAGCTTGACCCATTTGCGCACAAGCGTATCTCGCGTGCCGAGCTCATCGGCGATCAATTTGACCGGGCAGCCTTCGTCCCGAACCCGGCGGACCGCTTCACGTTTGATCGACTTCGGCCAGATCTTCCTGCCATCGGTCGAGAGCCCGACCTTGAAGCCCCAGATGTCCACTGACGCCATTCTTCCCTCCTGATTTCAAAGGTGAAGAGAGGCCTATCATTCGGACTTTTGGTTCAGCTAGCCCAAAAAAAGGGTAGTTTGCTACGCTTACGAATTGTCGACGGACCGTGTGGCCGCATGGGAGCAGGTAGTGAGCATAATGGCGGTCGTGCTCGTCGCGCTTCAGAAAGCGATAGCCGCAGTTTTCAGCGTTATCTCGGCCTCTTGTCTCCTGGCAGGCTGCGCACAAAGGCGTGGCAGTCCTGAGCACGAAGACTTTCTGCACGGTGTGTCCGCTGCATTTCTTGCATTCTAATACGATGTGGTACCGGTTACGGACACGTCCCACCACACGAAATCCTTTGCTCTCGGCAATGTCTTTCCATTGCGGCGGGACCGGACCGGGATATCCGATGGCGATCTTGCCCTGATGCGCCGGATCGACGAA
>NZ_JAINWJ010000076.1 GCF_021021415.1 Martelella mediterranea | reverse complement strand
CGGCCCGGCAGGTTGACGATCAGGCTCTTTCCGCGCACACCGGCGGTCTGGCGCGAGAGGATGGCCGTCGGCGCCTGTTCCAGACTGATGCGCCGCATCAGTTCGCCAAAGCCCGGCAGTTCCTTCTGCATCACCGCCTGCATCGCCTCCGGCGTCTCGTCGCGCGGCGCAGGCCCCGTGCCGCCGGTTGTCAGGATCAGGTCGGCGCGAACATTATCGCACAGCTCCGTCAGCGTATTCCGCACGGAGCCAACCCCGTCCGGTATGATGACGCGGCTCAGAGCATAGGACGACGTGATGGTTTCCGCCAGCCAGGTCTCGATCATGGCGCCGCTTTGATCTTCATATTCGCCCCGGCTGGCGCGATCGGAAATGGTCAGTGCAACGATCAGCATTTTAGCCTCCCAGCACGGACATCGTCCGCCCGATGCCCTCGACTCGGGTCTTCGTAATCGAAAATGCATGCCCCTCGGGCTTCATCGCCACCGCGCGCGAAATCAGCGCATCGACCGGCATGTCGTCATCGCTCGCCCGCAACGAGCCCCTGAGACCGACCCGGCCTTCATCGCCCATGCAGGTGTAAAGATCGCCGGTGGCGCTGACGCGCACGCGGTTGCAGGCGGCGCAGAATCCGCAGGAAAGCGGCGTGATGAACCCAAGCAGGCCGCCCGTTTCCGCGACCCGCACATAATGCGCCGGGCCGCCGCTTTTCAAGGCAAGCGGCTGAAGCGTCCATCGTTCGGAAAGCGTTTCGCGCAACTGCGACAACGACAGAAAACTCTCCCGACGATCATGCCGCCCTTCGCCAAGCGGCATTTCCTCGATCAGGGTCAGGTCCATGCCGCGTTCATGGGTAAAGCGGATCAGGTCATCCACCTCCTGCTCGAAAGCGCCGCGCATGGCAACCGCATTGATCTTGACCCTGAGGCCTGCTGCCTGCGCCGCCTCCAGACCGGCGAAGACCCGCTCGATCCGGCCCCAGCGGGTGATCGCCTGATAGCGCTCGGGAACGAGCGTATCGAGCGAGACATTGACCCGGCGCACGCCATGGGCATAAAGCGCGTCCGCATGACGATCCAGCAGCGTGCCGTTGGTCGTCAGCGTCAGCTCGTCGAGCATGCCGCGCTTCAGGTCCGCGCCGAGCATGGCAAACAGCGTCATGATGTTTTTGCGCACCAGCGGCTCGCCGCCGGTGATCCGGATCTTGCGCACCCCGCGCGCCATGAAGATGCGGGACAGCCGGTAGAGCTCCTCAAGGTCGAGAATGTCGCGGCGCGGCAGGAAGGTCATGTTCTCGGACATGCAATAGGTGCAGCGCAGGTCGCAGCGATCCGTCACCGAAAGCCGGAGATAGGTCGCGGTGCGGCCGAAACGGTCGACGAGCGGACGCGGCACGGCCTCTCTTATCGCGCGTTCATGCCGCATCGCGCACCTGCCTCGCCCGGGCAATAGCTTCATAACTCCATTTCAGGACAGCATCCGTTTCGGGCGGCAAAGCTTGTGACAGATCGCCCGAAAAGGCGAACCAGCCATCGAGATAGGGCTGCTTCACCGAGGTCAGGATCGGCACGCCCGCCACAAAGGCGGCCTCGAAAACCGAGCGCAGCCCGCCGCCCTGCTCTTCCCCCTTGCCGAAACGGTTGAGAATGAGGAGGTCGGGCTGCGTCCCGATCCGGTTTTGGGCAAAAACGGCCGCGTCCGAAAGCGCGGTGAAATCCAACCGGCAACCGCGCGCATGGGCGCCAAGTGCCTGCATGATCTGCCAGCGTTTGCCGGTGGCGATGTCTTCCAGATCGACCGCGCCGCAGCACTGGCCCTCGTCCTTTTCGGCATGCTGAATGAAGCCTTCGACGCGATGCCCCTTTGCAATCAACTGCAGTGCCGCCGCTTCCAGAACGCGGTCGGCGGCGTCATCCTGCATGAACGGGATATAGGCGAGCAACGTGCTTTCACCCGTCTCTGTTTCCGCGTTGACCATCACAAAACCCTTTGCCTTTACTGCACCAGCGGCCCATCGGCGCCGGTGATCTCGATGCCCTCGATGGTCGCTTCCGCCGCCAAAACGGCGACGAACTGCTGAACAGCCTTCGACCAGGAGGCAGCCTCCAGCCAGGCGGCGATGCGCGGCTTAACCGCCTCGAACGGCAATTGCGCGCCCTCGATCCGGCGATCCATGCGGATGATATGAAAGCCATAGCGGGTTTCAACCGGCGAACCTGTCACCTCGCCTTCCGGCAGCCGCATCAGCACCGCCTCGAATTCCGGCACGGTGCTACCCGGCGAAAGCTGGCCGAGATTGCCGCCCTGCTGTGCCGACGGACAGGCCGAGCGCGCCCGCGCCAGCTCGCCGAAGCGAACGGTGCCGGCTTCAAGCTCCGCAATCATCTGCTCGGCCTCGGCGCGCGCCTGCCGCCGGGCGGCCTCGTCGGCCGGATTTGCGGCAAGCAGGATATGGCGCGCCTCGAAGATCGGTTCGGAGCGGAAGCGGCTCCGGTTGTTTTCATAAAACCGGCGGCATTCGGCATCATCGGCGGAAGGCGCGTCGACCGATATCTCGATCAGTGCCCGGATCTTCGCATCCTCGGCGGTTTCG
Source organism: Martelella mediterranea (assembly GCF_021021415.1). Taxonomy (GTDB): domain Bacteria; phylum Pseudomonadota; class Alphaproteobacteria; order Rhizobiales; family Rhizobiaceae; genus Martelella; species Martelella mediterranea_C. The sequence goes on along the minus strand of NZ_JAINWJ010000076.1, from coordinate 6,958 downwards.
GTCTTGCCGTCGACGGTTGTCTCCGGCGCACCGGTGACCTGTTCCTCTGCGGCCTTTTGCAGCAGCAGTTCGCGGATGACGAGCGCCTCAGCCGCAGCCCTCAGCGCCGCGCCGGGATTGTCAGCCGGGTGATTCTGGGCCTCGGCGAGGATCGCGCTTTCAGCAATCGCGACGCCGTTGACCGAGATTTCGGAAAACACCGGTCGCGCTTTCGGCGGGATTTTCGTGTCGACGGCCTGATAGCCGCTGCCGGGTTCGGGGCCGGCACCGGTGGTTTTGGGTTGTTGCGGTGTGAAAAGATTGACCATTTCGCGTTACTCCGCCGGTTTACCGTTGATGCGCGCGCCATCGCCCTTTTGCCGGGCGACCTGATAGCCGGGCCGCCAGATATAGCGCACCGGAACGCTCAGCATGTGCACCAGCCGCGTGAAGGGGAAGACGAGCAGGATGGTGAGGCCCAGGAAAATATGCGCCTTGAAGATCCACGCGGCATCGGCGACGTAGGACGAGGCGGCGAAGTTGAAGGTGAAGATGCCCTGAGCCCAGCTCATGAACTTCACCATTTCATGGCCGTCGAGATGATGCAGCGAAACCGGGATCGTGCCGAGGCCGAGCAGAAGCTGCAGCCAGAGCAGGATGATGATCATCGTGTCGCTGAAGGTAGAGGCAGCCCGCACCCGCGCGTCGAACAGCCGGCGGTGAACCAGGAGGGTGGCGCCGACGATGCCGAAAACCCCGGCAATGCCGCCGGCGACCACGGCCAGCAACTGCTTGGCACCATGGCTGATACCGAGCGCATCGAAGACCCAGATCGGCGTCAACAGGCCGACGACGTGGCCGGCGAAGATGACCAGGACGCCGAGGTGAAACAGCACGGAGCCCCAGATGAGCTGTTTGCGCCGAAGCAGTTGCGATGAGCCGGAGCGCCACGAATAGGGCTCCCGGTCATAGCGGATGACCGTCCCGAGGATCAGCACCGTGAGCGCAATATAGGGATAGATGCCGAAGACGAGTGTGTTGAGATAGGCTGACATGGTCTGTCTCCTAATGCGATACAGGTCCGGCGACATCGCCGGGTTGACGCTCTGCCGCGCGCATGCGGGTTCGAAGCCGGTCCGGTCCGCAAGCGCCCTCGCCGGCATTGCCGCCGAAGGTGACGGCTTCTTCCTCCCAGATGCTGTCGAGCGCCTTGAGGTCGTCGGGGTCGTCTTCGGGTGCGGCCATCAGCTCCTTCAGAAGCTTCTGGTCGGCCTCGGCCGATGACAGCAGGGAGAGCGCGGCAAAGGCCGATGCGTAGACGGATTCCCGCTTCCTCAGCCGCTCGCCGATCGCCTCGGTGATATGCGCGGTCTGGCCGAGAAGGTCTTCCGCTTCGGCCCTGGGGCGGGTGGAGAGAAACTCCAGAAACAGCGGCAGGTAGTCCGGCAGTTCCTTTGCGTCGATCTCGAAACCGCCCGTCTCGTAAAGCGCCATCAGGTCGACCATGGCCTGGCCGCGATCCCGGCTTTCGCCGTGGACATGTTCGAAGAGATGCAGCGACAGCGCGCGGGTGCGGTCGAAGAGATGGACATAGCGTTCCTGGGCCTCGTAGAGGTCGCGGCCCGTGAGATCTTCGATCAGCCTTCCGAGCGCCACGGCAACGGCTTCTGGCACCGCCGAGGACGCCAGCGCCGCCTTCAGTTCCGGCAGATCATCCAGCAGTTCCTTCTCCGGATAGGACAGAAGCAGCGAGGTGATTTTCAGGGCGATATTCATCAGACCTGCTCCTTGAAGATATCGGTCGGCGTCTGCACCATCTTGCGGCGTCCGGCGCCGAAGAGTTCGGTGTCGCTGTTGCCGCCGGAACAGCCATTGCCGAAGGAGAAGCCACAGGACCCGCGGACGTCATAGGCGTCTTCGGAGACCTCGCGATGGGTGGTCGGGATGACGAAACGGTCCTCGTAATTGGCAATCGCCATCACGTGGTACATGTCCTCGATCATCCGGCCGGTGAGGCCTACGCGTTCGGCAATCGCGTTGTCATCGACGCCGTCGACGGTTTTCGAGCGCATATAGGCGCGCATGGCGAGCATGCGTTCCAGCGCGTTCACCACCGGCTCTTCCTTGCCCGCCGTCAGCAGGTTGGCGAGGTAGCGCACCGGAATGCGCAGCGACTTGACGTCCGGCATTGCACCATCGAGGCCGAGCTTGCCGGCTTCGGCAGCGGACTGGACCGGCGAGAGCGGCGGCACGTACCAGACCATCGGCAGGGTGCGATATTCCGGATGCAGCGGAAAGGCCACCTTCCAGTCAATCGCCATCTTGTAGACCGGCGAGTTTCTGGCCGCCTTCAGCCAGTCTTCCGGCACGCCGTCCTTGCGGGCCTGTTCGATGACCGCCGGATCGTTCGGATCGAGGAACACCTTGAGCTGTTCCTCGTAGAGATCCTGCTCGTTCGCCGTCGAGGCGGCTTCCGAAATCCGGTCGGCATCGTAGAGAATGACGCCGAGATAACGGATACGACCAACGCAGGTTTCCGAGCACACCGTCGGCTGGCCGGCTTCGATGCGCGGATAGCAGAAGATGCACTTTTCCGATTTTCCGGAATTCCAGTTGTAATAGATTTTCTTGTAGGGGCAGCCGGAGACGCACATGCGCCAGCCGCGGCACTTTTCCTGGTCGATCAGAACGATGCCGTCATCCTCGCGCTTGTAGATCGCGCCGGAGGGACAGGCGGCGACGCAGGTGGGGTTCAGACAGTGCTCGCACAGGCGCGGTAGATACATCATGAAGGTGTTTTCGAACTGGCCGTAGATTTCCTTCTCGACCCCTTCGAAATTCACGTCCTTCGAGCGCTTCTCGAATTCGCCGCCGAGAATTTCCTCCCAGTTCGGCCCCCATTCGATCTTCTCCATCCGCTCGCCGGTCAGCTTCGAGCGCGGCCGTGCCGTCGGCATGGTCTTGCTCTCGCCGGCGGTCTGGAGATGGCCGTAGTCGAAATCGAACGGCTCGTAATAGTCGTCGATTTCCGGCAGGTCCGGATTGGCGAAGATCTTGGCGAGGATGCGCCATTTGGCGCCCATCTTCGGCTCGATCCGGCCGTTCTTCTTGCGGACCCAGCCGCCATTCCACTTCTTCTGGTTTTCCCATTCCTTGGGAAAGCCGATCCCCGGCTTGGTCTCGACATTGTTGAACCAGGCGTATTCGACGCCCTCGCGGTTCGTCCAGACATTCTTGCAGGTGACGGAGCAGGTGTGGCACCCGATGCATTTGTCGAGATTGAGCACCATGCCGATCTGTGCGCGGACCTTCATTCTGCGGCCTCCTTTCCTGCAAGGCTTGGGGTATCGTCCATCCAGTCGACATTTTCGAGCTTGCGGACGACGACGAATTCATCGCGGTTGGCGCCCACGGTTCCGTAGTAGTTGAAACCGTAGGACTGGTGGGCGTAGCCGCCGATCATGTGGGTCGGCTTCGGGATCACGCGGGTGACGGAGTTGTGAATGCCGCCGCGCTGGCCGGTCAGCGGCGAGCCGGGCGTGTTCACGATCTTTTCCTGCGCGTGGTACATGAAGATCGTGCCGTCCTTCATGCGCTGCGAGACCACCGCGCGGGCGACCAGCGCGCCATTGGCGTTGTAGACCTCGACCCAGTCGTTATCGACGATGCCGGCGCGGGCCGCATCCGGCTCCGAAATCCACACCACCGGGCCGCCGCGGTTCAGCGTCAGCATCAACAGGTTGTCGGTATAGGTGGAGTGGATGCCCCATTTCTGGTGCGGCGTGATGAAGTTCAGCACCAGATGCGGCTGGCCGTCGAGGCGCGCCTCGATCGCCGGCGTCACGGTTCCGGTATCGATCGGCGGGCGGTAGACGCAGAAGGCCTCGCCGAAGGCCCGCATCCACAGATGGTCCTGATAAAGCTGCTGACGCCCGGAGAGCGTGCGCCACGGGATCAGCTCGTGGACGTTTGTGTAGCAGGCATTGTAGCAGACCTTTTCCGATTCCAGCCCCGACCATGTCGGCGAGGAAATGATCTTGCGCGGCTGGGCGACGATGTCGCGGAAGCGGATTTTTTCGTCCTCTTTGGGAAGGGCGAGATGGGTGTGGTCGCGACCGGTAATCGCCGAGAGCGCTTCCCAGGCTTTGACCGCAACCTCGCCATTGGTCTCCGGCGCCAGCGACAGGATTACCTCGGTGGCGTCGATATCGGTGTCGATACGCGGCCGCCCCTTCGATGCCCCCTCTTCCGTCACCGTGCCGTTGAGCTTGCCGAGCAGGCCGACCTCATGCTCGGTGTTCCAGGAAATCCCCTTGCCGCCATTGCCGAGCTTATCGAGAAGCGGGCCGACGGAGGTGAAGCGCTTGTAGAGATTGGGATAATCCCGCTCGACCACGGCGACCGTCGGCATGGTCTTGCCCGGCACCGGATCGGTCTCCCCCTGTTTCCAATCCTTGACGTCGAAAGGCTGGGCCAGTTCGCCAGGCGTGTCGTGCAGGGTCGGCACCAGCACGATATCCTTTTCGACGCCCAGCACTTCCGGCGCGACTTCGGAGAACCGCTTGGCGATACCCTTGAAGATTTCCCAGTCCGAACGCGACTGCCAGGCCGGATCGGCCGCACTGGTCAGCGGGTGGATAAAGGGGTGCATGTCAGAGGTGTTGAGGTCGTTCTTCTCGTACCATGTCGCCGTCGGCAGCACGATGTCGGAATAGACGCAGGTGGTCGACATGCGGAAGTCGAGGGTCACCAGCAGATCGAGCTTTCCTTCCGGCGCCTCGTCATGCCACACGGCCTCCTTCACCTCCTGACGGCCCTCGTCGCCGAGATCCTTGCCAAGCAGGCCGTGGGATGTGCCGAGCAGGTGCTTGAGGAAATATTCGTGTCCCTTGCCCGAGGAACCGAGCAGGTTCGAGCGCCAGACGAACATGTTGCGCGGCCAGTTCTCCTCAGCGTCCGGGTCCTCGCAGGACATGGAAAGCGTACCGGATTTCAGCGCATCGGCGATATAGTCGGCAGGTTTTTGGCCCGAGGCGTCCGCCGCGCGGGCGACCTCCAGCGGGTTGGTGCGCAATTGCGGCGCGGATGGCAACCAGCCCATCCGTTCGGCGCGGATATTGTAGTCGATCAGCGTTGCATCCCACGGACCTTCCGGCGCGGTCGGCGACAGCAGCTCGTCGACCTTCACCGTCTCGTAGCGCCACTGATCGGTATGGGCGTAGAAGAACGAGGTCGAGTTCATGTGGCGCGGCGGTCGCTGCCAGTCGAGCCCGAAGGCGAGCGGCAGCCAGCCCGTCTGCGGCCGCAGCTTTTCCTGGCCGACATAATGGCTCCAGCCGCCGCCGGACTGGCCGATACAGCCGCACATCACCAGCATGTTGATGATGCCGCGGTAGTTCATGTCCATGTGGTACCAGTGGTTCAGCCCGGCGCCGAGAATGACCATGGAGCGGCCATTGGTCTTTTCGGCGTTGCCCGCGAAGGCGCGGGCTGTCGCGATGATCTGCTCGCGCGGAACGCCGGTGATCTTTTCCGCCCATGCCGGCGTGTAGGGCGTTCCATCGTCAAAGGAGCTGGCGACATTGTCGCCGCCGAAGCCACGGTCAAGCCCGTAATTGGCGACGAACAGGTCGAACACCGTCGCAACCACCGCCTCGCCGTCTGCGAGCGCCACACGGCGAACCGGCACCTTGCGCGCCAGAATGTCGTCATGGTCGGTGCCTTCGAAATAGTCGTGGGCCCGGCTGCCGAAATAGGGGAAAGCGACATCCTCGACGCCGTCATGCTTTTCGGCAAGGCTCATCACCAGATCGATGTCGCTGCCCGCCCCATCCTTCTGCTCGAGGTTCCACTTGCCCGTCTCGCCCCAGCGATACCCCGCCGACCCGCGCGGCGCGACGACGTCGCCGGTCTTCGCGTCGAAGCCGACCGTCTTCCATTCGGGATTGTTGCTCTCGCCGAGACCGTCCCTGAAATCGGAGGCGCGGAGGAAGCGTTCCGGCACGTAGCGGCCGTCTTTCTTCACCAGCCGCACCAGCATCGGCATGTCGGTGTAGCGGTGACAGTAGTCGTCGAAATAGTCGACTGTCCGGTCAAGGTGGTATTCGCGCAGGATCACATGGCCGAGCGCCATGGCAAGCGCCGCATCGGTGCCCTGTTTCGGGTGCAGCCAGAGATCGGAGAATTTCGCGGCTTCCGAATAGTCCGGCGAGACGACGACGGACTTCGTGCCCTTGTAGCGCACCTCAGTGTAGAAATGCGCATCCGGCGTGCGGGTCTGCGGCACGTTGGAGCCCCAGAGCATCAGGAAGCCGGCATTGTACCAGTCGGCCGATTCCGGCACGTCGGTCTGCTCGCCCCAGGTCATCGGCGAGGCCGGCGGCAGGTCGCAATACCAGTCGTAAAACGACATGCAGGTGCCGCCGAGCAGCGACAGGTAGCGGGACCCGGCCGCGTAAGAGACCATCGACATCGCCGGGATCGGCGAAAATCCGATGACGCGGTCGGGCCCCCACCTCTTCGCGGTATAGGCGTTGGCCGCCGCGATGAGCTCGTTGACCTCGTCCCAGGTGCCGCGCACGAAGCCGCCAAGGCCGCGCACCTTGATGTATTCGGCCCGCTTGGCCGGGTCCTCCTGAATGGCGCGCCAGGCCGCGACCGGGCTCTTGTCGGCGCGTTCCTTGCGCCACAGTTTCAGGAGCCGCGCCCGGATCAGCGGGTATTTCACCCGGTTTGCCGAATACATGTACCAGCTGTAGCTCGCCCCGCGCGAACAGCCGCGCGGTTCGTGATTGGGCATGTCGGGCCGGGTGCGCGGATAATCGGTCTGCTGGGTTTCCCAGGTGACGATGCCGCCCTTGACGTAGATCTTCCACGAACAGGAGCCCGTGCAGTTCACGCCATGGGTGGAGCGCACGATCTTGTCGTGCTGCCAGCGCTTGCGATAGGCGTCTTCCCAGTCGCGGTTTTCATTGGTGGT
>NZ_JAINWJ010000075.1 GCF_021021415.1 Martelella mediterranea | reverse complement strand
TTTTCCGGACCGCTAGAGATGGGCTGCCACGCTTCCCTGCGGTCCGCCGCGGCGCAGATCCTTGCCATGCCGGGGTCAGGCTATGCTGGCATATTGGCCGATGGCGTTGGCTTTCAGATAAAAGTCCTTCGGGCGGCGGATGTGGCTTTCGATGATGCGCCACAGCCGGTCGGCGTCGCCGGCGGAGAGCGCATCGATCATTTCAAAATGCTCGGCGATCGCAACCTCGCGGATTTCGCCGCTGGTAAAGGCGCGGGTGCGGATGGGATGGGTGGCGAAGGTGTAATGCTGGATGGCATCGGCAAGCTGGCGGTTGCCGCATGCGCGGTAGAGCGTCTCGTGAAACCTGTTGTTGAGTTCGAAGACTGCGCCGAACTGCTGCTTGCGGGATGCCTCGCGGTGGCGGCCGGCGATCTCGGTCAACGCTTCGATCGTGTCAGTGGAGGCCGGCTCGCTGAAGTGCCGGGCCGCCTGCCGCTCCAGGCATTCCCGGATCTCGTATAGCTCCTCGATCTCGCGGATCGAATAGTCGCGCACATGCACGCCCTTGTTGCGCTCGCGGACCACGAGGCCAGTTTTTTCCAGCTCGGCGAAGGCGAGGCGGACGGCGTGGCGGGTCGCACCGGTCCGCGCGATAATCTCGTCCTCCACCAGCCGTTCGCGGGGATGGCGGTGACCGGAAATGATCTCGCGCTGCAGTTCGCGGTGCACATCCTCCCAGTTTTTCGGTTGTTCAGACACGTATCGCGCACTCCAGTCCCGATTCACAAATCTCTGGCGACATTAGCATATTCCCAAGGGAACACAATTATCGTTGACATTATCGATAATAATGACGATAACGCCGGAAACGGGAGGACGATGTGTATCGGATAGGCAGTGGAGCGGGCTTTTCAGGCGATCGGGCGGATGCGGCCATCGCCGTCGTCGCGGAAATCGCCGCGGCAGGCGAGGGTGGCGCGATCATGTTCGAGACGCTTGGCGAGCGCACCCTCGCGCTCGGCCAGATCGCCAGAGGCCAGGACGCCACGCGCGGCTATGAGCCGCTGCTTGAAGATATCCTCACCCCCATCCTGCGCCCCGCCCACGCGGCAGGCATCACCATTGTCGGCAATTTCGGCGCGGCCAACCCGCCGGCCGCCGCTGCCACCATCCGCGCGCTGGCCGACAGGCAGGGCATTGCCGGGCTGAAGATCGCCATTGTCACCGGCGACGATCTCCACGGCCGCATGGACATCGCAACCGCCGAGCGCTGGGACGGTGACGGACGCCTGCCGGAATTCACCGGCGAGATCGTCGCCGTCAACGCTTATATCGGTGCTCGCGCCATCGCCGAGGCGATCGCCTCCGGCGCCGATGTTGTGGTCACCGGCCGGGTCGCCGATCCGGCGCTGGCGCTGGGCCCCCTCGTTGCCCATTATGGCTGGGACTGGAACGATCTCGACCGGATCGCAGCCGGCACGCTCGCCGGTCACCTGCTGGAATGCGGCGCGCAGGTCACCGGCGGGTATTTCGCCGATCCGGGTTTCAAGGATGTGCCGCGCCCGGCCGAGATCGGCTTTCCGATCGCCGAGGTGGAGGCAGATGGCGGCTTCGTGATCACCAAGCCCGCCGGCACCGGCGGTGTCGTTAGCGAGCGTACGGTCAAAGAACAGCTTCTTTACGAGATCCATGATCCGGCGGCCTACCTCACGCCCGATGTCACGCTCGACATCAGCGAGGTCACGGTGCGCCAGATCGGCGAGGACCGGGTCCGCGTCGAAGGCGCGCGGGGCAGGGCGGCGCCGGAGAAGCTCAAGGTCACGGTCAGCTATCACGGCGACTTCTTCGGCGAGGCCGAGATTTCCTATGCCGGGCCGAATGCGCTCAATCGCGCGCGCCTGGCCCAACAGACGATCCGCGAGCGGATCGCTCTTCTGGGCCTCGATGTGCGGATGCGCTCGGATATTTTCGGCACGGTCAGCGTGTTCGACGCCGATTCCGGCGTCATGCTGTCGCAGTTCACCGGCGGGCCGGACGGCGATTACCGCGTCCGCTTCGCCTTTGACGGCGACGACCGCAGGGCGGTCGAGCGCGCCGTCGCCGACGTCAATGCGCTTTACTGCTGCGGGCCGGCCGGTGGCGGGGGCGTGCGCCAGAGCGTGCGCCCGCGCGTGCGCACGCTTTCCTATCTGGCCCCGCGTTCGCTGGCGACGCCGTCATTTTTCTTTCTCGGCGAGGAAACCGCATGAGCCAAACCGTCACCCTGCACCAGATCGCGCACGGCCGCTCCGGCGACAAGGGCAACCGGTTGAACGTCAATGTGATTGCCTATGAGGCGCGGCACTGGGACGTGCTGCTGGAACAGGTCACCGAGGAACGGGTTGCGGCCCTTTTCGCCCATCGCGGCGCAACCCGGGTAAAGCGTTACGAACTGCCGCGCCTCAACGCGCTGAACTTCGTCATCGACGACGCGCTGGAAGGCGGCGTCAATGCAAGCCTTTCGACAGACACGCATGGAAAATGCCTGTCGTTTCTGGTGCTGGGGCTTGAGATCCGGCTGCCAGCCGAAACGGCGCCGGCATAGCAATTTAACGGCCCGCGAAGGGCAAAGGGAGGAGAACCGAAATGGCATTCTGGACAAAAACCACCAAGACGTTGCTGCTGTGCGGCGTTGCCGCCGGCGTCGGCGTTGCCGGCGCTAAAGCTCAGGATTACCCGCAGGGCGGGACGCTGCGCGCCGCGATCTCGCAGATGGCGCCGTCGCCGGACCCGGTGGTGACCACATTCGGCGTCAACTGGATGACCGCCACCATCGCCTGCGAAGGGCTTTTCGCGATTGACGAGAGCTGGACGCCCCAGCCGATGCTGGCCGACAGTTTCGAATATAGCGACGACGGCAAGACGCTGACGGTCACGCTGCGCCCGGACCTGAAGTTCCACTCCGGCGCGCCGGTGACTGCGGCGGATGTCGTCGCCTCGCTCAATCGCTACAGGGACTCCGCCGGCATCGGCGCCGCCCTGAAGAACGCCACCGCATCGATCGAAGCGGTCGACGACACAACCATCCGCTTCAATCTCAACACGCCGACCGCGATCGTGCCCGGCCTGATTGCCAGCGCCCAGGCGGCAATCATGTCCGCCAAGTCGCTCGAAGGCGCGTCCGCGACACAGGCGACCACCGGGCTCGATTGCACCGGCCCGTACCAGTTGACGAGCTACCAGCCCGATCGCGGCGCGGTGCTGACCCGCTGGGACGATTACCAGGCCCGGGAGGAACCGTCCTCGGCCTTTACCGGCAAGAAGCACGCCTATGCCGATGAAATCGACCTGATGCTGATGCCGGAGCCGTCCGTGCGCCGCGATGCGCTGCTGACCGGCCAGATCGACATCGCCTATGAACTGCCGACCGATTTTTACGACGCGCTGCAGGCCGATTCCGGCACTGAGGCCGTGGTCGTGCCCAACAACCAGTCGCTCACCGTGGTGTTCAACACTAAGCAGGGCCCGGCAGCCGACGTCAATCTGCGCCGCGCGATCTATTACGCGCTGGAAATGGACCCGATCATGCTGGCCTCGGTCGGCAATCCGGAGTTCTACACGCTTGATCCGAGCTGGATTCCCGACCCGAATTCCTTCTGGTACACCAAGGCCGGCGTTCCCGACGGTTTCGGCACGCCGAAGCCGGATCTGGTCAAGAAATATCTCGACGAATCCGATTATAACGGCGAGCCGATCCGCTGGCTGGTCGCGGCCGAGCAGTATCAGAAACATTTTCTGACCGCCGTCGTCGCCCAGCAGCAGCTCGCTGATTTCGGCATCAATGTCGAACTCGTCGAAAGCCCGATGGCCAATTATATCCAGTCGCGCGCAAACCCGGAAGACATGGACGCGTTCTCGAGCTTCCTGCCGACCTATGTCGATCCGACCTCGATCGCCTATCTCAATCCGAGCTATCCGGGTTTCTGGACCGACCCGGAAAAGATGGAGCTGATGGAGCAGATCGCTTCGACCATCGACCAGGATGAGCGCAAGACGATCTTCGAAAAGATCCACACCCTGATCTACGACCAGTTCCCGTTCATCAAATACGGCACGGAAGCCAATATGTACGGCATCCGCAGCGGCGTCGGCAATGCGCCGGCCGTGCCGAGCCGGGGTTACGACCTCTACAACGTCGCACCGCCGCAGAGTTGAGATGAGCGTGACCGAGACCGATACCAACGAGCCGGGGATTGGCGAGCGGGAAACGTTCGCCAGCGCCAACAGGAGCGTGTGGCTGAGACTGGCAACCAACCCGACAGCGGTGATCTCGATCGCGCTTCTGGTGTTGATCAGCCTCAGCGCCATCCTCGCGCCCGTGATCGCGCCCGGCAATCCTATGCGCATCAATCCGGTGGACCGGTTCCAGCCGCCGGGTTTCGCCCATCCATTCGGTACCGACAATCTCGGTCGCGACATGTTCAAGATGGTGCTTTACGGGGGGCGGACATCGCTCCTCGTGGGGCTGATCGTCACCGCGATCTCGATGAGCGTCGCGGTGATCTTCGGGGCGATCTCCGGTTTCTATCAAAAGGTCGACATGGTGCTGATGCGCTTTGTCGACGGGCTGATGGCGTTTCCGGGCATCGTGCTGGCAACGGCGGCCGCCGCAATCCTCGGGCCCTCCAGCCGCACCGTCATCATCTCGCTGTCGATCGTGCTGATCGCGCCGTCGCTCAGGGTGGTGCGCGGACAGGTTCTGGTGGTGCGCGAACTGCAGATGATCGAGGCGGCGCGCGCTGTCGGCGTTCCCACATTGCGGCTGTTCACCCGCTATATCCTGCCGGCCGTCAGCTCGCCGATCCTGGTGCAGGCATCCTTCATCTTCTCCGCCGCCGTTCTCGGCGAGGCGGCGCTCAGCTTCATTGGCGTCGGCATCGGCCCGCGCGAACTGAGTTGGGGCAACGCGCTGACGGAGGCCCGCAACTATATCGCCGCCGCGCCTTGGATCGTCGTGTTTCCGGGGCTGGCGCTGATGCTGACGATCCTCGCGCTCAACCTTCTCGGCGACAGCCTGCGCGATATTCTCGACCCACGTCTGGCACGGAGGCGCTGACATGCTGCGATATCTTGCAAAACGCTTCCTGATGATCCTGCCGACGATCTTCGTGCCGCTGCTCCTGGTCTTCCTCCTGCTGCGGCTTTCGCCGGGCGATCCGGCGGGCATGATGCTCGGCGATCAGGCAACGCCGGAGCAGATCGCCGCGCTCAGGGCCGAACTCGGGCTCGACCAGCCGATCTGGACCCAGTTCATCATCTGGCTGAAGGATATTCTGACGCTCAATCTCGGCGATTCCATCTTCTTCCGCAAACCGGTGATGGAGGTGATCCCGCCCTATGCCGCCGTCACCATCCAGCTTGCCGCCGTCGGGCTGGTGCTCGCCATCGTCTTCGGCGTCACGCTCGGAACGATTTCGGCGATGAAGCGCAACAGGCCGGTCGATCGCGCCGTCGTCACCTCGGCGGTGCTCGGCATCTCGCTGCCGGAATTCTGGTTCGCGCTTCTGTTGATCTTCGTCTTCGCGGTGACGCTGCGCTGGTTCCCGGTCGCCGGCTACAATCCGCCGTCCGCCGGGCTGATCGCTTTTGCCTCGACCATTTTCCTGCCGGCGCTGGCGCTCGGCATCCGCCAGTCCGCGCTGATGACCCGGATGATGCGCTCCTCCATGCTCGACGTGCTGAACGAGCCCTATATCACCACCGCCCGCGCCCAGGGCCTGCCGGAAAGCAAGGTCATCGGCCAGTATGCGATGCGCACGGCATCGATCCCGGTGGTGACCGTGGCCGGCCTTTCGGCGGGCTACATGCTCGGCGGCGCGGTGGCGATCGAGATCATCTTCGCCCTGCCGGGCCTTGGCCGCATGCTGGTCGAGGCCGTTGGCCGCCGCGACTATCCGCTGGTGGAGGGGGGCGTGCTGACGATCTCGCTGGTGCTCGCCGTTCTCAACCTGGCGATCGATATCGTCTATGCCTGGCTCGACCCGCGGATACGCTACCAATGACCGAGACACCACCTCCCGTCGTCCTCGATGTCGAGGGCCTCAACCTGTCCTTCCGCACCCCGAACGGCCTGCTGCCGATCATCACCGACGTCTCATTTGACGTGCGCCAGGGCGAGGCCGTGGCGCTGGTCGGCGAATCCGGCTGCGGCAAATCGGTTACCGCCAGCGCAGTGATGGGGATCGCGCCCGACAATGCCGAGATCAGCGGCCGGATCACGCTCAACGGTCAGGTGATTTCCGACCTGCCGCCGAAGAAGCGCCGCGCGCTTTGCGGCCGGCATATGGGCTTCATCTTTCAGGAGCCGATGACGGCCCTGCACCCGACGCTCACAATCGGCCGGCAGATGACGGACTCCATCCGCCACAATCTCGGCCTTGGCCGTGCTGCGGCGACGGATCGCGCCGCCGAACTGCTGGACCGCGTCGGCATTCCGCGCCCGCGCGACATCCTGAAGGGCTACGTCCACCAGCTTTCCGGCGGCATGCGCCAGCGGGTGATGATCGCGCTGGCGATCTCCTGCGGCCCCTCGCTCGTCATCGCCGACGAGCCGACGACGGCGCTCGACGTCACCATCCAGGCGCAGGTTCTGGACCTGCTCGACGACATGCGTCGCGAGCTTTCGCTCGGCATGCTGTTCATCACCCACGACCTCGAGGTCGTCGGCGATTTCTGCGACCGGGCGGTGGTGATGTATGCCGGCGACGTGGCGGAGCGGGGCAGGGCGGCCGATATCGTCCGCCGGCCCGAGCATCCCTATACCAGCGGTCTGCTCGCCGCCGTGCCCGCCGATGACGATATTCGCGACCGGCTGACGCCCATTCCCGGCAGCGTGCCGCCGGTCGGCCAGTGGCCGAAAGGCTGTCGGTTCGCGCCACGTTGCGCGCGCGCCGACGCGGCCTGTCTTGAACGGCCGCGGCTTGAACCGAAACGTGCGACCGAAGCCCGGTGCTGGCATCCGATGGAGGAACAGGCATGAGCGAACCTCTCCTGAACGTCACCGGCCTTTCGAAGAGTTTCAGCGCGGTCCAGGCCGTGCGCGGCGTCGACCTTGCGATTCCCAAGGGCAGCACTTTCGGCCTTGTCGGCGAATCCGGCTCCGGCAAGTCGACCACCGCCCGGCTGGTGCTGCGGCTGATCGAGCCGACATCCGGCGAAATCCGCTTTCGCGGGCGCGACCTGTCGAAACTCGGCGCGGCCGCGCTGCGCGCCGAACGGCGGCATATGCAGATGATCTTCCAGGACCCGTTCGGCTCGCTCAATCCGCGCATGTCGGTGCGCGAGACGCTGGTCGAGCCGCAGCTCGTCCACGGCGTCGGCACGCCGGCTGAACGCGTGCGCACCGCAGCCCGCCTGCTTGACGAGGTCAGCCTGCCGCAGGCTGCACTCGACCGGTTTCCGCACGAGTTTTCCGGAGGGCAACGGCAGCGCATCGCGATCGCCCGCGCGCTCGCCACCAATCCCGAGCTGATCGTCGCCGATGAGCCGGTTTCGGCCCTCGACGTATCGGTACAGGCGCAGGTGCTCAACCTCATGCGCGACCTTCAGGACCGCCACAACACCACCATGCTGTTCATCTCCCACGATTTGCGGGTGGTGCGGTTCATGTGCGACGAAATCGCGGTGATGTATCTCGGCGAGATCGTCGAACAGGGCCCGAGCGCGCGCATCTACAGCGCGCCGGCGCATCCCTATACGAAGGCGCTGCTCGATTCCGTGCCCGGCAAGGGCCAGGAACGGCGCGCGCGGCTTTCCGGCGAGATCCCGAGCGCGCATGCCATTCCCTCGGGCTGCGCGTTTCGCACCCGCTGTCCGCTTGCCTTCGACCGCTGCACCCGCGAAGCGCCGGTGATGCACGCGACCGGCGGCGGCCAGCGCGCGGCCTGCCATCTTCTGGAAGAGAGCGCCGCATGAGCACCGACAGGGCAGTTTCCGCAACCAGCCGAAAGGCGACCTATCACGGGCTTTCAGACGGGAAAACGGCGCGGTTCCTGAATATCCGCTATGCCGCGCCGCCGCTCGGCCGATTGCGTTTCCGCCCGCCGCAGCGGATCGAAAACGAGGGCGATATCGATGCCCGCCAACCCGGCTTCGCCCCGCCGCAGCAGCGCAACGATCCGCCCGCCTGGGCGCCGCGCGGCGCGGGTTTTGAAACCGGCGAGGATTGCCTCAACCTTAATATCTGGACGCCGGCGGTCGACGGGGCAAAGAGGCCGGTCATCGTCCACGCCTTCGGCGGCGGGTTTCAGACGGGGTCAGGGCAGGGGACGTTTCATGACGAGGCTGGCTTCGTTGCCCGTGGCGATGTCGTTCTGGTGCGCCCCAATATGCGCGTCGGCGCGCCGGGCTTCCTGCACCTCGCCAAAGCCTTC
The DNA here is from genome assembly GCF_021021415.1 of Martelella mediterranea. Taxonomy (GTDB): domain Bacteria; phylum Pseudomonadota; class Alphaproteobacteria; order Rhizobiales; family Rhizobiaceae; genus Martelella; species Martelella mediterranea_C. The sequence goes on along the minus strand of NZ_JAINWJ010000075.1, from coordinate 1,589 downwards.
GGCCCTGACTATGCCGCCGCCAATCGCGGTATGCTGGATTTCATCGCGGCGCTTGAATGGGTGCGCGACAATATCGCGGCCTTCGGCGGCGATCCGGACAATGTCACGCTTGCCGGCATGTCGTCCGGGGCGTTTACCATTTCGGCGCTGTTCGGCGTCGATGGCGTGGCCGACCTTTATCGCCGCGTCTGGGTGATGAGCGGCCCGGCATGCCGGATCATCGATGCCGATACGGCGACAGACATGGCCGCCGATTTTCTCGCCCGTGCCGGCATTGCGCCGGGCGATGAAGCAGCCCTTCAGGCGATCGGCATCGACGACATTCTCCGTCTGCAGGGCGCGGTGCTGGCGACCCATCTCGGCGAGCGCAATGCGCCGGGCGGGCGTACATTCGGCATCGTGCTTGATGGCGCAAGCCTCGCCCGCCACCCGATGGACGGCCTTGCCTCGGGCCGTTCCAAAGATCACCGCATCGTTGCCGGCTGGACCCGCGACGAGGCGCGGATGTGGTATGCCATGGGCGTGATGCCGGCGGTGGAAGACCGCGCCGGCGTGCTGCGCACCATCCGGCTGTTCTTTCCCATTGACGCAGAGGCGAGGCTCGCCGCGATGGAAAAGGAACGGCCGGGCGCAGCCTTTAGCGAATACGAGGAAGTCTTCCTGTCGCGCACCATTTACCGCGATCCGGCCATGGCCATGCTCGCCGTCCATCGCGACACTGGTGGCGTCGGCTACGGCTACGAATTCCGCTGGACCCCGCCCGGCGAAAACGCCCGCCTCGGCGCCGCCCACGGCTTCGACGAACCCTTCGTCTTCGACAGCATCGACCGTTTCCCGCTTGTCCGTGGGGACGGGGATGCCCCCGCTCTCGCTTGCGTCATGTCCGGCGGTCTGCTCAGCTATGCGCGCAACGGCGATCCGGGCTGGCCATGTTTCGGCGCGGAGGCCTTCCGCAAATCATGGGGCAGCCCGGACGACGGCTGAACCTCGCGCCCGCCGCCAGGGAGGCCCCCACACACCGTTTGGAGTGCGGCGGAGATCGCCTCCCGGCCCGCCGAATGACACCCGCTTTTCCGTTTTCGGCCCCATATCGGCCAGTCCGTGGCGCAACTTGTTGCCCAAACTAGAAAATCAACGCCAACACAGCTGGCGAACGACGGGATCGCCGGTACATATCCCCTCAAGACCTTGATCCCGCCGACGCTATGCAGACCACAAACTTTGAGGGCAGACCGACGGATGCGTAAGTCGACAGCAGCGGCCGGCGAAGCTGCACCATGGCATTGATCGTGCCGCGCAGAAGAGAATATGCCGTCAAACGCTGCTCAGAAGCAGGCTGGTCTCACTGTTGGAGACGCCCTCGATCATCCGGACCTCGCGCAGGACCCTGTCGAATTCCGAAAGGGTCGATGTGCGGATATTGGCGACGAGGTCCCAGCTGCCATTGGTCGTGTGCAGCGAATAGACCTCCGGCAGGCCGCGCAGCTTGCGGATGACCTGGGTCGTCGATTTTCCGACGACCTCGATCATCATCACCGCGTGAACCCGGTCATCAACTCTGTTTGATGGTTTGGTCTCTGATCCTTGCA
>NZ_JAINWJ010000074.1 GCF_021021415.1 Martelella mediterranea | reverse complement strand
CGATATTGTTTCCCGTCATGAACTTTTGAATCCGGCTCTAAATAATACAATGAAAATAAAGGTCACCCCTTTCATTACATTTTTGGCGGCCGGTGGCATTGCTGCAGTCGTCAATATAGTTTCGCGTATCTTGCTTTCATATGTCATGAGTTATTCAGGAGCGATCGTCATTGCTTATTTGTTTGGTATGACGACCGCCTACACCCTGATGCGACGCTTTGCTTTTGAAAAGTCAGGCCGACAGGTGTCTCGAGAGTATGTTCGTTTTGGTTTGGTGAATCTTCTGGCCCTTTTGCAGATATGGGCGATTAGTGTCGGTCTTGCCGACTACCTGCTCCCGCGAATTGGGATGTTCGCCCATGCGGAGTTGATAGCTCATGCCATTGGCGTTTTGAGCCCAACCGTCACAAGTTATTTTCTTCACAAGTATTTCACATTCTCAAAAACTTGAGTGATCAAATTTAAATTTAGAGCGGTATACAACATGCATTTGTCAGCGTATGGGAGGCGTTGTGCGTGGTTAAAATGATCAAAGTCAGAGATGGTAGATATGGATGAGCCCATTGAGCATTTGGGACGTCAGAACGAGGTTCTGGCCTATTTTTCTGAGACCGAAAAAGCTATACGTGCTTCCCGGGTGCTAGCCCCGGAAGTTGTGCGGGCATCGGAGCTCTGTGTCTCGGCCTTGCGAAATGGCGGCAAGATAATTTTTTGCGGGAATGGTGGCTCTGCTGCTGATGCCCAACATTTGGCCGCTGAGCTGATGGGACGTTTTCTGATCGACAGAGAACCTCTTCCGGCACTTTCCCTCACAGTTGATACGTCTGCATTGACCGCAATCGGCAATGATTATGGTTTCGACAAAGTGTTCTCCCGTCAGCTCCGCGGCATTGCACAGAAGGGGGATGTTGTTTTCGGGCTGTCTACAAGCGGCAATAGCACAAATGTGATTGAGGCGTTTAATTTGGCTCGTTCGCTGGGACTCTCTACGATTGGGCTAACCGGGCAAGGGGGAGGCAAAATGAAAGAGATCTCAGACGTCTTGATAGCCGTTCCCCACGGCCAAACCAATCATATTCAGGAAGTTCATATTGCAATCGGTCATTTGATTTGTGCGTTCGTTGAGGCAGAGCTTTGTCAATCCAAGCAGTAATACTTTGTGGTGGCCTTGGTACGCGGCTGGGATCTTTAACGGCTTCAACGCCAAAGCCCATGCTTACAGTCAACGGAAAGCCGTTTCTGGACACACTCATTCAAGAGGTCGCCCGGCACGGCATCACCGAGATCCTTCTGTTAGCGGGTCGCTTCGGCGAGCAGGTCAAAGAGGCTTATGACGGTGTTGACATGTTCGGCGCGCGGCTGCGGGTTCTTATTGAGCCCTCACCCCTTGGTACCGGCGGCGCGCTCCGATTTGCTCTGGAGGAACTTTCAGAAACGTTCCTTTTGTTGAACGGGGATACTTGGGTCGACGCCGACCTGACTGATTTCATGTTCGCTTGGGAAAGGGACAGGCAGTCATCAGACTCCTCTTCTGTTCAGATTTTGCTACAATATGTGGATGATATGGCCCGGTTTGGTGGCATCGAGTGTGAAGGCCCTACAGTCGTAGCCTTCCGAGAGAAAGACGCATTGGCCAGAAACCGTCCAGGCTATATTAACGCAGGCGTATACTGCATGAGCAGGGAAATCGTGGAGGCGGTTCCAGCTGATAGCGTTGCCTCGCTTGAGAATGATGTATTGATGCCTTTGGTGGCCGCTGGTCGCGTCACCGCGCACATGGCCCCCAAAGGTAGCTACTTTATCGATATCGGTGTTCCAGAAAGTTATTCCCGGGCTCAGTCAGAGCTATGGGAGGCCCGTCGCCGTCCTGCACTGTTCCTTGATCGCGATGGCACTTTGAATCACGATAAAGGCTATACACACAAAGTCAGCGATCTTGTGTGGATCGAGGGAGCCAGAGAAGCGATCAAATTTGCCAACGAAGCTGGCTATTATGTTTTCGTCGTCACAAACCAGGCTGGCGTCGCGCGCGGACTTTACTCAGAAAATGCTGTCGTCGACTTCCATCGGGCGATGCAATCTTCGCTTTTTGAGATCGGTGCCCATATCGACGCGTTTGAGTGGTGCCCTCATCATCCGGAGGCCATCGTTGATTACTACAGGCAAGATAGCCAGAGGCGTAAGCCTGCTCCTGGTATGCTTCTCGATTTGATGGCGACCTATCCGGTGGAAAAGGATGGAAGCCTGATGGTTGGCAATGCCGCTTCTGATATCGCGGCCGCTGAGGCCGCCGGTATTCGCGGGGTCTACTATTCGGGAGGGTCGCTTCTGACGCTGGTGGCGCAAGAAATCGACAGACTGCGTTCAAACTGAAGCGGCTCGATTTGGGGAAACAGGTTGTTGTGGTTTATCCGCAATTGCAACTCAAGAAAGCTTGCTGGAAAGTTGGGCGATTGCAAAGTTTGCCGAACTGAGTATTGCGATGGGGAAGATGCACTGAGTGTTTGGTCTCGGCAGCGACATAGACCAATCTCATCAAAAAATCCAGTACCCGCGGATCGCGCTCGCCGAAGGTTGCAGCGCTCAAGGAGAATGTGAAGTGATTTGTCATGAGCACAAATGCATTTTCGTGCACATCCAAGGCACGGCCGGCACGAGTGTCGAAGAATGGATCGTGGGTAGAGACTGGTGGGAAATTTCCCCTCAGAGTAAACACCTGACCGCCTCAACCGCTCGGCAGAAATATGCTCCATATTGGGACGACTACTTCAAGTTTTCAATTGTACGTGAACCAGTAGCGCGCATGAAATCGTTGCTCAGATTTCCTGAGATTTCCCTCGTGAATCGTGGCGATGACGACGAGCTCGATCTCGAACGATACTTGAGCATTTATCAAAGGCAAGGCGTCGTCGTTGAATATGACTGGCGTTTTTTTGAACGTTCCGAGGTCGCGCGACCGTCGCACGAAAAAGGAACACTATATGGAAATATACTGGACGAGGAGCTCGACTATGTTGGGTATTTCGAAAACTTGGAAGAGGTGATCAAGGTCCTTCGTGATAGCTTGAAGATTGACAGGCCATTTAACTTCCACGCACAGGCTTCATCGAGTGAATTGTCACGATTCATCGTTCCAGACTTATCTCGAAAAAAAGTTCAAAAACTATTCTGGAAGGATTACGAAAAGTTCGATTTCGGAGTGTCGGTCGCAAAGCTCGAGAAGTCCGATGACAATTGTGAATCGGCGCAGCCGCTTTCCGGTGCTAAAAAAGAGGCTACGGAACTTAAGGAGAAAGTTGCGCTACTCACGCTGTATCGCGATGGCTATCGTCGGTTGATTGATGAAATGAATGAAAAAAACAAGGTTGTCGCCACTCTGCGACAGACTTTGGAATCTGTGATAGAAGAAAGAGATGCACTGGCAACGCTTAAAGGGACTGTGGATTCTCTGATCACGGAAAGAGATGCTCTTAAAGAACGTTTACGCACGCTGGGTGAACATGCAGAGAATTTAGAGGAAGCGTGCCAGATTCTGAAGGAAACCGTGCACAATCTAATAGTCGAAAGAGATAGTATCAAAGAGAAAAGTCCTCGCTAGGTGAGGTTGCCTGACGTTTGTCCATTTTTCTCTTAGTGTCTGCTCAAGAATTCGCGTTAAGCGCCGATTTATGTCCTCAGGTTGACGCGAGCCGTGGCGAGAGTGTCGAAAATCGAGACAGAGACTCTCCCCCTGCAAAGGCGACACGCTCCGATAGCCCATTTTTGGACAGACACTTAGGAACGTCTTGCTTAAGGTGTTTGGTCATGAGAGAGGGGCCTCGTAGGCAAACGCCCCTTCCCAGCCTAGCTGTAGCTCGCTCGGTGTCTAACGAACAGAGATAAGTAAGTACAAAGAGGATTTCCCATTGTCGACTTCTGTCATCTCTCGCACGCTTGGTGCTGCTATCGCGTTCGCTTTTGCTGCAGCAGCCGCTTTTGGCATGTTGCGGAACTATACGCCGGTTCCATTTTGGGATATGTGGCCAGGAATTGTGTATTTTTATTCGGAAATTCATGGCGGTGTCTACAGCGCATTCTGGGAACAGCATATGAGCCATAGGCTTGTTTTCTCGAATATCCTTTTTTACCTTGACCAACAGTTTTTTGGCGGCATAAACATATTTCTCTTTTGCGTAGATTTTCTTCTCATGGCCCTGATCCCGGTCTGGTTCTGGTCCGTTATGCGCCTCGCGCCACGGTTCAGTTGGCGTAATCCGATGGATTTTGGAATACTGATGCTGATCTGCGTGATCAGCTTTTCCTGGATTCAATGGAGGAACATCATATGGGCTTACCAGAGCCAGATGTACGCCACTATTCTTTTGCCGGCCACGTCGTTTCTGCTGCTCTACCATGCGGGAGCGTCAACGACTGCTCCCAAGCAATCGAACCGGCTCTTCATGTCGGCGATCGTGTTGGGGTTCTGCTCAGCTTTCACCATGATGAATGGCATACTAGCGCTTCCCTTGATGGTCGTCTTGTCCTTGGTGTGGCGGCTTTCCACTAAAAGGGTTCTCATTTGTTTAGCGGCGACGGCGATAGTGCTGGCCCTTTTCTTTGCCGGTTACTCCAAGACCGAATATGAAACCCCTTTTCTTGGAACTCTTCTGGATCACCCTCGGTTTGTCTTTACATTCATATTCACTCAGCTCGGATCTCCCGTTTTCTATGTCTTGGGCGAAGAACGGATGTCGGCCGCCTTGCTCTGCGGTTTTGCAATCGCTCTCGGATTGGTGATCATGGGAATCAGACTGATTGTAAAAGCTGAAACACGTCAAATAGGCGTACTGCTGGCAGCGGCGATATGTTATTCAACCATCACGATCGCAGCTATTGCGACGGGCCGGTATGATTTCGGCGCGGATCAAGCTGTTGAAAGCCGCTATATGACCAATGTTTTATTCATTTGGTCCCTTTTTTCGCTTTTGCTGTGGTTTAATCTCAGAAGTGATCGAAAATATCGGCGCGTTGTCTACGGTTTTATGGCACTTCTCACGATAGGGCTATCGAGCTACCAATTTAAGGCGATAGCGCCGCTTTATGCTTGGCCACGACTTGACCAGAATGTCGGCGCTCTCGCTGTCGAGCTGGGAGTGCCCGACCGGCGGTCTATTGGTTTTATTTACCCTGATACCGAGGACCTATTCGAGTTAAGCGAACGTGCTCGCGAGCTGAGAAGCTCGATCTTCGGTCTTCCACTTTACGAAGGGTTGCGGGAAAAACTTGGGTCTCACCATGCCGGCGCGCTGGAGGGGGCGGCCGAGTGCATTCTTCGGGAAGACACCTTCCGGCTGGTTGCTGAGCAGCCCGAATATGCAGCGATAAGCGGGGTCTTGTTCTCGCCGAAACTGGTCCGCTACCCTGAACGATTTACTGTGCTATCTTCGGACGGAATTGTCCTGGGATATGCATTGACAGAACGGTCAGTGTTCGCGCCGTTTCAGAATCCTGAAACGAATGCTACCTGGGTCAAGGGTTTGTTCCAGGTTGGAGAAGCTGGCGACCAGATTACATTGGCAAGCGATACCTATAATTGCTTTATTCAGTTGCCTGACTCAATACGATAATCCCCGTTGAGAACGGGCGAATTACCGTCTTGCTGCCCTTGTCCGCAGCGCAACAACCGGTAACCAAACCCGACTGGAGACTTCTTGGAATGCTGACAATTTCGAAAACCCCCTTGCGCGTGAGCTTATTCGGTGGAGGGACAGACTACCCGGAATACTTTCAAGAATTTCCGGGAGCCGTACTCGGTACTGCAATAGATAAGTTCATTTATATCGTCACCTTGCCGATGGCAGGTGTAGCGGAAACAAAGTATCGGGTCACCTATCGCAATGTCGAAACTGTCGACAATGTTTCTGATATCAAACACAATGTTATTCGTGCCGTCCTGCAAGATAAGCAGTATGATGGTCCGCTGAATATTGCCATCATCTCGGACTTGCCTGGAGGATCTGGCCTTGGCTCTTCTTCGTCATTTACAGTCGGCTTTGTAAAGCTCATCTCGCATCTTCAGGGGCGCTCGATTACCAAGCTGGACCTTATGCGTGAGGCTATTCGGGTTGAAACTGAACTTCTGCATGAAAACTGCGGTATCCAGGATCAGGCGCATGCTTCATTTGGCGGGCTCAATCATTACCGATTCCATGGAAATGATTTCTCGCTTCAACCCCTCCGCATGACGACAGATTGCAGGGATGCGGTCAACGCCTCGATGTGTCTTATCTACACCGGCATGCAGCGTTCCGCTTCGCAAACCCTGGAGACCCAGATCAGCAATACCCGTGAGCGCAAAATCGTCAAAGAACTTGGGCATCTCTTCGAACTTTGCGAGGAAGGTGTGCGTATTCTTGAAGGCACCAACTCTCAGCGAGCGTTGACAGACGTCGGCAAACTACTTAGCGAAGGCTGGATGACAAAGAGAAGCCTTTCGCCCGCAGTCTCCTCAACGCATATCGATGATATTTACGACACCGCAATGTCACTTGGTGCTTATGGTGGGAAACTCTGCGGGGCAGGCGGTGGTGGCTTTATGCTGTTCCTCGCGCCGGATCATGTCCAGGCAAAGCTACGTGAGCGTTTTGGCGAAAAGAATTTCGTCAAGATATCGACTGAAGACAATGGTGCGAGCATCGTTCATGGTTTTGCGTGAGCGCCGGACATCAATCTACGTCTTCCGAGGCGGCATGTTTCCGCAACAACAGACGACAAAAGAAAGTTAGTTCTATGGTTAAGCGAGCCTTTATTACGGGAATCACAGGCATGGTCGGTTCCCATCTTGCCGACTATCTCCTCGAGAACACGGATTGGGAAATTCACGGCATGCTGCGTTGGCGCAGCCCTCTCGACAACCTGTCCGCCCATATTGATCGCATAAACCAGAAAGATCGTTTCCGGCTTCATTATGCCGACCTGCGCGATACGATGTCGATCGACAATGCTATCAAGGAAGCAAAACCCGACTACGTCTTCCATCTGGCAGCGCAGAGCTATCCCAAAACTTCGTTCACCGCACCGCTGGATACGATGGACACTAACATTCAGGGGACTGAGCGTGTTCTCGGCGCACTGCGCAAATATGCGCCCGAAGCCGTAGTTCACGTCTGCGCCTCTTCGGAAGTCTTCGGCAGGGTGCCGAAGGAAAAGCTTCCAATCGATGAGGAATGTAGCTTCCACCCGGCTTCGCCCTACGCAATTTCAAAGGTTGGAACAGACCTGGTCGGTCGTTACTATGCTGAAGCCTATGGCATGACCGTGATGACCACCCGCATGTTCACGCATACAGGTCCGCGCCGCGGCGACGTCTTCGCCGAGTCGACCTTTGCGAAGCAAATTGCCATGATAGAGCACAATAAATTGCCACCGGTCGTGAATGTCGGCAATCTTGATTCTCTTCGGACCTGGGCCGATGTCCGTGATGCAGTACGTGCCTACTACATGCTGGTCACTGTCAACCCGACACCGGGTGCCTATTACAACATTGGCGGGACGTACACCTGCTCGGTTCGGGACATGCTAGACACGCTGCTTTCGAAGTCGACTTGCAAGAACATCAAGGTCGAAATGGATCCCGACCGCCTGAGGCCGATCGATGCGGACCTACAGGTGCCAAACACCCAGAAGTTTCAGAACCATACTGGTTGGAAACCTGAAATTTCCTTCGACCAGACCATGGAAGATCTTCTCGAATATTGGCGCGAGCGGGTCGGCTCAAGCCATTCCTTCCTTTCCCGCTGATCGAGCGATACATTCTAGTTTGGAAAAGTTATGAAAAAAGACGAAACCATTCTGGTCACCGGCGCTCGCGGGCTTGTCGGCTCTGCACTGGTGGAACACCTTCGCTCCGAAGGTTACGAGAACGTCGTTGCTCTGGGACGGGAAGACTGCGACCTTACTGATCGTCAGGCGACCGTATCAGCGTTCGAGTCACACAAGCCGAAATATGTCTTTCATGCCGCTGCCCGAGTCTACGGCATCATGGGCAACATGAAGAACCAGGCGCTTTCATTTCGAGATAACGTGATCATCAACACCAATGTCGTTGAGGCGTCGCATCTTTCGTCTGTCGAAAAGATCACGGTTATGGGAACTGGAGCAGTCTACCCCTTCCCGTCACCGGGCCCGCTTCTTAAAGAGGATATGATCTTTATGGGCAGACCGCACGGTTCAGAAAGCGCCTATGCGCATGCAAAACGTGCCATGCTTGCCATGCTTGAAGCCTACGAGGAAAGTTATGGGCTGAAATGGGCCTATGTCGTTTCGTGCAATCTTTTTGGTGCCCGCGACAAATTCGACACAGAATTCGGGCATGTTGTTCCATCACTCATCAAGAAGTTCCATCAGGCAATGGTAACCGGGGGGCCGGTCGTGGTTTGGGGCGATGGATCCGCCCAGCGCGACTTCATGTACGTCAAGGATACGGCTCGGGTCGCCAGCCTCATCATGCACGATATCGAAGGCGCTACCAATATCGGAAGCGGTCGGGTGTTCGCGATTCGGGAGATTGTTGAAACCCTTGGCGAGATTACCGACCTCTCGGACAGGATACAGTGGGATGCGTCCAAACCGAACGGCCAGGATTATCGCGCCTACGATCTGACCAAAATCACTTCGGCCGGCTTCAGCTGCCACTACACCATCGAACAGGGCCTCAAAGAGACCTGGGATTGGTATTGCAAAAATCACGACTAAACAGGAACGGGAACCCGGAATTGCCGAGTTCCCGAAGAGGAAATGTATGATCAACAGAGCTTTGAATGTTTGACCCCACTAGCATTTGACCGGAGTTCCAAATGGTTGGAAACAGCCTTGGCAAACGACTGAACGGCTGCGCAGACGTGGCGCGCGCATGGCTTTTTCAGGAAGCTGCTCCGCGATGGATCGACCCAGCGATCATGGGAAGTGACATGTTCCCCGAGCGGATACTCCGCTCGGGGGCACCTGATCTGTGTGATCATCGTCTGTTCGTTCAGGCACGGTCAATCTATTCGTTTCTCAGCATCGGAGCTTTGGGCTGGGACGGCAATTGGCGCGACCGATCCAGCAAGGCTCTTGAACACATTCTGCGAAATGGAAGACGTGCAGACGGATTCTACATCCACAAATTTGCGCTTGATGGTTCGGTCGCAGATTCCAGAGCAGACCTCTATGATCAAGCATTTATGATTTTCATGTTTGCGCATGCGGGCAAGATACTTGATCGCCCCAATCTCTTCGAGGCGGCTTATGAGCTCATGGAAACGCTTTCCGCGAATTGGCGTCATCCTGCGGGCGGCTTTCGCGAGGGCGAGATTGCAACTACGCCACCGCGACGGCAAAATCCCCACATGCACCTTTTTGAAGCTTCGCTAGCGATGCTACAAGCAACAGAGAATGTGTATTGGCGGGATTTGGCCGAGGAACTGGCGGCGCTCGCCGAGGCTTGTTTCATCGATCCTGACAGCGGCGCGCTGATCGAGTATTTCGACAATGATCTTAAGCCTTATGCGGAAACAGGTAAGGTTGTCGAGCCCGGTCACTGCTTCGAGTGGGCATGGCTCTTTGAGCAGCTTGGTGGTCGAGGGACCGACATTTCCGATCACCTCACCTCCTTTGCCAGGCTTCACGGACTTGATCATAATCGCGGGATCACGATCAACGAAGTTTACACCGACGGTTCCGTTCGCGAGAGCCGCGGTCGGTTATGGCCTCAAACCGAGCGGATGAAGGCTGCGATTGCACGATCGCGGCGCCTTGGCGGCGAAGAAGAAGTTCTCGCCATCTGCGAGGCTTTCGATGGGCTTCAGAAGTATCTGGACCCGAATGATCGCGCTATATGGTACGACAAAATAAAGGTAGACGGTTCATTTGAGCCGGAAAATGCTCCTGCCAGTTCGCTTTACCACATTGTAAACAGCTATTGCGAACTGATCACATTTGCCGAAAGTCAAGCGAGACTCCAGGTGCTTTGAGGGTAAAACCAGTTGATTGAAATAACTCAAAAGTCCGCCAAGGCCTGTAGATTTTCAACGGATCACCTCCGAGACGACCGCCCTGTTCAATGGAAACGATCCGGATAGATGACAAGATACACTAACACCCCAACTTTGCTGTTAAAAATCAAGATCGCTTCTCTCAGAGCCGCGCGTTTACTTCCCTTTCTGTCAAAGCGCCGAAAAGAGCGCTTCATGACTTCCATATCGAGACGCAAGGCAGAGTTGAAGGCTCGAAAGTCCCGCCTCAATGTCGCCCGACCGAGTTTCGGTCAGCGAGTCCAGATCGCCGCACTGAAGTTGGCGTTGATGTGTCCATGGCTGAGCGAACGCTCGAAGCGACGTTTCAGCCGATCTCTCGCCAAACGAACAAGCAACGATCAGAAGCTGGCGGCTGCAGTCATGGTCGAGGGGACCGAAGAGTACCAAGAGCCCGCAACATTCTCCGAAAAGGAGGCAATGCGCAGGCTTGGGCTCGCTGTCGAGGAAAATCATATCGCAGTGGACCGTCACCTGGACCGCGAGTGCCACTCAATTTTGATCGTCAGCACCCACATGCCGACCACCCGGCACGCGGGCGGACTTCGCATTCTGGACATGATTGAAGTCATCAAGAGCCGCAACAGCAAGGTTTATATTGAGCTTTTTGTGAGCTTCAACAAGTCGCTGCTGGGCGGGGGAGGAGAGGCCCACGCGCTCGTCGACAGGGTCGTCTATGCCGACAATTATGATTTCTCCATCGCTCAGTATCGTAAAAAGTCAGGATCCGTTCGCCATTTTGATGTTGTCGATTTCCAATTCCCACAGCCGATAGAAACCATCAAGGCGTATCGCGAGATCGGCGACCGACTGATTTTCACGCCGATGGAGAGCCTTATTCGCACTGAATGTCTGAAGCGCGGCGTACCCAGCATTCCAGAAGCAGAGCTCGATGAAGCCGATGCCAAACTTGAGGCCCAGATCTGCCGACTGGTTGACGAGGTCGTCTGCGTGTCCCGGATTGATGCCGACTGTATTGCGGAATCGGTTGGGATCGACACGATCACTTCCATCGAAACTGGTGTATCATCAATCGAGTTTTTAGAATCGGACGCGGCTAATCGGTCCCGCAACGCAGTATGCTTCATCGCCTACTTCGGCTCAAACACCAACCGCGATGCCCTGCGTTGGTATCTGGACGAAGTGCACCCTCATGTCATCGACGAATTCGGGGACTATGATTTCCGCATCGTCGGCCGGGGGAACGTTTCTGATATTCTCGCGAAACCGCGACCATGCGTTTCCTATGTCGGTGAGGTGGATCGGGTTGGGCCCGAGATCGGTCATGCTGCTGTTGGAATAGCGCCGGCCTTGTCCGGCGCCGGCTTTCGAGGGAAGGTCAACCAATATGCGCATCTAGGCCTGCCTACGGTTGCTACACCGATTTCTGCCAATGGTCTTAAATACGAACACGGGCACTCGATATTGGTTAGCGAAGACCCCCGCCAGTTTGCCGCTTATGTTGTGGAATTGCTTAAAGACAGCGAACGCCGTGATCAAATGGGCCGGGCCGCTTATGACGTCTGCAAGCAATACTATGGTTGGGAATCAAAGTGGCCTGAGATTAAGCGTACCTATGCGATCCCCGCGTCAATTTCAGCCCAAGGACTACCGAGCGTTCATGCCATTGTGCCCTCTTATCAGCATGGCAACTATATAGAACAGCGTATCCGAAGCATTGCTGACCAGGACTATGACAAGCTTCGGATCACGGTAATTGACGACTGCTCGGACGACAATTCGGAGGCTGTGATCCGCAAACTGCAGGAAGAAGTCGAGTTCGAATACATCCGCAATGAAAAGAATAGCGGAACTCCATTCAGTGCTTGGGAATATGCGGCAAAGAACACCGCCGAGGATCTGATCTGGATCTGCGAGAGCGACGATTCCTGCGACCGCACGCTGGTACCAAAGCTGGTAAAGACCATGAGGACACGACCAGATATCAACATGGCCTATTGTGGTTCTTTGATTATAGATGCAGACAACAATATTATCGAAACAACTGCGGACCGATATTTCCCATCGGTGTTCCACCCGACCAGATGGCGGCGAAGCTTTGCCGTGGACGGCAAATACGAGCTTAAAGAGTTCCAGGCGAGAGGCATGGTTGTTCCAAACATGAGTAGCCTTTTGGTGAAGACCGACACGTTCCAGAAGGCCTTCGGCCAGGATATCAAGAAGTATCGCCTCGCCGGAGACTGGCTTTTTGTTGGTAGAGCAATGCAGTATGGATCGATCGCGTATCTCGCCGAAAACCTGAATCATTTTCGTCGACACCCGCAGACGGCTCGCGTAAAGACCAAAATAGCCCGGAGCTACGCAGAGCATATTATCGTAAGGGTACAGCTATCATTGCTTGCCGAGGTTGGGCCGACCGAATTGTTCTTCAACCTGAAACACGATATCGTCGATCTATATCGTGATGAAAGCCTTTTGGCTGATGTCATGACACTCTTGAAGAGCTTAGATGCCGATGTTTACGATCTCTTTAAAAAGGCATACGATGAATACACCTCGCCGACCAAAGCCGAAGATATGATCCGCTGCATAACCTTCAGGAGATACATATACGACCATCGGTAGAATTACCGGATGTTGATTTCCACCCAGAAGTGACCCGGGTTTTCCATCGAGAACTGACCCAGCTTGAGGTTATGTTTCGGTGGTCAGGCTTGGGTCAAGACATCATTGCCCTCCCTCTTTTTCCGCGCCGCTACGGCGGCACTGGCTTTGAAGCGGAAGCTGTCGTTTCCAGTCTCCATGATGTGACATCGATGGGTCAGACGATCGAGGAGCGCGGTCGTCATTTTGGGGTCCCCAAAGACGGTGCTCTGCGCCCTGAAAACTGGATCGTTTGATGTTGGAGTTTTCCGCGGTATTTTCCTGGCTGGGAGAAGGAGTGGAAGCGATGAAGGCATCGAAGTTTTCAGACGCCCAGAAGGCGTTTATTCTGAAGCAGGGTGATGACGGTGTGCCTGTGGCGGAGATTTGCCGCAAGGCCGGGATCAGTCAGGCGACCTATTTCAACTGGAAGAAAAAATATGCAGGTCTGCTGCCTGACGAGATGCGCCGGCTGAAGGCTTTGGAAGATGAGAATGCGAAACTGAAACGGATCGTTGCGGATCTGAGAGGTGGCTCGGTTTGTCTGAACAGTTTGGGGCGTTTC
>NZ_JAINWJ010000073.1 GCF_021021415.1 Martelella mediterranea | reverse complement strand
ATATTGTTTCCCGTCATGAACTTTTGAATCCGGCTCTAAGGTTCTTGACGAACATCCTGGTCTGGTCCGCGATGTTTTGAGCCTCTGCCGCCGTTTCTCGCCGCATGTGTTTGACGTTCTTGATATCCTTTGCAAGTTTCGCGGCTTGTCGCTTACGGGTGGCATGTTCGACGGTCGAAAGTCTCTCTTTGCGCGGCCCGTCGCGCAATAGCCCGCAGGGCTTTCCAACAGCATCGTGATAGTGGTCCTGAAGAGCACGCATAGCATCGTCGTAAGCCTTCATTTCTGGTACGTGCGTGCGGTGCCTTCTCGCTTCGCGAAGAGGGTAGCAGTTTCACCGCGCCAGACCGGACCGGCGGCACCAAGCCCGGTGCTGGTATCGATCTTCAAAGCCAGATTTGTCGCGATCGCGAGGTCTGAACCCGAGGGGCCGCCTGAGCCGGCGGACACATCTGCGAGCACGAGTTGCTCGGCGGCGCGCCCCGCCAGAAGAAATGTCATCTCCGCCTGGATATCTGACAGCAGGCCCTCGTTCTTCTGAACCGCCTTGTAGGTCTCGCCGCCTTGGGGCGTAATTGCGATGCGAGAAACCTCTCCGAGCTGCAGAGCCACCGCGACGATGGCATGTCCCACCTCATGGAGAGCGACACGTTGATCAAGTGCTGGAAATGTCTTCGTGCTGATATTCAGCGTGGCTCTGACATCATTCAGAGTGAATGTACGCCCGGCACCTCGAGCTGTGGATCGCGCCTGCCTGATAGCCGCATCGATCTCAGCGGCCGTTAGGCCGACAGCCTGACGTGCGAGCGGTTCAAGGCGGTCTTCGCAGGCAGCATCAGGTAGAGCGCGCTTGAGCATGCCGATAAGTTCGGGAATGCCGGGACGCGGGACTTCCAGTTTGAGGTCGAACCGGCCAGCTCTAAGGATCGCCGGATCAAGCGCTAATGGGTCGTTGCAGGCACCGACCAACAACACGCCCTCATGCCGCATGATCAGGTCGATTTGCTCGAGAACGCCGTTGATCACCTGCCTTCTGTAGCTCCTTCCATGATCGTCAGTGTCGAAACGGGTCCCCGCTGAGTCGACTTCGTCGATGAAGAGAACTGCCGGTGATTTGCTTCTCGCTTCAGCAAAAGTTTGCTGCATGGCGGCCAGGAAGTGGCCAAGGTGCCCAGCCGCTTGCCATTCTGCGAGGCTGCTTTGAATGAACGAAACGCCGGCGCTATTGCCCATGGCTCTCGCAAGATGGCTCTTCCCGGTGCCTGGAGGGCCATAAAGCAGAACGGATCGAGTCATATCATCCCAACTGCACTTGCCGTCTCGCCAAAGCATCAGGTCAGCGACCATGGATCTGGCGGCCATCAGGGCAGGGGACGAACCACTGAATTCCTCCAGTGTTGGGCTTTTTGAATTTCGAGGTTCGGCTCTCGATTTCAACGCTGCGGCCACGCCGCTCGCTGTCGGGTTTCGCAGAGCAACCGCGATCGACCTGAATGGCAAGGATGCCATCTCCTTGTCGTCGGGAAGCTGCGCTTCGACTTCGCTCATGTCGTCATTCTGAACGCCGTGACTTTCCCTGAGATGGATCGCCATTCCCTCACGAGAGAGCGGCGAAACAGCGATGGGGGCAGGTAGAAGCTCAAGCAGGTCGCCGGGCAGTGTCAATGTAGTTGGCAAGATGATCAGGCAAGGCGTCTGTTGCTCCAGAGCCGCGTAGATGTTGCTGGTGAACTGACGGAAATTGAAGTCTGAGATCTTACCGTCTTCATTCTTTGGGAAAAGGAGGATGAGTTCGGAACTAAACCCGGTGAAATGAGACGGTTCGATTGTCACTGGGCAGTTGGACGGGATCAGCGTCACCGCAATCAACCGGTAAAGACTGTCGATATCAATAGGATCGTTGCACGTTAGGACCGCCAACTTGCCCTGGCCAAGGCACTTCCGGTCAAAAGAAGCGTCGTCGCCAAATGTTTGGGCAAGCCGGATTGCAAGTGACAGTGCGCGCGATGGGAGCGCATGATTGCTCGGTGCTTCGTCGTCGACAAATAGATCATCGGCGTGGTTTTCGCCATCGAAGTGTAGTGGGGCAAATGCCTTTTCCTCAATGGCGTTCAACGCGGCGATGAACGAAGGGGATTTCGCCTCCTCCTTTTGTCGTCCACCTCGGAGTGGTCCGGGATATTTGCCTTCAAAGAGCTTCAGGTCCGGATTCTTTTTGAGGCGCTCGATGAGCGTGGCGGCATAGATCTGCCAATTGGTGTTCTTTGTTGATGGAAACATGGAAATCTCCTTTTTAAAGGGGGAGTGCTTCAGCTAAACGGTGTGCGCCCGACGACGATGCGCGGTTATGGTGTTCATGACGGGCGGCTTCGGACTCGGTCCGTTTCGGGGTGACGGTTTTTCCGTTTCGTAGTCTCGAACCCGGAACAAGACCTTGAGCTTTTCATTCCGGGTCCTGCGCTGACCCGGAATTTCAGCCATTCCGGAACGGATGCCTCACGCTTCTTTCTGGCCCCCGTTCCTCTGATCTTCCGGATCCGCGTGGATGCTGATCCGGAACGCAAGCTTTTCCGCGTTGGCCTTGGCGAAACCGGAACGTACTCGTGTCCTGTCCGGATTTTCCGGATGGTCCGGATGAACGGTTTCGTTCGATTTCCGTTTTCAGCAGTTGTTGGATTTCAGTCAGGATGCGTGGACGATAGATCTCGCTCACGACGTTGATCCATCCGGAAAGCTCGCTTGCCGGGACCACCGCATCCGGAAAGCGATGTCGGAGACGGTTGTGCAGTCGCTTTTCCGTTTTCTGTGCGGCGTGGCCAGTCGGCATTGGATAGAGTTTCAGCAAAGACGCTTTAACCCCTTTTGACAGGCCGAACTGGAAGCCGATACGCGATTGTGGATTCCGGCTGTAGCCCAGCTTGAGGTACTCACCCTGGTTTGGAACCGTGAAACTAATAAGGTAGAGATTGCTGGGCGCAGACGACCAGCATTCGCCGCATCGCTCGCAGCCGAACCGTGCGCTGGACATATTGGCAACAGCAATTCTCTGGCGGTGACCACAGCCAGTGGAGTGTCGATAGAGCCTGTAATTCGGATCATTTTCCGGATCGGGACCGACCAACGTCCAACCTCGTTTGTGCGCCTCGGACTGGAGTTTCTCGCAATAGCATTCCGGGCAGCGATATCCCGGACGTCCATCAATCAGTCCATCGCGGGAGAGCTTTTCGATGCGGCTGAATTGTCGTAAGCGTCCCTAACTCCCCTAGTTAACGATGATAATCGTTAAGAAACAAAGGCTTGTAGGTTTCATCAAAACAAAAAATTAACTATTTTTTCAAGCCAGAAAGTGGGTGACAAAAGCCCACCTACCTACGATTGCCTCCGAAAACGACACGGAGATTACCAGCATGGCGATCGTCAAATGGTGCCAGGAACCCATGTTGAATGGCACTAAATCGCTCCTGACAAGCCGATGCAGAAGGGCTTTCTTGAAAGCTTTAATGGCAGCTTCCGCCCCGTGGCCTAAATTTACTCAGCCGCTCACTGAGATCGGCGGTGCAAAAGTCGGCCACGGAAGCGGCGGAATAATTCGGTCGCGGGCGGATAAAAATCCGGCCACCTATTTTCCTTCTGCAATGATCGCAGGAGGGACAGAGGATCTACACCGTGGAACTCTATCTGAAGGTTCGTTTGGCCGTCTCGGAAGGGATGAGCCGACGTCAGGCAGCCAAACACTTCAACATATCCCGCGACAGCGTAGAGAAGATGCTGTCGTATTCGACGCCTCTTGGCTATCGGCGACAATCACCGGTCCGGCGGCCGAAGCTGGACGCGTTCGTTTCGACGATCGACCACTGGTCGGATGAAGACAGATAAGTACCGCGCAAACAGCGCCATACGGCCAAGCGTGTGTTTGACCGGCTTCGCAACGAATGCGGTTTCACCGGCGGCTACCGTCTTGCACAAAGCCGTGCCCGAAAGGCCGACTGAAAACCTTCAGAAAATTGCAACGCCGGTAAGAGGCCCCCGCTCGGGCTACGGCCTCCCGCGGGCCTCTTACGGGCTTTCAACGTGCAGACTTTTGCTCGCCCCGTGGCCGGTTTTTACGCCGCCGTTGACAGCGTGACGCTGATCATGTTCATCGTCATGTGTTTCCCGATTTTCGGAATCGGGATCGGCTTCAAGCTGCGCATGGTTGCCGGCGGACCGGAGTTCTTCAGCCCGGATGCCACAGTGCCGACAGCATTGAAACCGTGCCGCTGCGCCGAAAACCCGAGGCTTGAAAATGGGTTTGGATCTTCCTCTTATCTGATCGATCATCATTACCTTTACCATTTGATTAATCAGGATAATGCACACCTCGCACTCATTCAGATTAACCTGACGTCGCCACATTTTCTCCTGTTGTTACTGTTGAGCGGGGCCCCCTGCGGTACACGGCCGACGACGGAAGCGTCATTGGAGGCCCCGATGCTGTTTGCAATCATTCTTGGACCCAAGACCAGTCATTGGTGACGTTCTTGGTTGCTTCGCTCATGACATCCGAGATCGCAACCGCGTCGCCGGAATTGGTCTGATGATTCTCCGTCATGATAAGGCCCTCGGCGCCCTCCGCCAGAGTCATCTCGATCTGCTGCCAGTTGCCAACGGCGTACGACGCCGAATTGATCACCAGCGGAACTCCGGCAGCGCCTGCGACCGCCGCCGCGCCGGCCGTTCTGTCGTTATTGCGACGGCCCTCTTCCATGGCCAGATTGGCCTCACGATGGCGTTTCGGAAAATCCCACGGGTGTGGCCCGACCAGAACTTCCCGGCCACCGGCGAGCGCTGGCGACAGTAAATCCAGAGCCATAAACGCAGCTAATGGAAGCAGGAATGCCGAGGCATGGCCCGAAAAGCCTTTCCTTACAATACAACGCGCTTCAGACATGTCTTTTTCCTTGCCCCCCTCAAATGAAATCAGGCAGCCGGACGGGGGTGTTCCGGCTGCCTGACGGTCCAGGTGCGCTTTAGTTGATTCCGTCGATCTCAACGCTGAAGTTGTTGCCGACAGCCGTGGCTGCGGAATTGATCGCCGGGGTATCAAGCGTACCCAGATCGCTGAAGCCGCCGAAGCTCACTGCGTCAACCGTGGAGAGCGAAACCATCGTAGCAAGGGCCGTCTGGACATTGTTGCCGATTGCAAACGCATCCTGATCCGATGTGGTTTCGAGTTTCGCCGTCAGATTGTTGGCGACACCGGTGGCGGCACTGTCGACCGAGGCATTCAGGACCCCGATCACGGAGGAGGACGCATCAATCAGCCCCGGCAGGGACAGATCGGCAATATCTCCAACAAGCGGAGCACCAAGGGCGACGTCGATGCCTCCAAATGACTGCTGTGCGTCGAAGGCCATCTGCACGTCGGACGTCAGAGCGGCAGAGTTACCCATAGAGGTTGCCGACGAGTCGATTGCTGCAAGATCGGTCACAGGCGCGGCACCTGTCAGCCCCGAAATGAGCGCGTTGTCAATGGCGGTGACGGCGCTGACCGAGGACATGCTGCCCAGCGCCTGCTGCTCGCTTTCAACCTGCTCCAGGCCGGTGGGCATGACTTCGGTAATGGCGCTCGCCGCCGTATCAACGGTGGTTGTAACGGCTGCATCCCAGACCCAGTTGACCGAATCGAACGCATGGGCGCCGGGGGTCGAGAGCGCAAGGGCGGCAGACAATGCGACGAGGCCAGCCGAGCTTTTCAGGATAGGGTTCATCATTTTCATTTCTCCTCGAGTCGAGCCAGTTTCAGGGTTGTTTGTCCCGGTTCGCAGTTTTCATTTTTCACTGTCGGAAAACCGAGACCATTGGTGAGGATCTGGTAGGTTGCCAGTTCCACGACCGATCGAACGCCGAGCTGCAGTGGCTCGTTTCTGACCTCTCCGGCGTCGAATTCCACGAGGCTGTCGCCGAAGAAACGGAAAACACCCGCTTCCACTTCGTAGCCAACGATCTGTTTTTGAAGACTTGAGACATAGAGTGTTCTGAAGCTACGCATATCGACCAAGCGCAAATCCAGTCCGACATTGATGACGGCTTTTCGTACGCCGCCGCCAATCCCGCTGACATACAGGCGGGCACCACCGCTCATGATGTTGTAGTTCAGCTCCGTGAGAGCTCCCAGAACAACGAAATTGGCCGGAATTACGTTGAGTGCGGCGACCTTGTGCTTGATGGCGCCCTGTTCGATCAGCTGTTGCTCGGCAAGCGGCACACGGACGTCAAGACGTTCGGTGATCGTCACCTGATCGGTCTTGAACAGAGCGCTGATCAGCATTTCTGATACACCCTGTGTCAGTTCGGAACTGTCGCTGTGCTTGGCGTATGTGCGCTGACCGGTCTTGTCGGAGATCTGCCCTACGGCAACCACCGGCTTGCGGGTGTTGCCTTTTTTTGCAAGGTCATAAAGGCAGGTCGTATATGGCGTATTGTTGGTTTTGACAGGTGACCCGTAAATGGGTTGGACATAGGTGTCCTTGCTGTAAGCGGTGGTGCAGGCAGCCAGTGCGGAGGCCGACAGAGCCAGAAGAGCACCTCTGATCAGCGAGCGGCTCAGGCGAGCGTCTTTCCTGCTTCTGCGAATGTTATCTGCATTCCTCATCTCATTCCCCCGTTCGCGCTGAATTAGCGTTTGGATGAGATGAACTTAGCGAATGCGATGGCGGCGTGGCGTTCGAAACAGGTTATTAAGAATCTTGTCCGGATATAATTTTTGTCAATGGGATTAGTAATTTACCTAAATCGACCACGCTAAATATGCCGATGGTTGAACCATTCGCGAAATCGAGCGGCGGACTATGCGAAAGGCGTAAGGATATAGTCTCTCGCTGCAGGCTCGAACACATTCAAGCGTGGCACGCGACCGCAATCAGAAGGGCGGTTGGGACGGCTTCGGATATCACCGAAGATTGACCGATGGGGTGGCAGGGAGACGGCCTGAGCGCCGGGCGTCATCACGGCCTGAACAGGCCGCTAAGGCGTCTGGCGAAAAAGTGGAATCAGGTTTTTCGTTGATCCGATGCGTCAAAACAGAGAGCGAAAACATCGGGAAATTCAGATTAACCGCCCTACGGCCTAGGCGACCAAAGTGGACAGGTGCGCGAGAGTTCTCTCTGCTAGGCCCCTTGCCTGATTGCACAATGGCTGCAACTTGTCGCGCTCACCGTGTTTCGCCGCTGACTCTATCTCCAGCAGAACAGAGCGCATGGCAAAGGCTCCAAATACCGCCGCAGCCCCGGCCATTCGGTGCGCGTATGCTGCCAGCTCCTCCAGATCGGTGACATCTGACATTTCGGCACAGAACCGCGCGCATGTGTCATCAAGTTCTGTTCTGAAGCGTTTGATCTGCTGTTCGAGCAACGTCGCAGGAAGAGCCTGTTTGAGATCATTCAGTGTCTCAAGATCAACAAGCGTGCCATCAATCCCGGCAGGCGCAGTTGTGATTTCATCAGTAGGCCCGATGGCGGCAACAGTTCCCGGCAGGCTGGCGATGAGTTCAGCAACTTTGGTTCGCCTGAGAGGCTTTGTAATACAGTCTTGCATGCCGGCATTCTTCAGTTTGGCAAGTTCATGCGGCAGGGCGTGGGCGGTCAAACCGACTATCGGCGTTTCCCGTGAACGACCGTCGCCCTCACGGATCGCGCGGGTCGCGCCCAGTCCGTCCATGCGTGGCATGCTGACATCCATCAGGATAAGATCGAATTTCTGCTTTGCGGCCATCTCGACGCCCTCGAGACCGTCGCGCGCTTCGCTGACGGCGCAACGATACTCCGAGAGCATTTCACGCGCCACGAAACGGTTCGTTTCATTGTCTTCCACTAGCAGGACTGATGCCCCCGCCGACCGCTCAGGACTGACCTGGCGTTGCTGCAGGTCTTCCGGCGGGCATGGATCCTCGATTACGGGAAGCGGCGGCAACTTCAGAAAGAAGCGGCTTCCCTTTTTCGGAGTGCTTTCGACACCGATCTCGCCCCCCAGCAAACCCGCGATGCGCCGGCTGATGCCCAGGCCGAGGCCAGACCCGGAAGTGAGGCGTTGGTAGGACGAGTCGAGCATGACGAAATCATCAAAGATTTTTGCCTGGTCATCATCATCGATGCCTATGCCGGTGTCCGAAACACTCAACTCAATCCATCCGACTGGTGTGCCTTGACGAGCCGTGATGGTGATCGCGCCATTGCGCGTAAATTTGATCGCGTTGCTGACAAGGTTGATCAGCACCTGCCGCAAGCCGTGACGGTCCTGGTCAAAGGTCTCCAGACCGGCTTCCACATCAACTTTGATGATGTTGCCGCGCGCGGCTGCGGCCGGATCGTTCATTTTCTTGATTTCCGTCAGCAGCGGACCGACTTCAATCCGAACAGGGTCAAGCGCGGTCACGCCAGCTTCAATTCGGGTAATATTCAATACATCATCCACGTGATGCTGCAGTATTTCTCCTGATGATAACGCGGTTTTCACATAGTCGCGTTGCTTGCGCGTCAACCGGGTTTCATTGAGCAGGTCGAGCAGCCCCATAACGCCGTTGAGCGGAGTGCGCATTTCATGGCTCATGACAGCAAGAAAATCGGTTTTCGCCTTCGCGACGGCCATGGCTTCGTCACGGGCGCGGGTCAGGTTTTCCTGGACGCGCCGGCGGTCGGAGATGTCACGGATATAGGAGACGATCGTCCGCGCTTCGCCGCGTCTTGTAACCCCGACGGAAACCTCAGCGGGGAAAATGTCTCCATTCGCGCGTTTGGCATTGACCTCCATTCTTCCCGAGAGGTTCAGCGCAGCCCCGTCGCTCTGGCTGAGAAATTCGCTGCGCCGCTTGCGGTGCAGCTCCAGTTCCTCGCCCGGGATGATCAATTGTTCGGCCTTGGCCCCCAGCGCCTGTTCTCGGGTGTACCCAAACAGCTGCACGGCCGCCGGGTTGAAGTCAAGGATATAGCCGGCCTCGTTGGAGACGATAATGGCCTCAAGCGCAGCGTTGAGTGCGCTTTCGTAAAGCAGGTTCTGCGCCTGAAGGTCCTGTGTCTTCTGTCCCGCGACGCGAAACTGCCACAATGCCAGAAACAACGCGAGAAACATTGCTGCAATTACGCCGACGGCCAGAAGGCCGGTCCTGAGCAGCAAACCCGAGAATGCCTGCCGTTCCTCATCAGATCTTTCCGCCAGAAGGCGCACGCCTCTAAGTGCGATTGCACGGATATGCGGCTGCATTTCCCCGAATGTTTCATAAAGTTCGGGAAGGGCATCGAACAGAGCGCGGTTAGTCCCGTCGACAAACGGGATTGCGCGTCGCAGTTCCAACGCGATTTCATCCAGTCGGGCGCGCGCTGCCAGCGAGTCCGCACCCTCGCTGAAGACGCTTCCGTTCCTCAGTGTATCGATCCGGCTGTAGAAGATATCGAAACGCTGCCGGACTTCATCAAGCGACTCTGGGTCTTCTTCGCTTGAAGCTTCGATAATTGTCTGCTGCAAGACCAGGAGTTCCACCTGAAGCTGCGCCATTGTCCACTGGACATTGTCGGTAGACGCAGATCGCAACCTTGAGAGTTCCTGCACCAGCTGGGCGGCAAGCAGACTCAGAACGAGGATGAGCGCGAGCAAGAACAAGCCGGCAGCAACATACAGCCCGCGCGCACTGCAAAACTTGATACTACGTTGCTTGTCTCCGGCCACATAACGCATGTGCCTAGTCTTCGACCCTGATCGTTTTCATTTGCCATATGCTACGGGAATACGTGACCTCTGTCTTGTACTCCGGCTTTTGGTCAAATGGAAATACGAGCCATATCGGTCCCTTCTCACGCACAGAAAGCGGTTCTCCATCGACGCGCGTCGCAAGAATCGGCCCGCCTTCAACCGCTTCCGAAGTCGGCATGTCAATGGCATAGTCGTTCAATGCGGTCATGACCAGCGATGTCCCGTCCGCATCCAAAGCATCGAGCAGCACAACAAGCTCAACCCCGGAGAATTCATGAACGCCATTGGTCCAGATCGTTGACGTTCTAAAATGCGTTTGCGGCAGTGAATCCAGCATGGAGAGGTCGAACTCGGCTATGCTATCTACCGTGTTTGTGACCCCGATCTTGCCCGAGACTTCCAGAATAACCCGGCCCGCCGGTTGTTGCAGTTCATCGGCCCTGGCTGGTGCGAGCAACAAGAGTTGGACCAGCACCGCTACGAATATCCATCGAAACCCCATTGTCCACGCTCCTTTTTGAAAACCGACGCTTTCACCTTATACCTTTCTCCGTCGGTAGTATGTCAGGCACAAAAGGCTGTCTGGTCTATACGAAAGGATAGTTGGTCTGGCAGTTGCGGACCGTAGAGCCATATTTGAAACCAATGGCACGGTGGGTGACAGGTCACGCATTTTTACGGTAAACACTAAATTTTAGGCAGACTTGCGCGGGAAGGGAGAATTCCATGAGAATTCTGATTGCTGACGACCACGAACTGGTTCGGGATACGATCTGCGCATTCCTCTCGAATGAGCCCGATCTCAAAATATCCGCTGCCGCGGATTTCGATGATGCAGCAAGGAAAATGGCTGATGAAGGCCCCTTTGACCTGGTTCTGCTGGACTACGAAATGCCTGGAATGAACGGACTAGGCGGCCTGGAGAAAGCAAAAGAGCTCAATTTCGGCAGCCCTGTCGCAATATTGTCGGGAACGGCATCACGAGCTGTCGCAGAAGAGGCGCTGGCCTCCGGCGCGGCCGGCTTTCTACCGAAAAGCCTGCCAGCCAAGTCTCTTATTCACGCGGTTCGGTTCATGGTGGCCGGCGAACAATATGCGCCTGTGCAGTTTATGACCGAAAAAGAGGAACGGAGTGTTCACCCGCTAGAGGAAAAACTAACCCAGCGCGAACTGGAAGTGCTGAGTGGGCTGGCAGCAGGGCAATCGAATAAGGAAATCGCACGTTCGCTCGACCTTCAGGAAGTGACAATCAAGCTTCATGTGAAAACGCTGT
Organism: Martelella mediterranea; assembly: GCF_021021415.1. Lineage (GTDB taxonomy): Bacteria > Pseudomonadota > Alphaproteobacteria > Rhizobiales > Rhizobiaceae > Martelella > Martelella mediterranea_C. The sequence goes on along the minus strand of NZ_JAINWJ010000073.1, from coordinate 1,923 downwards.
GCCGCAAGCTTGACGCGCGCAACAGGACCATGGCGGCCATGATCGCAAAGGACGCCGGCCTTTTCTGAGCGACTTACTGCCTCATTCTTTTGAAAGGGCCTCCCTCCAGGAGCAACGCGGTGATTGGGCTTTGGTAGGATAAGCGGGCCAGCGCGGGATGAAGCTGGCAGTTTCGCAAGCGTTGAAGCGTTCGAGACAGAATATCAGCTTCCAGCTTTGGGTTGACCGACAGATTGCATCAGTTGCCAAGCACCAAGTTTACCTGCAATCGGAGGGATGCCATCCGTCTACAACCGCTTATCTTCATTGACGGCAAAAGCAACCGACTGGCGAGCAGCGTCGCACATTCTTTGCTATTCCTGACTGCATTCCTCTCCTCTTCGGAAAAGAAATCGGCACAGGCCGGCAGGAAAGCACTCGCCGCCACGCCGCCGGTAACCATCCGCCACCTCGCCGAGTTCAAGTTCGACAAGGCCGGTCTTGCCGCCTTTAAGTTTCATCGCATAGGCGCGGCCGGACTGAAACCGGAGCGCGCTAGCCGGTATCGCAGCGGATGGGGGCGCGACGGGCCGGCTGAAGCTGCACAGCGCCTGACTGTGCAACATTGTCTCGGCCTACTCCAAAGGTCACGTTGCTCAAGAGTTGACAGCGCTTCTTCCCGAAGCTTTTCGATTTTAGCCGTGCAGTTTCTATTGTCGGCTTCGTCCGGTCTCTGGCGGCGATCTGGCCCTGACGCGGCAGATCGACGATCTGCATCTCAACTACCCGTTTGCCGGAAGCCGGATGTTGCGACGGCTCGCGAGGGGAGAAGAGCTGGAGACTGAGCAGCTGCACGTCGCCACGCTAGGGAGAGTCAGCAACGGGCGCATTGTGGGAGTTCGTCTCGCTCAGAATGTGGGTCGGCAATTGGGGTACGACCTCAGTTCCTCGAACGGCCGATATGGTGGCGCTTTGCTGCCGTCCGAACCTTCGCCCTGGTATCGGCAAAAGCGCGGCAGGCCGGCGTTACCGCGCGACCTTTTGCGCTGAGGGACAAGATCTGACCAGATGCCCGACCACCTAAAGGTGGCCAGGCGAAAAATCGGTCTGAACTCCCGATTAATAGCGCCCCACAGGGCAATTCCAGGGAAGAAGCTTATCGAAGAATTTTAACAATTCTCGCTCTTGCTTTTTTGACAAGGTATCCTGCTCAAGTAATTTGATGACATCCTCGTTGATGCTGCCAAGCACCCAGCCAAAATAGAGCTCTGGAGATACGCGGTTTAACCGGCAGGTCTCGCAGATCGAGGTCATCGCCAACCACACCTCTGCGCCCTTGATAGAACCGGCAAACAGGAAGTTGTTGCGACCGATTGCTATTTTTCGGATGGAATTCTCGACCAAGTTGTTGTCAAAGTCGAAGCGTCCATCCTCGAGAAATTTTGTCAGGCCTTCGCGAAGGTTCAATGTATAATTGATTTCTTTGCGAAGATTGGACTTCTCGGGTATCTGGTGGACTAAACTTTCGCATTTTCGAAAAATCCTGTCGACGATAGGTTTGCTTTTTCTCGTTCTTACCTCGAGCCGAGCAGTAGGTGATTGGCCTTTAAATTTATTCTCGATATTGTTAAGGTTATCGATCATCTCCTTGATCGCTTCTGCTGCTCTCGAACCGTCTTTTTCAATCACTCTTTCAAAACGCCGGCGAACATGAGTCCAGCAATAAATCAGTCCAACCGGGCCCTCGGGTCGGTCTTCTTCTGTTAAGGGGTTGTATCCCGCATAGCCATCGACATGCAGATGCCCGCTAAATCCCTCAAGGATTTCGACGGCATTATAGCCCGCACGCGATTCCTTAAAAACGTAGACAATTGCCGGCGGCTCGTTTCCGCACCATCGCGTATGATCTCGTTTTACAGCCCAGCCGTAGCATCGTTTGACTTC
>NZ_JAINWJ010000072.1 GCF_021021415.1 Martelella mediterranea | reverse complement strand
TAGTCGTTTCATCCATGCACAAAACACTGCTGCCTTTGATGTCTTTTCTGAGAGCCAGATTCAGCCACAGCAACTTGTCACTCAACTCCTCCATGCGTTTATGCATCGTTTGACGCGAAATTCGATGCCCGGCACGCTCCGTGATGTTTTCCAGGCGATAATACGGGAGAAAGTCAGAGAATTTTGCGACAACGATTTGTGCAATCACATCTTCACCGAACGGTGATTGCCCCAGCAAGCGCTTGGGACTTTTTGCCTGAACGAGCTTGTTACAAGCCGGGCAGACATATTTTGGATAGTGACTTTCAACGACGTAGTATTCCGCCGGCTTGTA
>NZ_JAINWJ010000071.1 GCF_021021415.1 Martelella mediterranea | reverse complement strand
TTTACGTGCGGCTTGCTCCGCTCAAACTTTGCTTTTGCCATGTGAATGCTTCCTGTAACTGGTAACACGGATGCCCCGGCGAACCGGTTTAGTGCCGCCGTTTAAGGCTTTCGGAAGCAATAAGCAAGACAAAATCTGGAGAGTGTCCGAAAGCGCGCCCGACGCCATGGCGCGCTTGACGGAACCGGCCCGTCACAAACACGGACCGCCGGTTGCAGCGCAGCAACCAGCCATGCGGCGCGGCGATATTACGTGTCTGTGCGCCGCCGATCGGAGGGGAAAGACACCACATCCGCGTTGCCGGCCACCCGGTCCTCGCCGACAATGGATGAACCGCTCACCACACGGTTGCGCCCGAGCCTTTTGGCCTCGTAAAGCGCGGCATCGGCGGCGGCGTAGAGGGTCTCGTAGCCGCGTTCGATGTTGATGGTCGCAGCGCCCACGCTGCAGCGGGCGGCAAGCTGCCGGTCCTGACCGGAAGCGGCATCTTCGTCGAGCCGCCGGCGTATGCGCTCGCCGAGGGCCCCCGCCCCTTCCGCCCCGAGGTCGACGGCAAGGATCGCGAACTCGTCGCCGCCAATGCGCCCGACAATGTCGTCGGCGCGCGACTGATCGATCAGCACCGCGCCGACGCGCCGGAGCACCGCATCGCCCACCGGATGGCCGAGCGCGTCATTGATTGCCTTGAACTCGTCGATGTCGATCAGCACCAGGCTCACCATCACCCGCGTGCGCCCGGCATAGATCGCGCCCACCGCGCGCTCGAAACCGGCGCGGTTCAGCACGCCGGTGAGATGATCGCGATCCCGCAGCGTATTTGCCGTCTCAAGTCGTTCCAAGAAATGGGAGGCCAGTATCTCAAGCGTCAGAATCATCGCCAGAAGCAGGATATAGAGCTGCAGGAAGCCCCAGAAGACCGACTGCGGATTGGCGATGTCCTGATTGAAGAACACACCGGCCGTGCGAATGCTGTGCATCAGGCCAAGGGTGATGAAGGTCCAGAAGATCAGCTTGTCGTGAATGGTGTCGTCGCGACGGATCCAGATATGCTTGAGCGTGACGGCGAAGACAACGATCAGGCCGACATTGATGCCGGCGGTGCGGATTTCAATCGTGGAGGTGAAATAGAGCGTGACATAGACTGCGCTGAGGAGGACGAACGCGGTGATGATAAATGTGCGGCCGAAGGACTTACCCCGCCGCTGCAGCAGGGATTCCCCGAAAATGATCTGCGTGGCGATGAAAGCCATGTTGCTGAAGGGAAGAGCGATATCGTCCGGCAGCAAAGGACGGAGAAACATGCCTATGAAGGCGACGTCCACCAGCAACAGCGCCAGCGCGAACAGCATCAGATAACGCGGCCTGCCGCCGGTAAACCAGGCCAGGACAAAACTGGCTGCCAGGATCGCCAGCCCACCCGTCACGATCAATGACTGCATGATATCCACCGGCCGGAGAACCCCATCAAATTCATCACGCTGCTGCAACCGCGACGACCGAAACCTTTATGCGTCAGGGACTGCAGGAGCGGCGACGGCGCAGTCGGTCCACTCCAATCGGTCGGCATAAACCTGGAACAGGTTGAACTCCGGTCTATTCAAAAGAAACGGCGGTTCAAGTCAATCCCCGCAGACGCTTTCGCTCCTCGCCTGCCCGGTTCATACCCCCATCATGCAACCTCGAAAAACGCGCCACAACGGAACGCAACCTTTACGAGATTTCATCAAGGAGTGCAATGGCATGGCGCAACATAATCGCCGCCACCGCCAGGGCGCCGAGAGAATATGCTTGCGATATGGGATTGAGATGGATTGGAGCGGGTAGCGGGAATCGAACCCGCGTATTCAGCTTGGAAGGCTGCTGCTCTACCATTGAGCTATACCCGCGGAACTTAAGAAGAGCGTTTCGGTTCGATACACTCGGATCGGCGTTCCAACCTGCAACTTGCCTGCATGATCCGCCGGTCCTCGCTCCGCTCGGATCAGGTCCCAGGTCCGGTGGTGGAGGAGGTTGGATTCGAACCAACGTAGACTAAGTCAACGGATTTACAGTCCGTCCGTTTTAACCACTCACGCACTCCTCCAGTACCAGCCTGGATGGCGGCCATGCCGCCGATCGATACCGCGCCGGCACGCCGGCCCGCTTCGATCTGCGCCGCGTATATGACCGGCTGATGACGCTCTGTCAACACGGCGCTTCAGAAAATCCGTCGAAAAATCATCTGGCCCGCAATGCAGGCGCGCCGCAGTGCAAAACCAGCACCAACAGTCTAGCCGGAAGCGGCCCGCCACTCTATAAAAAAACCATGAACAAGAAACATGACCGCGACAGCTCCGCCAAAGACAGCCATTACGCCAAGCTCCGACGCGCCCACCGCGACAACAAGCGCGCGCGCGGCGATCTGCCCCCTGCCCCGGCCCGACAGGGCAAGCGCGGACCGGCCGGCCCGCTGCCGGTAGCGGACGACGAGGTGCTGCTCTATGGGCTGCACACCGTGCGCGCGGCAATCGAAAACCCGGAGCGCACGCTGATCGCGCTCAAGATCACCCAGAACGCGCTTGCCCGCCTGACCGACGGGCTGGAGCTGCCGGCGGACCTGCCCGTGGAAGTCGTGCGCCCGAAGGAGATCGATGACATTCTCGGCGAGGACGCGATCCATCAGGGCGTGATGCTGAAGGCGCGCACGCTGCCGGTGCGCAAGCTGGATGCGCTGCAGGACAGCCCGCTGCTGCTGGTGCTCGATCAGGTCACGGATCCGCACAATGTCGGCGCGATCCTGCGCTCCGCCGTCGCGTTTGCCGCCGGCGCGGTGATCACCACCATGCGCCACAGCCCGGCCGAATCGGGCGTGCTCGCCAAATCCGCCTCCGGCGCGCTGGAATATATTCCCTATATCCAGATCACCAATCTGGCCAAGGCGCTGGATGAACTCCACGCTATGGGCTTCACGACGGTCGGGCTCGATTCGGAGGGGCCCGCCGTGCTGGAAGAGAGCCTTCGCGGCGACAAGATCGCGCTGGTGCTCGGCGCGGAAGGCAAGGGCCTGCGCCAGAAGACCCGCGAAACGGTGACCACGCTGGCAAGGCTCGACATGCCCGGCGAGATCAAATCGCTGAATGTTTCCAATGCCTCGGCGATATCGCTTTACGCGGCGCGGCAGTTTCTTGCCAGACGCTGAGACGCATAAAGGTCATCCGATGCACATCGTCTTCACCGACCTCGATGGAACACTGCTCGACCACGAGACCTATTCCTTCGAGCCGGCCCGACCGGCGCTGGACCTCTTGAAGGCGCGGGGCATCCCGCTCGTTCTCGCAAGCTCCAAGACCGAGGCCGAGATGCGACCGATCGCTAGCGCGATCGGCATAGATCACCCGATGATCGTGGAAAACGGCGCGGGCATCGTCAACCTGCCGGATGGCGGAGCCGATGAAGACGGCGTCTATGACAGGCTACGCGCGGTGTTGTCATCCATGGACCCGGATTTGCGGCGGCGCTATCAGGGTTTCGGCGACTGGAGCGATGCCGAGGTTGCCGAAAAGACCGGCATGCCGCTTGAAAGCGCCCGGCTTGCCCGCAAGCGCCGTTTTTCCGAACCCGGTCTCTGGTCCGGCAGCGAGGCCGAGCGCGCGGCCTTTGCAGCGGTCCTCGATGCCCAAGGATTTCAGGCGGTCCAGGGCGGCCGGTTCTTCACGCTGATGCCGAAAACCTCGAAGGCCGAGGCCATGGCGAAGATCGCCCACCACTATGCCGAAACCTCGAATGAGCCGGTTTTCACCGTGGCACTGGGCGATGCGCCCAATGACGCGGCCATGCTGGAGGCCGCCGACCAGGGCTTCATCATCGCCAATCCCGCCCATGCCGAAATGCCGGTTTCGGATCGCGAGCGCGAAGGCTTCATCGCCCGCTCCGAGCGGGCGGGCCCTTACGGCTGGAATGACATGATATTGCAATTATTGGCATAATATAGTTGGTAAATACATGAGCGGTTCGCACGCGGACGCACCTACCCGTCCTGCGCGGAACTGCCGCAAAACGATGACGATCGAGCGGCCTTTCAGCGTTGAAAGCCGCCCGCTCTGATACATATTCCAATCGGCAGCCATTTTCCTGCGCTGCCGCAAGCAGAAAAATCAGGAGCGTCGCCATGGCTGACTTTCATCAAAACGGCGTCGTCGCGACGCTTCACAACCTGCGCGAACGCTCGCTCCATCGCGTGGAGCGCGAGCTGTCGAGCTTTTCGGCGACCCGACCGATCACGCTGATCCTGCCCTCGCTGTTTTCCGAGCTCGAGGCCGAGGCGCTGGACAACATCGTCAATCACCTGACCGAAGTGCCCTATATCTCCAACATCGTCATCGGCCTCGACCGCGCCGACGAGGAACAGTATCGCTATGCGCTGAAATATTTCAGCCGCCTGCCCCAGCATCACGCGGTGCTGTGGAACGATGGCCCGCGCATGCAGGCCGTCCACAACCGGCTCGGCCAAGCGGCGCTGGCGCCTGCTGAACCCGGCAAGGGCCGCAACGTCTGGTATTGCATCGGCTATGTTCTCGGCGCGCGCAACTCCTCCGTCGTGGCGCTGCATGATTGCGACATCGTGACCTATTCCCGCGAGATGCTGGCGCGCCTGGTCTATCCGGTTACCAACCCCGCCTTTCCCTATGTGTTCGCCAAGGGCTATTACCCGCGCATCGCTGACGGCTCGCTCAACGGCCGCGTGACCCGGCTTCTGGTGACGCCGCTTCTGCTGGCGCTGGAAAAGACCATCGGCCATCAGCCCTATCTCGATTACCTGAAGGGGTTCCGCTATCCGCTCGCCGGCGAATTCGCGATGCGCACCCATATCCTGCCTGATATCCGCATTCCGTGGGATTGGGGCCTCGAGATCGGCGTGCTGTCGGAACTGTGGCGCAACTATTCCAACAATGCCATCTGCCAGGTCGATATTTCCGACGCCTATGATCACAAGCATCAGCCGCTCTCGCCGGAGGATGCCCAGCAGGGGCTGTCGCGCATGTCCACGGACATCTGCAAGACCGTGTTCCGCAAGCTTGCGACCGACGGCGTCACCTTCTCGCAGGAGACGCTGAGAACCGTGAAGGCGGCCTATTTCCGCACCGCGCTCGATCTGGTCGAGACCTACCACAACGACGCCCGCATGAACGGGCTTTCCACCGACCGGCACAAGGAAGAACAGGCGGTCGAGCTGTTTGCGACCAACCTGACGGAAGCCGGCAACGCCTTCCTCGAAACCCCGGACGCAACGCCGCTGATGCCGCGCTGGAACCGCGTTTTGAGCGCGCTCCCCGATGTGCTGGACGAGATGCAGGCCGCGGTGGCGGCCGATATGGCGGAATACGGCTGACCTCTCTGCAAAAAATCGATTTCTTACAAAACGACCCGTCGCGCACATCCGCGACGGGTCGTTTTATTGAGACCTGCCCTCTACACGGCGTTACTTCCCTCTACATGAGCTTGGAATATGCCCGCAGCCGATTGTGGCGGCTGATTCACAGGCATTCCGCGATCCTGAAATCATGAAAGTCACCGGCTGTAAGCCGAACCAGCTACCGCGTTTTAGAGATCCCCGCATAGCAATTACCACGTCAAGTGGGCCTACCCGCATGTAAAGGTAGGGCTAGACATACATAACTGCTTCCATTTCAATCAGAATTGCTCTAATTGGCGTTGATATTTCTTGCCGCCTGCGCTCAAAACGTGCCGACAATGAAATATGTTGAAACTAAAAGCTTACTTTTTCTCCGGAAACAATCTATACGTGCGGTCAACTGCAGTCCGGAGAGATTGATCGCAACCTTCTCCGATGTTGATTTCCACCAGCTGTTTATTTCAGAAGCCTGATGTCCGATGGAAACTGTGGTAGCGCGAACAATCCTTTCCTTGACGGGTCCTGGCATCGTTCTGACATTCAGTCTCGCCTTTGCGGTGTTCTGGCTGATCGAAAGGCGGCTGCTCTATTTGCCGGTGCTAGCGCTATCGTGCCTGCTGTTCACGCTGGGCTCGCTCTCGCAAATTCTCGGCTGGCCTCCGGGCGTTGGAGCAAATGCCCTTGTTTCCGGCGCACTCTACACGCTTGCGGTCTTGCTGACCGTGCAGGGCATACTCCTGCGCGCAGACAAGCCATTCAACTGGTGGCTCTGCCTGGCCGTATTCGCGGTCATAATGGCGTTGCTCTGGTATTTTTTCTATGTTGATCGGAATCTGACCGCCCGTATCTACGTACAGCATTTCGGCTATGGCCTGATCATGGTTTCGGCAACGGTTCCCCTTGCGAAGCGTCCGGCGCCACGTCCCGTTGATCGCGTTCTATTCTGGGTTCTGTTGCTTTTCGCCCTTCACTTCTTTCCGAGAACCCTGCTGACCATCGGCAGTTGGATCGCTCCCGGCGTGGCCGCCTTCGCAAACTCGATGTTCTGGCAGGCCATGCTCTTCTCCGTCGGTCTCCTCGCTGCGGCGCTGGCGCTTACGCTGCTGTTTGCTGCCTTTTCCGATATCCTGCACGATCTGCGGCGCGAACGTGACTATGACGCGCTGACCGGGGTGTTGAACAGGCGCGGTTTCGGCGACCGGATCGACCTGGAATTGCCGGTTATCGACAATCCGGTTTCCCTCGTTCTCTGCGACATCGATCACTTCAAGAGCATAAATGATCTTTATGGCCACGATCAGGGCGATGCCGTCCTCAGGGAGGTGGGTGCGGTCCTGCGCCAGAATGCCCGCAAGCACGACATCATCGGGCGGCTGGGCGGCGAGGAATTCGCGATCCTGATGCCGGATACCGACGTCGAGGCCGCGCTGCAGTTCGCCGAACGCCTGAGGGCCGCCGTCGAGGCGCATCACTACGGCCTGCCGGATGGCGCAACTGGCGTCACCGCGAGCTTCGGCGTCGCGACGCGCGAACCATCCGAAAGCTGGAACGCCCTGTTCAAGAACGCCGACACGCGTCTCTATGTCGCCAAGCGGGGCGGCCGCAATCGTGTCGTGAACCAGGATAACACGCTGCCATGACCGGCGCGTCCCGCGGGTCTCGTTCTTTCCAGAATGCGCGGAGCAGTCTTTTTTTCACTTCACTGTGCCGGCACTTGAAACGGGGCATGGTGAGCGCTACCTCCGTCGCTGTGAGGACGACCTCCCCAAAGTGGACAACAGTCGGGACGACCCGGCATCTCATTTGAGGTTGCCCATGCGCTCCCCTCTCGATCGCCTTCGCCATGCGCTCAGCTTCGAGATTATCGGCCTGCTTCTGATCGTTCCGCTCGGCGCATTCGCCTTCGGCATGCCCATGCACGACATCGGCGTGGTGGGCGTTGCAAGCGCCACGCTCGCCGCCCTCTGGAACATGGTCTACAACTATATCTTCGACCACATCATGCAGCGCCTGTTCGCCACCACCGAAAAGGCGATTCCGTCACGCGTGGTCCATGCGGTCCTGTTCGAGACCGGCCTGCTGATCGTGCTGATGCCCTTCATCGCCTGGTATCTCGGCATATCGCTGTGGCAGGCGCTGGTGATGGATATATCCTTCGCGCTGTTCTACATGGTCTACGCGCTCGCCTTCAACTGGGCCTATGACATGGTGTTTCCGCTGCCGGAGTGGGCGGAGGAATAGCGTCAAACGCGCTGAAGCGTACGGAAAGCAGCAAGATGTCGGCCGGTCTCGGGAGGCGAGAAGACCTTCCAAACATGTCTTGGGGAAGAAATGGCGCGCTCGGGAAGATTCGAACTCCCGACCCCCAGATTCGTAGTCTGGTGCTCTATCCAGCTGAGCTACGAGCGCTTGCCTTTTGCGGTCGCCGCGTCTGTCTGCGGCGTGCGAAACGGCTTCTAGAACCTTGCGATTTGGAATGCAAGCGGATTTCCGAAAATTGTTGTCATTTTCCTGAAACATCAAAGCAGGCGGCGGGCGCGAGGGCCCTTAGCTGCCGGCTTCGCTCTCCTCTCGCCAGCTTTCCAGCATCACCGGGCGGTCGGGAATTTCGATGCGAAACAGCGTACCCTGGCCTGCCTTTTCCACAAGTCCGATCGTGCCGCCATGGGCGAGCACCAGTTCGCGGGCGATGGCAAGCCCAAGCCCCGTCCCGCCGCTGCGGGCCGAGCCGCGAAAGGCGGCGAACAGATTCTCGCGCGCCTTCTGCGGCATGCCGGGCCCGGTATCGTCGATCGTCAGCGACACAACGCTGCCATGGCGCTGGGCGGAGATCGTCAGACAGTTGACCGATTCGGCCTTGGCCTGCTGGCCGAGCGCCTCGACGCTGTTGCGACAGAGGTTGAAGATCACCCGGAACAACTGCTCGGGGTCGGCGTCGATCTTCAGCCCTTCCGGCACGCGGTTGATCCACTCGATCGACGGATCGGCGGAGAGTTCGAGATAGTCATGAACGTCGTTGACCAGCGACTGAACGTCTATCATCCGGCGCTTCGGCTCCGCCTCGGAGACCTGGCCATAGCTCAACACGGAACGCGAATAGAGCGCTGCCCGGTCGATCGCGCGCAGCAACTTCGGCGCGACCCGCTTGACCACCGGATCATCGATCCCGGCAATGCGGTCCGACATCAGTTGGGCGGCGGACAGGATATTGCGCATGTCGTGGTTGATCTTGGACACGGCCAGACCGAGTTCGGCAAGCCGCTTCTGCTGGCGCAGGGTTTTCTGCAATTCGCTCTGCATGGTGGCAAGATGACGGCCGGCAATGCCCAGTTCATCGGGTTCCGCGCTCGGGCGGAACACGCTCTCCGGCAGTTCGGGATGTTCGGAAAACGCCTGCATATTGGCGATCTGGCGCCTGAGCGGGCGCACCAGCATTGAATTCAGCCGGAAGAAGATCAGCATCGCGGTGACGGAGGACAGCAGAATGCTGAGCGCGAAAATATTGCGCGCATAGATCAGCAGCGCGTGACGCAATTCATCGTCGGAGATCACCAGTTCGATGATCGCGTCGCTGTCGCCGATATTGCCGAGAATGCGGATCGCCCGATCGCCGCCGAACAGAAGCTCGTCAAAGGCATCGACCACCGCCTCTACCGGGCCGACATCGGTCAGATCGTAGCTGCGGCTGATTTCGGGCGGCATGTCGGTCACCGCCAGCAATTGCGACATGCCGTCCTTCCTCAGCACGATCGCCTTGGTGCCCGTCGCCATCAGCGTCTCGTCCTGAAGCGCGCGCGGAAGCGACAGCGGCTGAAGCCCGTCGATGACGGTGACCGCGGCGGCGGCGGTGTTCAGCCGGTCGTCAAGCCAGCGCAGGCGCATGGTGGCGACCGCCGGCACGAAGAACACGATTTCGGCAAACATGATGATGGCGACCGTCAGCATCAGGATGCGTCCGGACAGGCCGGAGAGAAAACGCGGCATCGCGACGCCGTCGGCGCTGACGCGTGGAGATGCACTTTCCGTGCCCCGAGGGCGGTTTTCAGACCGCATCCGCTTTCTCCGATTCAACCTGACACCATACTATGCCCGAACGTCGCAAATGCAAAACCGGGCCGGGCTAGCTGCGACTTCTCAGCCGCGCGATTGACAATTCGCGGCGCTTTCCCTTATAAGCCGCGCAGTTTCGGCTCTGCACCCATATATTTTTGCGGAGCGAACGACATCAACCACACGCTTAACCGGTTTCGTCCGGTTTTCAAGAAGGGCCGCACACCGCGGTATTAAAACAAATGTCTACCAAGCGTACCTACCAGCCTTCCAAACTCGTTCGCAAACGCCGCCACGGCTTTCGCTCGCGCATGGCAACCAAGGGCGGCCGCAAGGTCCTCAACGCCCGCCGCGCCCGCGGCCGCAAGCGTCTTTCGGCGTAAGGGCGTTTCGCCCTTATGTCCGGGCCCGATCAAAAGGCCGAAGTCGGACGGTTGAAGACCCGTCCACAGTTTCTCGCCGTACAAAAGGGCGAGCGGCGCAAGGGCCCCCTTTTTCTGCTTGAAGTTCTCGACCGACGCGAACCCCAATCGGGGCCTCGCGTCGGTTTTACTGTGACAAAACGGCAGGGCAATGCCGTGGAGCGCAACCGCATTCGCCGCCGCCTGAAAGAGGCGGTTCGCCTGAAGGCAGCGTTTGCAATGCAGCCCGGTTGCGATTATGTCATCGTGGGCCGCAGCGAGGTGCTGGATGCGCCATTTGCGCGGCTTGTCGATACGCTGGAATCGCGGATCTCGAACCCGCCTCAAATCCGACGGAGCCGAAAGGCTTCCGCACCAGGAACTAAAGATGGAAAATAACCGCAATTCTATGATCGCGATCGGCCTGACGGTCCTGATCGTCCTCGCCTGGCAGTTCTTTTTCATGGGTCCGCGCATGGAGGCGCAGCGCCAGGCCCAGGAACAGGCCGCCCTGCAGCAGCAGACGCAGGAACAGACCGTCACGCCAGACGGCGCGACCACGACGCCCGCCGTCTCCGGCCAGGCCGGGGCAAACGGCGATGCGGTATTTTCCCAGTCCGGCGCGCAGCAGGCATCCGCGCCGCGCGTCAAGATCGAGACGCCCTCACTCGAAGGCTCGATCAATCTCGCCGGCGCCCGGATCGACGATATCAAGCTCAAGGATTACCATGTTTCGGTTGATCCCACGAGCCCGATCGTGACGCTGTTCTCGCCGGCCGACACAGAGAACGGCTATTTCGCCGAACTCGGTTTCGTACAGGGCGACAATTCCGGAACGGTTCCGGGTCCGCAGACGGTCTGGACGCTGGAAAAGGGCTCCGAGCTGACGCCGTCGACCCCGGTGGTGATTTCCTACACCAATGATGCCGGCATCAAGTTCACACGGACCTTCTCGATCGACGACAAATACATGATCACCGTCGACGACAAGGTCACCAACAATTCCGAAAAACAGGCCTCTGTGACGCCCTATGGCCGCATCACCCGTTTCAGCCTGCCCGACGAGCCGTCCGCATGGGTTCTGCACGAAGGCTTTCTCGGCGTGTTCGGTGATGATGCCGGCGTGACTCTGGAGACCTACAAGTCGGTCGACAAGGAAAACCAGAGCTTCGACGGCGCGACCGGCGGCTGGTTCGGCGTGACCGACAAATACTGGGGCACCGCCGTCATTCCGCAGGCCAACGTCAACTACGATGCCCGCTTCTCGCATTTCACCGATGGCCGCGCGCGCTATCAGGCGGATTATTCCGACAACGCCGCGCTGACGATTGCCCCTGGCCAATCGGCCGACCTGAAGACCATGGTGTTTGCCGGCGCCAAGGAAACCAACACGCTGACGGCCTACGAAGACAACTACAATATCCGGCTTTTCGACCGGATGATCGACTGGGGCTGGCTGTGGTTCATCACAAAGCCGCTGTTCCAGCTCATGGACTTCATCTACCATCAGGTCGGCAATTTCGGTGTCGCGATCCTGATCACCACCGTCATCATCAAGCTGATCTTCTTCCCGCTCGCCTCCAAGCAGTACGCCTCCATGGCCAACATGAAGCGCATGCAGCCGAAGATGACCGAGTTGAAGGAGCAGTATGGCGACGACCGCATGGGCCTTCAGAAGGCGATGATGGAGCTCTACAAGAAGGAGAAGATCAATCCGGTCGCCGGCTGCTGGCCGATGCTGGTCCAGATCCCGATCTTCTTCGCGCTCTACAAGGTGCTCTACGTCACCATCGAAATGCGCCACGCGCCGTTCTTCGGCTGGATCCAGGATCTTTCCGCGCCCGATCCGACCAGCCTGTTCAACCTGTTCGGTCTTTTGCCCTGGTCCGTGCCGTCCATTCTGATGATCGGCGCATGGCCGATCATCATGGGCATCACCATGTGGATCCAGATGCGCATGAACCCGACGCCGCCGGACAAGACCCAGGCGATGATCTTCAACTGGATGCCGGTCGTGTTCACCTACATGCTGGCGCAGTTCCCGGCAGGCCTGGTGATCTACTATGCATGGAACAACACGCTTTCGATCCTGCAGCAGTCGATCATCATGAAGCGCCACGGCGTCAAGATCGAACTGTTCGACAATCTGAAGGGCGTGTTCCGCAAGAAGAAACCGGCTTCGGAATAGGTCTGGCCAGCTCTCTCCACTTGGAGAGGCTCAAATGGCGGCAAACGCCTCAAGGAAAACACGCTCGGCACCCTTGCCGGGCGTTTTCTTCATGGTAAGGATCGGGATATGACCCAGCAGATCGCCCAGGATGCAGCGCTTTTCGCCCGCCCGTGGATTTTTATCCGCGGCGTGCCCTCGATGAAGTTCCTGCCGCCGGAAGGTCCGGCAGAAGTGGCGTTTGCGGGCCGATCCAATGTCGGCAAGTCCTCGCTGATCAATGCGCTTTTGACCCAGAAGGGGCTGGCGCGCACCTCCAACACGCCGGGCCGCACCCAGGAACTCAACTATTTCGTTCCCGACGGCTATTCCGGCGAAGGCGAGGACCTGCCGCCAATGGCGCTGGTGGACATGCCCGGCTACGGCTACGCCCAGGCCCCCAAGGCGCAGGTGGAGCAGTGGACCAAGCTGGTGTTCGACTATCTGCGCGGCCGCGCCACGCTGAAGCGGGTCTATGTGCTGATCGATGCCCGCCACGGCATCAAGAAGAATGACGAGGACGTGCTGGATCTGCTCGACAAGGCCGCCGTCTCCTATCAGATCGTGCTGACCAAGAGCGACAAGATCAAGCCGCCGGCTGTCGCCAAACTTCTGGCTGCCACCGCAGAAAAAATCCGCAAGCGCCCCGCCGCCTACCCGGTCATTCTCGCGACCTCATCGGAAAAACATGACGGGCTCGATGCGTTGCGCCAGGCGATCATCGATACGATCAACATGTGACCGTACAAAAAGACCGCCCCGAAGGGCGGTCAGTTGACACCGGGGTTGGTGTTTTCCGCCGGGTCTTCTCGTCATGTATCCGGTCGGTATCGAGCAGTTCAGAGCGAAGCTCGCTCCTGACGCTGTCAGCTCGAACCTTCTCATCTCTGAGTTGCTTCGGCAGACTATTCCCCTTTTGCGTGTCGTATTCGCGGCGGAAAACAGGTATTCCGAAGGAAACTGCGTCGTCCGAGACCAGGATGATGAATCCACCCGGGGGAGGAAGAGGGACGGCGCGAGCCGTCCCTCCCCGGGGCTGCCGCCCCTGTTCAGCCAGTCATTGAGGTTCCTTGACCGGCCGGAAACTGGAGCTGGCTTCCGGCCGCGAGGCCTCAGCCGGCAGGCAGCAGAACCTTGTCGATGACATGGATGACGCCATTCGACTGCTCGACATCGGCGATCGTCACCTCGGCCACGCCGCCGTTTTCATCGGTCAGCGTGATGGTGCCGTTCATTTCCTTCGCCTTCAGCACGCAACCGCCCACGGTCGGCACGTCATGCTCGCCGCCATCATCGGCGATCATCTTCTCGATCGCGGACGACATCGCATCCGCGGCGACGACATGGCAGGTCAGAATCTTGGCCAGAGCGTCCTTGTTTTCCGGCATCAGAAGCGTGTCGACCGTGCCATCCGGCAACGCCGCGAAGGCTTCATTGGTCGGCGCGAAGACGGTGAAGGGACCATCGCCCTGAAGCGTTTCGACAAGGCCAGCGGCCTTCACGGCGGCGACCAGCGTGGTGTGGTCGGCGGAATTCATGGCGTTTTCGACGATATTCTTGTCCGGATACATCTCGGCGCCGCCGACCATCGGATTGGCGGCGAAGGCCGCAATCGCGGTGCCCGAAACAAGAGCGGCGGCGATGGCGGTTTTCTTCAGAAGTGCAAACATGAATTTCTCCTCAAACTTTTCGTGTTCCGCCAGTCCTCATGGCTGGCTATGAAACAAAGGACGAAAGCCCGGACAGAGAAGTTTCAGTTTTCTTCGATTTTCTTTTACGTATATGTTTTATAATGATATTTTCTTGAAACTCAGAGCGATCTCAGCTCGCCGGCGGCAATCACCGGCCCGGTCGGCGCACCCGACGGCGAGCCGCCAAACGGCTCGATTGTGACCGCAAAGGAAGCGCCGGCATCAATGCGGCCGGCGACAGTGCGCGGCACCGCGATTTCGCCCTCGCCGGTCTGCGGCAATACGCCGAGCGACAGCGGCGCATCATCGCCCGCGATCAGCCAGAGCTCCAGCGAACGCTCATCCGCCGCGCCGGCTGCAACCGGCGTGAAGGTCACGATGCCGTTGCGCGCATTGTAGCGCGCCACGAGGTTGACGGCATTGTCCGGCCCGCTGAGTTCGGCAAGCAGGGTCGGCTGGGCCTCGGACAGGAAGCGCTCGCTTGCAAGAAAGGCGACGGCAAAGATGATGGCCACCGCCGCCACGCCGCGCCAAAGCGCAACGGAATCCCAGGCGCGGCCAATGAACCCCTGTTTCTCCTTGCCCGTGCCGAACAGCCGGGTTTCGATGGCGCCGCGCATATAGGCCGGCGGGGTCACCTCGCCATATTCCTCGTCGAGCGGCTCGAGTCTGGCCTGCCAGTCATGCACCAGCGCGGCGAAGGCCGGGTCGGAACGCATGCGCGCCTCGGCGGTCTGCCGCGCATCCCGCGACAGCGTGCCCAGCACATATTCGCCGGCAACGACGCTGTCGTAGGGCTTGTCGCCTGATGTGTCTTCCGGCGTCGTCATGCTTCCAGGCACTCTTTCAGTTTGATCAGGCTGCGCCGCAGCCGGGTTCGCATTGTATTGAGCGGAACCTTGTACTGCTCCGCCAGTTCGTTATAGCTCAACCCCTGCACATAGGCATCCTTCACGGCCGAGGCCCAATCGGGCTCAAGGCGCTGCATGCAGTGGTCAATCCTGCGGCCCTCGCTTTTCAGGTGGGCGTCTTCTTCCGGCGTTCTGGCGCCGTCGGCGAGATCGTAGACATCATCGATGTCGCGCGTCGCGGGCTTTTTCTGCCGGAGCCGGTCGATTGCGTGGTTTCGGGCGACGGTGGCGAGCCAACCCATCGGCGAGCGTCCATCGGTCGAGAACGTGCCGGCGCGCTGCCATATCCGCACGAAGATATCCTGCAAGGCGTCCTCCGCCTCGCCGCGTTCGCCCAGTATACGAAGACAGATCGCAAAAAGTTTCGGACTCGCCTGCTCATAAAGCAGTTCGAACGCGCTTCGATCGCGCATCGAAATCCGGGAGATCAGAACGCCGAGGTCTTCACCCGCCATGAAAGCCCTGCCCTGCCATTGCGTTCCGTTCCTCCCTCATGCGCGCTCCCAGATGATAAACATCAAGTTTGCCGGCGCAAGCTCATCTTTCGGTTAACGCCGGACAGGAGTTTCCCAGACCGCGAGTTTGCGCTAAAAGGCCGCTGAGCAAATTGCAGCGGGAAACTTCATGTCACTGTCGGAAAGCGAACAGCAGGCGCGGCTCCTGGTCCAGGCCCTGCCCTATATGCAGAAATACGAGAACAAGACGATCGTCGTGAAATATGGCGGCCACGCCATGGGCGATAGCGAGCTTGGCCAGGCCTTCGCCAGCGATATCGCGCTGCTGAAGCAGTCGGGCGTGAACCCGATTGTGGTTCACGGCGGGGGGCCGCAGATCGGCGGCATGCTGAAGCGGATGGGCATTGAATCGAAGTTCGAAGGCGGTCTGCGGGTTACCGATCAGGCGACCGTCGAGATCGTCGAGATGGTGCTGGCGGGCTCGATCAACAAGGAGATCGTCGCCCTGATCAACCAGACCGGCGAATGGGCAATCGGGCTCTGCGGCAAGGACGGCAACATGGTGTTTGCCGAAAAGGCCAAGAAGACGGTGATCGACCCCGATTCCAACATCGAGCGCGTGCTCGATCTCGGCTTTGTCGGCGAGGTCGTGACCGTGGACACCACCCTTCTCGACCTTCTGGCGAAATCCGAGATGATCCCGGTGATCGCGCCGGTGGCCCCGGGCCGCGCCGGCGAGACCTACAACATCAATGCCGACACCTTTGCCGGCGCGATTGCCGGCGCGCTGCGCGCCACGCGCCTGCTGTTCCTCACCGATGTCCCGGGCGTGCTGGACAAAAATGGCGAGCTGATCAAGGAATTGTCGGTTGCCGAGGCCCGCAACCTGATCCTCGACGGCACGGTTTCGGGCGGCATGATTCCCAAGGTCGAAACCTGCATCGAGGCGATCGAGGCTGGCGTCGAAGGCGTGGTCATTTTGAACGGCAAGGTCAAGCACTCGGTTCTGCTCGAAATCCTCACCAAGGGCGGCGCGGGCACGCTGCTGGTGCCCTGAACAAGCCGGGCGAACCGGTAGGCTTCGCCCTACGACAGGGCGACATCAGGCGATATGCGGCTCGGCCTTGCCCGGCCCGCCTGCGGCCTTGTGGGCCGGCAGCATCGTCGCCAGCACGGCCACGATCACATAGGCGACCAGATTGAAGACGACCGCGCCGGCAAAGGCCTGGACATAGGCCGGGTGCTGGTCGCTGCCGGCCGGAAGCAGGCTCGCCAGTCTGGAAAAGAAAATCCCGCTGATGATCGCGATGCCAAACGCGCCGCCGAGCTGCTGGACGGCCTGCAGCGCGCCGGAGGCCGAGCCCGCCTCGCGGGCCGGCACGCCTGCCAGCACGAGTTGGAAGATCGAGGCGATCGACATGCCGAGCCCCAGCCCCGCCGTCAGCAGCGGACCGAGCACATCCCAGTGCGAAATCGTATCGGTAATGGTCAGCACATAGGAGCGCAGCCAGAAAATGCCGACGAACAGCAGCGCCAGCCCGCAGATCATCCTGAATTTCAGCGCCACGCTGCCGAAGCGGCCATTGGCAACCGAAGCGAGGAACACGCCAACCGAAAACGGCACCGTGGTGAGCCCCGACTTCAACGGGTCGAAATCGAACCCGACCTGCAGGAAAATCGCAAGGCAGAGGAAGAAGCCCGGCATGGTGGAGAAGAACACCAGCGCCATCACGCTGCCGACCATGAAATTGCGGTTCGCGATCAGCGCGAAGGCCAGAAGCTGCGGCCGGTTGCGGCGGTTCTGGCGACGCTCCCACAACACGAACGCCGCCAGCACCGGAATGGCGGCCGCCATCATCGCGAAGCACCATGCCGGCCAGCCGAAATTGCGACCCTCAACCAGAGGAAAGATCAGCATGAACATTGCCGCCGCAATCAGCGCGATGCCCGCATAGTCATTGCGCCCGCCGGGATGGCTTTCCGTATGGGGGACGAGCTTCCACCCGGCCAGAACGGCAAACACGCCGATCGGCAGGTTGATCAGGAAAATCGCGCGCCAGCCGAGGCCGAAAACATCATGGTCAATCAGCAGCCCGCCGATGATCGGGCCGCTGACGGTCGCAATCCCCGCCATCATGCCGAAGAACGAAAAGGCCCGCGCGCGTTCGTGCGGAGGAAACATCACCTGTGCCAGCGCCAGCACCTGCGGCGTCATCATCGCGGCCGAGAAGCCCTGGAACAGGCGCGATGCAACCAAAAGCTCGATATTATGAGACAATCCGCAAAGCGCCGAGCCTATGGTGAAGCTGAACACGCCGATCATGAACATCCGCTTCTTGCCGACGATATCGCCGAGCCTGCCGAACGGCAGCAGCGCCAAGGCAAACACCAGCACATAGCCCGCGACCACCCATTCGATATCGGAATTGGACGCCCCGAGACCCTTCTGGATCGAGGGCAGCGCGACATTGACGATGGTGACGTCGAGCATGTTCATGAACACGGCGCAAAGCAGCACGGCCAGCGCCACCCACCGGCCCGGAAGCGGTTCGGCCTGGGCTTCAGTCAGACTGGAATTCACGAAAATCCTCCTTCAGGGCGAAGCGAGCACGGATTGGACGGGAAGCCGCCATTGCGCCGGATATCATCTTGGCCTCTTGGTTACCACAAGCACCGGGCGTGGCAATAATGATGCCGGCAAAAGTTTCCGCGTCGCGGCCGCTTCAGTCCGAAAACAACGCCCTCCGCTTGCCCCGACAAGCTGCGGGTGGATTGTTTCTGCCGCGCGCGGGCGTCAAACGGCGACAATAGCGGCAACGCTTTAAAAAATGCCGCAAATAGCCTATTTTGTTGAAAAAAGCAGGTTTTGCCAAACCTCGTTTCCACGCCCTCGCGCCGCTCTGCCGGAAGGACACAATTTGACGACGTTTTATCTAGCGGTGCTGGTGTTTTCCGGCCTCGTCCTTCTTGCCGCGCTTTCCAGCGCGCTCGCCTTCCGTTTCGGCGCGCCCCTGCTGCTCTTGTTTCTCGGCGTGGGACTGCTGGCGGGGACCGATGGCTTCGGGATCGAATTCGACAATGACGCGCTGACCTTCTATGTCGGCTCGCTGGCGCTGGCCGTGATCCTGTTCGATTCCGGCTTCGGCACGTCGTTCAAGACCTTCAAGACGAGTGCGGCGCCCGCGCTATTGCTTGCAACGGCGGGCGTGGTGGCGACGGCCGGGCTGGTGGCGGTGGCGGCCGCCGTGATCCTCGGCTTTACCCTGCTCGAGGGCTTTCTGCTTGGCGCGATCGTCGCCTCGACGGATGCGGCGGCGGTGTTCTTCCTGATGCGCATCGGTGGCATAAGGGTGATGGACCGGGTGAGCGCCACGCTGGAAGTCGAATCCGGCATCAATGACCCGATGGCGATTTTCCTGACCATGACGCTGGTTTCCATTCTCTCGATGAATGAAACCGGCGTTCAGGAAATCCTGCCGATGCTGCTCCATTTCGTGCAGGAGATCGGCTTCGGCCTGCTGTTCGGCGTGATCGGCGGCGGGTTGACCGTGCTGATCGCCAACAGGTTCAGCCTCAATCGCGGCCTCGCGCCGATCCTGGTGCTGACGGCGGCGCTCCTGATTTTCTCGGCCACGGGAGCGGCCGGCGGCAGCGGCTTCATGGCGGTCTATGTCGCAGGTCTGATCGCCGGCAACCGCCATGTCCGCTATGTCGGCTCCATCCGGCGGTTTCAGGAGGGCATGACCTGGCTGGCGCAAATCATCATGTTCCTGCTGCTCGGCCTGCTGGCGACGCCCCGGAACTTTCCCGAAATCTTTCTTCCGGCCTTCGCGCTGGCGCTATTTCTGGTCTTCGTCGCCCGCCCGATTGCCGTCTGGCTCTGCCTGTGGAAATTCAACTACCGGCCGCGCGAGACCAATTTCATCGCCTGGATCGGCCTGCGCGGAGCGGCCTCGATCCTGCTCGCCATCCTGCCGAGCCTTTACGGCTTGGAAAATGCCGGACGCATCTTCAACATCGTCTTCGTCATGGTGCTGGTATCGCTGATCCTGCAGGGCTGGACGCTCGCCCCGCTCGCCCGGCTCCTGAAACTGGTTCAGCCGCGGGCAACCGGGGCGCTGGAGATCGTCGACATAGACCTCCACGAAAATGCCAAGCACGAATTGCTGGTCTACCGCCTTGCCGAGGGCGCGCCGGTGCTCGACGGCGCGTCGATACCGCGCTGGGCCATCCCCTCGCTGGTGGTGCGCGACGGACTTTCGATGCGCTACTTCTATGCCGGAAACCTGAAGGCCGGCGATTATCTCTATTTGTTCGTCATCCCGGGCATGTCCTACCTGCTCGACCAGCTTTTCGCCGATCCGGCGCTTGCTGCGAACGCGGGAGAGGAGCCGCTGCTCGGCACCCAGGTGCTGTTGCCCGACCGCCCTGTAAAGGAGCTGCGCGCGATCGACCCGACGGTCGCGATACCGGCGGGGATCGAGGATATGCGGCTTGCCGACTACATGAAACAGGAACTCGGCGGCAAGCCGATCATCGCCGACCGGCTGCATCTCGGCCCGCTGGCGCTGATCGTGCGCGATGCCGATGCCGAGCACAACATCACCTCGATCGGGGTCTGGCGCGATGGTGCAAGCGAACGCCCTGAAGGCCCTCTCCGCTCCCTGAGCCGGTTCTTCGGCCGTCTGCGCCGCAGGGTGCGGCGATAGGCTTTTCATCGCTGCGACATTGCCGAGCGGGCGGTTTTTGAATAGGACTCCATTCGTTGATTTCAGTGGCCGCTCTTCAGTAGATGTCGAGACGCGCCGCAGCCAGACCCGCGCCCTTCCCCGGGGCGCCGCAACACGCAAGAGGACGACCCATGCCCGCCTTCAAGACCCTCGACGATCTGCCCGACATCAACGGCAAGCGCGTCCTTGTGCGCGTCGATCTGAACGTGCCTTTCAGCGACGGCCGGGTGACCGACACAACCCGGATCGAACGCGTCGCGCCGACGATCACCGAGCTTTCCGGCAAGGGCGCGAAGGTTATCCTGATGGCCCATTTCGGCCGCCCCAAGGGCCAGGTCGTGCCGGAAATGTCGCTGAAACCCATTGTCCACGCCGTTGAGGAAGTGCTCGACCACGCCGTAGCATTTGCCGATGACTGCGTCGGCGAACCCGCCGAAAAGGCGATCGCGGCAATGACCGCCGGCGATATCCTGCTCCTCGAAAACACCCGCTTCCACAAGGGCGAGGAAAAGAACGACCCCGATTTCGTGGCAGCCCTTGCCGCAAACGGCGATGTCTATGTCAACGACGCCTTCTCCGCCGCCCACCGCGCCCATGCCTCTACCGAGGGGCTGGGCCACCACATGCCGGCCTATGCCGGCCGCACCATGCAGGCCGAGCTCGAGGCGCTGGAAAGCGGCCTCGGCAATCCGAAGCACCCGGTCGTGGCGATCGTCGGCGGCGCCAAGGTGTCCACCAAGATCGACCTGCTGGAAAACCTGATCGACAAGGTCGATGCGCTGGTGATCGGCGGCGGCATGGCCAATACCTTCGTCGCGGCCAAGGGCATCGATGTCGGCAAGTCGCTGTGCGAGCACGACCTTGCCGATACCGCCCGGACCATCATGGCAAAAGCCGAAAAGTCCGGCTGCGCGATCGTGCTGCCGGTAGACGGGGTGGTCGCCGGCGAGTTCAAGGCCAATGCCGAAAACGAAACCGTCGCGATCGACGCGATCCCGGCCGACAAGATGATGCTCGATGTCGGCCCGCAATCCGTCATGACCATCAATGAATGGATCGAGAAGGCCGAAACCCTGGTCTGGAACGGCCCGCTCGGCGCGTTCGAGATCGAGCCCTTCGACGCCGCCACCGTCGCCGCGGCGAAATTCGCGGCCGAGCGCACCAGAGCGGGCAAACTGACCTCGGTTGCCGGCGGCGGCGACACCGTCTCCGCCCTCAACCATGCCGGCGTCAAGGGTGACTTCAGCTACGTCTCGACCGCCGGCGGCGCGTTCCTGGAATGGATGGAAGGCAAGGTTCTGCCGGGCGTCGAGATACTGAAGAAGTAGTCTCTGCCGCCTTGCCGTGCTGAGTTCGGACGAACTTCACATAACAATAAGCCGGCCTCTCGGGAGGCCGGCTTATTGTTGCTGGCCAAGCCGCAATCGCGGAGCTTCTGACCTTCGCCCCCACAGGCGTCATGCTCGGGCTTGACCCGAGCATCCATACTGCACAAGTCATTGATCAGAAACGTATTTCTTTCACACTGAGCGCTTCGGCCTGGATCCTCGGGTCAAGCCCGAGGATTGTTTGTTGA
>NZ_JAINWJ010000070.1 GCF_021021415.1 Martelella mediterranea | reverse complement strand
CTTCTGATATCACTCAATAACTTTTAAATCGGCCTCTCAGAACCGGTTGCAATTTGAAAAAAGCATTGTCTGCCCGGATTCTGTATATCCAGACATCTTTATCCATTAATTCATTTCCAATCGCCGTATCGTATATGTAGTGCATGTAGGCATTATAATCGTCTGCAAACGAAATGAACGCTGAGTCGATCTCTCCAGACTGCGCGCCCTGAAGGGAATCACCCATAAAGTGCGCTGCGGCGTTCGTGTTACTGCCCCAGCGCCCGATGCCTTCCACGAAATATTGCGGTGGCCGGGTGTCCATCCGGTAGAGGATCGGCACCATGCGACCACTGCTGGGGGTGGCCTTGCAGCGATGGGAGGCCTCGCCGCTGATCTCTATTGACCATTCATTGTCCGGCTTCGGCAGCGCCACAAAGGTAAAGGTGCATGACTGTTCGCCGCGGTGATTGTAAAGGGTCGTTATCAGGTCATTGCCGTCCCGCTCGCCCTTGGCTGCCGAATAGATTTCCAGCGTTTCAAATTGCGGGAGCTTTATCTTGCCAACGGTGCAGGCGCTCCCGTTGCCGCTGAAATCATTGGTGACGCAGTTTTTCTTGCGCGGGGAACTCGCCTTGTGGAGCAGATTGACATTGCCAAATGAAAACGGCACGCCATCGACCTCCTCTGTGTAAGGACCTGTCGTCATCACAAGCGAGGAACTGGCCCATACCGGTGACGAAATCGGCGCCAGCGCGAACAGGAAGGCTGCCATTAGTATTTTTAGGTTTCGATTCATCATGTTCCATCCTTGTATTTAGATGTAAATGTCGGTTTACGAGATATATTAAAAAATACGACTTATTAATTTTTGCTATTTTGAAGATTGTGTCAATATAACTGTAAAGTATAAGTAATATTTATTGAATTATTACTTGTAGATTTTCTTCGAAGGGCTTGGATCGTTGTAATAGGCTCGCCGCAAAGCCCGCATGTCGGTTTACGTTTGAAACCGTTCTTCCTCGACCGACACCGGTGGGCGCCGACTGGCCGTCAAGGTGCCGCCGACATCCAGGACCGCGCCGGGACCAAGCGCGTGCTGAAGTTGTCGCGTGGTCGCTTCCCGGCCGAAGGCTGGTCAGTGGGACAGAGCGAGCGCCTATCTCGGGCAGGTCGGTCGCAATCTTCAAAGCGGCGGCGCGGATTGCGTGCTGATCTGCACAAATACGATGCACATGATTGCAAATGAGGTTTCTGCACATTTTGATATTCCGCTCATCCACATCGTTGATGTGACCGGGCGCGCCCTGAACGCGGCCGGCATGAAGCGCCCGCTGCTGCTCGCCACCCGCTACACGATGGAAGAGGGGTTTTATCGGGATCGTCTTGAGGCCGCCCACGGCATGTCGGCCATGGTGCCGGACGCAGCGGACCGGCAGGCCGTGCATGACATCATCTTCGATGAGCTTTGCTGCGGCATCGTGCGGGATGCCTCGCGAGAGGCCTATGTTGGGACAATCGATAAGGCGAAGGCCGCCGGATGCGACAGCGTTATTCTGGGATGCACGGAGATCGGACTGTTGATCGGGCCTGCCGATACCGATCTTCCGGTGTTCGACTCGACGAAGCTGTATGCCGCCGCGGCTGTCGATTTCGCTTGCGCGGAAGATCAGGACCGATTGCGGGAACCGGCCTGAGGGCTGAGCGCCGATGGCATGTAAATTGCTTCATCAATCCGTCAGGTAGGGTGCTGAACACGGCCTGCTATTTGGCAAAAGTTTCTAAAGAACGGAGGCGCCGCGCAAACCGCTTTCTCATTTCAGGGGGCAAAGACTGCTAGCTGCTATCGACATCGCATCACAGCAAGGCAGGTGTCACTTGACCAACGATCTTTCACGAAACAACAAAAGAAAGACCACAGAGGAGAACGACATGAATGGACTTCGAAAATCGGTACTGGCGCTTTCCGCCGGCATAGCGGCATCGGCGCTTGCGACGGGGTTTTCGTTTGCTGCAGACGGTGATCCGATCAAGGTCGGCTATCAACTGCCGCTGACGGGCTCGACCGCGCAATACGGCAAGGATTTCCAGACGGCTGCCGAAATCGCGCTGGAAAAATTCAATGCGTCCGGCGAACTGCCGGTCCCGGTGGAAATCATCTACGAAGACTCGCGTTCGGATGCCAAGGAAGGCGTCACGATCGCACGCAAATTCGCCGACAATGACGAAATCGTCGCGGTGCTGGGCGATTTCACCTCGGGCGTCTCGATGGCATCGGCCCAGGTCTATCAGCGCGAAGGCGTGCCGCAGCTTTCCCAGACGGCATCGCATCCCGATTATACGAAGATCTCGCCCTATCAGTTTCGCAACATCACCACCCAGGCCCAGGAAGGTCCCTTCAACGCCGACTGGATGAATGAAGAAGGCTACAAGAAGATCGCCGTCATTTCCGAGCAGACGGATTGGGGCCAGACCGTGGTCGACAACTTCGCCGAAGAGGTGAAGGCGAATGGCGGCGAGATCGTTTTCTCGGAATATTTCAATCGCGGCCTGCCGGATTTCCGCTCGATCATCACCAAGATTGAGCGCGCCGAGCCGGACGCGATCTATACCGGTTTCTTCTACGAGGACGGCGCCAATTTCCTGAAGCAGGCCAAGCAGCTCGGCCTCGACATCCCGATCTTTTCCACCTCGGCAGCCTATAGCCCGCAATTGATCGAGCTTGCGGGCACCGATGCCGACGGCCTGCACCTGACGGCGACCTTCATGCCGAACGACGACCGCCCGGAAGTGCAGGAATTCGTGGCCGCCTGGGAAGAAGAGCGCGGCGACCTGCCGGGCCAGTTCCCCGCCCAGGCCTATGACGCCGTCAACATCATGCTCGACGCGATCGTCAGGGCCTATCCCGACGTCACCCGCGACAGCGTGCGCGATGCGCTTGCCGGAACCACCGATTTTCCGGGCGTGACGGGCGTGACGACCTTCGGCCCGGATCGCGAGCCGCAGAAGGAACTCACCAAGGCCGTTGTCGAAGGCGGTGAATTCACCCCGGTCTCCAACTGAGATCGGCGGCGCCCGGCGGTCGCCTGATCTGCCGGGCTCTCCCGCTTTTCCGGAAACGCGCTACACCTGCGTCCTCCGGTCGGCGCCTCTGTGTCCGGACCGGCCCCTCATGCGGAGTTACGCATCTTGCTTGATCCATATTATCTGCAACAATTGCTCATCGGCCTCTCGCTCGGCGTCACCTACGCCTTGATGGCGATCGGGTTCACGCTGATCTTCGGCGTTCTCAACGTCGTCAACTTTGCCCATGGCGAGGTTTACACGATTGGCGCCTTCGCCGGGCTGCTGGCGATCACGGCGTTTGCGCCGCCGCTGCTGATCGTGCTGTTCATCGCGCTGGCCATCGGCGCGCTCGCCGGTTTCGGTCTCGAACGGATCGCGTTTCGTCCGTTCCGGCGGTTTTCGGATGAGGCGTCGCTGAAATCGCGCGCCATGCGCGAGGCGACGCTGATGTCGTCGCTTGCGGTTTCGATCGTGGTGCGCGAAGCGCTCGAGCTGATCTTCGGATCGCAAATGCAGGCCGTGCCGTTCGATTACATGATCAACAAGCCGATCCAGCTCGGACCGGTGACGATTTCTAACGGCGATATCATCATTCTGGTGGTCGCCATCATCATGCTGGGCGGACTGCAATATGTCCTGAAGCGCACCCGGATTGGTCTCGCCATCCGTGCGGTTTCCAACAACGCGCTCGGCGCGAAATATGTCGGGATCAACACCGACATGACGATCGTCTCGACCTTTGTCGTCGGCTCGATGATGGGGGCCGCCGCTGGCCTGCTTGTCGGGCTCTATTACGGCGCGATTTTCCCGGCCATGGGTTTCGTGCCGGGCATCAAGGCGTTCGTGGCGATGATCATGGGCGGTCTGACATCAATCCCCGGTGCGGTGATCTGCGCCTTGCTTCTCGGTCTTTCCGAAGGCCTGGCCACGACATTCATCTCGTCCAACTGGTCGGATATGGTGGCCTATGGCTTCCTGATCGTCACCCTCATCTTCTTCCCACGCGGCCTGTTCGGCGCAAGGAGGGAGCGTGTTTAAGCTGCCGTCCTCCCGCCTTTTGTCCGTCGGTCTGCCGCTCTTGCTGCTGTTCATCATCGTGCCGGCGGCTCTTTATGGCTTCGATCGCGGCTATTTCTATCAGATCGCAAGCCTTGTTCTGATCTTCGTACTGCTGTCGGCGTCGCTCAACATGGTCTCCGGCACCTCCGGCCTGCTGCATCTCGGCCATGCCGCCTTCTACGGCGTCGGCGCCTATACAGCCGCTCTTCTCGGCGCCGACTACGGGATAGGTTTCACACTGGGCCTTCCGCTCGCCGGGCTTATCGCCGCGTTGATCGCCTTTCTGGTGGCGCTGCCGACCATGCGGCTGGTCTCGATCTATTTCGCCGTGGCAACGCTCGCGATCGGGCAGATGCTCTATCTCATCATGCTGAACTGGGTCGGCTTCACCAAGGGACCGAACGGCGTCATGCTGTTTGACGGCATGAGCGTGTTCGGCTTCTCCATCACCTCCGACACGGGGATTTATTTCGTCGTCGCCGTTGTCGTGACAGTTTCGATCTTCCTTATCCACCGCATCAGCCACTCCTATTACGGCAATGGGCTGAGAGCGCTGCGCGAGGACGACCAGTGCACTGATGCGATGGGCGTGAACACCGTCCGGCTGAAGATCGAAGTGTTTACGCTTTCGGCCTTCTTCGCGGGTCTCGCTGGCGCACTGTGGGCCTACACGACGGGCTATATTTCGCCGAAGGACTTCGATTTCTCGGTCTCGATCCAGATCCTGGCGATGGTGGTCGTCGGCGGGCTCGGATCGCTGCCGGGCGCGATCATCGGCGCGGCGCTGCTGATCCTGCTGCCGGAAGTGCTGCGCGATGTCGGCGACTTCCGCAACATCGCGGTCGGCCTCGTCATGTTCCTGGCCATCCTGTTTCTGCCCAAGGGCCTCTTCGGCGAAGTGCCTGCGCTCTCCCTGGTCCGTCGCCAGTTTGGCGACCGCTGGGCCGCGGCCCCGGGCGACAAGAAGGTGGGCTGGCGATGAACGTGCTCGAAATTCAAAACCTCTCGCGCCATTTCGGCGGGCTGAAGGCGGTTGACGACATCACCACCCATGTCGGCGAAGGTGAACTTGTCGGCCTGATCGGGCCGAACGGCGCGGGCAAGACGACGCTGTTCAACCTGATTTCCGGTTTCACGCCGGTATCTGGCGGCAACGTCCGGTTCAAGGGCGAGGACATTACCGGCCAGAAGCCCTTCGCGATCGCCAAGCGCGGCATGTCGCGCACCTTCCAGAATTTGCGCATCTTTCCCAACATGACCGTGTTCGACAACGTCTCCGTCGGCGCGCTTGGCGCCACCGGCATGAATTTCTTCCAGTCGATTGCAGGCGGCAGGAAACGCGCCGAGACCATTTCGGAGGCTAGCTGGAAGGCGCTGGAGATGACGGGTTTGACGGAGGTCGCCGACGATCTTGCCGCCAACCTCTCCTATGGCCGCCGCAAATATCTGGAAATCGCCCGCGCGCTGGCGATGGATCCGCAATTCCTGATCCTCGATGAGCCGGCGGCGGGCCTGAACGACACGGAAACGGCGGAGCTCGCGACCTTTGTCAAACAGCTCAACGCTGACGGCCTGCCGATCATGCTTGTCGAGCATGACATGAACCTGGTGATGAGCATCTGCGAAAGGGTCGTCGTCATCGCGTCGGGCCGCAAGATCGCGGATGATGTGCCCTCCGTGGTTCGCAATGATCCCGTTGTTCTGGAAGCTTACCTTGGAGGCGACGAATGAGCGCGGTACTCGAAGTCGAAAACCTCACCGTTACCATGGGCGTCCAGCAGATCCTCCATGGCGTCTCGCTGAGCGTCGAGGAGAAAGGCATTTACGGCGTGCTCGGCTCCAATGGCGTTGGCAAGACCACGCTGATGCGCGCCATTTCCGGCATCTACAAGCCGGATGGCGGCACGATCCGCTTCAAGGGCGAGGTGGTCAGCGGGTTGCCGAGCCACGCCATCGTCAGGGCGGGCATTTCCCAGGCCCCGGAAGGCCGCCAGATTTTCTCCAACATGACGGTGCGCGAGAATCTGCTGATCGGCGGTGGCCGGCACGGACTTTCCGAACTCGATCATGTCGCCAGCCTGTTTCCGATCCTGAAGGAGCGCATCAACCAGGAGGCCGGGTCGCTTTCCGGCGGCGAGCAGCAGATGCTCTGCATCGGTCGGGCCCTGATGGGAAAACCGGAGATCCTGCTGCTGGATGAGCCCTCGCTCGGCCTCGCACCGAAAATCGTCAAGGCGATCTTTGATCTCATCGAGAGAATCCGCAGCGAAGGCCTGTCGATCCTGATCGTCGAGCAGAACGCCAAGTCGGTTCTGCGGATCGCGGATCAGGCCGCCGTGATGGAAGGCGGCAAGATCGTCCTGCAGGGCGATGCCAAGGCGCTTGCCGCCGATCCACGCGTCGCGGAGGCCTATCTCGGAGGTCATGCGCATGTCTGAACAGCGCCGTATCCCGATCATCGAGCAGCGCCGCATCGAAGCCAATGTTCTGGCAAGCGTCTACGAGGAGCTGAAGGCGCGCCGGGGCGAGGCCGAGGCGCGTTCCGTGATTGGCGAAGCGGTGACGCGGGCGGCGATCCAGCAGGGCGAAAGCTTCGCCGGCGAACTCGACCGCCCTGCGGATTTCACCGATTTTTCCGCGATCCTTCCCAACTGGACGGCTGGCGGCGCGCTGGAAATGACTGTGCTGGAGGCGGGGCCGGAAACACTCTCCTTCAACGTCACCCGCTGCCGGTATGCGGAAATGTATCGGGCAATGGGGCTTGGCGACATTGGCGATCTCTTGTCATGCAATCGCGACGGCGCGTTTTGCGAGGGCTTCAATCCGAAAATGAAGCTCAGACGCACCCAGACGATCATGTCCGGGGCGAGCCACTGCGATTTTCGCTACTCCATGGAAGACGAGGCGGCGCAATGACGCCGGCCAACAGGGAAGCTGAACAGAGATGCCTACATCCTTGAAGATATCCGACGCGCCGCAGGAAGGGCGCGCGGGGCTTGCCGCACTTGAAGCGCGTGTGAAAGACGATCTTGCCGTCCTCAAGCTTCCGCCCGAGGACTGGACGGCCAGGAAGACCGCCGCAGATGGCGCGCCGCTTTATGACGTCATCATCGTCGGCGCCGGCATGTTCGGGCTTTCCGCCGCCGGCAGCCTGAAATTCAAGGGTATCCGCAACATCAAACTGCTGGATCGCGCGCCCGAGGGCAAGGAAGGGCCGTGGGTAACCTACGCGCGGATGTTGACCCTGCGCTCGAAAAAGGACCTGCCCGGTTCGCCCTTCGGCATCCCTTCGCTGACCTTTCGCTCGTGGTACGTTGCGGCCTTCGGTGCGGATGCCTGGGAGGCGCTCTATAAAATTCCGAATTCCGTATGGCAGGACTATCTGATCTGGCTCAGAAACGTGCTGGAACTGCCGGTCGACAATGGCTGCGATGTCGTGGGCCTTGCTCCCTATCCGGACCATGTGGCGCTCACGACCGCGGATGGGCGGGTATTCAGGGCCAAGCGCGTTGTGATCGCCACCGGCCGTCCGGGGGCCGGCGGCTTCAACCGCCCTCAGGGTGTGGCGGCCGACCTCTGGCCGGATCTGGCGGCGCACACCTGTGAAATGATCGATTTCGGCCGTCTTGAGGGCAAGTCCGTCGCCGTCATCGGCGCCGGCTCATCGGCCTGGGATAACGCCGCGACGGCGCTGGAGACCGGGGCAGGGCGGGTCGACATGTTCTGCCGCCGCAAGGCGCTGCCGCAGCTGAACAAGGGGCGCGCCAACGCCAATCCCGGTTTCTTCGCCGGCTGGCGCGGCCTTTCCGATGCGAAACGCTGGAAAATGGCGGTCTATCTTGAGCGCGTCCAGACCCCGCCGCCGCATGAAACTGTGCTCAGAACGATTGCCCATGACAATTTCGAGGTGCATTTCGGCAAGCCGTTCAGAACGATCGCGCGCGCCGGCGACCGCGTTGAAATCACCTTCATGGAAGGCGAAATCAGGCATTTCGACTTCCTGGTCCTCGGCACCGGTTTTTCCGTCGACCTGGCCCGGGAGCCTATGTTCTCCGCGCTGAAGGACCGCATCCTTACCTGGGGCGATTGCTATCAGCCGCCGGAGGGCATGGCCAATGCCGGCCTGGCCCGGATGCCCTATCTCGGCGAGGGTTTCGAGCTCAGGGAGCGCGGCATTGAAAAAAGCGCGCTTGAGCGCATCCACATCTTCAATACCGGCTCATATCTGAGTTTCGGCACGCTTTCGCTCGATGTGCCGAGCGTCAATCCCGCCGGCGAGCATCTGGCCTCGCATATCGCCAGCCATCTCTTCGTCGACGACTTCGACGTTCTGTTCGAGCGCCTGAAAGACTGGGAAGAAGAACACGAACTGGCCCCGACGCCATTCTATGCGCCGGACTATGTCAACCGGGCATAAAGGCAAAGCGCTGCCAACGACGCTTGCCTCAGGATCGATTGAGCGGCTCGTCCGGTCCTCGACCCTGTTGATCATATGGGTTCTAATCACTGATCCTTGGTATAGGTCGCTGAGCCTGCGGGACGCACCGATCTGCGTTCGATCAGGCGTACGGGGATGAAGTGGTGGGAGGAGGGCGCGTTTGCGGGGCCGGTGATGGCGTTCAGCGTGGCCTGTGTCAGCGAGGACAGCGACTGGCTGACGGTGGTGAGCTGGTGCGAGGACCAGTCGGAAATTGGCGCGTCGTCGAAACCGATCACGGAGACGTCTTTTGGAACGGACAGGCCGAGTTCGTGGCGGGCCGTGTTCATCACGCCCAGCGCGATTTCGTCGGTCACCCCGAAAATTCCGTCGATGCCCGGCTTGGCGAGAAGCCCGCGGGCGGCCTCGACGCCGGTCTCGTAGGTGTTGCGCCCCCGGCTCCACTGGGTGACCGGAACATGATGATCCTTCATCACGGTGATGAACGCTTCCGCGCGCGCCAGTTTGGCCGACGTGCGGGAGCCGGACAGGACAACGGTCACGTTGCTGCAACCGGCCGCAATCAGCCGCCGCGCCGCCAGCGCGCCGCCGGCTGCCGAATCCGCCTCGATCTGATCGACAAGACCGATCTTCTCCGGCAGCGGCCGGTTGATGAGAACGAGACGCGTGCCATTGGCCGCCGCCAGCCGCATCAGCGTATCCGGCACGGCCCCCGACAGGAGGACCACCGTGCGCACCCTGTATTCAAGCAGCTTGGCAACGGCATTTTCCATGTCGTTCTGCTGACCCGCCAGATTGAGCAGCATGCATTGCAGCCCGTTTGCGTAAAGCGCCGCCGTCAGCGCATCGACCTGCGCGGAAATATAGGGGTTGGAGAGGTTCGCGCCGACAAGGCCGACGAGATCCGAGCGTTCCTTGTGCAGCGTGCGGGCCAGAAGATTGACGCGGTAGCCAAGTTCCTCCGCCGCCTGCATCACCCGGGCGCGGGTCTTGGGCGCCACGCTCGCGCCTTCGGTGAATGTGCGCGAGACGGCGGAGCGGGAGACGCCGGCGAGACGGGCGACATCGCCCGCGGAGATGAATTTCTCGGCCATGCGCCACCTATATCGCGTTTTCCGCGCCAAACAGGTTGCGCCGCCTGACCTCTTCGGCAAGGGCGAGCATCGGCGGCAGCGGGTAGGTTTCGTCAAGCCCGCGCAACTGCCTCAGATGCGCAAGAGCGCTCTCGAAACTGGCGAACCGGTCACGGGCGAATGTGGAAAGCCACAGTGCGATCAGCGCAACCGAGCGCGAGCGTCCGCCGCGGCAATGGACCAGAATATTGCCCTTGCGATGGCTTGGGTAATGCGGTTTCGCGGGGACATAGCCGCGCATCAGGCCTTGGATGGTGAACACGGCCGCCGCCAGAAGATGCGGATCGTTGCCCTCGCCGTCGATCATCCCGATCTGGTAGCGGCGGATATGGGTGCCGTCGGAAAGCGTCAGCGGTCCGGGTAACATGTTGATCGAGACGTTGAGGGTTTCCGTGATCCCGGCGTCGAGAAGGCAATCGGGGTCTTCGGCGGCCGCAAGATTGCCGAGAAACAGCGTCTTTGCGTGCGGTCCGACGCCTTCGATGACGGGGAAGAGAAGCGGTCGATCATCCTCGCGCGCTTCACCTTCAGGCACGTGGGCGGGAACGCCGAGGCGCTTTTCTGTCATGGTCTAAATCTCCGTCTCGCGTTCCAGTCTTAGGCGTTCGCCAAGGCCACGCGCAAGTTCCGGAGCGGTGGTCATGTCGACAAAGGCGGGCAGAACCTGCCGCGCGCCGCAATGATCGGCAAGTGCAAGAACGTCGCCCTTGCGCGGATGGACGTTCCACGGAAGCCAGACGGCCTCATTGCGCTCTATCAGGGCACGCGCCGGCGCGCCGCTCGGGACGTGGCTTGAAAATATCAGGCGAAAATCCCTCCTTTGCAGAAGTGCAGCCGCAAGACCGGCCTCCGCGTTGGATTCCGTCGCGACGATCACCTGGTCAGGCGCTGCGCTTTCCCCGTCTACAACGGGGAACGCCCTGCCGGTCGCCGCCTCGACTTCCCTGGCGATGGCCGCGCTGACATGGACGTCATGTCCGCATGAGGCCATTGCAAGCACCATATCGGTTCCCCGTCCGGCGCCCGGACAGCAGAGCACAGCGCCCCCTTCGGCATAGTCGGAAATGGCCGCGATCTGGTCATCGAGATCTTCCGCGCGGTCGCCATAGGATGCGTCAACCAGAAGGGTCGACGCCGGCGGGGGATAGTCGAACGTCATGCCGCGCGATTCAAGGCTGATGTCGCCGGTGTAGACGAAACCGCCCGCTGCCGTCTCCATATGAAACCAGACCCCGCCGGGCGCATGGCCGCACCGTCCGGTGGTCAGCCTAAGCCCGCAGGCCTCGAAGGAACCCTGCTCCGGAATGACCCGTGCAGCGTCCGCAGGCAGACGGCCCTGAAGGAATTCCAGTGTTCGGCCGGTTGCGAAGACGGCAGGATTGCCGACCGCATCGAGACGTCCGATTGACCCGGCATGGTCGCAATGCGCATGGCTGAGGAGGATCGCATCAACCGCGCCGATGGCGTCGATATCGGGGTGCTCGTCCTTATCGAGGCCGTCGCCGAAATCGAACAGGACGCGCTTGCCGGCCGCCTCGACGAGAAAGATGGCCGCGCTCTTGCGGTTCAATCCGCTGATCACTGTCAGTCGTGCCAAGGCAATACACCTTGCGGAAGTCTTCTTGCGAAGGTCAGGCTGACGAGCATCAGCGAGAGAATGACCACGACCATCAGGCAGCCGACGGCGGCGGCCAGCGTCGAAGACCCGGCTTCCTCCAGGAAGATGATCATCGGGCCGATGGTTTGCGCGCGCGACGAAACCAGCAGGACGGAGGTCTGGATCTCGTTGATGGCGGTCATGAACACCAGGATCGCAGAGGCAGCCGCCGCAGGCGCAAGCACCGGCAGGATGATATCCTTGAGTCTGCGGAAGACACCCGCGCCGACCACCTGTGCCGCCTCATCCAGCGACCGCTCGATCTGCGCGAACCCGCCAAGGATCGGTTGCAGCGCCAGCGCCAGGAAATTCGAGAGGTAGGCCGCAAGGATGACCCAGATCGTGCCGTAGAGACTTGTGCCCAGGACGGGCAGCGGCTTGAGGAAGAACAGGATCATGGCCACCCCGATGATGATGCCGGGCAGCGCGTAGGCAAGCTGTGAGGAGAGATAGAGCAGGCGCGGGGTGACGCCCTTGCGCCAGCTCAGGAAATAGCCGAGCGCGACTGAAGTCGGAATCAGGATGGCGACCGCAAGACCAGTCAACCAGAGGCTTGTGAAGAAGGCCGCGCGAATGCCCTCGTGATGGAAGATCGCGTTGGAGAAATTCTCGAAGGTTAGCGTCTCCAGATTGAGCGGTTGTCCGTAACCGCGCACCAGAGCAGAAGCGGCCAGCGCCGAAAGCGGCAGCGCCAGTGCAAACAGAAGGTAACCCCATGCCAGAGCAGTGACGGGAAGGCGGAAGCGCGAGAGCGGAAATTTGAACGGTCTGGAGGCGCCATTGACCCGCTGGTCCCCCATGCGGCTCAGAAAGCCGGCAAGCCCCATGCCGAGAATGGTCAGCACGGCCAGCAACAGCGCCAGAAGCGCCATGTCGTTGAGCGCCGAGGGTCCATAGGCGTTGAGCTGCCGGTAGATCAGCGTGATCAGCGTCGGCACGCGGGCCGGAATGCCGAGCATGGCCTGAATGCCGAAATTGCCGATCGACGACACGAAGGCCAGAGCCGCGCCTGCGAAAATGCCGCCACGGATCAATGGCAGGATCACGCCGATTGTCGCGCTCAGCGGCGTGGCACCCACCGCGCGGGCCGCTTCCACCAGATCGGCGGGCACGCGGCGCAGATTGGCGCGGACAGCCAGAAACACCAGAGGCGCGTTATAAAGGCCGAGCAGAAGAACGATCCCGCTCGCGGAATAAAGCGGATGCCGCATACCGGGTTGAAGGGTAATGCCCAGAAGGTTCATGACCGGGCTTGCCGGCGAGAAGGCCTGGATCCAGGCGAGCGCGATGACCTGCGGCGGGATCATCAGCGGCAGAACGAATCCGAACACCCATGCGGTTCGCCCGCGCATGTCGCTCGCGCCGACAAGAAGCGCCGCGATCGTTCCCGCGACCGTCGCAAGGGCTGTGGCCGCCAGCGAAATCCAGATCGTGTTGACCGTCGCTTGGAACACGCGGCGACCGCCGAGAACGTCGGCGATACGGCTGAGCTCGAAGCCGGCGCCCGTCACAAAGGCCGCGTAGACGAGCCGTCCGAGCGGCAGGATCGACAGGACGCCGACAAACAGCGCCAGCATGAGCATCAGCGCACGCTCGTTCTTCAGGAGCCCGGAAAGGGTGGAGAGCGTCCATGAAGGACGCCCTCCGGCTGCTGTGGTCGACAGGGACATTGCGATTACAGACCGAAGATCTCGGCGAACTGCTCGCGCACCTTGTCGTTGTTCTTCACGGCTTCGTCGACGTCATAACCGATCAGCTTCATCGAGGAGAGATCGGGATAGCCCTCGGGTGCCGCGACGCCCGGCAGAAGCGGGATATTGCCCTGGGTGGAGACCAGTTCCTGACCTTCCTTCGAGAGCAGGAAATCGACGAACTTCTTCGCGGCTTCCTCGTGTTCGGTCGTGCTCATGATGGCAACCGGCTCGCCGATGAAGGATACGCCTTCCTGCGGCGCGATATAGTCGACCGGCGAGCCGTCGGCCTTGGCGCGCAGCGTGTTGGCATCGACGATGATGGCGTATTTGGCCATGCCGGAGGCGACAGCCTTGGTTGCCGGACCGTTGCCGCCCTCGGGCACGATGTCGAGATCGTTCAGCCCCTCATAGAAGTCCCAGCCGATTTCCGGCGTGTTGATCAGGGCATGCAGGTGGTTCAGCGCCGCACCCGAATAGAGCGGACTCGGAACGGCAATCATGCCGCGATTGTCTTCGACCAGAAGGTCGTTCCAGCTTTCGACCGGCTCCGCGATCTCGGTGTTGTAGGCAATGCCCGTGGTGATCGCCTTGGTGCCGAAGAAGGTCATGTCCTTGTCGTAGGCGGCCTTGTCATAGCCGTCTACCGGGGCGTCCGGATAGGCCATCAGATGGCCTTCGGCCTTCAGCGTGCCGAGGTTGATCGGATCGGCGACGAGCAGGACGTCGGGCTGGATATTGCCGGCTTCGATTTCGGCGCGCATCACGTTCATCAGCGCCGAGGTGCCGTTGCGGGTCCAGTTGACCTTGATGTCCGGATTGGCGGCCTCGAAGGCGTCGACCGTCTGCTGGGCCTGTTCCGGCGGCTGGCTGGTGTAAAGCGTGATGGTTTCCTCGGCATGGGCCGCCGTGAAGGCAAGCGTGCTGATGGTCGCAAGGGCAAGCATGGAAAGTTTCATCGGGGATATCCTCGATTGTTGGTGCTCAGTGGGAGGCTTCTTCTGCTTTCGGGTCCGGCAGGACCCAGCCGTCGGCAAGCGTGACGGCCACGCGCTGCCCGGCTTCGATGCGTGCCGGGGCAGGGACGTTCATGAAAAAGGTTTTCTCATCCGGGCCGAGCGAAAGCTCGACCCGCAAAATGTCGCCGCGATAGGTGATGCGGCGGATGGTGGCGGCAAGGCCGCCTGTGTCTGTCAGCTTCAGATCGCCGGGGTGAAAGGCAATCCGCGCTTCGTCGCGGGGCATTGCCGAAGGCCGGTTCCGCACACGCACCTGTTCACCGAAGAAACGGACGAAGCCATAACCGCTGCGATCGGGCCGGAAATCCGTAATCGGCGCGATCTGGCCTTCTCCGATGAAGGTCGCGACCATGTCATTTGCCGGCTGGCTGTAGAGTTCGGAAGGGCTGGCGAACTGGCTGATCTTTCCCTTGTCCATCACGGCCACGCGGTCGGCCAGCGCAAGCGCCTCCGACTGATCATGCGTGATGTAGAACATCGTCGCGCCCGAGGCCTTGTGGAAGCGGGCAAATTCTTCCTCCATCTCGCCGCGCAGATGGACATCGAGATTGGCCAGTGGCTCATCGAGAAGGACGAGACCGGCATCCATCGCCAGGCAGCGGGCGAGCGCCGTGCGCTGTCGCTGGCCGCCCGAAAGTTCGGCTGGCCGTCGATCCGCAAATGCTGTCAACCCGACCGTCTCGAGAACGCGGGCCGTGCGCGCCTCGCGTTCGCTACGCCCCAGCCCCTTGACCTTGAGGCCATAGGCGACATTGCCGGAAACCGTCATATGCGGCCACAGCGCATAACTTTGAAAGACAACGCCGATACCGCGTTCTTCCGGGGCCACATGGCGACCACCGCCGGAAAGGAGCGTGTCTCCGACCCGGATTGCGCCGCGGTCGATCTGCTCGAAGCCGGCAAGGGCGCGCAGCAGCGTGGTCTTGCCGCAACCGGACGGGCCGAGGACCGCGACGAACTCCCCCGAACGGATTGAAAGCGAAATGCCGCGCAACACGTCGGTCTTGCCGAAAGACTTGTCGACGTTCTCGATTTCGATCGCGCTCATAATGTCTATTCCGAGCTGTCGGTCGCAGTCGGACGAACCGCTCTGTGACCCGTGGGAGGCGTTTTGCAATGCTTTGCAATCTTCGCCACCATCAATGCACCGGCCGTGTGACAGTTCTGTTTCAGTGGGTTTTCGGTTTTATGAAAATTGGCTTTTGGCCTGCACCGACGCTCTTTGCGATCTCGGCGGGCGCGATGCCCGAAGCGACCCCCCGCCGTGCATCGTCTTGCAATCTAAGAGATTGCGCTGGGCCGGTCCGTAGACCGGCTGCAGTTCGAGCAGGTGACGGGCGCTCAGCGCAAACCGATCGCAACGATCTGAAGGGCCCTAAAGCGCGCTGCCGCTGCTGTCGCGGATCGCCAGTTCGGGCTCTATCATCGTAACGCGCGGAGAAGGCAGTTTGCCGGATGCCGCGATCAGCTTCAGAAGCCGTTCGATCGCGAGTCTTGTCAGGATATCGATCTCATAGCTCACGCTCGACAGCGGCGCGCTCAGGAATTCGCTCATTTCAAGATTGTCGAAACCGATCAGCGCGACATCTTCGGGGACACGGAGCCCATGCTTCTGGCACCAGCGCACCGCGCCGACAGCGATATAATCATTGGCCACGAAAACGGCGGTGGGCCGGTTTGCGGCGGCCATCAGCGTATCCATCGCCCAGTATCCGGCAGCCGGGCCATAGCCCGCGGGCGAGACCTGCAACTCGGGATCGAAGCCGATGCCGGCGCTTGCAAGCGCCTGAACGTAGCCGTCGAACTTTTCATGGTTGCCTTCGGAGGCATTGCTGTCGAGCGTGCCGATGCGCCGGTGCCCGAGATCGATGAAATGCCTTACGGCCTTGTAGACGCCGACTTTTTCATCAACGCCGACCATATCGACGCCGATATCCTCGCCGCAGGTCAGCAGCACCACCGGAAAATTGGCCCGGCGCAGCTTGATCAGATGCTCGAAATTGCGATCGCCGCGCGCGGGGTAGATCAGCATGCCGTCAACCTGGCGCGAACGGAACATTTCGATGGCAGCGACTTCCTCGCGCCGCGTATTGTTGGAGGTTGCAAACAGCGTGCCGTAGCCGAGCTTTGCCAGTTCCTTCTCGATCATCCGCGAAGTCTCGGTGAGGATCGGGTTGGTGATATCGGCAAGCACGAGGCCGATGGTCTTGGTCTCGCGGCTGGTCAGCGACTTGGCGACGTGATTGGGCAGGTAGTTGAGTTCGCGCGCGGCGGTGCGGATGAGGTCACGCGTCGCCTCGGGAATGCGCGGGCTGTCGCGCAGGGCAAGAGAAACGGTGTTTTTGGAATAGCCGGTCCGGGCCGCGATATCGGCGAGCCGGGCCCCTGAATTGCCCATGCCTGACAGTCATCCTTTCTGCGGTGGGCCGCCGGCCCGAAGACCGGCAGGCTCGAATTCGTCTCAGCGGCCTTCGCGGTGAAGGCGCTCGATCGCCTCGAACTGCAGGCAGCCGGGCTTCATTTCCATCAGTTCGATGCGGTTGCCGTCCGGGTCCTCAAGCCAGGCCTGACGGTTTCCGTCGAGCCCTTCCTTGATCGGCGACAGCAGCGTTATACCCGCTTCCTCGATGCGGGCAACCGTGCCGTCCAGGTCCTCGATCGTGAAGCACATGTGGTTGACGCCATTGGCGTTCCAGCCCGGCGCCCG
Organism: Martelella mediterranea; assembly: GCF_021021415.1. GTDB lineage: Bacteria > Pseudomonadota > Alphaproteobacteria > Rhizobiales > Rhizobiaceae > Martelella > Martelella mediterranea_C. The sequence continues at coordinate 5,967 of NZ_JAINWJ010000070.1, read as the reverse complement.
GTCGTTTTCGGCGCCCGGGAAAATCTCCAGATACTGGTCGTCGGTGATCCTAAGATAGACCAGCCACGGCGTGCCGTCGTCATTGTGCAGACGCAGCATCTCCGGAAAACCCAGGCGTTTTTCATAGTAATCCAGTGACTTTTCGAGGTCTGTCACCTTGATGGCGACATGCCCGATGTGAACGATACCCTTCATGAAACTCCTCCCGCGCACGTTTTTGAAGATAGGGACGTTACCGGGCAAGGTGCGGTGCCCGGGATCGTTTCCGGCTTGTAGTACCGGTAATACGAACAGGTTTTAGCCAAACCGCATGACTTGTCAATGCCGTCTTCAGTCCCAGTCGGGCGCCCAATCGAAATCGATATAGCGCCGGCCGCACTCGACCCTGGCGATCGTCGCCATATCCTCATCGCTCAGCGTCACCGCCTGTGCGGCGAAATTGCTCTTCAGCCGCTCCGGCTTTCCCGATGCCGGTATAACCGCATGACCCTTGGCCATGGACCAGGCGAGCGCAAGCTGTTCGACGGTGCAGTTTTTCTCCGCAGCCAGCGGCTCCAGCACGGGGTCGCCCGCGAGCTTGCCCCTGGCAATCGGCAGGTAGCATGTGACGGAAATCCCATGTACCCGGCAATAATCGGCCAGAATCCGGTTCTGGAGGTAGGGGTGGCACTCGAACTGGTTGTTGACGATCCTGAGGTCTCCCAGCATCGTCTGGGCCTCGGCAAGGAGAAGCCGGGTAAAATTCGAAACCCCGATCATCCGCGTCAGACCGGCAGCGTGCGCCTCCGCGATCTGTTCGACATAGGTCGAAAGCGCGACCTTGTTCTTCGGCGAGGGCCAGTGCAGCAGGGTGAGGTCGACCTGATCGAGGCCGAGCCGGTCAAGGCTCTGCCGGAGCGACGGCGCCAGCATGCCGGGGCTGAAATTCTCCGTGGAAATCTTGGTCGTGACGAACACGTCTTCCCGTTTCAGCCCGGATCGGCGAAGGGCCTCTCCGCATTCGCGCTCCGTTTCATAGGTTTGCGCGGTATCGATGTGGCGGTAGCCGATTTCCAGCGCCGTCAGGATCGCGTCGATACCGGCGGATCCCGTACGGTCGAACGTTCCGAGCCCCATTAACGGCATACCATATTGATTTCTCTTCATATTTCTCCTCCACCCTGTTCTTTCAACCGTTCCTCCGCCGGCGGCCGGCAATGCAGGCGACAGCCGGAGCTTTTGGCGCGAAAAGCGTGCTCGCCGATTTTCCCTGTTGACCGGAATACGAACATAGCCATATGTTACCGGTAATACAACATTGATGGGAGCGATGTTGCAGGAAGCCGCAAACCCCGACGCAAGGGGCAGGCGGAAAGGGAGGAACATGCGTATTCGGTGGAGCCGATGGTCGCCCCAGCTCGCGCTGGCGCCGGCGGTCGCCATAACATTCGTCGCCTTTTTCGGGTCGATGCTCTGGACCATCTATCTGAGCTTCACCCGCAGCCGGCGGTTTCCGGATTATGCCATCGACTGGGGCGATTGGTCGCGTCAGTACGAGCGTCTGTTCAAGGATGACGCCTGGATCATCTCGCTGAAAAACCTTCTGATTCTCGGTGTCGGCAGCACGCTTGCGATCGGCTTCGGTTTCATTCTCGCCTGCCTGATCAACGCCGAGAAGCGCGGGGAGGGCGTCTTCCGCACGGTCTTTCTCTATCCGCTCGCCGTGTCGCTGATCGTCACCGGCGTCGCCTGGCGCTGGCTGTTCGATCCGAGCCTCGGCCTGCAGAATTTCTTCCATTCGATCGGAATGGAATGGGTGCGGTTCGACTGGCTGTCCTCCGGCGATACCGCGATCTACGGCATCATTCTCGCCTCGATCTGGCAGGGCTCCGGCTTTTACATGGCGCTGATGCTGGCCGGGCTGAAGGGCATCAATTCGGAAATCTGGAGTGCCGCCAAGCTCGATGGCGTCGGCACGTTCCGCTTCTATATCGAGATCATCGTGCCGATGATGCGCTTCACCTTTCTCACCTGCGCCATCCTGCTCTCGCTCGGCGTGGTCAAGGCCTATGACATCGTGGTCGCGATGACCAATGGCGGACCGGGGCAATCGACCTATGTGCCGGCCTATTTCACCGTCAACGCCTACTGGCAGAAATCCAATCTCGGCTATGCCTCCGCAGCCGCGGTCATCATGCTGCTGATCACGCTCGCCGTGTTCCTGCCGCTGGTGATGCTGACGGCCTGGCAGCAGCGCCGCAAGGGGAGGCCCGCATGACGCTTCCGACAGATGCCGGACCGACAGCGCCGTTTCCCGCGGCAAGGCCGCGCGCGGTCACCGATCGCCCGGTCTATTTTCCCCGGCCGAAGAAACGGATCAGTCCGCGGTCGATCGCCATCCTGGTTTTCCTCGTCATGTGCGCAGCGTTCTTCTGCCTGCCGCTCTACGTCATCGTCGTCACCTCTCTGAAGACCATGGACCAGATCCGCCTCGGCGACATCTTCGCGCTGCCGACGACCTGGACGCTTCAACCCTGGCTGACGGCGTGGAACGATGCCTGTTCCGGGATCAACTGCAACGGGCTCAAGGTCGGCTTCGTCAATTCGCTGATGATCCTGTTTCCCTCGCTGATCCTTTCGCTCGCGGTCTCCTCGGTCACCGGCTATGCGCTGGCGCTGTGGAATGTGCGCTGGGCCGGGCCGTTCATGTTCCTTCTGTTCATGTGTGCCTTCGTGCCGTTCCAGATCATCATGATCCCGCTGATCGTGCTCTCCGGTCTCGTCAAGGTCTATGGCACGGTCTGGGGTATCGCGATCGTCCACGCAATCCTGTCGCTCCCGCTGCTGACCCTGATCTTCCGGAACTATTACAAGGACATACCCGACGAGATCATGCGCGCTGCGATGATGGATTGCGGCTCGTTCTGGCGGGTGTTCGTCGAGATCATCATTCCGATGTCCGGCAATATCCTGATCGTGGTGCTGATCATGCAGATCACCCAAATCTGGAACGACTTCCTGGTCGGACTGACATTCGGCGGCCTCGGCACCCAGCCGATGACCGTCATTCTCGCCAATGTGGTGATCACCACCACCGGTGAGGTCCGCTACAACGAGAATATGGCGGCAGCGCTTCTGACCGCGATCCCGCCGCTCGTCATCTATTTCTTCCTCGGCAAGTTTTTCGTGCAGGGGATCACTGCCGGCGCAATCAAGGGATAATCCATGCCTGAGATCCGTTTCGAACACATCGTCAAGGATTACGGCGCGCTGACCGTGCTGGACGATCTCAACCTTTCCGTCGATGACGGTGCCTTTCTTGTGCTGCTCGGCCCCTCGGGCTGCGGCAAGACCACGCTTTTGAACCTGCTCGCCGGCCTGATCGAGGTCTCGGACGGTCGCATCACCATTGGCGGGCGCGACGTTACCGAGCTTGATCCCAAGGACCGCGGCCTCGCCATGGTGTTCCAGTCCTACGCGCTCTATCCGACCAAGACGGTGCGCGGAAACCTGAAATTCGGCCTTGCGGCGGCCAAACTCCCGAAGGAGGAGGTCGACAAGCGTATCGCCTGGGCGGCGAAGCTGTTGCAGATCGAGCCGCTGCTCGACCGCAAACCGGCCCAGCTTTCCGGCGGCCAGCGCCAGCGCGTCGCCATAGGCCGCGCGCTCGTCAAGAATGTCGGTGTGTTCCTGCTCGACGAGCCGCTGTCCAATCTCGACGCCAAGCTGCGCACCGAAATGCGCCTCGAAATCAAGAAGCTCCATGACGAGCTGAAATCGACCATCGTCTACGTCACCCACGACCAGATCGAGGCGATGACGATGGCGACGCAGATCGCGGTGATGAATGGCGGCGTCATCCAGCAATTCGGCACGCCGGACGAGATTTACGAGCGCCCGGCCAACCTGTTCGTGGCCGGCTTCATCGGCGCGCCGTCGATGAACATGCTGGAGGCGACGCTGACGGTTGAGAACGGCCGCGTCGGCGCGCGGCTTGCCGATGCGGAGGGCTTCTTCGATCTCAGCGATCACGCCTTCGCGGAGCCGCCTTCCGACGGCCGAAAGGTCGTTCTCGGCCTCAGGCCGGAGCATTTCGGGCCGCTTGGGGCGGCATCGGCGGACCAGGCCGTCACCTTCTCGCTGCCGCTGCAATATGGCGAGCGCACGGGATCGGACTCGACCGCTTATTTCAGCATCGGCGGCCGGCTGCTTGCGGTGCGCTGCGATCCGTCCGAACTGGTCGCCGTGCGGACCGGCGAGATTTCAGAAATCGGCTTCCTCAAGGGGAAAGTCCATATTTTCGACGCCCATACCGGGCGGCGATTGTAAGCAACATCTTTGGGAGGAACGAGATGTACAGGAAATCGCTTTTGGGGATCGCCGGCGCCCTCATGATGGGCACCGCCCTCAGCGCCTCGGCCGAGGAGCTCATCGTCTATCACGGATGGTCGACGCCGGGTGAGGTCGGCGCGTTGAACGTGTTGCGCGATGCGCTCGCCGAACAGGGCATCAGCTGGAAGGATCTGGCGATCCCGCACAATTCGGGCGTTAATGTCAGCCTCGTCAACATGGTGACCGGCGGCAACCCGCCGAACGCCTTCGTCGAATCCAACCCCGGCGTCTATCGCGATCTCGCCGATCGCGACCTGTCGCTGGACCTGACCGATCTCTACAATTCCACCGACATCGCCGCCAATCTGGCGCCGATCGTGCGCGAGCTTTCGACCGTCGACGGCAAGTTCGTCAAGGTGCCGGTGGCGCTTCATCTCGACGGCATGGTCTACTGGAACATGGACGTTGCCCAGCAGGCCGGCGTCGATCCGGCATCATGGACCTCCGTCGATGAGATGCTCGCCGATTTCGACAAGGTGCGTGCGGCGGGCTTCGTGCCGGCGGCCGTCGGCAGCCAGGCCTTTCAGGTCGGCTATCTGACCCATGCGATGATCGCCGCGATCGCCGGCCCCGGCATCTATAACCGCATCTACGGCCCCGAGCCGGATATCACCGCCATCGACACGCCGGAGTTCGCCCAGGCCGTCGAGGTGGTTCGCGCCTTCTCGAAGGAAGCGGGACCGGAAGCCCAGAACCGGCCCTGGAACGAGGCCACCAACCAGGTGATCACCGGCAAGGCGCTGATGCACATCATGGGCGACTGGATGAAGGACGAATGGAAGGCGGCCGGCAAGGAGCCGGGTGTCGATTTCGGCTGCATCGTCATCCCCGGCGCCAAGGCCGTGCCGGTGACCTCGGATGCCTTCGGCCTTCTCGGCGGGCAATCGGAGGAAATCACCGAGGCCGAATATACCTTCGCCAGGACAGCGCTTTCGCCGGAAGTCTCCGGTGAATTCGCGCAGAAGAAGGGGTCGTCCCCCGCCCGCCTCGATGCGCCGGCGGACCTGCTCGACGTCTGCAACGAGGTCGTGATCGACCAGCTCAAGGTGCCGGACGGGACGGTTCAGAACCCGTTCAACACCGCCGACAGCGACTGGCACCATGCGATCTGGGACGTGATGTTCGCCTTCTGGAGCGACCAGGACATGACCGTGGATGACGTGCGCGCCGACCTCGCCGATGAATACGACGCGATCTTCGGCTGAGGCCGGGAGCCTCTCCGCCGGATCAGGACCGGTGCTGTGGCCGCGCCGGTCCAATACGAGAGAGACACCAATGGACAAGCGCCTTCTCGACGAAGACAAGGTCATGCAGCTTTGCTTCGTCACCGACAACCTGGAAAAATCGACCGCTTGGTTCGCCGATCTCACCGGCAAGGAACCGGCCCATATCGGCAAGTCGGCCAAAGCCGATATCGCGCAGGCGACCTATATGGGAAAGCCCGCCGAGATCACCTTCCGCCTCGCCCGGTTAACGTTACAGTGCCTGGTGCGGCATAATCGAGGCGGAAATCCACTTAACGAAACGCCCGAAACTGTTCAGGCAAACCGAGCCACCTCAGAGCCGGATTCAAAAGTTCATGACGGGAAACAATAT
>NZ_JAINWJ010000007.1 GCF_021021415.1 Martelella mediterranea | reverse complement strand
CTCCACTTATCCTAGCTGTGCAGATTTCCCGAGCCACCTCTTTCCTTGAAGATTACAACAAGGCAGTCGTCGCTGCGCCTGCAACGACACTCAACACAGTTCTGGGCGCAAACCAGATCAAACCCCAAAGCCTTCGGTGGCTTTGTGTTCAATACTACAAATCAGCTATGTTTCAGGAACTGGATCCGCGAACACAGCGAGTTCGCCGAGGCATTCTTGAACGCTTCTGCCAGAACAACGGCGATGGCGACAAGCCCTTCAAGATGATGATGCCACGTCATATCCGTAAACGCCGGGATGAAATGGTTGATCGTCCCGAAGCAGCGAACGGCATGGTGAAGGCGCTTCGGCAGCTACATAAATATGCTGTTCGATATGACCTGCATGATGCCAACCCAGCCGAGAAAATTGAATATCTATCCGGCGGTGCCGAAGGTTTTCATAGCTGGACGCTCGCTGAAATCGAGAGATTCGAGAAACAGCACCCGGTCGGCACGACTGCGAGGCTTGCGCTCGCGCTTGCTCTTTACACAGGGCAGAGACGCGCTGACCTGGTCGCGCTCGGCCAACAGCATGTTAGAGATGGGTGGCTTGTCTTCACGCAGCACAAAAATCGAAAGCGGAAGCCGGTTCATATGGAGCTTCCGATTATTCCAGCGCTCCAGCACATCCTTGACGCATCCCCGACCGGCGACTTGACATTTCTTGTTACGAGCTTTGGCCAGCCTTTTACCTCGAACGGTTTCGGAAACCGGTTCCACAAATGGGTCGACGAAGCTGGGCTCGAAAACTGTTCGGTTCACGGCCTTCGCAAGGCAGCGGCTGCACGCTTGGCCGAACTCGGTTGCACGGAATTCGAAATCATGGCCATTACAGGCCATACGACCTCCAAAGAGGTGACAAGATACGCCCGGGCAGCGAGTCAGAAAACGCGGGCCGAAAGCGCCCTCAAGCGCATTTCGGGAGAACACAGCAAGGACAAAAGTGTCCCACTTTTTCGCAAAGACAATTAAGGTGGGACAAAACCAAGGTTTAACCGTCTGAAAAATATAAAATTTTATAGAGAAATGGTGCCCAGACGCGGATTCGAACCACGGACACGCGGATTTTCAATCCGCTGCTCTACCAACTGAGCTATCTGGGCCATCGCCCGGGGGCGAGAGCAGGGCGGCAGGCGCCCTTGAGTGAGCGCGTTTATAGCATCTTGTTTTTTCAAGTCCAGCGGCAAAAAGCGGAATTTCCAAGAATTTTAACAGGCGGAAGCGGCGCGCCGGAACTGGCCAACCCTATCAGTTCGGATTTCGCCCGACGATGCGATCTGCCAGGCGCACGACCTCTCCCAGCCGCGGGTTACCGAGTTCGTAGACCGTTTCATTGTTCTGCCGCCGCATGACGATCAGGCCGGACTGCAGCAGCTTCGCGATCGTCGAGATCAGCGGCTTGAACGCCAGGCCGGTGGCGTGGCTGAGTTCAATCAGCGTTCTGGAGCCGGACTGAAGTGCCCTTGCAATGGCAAGCCGATGGTCGAAGGCGAGTGCCGACAGGAGTTCGGCCGCGCCGTGAAGCTTTGCGTCTGCTTCCGTCGACCGGTTGAGGCGAATGACGACGCCGTTATGATTCATGATGTTGACCCATATTTTTTAAGTAAAATCTAATTTAGAGAATGATTTTACTTTATCTGTTTTGCTTTCTGATCTTCTAATTTAGCGGATAACTGGTAAAAATCCAGTTGGAAGCGGATTTTTTGGCGCTTCTATTGGATGTTGTTTTGTGTTCGATTGTTAGCGCTGTCAACTCTATTTTTTATTGTGCCGAAAATCAGGCGCGGCGTTTGGGATTCCCGCCTGCTGAATGTCTCATGAGGGCATCAGAATGAAAACGCACCGGCGATTTCTTCAGCGCCAGCGCATGCAACCTGAATGCGGACAAGATCGGGCTGCTCATTCCCAAACCACTGGCTATCGCTTCTGCTGCGGCGCAACAAATGGGGACGTTCATATTGCGGTGCAATTCACAATTGCCAATCGGATGCGACGTGATAACCTTGGCATCAAGGGGAAAGCAGGTAAGAATGACGACAATTTCCGAGACGCCGCCAAAGCCTATGGTTATCACCCGCCGGTTGCGGGAAAGCATCAGGCTCCATCTTGAGAATATCTATCCCGATCATGATTCCCGCGCGCTGACGCGGCAGGTGCTCGAGGCCTTCTGGAGCGACGGCGTTGTGCCGCGCAAACGCGGTCGCACCGCCGGCAACAATATGTGGAGCGCGGACAACACCTATGTCATCACCTACGGCAATTCGATCATCGACGGGGAACACAAGCCGCTTTCGCTGCTGCAGGATTTTCTGACCGAGAACCTCAAGGGCGTCATCAAGGGCGTGCATATTCTGCCCTATTTTCCCTATACCTCGGACGATGGCTTTGCGATCACCGATTACCGGGTGGTCGACAGCGGGCTGGGCGGCTGGGAGGATATCGAGCGCATCAGCCGCGAATTCCGCCTGATGTCGGATCTGGTGCTGAACCACTGTTCCAGCCAGAGCGCCTGGTTCAACGAATTCCGCATGGGTCACGAGCCCTACAAGGATTTCTTCTTCACCGCCTCGCCGGAGGACGACCTTTCCGATGTGGTGCGCCCGCGCGCCCATCCGCTGCTGCGCAAGGTCGAGACCGCCGATGGCGACAAATATGTCTGGTGCACATTCAGCCACGATCAGGTGGACTTCGACTTTTCCAATCCGGACGTGCTGCTGGAGTTTCTCCGCATCATGCGCTTCCACATCAATCGCGGCGTGCGCACCATAAGGCTGGATGCCTGCGCCTTCATGTGGAAAGAGGTCGGCACCTCCTGTATCCACCTGCCCGAGACCCACGAGATCATCCGGCTGATGCGGGTGCTTGCCGATTTCAGCGAGGAAAGCGTCGTTCTCATCACCGAGACCAACGTGCCGAATGTCGAAAACCTCAGCTATTTCGGCAATCGCAATGAAGCGCACATGATCTACAATTTCTCGCTGCCGCCGCTGATCGTGCACGCGCTTTTGAACGGCACTTCGCAGTTTCTGAATGCCTGGCAGATGGCGATGCCGCCGGCGCAGATGGGCTGCGCCTATTTCAACTTCACCGCGTCGCATGACGGCATCGGCTTGCGCCCGGCCGAAAGCCTGCTGTCGGAGGAGGCGATCACCGGCATGGTCGAGACCATCCAGCAGTTTGGCGGCCGCGTCTCGATGCGTCAGCTTTCCGATGGCTCAATGCGGCCCTACGAGATGAATGTGTCGCTGTTCGATGCGCTGAAGGGCACGGTGAAGGGCGAGGACGAGCACAATATCGCCCGTTTCCTCTGCAGCCAGACGATCGCGATGGCGCTGGAGGGTATTCCGGCCTTCTATATCCATTCCCTGCTGGCGACGAGCAATGATGCCGAGGGCGTCGAGAAATCCGGCCACAACCGCGCCATCAACCGCCACCGCTGGAATTACGACAAGCTGCAGCAAGCCCTTGGCGACGAGACCACGCAGCATGCCAGGGTGTTCAACGAAATGTGTCGGCTGATCGGCATCCGCACCCGGCAGCAGGCGTTTCACCCGAACGCGACGCAGTTCACGCTCCATCTCGGTGAAAAGCTGTTCGGCTTCTGGCGCCAGAGCGTCGATCGCTCGCAGAGCGTGTTCGCGATCAACAATGTCACCGACGAGGCGCTGGAGATTCCGGCCATGTCGCTCAATCTGATTGGTGGCGAGAACTGGACGGACCTGATTACCGGCGAGCAGATCACCGCCGGCGGCAACAAGATCTCCTTTGCGCCCTATCAGTGCCGCTGGATTTCGAATCGGGCATAGAGCGGCGGGCAAGGCACAAAGTTGGGTTTTTTGCGACGCCTGTCCCGTGACAGGGCAGTGTGCGACAATTCTGCGTCTTGAATTCAGCTTCTACAAATGGCATCTCTTTTGGAAAATCATTCCATCAGGGTGACGTCATGAACACAACACTTCCTTTCACGCCGGATCCGGCGCTGAAGCCCGAGGTCCATGGTTTTTTCGACCCCGCGACCAATACGATCTCCTATATCGTGAAGGATCCCGCCTCCGATGCCTGCGTGGTCATCGACAGCGTCATGGATTTCGACCAGGCCGCCGGCCGGATCAGCTTTGAAAGCGCGGACCGGCTGATCGAGGTGATCCGCAGCCATGGCTGGCGGCTGGAATGGATCATCGAGACCCATGTTCACGCCGACCATCTTTCCGGCGCGCCCTATATCCAGGAGCAGCTCGGCGGCAAGCTCGGCATCGGCGAGAACATCACGATCGTGCAGGACACGTTCGGCAAGATTTTCAACGAGGGCACCGCGTTCCAGCGCGACGGCTCCCAGTTCGACCGACTGTTTGGCGATGGCGACAGCTACCAGATCGGCACGATGACCGCCCATGTCATGCATACGCCCGGCCACACCCCGGCCTGCATGACCCATGTGATCGGCGATGCCGCTTTCGTCGGCGATACGCTGTTCATGCCCGATGGTGGCTCGGCGCGCGCCGATTTCCCCGGCGGCGATGCCCGCACGCTCTACCGCTCCATCAAGCGCGTTCTTGCATTGCCGCCGGAGACGCGGCTGTTCATCTGCCATGATTACGGGCCGAATGGCCGCGATATCGCCTGGGAAACCACGGTCGGTTCGGAGCGCGCGCACAACATCCATCTCAGGGACGGCATCAGCGAGGACGAATTCGTGAAGATGCGCGAGGCGCGCGACGCCACGCTGTCCATGCCCCGGCTGATCCTGCCCTCGCTGCAGGTCAATATACGCGCCGGCGAAATCCCGAAGGACCAGGATGGCCGGCCAATGCTGAAACTGCCGATCAACGCGCTTTGATATCGCCGTTCACCGCGGCTGCTTGCGCGCGTAGTAGATGGTCTCGAACCGCGCGCCTAGGCCGTCATAGAGCAGCAGTCGACCGATCAGCGGTTCGCCCGCGCCGGTGATCAGCTTCACCGCCTCCATCGCCATCAGCGTGCCGATCACGCCGGTGACGGGGCCGATCACGCCGGCCTCGGCGCAGGACGGTACGAGGCCCGCCGGGGGCTTTTTCGGGTAGAGGTCGCGGTAGTGTGGGTTTTGCGCCCCGTCCTTGCCGGTTTCATAGGGTTTCAGCACCGTCAGCGAGCCGTCGAACCGGCCGACGGCGCCGGTCACCAGCGGGATTTCCGCCCGCTCCGCCGCATCGGCCGCGCGGTAGCGTGTGTCGAAATTGTCGGAGCCGTCGATCAGAAGATCGAAGCCCTTCAGCACAGCGTCGATATTGCCGTCCTCCAGCCGCTCGTCATAGCGCCGGCAGATGACATGCGGGTTGAGGCGGGCGATCGCGCGGACCGCGCTTTCGGTCTTGCTCTGGCCGATCGTGCCGGTGTCGTGGATAACCTGCCGCTGCAGGTTGGAAAGGCTGACGCCGTCATCATCGGCGATGCCGAGCGTGCCGACGCCGGCGGCGGCCAGATAGGCAAGCACAGGCGCGCCCAGCCCGCCCGCGCCGATCACCAGCACCCGGGCGCGCTTCAGCGCCTGCTGGCCCGGCCCGCCGATTTCCGGCAGCACGATATGGCGGGCGTAACGTTCTATTTCTTCGGCAGAAAAGGGTTCAATGTCACTCATCGTTTCACTATATCAGGCACGGCAGGAACGGATAGCCAAGAACCCGCAAACGTGATGGAAAACACCATGAGTGACGACCGTATTCTTAAACTGGAAGAAACCGTCGCCTATCAGGCGAAAACCATCGACGAATTGTCTGAACAGCTTGCCGCCCAATGGAAGGAAATCGACCGGCTGAAGAAGCAGTTCGAGGTCCTGACCGACCGCTTTCTGACGCTGGAGGAAACCGCTGGCGAACGCCCGGCGATCACCAAACCGCCGCACTATTGAGGCTTTTCCTCGGCGATGCTGCCTGCCGACACATTGAAGAACTGGCCGCGTTCGCCGAGCGCGGTAAACAGCGCCCGGTCGGTGCCGGTCATGAAGGCCTGGCCGCCGATATCGTCGATTCGTTCGAACAGGGCCGCGCGCCTTCCGGCATCGAGATGGGCTGCAACTTCGTCGAACAGCATGATTGGCGGATGGCCGCTGATGCGGCGGGTGAGCCTGGCATGGGCGAGCACCAGGCCGATCAGAAGCGCTTTCTGCTCTCCGGTTGAACACAGCGCCGCCTCCATCGCCTTTGCCGCGTGGCGCACCTCCAGATCGCTGCGGTGCGGGCCGTCGAGCGTGCGTCCCGCGCCGGCATCGCGGAAGCGTTCTTCTTCCAGGAGCGCGCGGTAACGGTCCTCGAGGTCGATGGCCGGGGCTTCGGCATGATCGGCGAAGAAGCCGGAAAGCGCGATCTCGGGGGCAGGGAAGGGCGATCCGCCCGCCGTCTCTTCGATCAGGGCGGCAAGCAGCGTCACCAGTTCGCGCCGCGCCAGCGCCATCGCCACGCCGAGGCCCGCCATCTGCTCCTCCAGCCCGGAAAGCCAGGCCGGCTCCATGCGCCGTTCGGAAAGCAGCCGGTTGCGCGAGCGCATGGCGCGCTCGAAATCGGCGACCCGGCGGCCGTGGGTTGGGTCGATCGACAGCACCATGCGGTCGACGAAGCGGCGGCGGTCGGCGGCCGCGCCGGTGAAAAGCCCGTCCATCGCCGGCGTCAGCCAGATCACCCGGGCATGGTCGAGAAGCTCGTCGCCGGTTGCAGCCGGGGTGCCGTTGATGCGCACCTTGCGCCCGGTCCCTTCCGTGCCGTCGGTGCCCGTGCCGATCGCGACCGAACCCTCCATCCCCTCCATCTCGGCAAATACCGTGAACCCGGCCGCCGCCTCCTTGCGCGTCACCTGCCCATAGGCCGCGCGCCTGAGGCCCCGACCGGGCGAGAGGAACGACACCGCCTCCATCAGATTGGTCTTGCCCGAGCCGTTATCTCCCGTCAGCACCACATGCCGCCCGTCAAAGGCAAGCGCGGCCTTTTCATAATTGCGGAAATCCGTGAGCTTCAGCGATGTGAGGAAGATCGAGGGCAGCATGGCACCGGTGTTCGGTTCAAATCAGTCTGCTTCTTATGCGGCAAAAGCGGGCGGGGTGAAAGGCCGACGATGGGGTTCCACTGCCAGAGGATCTTCCACTGGGTTTTATACGGTACGCGACACCGGCCCTTCCTTTTCGAGTCATGCTCGGACTTGATCCGAGCATCCAGGCGGTTCAAGCCGCTGAATTTGTAAAGATCTATAACGAGACTTTGCCGGGCGGCCTGGATCCTCGGGTCAAGCCCGAGGATGACCCGGAATGTGGGAGACGTTTGTCAACAAGCTGGAATCTTCGAGCATTTGTCCCACTACAGATTCCAATCTGTTCCCCTTTTGATTCTGCGGGTTCGGCCGTATGCGATACCCCTGTGACAGATGGGGAGGCGATGAAAACAAGCACCGGATGAGCCCGGCATGGCGCAAGCAAAGGCTGCGCAAACAAACAGGCGCCGGGAAAACCCGACGCCTTGAAATGCGATTGAAGCTTCGAGCCGCTCACTCGGTTCCGAAAAAGTCCTTCATCTTCGAGAAGAACCCGTTCGATTCCGGGTTGTTCTCCTTCGAGGACAGTTCATCGAATTCCTGCAGCAGTTCGCGCTGGCGCTTGGTGAGCTTCTGCGGGGTTTCGACACGGACCTGGATGTAGAGATCGCCGCGATGCGAGGAGCGCAGCACCGGCATGCCCTTGCCCTTCAGGCGGAACTGCTTGCCGGCCTGGGTGCCTTCGGGGACCGCGACGCGCGATTTTGTGCCATCGAGCGTGGTCACCTCGAACTTGCCGCCGAGTGCTGCCTGCGTCATCGAGATCGGCACGGAGCAGTGCAGGTCCGCGCCGTCGCGCTGGAAGAACGGATGTGGCTTGACCGACAGGAAGATGTAGAGATCGCCCGACGGTCCGCCGCGAAGCCCGGCCTCGCCCTCGCCCTGAAGGCGGATGCGGGTGCCATCCTCGATGCCGGCCGGAATGTTCACCGAAAGCGAACGCTCCTCGACCTTGCGGCCCTCGCCCCGGCATTTGGGGCAGGGGTCGGAGATGATCTCGCCGCGCCCGTGGCAGGTCGGGCAGGTGCGCTCGACCGAGAAGAAACCCTGAGCGGCGCGCACACGCCCGGCGCCGTGACAGGTGCCGCAGGTGGTCGGCGTCGAACCGGGTTTCGCGCCCGAGCCGGAGCATTCATCGCAGACGACCGAACTCGGCACACGGATCTGGGCCGTCTTGCCGTGGAAGGCCTCATCGAGGCTGATTTCCATATTGTAGCGCAGATCGGCGCCGCGTTCGCGGCCGTTCGGCTGGCGGCGACCACGGGCCCCGCCCATCATTTCGCCAAAAATATCCTCGAAGATGTCCGAGAAACCGCCGGCGCCGCCAAAGCCCTGCGCGCCGCCGCCGAAACCGCCGGCGCCCGGTCCGCCGTTTTCGAAGGCGGCATGGCCGAAGCGGTCATAGGCGGCCCGCTTCTGCGGGTCCTTCAGGGTCTCATAGGCTTCGTTGACTTCCTTGAACTTCTTCTCGGCGTCAGCGTTGTCCGGATTGCGGTCGGGGTGATACTTCATCGCAAGCTTGCGGAAGGCGCTCTTCAGCTCCTTTTCGTCGGCGGAGCGACCGACGCCGAGTGTCTCGTAAAAATCCGCTTTTGCCATGGAGATGCAATACCTCTTGAAAAAGAGTGACCGGCCGTCCTGGGACGGCCGGAATCATTTAGGTCTTATCCGATCGAAGGATCAGGCCGATTTCTTCTTGTCGTCATCGTCGCTGACGTCTTCGAATTCGGCGTCGACCACATCGTCAGACTTGGCATCGCGCGCCGCATCGGCGGAAGCCTGGGCTTCCTCGTCGGACTGCTGGGCCTCGTAGATCGCCTGACCGAGCTTCATGGAGACTTCCATCAGCGTCTGGGTCTTGGCCTGAATGTCGTCGGCATTCGGCTCTTCGGCGGCCACGGCGGTCTTCAGTTCGTCGATCGCGGTCTGGATGGCATTGCGGTCATCCTCGGAAACCTTGTCGCCATGCTCCTTGAGCGACTGCTCGGTGGAGTGAATCAGGCTTTCTGCCTGGTTCTTGGCCTCGACGGAAGCGCGACGCTTCTTGTCTTCCTCGGCATGGCTTTCGGCGTCCTTGACCATCTGTTCGATGTCGCTGTCGGACAGACCACCCGATGCCTGGATGCGGATCTGGTGCTCCTTGCCGGTGCCCTTGTCCTTGGCCGAGACGTTGACGATGCCGTTGGCGTCGATGTCGAAGGTGACTTCGATCTGCGGCACGCCGCGCGGGGCCGGCGGAATGCCGACGAGGTCGAACTGGCCGAGCATCTTGTTGTCGGCGGCCATTTCGCGCTCGCCCTGGGCAACGCGGATGGTCACGGCGGACTGGTTGTCCTCGGCCGTCGAGAAGGTCTGGCTCTTCTTCGTCGGGATCGTGGTGTTGCGGTCGATCAGACGGGTGAAGACGCCACCAAGCGTTTCGATGCCGAGCGACAGCGGGGTGACGTCGAGCAGCAGAACGTCCTTGACGTCGCCCTGCAGAACGCCGCCCTGGATGGCAGCGCCGAGCGCCACGACTTCATCCGGGTTAACGCCCTTGTGCGGGTCCTTGCCGAACAGCTGCTTGACGGTTTCCTGCACCTTCGGCATGCGGCTCATGCCGCCGACGAGAACGACTTCGTCGATTTCGCTCGCCGAAACGCCGGCATCCTTCAGCGCGGCCTTGCAGGGGCCGACCGTGCGCTTGACGAGATCGTCGACAAGGCTTTCGAACTTGGCGCGGGTCAGCTTCAGCGTCAGGTGCTTCGGACCGGTTGCATCGGCCGTGATGAACGGCAGGTTGATTTCGGTCTGCGACGAGGACGACAGCTCGATCTTGGCCTTTTCGGCAGCTTCCTTCAGGCGCTGCAGGGCAAGCTTGTCGGAGCGCAGGTCGATGCCATTTTCCTTCTTGAACTCGTCGGCGAGGTATTCGACGAGACGCATGTCGAAGTCTTCACCGCCGAGGAAGGTATCGCCATTGGTCGACTTCACTTCGAAGACGCCATCGCCGATTTCCAGGATCGACACGTCGAAGGTGCCGCCGCCAAGGTCGTAGACGGCGATGGTTTTGCCTTCGTTCTTGTCGAGGCCATAGGCGAGCGCGGCAGCCGTCGGCTCGTTGATGATGCGCAGCACTTCAAGGCCGGCGATCTTGCCGGCGTCCTTGGTGGCCTGACGCTGGGCGTCGTTGAAGTAGGCCGGAACGGTGATGACGGCCTGCTCGACCTTTTCGCCGAGATAGGCTTCAGCGGTTTCCTTCATCTTCTGAAGGACCATGGCCGAGACCTGCGAGGGAGAATAGGACTTGCCATTGGCTTTCACCCACGCATCGCCATTGTCGCCCTTGACGATTTCAAAGGGAACGAGGCCCTTGTCCTTGGTCACGGTCGGGTCTTCGTAACGGCGGCCGATCAGGCGCTTCACCGCAAACAGCGTGTTGGTGGGGTTGGTGACGGCCTGACGCTTGGCGGGCTGGCCGACAAGGCGCTCGCCATCTTCGGAAAAGGCCACCATCGACGGCGTCGTGCGCGCGCCTTCGGCGTTTTCAATCACCTTCGCATCCTTGCCATCCATGATGGCGATGCAGGAGTTGGTGGTTCCCAGGTCGATACCAATTACTTTAGCCATTTTACTTTCTCTCCTTTTAAGCAGGCCATCCGAACCCTTCAGGCATTCCTTGACGGCCCCTTGAGCATGGTCTTGATTTGATTTCCAGGGCGGCGATAACGCCGTTGTGATCGGTATATAATAAGCGCCAAAACGCTCTGCAAGGCGCTGTGGGCGGCTTAAAACGCCATTTATGACCAAATTTTACACGTGATCGCAGATCGCCCAGCCGGTGCGCACGGACCGGAAATATCGATTCCGTGACACTCATGATGCAGACGGGCAGGCGCGTTCCCAGACAGTGCGTGGCAGCAGGTGCACCCCGCTGGCCGCGGAAGCGCCATCGCCGACGATATGGCCAATCCCTTCGGCCATCACCGCGAGCGTCATGTCGAAGGCGTTGAGGCTGTCGCCCTCGCCGCCAACGAGGTTGGCCATCGCGCCATCGACGAACAGATGGATGCAATTTTCCGAGGCGAGGCGATAGGTCGTGACGGAGGGCAGCGCCTTGGTTTTCGGCAGGTCTGCGAGCGGCGCCAATTCGATCTCGTCGATGCGATGGCCGGCATTCAGCAGGAAGCAGCCGTCCTTCAGGCGCTGGATCACGGAAAACGGCACGACATGATGGCCGCCGGTTCCGGTGACGATCACATCGGCAAGCGGCGCAAGCGCCTCGACCGATCCGGCGATAAAGCCGTCATAGCGCGCCTGCAGCAGCCGCGCGGGGTCGATCTCGGCCACCATCACCGTGCCGCCGAAGGCCCGCGCGCTTGCGGCAAGGCCCTGACCGACGGAGCCATAACCGACCACCAGCACGGTCTTTTCATGCAGGCTCAAAAGCGTGCGGGTGAAGAAGGCGTTCCAGGTGGTCAGCCCCACCATATGGCGGTTGTGCAGCCCTTCCTTCACCGGCAGATCGTCCCAGTTGAAGATCGGCCATGGCGGCAGCGCGCCCTGGAGCCGGTTGATCCCGGAACCCGTGGCCTCCAGCCCGGCCTTGATCGGCGGCATTGCCATCCCTTCCGACAGCAGCATATGGGTGAAATCCGCGCCCATTTCGCTGAGATGGGTCGGGCCCCAGTCAAGCCCGGCGCGGATCGCCGCGCGCCAGTCCTCCTCCGGCATGTTCTTGTAGGCATCAACCCGCGCGCCGGCGGCGCGCATCGCGTCGACGACCTCGTTGCGCACGGTCGCCGGATTGCAGGTGGTCACGAATAGCGCTGCCCCGCGGCTTGCCAGCCCTTCCACCAGCGGCAACATCTTCATGTCGAGATGCATGCTCATCGCGAGCCGGATGCCGGTCATGTCGGGCAGGTTTTCGACCGCACGTGCGGTGCGCGGCATATGGGCCTTTGCCCATGTCGGCGTGATTTCTGTCATAAGGATCGTTTCTTTCAGCGCTATCGTCCGTGGCGCTTCTGATAGCGGCCGCGCAGCCAGAATACCAGAAAAACCGCCAGGACGAAGGCGATCCCGACGGCGACCGCGAGCCAGACCGAGTATTGCGCCAGATAATTGACCGCGTCGGGCAGGAAATAGCCGCCGATGAGCATGCCGAGGAAGATCAGCGCGGCGGCGATGATTGCCGAGCGGTTGCCGGTGGGTTGATCAGCCATGCGCGCCAGCCTCCCTGATTTCGGCAAGCGTGCGGATCTGCCGGCCGTCGGCGGTGAAATTTTCCGGCGCCAGAAACGCTTCGAACGCGGCCTTGCGCGCCGGCCATTCGCTGTCGATCATCGCATACCATGCGGTGTCGCGGTTCCGGCCCTTGGCGACCATGTGGTTGCGGAACACGCCCTCATAGGTGAAGCCGAGCCTCCGCGCGCTGGCATGGCTCTTTTCGTTTTCGTTGTTGAGCTTCCATTCATAGCGGCGATAGCCGAGATCATCGAAGATGTGGCGCGCCATCAGGTAATGGACCTCGGTCGCCATGGTCGAGCGCTGCATCGCCGGGCCATGCGCCACCGCGCCGACCTCGATCACGCCGTTCTTCTCGTCGAGCCGCATATAGCTCGCCATGCCGACCAGCCTGCCGGTTTCTTTCGCGCGGAAGACGCGGGTGACATAGCTGCCCGAGGCATTTTCGCGGTCGAGCCAGGCACGGAAATCGGAAGGTTCCGCAAACGGCCCGTTCGGAAAATAAAGCAGCAGCGCATTGAGCGCATCTGCCGTCCCGCCGAGCCCTTCCCAGAGTTCAACGGCGTGGCGCTCTCCTTCATAAGGCTCGACAATCACGCTCGCGCCTCCGGCGACAACCGGCTGCGGACGCGCGCGCGGCGAAAACTTCGTCAGATCCTGCATCGCAATACCTTTGCAATCGGAAAGACCCCAGACTGCTGACAAAGCACCAAGCTTTGACCGTCGTGTGTCATCGGCCCTTCGTTCTTGTGTCATGCTCGGACTTGATCCGAGCATCCAGGCGGTTAAGCCGCTGAGTTTGCTAAGATCTATAACGAGCCCTTGCCGGGTGGCCTGGATCCTCGGGTCAAGCCCGAGGATGACCCGGAATGTGGGAGACGTTTGTTACCAGAATGCCCTCGACGAAAGGCCGGGGTCGTCAAAAACTTCGATCCAGCGACGGCCTAGGCCTTCAGCGTCGCGCAAGCCTCTTCGGCGAGCTTGCGGATGCCGTCCCAGTCGCCGCGGACGACCATGTCCTTCGGCGCAACCCACGAGCCGCCGACGCAGATGACGTTGGGAAGCTTCAGGTAATCGGGCGCATTGGCAAGCGAAATGCCGCCGGTCGGGCAGAACATGACATCGGGGATCGGCGAGGAGAGCGCCTTCAGATAGGGTGCGCCGCCGGCCTGTTCGGCGGGGAAGAACTTCATCACCCGGTAGCCTTCCTCGCGCAGCGACAGCACTTCGCTGGCCGTCGCCGTGCCCGGCAGCAGCGGCACGTCGCTGTCGTCCGCGGCATCGAGAATGTCGCCGTTGATGCCGGGCGAGACGATGAACTCGGCGCCCGCCTTTTCGGCTGCGGCATAATCGCGCGCCGAAAGGATGGTGCCGGCGCCGATCACCGCCCCTTCGATCTCGTCGGTCATCGCCTTGATGGCGTCGAGCGCGGCGTCGGTGCGCAGTGTGATCTCCAGCGTCTTGAGCCCGCCTTCCACCAGCGCGCGCGCCAGAGGCACGGCGTGTTCGACGGATTCCACGATCATCACCGGAATGACGGGTTGCGCCGTCAGCGCCTTGAGGAGGGTTTCAGTTTTCGCTTCCATTCTCGCACCGCTTTCCTGGTTGATATGGTCCATGGGATACCCCGGCAAAGCCGGCAAGTCGAGCCCCGGAACCGGGTTATTCTTTGCTGCCCATTGCCTGCGGCCGCAGTGATCTTCATAAGGGAATTTCATCACGGCGGCGTGAACGCCAGAGGCAGGGCTGAAAGCGTCCGGGAGAACGATGATGGCCAAGGAAATCGAGCGCAAGTTTCTGGTCGATGGCGACGGCTGGAAGGATGGCGCGGAAAAGGGCGTCCGCCTGACCCAGGCCTATCTGATGAGCGGACCGCAGCGCTCCGCGCGGGTGCGTATCTTCGATGGCGGCCGCGCGCGGCTTACCATGAAGTTCGGCGGGGCCTCGCTCAGCCGGGACGAATATGAATATGACATCCCGCTTGCCGATGCGCTGGAACTTGTGAGCCATGCGCTGGGCGCCGTCATCGACAAGACCCGTTACTGTCTCGCAGACGGCGCATTCGTCTGGGAAATCGACGTCTATCACGGCGATCTCGCGGGTCTCGTGGTGGCGGAGGTGGAACTGCCCGATGAGGCCGCCACGCCATCGCTTCCCGATTGGCTCGGCCGCGAGGTGACCGGTGACCCGCGCTATCTGAACCAGACGCTGTCGGAAACCGGCCGGCACCCTGAGGAGGCAGACTGACATGGCATTCTCGCTCGATCCCGATCGCCCCTTCGACGCCGCCGTCCGGAAAGTCGCCGTCTCCCAGCTTGAGGACGCGATCCGCGCCCTGAAGAAGCAGCCGAACGGCATCCATGAGGCGGTTCACGACGCCCGCAAGAAGTTCAAGCGGGTGCGCGGCCTCTACCGTCTGGTCCGGCCCGCCGCGAAGGATTTCGCGAAAGCGGAAAATGCCCGCATTCGCGATCTTGCGAATTCCCTGTCGGCCGACCGGGACGCGGCCGCGCTGATCGAGTGCGTCCGCTATCTCCGGCTGAATGCGGCCGAGGGACATGTCGACATGGCGCTCGCCCGGCTGGAGGCGGCGCTGATCGTCCGGCGCGACGCCAGGGCGGTGTCCGAGGACGCGCTGCAGAAAAAGGCAAAGGCGGCGATCGGCATCTGCCGGGAGGCGATCGCGGCGGTCGAGAACCAGGATTTCGACGGCAAGTCGCCGGAAAAGGCGATTGGGAAGGCCTGGCGCAAACAGCTTGCCTCCGCCCATGTCGCGGTCATGGCGGTTCGCGCCGAGGCGACGGACGAGCATTTCCACGATTTGCGCAAGGAGGCGCAGACCTACTGGATGTTCTGTGCACTTGTCGCCGATATCTGGCCGACGGCGCTGAAGGTCAAACGCGCCGACGCCAAGGCGCTTGCCGATCTCATCGGCCACGAGCATGATCTGAGCGTGATGATCGCGCTGCTTGACGGCCCGGACGCGCCGGCGCTTTCTGACAAGACCCACCGGATCTGCCGCGAGGAAGCGATCGCGCAAAGGGCGCGGCTGCGCCGCCGGGCGGTAAAGAATGCCCGCAAGGTGTTCGACGACGAGGCGGAAATCGAGAGCGCGATTGTCAAGACGCTCTGGCGCAAGCGCGTCGCGCGCGGCGAAGGCTGACAATTGCAAAGCCGCAGCAATGGGTGTATTGGCCGCAAACACGCCCCTGCCGATTGAAAACGTAACGCGGAGACAGGCTATGTCCTATCTGGTCGCAGCTCTTTATCATTTTGCCCGCTTCGCCGATTATGAATCGTTCCGCGCGCCGCTTCAGACCGCAGCCGACGACAACGGCGTCAAGGGCACGCTGCTTCTCGCCCATGAAGGCATCAACGGCACGATCGCGGGCACGCCAGAGGGCATCGCCAATGTGCTCGCCTTCATCCGTGCCCGGCCCGAGCTTGCCGGCATGGAGCACAAGGAAAGCCATGCCTCGAAAATGCCGTTCAACCGCATGAAGGTGCGGCTGAAGAAGGAAATCGTGACCATGGGCGTTGACACGATCGATCCCCTGAAGTCGGTCGGCACCTATGTCGAGGCGAAGGACTGGAACGACCTGATCTCCGATCCCGACACGATCGTGATCGACACCCGCAATGATTACGAGACCGCGATCGGCATCTTCCGCGGTGCCGTCGACCCGCAGACAAAAACCTTCCGCGAATTTCCCCGCTGGGTGGCCGAAAACCAGGGCCTCCACAACAAGCCGAAGATCGCGATGTACTGCACCGGCGGCATCCGCTGCGAAAAGGCGACGGCCTTCATGAAGGAGCAGGGCTTTGACGAGGTCTATCATCTCAAGGGCGGCATCCTGAAATATCTCGAGGACGTGCCGGAGGAGGAAAGCCTCTGGGACGGCGCCTGCTTCGTCTTCGACGAGCGCGTTTCCGTCACCCATGGCCTGAAGGAAGGCGAGCACGAACTCTGCCACGCCTGCCGCCATCCGGTGACGCCCGAGGACAAACTTTCCGCCGACTACGAGGAAGGCGTTTCCTGCCCGCATTGCGCCGACAGCTATTCTGAGACCGACCGCGCCCGCTTCCGCGAACGCCAGCACCAGATCACGCTGGCGAAAGCCCGCGGCGAGCGCCATCTCGGTGCGTAGGGCGCCGCGAACTTGAACCGGATGGCTTATCGGATAACTTCGGAGTGGGGAACCAGATGACGAGCAAAGCAGGCTTTTTCGGTTACTGGCTTCCGGTTGATGACGAGGAAAGCGCGCGGGACGCCGTGAAAATGTCCGGGCTACCCGTTCTCGTCATGGGGCTGAACTTCGTGATTTTGTCGCTGTTTCCCTCTCCATACCAGGCGACCTCTGATTACAGCTCCGTGATCTCTGGCGTTGTGGCGCTCGTTTTGATCTTTGTCGCGTTCAGAATTCGTGGCGGACATGCAGGCTTGGTGCCGGGCACGACAAGCCTGTTTTGCGTATTCATCTTTCTGAACGCCGTCCTGCCATATATAGGCTACTTTCTGGCCGGCGGCCGCGATCTGGACCTTTTTCGTCTCACGATCAGTCTGATCATTCCCGCCATCTGTGCCGCTTTGGCACTCAACGGCTGGCGGGGCTGGCGGTGGTTGCGAAAAAACAACCCCCCGACGCCATACTAGGCTCCGCGGAAGCGGAGGCGTCGGTCATGGCGTTTTACCCGTCCTTAATCATGGATCGGTTAGGTAAAGCGTCTACAACAGATAAGACGGTCGGCATCATGCGTTTTCTGGCAAAATCCCTGGCAGTTTCGGCAGCAGTGCTGCTTTCGGCCTGTTCGACATTCTCGTTCCTGCCGGGCTCGTCCGAGCCGATCCCCACGCCGATCGCCGCCAATCCGGCATCGCTCCGGATCGCGGTTCTGGCGCCCGAGGAATTTCGGCTGCCCAAGGGCGAGGTCGAACTGACCGTCTATCAGCGCGGCGCGGGCGGCGATATCAGTCAGGATTATACGCTGGTGAATGCCGATTCCGAGAAGGTCGATGCCGCCGTGGCCGAGTTCCGCAAGCCGGGGCAGGTGGTGACGCTGCTGAGATTGGCGCCCGCCGATGCGCTACGCCTGCGCGACCAGCAGGAGCAGATGGCGGCCGCGCGCGGCGCCGGCAGCGCCAAGCCGGGCTTCGAGGTTGACCTCGATTCCACCTGCTGGAACGGCGCCATGGTGGCGCCCGTCGTGCCGCTCGATGTGCTGATCAGGGCGGATTCAGACGGGGAATTCCATCCGCTGCTGTCCGATATCGATATTTTCGCGCTGATGAACCGGCCGGAAGACTCGCGCCTTAAGAAGTGTTCCTGAGGCTTCGATTTCTCTCTTGAGAGCGATTTGAACGCTCAGTCCCGATGTTCGCGGGCAAGGGCGTCGATGGCGCGTTCCATGCCGGGGCGGATTGCGACCATCAGCGTGGCATAGCCTTCCTCGACCGGCCAGAAGCGCTCGGCCAGATATGGGCCGACGCCCGGGGCCGCGCGGGTGACCGTGATATTGGCGTCGCGGGTGTTCCATTCCGTCAGCCGCATGATCAGCTGCTCGTCAACCGCTTCCTGTTCCATGTCGGGCCGCACGAAGACCTGCCAGATCCAGGCTTCGCCGGCCGTGACCGGCTGGATCGCCGCCGCGATCATTTCGCCGGCGAGATAGAGCGCATGAATGCGAAGCTGGTCGTTGCGGCCAAGCTTCTTGGCCGTGGGCAGCAGTGCTGCAAACCGGGACCGATCTTCCGCGACCGTCGTGGTGAGTGCTGAAAGCTCGTCCAGCATCAGCGCGGTTTCGGATGGATTGCGGGCGATGTGATAGCTGACCTTCCCGCGCGCATTCAGCGCTTCCCACTTCGCGAGATTGGCCTGCCAGGCCTCGCGCTCGCCGGGCGTCAGCGCCGCGCCTGCGGGATTGATCGGGCCCGACAAGGCGCGCCTGCGCCGGGCATGGGTGACCCGGAAGGCGAGGCCGCGGGCGGCGGCCACCGCGCGGGCGAAGCGCATGAACGCGCCATCGGCCAGGAGATGCGGAAACACCGCAATGCCCGGCAGGTTGACGAGCGAGCCGGCAAGCGCCTCGAAAAGCTGATCGAGCGTCGCCATCGGCCGGTGGCGCGAGATCAGCGGCGCGTGATAGCCGATATCGCCGATTGCGTGGGCGAGCAGGTGCGTGCCGTTGCCGCGCACCGAAAAGGTCATCAGCGCGGTCAGGTGGTCATCGCTGTCGCCGTCTTCCATCAGCGCCACCCTCAGCAGCGAATGGCGCTCGCCGAGCGCCGGCAGCAGGAAGGCGGGGGTCTGGAAGATGTTGCGCTCGATCGCGGTCTCGGCCAGCCGGTCCATGGCTGGTTCCATATGATCCGGAGCCTGCGAATAGAGCGAGAATTCGCCGCCGCTTCTGACTTCGAGACGGATATCGGGTACGGCCTTGCCGGGCTGGACGACGGAAAGCTTGGATTTGAGGCGGGCCGGCGGGCGCTGGCCAAGGTCCTTGCGTATAATGCTCATGGCCGCGCCCCTTTCGGCTGGCGGCCGAAGCGCACTGCGCGCGGCATGTCCGGCAGGACGGGCAGCTGTGGGGGGCCTGAACGCATGGATACTGAACTCTTACAAACGCACTTAACAAGGGATAACCGGTTTCGGTTAACAAAGCGTTGGCCACGGCTGCGCGAAACCGGCCTTGCAATTTTGGCCGAGAAGGGCAGACTGTCGTGTAATACCAAGGATCAGTGATTAGAGCTCATATGATGCGAGCTGGAATGGCCGTCCGAGTAGGAAAACACCGCAGAGCGATGCCTGAGCATCGCGCGAGGATTTTGACGCCCTCGGTGGCCATTCCAGCCGCACCCTTTCAGGGCCGGGCGCTTTTGAAAGCCCGCGTCGTTGAAAATCCTCGCCGTAGCTATGGCTACGACTGCGGTTTTCGCCTAGCCGGCTTTCAAAATCGCTCCGGTCATATGGGTTCTAATCACTGATCCTTGGTATAAGTGTCATGTTTGCGAAGCGGAGACGCCATGGCTGACAAGCCGGAAACGCAACGCGGCCGGGCTGCCGCCAACGCCAATGTGGTGGAGCTCAGCCAATATCGCGCAGGCCAGAAGGCCGAGCCCCTGCCGGTCACCTTCCACCGGCGCGAACTGGACGCGATCCTCTGGATCTACGGCCGCATGGTGGGCGAGGGCGAGTGGCGCGACTATGCGCTGGATCACCTGAAGGACAAGGCGGTGTTCTCGGTGTTCAAACGCGCCGGCGAAATGCCGCTCTACCGGATCGAGAAAAACCCGAAACTCGCCGCCCGTCAGGGCGCCTTCTCGGTCACCAACACCGCCGGCATGGTGCTCAAGCGCGGGCACGACCTGAAACAGGTGCTGAAGGTCTTCGACAGGAACCTGAAGCTGGTGGAGAAGTAATTCTGCCGGTTCCTGTTTGTTGTTTACCCAGGCCGGGCTTCTACGCGTTGAGCGCAGCATTTTGCTGGCAGCGACCGGCCACCCGTTGATTTAGCTATTTTTCTTTGGCGCCTTGGGATTCGAAAAATCGTGGCCCAAGCTTGCCCAACATGTGAGGCGGCAATAGAGCAATCGAGTCTGGAGAAATGGGCTCCGTTGGCGTCCACATATGTTGCGGCGCGATTTTTCGATATGATGCAGCTTCTTATTGTTCTAGATCATAGGGCGGTTAGTCTGAACCTCACTATGGTGTGTTGTGACGCATCGGGTTATCGAAAAACCGGATTCCGCTTTTCGCCCGATGCTCTAATATATCTTTGGGATATAAGATGGCTCCTCCCAACGACTACCGAGTGCGATCCTTATGCTTGAGCGGCTGAAACGACTGTTCATGAACCTCTGGTTCGCACTGGCGCTCGTGGCGGTCGCGGCCGTTGCCGGCTGGTATCTGACCGAGCGCCTGGCGGAGGAGGGGTTGCCGGCCGGTATTGCCTCGGGCAATGGCCGCATCGAGGCGGTCGCCGTCGACATATCTGCCCGCTCCGGTGGCCGGATCAGCGATATTCTCGTTGAAGAGGGTGAGACGGTCTCGGCTGGTCAGGTGCTTGCCCATATGGACACCCAGCAACTCGACGCGATGTTGCGGGAAGCGCGGGCGCAATTGCAGCGCGGCCGGATTGGCCGCGATGTGGCGGAGAGCGGCGTCACGCAGGCCGAGGCCGAACGTTCCGCTGCGCTGGCGGTCGTCGCCCAGCGCGAGGCCGAGCTTGGCTCGGCCGAGAGCCGCTTCAACCGCTCGCAGCAACTCGTCGAACGCAACACCGTGGCCCAGCAGACGGTGGAGGATGATCGCGCCCGTTTCGAAGGCGCCCGCGCGGCGCTCGACGCCGCTCGCGCCCAGGTCGCCGTCGCCGAGGCGGGCATCGCCACGGCGCGGGCGCGGATCGTGGATGCGGAGGCAAGTATCGAGGCGGCCAAGGCGGCGATAGAGCGGATCCAGACCGAGATTGATGACAGCACGTTGCGCTCGCCGCGAGACGGCCGGGTGCAGTATCTCGTCGCCCAACCGGGCGAGGTTGTCGCCGGCGGCGGGCGGGTCCTGAACCTCATCGATCTCGGCGATGTCTACATGACCGTTTTTCTGCCCACACTGGAGGCCGGACGTCTTGCCATCGGCTCGGAGGCGCGCATCGTCCTCGACACCGCGCCGGGCGTCGTGATTCCGGCCACGGTCTCGTTTCTGTCCGATGTCGCGCAGTTCACGCCGCGCACCGTCGAGACAGCTGAGGAACGCCAGGGTCTGATGTTCCGCGTTCGGGTACGTGTTGCGCCGGCGCTTCTTGAACGATACGCCGACTACGTCAAACCGGGTCTGCCCGGCATAGCCTATGTCAGGACCGACCCGGAGGCGGCATGGCCCGAAAGCCTGCGCACCGGATTGCTGGAATGAGCGGGCCGGCGCAAACCAGCGATGCTCCGGCGCTTGCGGCGCGCCTGCTTAACGTCAGCCACGTGTTCAAGAAGAACCGCGTGCTCGAGGACGTATCGATCGACTTTCCCGCCGGCAGGATGGTGGGACTGATCGGACCCGACGGCGTCGGGAAATCGACGCTGCTCTCGCTGATCGCCGGAGCGCGCAAGGTGCAGGCCGGCGCTGTCGAGGCGCTGGGCGCCGACATGCGCAAGGCGCGCGACCGCGGCGTGATTGGCCCGCGCATCGCCTATATGCCCCAGGGGCTCGGCAAGAATCTCTATCCGACGCTTTCGGTGTTCGAGAATGTGGATTTCTTCGGCCGTCTCTTCGGCCATGCCCGCAGGGAGCGCGAGCGTCGCATTCATGAACTTTTGGCCGCCACCGGTCTCGATCCCTTTGCGGATCGTCCGGCCGGCAAGCTTTCCGGCGGCATGAAGCAGAAGCTCGGCCTGTGCTGCGCGCTGATCCATGACCCCGACCTCCTGATCCTCGACGAGCCGACAACGGGCGTCGACCCGCTTTCCCGGCGGCAGTTCTGGGAACTGATCAACGCCATAAGGGCCAACCGGCCGGGCATGGGGGTGATCGTCGCGACGGCCTATATGGAGGAGGCGGCCGGGTTCGACTGGCTCGTCGCCATGGACGGCGGTCGCGTGCTGGCGACGGGAACGCCGGCCGAACTTCAGGCGAAGACTGGAACGTCCTCGCTCGATGACGCCTTCATTGCCGTTCTGCCGCAGGAAAAGCGCAGTCGCCATCGGAAAGTGGATATTCCGCCTCGGCCCGAGCGCGGCGACGGCGCGCCCGCGATCGAGGCCGACGGGCTGACGATGCGCTTTGGCGATTTCACCGCCGTGGACAATGTCAGCTTCCGCATTCCCAGGGGCGAAATCTTCGGCTTTCTCGGCTCGAACGGATGCGGCAAGACGACGACGATGAAGATGCTGACCGGACTGCTGCCGGCCAGTGAGGGCACCGCGCGGCTGTTCGGGCGCGAGGTCGATCCGCGCGATCTCGATACGCGCCGGCGCGTTGGCTACATGTCGCAATCCTTTTCGCTCTATTCCGAGTTGACCGTTCGTCAGAACCTGGACCTGCATGCCCGCCTTTTTCAGTTGCCGGCGGCGGATATCCCGGCCCGCATCGCCGAAATGGCGAAACGCTTTGACCTGACGGATGTGCTGGAAACGCTGCCCGATGCCCTGCCGCTCGGCGTCACCCAGCGCCTGTCGCTCGCCGTCGCCATGATCCATGCGCCCGAGATGCTGATCCTCGACGAGCCGACCTCCGGCGTCGACCCGATCGCGCGCGACGCGCTGTGGCAGAGTTTCGTTGATCTGGCGCGCAATGACGGCGTGACGATCTTCATCTCCACACACTTCATGAACGAGGCGGAGCGCTGCGATCGCATCTCGCTGATGCATGCCGGCAAGGTGCTGGTGTCAGACAGACCGGCCGCGATCGTCGAGACGCGTGGCACTGCCAATCTTGAAGAAGCCTTCGTTTCCTATCTTGAGGATGCGATCGGGGAGGGGGACAGCGCGGCAGGCGGGCCGCAAACGGATGCCGTTTCCGCGGATATCGTCCACGCCATCGGACCCGGGCATCAGATTGTGCATAATCGCCGGCTCGATCCGCGGCGGATCATGAGCTATGCCCGGCGCGAGGCGCTGGAATTGCGCCGCGACCCGATCCGCGCCGCCTTCGCTTTCATCGGTAGCCTGGTGCTCCTGTTCGTCCTCGGCTACGGGATCAGCATGGATGTCGAGGACCTGCCTTTCGCGGTGCTCGACCACGACCGCACGACGGTCAGCCGCGACTATACGCTCGACATTGCGGGCTCGCGCTATTTCACCGAGCGTCCTCCGATCGTCGATCATGCCGATATGGACCGGCGCATGCGCAGCGGCGAGATCAGCCTCGCCCTCGAGATACCGCCCGGCTTCGCGCGCGAGTTGGCGGCCGGCCGCAACGTGGAAATCGGCGGGTGGCTCGACGGTTCCATGCCGTCGCGCGCGGAGACCGCCAAGGGCTATGTCGACGGGCTGCACGCGCACTGGCTGATGCGGCAGGCAAGAGCGATCCTTGGAGAGCAAGCGCTGGCCGAGGACTTCCGGCTTGAGACGCGGTTCCGCTACAATCCCAACGTGGAAAGCATCATCGCCATGGTTCCGGCCGTCATAGCCCTGGTGCTCCTGTTCATTCCCACCATGTTGGCCACGCTCTCGATCGTGCGGGAGAAGGACCTCGGCTCCATCGTCAATCTCTACGTCACGCCCGTCACCCGACTGGAGTTTCTGCTCGGCAAGCAGATATCCTATGTCGGTCTCGCCATGATCAATCTCGCGATGATGACCGCCTTCGCCATTGTCGTGCAGCGCGTCCCTTTCACCGGAAGTGTTCTTGCCTATGCGCTCGGCGGCCTGCTTTACGCCATCGCGGCGACGGGGCTCGGGCTGCTGATCTCGAGCTTCATGAACAGCCAGATCGCCGCGATCTTCCTGACCACGGTCGTCACCATGATGCTGGCCGTCCAGTATTCCGGCATGATCGATCCGATCGCCTCCATGGAGGGCGAGGCCGCGCTGATTGGGGCCATCAACCCCGCAAGCCATTTCGTCACCATCTCGCGCGGCGCCTTTTCCAAGGCGTTGGGTTTCGGCGATCTGACCGCCTCGCTCCTGCCGCTGCTTGCGGCCGGCCTCGCGCTGTTATTGCTCAGCGTTTTCTTCCTCCGGAAACAGGCGCGCTGACCCATGCGGATATCGACGATCTGGCGACTGGGCATAAAGGAATTGTGGAGCCTGCTGCGCACGCCCGCTCTTCTGGTGCTGATCGTCGCCGTATTCACGCTTCAGGTCTATGCCGCGGCGGTCGCGGTGCCCTTCACGCTGAACAAGGCGCCGATCTCCATTGTCGACGAGGATGCCTCCCCCCTGTCGACACGCATCGCCTCGGCCTTCTACCCGCCCTATTTCCTTCCCCCGCAGACGATCACGCTGTCGCAGATGAACCGGCGCATGGACGAGGGCATCGATACTTTCGCGCTCGTCATCCCGCCGAACTTCCAGCGCGACCTTCTGGCGGGGAGCGAACCGGCCATGCAGCTTAATGTCGACGCCACGCGGATGACCCAGGCTTTCACCGGTGCAGGCTATGTGCAGGCGATCGTATCGGGCGAGGTTTCCGAGTTCCTTGAGCGTTACCGCGCCAGCAAACCCGCACCCGTTGGTCTGGTTCTGCGCGCCCGCTTCAACCCCGAGCTCAATCCAAACTGGTTCAGCGCCATGATGGAGGTCGTCAACAATGTCGCGCTGCTCTCCGTCATCCTGACGGGTGCCGCGCTCATCCGCGAGCGCGAGCGCGGCACCATCGAACATCTTCTCGTCATGCCGGTGACGCCGGCGGAGATCATGCTCGGCAAGATATGGCCGATGGCGACGGTGGTGATGGGCGCGGCTTGCTTTTCGATCACCGTCGTGGTGCAGACATGGCTCGCCATTCCCGTGGCGGGCTCGCTATGGCTGTTGATGCTCGGCATGGCGCTACAGCTGTTTGCAACGACCTCGCTTGGCATCTTCCTGGCCACCATTGCCGGCTCAATGCCGCAGTTCGGGCTGCTGCTGATGCTGGTGCTGTTTCCGCTGCAGATTCTAGCGGGCGGCCTGACGCCGGTGGAGAACATGCCCGCGGTTCTGCGCACCCTGATGTCGCTGGCGCCGGACACGCATTTCGTCGCGCTGGCGCAATCGATCATGTTCCGAGGCGCGGGGCTCGCGGTCATCTGGCCGCAGCTTCTAAGCCTCGCCGCCATCGGCCTCGCCTTGTTTTCATTCTCGTTGTGGCGATTCCGTCGGTCGCTGCGCTAGGTTTTCGTTTTGACGCATCGGCCCGAAACGACGAAGGCGAAATCTGGCCAGGACCGCGGATCGGAAACATACCCATGAGGCAGCTTCGGCAGTAGAATTCAGGCGGAAGGGCCTGAAGATGCAGCGTGAAAAAAGGAAAGGGCCAGCCGGGCAGCGCCCTCCGCCTGATCGAGTGCGGGAAAGCGCGCCTCGCCGGCAAGCCTCTGACGGATCGTCTCGGCGATGACCGGATGCAGCTTCAGCACGCCGCCGACAAAGGCGACGGGGTGGTTGCCGTTGCGGGCAATCAGGATGTTGCCAAGGCGGGCGAGTTCAGCGCCGGCCTCACGCAGAATAGCGTTTGCGCATGCATCGCCAGCCTCCGCCGCATCGACAACAGAACGCGCGAGCGCGCCAATGCGCCCGCGGTCGCCGGCATAGATATAGGCGCGCATATCCGACCAGTCGTCAGAGCCGACGGCGGCATAAAGCGCTTCGGCGAGCAGGTGCATGTCGCCCGGCGCGCCCTCCTCGTCGAGCCGGCGGTAGAGCGCGCGCACGGCAGCAAGGCCGATCCAGCCGCCGGAGCCCGCATCGTCGATCAGGATGCCGCGCCCGCCAATGCGGAAAAGCCTGCCCTCGCTGTCGAGGTGGACGGCAATCGACCCCGTTCCGGCGGAAACGAGGTGACCTTCTCCAAGCGCAAACAGGCTGCGGTAAGCGAGCTCGATATCGTCGGAAATGAAAATCTTCGCGCGCGTCAGCTTCAGCGCGGCAATCAGCATATCCTCGATATCGCCACGCGCGCGCGGGCCATACCCGGTGAGGCCGAAGACGGCCGCGTCAACCGGCTTGGTGATCTGCGCGGCAATCGCGGCGATGCTTTCCTCAAGCCTGTCGCGGGATTCGGCGTTGAAGGTGTGGCCGGTGGCGCCGGCCGCAGCCCCCCGCTGAACGATCGTTCCCGCCTGATCGCAAAGGGCAAACCGCGACGCCGTTCCGCCGATATCGCCGCCGAGGAAATAGCTGTCCATGGCCTCAGCCCTCGATCTGCCTGACAAAACCGCGGGTGATCTCGCGCGGATTGGTAATCGCCGTGCCGACAACGACGGCATAAGCGCCGCAATCAAACGCGCGGCGGGCACGTTCGGGCGTCGAGAACCGGCCTTCTGCCACCACCGGCGTTTTGATGCGGGCAACCAGCGCCTCGATGAGCGCGTAATCCGGCATGTCGTCGGTGCGGGCCGTATAATCCGTATAGCCGGAAAGCGTCGTTGCCACATAGGTTGCCCCCATGTCCGCTGCGGCCGCCCCCTCGTCGGGCGTTGCGATATCGCAGAAGGCTTCAAGACCAAGCGTCTCGGTAATGTGGCGGATGAGCCTTGCCGGTTGGTCGCCCTGGCGCGGGCGCGGCGTGGCGTCAATGCCGATAATGTCGGCTCCGGCCTCGGCAAGCGCATCGCAGGCTGCAAGCGTCGGCGTGATATAGACGGGCACGGCATCGGAAAACTGCTTGTCGATGCCGATGACGGGCAGGCCCGCTTCCTTGACGGCCCGCACGTCTGCAACGCCATTTGCGCGGATGGCGCATGCCCCGCCGTCACGCGCCGCGAGCGCCATCGCGCCCATGAAATGCGCGCCGTGGAGCGGGTTGTCCGCACGGGCCTGGCAGGAAACCACCAGCCCGCCTTTCTTCAGCTTCAGCATCACTTGATTGCGCCCGAGGTCATGCCGTTGATGAACTGGCGGGACAGGATGATGTAGAGCAGCGTGATGGGGGCTGCGGCGAAGGTCAGCCCGGCAAACAGCACGCCCCAATTGGTGGTGTATTCCCCCATGAAGCTCGTCAGTCCCTGCGGCAGGGTTTTCAGAAGATCGTTCTGGATGAAGATCAGCGGGAAGAAGAAATCGTTCCAGATCGGCACAAGATTGTGAATGGCGGCAATCACCATGGCGGGCCGCGCCAGCGGCAGCATGACCGACCACATGATCCGCGCTTCCGACGCGCCGTCCATGCGCGCGGCATCTTCCAGCTCGCCGGGCAGCGAGCGAATGAAGCCGGTCATGATGAACACGGTCGAGGGCAAGCCCATGGCGATATAGATGAGGATCAGCGACAGCTGGCTGTCGAGCAGGCCCATCTTGCGCATCAGCACGAAAAGCGGGATGACGGCGAGCTTCAGAGGCAGGGTCAGACCGGCCAGGAAGAACAGCAACAGAAAGCTGGAGCCCCTGAAATTATAGCGCCCCAACGCATAGGCCGCCATCGACCCCAGCACCAGAATGGCGAGTATGGACGAGCCGGTGATCAGCAGCGAGTTGAAGAAGTAGCGGACGAAATGGGTCTCGGTCCAGATCGCCTCGAAGTTCGACAGATCGGTGAAATCGGGAATCGCGAAGGGCTGTCGGAAAATCGCCATTGACGGCTTGAAGGCCGAAAACACCATGATGACGATCGGCGCGATCATGATGAAGGTATTGGCGATCAGCAGGATCTGCAGCAATCCGTCGCGCCCGAATGTGCGCATCAGGCCGGAGCGGTCGGTATAGCTCGTATCGCTCAAAGCTCAATCTCCCGGCGGCGCAGGTAAAGCGTCATGGCGGTGGCAAACACCGTGATAAAGATGAAGACGAGCGCTGCCAGCGCCGAGCCATGGCCGAAATCCGAGCTTCCGGCGCCGGGATTGCCGAAGGCAAGCCGGTAGAAGTAAAGCGCCAGCACATCGGTATTGCCGTAGGGCGAGCCGCTCATGCCCTCCATCACATAGGGCAGTTCGAACCAGTTGAACGAGCCGATGAATTGCAGCACGAACACGATGGTTGCCGCCGGCGCCACCAGCGGCCAGATGATTTTCCGTATTTTCACCCACTCGCTTTCGGTCTCCATGCGCACGGCATCGTAGATTTCACCTGGAATGCGCTGCATGGCGGCCAGGAAAATCAATGTCGGAAAGCCGACCCAGTGCCAGGCATTGACGAGAATGAGCGAGGCAAGCGCGGTGTCGGACTGGCCGAGCCAGGGTTGCGCCAAACCGGCGAGGCCGACCGCTTTCAGCGTCTGGTTGACGATACCGAAGAGCGGGTTGAGGAACAGTTTCCACAAATAGCCGACAATCACGGTCGACAGCACAACCGGCAGGAACACGGCGATGCGATGGAACCGGGCCAGCGGAAACTCGCGCCACAGCGCATAGGCGAGAATGAAGGCAGCGCCGTTTTGCACCACCATCAGCGTGATAAAGACGATGACATTGTTGATGAAGGCGTTTTGAACCGTCGATTTATACGGTTCGGTAAACAGCACATCGTAGAAATTCTGGAAGCCGACAAACTCGCCCCGCGCCATGCCGTTCCAGTGATAGAAGGCGTAGGCCAGCGCCGAAACGATCGGGTAGGCGACAAAGAGCAGCATCACCGCAAGAGCGGGCAGGATCAGACAGGTGATCCAAAGGCCACGTGGCGTCGGCATCAGGCGGTTCATTGCATTCGCTTCCGTCTTGATCAGAGCGAGCCGGCCTCAAAAGGCCGGCTCCCAAACGTCGAGAAATCAGTTGTTCTGGAAGGGCTCGTAGTATTTTGACAGGCCCTCGGTCACGGTTGCACCGACCTCTTCAGGCGTTGCCTCGCCGGCCATCATCTTCTGGACGTTTTCCTGAACCAGCGTCGAGCCCGAAGGCTGGTCGAAGCGGAAATTCACCAGCATCATGTAAGGCATCGAAGTCTTGTTCAGTTCGGCAACGGCCTCAAGATCCGGGTTGTCGAAGGTGACGCCCGGGATCGGCGAGATGTTGGAGAGCTCGTTGGCAAAGGCCTGGCCGAATTCCTTCGAGGCGAGGAAGTTCAGGAACTTCAGCACCGCATCCTTGTGCTCGGTGGCCGCATTGCCGGCATAGCCGCCGTCATAGAACACGGCGACAAGGCCTTCGTTGCCTTCGTTGACCACGGGGGCGGGAATGGCGCCGATATTGATATCAGGATTCATGCCCTTCATGGCGGCGATCTCATAGGATCCGCCGACGAACATGCCGGCCATGCCTGTCGCAAACAGCTGCTGCGAAGAGGCGTAATCGAGGCCGATGAAGCCGTCGGGGAAATACTGGCTCATATCCTTGATGCGGGTCAGCGCATCGACGAAGCGCGGATCGGTGAAATCGGCATCGCCGCTCATCACATCCTCGTAAAAGGCCTTGCCCATGGTCGATGAACCGAGGCCGAAGGTGATGACTTCGTTCTGCCATGCGTCCGCCGTGCCATTGGCAAAGGCGTAGAGACCGGCTTCCTGAAGCGCTTCGGCGGCCGCTTTCATATCGTCCCAGGTCTTCGGCGGCTCAAGACCAAGCTCGCTGAACACATCCTTGTTGTAGAGCACCATCATCGTCTGCGAGGCGAAGGGAATGGCGTAGATGGTGTTGTCCGCGCGCAGGGTTTCCGCCTTCAGGGCATCGGCCGGGAAATCCTTCAGCGCCGGCACGTTTTCTTCCGAAAGCGGCATGAGATAGCCGCCGGATGCCACGCTCTCGAAGGAGCCGTAGGCGCGCACCATCATCGCGTCGGGACCGGCCTCGCCCGCAAGCGCGGTCGACAGGATGGTGCCGTAATTGACGGCTTCAATCATTCTGAGATTGACGTTGATGTCGGGGTTTTCCGCCTCGAAGGTCTCGATGAACTCTTCATATTGCGGCACGTCCTCCACGCGCCAGCCCCAGAAGGAAATGTCTTCGGCGAAAGCCGGTGCGGCCATGCCGGCGACGGCCGTGGCCACCAGAAAAGTCTTGGCAAAGGGTGTCATCAGATTGCTCCTTTTGTTCCGTTCCCCTGAATTATCGATGACAAGCGGTAAAGTCGTTATCAAACACGCTGGCCGCTCGCCCTGTCAAAGACGTGAAGCGCATCTGCCTGCGCCTGCACGGTGACGTCGTCGTCGGCATCGAAGAAGACGGTTGGCGGCACCCTGATGGTGACCTGCTCGCCGCTTGTCAGCCGAACGTAAACATATGAGTCGTCGCCGAGATATTCGGTGTAGATCACCGAGCCGGCAAAGCCTTCATCGGCATGCCCCGCCACGACGGAAAGACCGTCCGGGCGTGCGCCGATGGTAAGCGCGCCCTCGGCGATGCCGGCCGGGGGCCGAATCGCGCCGGTGCCCGCTATTGCAAGTTCCCCCGCTGTGCTGTCGACATCGAGAAGCGACATCTTCGGCGAGCCGATGAACGTCGCCACAAAGGTGTTGGCGGGCGTTTCGAACAGTTCGCGGGGGCTGCCGACCTGTTCGATATAGCCATTGTTCATCACCACGATCCGGTCGGCCAGCGTCATCGCCTCGACCTGGTCATGGGTCACATAGATCATCGTGCCGCCGATATCGCGGTGCAGGCGCGCAATCTCGAGGCGCACGTCGGCGCGAAGGGCAGCATCGAGATTCGAAAGCGGTTCATCGAGCAGAAAAACGTCAGGCTTGCGCACCATGGCGCGGGCAATGGCCACGCGCTGGCGCTGCCCGCCGGAAAGCTGGCGCGGCTTGCGTTTCAGATAGTCCTCAAGCCTCAGCATCCGGGTCACTTCGGCAATGCGGGCGCTGATCTCATCCTTCGAAAGCCCCATCAGCCGTGCGCCGAACGCCATGTTCTCATAGACATCCATATGCGGATAAAGCGCATAGGATTGAAACACCATGGCGGCCCCGCGCTTCGAGGGCGCCACGTCATTCATGACCTTGCCATTGATCGAAAGCGTGCCGCCGGTAATCGGATCGAGACCCGCGATCAGCCGCAGCAGCGTCGATTTTCCGCAGCCGGATGGTCCGACAAAGATGATGAGTTCACGATCTCCGATCTCCAGATCGATCCCGTGCAGCACTTCCGTTTCCTTGAAGCGCTTGACGATACCCTTGAGTGATAGACGCGCCAAAAATCAGCCCTTCAACAATACCATTAGAATACCAATTGGATCATTGCCGTTTTATGGGAGGCTGTAAAGAGTCAATTCAGATCGATCGTGTTGTTTTCCGCCCGATTCATGGAACTTCTTTAAGTATCATTGTGTTAGGGGAATTTCGCTGCTGAAAGTCTCGCGATGTTTCCCCGCCGCCGGGAGATGCCGACACGCCCTCGGCGACAGGAAAGTGCCGTGAGCGTGGCCCTCGATCATTCCCACACAGGCATCGAGCAACCGCACAAACTGAGGCTGGCGTTGCAATGTAAATAAGTATCTGAATTTAAATGGTTTTTTATGGCGGAGAGGGAGGGATTCGAACCCTCGATACGGTTGCCCGTATGCCGCATTTCGAGTGCGGTGCATTCGACCACTCTGCCACCTCTCCATAAAGTGCCGTGGTCTGCGTTTGAACGCGGGGTGTCTCTTAGCGGGCAAAGGCTTGTCTTGCAAGAGTGAACGCGATGGTTTTTTTGATGTTTGGGCCAGGGCGGGACGCCGGGCATCCGCGCCGAAAGCCCGGCGCGTGATCGCGGATGCGGCGCGCGGTCTTCCTTGCGCGTCGCATCCGCTGGAGCCCATGGACGGAACGGCAAATTTGCCGGCGCGAAAATGCGCGGTTTGCGCCCGAGTTTATTGACTTCAGCGCGCGGCTCGCGTATGCACGCTTCCGGACGCGTGTGTCCTTTTGGCGCACGCATTGTTGCGGGCTTGTCCCGCATTTCACCGGCAGACCGGGTTTTGAAAAGAATTTCTCTTTGAAATCCCTGCTTTAACCAGACTGACAAAAAGACGGTCATCATTCGTGAGGGTGACAGAACCGGGCGAGAACATGAAAGGTCAAAATATGTTCGCAGTCATCAAGACCGGCGGTAAACAGTACCGCGTCAACGCCGAGGATGTGATCACCATCGAAAAGCTCGATGGTGATGCCGGCGCGAAGATTGAATTTGAAGTGCTGATGGTCGGCGAAGGCGCCGATGCCACGATCGGCGCTCCCTTCGTCAAGGGCGCGCTCGTCAAGGCGGAAGTTGTCGAGCAGACCCGCGCCCGGAAGGTCATCGCCTTCAAGAAGCGTCGTCGCCAGAACTCCAAGCGTTCTCGCGGCCATCGCCAGCATCACACGGTCGTCAAGATCACCGACATCGTCGCCGGCTGATCGATAAAGCAGATTTCGAAGGTTTAAAGGAGAACTCCAATGGCACACAAAAAAGCTGGCGGTTCCTCGCGCAACGGTCGCGATTCTGAATCCAAGCGCCTTGGCGTGAAGAAGTTCGGTGGCGAGAACGTCATTCCGGGCAACATCATCATTCGTCAGCGCGGCACCAAGTGGCACCCCGGCGACAATGTCGGCATGGGCAAGGACCATACCATTTTTGCGAAGATTGAAGGCAACGTGACATTCCGCGCGCGCGCCAATGGCCGCATGTATGTGTCCGTGGCCCCGAAACAGGCAGAAGCAGCGGAATAAAGCCGGAACCGCTTAAAAACAGCCGGCGTCTCATCGACCCGGCTTAGATTTTCAGGTTACCGGACCTGGATTTTGAAAAGAGAAGGGAAGATGGGACGCCACCATCTTCCCTTCTTTCGTTTCAAACCAGGAGAGGACCTGACAATGCAAAGGGATCT
Organism: Martelella mediterranea; assembly: GCF_021021415.1. Taxonomy (GTDB): domain Bacteria; phylum Pseudomonadota; class Alphaproteobacteria; order Rhizobiales; family Rhizobiaceae; genus Martelella; species Martelella mediterranea_C. Next base: position 212,077 of record NZ_JAINWJ010000007.1, on the reverse strand, counting down.
ACAAAGGGAGAGCCAATCCCGGCTTTCCAGAGAGCGGCTGAGGCCCGATCAACAAAGGCGGGATTGCCCCGTTCTTCTTTCGCAAAGGCTCGTTTTGCGGGCCCCGCACGAAGATGACATTGACGCCATTGCCCATCTCGCCAACAACGAAAAAATCGCGACCATGGTGTCGCGCATGCCGCATCCCTACACTGCAACAGATGCCGCCAATTTCGTGGAGCGAACCAAAGAGGGCGCGATCGGCAATTGCGTCTATGCCATCACCAAAGCGGATAACGGCGCATTCCTCGGTTGCTGCGGGATCGAGAACATCCCGTATGAGGAGGATATCGTCGAGATCGGCTACTGGCTGGGCGAGCCCTATTGGGGCCATGGCTATACCACCGAAGCCGTCCAGGTGCTGATCGACATGATCTTCCGCACGCGCAACGAGGTCGACCACATCGACGCCCGCTGCCGGGTCGTCAACGAACAGTCGCGGCGGGTGCTGCACAAGTGCGGCTTCCAGTTTCAGGGCCCCGGCATGGTGCAGTCGCTGGCGGTCGGCAGTTCGGTCTCGGTCGAATGGTACCGTCTCGACCGGCGCAACTGGATGTCGCTGAAGAGCTGGGGAGGCCAGCGATGAGCGCGGCGGCCGAGATGCTCGGCGCCTGCCCCGTCATCGAGACGCAGCGGCTGAGATTGCGGCCGGTCCGCGCGGCGGATGCCGAACGGATCGCAGGCCTGCTGGCCGATCCGGATATCACCCGGATGCTCGCCCGCGTGCCATCCCCCTATACGCTGGAAGACGCGGTCGAGTGGCTGAGCCATGTCGGCTGCGACGACAACTGGCCCGCGGCGATCACCCAGCCGGGCGATGGCGTCGCGATCGGGCTCGTCTCGATCGAGCGGCGGCAGGGCGGCTATCACCTCGGCTACTGGCTGGGGCGGTACTATTGGGGACGCGGCTTCATGAGCGAGGCGGTGTCGGGGCTTGCGGAGCGGTTTTTCGAAGCCACCGGCGCGACGCTTCATTCCGGCGCGTTCTCCGACAACCCGGCCTCGCTCAAGGTGCTGCAGCGTCTCGGCTCCAAGATCACCGGCCAGCGCGAAATCTGGTCGGTCAGCCGCGGAAGGATGACCCAGGAGATCACCACCGCGCTGACGCCGGCGCTGTTCACGCCATACCGGTTCTGATCATCTGCCGGGCCGCCAGTGCGGCCCGGCGGTATGCCGAAATTCACGATAGTCTTTGACCTTCGCCCGCATGGCCTATATCGATGCGGCGGACACTCGAACTGAAGCGACGGAACGATGAAATTTCTCGATGAGGCAAAGGTCTATATCCGCTCCGGCGATGGCGGGGCGGGCTCGGTATCGTTTCACCGCGAGAAGTTCATCGAGTTCGGCGGGCCGGACGGCGGCGATGGCGGACGCGGCGGCGATGTCTGGATCGAAGCGGTCAACGGCCTCAACACGCTGATCGATTTCCGCTTCCAGCAGCATTTCAAGGGCGCGACCGGCGGCCACGGCATGGGCCGCAATCGCACCGGCGCCAAGGGCGAGAGCGTGACATTGAAAGTGCCGGTCGGCACCCAGGTGTTCGAGGAAGACAAGGAAACGCTGATCTGCGACCTGACGCACGAAGGCGAGCGCTTTCGCTTGGCCGCCGGCGGCAATGGCGGCTTCGGCAACGCCCATTTCAAATCCGCGACCAACCAGGCCCCGCGCTGGGCCAATCCCGGACTTGAGGGCGAGGAAAAGACGATCTGGCTCCGGCTGAAGCTGATCGCCGATGCCGGGCTCGTGGGCCTGCCGAACGCCGGCAAGTCGACCTTTCTAGCGACCGTCACAAGGGCGCGACCGAAGATCGCCAATTACCCCTTCACCACGCTGCACCCCAATCTCGGCGTTGCCAGCATTGACGGGCGCGAGTTCATCCTTGCCGATATTCCCGGCCTGATCGAGGGCGCGCATGAGGGCGTCGGCATTGGCGACCGGTTCCTCGGCCATGTCGAGCGCACCCGCGTGCTGCTGCATCTGGTCTCCAGCCTCGAGGAAGACGTCGCCGGCGCTTACACCACGGTGCGCAAGGAACTTGCGGCCTATGATGTTGACCTTGGCGAAAAGCAGGAAATCGTGGCGCTGTCCCAGGTCGACATTCTCGACCCCGAGACGCTGAAGGAAAAGAAGGCCGCGCTGGAAAAGGCCAGCGGCGGGCCGGTCCACGCGATCTCGGCGGTTGCCCAGATCGGCATGACCGAGGTGCAGCGCGAACTTGCCGCCATCATCCGCGCCGAGGAGGCCCGCCTCGGCATCACGGCCCCCGATCCCGTAGAGGACAGGGGTCGCCACGACAAGTGGGAGCCGTAACATGAGCGGGCGTTCGCTTGCCCATTATCGCCGCATCGTCATCAAGATCGGCTCGGCGCTGCTGGTGGATGGCCGGACGGGCCTGAAGCGCGGCTGGCTTGAAAATCTCTCCGCCGATATCGCCGGCCTCAGGGCGGCCGGCGTCGAGGTGCTCGTGGTTTCCTCGGGCGCTATCGCGCTCGGGCGCACCGTGCTCGGCACGCCCGCCGGCGCGCTCAGGCTGGAAGAGGCTCAGGCCGCAGCCGCCATCGGCCAGATCGGGCTTGCTGGCGCCTGGACCGCCAGCCTGAAGGCGCATGACATCATTGCCGGGCAGATCCTGCTGACGCTGCAGAACACCGAGGAGCGGCGGCAATATCTCAACGCCCGCGCAACGCTGCGGCAATTGCTGAAGGTCGGCGCCGTGCCGATCATCAACGAGAACGACACGATTGCCACTTCCGAGATCCGCTACGGCGACAATGACCGGCTGGCGGCCCGCGTGGCGACCATGATCGGCGCCGACCTGCTGGTGCTGCTGTCCGATATCGACGGGCTTTACACCGCGCCGCCGCATCTCGACCCCGATGCCCGCTTCCTTGCCGAAATTCCGGCGATCACGTCGGATATCGAGGCGATGGCCGGCGGCGCTGCCTCCGAGCTGTCGCGCGGCGGCATGCGCACCAAGATCGAGGCCGGCAAGATCGCGACCGCCTCCGGCTGCGCCATGATCATCGCGTCGGGCAAGATCGATCATCCGCTGAAGGCCATCACCGAGGGCGCGCGACATTCGATCTTCCATGCCTCGCGCGCGCCGGTCAGCGCCCGCAAGACCTGGATCGCCGGCCAGCTTCTGCCCGCCGGCACGATCCATATCGATGACGGCGCGGTCGCGGCGCTGAAGCGCGGCAACAGCCTGCTTGCCGCCGGCGTCACGGCGGTTGACGGGCATTTCTCGCGCGGCGACACTGTTGCCATCGTCAACGCGAAGGGCGGCGAAATCGCCCGCGGGCTTTCAGGTTACGACAGCGACGAGGCCCGGATGATCGCAGGCAAGAAGACCGCCGGCATCGAGGCGATCCTGGGCTATCCCGCCCGCGCCGCGATGGTTCATCGCGACGATCTCGTGATGTCAGCCGTAAAACGGGAGGGATCAGCCCATGCTTGATCAGGTTCAGGATGTAAAGACCGCCATGGCCGAGCTCGGCCGCCGCGCCCGCAAGGCAGCAGGCGCGCTGGCGATCGCGCCAACGGAAACCAAGAACGCGGCGCTTACCGCCATGGCCGATGCGATCGAGGCGAACAGCGACGCCATTCTTGCGGCCAACCGGCAAGACGTTGCCCGGGCGAAGGAAAACGGCGTGGCCGGCTCGTTCATCGACCGGCTGGAACTGAACGCGGAGCGTATCAAGGCGATGGCCGACGGCATCCGCGCGATTGCCGCGCTCGATGACCCGGTCGGCGACGTCATCGCCGCATGGGAGCGGCCCAACGGGCTGAAGATCGAACGGGTGCGCACGCCGCTCGGCGTTATCGGCGTGATCTATGAAAGCCGCCCGAACGTGACGGCGGATGCCGGCGCGCTGTGCCTGAAGGCCGGAAACGCCGTGATCCTGCGCGGCGGATCGGATTCGGCGCAGTCCTCCGGCGCGATCCATGACGCGCTTGCCGCCGGCCTGAAAAAGGCCGGTCTGCCGGAAGACGCGATCCAGATCGTGCCGACCACCGACCGCGCCGCCGTCGGCGAAATGCTCGCCGGCCTTTCCGGCAATATCGACGTGATCGTGCCGCGCGGCGGCAAGAGCCTCGTCGCGCGGGTGCAGTCGGAGGCGCGCGTGCCGGTCTTCGCCCATCTGGAAGGGCTCTGCCATATCTATGTCGACAAATCCGCCGATCTCGACATGGCGCGCGACATCGTCGTCAACGCCAAGATGCGCCGCACCGGCATTTGCGGCGCCGCCGAGACGCTGCTGATCGACCGCGCGGCTGCCGATAAGTTTGCGACCCCGCTGATCGAGGCGCTGGAAGCCAAAGGCTGCCTGGTGCGCGTCGACCACGACATGATCGACTATGCCCGGGGCCGCGATGAGGCGAGCGAAGACGACTGGACAACGGAATATCTCGACGCGATCATCACGGTAAAACTGGTCGACGGCATTTCAGGCGCGATCGACCACATAGGAAAATATTCCTCGCACCACACCGAGGCGGTGATCGCCGAGGATCCGGAGGTGGTCGCCCGCTTCTTCAACGAGATCGATTCCGCGATCCTGCTGCACAACGCCTCGACCCAGTTTGCCGATGGCGGCGAGTTCGGCATGGGGGCCGAGATCGGCATTGCCACCGGCAAGATGCATGCGCGCGGGCCGGTCGGCGTCGAGCAACTCACCTCGTTCAAATATCTGGTGCGCGGCAGCGGCCAGACGCGGGCCTGACGGCTTGACGGAGATCGCGCGCCGCCACCTCGTCATGCCGCATCTTCAGCCCGGCATGACGGTCGGGCTGTTCGGCGGCTCGTTCAATCCGCCGCATGAGGGCCATCTTCTGGTGGCGAAACTTGCGCTCCAGCGGCTCGGGCTCGACCAGCTCTGGTGGCTGGTCACGCCCGGCAATCCGCTGAAAAGCGGCAATGGTCTTGCCCCGCTTGCCGAGCGGCTGGCGCTTTCGGACGCCATGGCCGGCGATCCGCGCATCCGGGTGACGGCGATCGAAAAGACGCTCGGCACGGCCTATACCGCCCGCACCATCCGCCACATCATCCGCCGCAACCCGGCGGTGCACTTCGTGTGGATCATGGGCGCCGACAATCTCGGCGATTTCCACCGCTGGCAGGAATGGCGGCGGATTGCGGCGACCGTGCCGATCGCCGTCATCGACCGACCCGGCGCGACGCTGACCTATCTTTCCTCCAAGGCGGCGCGCGCGCTCGACAGGGCCCGGGTTCCCGAACGCGCGGCCAGAGCGCTGCCGCGGATGAGGCCGCCGGCCTGGACCTTCATCCACGGCCCGCGCTCCGCCATCTCCTCGACCGCACTCAGACAGGAAAGCAAAAGATGAAGCTCGAGATCGTCGCCGACATCACCGATCCCGGCAAGCCCGGCGGGGCGAGCGACGACCGCTATGGCTGGAACGAAAATGCGGTGTTCGTCATCGACGGCGCGACCGGCATCGGCGAGCGGGAGGTGATGGCCGAGGGCGACGCCGCCTGGCTTGCGGCCCATGCGGCGCGGATGTTCGCTGACGCAGGAGATCGACCCGTTGCCGAGACCGTCGCCGCGATCAACGCCTCGGCGCGTGACCTCTATCACGCCGCCGCCGGCACGGATGACCTTCCGCGCCATATGTGGCCCGCCGCCGCCTTCCAGATGCTCAGGATCGAGGGCGACCGCCTCGTCACCTATGGGCTCGGCGATTGCAGGCTGTTTCTTGAGGACGCGGCCGGCCATGTGTTCGAAACCACTGCGCTGAAGGGCAATCGCGCGAAGGAAATCGCCGCCGCCCGCGCCCATCTCGAACGCATCGGCGGCTTCCGGGGCGCTGCCGATATCGCCGGCGATGCCGAGACCATGGCGATGCTGCGCGCCGGCCGCGCCCGCCAGAACACGCCGGACGGCAAGGTCTTCACCCTTGGCCTCGTGCCGGAGGCGGCGGACCATGTTGTCAGGGAAGACTGCAGCTTCCTGCCGCCGGTGCGCGGCCTGCTGTGCTCGGATGGCTTTGCCGCCCTTTGCGACAATTACGACGCGTTTTCGCCCGCCGGCCTGATCGACGCGGCCTTTCGCGACGGGCTCGAGGCGCCACTTGAGCGCTTGCGCCGGATCGAGCGTGTCGACGACCCGGAGGGCGAGAAATTCCCGCGCTACAAGGTTAGCGATGATGCCGCCGCGGTGGCCTTCCGTATCCTTCCCTGACGCCGCCGCGCAAATTTACGCAGGAAAACCCTTGCAACAGTCTGCCTTTGGCATCACCTTTATAGCCAGCGGCCCGCCGGAGTGACGAGTCGCATTCGTGCTTGGTCCGGATGAAAGGAAGAACCCTGACAACATTGCACGCGAAGGGCGCGGATACCGCGCCGCAGAGCAGCAGAAGCGACGCCTATGCCGCCGATGAGGCTCTTGCCACCGTCCTCGGCAGCCTTGAGGATTCAAAGGCAGAAGATATTGTGACCATCGACATTCGCGGAAAATCGGCTCTCGGCGACCATATGGTGGTTGTTTCCGGGCGCTCGAACCGTCACGTCATGGCGATTTGCGACCATCTGGTCAAGGATATCAAACAGTCGGGCGCCGGCACGCCCAAGGTCGAGGGCCAGGAGTCCGGAGACTGGGTGCTGATCGACACCGGCGACGTGATCGTCCATGTGTTCCGGCCGGAAGTCCGCGAATTCTACAATATCGAGAAGATGTGGTCGGCGCCTGAAATGAACGAGGCACGCCTGCACTAGCAGCCACTCTGCTGCTGGCCGGCGTGAACTGCCCGAACGGACCGCGCGGTGCAGGACGCACTGCGCGACGCGGTTGTTGCGGGCCGAAAGAAAAGCATATGCAGATCGGCATTTTCGCGGTCGGCCGCCTGAAATCCGGCCCGGAGAAAGAGCTCGTCGCCCGCTATCTCGACCGGTTGAAGAAAACCGGCAAGGCGCAGGGGCTCGATTTTTCCAGGGTTATCGAGGTCAATGAAAGCCGCGCCGGCAACGCCGCCACCCGCAAGCGCGAGGAGGCGGCAGCACTTGAGGCCGCGATCTCGCCCGAAACCGTGCTGGTGCTGCTCGATGAAACGGGAAAGTCCTTCGATAGCGTCGGTTTTGCCGCCCAGATTGAAAAGTTCCGCGACGCCGGCAAGCGCGAGATGATGTTCGCGATCGGCGGCGCCGACGGGCTCGATCCGGCGCTTTCCGAACGCGCCGACCTGACGATTAATTTCGGCGCGATGACATGGCCGCACCAGATCGTGCGCATATTGCTCGCCGAACAGCTTTACCGCGCCGTGACCCTGCTATCGGGCCATCCCTATCATCGCGCCTGATTCATCAAAATTTTGTGTGTTCTTGCGTCGTTGTTATTTCGTTAATCTGTCCGCGATCTAAATCCACTTTTCCTCGCGCGGAAACGGACATGGCGTCAACCAGATCATCGCGGATCATCCTCGCCTGCGGCATTGCCGCCTGGGCTTTGCCCGCGATCGCCTTCTCGCAGGAGCCGACCGCCGGATCGACCGAGCTCGTAGACAAGCTTTCAAACGAACGTTCCGAAAAGGCGGTCGAGCTCGACCAGATCGAAAACTCGATCGCGCTTTCCAAGGAAAAGATCGCCTCGCTTGAGGCCGAGATCGACGCGCTTTCCGGCGATACGGCAAGCCTGAAGGAGGCGCTCGTGGCCTCGGCCGAGCGCCGGCGCGGACTTGAGGAACAGATTGCCGCCGCCGAAACCCGGCTTGGCGAACTCTCCGATGAGGAAGACCGGCTGAAGACCTCGCTCAATGCCGAGCGCGATGTGCTGGCCGATGTGCTGGCAGCGCTTCAGCGCATGGGCCGCGATCCGCCGCCAGCCCTTCTGGTCGCCCCCGGCGATGCGCTCGATTCCGTCAGAAGCGCCATCCTGCTGAACGGCGTGGTGCCGGAAATGCGGGCAAGGATGGAAACCGTGCTTGCCGACCTGACATCGCTGCGGACGGTCAAGGCCGAACAGCAGCAGGCCCGCGACGGGCTTGCGGCCGATCTCGACAGCCTTGCCGAGGAAAGCCGGCGCATGGACCTGCTGATCGCCGAAAACGAGAAGTCCCGGGAAACCAGCGCGGAGCAGCTCGAAGCCGAACGTCGCCAGGCCGAACTGCTGGCCGCGCGCGCGACCGACCTCAACGGCCTGATCTCCAGCCTGGAGACCGAAATCACCTCCGCCCGCAACGCCGCCCTTCTGGCGCGTCAGGAGGCCGAGAAACGCCGGCAGATGACCGAGGCGCAGCAGATCGAGGCGCGCCAGCGCGCGCTTTCGGCAACGCCCGATAAAAACCGCATTACGCCTGCATATCCATTCTCTGACCTGAAAGGCCGTCTGATCCTGCCGGTTGCGGGCGAAATCCTGCGCCGCTACGGCGATCCGGACGGAACAGGGCACAGGGCGACCGGAATGACCATTGCGGCGCGACCGGGCGCGCTCGTCAGCGCCCCCGCCGACGCGACGGTGGTTTACGCCGGGCGCTTCAGAAGTTACGGAGAGATGGTCATCCTCAATGTCGGCGACGGCTACCATATCGTCATGACCGGCATGGATGACCTCAAGGTTCGTCAGGGCGATTTCATTTTCTCCGGCGAACCGCTGGCCGAGATGGGCACGAGACGGATCGCGAGCGCCGCGACAATGGCGCTGGAAACGGACAGGCCGACGCTCTACATTGAGTTCCGACACAATGGGAAGCCGGTCGATTCTCAACCCTGGTGGGTGGACAATATTGATGGAAAGGCACGCAATGATACGTAGGGCAACGCTTCTGCTGGCAGGCGCCGCACTTGGCGCAGCGGCGACCGGCATTCTGGTTTCGGCCGACATACCGGCGCGCGCGGCCGGCGACGATTCGACCTACCGCGAAATGTCACTGTTCGGCGACGTGTTCGAGCGGGTGCGCAGCCAGTATGTCTCGCCGCCCGACGAGCAGCAGATGATACAGGATGCGATCAACGGCATGCTGAGCGGGCTCGACCCGCATTCGAGCTATATGACGGCGGAAGAATCCGAAGAGATGCGCGACCAGTCGAAGGGCGAATTCGGCGGGCTCGGCATCGAGGTGACGATGGAGGATGACGTCGTCAAGGTCGTCGCACCCATCGACGATACGCCCGCTTCCAATGCCGGCGTGCTGGCCGGCGACAAGATCGTCGAGATCGACGGCGAAAGCGTACGCGGCCTTTCGCTCAACGATGCGGTTGACCGCATGCGTGGCGAGGTCGGCGAGCCGATCGACATCACCATTCTGCGCGACGGCGTTGCCAAGCCGATCGAGATGACGATCGTGCGCGGCATCATTCCGGTGCAGTCGGTCAAATGGCGTGTTGAAAACGACAATATCGGCTATATTCGCCTCACCACTTTCATGAACGAGAAGCTGGACGAAAGCCTGGTCGAGGCGATTGACGAGATCAAGAAGGAAGTGCCGGAAGACAAGCTCAAGGGCTATATTCTCGACCTCCGCCTCAACCCGGGCGGCTTCCTGAACCAGGCCGTCGCCGTGGCCGACACCTTCCTCGACGAGGGCGAAGTGGTTTCCACTCGCGGCCGCAATTCCAGCGAGACCCGCCGCTTCGATGCCGGTCCCGGCGATCTTACCGACGGCAAGCCGCTGGTGGTGCTCGTCAATGGCGGCTCCGCCTCGGCATCCGAGATCGTGGCCGGCGCGCTGCAGGACCTGAAGCGGGCGACGCTGGTCGGCACCCGTACATTCGGCAAGGGCTCGGTCCAGACCATCGTACCGCTGGGTTCCGAAGGCTCGCTGCGGCTGACGACGGCGCTCTACTACACGCCCTCGGGCACCTCGATCCAGGGCACCGGCATCAGCCCCGATATCGTCGTCGAGCAGGTGCTGCCGGAAGACCTCGAAGGCCTGATCCGTCCGGAAGGCGAATCGGCGCTGCGCGGCCATATCCAGGGCGATGCGGAAACCGACGAGGGTTCCGGCTCTGTCGCCTATGTGCCGCGCGAGACCGAGGACGACGTGCAGCTGAAATATGCGATCGACCTGCTCGAAGGCAAGGTCACCGACGACGCCTTCCCGGCCGACCCGGAAAAGGCTGTCCAGGAACTGCAGGCCGCCAAGGCGCCCGAGCCCGAAAAGGAAATGGAAGACGCCCATTGAGGCGTTGCCTTTCCACGCGGCTTCGTCATGCCGGTTTAGAGTCGGGATGACACCGCGACTTGGTTTTATCGTCAGACCGCGAAGTCCGGGGCCGCGCGTTCCAGCCTTCGCGGTCTGGCTTTATTTTCGGTTTCCTTTGAGCCTGCATCTGAAGGCTCGATGCTGAACACTTGCCGGGAAAGTGATTCGCGCGCGTAAAGTCAGCGATGCAATCGTCAATGACAGGGCCTGGACGGTGGCGTAGCTTGGTGCGGACCGGCGATGCCAGCAGCGATGGATGCAATGAATATAAAACAGCTCGAAGTTTTCCGCGCGGTGCTTTCAACGGGCTCGACGATGGGGGCGGCCAAGAGCACGGGGCTCAGCCAGTCGGGCGTCAGCCGTCTCGTCCAGCAACTGGAATCCGATCTCGATCTGACGCTGTTCCAGCGCGTCAAGGGAAGGCTGGTGCCGACGCCGGAGGCGCGCACATTGGAGGCCGAGGCGAAGACCGTTTTGCTGAACCTGGCCCGCTTCAGCCAGCTTGCCGATGAAATCCGCACCGGAGCCTCGGAAACCGAGGCGGTGCGTATCGGCCTGCCGAGCAGCATGTGGGAGAATTTCGCGCCCGCCATGCTGAAGGATTATCGCGAGGGTTTTCCCGGCGTCAGGGTCGAGACCTTTTTTGAGACAACCATGACCATTCAGCGGATGATCGACCAGCGGGTGATCGATTTCGGCTTCCTGCGCTATGAAGGCGAAATCAGTCCGGGCATCCGCCTCGAGATCGTCGCCGAGGGGCGAAGCGTCGCCGTCATGCACCGCGACCACCGGCTGGCCGCGCGCGATGTCATCCGGCCGGAGGACCTGCGCGGCGAGCCGCTGATCATGCTCGGCCGGCTGCGGGCCCATCGGGTGATGCTTGACCGGCTGTTGCAGAACGAGGCCGTGCGTGCCGACGTGCGCATCGAAACGCATTCCAATTCCTCCGCCTGCGCCTATGCCGCCGAGGGTTTGGGGATCGCGCTTGCCAGCAGTTTCTATGCCAATCTCTACAAGCACCTGCCAGTGGTGCAACGGCCGTTTGAGCCGAAACTGACGCAGCGCTTCGGGATTGCGACCGCCGAAGGCGTGCCGATGTCGCTTGCCGCCAAGGGCCTGATGGCGGCGCTGAAGCGCCAGATCGAGCGTTCGCAAGTGGTTGAATAGACTGCCTCCGTTGCCCGTTTTTCCCAACAAGGTACGACGCCGCTAGCCGGTAAGCGCGACTGCATATCCCTATGAAAAATATCATAGTGTTGCGACGTCATTTTCGCTTTGTCATACTTTCGTCAATAAACAACCTGCCGCCTGAAGTGCGGGGCTCAGAGGGGTTCTGATGCTCAGATTTTTCCTCCATCGCGTCGCGATGGCGATACCGACGGTGATCATCGTATCGATCACGGTGTTCGGCCTGATCCGTCTCATTCCTGGCAATCCGGCCGAACTGTTGCTCGGCGACATGGCCGATGACCGGCAGATCGCCCAATTGGAGACCGAGCTCGGTCTCGACAAGTCGCTGCCGCGACAATTCCTGATCTGGAGCGAGAACGCGCTGTCCGGCGATCTTGGGCGTTCGATCATCAATGACGAACCGGTGCTGCCGCTGGTCGCCTCGCGCTTTGTCATCAGCGGCGAGATCGTGCTGATCGCGGTGGTGCTGGCCGCTATTCTGGCCGTGCCCGCGGGCATTATCGCAGCGTGGCGGCAGAACTCGGTAACGGACCTTGCCCTTGTCGGAACGGCGACGCTGCTTCTTTCGATCCCGACCTTCTGGCTCGGCCTTCTGCTTCTCCTGCTGTTTGGGCTTGAGCTCGGCTGGCTTCCGGTGCTCGGCTATGTGTCGCTGCGCGACAATTTCACCGAGGGCCTGATCTATATCATCCTGCCGGTGGCAACCCTCGTGATGCATGAAATGGGCGTGCTGCTGCGCATGTCCCGCGCCTCGACGCTGGAAGTGCTGCGCCTTGATTACATCACCCATGCCCGCGCCAAGGGGCTTTCCGAAATGGCCGTGTTGTGGCGTCACGCCTTCAAGAATGCCTTCGGGCCGACCTGGACGATGATCGGCCTGATTCTCGGCAATCTGCTCGGCGGCATCGCCGTGATCGAGACCGTGTTCTCGATCCCTGGCCTTGGCCGGCTGATGGTCGACAGCATCTTCCAGCGGGATTACCCGGTCATCCAGGGCTGCCTGCTGTTCGTCGCGCTCTCCTATGTCGTCGTCAACCTGATCATCGACCTGTTCTATCCGCTGTTCGATCCCCGGGTGACGGCACAATGAGAAAACTTTCCTATAATGCCGCGATCGGCGGTTTCCTGATTGGCCTTCTGCTCGTCGTCGCCCTGCTCGGCGCGTTCTGGACGCCCTACGATCCGCTGAAGCTCGATTTTGTCGCCCGGCTGAAGCCGCCGAGCCTTGCGCACTGGATGGGGACCGACGAATTCGGCCGCGACGTGCTCAGCCGGATCATGGTCGGCGCCGGCGCAAGCGTGTGGATCGGCACGCTCACCGTCACCTTCACCATTGTCATGGGCACGCTGATCGGTCTCGTCAGCGGCTATGCGCGGGGGCTGACGGACGGGCTGATCATGGCCGTCAACAATGCGCTGCTCGCCTTTCCGGGCATTCTTTTGGCGCTCGGCCTGCTCGCCGTCTTCGGGGCCAACCAGTACGGCATCATCTTCGCGCTCGGCATTGCCTACACGCCGTCGATGGCGCGGCTGGTGCGCGGCGTGGTAATGACGCTGCGCGAAGCCGAATTCATCGAAGCCTCGAAGCTGATGGGCAACAGCGAGTTCTACACGGTGTTCCGACATATCCTGCCCAATTGCCTGGCGCCGATGTCGGTGCTGGCGACCACCATGTTCGGCTGGGCGATCTTGTCGGAAAGCGCGCTCTCCTTCCTCGGCCTCGGCGTTCCGCCGCCCGCACCCACCTGGGGCAACATGCTGGCCGCCGGCCGGCCGTTCATCGAGCAGGCCGTCTGGCTCGGCGTTTTCCCCGGCCTCTGCATCGCGCTCACGCTTCTCGGCATCAATCTTCTGGGCGACGCTTTGCGCGACCGGCTCGACCCGCGCATGAGGGGGCTGAAATGATGAAGGATATTCTCCTTTCCGTCCGCGACCTGACGCTCTCCCTCGGCAATGGCGTCAAGCTCGTCGACAATGTCTCCTTCGATGTCCGCCCCGGCGAGATCTTCGGCATTGTCGGCGAATCCGGGTCCGGCAAGACGCTGGCGACCCGCGCGCTGATGTCGCTTCTGCCCGCCGGCATCACGCCGACAAGCGGCGAGACCGTGTTCGAGGGCCGCGACACGCTGACCATGAGCCCGCGCGATCTGAGATCGCTGCGCGGCGCGCGGATCGGCATGGTGTTCCAGGAGCCGATGACCTCGCTCAACCCTTCGATGCTCATCGGCCGGCAGTTGGAGGAGGGGCTGAAGCTTCACACCGGGCTTTCCCGGGAGAAGCGCCGGGACGCAATCCTCGCCATGCTAGAAAGGGTCGGCATCGTCGATCCGAAGGGGGCGCTGTCGGCCTATCCGCACGAGTTTTCCGGCGGCATGCGCCAGCGCATCATGCTCGCCTCGGTGATGCTGCTGAAGCCGGCGCTTCTGATCGCCGACGAGCCGACGACGGCGCTTGACGCCGTAATCCAGCGCGACGTGATGGAGCTGATGGTGGAACTCACCCGCGCCGAAGGCACGGCGGTGCTGCTAATCAGTCACGACCTGCCGATGGTGGCGCGCTATACCAGCCGCATCGCGGTGATGGAAAAGGGCGTCGTGGTCGAGAGCGGCACCACCGACGACATCCTGACAAACCCGCAGCATGCCTATACCCGCAAGCTGCTGTCGTCGCTGCCGGGGCGTGGCGAAACCCGGGCGTTCGCGCCGGACGATACACCGGTGCTGTCCGTCGAAAACGTGATCGTCGACTATCACAAGGCCGGCGCGCTGTTTCGAAAAGGCCAGGCCAAGCGCGCCCTGCACGGCGTCTCGGTCGATATCCGGCAGGGCGAGGTGGTGGCGCTGGTCGGCGGCTCGGGCTCTGGCAAGACCACGCTCGGCCGCACCATAGCCGGGCTGATCCACCAGACGTCGGGCGATATCCTGTTCAACGGAAAACCACGGGAAGGGGACTGGGCGCATTATCGGCAGAACTGCCAGATGGTGTTCCAGGACCCGTACTCTTCGCTCGATCCCCGCATGACCATCGTGAAACTCGTCGAAGAGGCGCTGCGCACCATGCCGGGGCTCAACGCCGCCGAACGGCGCCGGCGGGCACTAGCCACGTTGGCCGAGGTCGGCCTGCCCGGCGAATTCGCCGACCGCCTGCCGCACGAGCTTTCCGGCGGCCAGCGCCAGCGCGTGGCAATCGCCCGCGCCGTGGTGCGCGCGCCGAAACTGCTGATCGCCGACGAGCCGGTGTCCGCGCTCGACGTGACCGTCAGGGCGCAGGTGCTGGCGCTGTTCGCCGACCTGCAGAAGAAGCACGGCTTTTCCTGCCTGTTCATCAGCCACGATCTTTCCGTGGTCGAGCAGATCGCCGATCGGGTGATCGTGATGCAGCACGGCAGAATCGTCGAGGAAGGCCCGCGCGACGAGATCTTCGACCGTCCGCAGCATGCCTATACGCAGCGTCTGCTGTCGGCCATCCCCGCGCTCGACTTCAACGAGACCGGCGGCGTGAAACTCAAATGGCGGCTGGAGGAGTGACATGACTCAACGAACCGAAAGAACGGAATCGACGGCCGCCGAACTCGCGAAAATCTGCGATGCCCCGGAATTCACCGTCCGCTTCAAGGTCAAGAACCTGCTGACGGGCGAAACCATCGAGCGCGGCGCGACCGAGGAAACGCCGTCGGCCTCGACCCGCAAGATCTCGATCATGATGGCGGCGCTGAAGGCGATCGGGGACGGGCGGCTGAGCTTCGACGAGAAGATCGTCTACGAGCCGCATCACGCCGAGCAGGTGGCAAGCGGCGTGTTGCGCCACATGACGCCCGGCATGATCCTGTCACTGCGCGATGCGATCGCCGGCATGATCACGCTTTCCGACAATGTCTGCACCCATATGGTGTTCGAGCGGCTGACGCTGGACGAGGTTCAGGCCTATTGCGCGGCAATCGGCATGACCGGCACCCATCACCGCTTCCTGATCCCGCCGATCGCGCTGCCGCATGACCATCCGCTCGACGCGGTGACGGTGACGACGGCGGCCGACCAGGTGATGCTGCTCGATACGATCCTTGCTGCCCAGACGGACGCCGATGCCTCGGCCAAGCTCGGCATCTCGCAGGACCTCTCCGCCTTCGCGCTGAAGATGCTGAAATCGCAGGTGCTGCGCTACGGCATTCATTCGCGCCTTCCCTTCGACACGGTAATCGCCAGCAAAGGCGGAAGGGGAAAGCGCGGCCGCATGGATGCGGGCATCGTCTATCGCGACGGTGCGCCGCTCTTCATCCTCGCCGCCTACACGGACGGGGTACCGCTCACCATGCCGGACGGGCTTCCCGGCTACACGGTGGCACTCGAGACGATCGGCCGGCTCGCCCGCGCCTGTTTCACCGGACTTTGAAGGCCTGAAAACAGAACCAATAGCAAAGAGGGATAAACATGAAGAAACTACTCCTTGCCGGCGTGATGCTGGCGGCGCTCACCCAGACGGCGGCGGCGCGCGATATCGTCGTCGCACTCTCCTCCGACCTGCGCTCCAACGATCCGGGCGTCAACCGCGACGGCAATACCGACGCGATCATGATGCACATTCTCGAAGGCCTCGTCGGCTATACCGAGGACGGCGCGGTTGAGCCGCTTCTCGCCAAGTCCGTTGCCATGTCCGATGACGGGCTGACCTATACCTTCACGCTGCGCGACGATGTCACCTTCCACAATGGCGACAAGATGACCGCCGACGATGTGGTCTGGTCCATGAACCGCTACATGGACGCCGACAGCAAGTGGCGCTGCCTGCCGGATTTCGACGGCAGCCGCGTGGTCAAGCTGACCGGGGTCGAGAAGGTCGATGATGCCAAGGTGACAATGACGATTGCCGAGCCGTCAGCGGTCTTCCTCGGCCTCATGGCCCGCCCGGAATGCGGCTTCACCGGCATCATCTCGCCGAAATCGGTGGGCGAGGACGGCAGCTTCGCAGCGCCGATCGGCACGGGCCCGTTCAAGTGGGACGAATGGAAGAAGGGCGAATACGTCCATCTCGCCAAGAATGACGCCTATGTCTCGCCGCCGAACGACGGCAAGCCGGATGGCACGGTCGGCGCCAAGGACCCGCTTGCCGATGGCGTCAAGTTCATGGTGGTTCCGGACGCCTCGACGGTGAAGGCCGGCATCCAGTCCGGCGCGCTCGATCTTGCCGAAGTCTCGCCGGACCTGATGCCGGAATTCGAGGACCGCGATGACAGCAAGCTGATCGTCGCCGTCAACAACGGCAAGAACCTGTTCTACATGCAGACCCGCGATCCGGTTCTCGCCAATCCGGGCGTTCGCCGCGCCATGGCCATGGCGCTCGATCTGCCGCAGCTTGTCGCTGCCGCCTCCAACGGAACCGGCACGCCTAACTGCTCGATGATCGCGACCAACTCGATCTATTACAGCGAGACCCAGCAAGAGTGCCTGCCCTACGATATCGAGGCGGCAAAGAAGGAACTGAAGGACGCCGGCTATAACGGCGAGCCGATCTCCATCATCGCCAACCGCCGCGGCAATGTGCCGAGCTATCCGGCGGCGATTATCGCCCAGGCGATGATGCAGCAGGCCGGCCTCAACGTGCAGATCGAGGTGCTCGACTATGCCACCCAGGTGGAACGCCGCCGTTCGGGCAATTACCAGGTGATCTCGCAGTCGGTTTCGCCGCGCCTCGATCCGGCGCTGATGATGAGCTTCTATGTCGGCGACAAGGACGAGAACTCCTCGCTGATGTGGGAGAACCCGAAAGCGGTTGAACTGCTCGACGCCGCCTATCGCGAAACCGATCAGGCCAAGCGCCAGCAGATCTTCGACGATTTCCACACGCTGATGCTCGAGGATATGCCGGGCCTGTTCATGTACGACATGGTCGACATCTGGGCCGCGACCGCGAGCCTCGAAGGCGCGCCCGTATGGCAGGGCAACCCCCGCGTATGGGAAGTTTCGGTCGACTGACCGGCTTATCGCCGCGCCGTCTCGGCGGCGCGGTCTTCCTCCTCAAGAACCCTTATCCCGCGGCCCGTCGACATGGGCCGCGCGGCCTTTCATGACCCCAGACCCGCTGCCCCGGCAGCAAACAGGACCTCCCCATGACGCAGCAGGCGATTGAACAACTCGCGAATGAAATCGAGGCATTGAAGCCGGAATTCATCGAACTCTCCGACCGGATATGGGAGCTGGCAGAACTGAAATTCGAGGAATTCGAATCGGCGAAGCTCCAGGCGGCGCTTCTGGAGAAATACGGGTTTTCCGTCACGCGCGGCGTTGCCGGTATCGAGACCGCCTTTTGCGGGGAATATGGCAGCGGCGGGCCTGTGATCGCGATCCTCGGCGAATTCGACGCGCTGGCCGGCATGAACCAGGTCGCCGGCATTGCCGAGGAAAAGTCCGACAAGCCCGGCGCAAGCGGCCATGGCTGCGGCCACAACCTGCTCGGCGCGGGTTCGCTTCTGGCGGCCGTGGGCCTTGCCCGGCATCTTGAAAAGAACGGCATTGCCGCGACCGTGCGCTATTATGGCTGCCCGGCGGAAGAGGGCGGCGGCGCCAAGACGATCATGGCTGAGGCTGGCGTGTTCGACGATGTCGACCTTGCGCTCACCTGGCATCCCGCGCCCTTCAACGGCGTGCGCTCGACCAATAATCTCGCCGTGATCGAATATGACATCCGCTTCAAGGGCACGGCCGCGCATGCCTCCAACGCCGCCCATCTCGGTCGTTCCGCGCTCGATGCGCTGGAGCTGACCAATATCGGCATCAATTTCCTTCGTGAGCACATGCCGTCGGATTGCCGGATCCATTATGCGATCACCGAGACCGGCGGCGTCGCGGCCAATGTCGTCCAGGCGCGCGCGGCCGGCCGCTACATGATCCGGGCTCCGGAAATCGTGGGCGCGCGGGCGCTTGCCGAACGGGTGAAGAAGATCGCCGAAGGCGCTGCGATGATGACGGAAACCAGCGTCGAACTGGAACTGGGCAAGGCAACCAACAGCCTGCTGCCCAACCTCACGCTCGAAACCGCGATGCACGAGCAGATGACGGCGCTCGGCCCCGTGCCCTTCGACGATGCCGACGAGGCTTTTGCGAAGGACATTCAGGCGACTTTCTCACAGGAGGCGATCGACAGCAGCATCCGGCTCTATCAGGTCAGGGACGACGCGCTTTCCAACAGCAGGGTCGACGGCAGCCAGCCGCTTCACCGGGGCTTGAGGGCCTTTGAGGGCAAGTCGCATTTCCGCGCCGGCTCGACCGATGTCGGCGATGTCAGCTGGGTTATTCCCACGGCGCAATGCTGGACGCCGGCCTGGGCGATCGGCACCAATCCCCACACCTGGCAGGTGGTCGCGCAGGGCAAGAGCCCGGCCGCCCACAAGGCCTTCGTCCACGCCGCCAAGGCGATCGCCGCCACAGGACTCAAGGCTGCCGCCGATCCGGAGCTCATCGACAAGACCTGGGCCGAATGGAGCGAAAAGACCGGACGGAACCGCGCCGGCAAGACGCGCTGACGAGACTCAGAACAAGGCCCGTTCACAGAGACGCGCCAACGCCGCACGACGCATGAATGCGAGGTGGCGCTCAGACAATGTCTTTTCTGTTTGCCTGCAGGCAATCGCTCGCCAGGAAGAGATAGCTCGCGGTGTCCGCGTGGCCGAGCCGCATTGAAAGTTCAAGGGCGATCTCGATCAGATCGTAAAGCTCTTGCACCGGTCTTTTTTCGGTGCTGCGGAACTGGGGGTCGCAGATGGTTCGGTCGGTGGTCGGGTTGGTCATCGGGGTCCTCCAGAATGTGGGTTGTGTGCAGTCGCAGGGCAAAATTCGATAGTTCAGTCCCGGCGCGTCCGCAGACCGGACCGTGAATGATTCCAGTCGGGGACGGCAGAGGACGCTGTGTCGCCTATGTCAGAGCTCAGCAGCGCTGATGGGGCATAGTCGACCCCAATTAAATCCGAATACGAGATCGTATTTGAATTTAATCAAACTATTTTTACATGTCTATTTTAGATATATTGTGTGTTTATGGTATATGCACTATTTTATATTTCAATACTACAAATAATAAATAACGATAGAGCTTCTCCGTTTCCGATTTAAATTGGGGGAGGCTGGAAATCTTTGGCCGAGATTAGCACCTGATCTCAGGTTCGCCTGAGAGACAGGTTCGCCCGAGAGAAAGGCGTAGCTGCTGATGCCTTGTAGGGAAGGGACCTTTGCGAAGCGTAATAGCGGATGCGAGAGGCCGGCCTCTCGCACAAGCCATCAGGTTGAGTTTGGTGGTGTGTAGTCCGCGCCGGGAATGCTATTGGCTTTTCTGCGACTATGCGGCGATGGTAGCACTCTACATCTTGACTTCTGGTGCGGACCGGAAACAATGGTTCAAAAGCCGTTCGGGAGGAAAAGATGGCTCCAATCAAGCTCGACAGTGTTTCGAAGAGCTTCGGGAACGTCAATGTTATCAACGATATCTCGCTCGCCGTCGAATCCGGTGAGCTGATGGTGTTTCTCGGGCCGTCGGGTTCGGGAAAGTCGACGCTGCTGCGGATGATCGCGGGGCTTGAAACCATCGATGACGGGGCATTGACGATCGACGGGGTCCGCAGCGAAAATCTCGCGCCGGGCCAGCGCAATGTCGCGATGGTGTTCCAGAACTACGCGCTCTATCCGCATATGACCGTGCACGACAACATGGCGTTCGGCCTGCGCAATATCCGCATGGGCGCGGATGAGATTGAAACCCGCGTCAAGGAAGCCGCCCGCATGCTGGAAATGGAGGAACTGCTGGAGCGCCGGCCCGCGCAGCTTTCCGGCGGCCAGCGCCAGCGCGTCGCGATCGGCCGCGCGATCGTCAAGGAACCGAAGGCCTTCCTGTTCGACGAGCCGCTGTCGAACCTCGATGCGGCGCTCAGGGTCCGCACCCGCGTCGAGCTTGCCCGCCTGCATAACCGCATGAAGGCGACGATGATCTATGTGACCCACGACCAGACCGAGGCGATGACGCTGGCCGACCGGATCGTCGTGCTCAACAATTGCCGGATCGAGCAGATCGGCACGCCGATGGAGATCTATCTCAGGCCGGCCTCGCGCTTCGTGGCCGGTTTTGTCGGCTCGCCCGGGATGAACTTCCTCGAGGTCGATCTTTCAGCCGACGATCGTATGGCGCGTCTCAAGGATGGTTCGACGGTGAGGGTCGACATTCCCGAGATGAAACCCGGACGCTACGAGATGGGCATTCGCCCGGAAGCCGTGCGGGTGGCGGAGGAAGGCGAAGCGGCCACCACGAAGGCGACGGTCGGCGTGGTCGAGCGGCTCGGCGAGCGGACCCTGCTTTACTGCACCCTGGAAGACGGCACGGAACTGATCGCCACCGACACCGGACGCTCCGAAGCCAGGACCGGCGATCAGGTGCAACTCGCCTTCGATGCAACGGCGCTTCATCTCTTCGATGAGGCCGGAAACGCCTATCACGTTCACTGACGATATCGGGATCGCTTTGGCCCCTCACGAAAACGCCGCGGACAGGATGCCGCGGCGTTTTTGTATGACCACGATAGTGTGACGTTTACCCCTTGATCCCGGCGGAAAGGGTGATGGCCTGGGTCACCCTGCGCTGGAAGATCAGATAGGCGACCGCGACCGGCAGGCCGGCCAGCACGGCGGCCGAGAGCTCGCGGGCGTAATAGACGCCGAAGGCGTCGTTGACTTGGGTGATGCCGACGGTGATCGTCATCATTTCGGTCTTGGTAACCGCCAGGAACGGCCACAGAAACGCATTCCACGACCAGATGAAGGTGACGATCGCAAGCGCCGTGGTGACGCCCCAGTTCATCGGCATGTAGATGCGCGTGAGAATGCGCCATTCGGAGGCATTATCCATGGCCGCCGCTTCGCGGAAATCCTTCGGCACATTGTCGAAGAACTGCTTGTAGACGATGATCACCACCGGGTGGATCAGTTGCGGCAGCACGATCCCGGCCCAGGTGTTGATCAAGCCGAACCGCGCCATCAGCTCGAAGTGGTTTACGATCAGCACCTGCATCGGCACCATGAAGCTGGCCAGGATCAGCCACCACAGAACCCGCCGGAACGGGAACTGAAGCTGCGAGATCGCATAGCCGCAGAACATCGAGGACCCGACGGTCAGAACCGTGATCGCAAGCGCGGTGACGATCGAATTCAGATACCAGATCCCGATCTGGGTCTGGGTCAGCGCGAAATAGTAATGCGAAAAGGTCAGGGTGTCCGGCCATAATTCGATATAGCGGCGCACCACCTCGTCTTCCGGCTTCAGCGACGAGATGACCCCCCAATAGAGCGGAAATGCCCATATGACGGCGATCACAACCGTCAGCAGCGTGATCAGGAGGCCGGCGAGATTCAGGCGTTTTGCCGTTGTTGCATTCATCATTCGCGCCCCTTCGAAAGCCGCGTCAGCTGGAAGTTCAGCACCGACACCACGATGACGATGATGAACAGCACGACGGCAGCGGCAGCGGCCCGGCCGCCCTGGTCATACTGGAAGGCCCGCTGGAACACGTAATAGACAAGCACCAGATTGTCGTTCGGCCGGCCGCCGACGGAAAACAGATAGACCTGGTCGAAAATCTTCAATTGCAGGATCAACTGGATCGTCAGCACAAGCGCCGTCACCGGCCACATCAGCGGCCAGGTCAGTTGCCGGAAGGTCGTCAGGCGCGATGCGTTGTCGAGCGCCGCCGCTTCGTAGATCTCGGCGGGAATGGCGCGCAGTCCGGAGAGAAAAAGCAGGATTGAGAAGCCCGCGGTCCACCATATCGTGATGAGGCCAACCGCCGGCATGAACCATATCGTCGACTTGAACACCGGCACCCGGTCGATCCCGAGGATGTCGAAGATATACATGGCGATGCCGAACTGGAAGTTCAGCGTCCAGTCCCAGATCAGATAGACCACCGATACCGGCAGGATATAGGGCAGGAAGAACATCGCCAGCACCAGCGCCTGCAGCCTGCCCTTCAGCCGGTTGATGCCGAGCGCGATGGCGAAGGCGACCAATGTTCCGGGAATGACGGTGATGGCGACGAAATAGGCGGTGTTCCAGAACGCCGTGTTGAAGCGCCGGTCTCCCCAGAGCCGGGTATAATTGTCGAGGCCGACAAACTCGCCGCTGCCGATCAGCGGCGCATCCTGAAACGAGATGATGAGCAGCCGGATGGTCGGATAGATAAAGATCAATCCGTAGATGGCCACGAACGGCGCGACCAGAAGAAGGGCGACAATCGCTTCGTTTCGTTTGTTGCGGAGCATTGTGAGGCCTCAAATCGTAGAACTGCCATGCGAAACGGCCGCCGGCGGTGATGCCGGCGGCCCGCAGCGATCATTGCAGATCGTTCAGCTCGTATTTGATTTCCTCCACGGCTTCCGCCGGCTCCATTTCGCCGTTGAGCGTCGGCACGAAATAGGTGGACATGACGTCATAGATCGGCCCGGCAACGCCCGCGAGCGGCGATTTGGGGTCGAAAATCATGTTTTCCGTCACGCTCGAATAGGTGGCGTTCGGCTGCATACCCTGGTAGTCCGCCGATTCCGTCACCGGACCGTAGGCCGGGATGTGACCCGCCGTCGCCCAGAACAGCGAGTTCTTCGCCATCCACGACATGACTTCCAGGACGGCCGCCTTCTTCTCCGCGCTCATCTCCTTGCCGGAATTGGCGGGGATGGCGAATGAATGGCTGTCGGCATAGGTCGCGGGGTGGTCGAAGATCACCGGAAGCTCGACGGCGCCCCATTCGAACAGCTTGCCCTCTTCCTTGAGGTCGATCATGGTCGGGACTTCCCACACGCCGTTGATCATCAGCGGCGATTCGCCGGAAGTGAACAGCGCCACGGTGGCGGGATAATCGGTATAGGTGGTCTGAAGCCCGTCATTGGTCCAGCCCTGCAGCACGGCGAGAGCGTTTTGCAGCTTCTCGGCGTTGTCGCCGGCGAGGAATTCGCCGTCGGACATCAGCTCGCCGTCCTGCTGGCCCATGAGGGAGTAGATCGTGCGGAACATGAAGGTGCCGTCCGCGGTGGTCGAGGCGAGCGGAAACTCCGCGCCCGCGTCCTTCAGGCCCTTCAGCGTGGCCTCGAAGCCTTCGCGGGAATCAAGCCCCATCGGCTTGCCGTCCTCGGTCAGGAGACCGGCTTCGGCGAGCGCGTCCTTGTTGTAGTAGAGCACGATCGGATGGGTGTCGAAAGGCACGGCATACTGCTTGCCGTCCACCGTCACCGCGTCCCAGGTCGCCGGCGCGTAATCGGCCTCGGACAGGCCCATCGTCTCCCAGTCCGCCGGCGTGATCTCCTGCAGGATGCCCTGGCTGACGGCAAGCGGAATGCGGCTTGCGTGATAGGTCATGATATCGGGACCTTCGCCGATCGCGGCGGAGGTTCGCACCTTCGAGTAGAACGGCGTGCCCCATTCCAGCGTGGTCGCGTCGATGGTGATCTCGCCTTCATGCTCGGCATTGAAATCGGAGATCAGCTGCTTCATGCGAACGCCGTCGCCGCCGCTGAGAAAGTCCCACCAGGTGACCGTTTCCTGAGCCTGGGCGGCGGTGGCGAATACCCCCGCGGCGATTATCGCGCCCATGGCCGCACCTAACATTCTAGCCATCGTCTTCTCCTCTCTTTGCAATACGGCCTCCCGCCGTATGGTTGACATGTTCGCCGCGCCGGCCCCGTTTCAGAAGGCATGCGGCGCGCCGTCTTGCTTGATTGCGCGCAGCGGCGGTCCGGCTGACGCTAGAGCGTCACCCGGATCATCGAGTAGGAATAGGCAGGCACCGTAATCGAAACCTTGCCGCCGGACACGCTTGCGCCGTCCTGCTTCACGGGTTTCACGTTTTCCGGATTTTCCTGCGTATTCACCGCTTCGAGGTCGTCATGCTTGATCAGCGTGTGCTCGACCGACCTGATTTCGCCGAAGCGCTCCAGCGCGAGATCAATCGTCATCGGCTCCTCTCCGTGACGGTTGATGGCGAAGAAGGTCAGTGTGCCCTCATCCGCGTCGTGGACGCCGGAAATGTCGAGATAGGACACATTGGCCGCGATATCGGCGTTATAAGTGGCGCAATCGACGTCGAGCGCCAGCGCCGTGCCGCGGCCATAGCGCGAGGCAAGCTGGAAGGGATGATAGATTGTCTGCTTCCAGGCCGCGCCGCCGGGCGCCGTCATGATCGGCGCGATGACGTTCACGAGCTGGGCGATGCAGGCAATGCTCACCACATCCGAGCGGCGGATGAAGGTGTTGATGATGCAGCCAACCTGGAGCACATCCTCGAAATTGTAGATGTCTTCGAGAAGCACCGGCGCGTGCGGCCAGTCCCACTCCTTCATGCGTTTTTCGTCCGCCTCGCGCTCGTGATACCAGACATTCCACTCATCGAAGGAGATCTTGACGTTCTTTTTCGAGCGCTTCTTGGCCTTGATGTAGTCGATCACGCCGCTGACCGTGCCGATATAGCGGTCGAGCTTTTCCGGCAGCGCCAGATATTCGCGCGTGTTCTTCTCGTAGTTCATGAAATACATGTGCAGCGAGATATAGTCGACCTGGTCATAGGTCTCGTCCAGCACCGTGGCTTCCCATTGCGGGAAGGTCGGCATGTCGGAATGGGACGAGCCGCAGACCACCAGTTCGAGCTTGTCGTCGAAGGCGCGGATCGCCTTGGCGGTCTCGTTGGCGAGATGGCCATATTCGGCGGCGGATTTGTGACCGACCTGCCAGGGGCCATCCATCTCGTTGCCGAGGCACCAGAGCTTGACGTTCCACGGATCGGCCTGGCCGTTCTTGCGGCGCAGGTCGGACCAGTAGCTGCCGCCTGGATGATTGACATATTCGACGAAATTGCGCGCCGCATCGAGCCCGCGCGAGCCGAGATTGACGGCCAGCATCATCTCGGTATTGGCGGCTTCGGCCCAGCGGGCGAATTCGTGGATGCCGACCTGGTTGGATTCCGCCGTCCGCCAGGCTAGGTCGAGACGGGTGGGGCGCTCGCTCTGCGGGCCGATGCCGTCCTCCCAGTTATAGGCCGATACGAAATTGCCGCCGGGATAGCGGCAGATCGGGGTATCCAGCTCACGCACGAGATCGATGACGTCACGGCGCATGCCGTTGTCATCGGCGGTGGGATGGTCAGGCTCATAGATGCCGGTGTATACTGCGCGTCCGAGATGCTCAAGAAACGAGCCGTAGAGCCTCGGATCGATCATGGAAATGGTGAAGTTCTTGTGCGCTGTGACGCGGGCCTGCATGCTTCCTCCCCGGTATTTTGTTTTTTGGTGCAAACCAATATTTATGGATAATAAAGACCCGATTGTTCCGTTCGTCAAGCGGTTTTCAGGGTGTGCGCCGGTTCGTTTTGCGCCCGGCAGGGCTATCGGGTCGTCATGCGCAGGACGATATCCTGATCGTAATTGCCGAACCCTTTGCCGAAAATATTGATGCCGCCCGGGTGGCGGGCCTCGTCGCGCACGCTCAGACAGAGGCGGATCGAATGTTTCTGATCGAGCCCGAGATCGGCAAGGCAGATGTCCGACATCCTGATGCCGTCGACAAAGGAGCCTTCGTCGGTCACGCGAAAACGCTTCAGCATGCCGTATTGCGAGCCCTTCAGCTTCCACCAGTCGGGTGTGAACACGCCGCGACGGTCACCGAAATCGCCGGGCGAGGTCCACTGGCCGATATCGACGCCATTGACGGTGATGGTGATGTCGGACGGCCAGTCCGGATTGGTGCCCGGCATTTCGGAGGAAAGCTCCAGCGAGAACTCAAGCTCGGCGACGTCGCGGTTGTCGAGCCGGGCGTTGTTGGGAAACTGGTACTCCACCGAGCCGCGCGTGAACCAGATCAGCCCCGCCTTCATCCGTGCCGGATCGAGGAAGGAATCGGGCACATCCAGAAGCCCGATAATCCCTTCGTCGGTGCACAGTCCGCAGGGCGCGCTGACGTCGCAGGCCGTATAAAGGCCGACGGGCATCGCCACCTCGATCGCGTCATTGCGGCGTTCCTCCGCGGCATCGCCGAAGAGGATGACAACCTCATCGTAGATGCTGGTGCAGACCTTCTGATTGCCCTTGCGCGCCCGCTGGCTCTCGGTCCGGATCAGCCCGGCATCTTCCAGCAACTGCACACTGAGCGAAACCGTCGACTGCGGCAGGTCGAGGATTTCTCCGATTTCCTTGACGTTGAGCGCGCCCTTGCGGCGAAGCAGCTTGAGCACCGAAATGCGCGCAGGCGCGGCGAGCCCTTTGATGACATGCATGTCCTTTTCAGGATCTACAACAAGGAATTTACGTGACATGGATATGTTCGCTGCTGGAAGGCTTCCGGGAAAACGTTCATATCAGGATTCTTGGCGTGGTCAAATTTCAACGTTTACGGAAGCGGCAGGGCAGGCCTGCGCCGACAACTGATTGTCCCTCCGCATAGATGCGTGGCAGCGGCGGAGACCGGCTGAAGGCCGCCGGTCCCGAGAGCGCAGGTTGTCGTCAGCGACCGCCTTCAATCTTGCGGAATCGCTGCGCCGCGCCGGCGATCCCATAGGGGTAATCCGGCATGGGCTGGTCGGAGACCTCCGACAGGCGCTTGATCTCATCTGCGGAAAGCTGAAGTTTCGCCGCGCCGAGATTGTCGGCGAGCTGTGCTTCGGTGCGCGCACCGACAATGACGGAGGTGACGGCGGGTTGCGCCGCGAGCCAGGCCAGCGCCACCTGCGCCATGCTGGCATTGTGCGCGCCGGCGATATCCTCCAGCGCGTCCAGCACCGCCCAGGTCACGGATTTGGTATTGTGCTTGTCATAGGCTTCCATGCCACGCGCGGGGTTTTCGCCGAGCCTTGTGGCGCCTGTCGGCATCTGATCGCGCTTGTACTTGCCGGAAAGCCAGCCGCCGGCAAGCGGCGACCACGGCAAAAGCCCCATGCCGGCATCCGCGCAGGCCGGCACGATCTCGTGCTCGATGCCGCGGGCAAGGAGATTGTATTGCGGCTGAAGCGTCACCGGGGCGGCAAAGCCGTTCGCTTTCGCCAGCCACACCGCCTTGGTCAGATGCCAGCCGAGAAAATTCGAGAAGCCGTAATAGGCGATCTTGCCGCTGGCGATGGCATCATCGAGGAAGCGCAGCGATTCCTCCAGCGGCGTCAGCGCGTCCCAGGCATGAAGCTGGTAGAGGTCGATCTGCTCGACGCCGAGGCGGGCCAGCGAGGCATCGAGCGCTTCGGCCAGGTTCTTGCGCGAGAGGCCGATGCGGTTCGGCCCGTTGCCCATGGGAAACCGGGCCTTGGTGGCGATCACCAGCTCCTTGGTGATGCCGGGCTTCTGCTTCAGCCAGCGCCCGACGATCTCCTCAGAGAGGCCGGTCGAGTAGACGTTGGCGGTATCGATGAAGTTGCCGCCGGCCTCGACATAGGCGTCCATCAGCCGGAAGGATGTCGCCTCGTCGGCCTCGTCGCCGAAGGTCATGGTGCCGAGGCAGAGACTGGTCACCACGGTGCCGCTGTTTCCAAGTCTGCGATAATCCATGAGCGTTTCCTTTCTGTTGACTGATGGCAGAGGCGGTCGCGCGGCTCAGCGCGCCGCCCAGTTGGCGCCGCGCCGGAAGATGGTCGCCATTTCCGGAACCTGGAACTCGCTGGCGATGTGGCCGAGCGAGGAATAGAACACCTTTCCCTTGCCGTGGCGGCGCTTCCAGGCCACCGGCATGACCACGCCGTCGATCCATTCCGCATGGTCGCCTCTGAAGGTAGTGGTGGCCAGCACCTCGTTGGAGGGGTCGACATGCATGTAATACTGCTCCGAATGATAGGGGAAATCGGAAATCCCCTCCATGATCGGGTCGTCTGGCTTCGTCACATTGACCGTGTAGTCGATGATATTGCCGGGATGGGCGACCCACTGGCCGCCGATGATGAACTGGTAGTCGACCGAATCGCGGAAGGCATCGCCCGCACCGCCGTGATAGCCGGCAATGCCGACGCCGCTCTCCACGGCCGCGGAGAGGTTCTTGACCTCCTCCTTCTCGATCTTCGACATGGTCATAATCGGAACGATCAGGCTCAAATCCTTGATCTGTGGATCGGCGAAGGCCTCGGTGGAATGTTCGAGATAGACCTTGAACCCGTCCTCCTGCAGCATGTCGCGGATGATGTGGGCGCATTCCTCCGGCTCGTGGCCGCTCCAGCCGCCCCAGACAATGAGTGCTTCGCGCATGATATCTCTCCTCTCGCATCAGCCGGCATCCCGCCGGCCGGGTTGATGGTTTCTCGCCCTTCGGCCTATTTGCCGAGCGCGCCGTCGATCAGCGAATCCGACAGCGGCGCCGGCCGCGCGACGGTGGTGGTGATCCCGACGGTCTTTTCGGTTTCGGCGGCGGTGGTGAAGGCCTCCATCACCTCCAGCACATGCAGGGCCAGATCGCCGTTCGCCCTGTGCGGCCTGTCATTGCGGATCGCATAGGCCATATCGGCAAGCCCGATCGAGCGGTAATTGCCGTCGGCATAGGGCTGGTCGACGGGCTGATCCTCGAAGTCTCCGCCCTTCTTCAGCAGCGAGACGGGCCCGGCGAAGAAATTGGGGTCGGGAACCAAGAGCGTTCCCTCGGTGCCGTAGATCTCGATCGGCAGATGCTTGTGGCCTGCCACGTCGAAGCTCATCGTCACCTGCACGACCGCGCCGTTTTCGAAGATCAGCGTGCCGGCGATATGGGTCGGCACCTTGACGGAAATCATGTCGCCCCGGCGCGGTTCGCTGGTGATCTCGCGTTCCCGGCGCAGCATGGTTGCAAAACCGGCAACCTTCTTCACGGGGCCGAACAGGTTGACCAAGTCGGTGATGTAATAAGGGCCCATGTCGAGCATCGGCCCGCCGCCGATATCGTAGTAGAAATCGGGATTGGGGTGCCAGGATTCATGGCCCGGCCGCATGAAGCTCGCCGTGCCGCCGACGGCAAGGCCGAGCGCGCCGCTGTCGACCAGCGCGCGCGCCGTCTGGTGGCCGCCGCCGAGAAACGTATCGGGGGCCGCGCCGATCCTGAGTCCTGCCCTGGCGGCGGCGTCCGCGAGCGTCTTGCCCTCGGCGAAGGTGATGCCGAGCGGCTTTTCCGAATAGGTATGCTTGCCGGCCTCAAGCGCTCTCAAGCCCACCGCGACATGGGCGCGCGGAATGGTCAGGTTGAGGATGATCTCGACCTTGGGGTCGGCCAGAAGCGCGTCGATCGTGCTGACGGGCACGTTGAATTCGGCCGCCTTCGCCTCGGCTGCCGCCTGGTTGAGGTCGGCGACGCCGCGAATGTCGAGAATGTCGAATCCGGCCATCGCCTTCAGATAGGCGCCCGAAATATTGCCGCATCCGATGATGCCGATACCTACTTTTTCCATTTCTCACTCCTCCCAAAGCGCGAAGCCCGGCGTTCAAAGCGCAGGGCCGGTTGTGCTCCATGGCGATTCATACAGTTCGTAAAGCGCGACGGCCGCCGCTCCCCGCGCCCAGAAAAAATCCTCGGCGTCGTCGAAGACCAGTTCGCTGACATCGGCGAGCGATGGCGGGATCGCGCTGTTGAAGGCCTTTGTCAGCCGGTCGATGAAGGGTTTGCCGAGCGCAAGGCTGGACCCCACGAGAATAACGCGCGGCGGGGCGAAAAGGGTGACGATGTTGGCGACCGTCACGCCGATGGCATCGCCGGCGCGCTCCGCCGCCGACATGATCTGCGCGTCCTTGGCCTTGATCAGCGTCTGGGCATGCGAAATGCCGCGCCCCAGCCGCACGGCATCGGCATAAAGCCCTTCGCGCGGGCCGTCGCCGAGGATCGCGCTTTCGCCGGCAAGGCTTGCCAGCCGCGACATGCTGTCGGCGCTGCTGCCGAGCACGAGGTCGCCGAGATTGTGGCTGAGCCCGCCCGCGCCGCGAAAGAGCTGGCTGTTGTGCAGCACGCCGAGCCCCAGCGTCCGCTCCAGCGAGACCAGCACCATGTCCTCGAGATGGCGCGCCTTGCCGAACCAGTGATGGGCGAGCGTGACGGCGTGGACATCGCTTTCGATGATCGTCCGGATGCCGAAGCGCGGCGACATGACGGCGGCGAAATCCACATTCTCGTCGCGGAAGATCGGGCTGGAGCGCACCACGCCGGTGCGGTGCTCGACCACGCCGGGAATGCCGAGACAGATCATGTTGATTTCCGAAAGCGTCAACCCGCTATCCATCACGCAGGCGCGCACGCCGTCTTCCACCAGATCGGCGATGACATCGATTGGCATCCGGTCAATGCGCACGGGGAGCGAAAACTCAGAAAGCACCTCGCCGCAGAAATCGGACACCACGAAGGTCATGCGCGTTGCCGCGATCTTCGCTCCGACAACCCGGGAAGCCTCGGGGTTGAGCTCGAGCATCACCCGGGGGCGACCGCGTGCGGCGGCATTGCGCAGGTCGCCCTCGTGCCGCGACAGAATAAGACCGTCATCGATCAGCGATCCCGTGATCGCCGAAACCGTGCTGGTCGACAGTTCGGTGCGCTTGCTGATCTCGATGCGCGCGATCGGGCCGTTGCGCCGGATCGTGTCCAGCACGCTCAACCGGTTGATTGCTCGCATCAATTCAGGATCAGCGGTCTTCATGGAGGCTCGTCGGGCAGCTTCAGGGCAGGGGTTTAATTTTTCCGCATCACGAAATAATTTATGTCTTTTCTTAGTCCCGGTCCCGCGCGCCATGCAAGCGATTTCTGCGCGATATGGCTATTTTTAAGGCATTGTGCCGCGCTCGGGGCAAATACCGGTTGACAAAAAACAGGTCTCGACATTTATTTAATCCGGATACTGCAAAAAGTGCTTTGGGAGGAGTGCGATATGTCAAGTACTACCAAATGGCTTCGTTACGGCGCCGTCGCCGCAGGTTTCACAGCCCTTGCGACGACCGCGAACACGGCATCGGCTGAAACCGTCATCAAATGGCTCCATCTGGAAAACCAGGAGCCGGTCGTGGAAGTCTGGCGCCAGGTGGCCGACGAGTTCGAAGAGGCCAATCCGGGCGTCACGATCGAGATGCAGTTCCTGGAAAACCAGGCCTTCAAGGCGAAACTGCCGACCCTGCTGCAATCATCCGAGATTCCCAGCCTGTTCTACACCTGGGGCGGCGGCGTTCTGGAGGCGCAGGCCGAAACCGGCGTCCTCAGGGACATTACGCCGGCGCTTGATGCCGACAACAACAAATGGCGCGACACGCTGAAACCGTCGTCGATTGCCGGGATGACATTTGACGACCAAGTCTGGGCCGCGCCGGTGCTGAACGGCGTCGTCTCGTTCTTCTACAACAAGGAACTGTTCGACAAGGCCGGTGTGGACGGCACCTCGATCGGAACCTGGGATGACTTCATGGGCGCGGTCAAGACCTTGAAGGAAGCCGGGATCACCCCGATTGCCGGCGGCGGCGGCGACAAGTGGCCGATCCATTTCTACTGGGGCTATCTCGCCATGCGCGAGGCGGGTCATGACGGCTTCATGGCGGCCAAGGCCGGCGAAAATGGCGGTTTCGCGGGTGAGCCCTTCGTCGCGGCCGGCGAGAAGCTTGCAGCGCTTGGCGCGCTTGAACCCTTCCAGAACGGCTATCTCGGCGCGACCTGGAACGATGCGCTGGCAGCCTTCGGCGACGGTCGCGCGGCGATGATCCTGTCGTTTGAAAGCACCGGTCGGACCCAGATCAGCAATTCCACCGACGGCAAGGGGCTGGCTGAAGACAATATCGGCCGTTTCGCCTTTCCCGTGATCGAGGGCGCGCCGGGCGTCGTCACCGACAATATGGGCGGGCTGACGGGCTGGGCCGTGACCAAGGACGCGCCGCCCGAGACCGAGAAATTCCTCGAATATTACACCAGCCCGGATGTCGCCCGCAGGATATCCGAGGTCCAGAAGGTCATTCCGGTCACGATCGGCGTTGCTGAATCGATCACCGATCCGCTTCTGAAGAGCAGCGCCGAGGCGCTGGCCGATGAAACCTGGCACCAGAACTATCTCGACCAGGATCTCGGGCCCAATGTCGGCGCCGTCGTCAACGACATGAGCGTCGCGATTGTCTCCGGCGCGACCTCGCCGGAAGACGCCGCCCAGCAGATCCAGGACACCTACGAACTGGAAAACATGTAGTTCGTTGTTCCGGGCGCCGGCTTGCCGGCGCCCGGCATTCAAGGCTCCTGATGTTCGGGGATGCGCTCGGCCGGCCTTTTTCACTGAACCCGGTTTAAATGCGCGATCTCCGGCTGCACGGGCCAGGCGGCATACCGCCGCCGCACTGCATGCGGGAAAATGCCAATGACGACCACCGACTCCATCCTGCCCGCGCCGGTCGGGCCTGCTCCGGGCAGGTCCAGAAGACGGCGCTCGCTGGCCCATACCAAATGGCCGGTGCTGATCATCTTCCTGCCGCCGGCGCTGGTGCTGTTCACGCTGCTCGTCATCCTGCCGATCGGCGAGGCGGCCTGGTACTCCTTCTTCAGCTGGAACGGCTACGGCGAACCGAGCAAGTGGGTCGATTTCCGCAACTACCAGCTTATCTTCCGCAATAGCGCCTTCACCAAGGCGCTGATCAATAACGGCCTGATCATCGCCGTCTCGATCGTCATCCAGCTTCCGCTGGCGCTGTGGCTCGCCTCCATGGTGACGAAGCAGATCAGGGGCGCGCTGTTCTTCCGGCTGATCTTCTTCCTGCCCTATGTGCTGGCCGATGTCGCTGCCGGCATGATCTGGCGTTTCGTCTATGACGGCGATTTCGGGCTGGTGGCCGGCATCTGGCATTTCTTCGGCGCGGAGCCGCCGTTTGTGCTGGCCAATCCCGATACCGCCATGTCGGCTATCCTCGCCGTGGTGGTCTGGAAATATTTCGGCTTCCACATGATGCTGTTCATCGCCGGCCTGCAGGCGATCGATCGCAGGATTCTGGAAGCGGCCGATATCGACGGGGCGACCGGCTGGCAGAAATTCCGGCTGGTGACGCTGCCGATGCTCGGCTCCACCGTGCGGCTTTCGGTGTTCTTCGCCGTCATCGGCTCGCTCCAGCTTTTCGATCTGATCATGCCGCTCACCGGCGGCGGGCCGGCCAACTCGACCCAGACCATGGTGACCTTCCTCTACAATTTCGGCGTTACCCGCATGCAGGTCGGTTTCGGCAGCGCCGTCGGCGTCATTCTGTTCATCATCTGCGTCACGCTGGCCTTCAGCTACAAACGGATATTCATGAAAAATGACTGAGATTTCCGAAAGCGCGCCGATCGATGCGGCAAAATCCGGCGGGGAAGGCCGCAAGCTCAATGCCGGCACCAAGACCTATCTCTATGTCTCGCTGCTGCTTGTCGCCGGCATTGTCATCATCCCGCTCATCACCACCGCGCTTGGCGGCTTCAAGACGCTGCCGGACCTGCGCGGCAGTCCGTTCGGCCTGCCCGATCAATGGCAGTGGAGCAATTACACCGATATCCTGATCTCGAAGCGCTATTGGCTGCAGATGGGCAATTCGCTGCTGATCGCGGTGTTTACCGTGTTTCTGACCATCGTGTTCGCCGCCTGCGCCGCCTTCTGCTTCGCCCATATCCGTTTCTTCGGTTCGGATTATCTGCTCAACTATTTCCTGATCGGGCTGATGTTCCCGGCGGCCACCGCCATCCTGCCGCTTTATATCCGCATCCGCGATCTCGGCCTGCTCGATACCTATTGGGGCGTGATCCTGCCGCAGGTGGCCTTCGGGCTCGGCATGAGCATCCTGCTGTTTCGCAATTATTTCCGCAACCTGCCGGAGGAGCTGTTCGACGCCGCCTTCGTCGACGGCTGCGGCTATATCGGCTTTTTCTGGCATGTGACCATGCCGCTGTCGCGGCCGATCATCGCCACGGTCGGCATCATCGCCTTCGTGCAGAGCTGGAACAGCTACATCATTCCATTGATCATGCTGAACACGGAGAGCCGCTATCCCTGGCCGCTCGGCATCATGGTCTACAAGGGCGAGTTCGCGACCGAATGGCAGCTTGTGCTCGCCTTCATCACGCTGACCATCCTGCCGACGATCATCGCCTTCTTTATCGCCCAGAAACACATCATCGCCGGGCTTACAGCCGGCGCCGTGAAATCGTGAACCCTCCGGGAGCTTGTCGAAAATGGCATCCGTCGAACTCAGCAATATCAGAAAGTCCTACGGCGCTCTCGAGGTCATCCACGGCGTTTCGCTTTCGATCGAGGATGGCGAGTTCGTCGCCCTTGTCGGACCGTCGGGCTGCGGGAAATCCACGCTGTTGCGCATGATCGCCGGCCTTGAGGAAATCACCGGCGGCGATATTTCGATCGGCGGGGAGATCGTCAACGATCTGACGCCGCGCGAGCGCAACATCGCCATGGTGTTCCAGTCCTACGCGCTCTATCCGCATATGACGGTGGCCGAAAACATGGGCTTCAACCTGCGTCTCGCCAAGCGCCCGAAAGCGGAAATCGAGGAGCGCGTCGGCGAGGCGGCGCGGATGCTGGACCTGACGGCGCTGCTCGACCGCAAGCCCTCGCAGCTTTCCGGCGGCCAGCGTCAGCGCGTCGCGATGGGCCGGGCGGTGGTGCGCGATCCGGCGGTGTTCCTGTTCGACGAGCCGCTGTCGAACCTCGACGCCAAGCTCAGGGTCCAGATGCGCGCGGAGATCAAGACGCTGCATCAGCGCGTGGAGACCACATCGGTCTATGTCACCCATGACCAGATCGAGGCGATGACGCTGGCCGACCGGGTGGTGGTGCTCAACCAGGGCCGGATCGAGCAGCAGGGCACGCCGATCGAGCTTTACAGGAAACCGGCAAACCTGTTTGTCGCCGCCTTCATCGGCTCGCCGGCGATGAACCTTCTCCCCGGCACGATCGTCGCCGCGGACGGCGCGCCGGCGGTGCGCTTTGCCGATGGCACGGTGCTGGCGATCTCCGGCGACCATGCCGACCTCACGCCCGACCGCAAGGTTACGGTCGGCCTGCGCCCCGAACACCTCAATCCCGATATCGGAACCGGCTCGGTGATCAACGGCACGGCGCTGCTGGTGGAGCCGACCGGCGCGCAGAGCCATGTCGTGTTCGAACTCGGCGGCCAGCATGTGACGGCGATCGTCGACGGCGAACGCGAAATCCACCACGGCCAGCCCTTCGAGGCCAAGATCGACCCCGAACGCGTCCACATCTTCGACAGCGAGACCGGCGAGGCGCTGTAGCCGGGCTGGAAACGGGCGCGCGAATGGGGAGGGCCGGCGGGCGGTCAGCCCTGCCCCTGCGTTTGGCGGCGTTGCGGCGATGGGTGGAACAATGCGCTGACGGCGGACGCGATTTCGGGGCCGCAGGCGCGCACCGGGCCGCCTTGGCGGAGCAGGTCGGGAAGCGCGGAGCGTTCGACAACGGCGCCAGCCTCTTCCGCGATCAGAATGCCCGCCAGGACGTCCCAGCAATTGAGGTGAGCCTCGTAATAGAGCTCGGCTTTGCCCTCAGCCACGCGCAAGAGTCCGAGAGCCGCGGCTCCGATGCGGCGGTGATCGAAGCCTTGCTCGTGGAGGTTCAGGAGCAGATCGAGATATGGGCCGATCGCGGTGCGGCGGGAATGGCCGGTGAGCGCCAATGCGGCCTGCGGGTCATCATTGCCCGAGGCGGAAAGCCGGTTGTCGCCGTTAAATGCGCCATGGCCACGGCGGGCGTGGAACACGGTCTGCGTGGTCGCGTCGAAGATCGCGCCGAGCATGATCTCGCCATCGGCCACCAGTGCGATTGAAACGCCCCAGTCGGGCAGGCGGCGCATGTAATTGTTGGTGCCGTCGATCGGATCGATGACCCAGACCGGGCCGTCGCCGCCCGTCCGGCCGGTCTCCTCGCCCACAAAGCCGTCCTCGGGAAAGTCGCGGGCGATCGCCGCGCGGATCAGCGCCTCGCATTCCCGGTCGGCATTGGTGACGAAATCCTGAAGCCCCTTGTTTGCGATCGAAATCGCGGCGTCGTCTCGCTGAAGCTGAAGCGCCCGTTCGCCGGCGCTTTGAGCGAGCGCCTGCGCGAACGCATAGCGCGCGTCAATGTCATGTTCGGACAGGCTGGTCATGCAGCCGACTTTCGTTCCACCAGCCGCACGGGCGTGGTTTCCAGCCGCGCCGGAAGGTCGGGATCGGCGATGCGGCTTTCGAGGAAATCGATCGCCGCCTCGGTCTGCAGGTCGCAGGCCTGGTGGAAGGTTGTCAACCGGTAGGCGTCCCAGCCTGCCTGGGGAATATCATCATGGCCGATGATCCTGAGGCCGGGATGGTCCCGGTCGCGTCCAAGGCGCGCCAGCGCATCGATGACGCCGCAGGCCATGTAGTCGTTGACGCAAAACAGCGCCTCGGCGGCGCTGTCGGCCAGCGCGGCGCCCTGTTCGAAGCCCGATTTGTAGTCGTTGACCGGCACGCCGATCACCTCGAGTTCGGCGCCGAGCTCCTCGGCGCGCGCGATGAAGGCCTGTCTGCGGCTGCGGCCGGTGAAGGACAGGTGCGGCGAGGCCATGACGGCCAGCCGCCGACAGCCGGCATCGAAGAAATAGTCGGCCGCCGCCCGGGCGGCGACATCGTCGTCGTTGACCACGCGGTCCACCAGGGGAATGTTCTCGCCCTTATTGATCAGGACGATCGGTATGCCATTGCCGGCGCATTCCTCGCACAGCTCCGTCGGCGGGGCATCCGATGTGACGATGACGCCGGAAACCGAATATTGCAGCAATTGCCGGATGAAGGTCGTCACATCCTCCGAACGCGAGGTGGGCAGCAGGATCGGCCGCAGGTCGCGCGCCAGCAGGCCGCGCGTCAGGTGGTCGATCTGCATCGTCCGGAACGGATTGTCGAGGCCGGCGGCGACCACGCCGACCAGATCGGAGCGCTTGTTGATCAGGCTGCGGGCCAGATAATTGACGCGGTAGCCAAGCTCGTTGGCGGCCTTGATGACCTTCTGCCGGGTTTCCTCGGAGACGGAGGCATTGGGCGTGAAGGTGCGCGACACGGCGGCGCGGGAAACGCCGGCGTGCCGGGCGACATCATGGGACGTCACGGCCCGTTTCGGAAATACTGGATCGCTCATGTAATGTCGCTGGATGCCTCGCCGGTCTGCATCATCTCCGGCCGGTTGGTGCAGATACCCAGAACCGGAAGGTCGATCATGTCTTTCAGGATATCCGCCCGCTCCTCATGCCAGAGAACGATCTGCCGTTGCGAGCGGAAGATACGGTCGCAAAGCTCCGCTGTCACCTTGTCCTGCGGGCGCGGCCCGTCTTTTTCCCAGCATAGATGCACCAGATCGGCCCCTGCCTTTTCGGCCAGCGCCATCGGGTCCTTGCCCTGGCCTACCAGGACGGCAAGCGGGAGGTCGCAGCCGGCGTCGCGCAATTCGCGCACCTGCGTGGTGTCGAAGGAGCCGAGCGCGGCATAGCGCTGGTCGTGGTCCTCGAGTTCCTGCCAGCATTTCAGCCCGGTGCCCGGTGCCTTCAGCTCGACATAGAGGCCGGTGCCGCGTTCACGCCCAAGCGCGGCGACCTCGGCGAAGGTCGGCACATCGACGCTATCGAGGGCGGCCAACTCGGCCGCCGTCATCGCGGAAATCCGGGCATCGACGCCGAACACCCGTTCGAGATGGTCGTCATGGGAGACGACCACGACGCCGTCGCAGGTCAACTGGGTGTCGAGCTCCCACATATCCGCCCCGAGTTCGGAGGCGAGGCGAAAGGCCGCGAGGGTGTTTTCGACGGCGTGATCGCTCGCCCCGCGATGGGCGATGCAGAGCGGCGCGGATGCCGCCGGCCAGCCATAGCGCGCGATGAAAGCTGCAAGTCCGGGCGCGCCGCTCATAGGCGCGTCCCGTCCTGCTGAAACACCAGCAGATCGTCCGGGCGAACGCCCCAGCGCACCTCGTCGCCAATCGCGATGTCGTGACGCACCGGCTGGATCGAGCGGAGCACCGCGCCCGACGGCAGGGCAACGTCGTAGAGGTTCTCGCGCCCCTGGGTTTCCACGAAGCTGACGCGGCCGCCGACCGGGCTGCCGTCATTGCTGCCGAAGATTTCGGGGCGGATGCCGACGATGATCGGCGCGCCGTCCTCGGCCTTTTTCGCATTGGAGGGCATCGGCAGGATGACGTCGTCCTCGTCAAGCTTGATGACGCCTGCGTCCGCCCGGCCGTTGACGAAGGCGATCGGCGGATTGCCGAGAAAGCCCGCGACGAACTGGGTCTTCGGATTGCGGTACATGTCGGTCGGGGTGTCGATCTGGATGATCTGCCCCTCGTTCATAATCGCGATCCGGTCGCACATCGACATCGCTTCCACCTGGTCATGGGTGACGAGAATGGCTGTGATGCCGGTCTCCATCTGGATGCGGCGGATTTCCGAGCGCATTTCGAGGCGGAGCTTGGCGTCGAGATTGGCGAGCGGCTCGTCGAACAGCAGCACGGCGGGCTTGCGCACCAGCGCACGGGCCAGCGCCACGCGTTGCTGCTGGCCGCCGGAAAGCTGGCCGGGGCGGCGGTCGAGATAGCGGTCGATATGCACGAGTTCGGCGATCTGGCGGACCTCGCGGTCGATCTCGGCGCGGCTGGCATGGCGCACTTCCAGCGGGAAGGCGATGTTCTCGAACGCCGTCATATGCGGATAGAGCGCATAGTTCTGGAACACCACGCCGACATTGCGCTTCTGGCTCGGCACGCCCGACACGTCCTTGTCGCCGAACAGTATCCGCCCGCCATTGATGCGGTGGATGCCGGAAATGGCAAGCAGCGTCGTCGATTTGCCGCAGCCTGAAGGGCCGAGCAGCGCCAGCATTTCGCCGTCGTTCACCTCAAGGTTCATCTTGTCGATGACGGTGGTGTGGTCGAAGGTCTTGGTGAAATTTTCAAGCTTGATACGCATCAGCCTTTGGTGCCTCCGCTGAAGATGTTCATCAGCCGGTTCTGGAAGATGATGAACAGGATGATGACGGGCAGGGTGTAATAGAGCCCCACCGCCTTGAAGAGGTTGAAGTCATAGGTGATCGAGTCCTTCTGCGAGACCCGCTCGAGATAGACCGAGAGCACCCGGTAATCCGCCGTCGGGGCGAGAATGCGCGGCAGCACATATTCGCCCCAGGCGTCGAGGAAGGAGAACACGACGAGGGCGATCAGGCCGGGCTTGACCTGCGGCAGGATCAGCCGCCGCCAGACGGTGAAGCGCGAGGCCCCGTCCTGAACGCCCGCCATCTCGATTTCCCAGGGCACGGTGTCGTAAAACCCCTTCATGATCCAGATGCCGAAGGGCAGCATCAGCGATGCCTTGACGAAGACCACGCCGATCAGCGTGTCGTAGAGGCCGATGAACTGCAGCACCAGAAACACCCCGATGATCAGCGTCACCGAAGGAAAGGCGTGCATCACCATGATGCCGGCCAGAAAGAACTGCCGGAACGGCATGTTGAGGCGCGAAAGCGCATAACCGCCCATGGAGGACAGCGACACCACGATCGCCCCGATCGAGCAGGCGAAGATCAGCGTGTTGAGCGTTGCCGACCAGACATTGCCGGCAATCGACGGGTCGATCAGGAACTGCCAGTGTTCGAGGGTGAACTCGTCGGGGATCATCGAGCCCGGTGGCGAATTCGTAAAGCTGTCGATGAACACGAAGGCATACATGATCACCAGCGGCAGGCTGAGGAGCCCCAGCACCAGAATGAGCGGCCAGGCGGCGAAATTGCGTGACATTGTCCGACCTCCCTTAAAATTCGATCTTCGGCTTTTCCAGCATTTCCCCGAACTTGAAGAGCCGGAGGAAGATGATGGAAAGCGCGAGGCCAACGACGACCAGCACCAGCGCCATCGCGGCGCCGAGGCCATATTCGAGATTGCCGGTGAAGTTGGACAGCGCGATGCGGAAGGCTTCGAGCGCCCACACATTGGTGGTGTTGCCCGGCCCGCCATTGGTCGTCAGCCAGATCTCCTGGTAGGACGACAGCAGCGACAGCGACTGATAGCAGGTCACGAACAGGATCGGCCATTTCAACTGCGGCAGGATGATCTTGCGAACCTGCTGCCAACGGCTCGCGCCGTCGACCTCGCTTGCCCAGAGCTGCTGGACGGGGATTGCCCTCAGCGCGCCGCTGAACAGGATCATGCCGAAGGATGCGCCGATGAAGCCGTTGAGGGTGATGATCGTCGCCCAGGCCGTCGGCACGGAGCCTTTCATGTAGTTGAACGAGGGAAGGCCGAGATGGGCGGCGATTGTCGGCAAAAACCCGTCATCCCAGGTGAACCACCGCCACATGACCGCATAGAGCACGACCGGCGTGATGCGCGGCAGCAGCCAGAGCACGCTGAACACCGAACCGCTGGTCTTCGGCATGTAGAAGATCGCGATTGCCAGGAACAGGCCGAGCCCGACATTGAAGATCGAGAGCGTCAGGCCGACATAAAGCGCGGTATTGGTCAGCAGTCGCCCGGTCGCCGGCGTGGTCGCCAGACGTTTGAAATTGTCCGTGGTCCAGACCCAGCCGGTATAGGATTGAGTCAGAACCGCGTCGCGCTGAGCTTCGGTCAGGTCCGGCGCGACCGCATCGATCGCCGTCACCGCCTGGTCGCGCGTTGCAAAGCGGGTGTTGAGGATCGACTGGCCGAAGGGCTCGGCGGCCAGCTTGAGATCGCGGATGCGGCGCGGCCGGTTCGGGAGCGTCTTCAACTCGCGTTCGAAGCTGCGGGCATCGTCGAAATGGGCGCCCATCAGGCGGCTTTCGATCTCCTCAAGGAAATCCGGTTCGACGCCGGCTTCGGCTGCGCGGGAAAGCGCCGCCTCGTCGACGGTGATCGATGTACCGCTCAGGCTCTCGGTCACGGCCTTGTCCATGCCCTGCCATTCGAGATTACGCAGCGCGTTGGGGCTGATTACATAGGCGCCGCCGGTAATGCCGGTCGCGCTGGTCATGTTGGTGAAGGAAAAGACCGCCGTCAGCACCACGGGTGCGAAGAAGAAGGCGAGCAGAAAAAGAAGCGCCGGCGACAGCATCAGGATGCCGAACGGACTGATGCGGGGGCCGCCTTTGCCTGCGGCTTTAACGGTTTCGGCATCGCCCGGGCGCGTGGCCACGCCCGGGTTGATACCTCTTTCGACGGAGGTGTTGTCGGTCATCTTCGCTCCGTTCAGCGAATGATGATCTGGTCGCCGAGGCCGTTTTCGACGGTCGCCTGAGCCTGATTGACGGCGTCCTCGACGGAGGTCGTGCCGGCCCAGGCCGATTCCAGGCCCTTGAACATGGCTTCCCAGTAGATGCCGAAATCGGCATTGTTCGGGATCGAGTTGGCATAGGGGAGCAGCTTTTCGGTGGCTTCGCTGGCCCAACGGTCATTGGCGTAGAACGGAATGGTCGTCTCCGCCTCGCCGATCGCCAGATGGCCGGACTGGACCGCATGTAGCGCGTTGATGCGCGGCTCGGACGCAACGGCGACAAGCTCGGCGGAGATCGCCGCGTCGTCGTCGGTGCCCTGGGTCGAGATCAGGTAGACCAGCGGATGGGTGATGGTGTTGGGCCTGCCGTTTTCATTGCCGGCCGGGATCAGCGAGAATGAAACGGTGTCGAAGAAATCCTCGAGGCCGTACTGGTTTTCCCACTGCAGCTTGTGCCAGGTGCCGCCGTGCCAGGCGCCGTATTTGCCGGTGGCGACATTGGTGTGGAACGTGTCCCACTCGCCGCCAAGATAGGTCTTCGGCGTCACGCCCATTTCGACCGCGTCGACGAAGAACTGGTACATGTCGGTGATCGCCTGCTTGTCGAACACCAGCTTGCCGGTCTCGGGGTCGACCATCTCGCCGCCGAAGGACTGATAGAACTGCCAGTAATCGGTGCCGTTGTTGACGCGCGGACCGAAGCCGTAGCCGGGTTCGACGACGCCTTCATCCTGCATCTTCTTGGCATCGTCGAGCATGTCGTAAAGCGTGTATTCGCCGCTTTCGATCTTGCCGGGCAGCGCGTCGATATCGGCATCGCTGTAGCCGATCGCCTTCAGGTCCGGCTTGGACATGAAGAACGGACGGGCTTCGGCATCCTGCGGAATGCCCCAGATCATGCCGTCATAGCTCGATACCTCGATGAGGTTGTCATAGAGCTGGTTGAGCGGCCAGGCGTCGAAGTCGACATAGTCCTCGATCGGGCGCAGAATACCCGCCTGCGACCACGGGCCGATGTCTTCATGGCCGGTGACAATGATGTTGGGGGCTGTGCCGGATTCGGCGGCCAGCGTCACAGCCTGCTTGAAATCGTCCCAGCTCGACCAGACCTGCTTTTCGACGGTGATGTTGAGGTCGTCGCCGCGAATGGCGGCCTGGCGCTCTAGATAGTCGGCCGCCATTTCGATGGCGTCGACGCGATAGAGCGAGTTGTCGTCGGTGCCGCCCGACCATACGGTGATGGTGTAGTCCTCGGCATGCGCCGCACCTGACGTGGCGGCCGCGATCGCAATGGCAGCCGTGCCGATAAATGCCTTGATATTCATGCGGGTCTCTCCAGGTCCCTGAGCATGAGGCTCCCCCGAAATTGTCACGGAAGCCCTGCCCGTGTTGTCATATCGCATCGGCCGTTTCTTGTTTCCGGGCCTGCCGGAACAGCACGATGCCGGTGAAGCGAAACCACCCGCGCACGTCCTCCAAACCGCGGAAATTGGCCTTCGCTGATCGGACGCACGATATGACCTATGTCCTCCTCATGACGCCCACGTGACATTTTGTACACGTGTACATGACAAATGTACACGTGTACAAAAAAATTACCGGTATGGACCTTTCTGGAGCGGAAGCCGCCTCAGTCGGGCGCGGAAACGGTGTGCCCTGCCGCGCGCCATGCGGCTTCGAGCAGCGGCGCTTCATCGGTGGTGATCTGGTCGGCGCCGAGTTCGAGCAGGCGTCTTACGGTTTCAATCTCCGCCTCCGTCAGCCCGTCGTCGGGCCGGGCGGGATTGAAGGTCCAGGCGTCGACCAGAAGGCCGGCATCATGGCTGGCAGCGATCATGTCGAGCCCGTTATCCGCCGCTTTCAGAACCAGCGGGTAGTGGAGGTAGATGGTGCCGGCCGCGGTCGGTCCCGCAAGCGCCGCAGCGAGCACATCGGAGGCGGCCGAAAGCCCGTCCTTCTCCCAGGCTTCCCAGATGTCCTCGGACGGGTCGATGCCGCGTGCGACCTCGGGCATGATCTCGCGCATCGCGGCGATCAGCGCGAGGTCGGTCGCCGAGACGATGATATTGCCGGCATTGGCGCCGATGATCTCGCGAAGATGCGCAAGCCCGGAATTGCCGATCACCCCGAGATCCGATTTCATGTCGAATTGCACCAGCGTGTCGGGATGCGCGCCGGAGAGCAGCCGGGCGAGGTCTTCGGAAAGGACAAGCGGCTCGCCGCCGACGGCATAGCGCACGTCCTCAAGGTCCTCACGGCGCGATGCGGAGACGAGGCCCCGGCCATCGGTCTCGCTTTCCAGCGTGTCGTCGTGCACGACGGCAAGACCACCATCGGCGCGCACCCTGAGATCAAGCTCCATCGAGGCCCCGAGCTCGAAGCCTTCCGCCATCACGGCAAGGGAAAAGACGGGATCGGCGAGGCGCTTGCGCAACTGATGCCATTTCAA
The DNA here is from genome assembly GCF_021021415.1 of Martelella mediterranea. Classification (GTDB taxonomy): domain Bacteria; phylum Pseudomonadota; class Alphaproteobacteria; order Rhizobiales; family Rhizobiaceae; genus Martelella; species Martelella mediterranea_C. The sequence continues at coordinate 168,043 of NZ_JAINWJ010000007.1, read as the reverse complement.
CCGCGTCCTGCGGCCGTTCAGTTCAAGATGGAGTCCACTGTTATGCGACATGGTCTGGCTTCGCTTTCATCTGCTATATCGTTTACCCATCGTCCAACTGCCTGGAATCCGGGAAACCCGACGGCAGAGTTGATAGCACAGTTTCAGTCCTTGAAAAGCCTGACCGCGCTGGACCCAGCGCGGTCAGGAGCGGCCGCCGCCGAACGCCCCGACTTGCGCTTGAGCTTTTGGTTCAAAAACTTGATCAAATGATCCTTCGGGATTATGCCGGACAAGACGACAACCTTATGGACGATGATGATGGGTGAACGCCGGCCGCCGACGCTTTGGACACTGACCGCCGATCCCGCGCCGGACCGCACTGTTGTTATCCTCCCTCAAAGGGCTGATGTGGTTGTGATCGGCGGCGGATTTACCGGAATGACGGCGGCGCTTGCGCTCGTCCGTAAAGGCCGATCGGTTGTCGTGCTCGAGCGCTCCCGTCTGGGCGATGGCGCAAGCGGCACGAATGCCGGCTTCGTGGTCCCGAACTTCGCCAAGGCTGACCCGGATGCCGTGCGCCGCAAGCTGCCGGATCCGGCGGCCGAGCGTCTGTTGCGGCTGGTGGGCGAGGGCGCTGATCAGGTGTTCGAAACCATCCGCGCGGAAGGCATCGACTGCGATGCCCGCCAGACCGGCTGGCTTCAGCCGGCCTATGGCAAGGAGGCGGCAAACATGCTGCGCCGGCGGGCGGCGGCGTGGAACGCGCTTGGCCGGCCGGTCCGGTTTCTCTCCGCCAACGCGGTGCAACATGAGACCAGCATGGCGATCTATCAGGGCGGTCTTTTCGATCCCTCGGGCGGCGCGATCCATCCGCTGAAATATCTCTCCGGGCTTGCCGACGCGGTGACCCGAAGGGGCGGGGTCATCCGCGAACAGGCCGAGGTGACGGCAGTGACGCGCTCGGAAAATGGCTGGCGCGTGGCCTTCACTGGCGGCGAGCTCGCGGCCGCGGTCGTCATTCTCGCCACAAACGCATTCACCAGCGGGGTTGCGGGCAGGCTCGGCAGCACCACGGTGCCGCTACGCGTCTATCAGGTGGCGACGAAGCCGCTTTCCGAGGCGGTGGTCAACCGCATATCGCCGAACCGGCTGCCGGTCGGCGACACGCGTATGAATCTCTTCACCTACCGGCTCGACCGCGACAACCGGCTGATCAGCGGCGGCATGGCGATCAATCCCGTCGGCGCCTTTCGCCGCGTCGGCAATGCGGTTGTTGATCGGCTGGTCGCTGAACTCGGGCTTGAAACGCCGCCGGAGGTCGAAGTGGTGTGGACCGGGGTCGCGGCGATGACGCCGGATTTCCTGCCGCGCATCCATCAGTTTGGACCGGGCTTCTACGCCGGCATAGGCTGCAACGGTCGCGGCATCGCCATGACTGCCCAACTTGGCCGGGTCCTGGCGCGCGCGGCCCTTGGCGAAGCGGCCGAAAACCTTCCTGTGCCGCTGATTTCCGCCCGCCGGCTGCCGTTCCATGCGCTGAAGCCGCTTGCGGCCTCGGCGGCGCTGGCCCAGGCCCGTTTCGCCGACTGGCGGCGCGGCGGAGCGTAGGCACGCAGCAATTGCCACGCGGCCGTTCAGATCGGGCACATGTCCTGCAGCAGGGCCTGCGTCGCCTCGATATCCTTGACCATCAGCGCGGCCGCCGCCTCGGCATCGCCGCGCCGGAACGCCTCGATCATCTCGTAGTGATAGGTCGAATAGGGGTGGATCGTGCCCTCGTTGATCTGGTGGATCACGAGATCGGAGAGCATGCGCATATAGGGGCCGAAGCGCAGCCACAATGTCTCGATCATCTGCGGCAGGATTTCCGAGCCGGACAGCTCATAGATCGCGAAATGGAACTCCTGGTTCTTGCGCAGCATCTCGTGGACGTGGCCATCGCGGCCGAGCGCCTCATGCTCGCGCGCCAGCGCCAGGCAATGCTCGATCTCGGCTTCCTTCATGCGCGGCGTCGCAAGCTTGGTGGCTAGACCCTCCAGCGCGGTCCGTGCGCGGCAGAGATCGTCGAGCCGCTGGCGCGAGACGGCGGGCACCCGGGCCGAGCCGTTGCGGCTGATTTCCAGACCCTTTTCGGCGGCAAGCCGGCGCAGCGCCTCGCGCACCGGCATATGGCTGGTGCCGAATTCGGCGGCGAGCGAGGAGATCGTCGTGACCTGTTCGGGTTCGAACTGGCCCCACATCAAGGCCTGGCGCAATTGCTCGTACACCCCGTCCTGGACGGTCATCCGCGATGAAATCCTGGAAAGCCCCGTATTGTTCATTGCGCCTCTCTCCCCGGTGGTGGTGCGAGCCTGTCACCGTCTGTCGGGGCAAGAGGCATCAAAGTCAAGCGTGCGAGCGCGCTTAGCGGGTTTTCGCCCGGCGGAAGCGCTGTTCCAGAACGGCCACGAGACGCACAAGCGGCAGCAGAAACACCAGATAGATGATCGCCGCGCCAATCAGTGGCGTCGGATTGGCGTAGAATGCCTGGGCGTCCTGCGCCTCCTTCAGAAGCTCGGGCATCGCCACGGTGGAGGCAAGCGCGGTGTCCTTGAACATCGATACGCAATTGCTGGTGGTCGGCGGGATCACGATCCGGATCGCCTGCGGCAGGATGACCTTCCACAGCGTGACGGGAAAGGAAAGGCCGAGGGCGGAGGCGGCCTCGAACTGGCCGTCCGGCACGCTTTCGATGCCGGAGCGGAAGACTTCCGCCGAATAGGCCGCCATCACCATCGAAAACGACAGGATCGCGGACGTCCAGGCGGAAAAGCGGATGCCGATGAAGGGCAGGGCGTAATAGACCAGGATCAGCACCACCAGCACCGGCATGGCGCGGAACACGTCGATATAGGCGACTGTCAGAAACCGGATCGGCTTCGGCGCGTAGAGCCGGAATACGCAGATCAGCAAGCCGGCGCTGACGCCGATCACGATGGCGAGCACGCCGAGGATCAGTGTGTTCATCAGTCCGCGCAAGAGCAGCGGCATGGCCGCGACGAGCACGTCGGTATTGAAAAAGGTTTCGACCAGGGTCATCGGCAGCAGCTTCCAGTGATCGCGACACGCGTTTTGCCGCGCCTTTGGCGCGACGCATTCTGATATTCTTTTGATGCGGAGAAGCGACGGAGGGCGCCGCGACGCCCTCCGTCATGCGTGATCACGGGATGGCAAAGACCGTGACGGTGGAGGAATTGGCCGGCGCCGCCGAGCCGAACCACTTTTCGTGGATCTCGGCCATGGTGCCGTCTTCCTTCATCGTGGTGATCGCCTCGTTGATGGCGTCGAGCTGTGGATGATCCTTGCCCATCATCATGCCGTACTGCTCGCCGGTCTTGATCCGGGCTGCGACCTCGAAGCCCTTCATCTTGGTGAACAGGTATTCCATGCCCGGAATATCGGAGACGACGGCATCGACGCGGCCCGCGCCGAGATCGAGGAACATGTCCTGCTGGGCGTTGTAGCCCTTGACCGACTTGATGCCGAGGCTCTCTTTGTTTTCATCGACCCATTTCGCGCCGGTGGAACCGGAGAGCACGCCGACGGTCTTGTCCTTCAGTTCCTCGGTGCCGGAAAGCGTGACGCCTTCCTTGACGGCGATGCCCATGTCGGAATCGTAATAGGATTGGGTGAAGGACTGCGATTCCAGGCGTTCCGGGGTGATCGTGATCGAGGAAATCGCGCCGTCGATACGGCCCGATGTGGTGGCGGCGAACAGCGCCTGGAAACCGTAATCGGCGATTTCCGGCTCAAGGCCGGCGCGCTTGACGGCTTCGGTGGCGATATCAACCTCGAAGCCCTCGAAAGTGCCGCTGGCGTTCTTGTATTCGAACGGCGGATTGCTGGGATAGGCGCCGATGCGGAAAGGCTCGGCGGAGGCTGCCGACAGGCTTCCGGCAGCAAGTCCGATTGCCGTTGCGAGCATGATGGCGTGGCGGCGGGTAAACATCATTTTTTCATTCTCCCTCTGGTGGTGACCGCATGCGGTTTGTGGTGACGCGTTTTCGCGCCGCCGGCATCGCGACGCTTCAGCTTTTGTGTGCGGCGATGATCTCGCCAAGCACTGTGTCGAAGCGTTCGATTTCTTCAAGCTTGTTGTAATGCAGCAGCGAGACGCGCACCGCGCCACTGTCCATCGCAAGGCCGAGACGGGCCATCAGGCGCGGCGCGAACATGTGCCCGTCGCGAATGCCGATGCGCCTTTTGCCCATCTCGACGGAAAGCGTCTTCGGCGCGAGACCCGGAATGTTGAAGCAGATCGTCGGCACCCGCTGCTCGAGCCTGTCATTGTCGGAAATGCCGTAGATCACAGCGCCGTGGCGCTTCAGCACGGAAAGCATTTCCCTGGCCAGGATCATCTCGTAGTCGCGGATCGCGCCCATCGCCGAGACAATCGCCGCGCGGCGGCTGTGCTCGCCGGACGGCAGGAACCGTTCCCCGACGCTTTCGAGATAGCGCACGGCGGCGTCCATGCCGGCGACATTCTCGTAGGGAAAGGTGCCGACCTCGATCTTGTAGGGCGGCACGTCGGGGATGAAGTCCTCCTTGAAGGTGGGCAGCCGGCAAAGCGCGTCATAGCGCCCCCACAGGAAACCCATATGCGGCGAGAAATTCTTGTAGCCGGAGCAGACCAGATAGTCGCAGTCCCAGGCTTGCACGTCGATCAGCCCGTGCGGGCCGAAATGGACGCTGTCGAGGAAAACCTCCGCGCCTGCGGCATGGGCGATGCGGCCGACCGCCGCCACATCGACGATCGTGCCGATCGCATGCGAGGTCGCCGTGCAGGCGACCAGCCGGGTCTGTTCATTGACCAGCGGCTTCAGGTCTTCCGGGTTGAGCGTTCCATCCTCGCGCATCCGCCACCAGACGATCTTCGCGCCATTTTCCTGGAGCGCCAGCCATGTGGCGATATTGGCGTCGTGGTCCATGTCGGTGACCACGATCTCGTTGCGCTCATCCAGCATTCTGGCGATGCCGAGGCTGACGAGGCGGATGAAGGAGGTGGCGTTGAGGCCGAAGGAAATCTCCTCCGGGCGATAGGCATTGATGAGCACTGCGACGCTTTCGCGCGCGGCCTCCAGGCCGGCATCAACCCGGGCGCTATGCTCGTAGCTCGCCATGCGCTGGACGTTGGCATCGATCAGGTGATTGGTGACCGCGTCCACCACGCTTTGCGGCACCTGCGCGCCGCCGGCGTTTTCGAGGAAGATGAAATCGCCGGCCCTGGCGATCGCCGGGAACAGGGACCGGATCTCGTCAACCGGGAAGCTGTTGCTGAGCGGGGCGGATTCGGTCTGCATATTCATTGGGTTATCCTGTGTCGTTCCCGGCAGGCAACAAACGCCGCCCGCCTGAATATTGTTGTTTTGATTATTTGATCACAAGATATTTCAGATTTCAACTATCTCTTCCGATGTTGTGCCAGTTTATGTCCTTTCCTGTTCGCTGTTTTGCCATGCGGCTCCCGATCTCCGCCGCTGGAGAAGGGGCGCGGGTCAGCCCGGCATGCCCTCGAAACGGGCGAGACCCGGGCCGGCAATGTCCCAGGCCGGCGCTCTTGCCGCATAGGTCACCACTTTCGGCCGGAACAGGTCCGGATCGTCAAGGCTTGCCGCATGGACCGCGATGATGTCCGGCATGGCGGCGAAGGTCAGGAAGACCGGCGTTCCGCAGACAGGGCAGAAGGCATGGGTCTTCTGCGTTCCGCTGTCGCCGGCAAGGCTCCATTCGGAAGCGGTTCCGGTGATCCGCATCTGCGCCCTTTCGGGAAAGGTCAGGTAGGACCCATGGCCGGTGCCGCTGCGTTTCTGGCAGTGGGTGCACTGGCAGTGGTTCTCAAAGACGGGGCTTGTATCCGTTTCGTAGCGTATGGCGCCGCAGGCGCATCCTCCGCTATAGCGTGTCATCACGGGCCTCCATACTTCAAGCCGCCTTGGGCTTGGCGAAAACATCGAGGCCGCAGCCGGTTTCGAGATAGGATTTCATGCTGGACAGCACGATCGGCCAGCCCTTGGTGACGCCGTTCGCCATGCCGCTGCCGACCACCAGATCGTCGTGGGTCACGGTGAGCCGCACCATGTCGTCATAGGGCTCGATGTCGAAACTCACGCGGCTGTAGGCTGCCGGGTCCGCGGCCTCCGATTCATTTGCCCAGCTTATGACAAGCCGCGAGGGCGGGCTGCTCTCGATCATCTCGCCGACGAGCTGGACGGTGCGGGCGTCATTGGCGCGGACATGCTGCCAGCGCGAGCCCGGACGCCAGTCGGACACGTTTTCGTGGCCCCAGTAGCGACGCGCCACATCGGGCCTTGTGATGGCCTCGAATACTTTTTCAGGCGTGGCGGCGATATAGGTCACATAGACGAACTGGGTCGTTTCCCTGATCGTTGCATCTGTCATTTGCTGTCTCCTTCGAGTTCTCTCTTGAGGTCGTGCAGCAGGCCGAGCCGCTGGTGCTCGAACTTGCGCACCCACCGCTCGTAGACTTCGTAGAGCGGCACCGGATTGATGAAATGCAGCCGCTCCCGCCCGCGCCGGACGCTGGTGACGAGATTGGCCTTTTCCAGAAGGCCGAGATGCTGGGTGGCCGACTGGCGGGTCATGTCAAGGTTTTCGCAGAGCTGGCCGAGGGTCTGCCCGTTCCGCTCGCACAGAAGGTCGAGCAGCTTGCGGCGTGTCGGATCGGCCAGCGCCTTGAAAACGGTATCGGTATCCATGGGTCTCACTTTCAACGTCTGTCATTATGCAGGTATTTGCCTGCGTGTAAAGCGCAGTTTTTTACCTGCATTTTGGGATAACAAAAAAGGGCACCGGATTTCCGGCGCCCTTCACTGCCCAATAGGAAGCTTGGCCTATTCGAGCTCGCTCTGAAGCTTCATCACGTCGTCGGTGGTCATTTCGCCGACGGTTTCGACTTCGCCATCGGTGATCTTCCAGAGGCGGAACGGGCCGGTGATGTCGCCATACTTGTCGAAGCTGACCGGGCCGATGACGCCTTCGTAGCGGATCGGCTTGCCTTCTCCGATCAGCGCCAGCGCCTTCTCGAACTCTTCCTTTCCGGCATAGATCGGCTCGCCATCGGGATCGGTGACCTTGTAGATCGCATCGCGGATCGCGGCGGGGTCTTCGGAACCTGCGGCGGCAATGGCAAGGCCCACGATCGCGCCGGCATCATAGGAGCGGTCGGCTGCCGGGTTGGTCGGCGCGATGCCGCCGGAGAACGCCTCGTAATTGGCGTTGAAGTACTCGGTCGACTTGGTCGGATTGGTGCCCGATGAGGTGCCATAGGCCTCGTTCAGGTAGTCCGCGCCCACGGATTCGATGAAATCCGGGCTGTTCATGCCGTCATTGAGCAGGAATTTCTGCGGGCCGCCCTGCGAGATCCAGGAGCGGGCAATCGTCGCGCCGTCGATCGGATAGCTGATCAGGTAGAGCGCGTCCGGATCGCCGTCGAGGGCTGCGGTGACTTCCGACTGATAGCTCGACTGCTTTTCATTGTAGGGCGTCTCGGCGACGATCTCGCCCCCGAGCGCCTCGTAGGCGCGGGAGAATTCCTTGAACATGTTCACGCCGAAATCATTGTTGACGTAGATGATCGAGAGTTTGGTCAGGCCCTGATCCATAGCATATTTGGCCGCCGCCACGCCCTGAAGCGCATCCGAGGTGATCGTGCGGAAGAACACACCGTTGGTCTTGCCCTCGCGGCCGAGCGCTGTCAGCGTCGGCGAGGAGGAGGCCGGCGATACCTGCACCACCTTGGCTGGACCGGTCACGGAGGTCAGGATCGGGATCGAAACCGACGAGATGATGCCGCCGATCACGACCGGCACCTTCTTGACCTGCACGAGCTGGGTTGCCGCATCGACCGCGATATTGCCCTGGCTCTGGCTGTCGCGGGTGTCGGTGACGAGGTCGCAGCCGCGCACGCCGCCGGCCTCGTTGATATCGTCGAACGCCATTTCAACCGACTTGGCGCCGGCCTGGCCGTATTCGCCGGCCGGCCCGGTCAGTTCCATCACCAGGCCGACGGTGATGTCGCAGTCGGCCGCCTGCGCTTGGCCTGCGGCGAGCACGAGGCCGAGCGCGGTGGTCAGATATGCAAATGTCCTTTTCATTGTCGTTCCCCTTTGTGGAATGGACTTTTTGATATGCGGTTCTGCCTGTATGGTTCCGGCGGCCGCCAGGCTCTGGTCGCCGGTATTTCTGGTTCGGCTAAACCCGGCCGTCATTGAGGTTGTAGTGCATGATATTGCCGTGCCGGCCAGTGCGGTCGCGCTCCAGCGCGTAGACGTCGCCTTCGAGCGCCGTCGCCGTCGCCATGATCGCCTCGATCTCCGCGATATCCCGCTCGGCGAGCGCGATTTCCATGATCTTCGCATTGGCCTCCGCATGAACGCGGTTGCGGGCGCCGACGATCACGGCGGCGACACGTGGTCGCGTCAGCGTGAAGGCGCTGGCGATGGTGGCGATATCGCTGTCGTGGCGGTCGGCGATGGCGCGCAGCGTTTGAAGCAGCGCCTGAAAATAGTCCCAGCCGCCAAGATCGTCGATGATCAGTTTGTACTTGACCAGGGAGCGGTTTTCGAGCGGCATTTCGGGTTCGGCCGCGCCCAGCCAACGGTCCGACAGGAACCCTCCGGCAACCGAGCCATAGCAAAGGAACCGAAAATCCTTTTCCTCGGCCAGCTTCGTTAGCGGTCCCGCCGGGCGCTGGTCGAGTACCGAATACTGCAATTGCTGGCTTACAAGCGGAATGCCGCTTTCGATGATCGCGGAAAGCTTCTCGGTGTCGAAATTGGTGGTGCCGATATTGCGCACCTTGCCTTCGCCCTGCAGTTCCTTGAGCCAGTGCATGACGTCGATATAGCGGGGCTGGGCATAATCCCACCAGTGGAACTGGACGAGGTCCAGCCGGTTGATCTTCAGCCGGCCGAGCGACTGGTCGACAATGCCGCGGATATAGTCGCGGCTAATTGTCGGCAGTACATCAAGGTCGGGCACCAGCTTGGTGTGAACCTGCATGCGCGCCGCTTCCGCCTCGCCGCGTTCGTTTCTGATCTTCAGTCGCGCCGCGCCGATCAGGTCTTCGACGCCGGTATAGATATCGGCGCAGTCATAGGTGGTGATGCCGACATCGAAGGCGGCGACGAGATCATCGACGGCGGCGGCGCGATCAATTTCGCCGTGGCCGCCGGCAAGCTGCCAGCCGCCGCGAATGACGCGCGGAATGGTGTAGCCGGGCGCAAGCTCGAATGTCCTGGTGGTCATGCGTCATCCTCTGGAAGCGGTACGGCGGTGGTGGCCGCATGGCTGAAGCGTCGGCGTTTCAGTCGGGTGATCCTCAGGCGACTTTCGCAATTGGGGTCCGGGCAGGCGATCTCGGCATCCGAGGTCATCCAGTCATTGCGGTGGGTGTTGCGCTGCTTGGCGGCGAGCAGCGGCAGCACGGCAGCGATCGAATAGATCGAAAAGCCCTGGCCCGGCGGCAGATGCAGCATCTCGCCGCGCAGCTCGAAATGATCGCCCGGTTTTGCGCCGCAATAGATCGGCTTGCCCTCCGGCACCACCGCCTCCACTCTCAGATCGTAGAGCTCGAAACTGTCGTCGCTCATCCGCCGCTCCTGGAAAACACCACCTCGCAGGCGCCGTTGCGGCGGATCGTGCCGCATGCGGCGGCGAAGCCCTCGAGCGCGTCCGCCGGCACCTTCGCCACCACGCTGCCCGCAAGCCAGCCGATCGGAAACAGCAGCCGCGCGCCGGGGCCATAGAAAAGGCCGATATCGAAGATCGGGTTCGGATTGCCGCCCCACATCCGTTCCGGCACATAGCTGAGCACGATGTCGCCCGGCTGCGGGTTCAGCGTCGCGTTTTCCGGCGGCAGCGGCCTGGCGTAGGCGGCACCCTCCAGATGGCCGGCGGGGATCGGGCAGGAAATCTCCGGCCCGGTCCACATCGCATGCAAGCCACCAACATTGCGCGCCTCGGAGAGATAGTCCCAGAAGAAGGCGGCGTTTGCCGGGGCCTTGTCGAACAGAAGAGGGGCCTTGATGTCGAAGCCGGAAACGGCCTCGCTTATATGGATCATGCGGTCTGTCATGGTTCACTCGTGGTGTCGGATTTCTGAAGCTGCTCGCGCAGGAAGGTGAAGGGGCGGCTGATATCGGTGACCAGCGCGGCGCGCGCGGCGTCCGGATCGCGCCGTTCAAGCGCGTTCACCATGGCGCGGTGGTAGTAATCCACATCAGGACTAACCCGATCCTTGATCGCGCGCGAGAATGCATAGGTGGCAAAGCGGGTGCAGGGGCTGGATTGCAGCCACAGGCTCTCGATCATCGGCAGCAACACCGAGGAACCGCTGCAGCGGTAGATCGCGAAATGGAATTTCTGGTTGAGCGTCGCCTCGCGGTCGAAATCGCTCGGCGCGTTGAGATCGTGCCCATCGCCCCATTCCGAGAGGATGTGGTTTAGCTCCGCGATATCGCGCTCGCCCATCCGAGCGCAGGCGAGCGCTATCGCCTCTCCCTCGATCAGGATGCGGGTGTTGAGCAGATCCTCGACCCGTTCGAGCGTCACCGGGGGAACCCGCACCGAACGCTGCGGCAGCGCCTCCAGCGCTTTTTCGCTCACCAGCCGGCCGAGCGCCTCGCGCACCGGCATGGTGCTGGTCATCATCGCATCCGCAAGCCCGCGTATGGTGAGAACCTGTCCCGGCTCGAACAGGCCGCCGATCAGCGCGCGCCGCAATTCCTTGTAGACGCGGTCCTGCACCGTCTCCCGCTCGACCGGCACCAGACGCAGGCCTTGCGCGTCCGCTGCGGTTTTTGCCCGGCTCTGTTTCATTGTCCCCCGCACGCATTTTTTGTTGCGGGAATATTTAAACCTGAATATCGTGATCAAAACAAGTGTGATCACAGATCAAATAAGCTCGAGAAGGGCGCAGGGGAACGATGAACGGAACAGACGGCCCGGTCGGGCCGGAACATGTGCTGACCGTCAGCCGGGCAACGAAGAATTTTGGTGGGCTCATGGCGGTGAACGATGTCTCGTTCGCGCTCGAGAAAGGCGAAATCCTGGGTCTGATCGGCCCCAACGGCGCCGGCAAGACCACGATGTTCGACCTTGTGGCCGGCAGCCAGAAGCCGACCTCCGGCAGCATCGCGATCCACGGCCATGAAGTTTCCGGGCAGAGCGCCTGGCGCAGGATCGGACACGGCCTTGGCCGCACCTTTCAGATTCCGAAGCCGTTTCCCGAACTCAGCCTGATCGACAATGTCATGCTCGCCCGTCAGGGCCAGGCGGGGGAGGGCGTCATTGCCAATTTCCTGACGCCGCGCAAGGTCGCCGCCGAGGAGCGTCGGGCGCGCGAAAAGGCCCGTGAGCTGATCGCCTTCGTCACGCTTTCCCATCTGGAAGACGAGCCTGCCAAGGTCCTCTCCGGCGGCCAGCGCAAGCTGCTGGAGCTTGCCCGCGTGCTGATGGCCGACTCCTCGATCGTGCTGCTGGACGAGCCGGCGGCCGGCGTCAACGCCACGCTGCTTGAGGTCATCATCGAGCGCATCCGCGAGATCAACCGGGGCGGCATCTCCTTCCTGCTGATCGAGCACAATATCGATATGGTGAGCCGGCTGTGCGGGCGGGTCCTGGTCATGGCGAGCGGCGAGCTTCTTTGCGAGGGCCGTCCCGACGAGGTCGCCCGCGATCCGCGCGTCATCGAGGCCTATCTCGGAGGCGCCGCATGACCGCTCCCGTGCTGGAAGTCAAGGAACTGGTCGCGGGCTACGAGCCCGGCGTGCCGATCGTGCGCGGCGCGTCGATCCGTGTCGATCAAGGCGAAATCGTCGTCGTCCTCGGGCCAAACGGTGCAGGCAAATCGAGCTTCATCAAGGCGATCGCCGGTCTGGTGCCGAAAAGCGGTGGCAGCGTGCATCTCGTCGGCGAGGACATCACCGCCGTTCCCGCCCATGAGATGGTGCGCCGGGGCCTCGCCTTCGTCCCACAGACCGAAAACATCTTCCCGCTAATGAGCATCGAGGATAATCTGAAGGTTGCCGCCGCCGTTCTTCCCAAGACTGAAATCGCCGCCGGCATCCGCGAAGTCTACGATCTCTTTCCCGATCTGTCGCAACGCCGGCGCACTGCGGCCGGCAATCTCTCTGGCGGTCAGCGGCAGATGCTGGCGGTCGCCCGCGCGCTGGTCGTGCGGCCGAAGCTCCTGGTTCTAGACGAGCCCTCGGCGGGTCTTTCGCCCAAATTCGTCTCCATGGTGTTCGACATGCTGTCGGATATCCGCGCCCATGGCGTCACCATTCTGCTGGTGGAGCAGAATGCCCGCGCCGCCCTCGCCATTGGCGATCGCGCCTATGTGCTTGTGGAGGGGCAGGATCGCCACGAGGGCATCGCCTCCGAACTCTGGAACGATCCGGTGGTCGCCGAGCTCTATCTCGGCCGGCGCGGCAAGCGCAATTCCGACGGGAACCCAGCATGAACCCGCAATTCATCATCGACGGCGCGTTGAACGGCGCCATGATCGGGCTCGGCGCGATTGGCATCACGCTCACCTATTCGATCCTGCGCTTCTCCAACTTCTCCCACGGCGACCTGATGGCCTGCGGCGCCTATGCCACGCTCACCGTGCTCGGCATCATCGGGGCGCTTGTCGGCAATGTCGCGCCGATCAAGCCGTTTTCCTTCGGCTGGCCGCTGATCGTCGCGCTGATCATTTCCATGACGCTGATCGGGCTGATGGCGATTGCGCTCGACAAGATGCTGTTCTCGCGGCTGCGAGCCAAGGGGCAGATGATCATCGTCGTCATGGCGAGCTTCGGCGCGTCGATGGCGCTGCGCAACCTGCTGGAATTCCTGTTCACCGCAAGGCCTGCCTATTTCAACCGGGCGATCCAGATCGCCATGCCGCTCGGCTTTGGTCTCCGCATCACGCCGGACCAGATCGCGCTTCTGGTGCTGACCGTCATCCTCGTCACCGCCGTGCATCTGATGATGACCCGCACCCATGCCGGCCGGTCGATGCGCGCCGTCAGCCAGAACCCGGCGCTTGCGAAGGTCGTCGGCATCGATGTGCGCAACGTGGTGCGGCTCACCTGGATGACTGGTGGGGCGCTTGCCTGCGTTGCCGGCGTCATGATCGGCATTCTGGTGCAAATCCGGCCGCTGATGGGTTTCGACATGCTGCTGCCGATGTTCGCGGCCGCGATCCTGGGCGGCATCGGCAGCGTACCCGGCGCGGTTATCGGCGGCCTGATCATCGGGCTCAGCGAGGCCGCCGCCGTGCAGTTCGTCGGCGCCGAATGGCGCGCGGCGGTGTCGTTCGTGATCCTGATGGCGGTGCTTTTTGTCAGGCCGATCGGCCTTTTCGGAGTGAAGGAACGATGATCGACCTTCTCGGCTACGGGGCGTTTTTCCTGACCACGGCGCTGATCTTCTCGCTGATCGCGCTCGGACTGAACCTGCAATGGGGGCTGACTGGCCTGTTCAATGTCGGGGTGGCGGGCTTCGTCGCCATCGGCGCCTATAGCTCCGCGATCCTGACCACCCCGCCCGATCCATCGCGCTTCGGCGGCTTCGACTGGCCGATCGTCGCCGGCTGGCTCGCCGCCATGGTCACGGCCGGCATTGCTGCCGCGATCACCGGGTTCGCGACGCTGCGGCTGAAGGCCGACTATCTTGCGATCACCACATTCGGCGTCGCGGTGGTGGTCCAACTCGTGGCGCTCAATACCCAGGGGCTGACCGGCGGCCCCTTCGGCGTTGGTTTCATCCCGCGCCCCTTCGGCGAACTCGCGGCCACGCCGTTGCGGTTCAACGTTGCGATGCTGGGCGTTGTCGCGCTGGTGACGATCATTGCCTATCTGGCACTCCAGCATCTGTCGAAAAGCCCGTGGGGCAGGGTGCTGCGCGCGCTCAGGGAAGACGAGACCGCCGCGGTCTCGCTTGGCAAGAGCGCGCGCTTCTACCGCGTTCAGGCCTTTGCCATTGGCGGCGCGGTGATGGGGCTTGCGGGCGCGGTGCAGGCGCATTTCATCGGCTTCATCGCGCCGGAAAACTATCTGCCGACACTGACCTTCCAGGTCTGGGTCATGCTGATCGTCGGCGGTTCGGGCAGCAATCGCGGCGCGGTCCTCGGCAGCGTTCTGGTCTGGGCGATCTGGGCCGGTTCCGGCGCAGCACTCTCCGCGCTGGTGCCGACCGATCAGCAGGCCCGCGCGGCCTCGCTCCAGATCGTTGCCATCGGCGTCATGCTCTGCGTCATCCTGCTGGTGCGCCCGCAGGGCATTCTCGGCGCGCATATCAGGCGCCGCCGCAAGGCCAGGGCAGAAGCGGCTTAAGATCAGCAGTTTAGTCGTTTCAAGGCTTGCGAAAGCGGTGCAGTCACACTCTCCTCCTCAAGGGGAGAGATCGGGTGAGGAGAGGCCTCGCTACTCGTTGCCCTTTCCGCTGATTGCCTCGCGCACCACGCCGTAGCTCGCACCCCAGGCGTCGGTCATGTCGCAACGGATCTCCCAGAGTTCGGGGAAAAAGCGATAGCGGGCGCCGGCCTGCAACAGGTCCACCGGCCGACCTTTAAGCGATTTCGAGCCGAGCCCGATCGAACGGTGGATCAGATAGACATGGTGGGCGCGGAATTTCTGGAATAACTCGTCGAATTCCACCAGCGCTTCGGCCACGACATAGCTGTCGCCATGGTCGTATTTGCCGTCATAGATATCGGCGACGGTGAGGTCGCGGCCGGTCAGGTAATGGGTCTTGAACATCTGCCAGAGATCGGGCGGCAGCCGCAGGAGCAGCTTGAAACCGGGCGATTCCTGACCCGAACCATTGCCGAGCTGCAGCCGGATCTGCTGATATTCCTTGGGCGACATGGTCTCCAGTACATCGAGCTGCGCCGTCATCAGCTTCATCAGCCGGTGGATCCGCCCCATAAGTGTGACCACCCGGTTGGTATCCTCCTTCTCGATATAGTCCATCACATCGACAAGCGTGTAGGCGATCAGCTTCATCCAGAGCTCTTCGACCTGATGGACGATCTGGAACTGCAACTCGTCGGCATTCGTCATTTCCCTCAGAGGTTTCTGGCAGGCGAGCAGTTGTTCGACATTGAGATAGACGCCGTAGTCGAGCATGACAGGGTTTTCGATGCGATCGTGATAGGGCTGCTTGTCCATGTTCGTGTTCCCGCGGGTTGCTTTTGCTCAATTCTACCGCGGTTTCCGCAAACATTGTTTCTGAGCTTGCCAGTTCAGCCGAATATTCGGTACGTTGTTCTTGATAAAGTCAAATTGGAAGAACGAATGGTCATCAGTGAAATCGATCGAAAGATCATCGGGCTTCTGGAGCGGGATGCGCGGATGTCGTTTGCCGCGCTTGCGGAAACTGTCGGGCTGTCGAAGACGCCATGCTGGAACCGGGTCAAGGCGCTGGAGGAGGCGGGGCTGATCCGTGGTTATCGCGCGGCGATCGATCCGGCTGGCATGGGGTTCGGCCTCGAGGCGCTGGTGCAGGTGTCGATCCGGCCGGAGCTATTCGAGCCGTTCGAGCGCGCCGTCCGCGCCCATCCGCTGGTGCGCCGCGCGCATGCCACCACCGGCGAGGCCGATTACCTGCTGCATATCATGGCCGCCGACATGGCCTCGCTTGACCGGCTGCTACGTGTGGAGATCAGCCAGCTGCCGGGCGTGACCCGCACCGTGACGGCGATGATCACCCGCGATATCAAGTCGGAAAACGCGATGGCCGAAGCCCACCGCCACGCCTTGCTTTGATACTGTCAGCCCTTGCGCGCCGCACCAAGTCCAGCGGCAATGCCGGACGAAAGCATCATCGCGTCCGAGCCGATGATAAAGAAGCTGATGCCGGACTTCTCCCACGCCGCGACATCGGACCCGTCGGGACGGAACAGGCCGACCGTCTTGCCCGCCGCCCGCGCGACATCGCTGATGCGACGGATTGCGCTTTCGAGCTTTCCGGCGCTTTCGGGGCCCATGGCATTGATCGTAACCGACAGATCGCCGGGGCCTATGAAGATCACGTCGATGCCCTCGACTGCCGCGATTTCCTCGATATTCGCCAGCCCTTCAGCGGTCTCGATCTGGATCGCGAGCACGATGGTCTTGTTGGCGGATTTCAGGGTTTCGGCAATGCGGTAGCCATAGCCCGCCGCCCGTCCCGGCCCGACCCCGCGCCGACCTGCCGGTGGAAACCGGCTCGCGGCAACGGCGGCGCGCGCTTCGTCGGCGTTGGAAACGCGGGGCACCAGAACGCCGGCCGCGCCGGCGTCGAGCGCGCTGGCGATCGCCTCCGGCGCATGGCCCGGCACCCGCACCATCGCCGGTACGCGGTGAAGGTCGGCGGCGCGGATCATCTCCTCCACCCGCTCGCGGCCGATCTGGGCATGCTCGCAATCGATGCAGATGAAATCCGGCGCGGCCGCAGCCGTGATCTCGACGGCCACCGGATGCGGGATTGCCGAAAAGGTTCCGATCACGCGGTCGAACGCGGTGCAGGTCTGGCGAAAGCCGCTCATGAGTCCTCCGGAATTCTTTCTGTTGAGGCCTTATGCCTCGTCGACGGCCACCCGGTCCAGCCAGTGCGGATCGATTTCCGGCAGCGGAATGGCATCGAGCAGGGTGCGGGTATAGGCCGATTGCGGGTTGTCGAACACTTGCGCGCACGGGCCGTGCTCGACGATCTTGCCGAACTGCATGACATAGACCCGGTCGCAGACCGCGCGGATCACCGACAGATCATGGCTGATGAAGGCCATGGCAAGCCCCATTTCGCGGCTGAGATCCTTCAGGAGGTTCAGCACCTGCGCCTGGGTGGAAACGTCGAGGCCGGAGACGATTTCGTCGGCCAGCACGAAATCGGGCTTGAGGAGGGCCGCCCGGGCAATACCGATGCGCTGGCGCTGGCCGCCGGAAAGCTCGTGCGGGCTGCGCGCCAGCACCTCTTCCGGCAGCGACACGCGGTCCAGCATGGCGGCCGCCTGATCCCGCGCCGCCTTCCGGTTTTCGGCAAGACCGTGGAGGATCAGCGGTTCTCCGAGAATCCGGCCGATCGAATGTCGCGGATTGAGCGAGGCCATCGGGTCCTGGAAGATCATCTGCATGCGCCGACGAAGCGGGCGCATGGCATTGTCATCCAGCCGGGTGATGTCCTTGCCGTCGAAACGGATTTCGCCTTCGGCGACATCGACAAGGCGCAGCAGCGCGCGACCAAGCGTGGTCTTGCCCGACCCGCTCTCGCCGACAATGCCGACGGTCTCTCCGGCGCCAACCTCGATATCGACCCCATGGAGCACGGTGTTGCCGGGCTTTTTGCCGAACAGCGACGCGCTGCCGCCATAGGTGACCTTTATGCCGGTGGCGGCAAGCAGTGGTTCAGTCATCGTGACGCCTCCCCGATCTCGGCGCGCAACGCGGCGAACACGGCGTCGGGCACCGGCTCCAGTCCGGCATCCGGCCGGTCGTAGCGCGGGCCTGCGGCCATCAGCGCACGGGTATAGGCGTGGCCGGGATGGGCGAGCACCTGCGCCGTCTGCCCCTGTTCGATCACCCGGCCGGCATAGAGCAGCGTGACGCTGTCGCAGATCTGGGCGACGACGCCGAGATCGTGGGTGACGAACAGCACGGCGGTGCCGTGCGCTTTCTGCATTTGCCGGATCAGGCGGAGGATCTGTTTTTGCACGGTCACGTCAAGCGCGGTGGTCGGCTCGTCGGCGACCACCAGTTTCGGCCGCATTGCGAAGGCCGCGGCGATCAGCACGCGCTGGCGCATGCCGCCGGAAAGCTCGTGCGGATAGGCGCGCATCACCCGTTCCGGATCGCGGATATAGACTTCCTCCAGCATGGCAAGCGCGACCTTGCGCGCTTCCCTGCCGCTCATGCCGCGTTTCAACCTGAGCCCGTCGGTGAGCTGCGCCTCGATCCGCCGTCCGGGATTGAGCGCGGTCTGCGGGTCCTGCGGGATCAGGGTGATCTCGTTGCCCATGATTTCCCGCAGCGTGCGGCCGGGCAGCGTCAAAAGGTCACGGCCCTCGAAGCGGATATGGCCGCCGGTGACCTTCACCGTCGCCGGCAGCATGGCGAGCAGCGCCTTGGCGATGGTCGATTTGCCGGCCCCGCTCTCGCCCACCAGCCCGCGCACCTCGCCGGCCTCAAGGGTGAGCGAGACGTCGGAGAGCACGGGGCGGTTGTTGTCGCGCAGCGATACGGCGCTGAGCGCCTTTATGGTCAAGAGGGTCATCGGCGCATCACCGGATCCAGCGCCCGGCGCAGGCCGTTGCCGAGCTGGTTGAAAGAAAGCACGGTGATCAGCAGCATCGCGAGCGGCGCGATCAGCACCCAGGGCGTATGATGGATGGTCTGGCGGCCGGCCGCGATCATCCCGCCCCATGTCGGCGTGTCGGAGGAGACCGAAAGGCCGACAAAGGAGAGGATCGCCTCGACCACAACGGCAATGCCCATTTCGAGGCTCAGAAGCGCCACGAACACCGGCATGATATTGGGAACGATCTCCTTGACGAGGATCTGCATGCGCGCAAACCCGACGGTGCGCGCTGCGGTCACATAGTCCATGCTGGCCTGCGCGATGGTTTCGGCGCGCACCACCCGACAGAAGCGGGTCCAGTCGATGATCACGATCGCGGCGATCACCGAATGCAGCCCGGCGCCAAGCACCGCGACTAGCAGAACGGAGAGCAGCACCGGCGGAAACGCCATCCAGATATCGACGAGGCGCGAGATCACCCGGTCGGTCCAGCCGCCATACCAGCCGGCCAACAGGCCGAGCAGCGAACCGAGGATCGCCGCAAGCCCGGCGGCGATGACGGCGACCGTCAGCGCGATCCGTGTGCCGTAGATCAGCCGCGAGAGCACATCGCGGCCAAGATCATCGGTGCCGAGATAGTAGCCTGGCTCCGCGCCGGGCGATGTCACTGGCGGGATGCGGGACAGCATCAGGTCCTGCTCCAGCGGGTTGTGCGGGGCGATCAGCGGCGCGAAGAGCGCGATCAGGAACAGCAGAAAGATGATGCCGCCGCCCCACAAGACCCTCTGTTCGCCGAGAAGCGCCGACAGCATCGGGTGCCGTTTTTTGGGCGGGGCGCCGGCAAGCGTGGTGTCAGCCATGTTTGAGCCTCGGATTGAAGAAATTACCGGCAAGGTCGATGGCGATGTTGATCAGCACAAAGATCAGGCCGAACATCAGCACGATCCCCTGGATCAGCGGCAGGTCGCGGTTGATGACCGCGTCGATCGCCATGTTGCCGATGCCGGGATAGGAAAATATTCTCTCCACGATCACGGTGCCGCCGATCATGAAGGTGAACTGGACGCCGGTCAGCGTCAGCGTCGGGCCGATCGCGTTTCTGAGCGTCTCCTGCACGACCAGCCGCGTTTCGGACATGCCCTTCAGCCGCGCCAGCAGAACGTAATCCTGCAGCATCGCCTCGTTCAGCGCTTCTTTCAGCGTGCGGATGATCACGGCGGCAAGCGGCAGGCCGAGCGCCAGCACTGGCATCACCATGTGGGAGAGCACATTGGTGAACAGCGAAAAGCGCAGGGTGACGAGGCTTTCGAGCAGATAGAAATTGGTGGCGAAATCGCCCGAGAGCGAAGGATCGACGCGACCCGATGTCGGAAACACCGGAAAGGCGACGCCGAGCACCAGCACCAGAAGCAGCGCCCAGACGAAATCCGGTACGGCGAGAAACAGCCCGTTCAGCACGTCGATGAACGATTCCAGCGCGGTGCGGCGGGCAAGGGTCGCCAATATGGCAATCAGCCCGCCGCCGATCACGCCGAAGACCAGAGCCGCAAAGGCCAGTTCCAGCGTTGCCGGCAGGCGCTCCATCAGTAGCGACAGCACCGGGCGCTTGAGCGAGATCGAGGTGCCGAAATCGCCCGTCAGCATTTCCCGTATCCACACGCCGAACTGCACCGGAATGCTGGAATCGAGCCCGTATTTGACCCGGAGCGCCAGGATATCGTCAGCCGAGGCGCCCGGCGAGATCATCATCGCGATCGGATCGCCCGGAACGATCCTGAGCAGACAGAAGACGATGACCGCGACGCCGAAAAGCGTCACGGCCGCCATCACGGCCCGGTTGAAAATTCCGGTGACAGACATCAAAACTCCGCCGCATTTCTTCAAGTTTAAAGGAGGAGAGCGGTGCTCTCTTCCAATGGATTTCCGCAAGCGTCTCCACCCTCTCGGGTCACCCTCGGGCTTGACCCGAGGGTCCAGGCAGCGTTTTTCGTGTCGCCTGGATGCTCGGATCAAGTCCGAGCATGAACCGCGAGAGGGGTGTGCTTTTCCGTAACCTCAGGGGAGGGGCTCGCCCGTCCTCCTGTTCCACGTCCTTACTTCGGCGCGATAAGCGTCGGCTGCAGCGCGCCCGAAAGGTTCGGCTCCACCGTCAGCGTGTCCTTGAAAACGATCGGCTGGACATATTGCAGCAGCGGAATGACATAGCCCTGTTCGGCAATGTACTTGCTGACCGCCTTCCAGCCCTCGATCCGCTTTTCCTCGTCCATCTCGCCCCAGAGCGGGCCGATCATCTCGTCGAGGTCGTCGGTGTTCCAGACCGAGTGCGGCGAGGGGCCGAACATGGCGAAGCCGGTGGAGGTGGTCGGATCGCCGATCGCATTGCCCCAGTTATAGAAGGCGGCGGGCGCCAACTGGTCGGCGGCGCGCAACTCGTAATGCTTCGCGATCTCGTAGACTTCGATGTCGGCCTCGATGCCGACCTTGCGCCACATGCCGACGATCGCCTGGATCATCTCGTAATCCTTGGGCTTCAGCCCGCGCGTAGTCTGGATCGTGAACTTCACCGGATTGTCGGTGGAATAGCCGGACTCCGCCAGCAGCTTGACGGCGAGATCGGGGTCGTAGGGTATCTTGATATCGGGATCGAAGGCCGAATATTCCGGCGCTTCCAGCGTGTCGAGCGGCACGCCGTAGCCCGACAGCAGCCGGTCGATAATCGCCTGCTTGTTGATCGCGTAATTTGCGGCAAGGCGCACATTCTTGTCGTTCATCACGTCGATATTGTTGAGGAAGATCATGCCGATATCGGAGACTGGCTCGGCCACGCCCGAAAGGCCCGGCTTGGCGATCAGGCGGTCATATTCCTCATAGGGAATTTCCAGCGTGACGTCCGAGGAGCCGGATTCGATCTCGGCGACGCGGCTTGTCGTGTCGGGCACGAACTTGAAGATGACGGTGTCGAAGGCGGGCTTCTCGCCGTAATAGCCGGGATAGGCCTTGAGCTTGAGGAAGGCGTTACCCTCATAGTCCTCGACCATATAGGGGCCGGAGCCGATCGGGGCTTCCTCGAAGCCCGCCGCCCCGACCTTTTCATAGTAGGCCTTGGGCATCACATAGCCGGTGAGGAACGCCATCCACATGAACAGCGTCGGCTCGAAGCGCAGCACGTCGGCGGTGACCTTGTTGCCGTCTACCGAGAAATTGCCGATGGTCGACCAGACGAACTGGATCGGGTTGCCGGTCTCGGGATTGGCGGCGCGTTCCAGCGACCAGACCACGTCTTCCGGCGTCAGCGGCGAGCCGTCGTGCCAGGTCACGCCCTCGCGCACGTCCATCCACACCTTGGTCTTGTCCTCGTTCCAGCCCCAGTCGGTCAGGATACCGGGCTCGAAGGAAAGATCCGTCTTCTGGCCGATGAACTGGCTGAAGATCGAGCGGTAGATCGCCTGGATCGTCGGGTTGACGGCGGATGCGCCGACCGTCGGGTCGAAGGACGGCAGGTTGACGTTGAATGCGATGGTAAGCGTATCGGTCTCGGCCGCGTTGACCGGCAAGCGGCCCGCGAGAATGCCTGAGACGAGTGCGGCTGCGCCAAGGCCAAGTGTCTGGCGACGGGTGAATGTCGTCATGGTGATGCTCCAGTTGTTCCCCACCCCCGTCGGATGATTTCCGCGGGGTCATGCTTGTTGTGTGTTCCAAGTCTAAGAGCAAATCGGGCCGCGCGGCAAGGCAAATATTTGAGGTTTAAAGTTTTGAGGGCAGATTTTTGCAACTGTGATGCTTAAATATGCAATTGCATGCCTTTTGACGCGGGGTTTTCCGTGTTGCGGCTGAATTTCGCGGAAAATCGCTAATTCAGTTGACATTTCAAGAAACCCAAAAATATGCTAATGCATGTTAATTCAGATTTCCGGTCAACGGAAAAGGGGAATTCGAGATGGCAGAACGGTCGTTCGCACGCGAGGTCGAGGACCTGAAACTGGGCGAGGGCGATACCTTCCGAGGCGAGGGAATTCTGGCCATCACCAAGGCGCTGCTGCAGTCCGGCGTTTCCTATGTCGGGGGCTATCAGGGCTCGCCGATCTCGCATCTGATGGATGTGCTGGCCGACGCCAAGGACGTGATGGCCGATCTCGGCGTCCACTTCGAATCCTCGGCCTCGGAGGCGGCTGCTGCCGCCATGCTGTCGGCGTCGGTGATGTATCCGGTGCGCGGCGCGGTGACGTGGAAATCGACGGCGGGCACGAATGTCGCCTCCGATGCGCTCTCGAACCTTTCCTCCGGCGGCGTCACCGGCGGCGCGCTGGTGATCATCGGCGAGGATTTCGGCGAGGGCTCCTCGATCATGCAGGAGCGCAGCCACGCCTTCGCGATGAAATCGCAGATGTGGCTGCTGACGCCGCGCCCCAACCTGCCCTCGATCGTCGATGCGGTCGAAAAGGGTTTCGAGCTTTCCGAAGCCTCCAACACGCCGGTCATGCTGCAGGTCGGCATCCGCTCCTGCCATGTCCACGGCCAGTTCGCCGCCAAGGACAATAAGCGCCCGCCTTTCACCCTGCGCGAGGCGCTGGAGAACCCGAAGCGCGATGTCAGCCGCATCGTGCTCCCGCCGGCAAGCTTTGCCCATGAAAAGGAAAAGCTGGAGAAGCGCTGGCCGGCCGCGATCGAGTTCGTGAAGGAAAACAGGCTCAACGAGTATTTCGGCCCGGAAGAGGGCGATGTCGGAATCATCATGCAGGGCGGGCTTTACAACAATGCCATGCGCGCCCTGCAGCAGCTTGGCCTTGCCGATGTCTATGGCAATTCCCGGGTGCCGATCTACTGCATGAATGTCGCCTATCCGATGATCGACGAGGAGGTCGTCGACTTCTGCGCCGGCAAGAAGGCGGTGGTCATGCTGGAAGAGGGTGCGCCGGAATATATCGAGCAGGCGCTGCACACGCTGATGCGCCGCCGCGATCTCCAGACCAAGGTTTCGGGCAAGGATATCCTGCCGCTCGGTGGCGAATACACCACGCCCGTGCTGGTCAACGGGCTCTCGGCCTTCTTCGAGGCGTATGCCCCGCAGATCCTCGGCAACCGCCCGCCGGTGCCCGATGCCGGCCCCGTGCTTGCCGATCCCAAGGTCAAGGCGCTGGCCGAGGTGGTGCCGCCGCGCCCGGCCGGTTTCTGCACCGGCTGTCCCGAACGGCCGATCTTCGCGGCGATGAAACTCGTCGAGAAGGAACTCGGCGAGCATCACGTCTCGGCCGATATCGGCTGTCACCTGTTTTCGATCCTGCCGCCCTTCAATATCGGCGGCACCACCATGGGCTATGGTCTCGGCCCGGCCTCGGCCTCCGCCTTCAACGTCGAATCCGACAAGCGCTCGATCTCGGTGATGGGCGATGGCGGGTTCTGGCACAACGGCCTTGCCACCTCCGTCGGCAATGCCGTGTTCAACAAGCAGGACGGCGTCATCCTGGTGGTCGACAACTATTATTCGGCGGCCACCGGCGGGCAGGACATTCTCTCCTCGCGCGCCAGCAATGCGCGCCGCAAGACCAACAATTCGATCGTCGACGCGGTGAAGGGCGTCGGCGCCAAATGGGTGCGCCAGATCGACCGCACCTATGATGTCGCAAAGATGCGCGACACGCTGCGCGAAGCGCTGACGACCAAGGAGGAAGGTCCGAAGATCATCGTCGCCTCTTCCGAATGCATGCTGAACAAGCAGCGTCGCGTGAAGCCGCAATTCGCCAAGGCGGTGAAGGACGGCAAGCGCATGGTCAAGGAACGCTTCGGCGTTGACGAGGATGTCTGTACCGGCGATCACGCCTGCATCCGCCTGTCGGGATGTCCCTCGCTCTCGGTCAAGCACACCGACGATCCGCTGAAGGATGATCCGGTGGCGGCGATCGACAATTCCTGCGTCGGCTGCGGCAATTGCGGCGAGGTCTCGGAGGCGGCCGTCCTCTGTCCCTCCTTCTACCGCGCCGATGTGATCCACAATCCGACCGGCTGGGACCGCTTCGTCCATCGCATCCGCGCCGCCGTGATCGGCTGGCTGCAGAGCCGCCGTCAGGCCCGCCGCATCGTTTTTGCCGAGTAGACCCATGATGATGACCGACACCGCGGTGCTTTCCGCCGACAAGCCGCTTTCGATCGCGATCCTCGCCATGGGCGGACAGGGCGGCGGCGTTCTCGCCGACTGGATCGTGCATCTGGCCGAAAGCCAGGGCTGGGTGGCCCAGACCACCTCCGTGCCGGGCGTTGCCCAGCGCACGGGTGCCACGATCTACTATCTCGAGCTGATCAAGCCGCGCGAGGGCGCGATGCCGATCCTGTCGCTGATGCCGACGCCCGGCGATGTGGATGTCGTGATCGCGGCGGAGCTGATGGAGGCCGGCCGCTCGGTGATGCGCGGCCTGGTGACGCCGGAAAAGACGCTGCTGATCGCCTCCACCCATCGCTCGTTTGCCGTGGGCGAGAAGGAAAAGCCGGGCGATGGCATCGGCAATCCCGAAACCGTGGTCGATGCCACCGATTTCGCCGCCCGCAAGACCATCGCCTTCGACATGGATACGCTGGCGGTGAAGAACGGCAGCGTGATCTCCTCATCCATGTTCGGCGCATTCGCCGCCTCCAGGGCGCTGCCTTTCGCCAAGGAAGCCTATGAGGAAACCATCAAGGCCGGCGGGCGCGGCGTCGCCGCCAGCCTCAGGGCCTTCGATGCCGCCTATGCCCGCGCCCTTCAGGGCGAAAATGACAAGGTCTCGGCAACGCCGGCCAAACGGCTGGACGCCCTTCCGGAAACCGCCGGCCATCCCGCGCTCGACAGTCTCGTGAACCGCATCCGCGCCGAATTTCCGGATATCGCCCATGCCATGCTCTTCGCCGGGGTGAAGAAGCTCACCGATTTCCAGGACCCGGCCTATGCCGACGAATATCTGACCCGCATGGCCGCGCTCCTTGCCGCCGACCGCGCCAATGGCGGGGAGGCGAAGGGTTTTGCCTTTACCGTGGCGGCAGCCAAATATGTTGCCGTGGCCATGGCCTATGACGATGTCGTGCGGGTCGCCGATCTGAAGGTGCGCGGCACCCGCTTCAAGCGCGTCCATAACGAGGTTGGCGTCGGGGAGGATCAAATCCTCTACATGACCGAATACATGCATCCGCGCATGGAGGAGGTCTGCGGCACGCTGCCGAAGAGGCTGGGGCTCTGGATCGAGGCGCGGCCGAAACTGTTCGCCTTTCTCGACCGGCGCGTCAACAAGGGCCGGCGGGTGAAAACCGGCACGCTGTTCTGGTTCTCCTCGCTCTATTTCCTGTCGTCCATGCGCCGCATCCGGCGCGGCAGCCTGCGCCATTTCCGCGAGGCGGAGCACCGTGAGGCCTGGCTCAAGCAGGCGCTTGCCGTGCTGCCCACAAACTACGATCTCGCCGTGGAAGTGATCGCCACCCGCCGTCTGGTCAAGGGCTATTCGGATACCCATGCCCGCGGCCTGTCGAAGTTTGACCGCGTGCTCTCCGCCGTGCCGATGCTGCAACCGCGTGAGGACGGCGCCGACTGGCTCCGCCGCCTCCGCCAGGCAGCCCTCATCGACGAAAGCGGCATTGCGCTCGACGGCGCGCTGAAGACGGTGGCGACGCTGTAAGTCGCTACTGGAATTGACGCTTGCTCCAACTATTCTCTCCCGCTTGCGGGAGAGATACCCCCGAAAGGGGGGAGTGAGGGTGATGCAGCATTTCAAAACGTGAGGGCGTTCGTGGGGATGGACTCGCCCCTCACTGTCGCTTTCGCGACATCTCTCCCCTCCGGGGCGAGAAGATTGGGGGGCTATGCGGTGACGTCCTGAGCTTGGCTGCTGCCAGCCGCTCTAAATCTCGTTCACCCGTACATTGCGCAGCATTTTCTGCAGCGTGGTCACGAAGGCGCGCTGTTCGTCCTCGTCGATGCCGTCGAACATCTGCTGCACGAAGCTGTGCATGGTCGGCCATGCGGCGTCGAAGGCGAGGCGGCCTTCCTCGGTGATCGAAACGTCGCGCACCCGCATATCCTTGTCGCGCGACTGGCGGCGGATATAGCCCTGCTCCTCCAGCGAATCGAGCGTGCGGCTCATGGTCGACTGCTCGACCACGGCGAGAACCGACAGCTCGTTGATCGTGGCCGAGGTAATGACCGAGAGCACGGCAAGGGTGCGCACCTTGGCGGTGGACATGCCGAGATGCTTCAGCTCCTCGGCGAGATTGGCGTTGTAGCGCGCCATCACCCGATTCATCAGATAGGGCGAAAACGCGTTGAGCCCGATTTCGCCGAGGCTACGGACGGCTTCGCCCGTCTCACCGTCACCGTTCGAGCCTGAGAAACGCTCACCCATGAACCCACTCCATTACGTCAACGAGGATGCCAGCAGAAAGCCCGAGCCGCCGCCAAGGCCCGGACCCGGATGGGTCGAGGCGCCGATATGGTAAAGGCCGGGCACGTGGGTCCTGTGGTTAATGGCCGTCTTGAACGGGCGCCAGAGGAAAAACTGGTCGAGCCCGCAAAAACCGCCATAGGGATCGCCGCCGACGAGGTTCATGTTCATGATCTCGAGATCGGCGGGCGATGAGACGCTGCGGGCAATCACATTGTCCTTAAAACCCTCGATATGGGCGGACAGCATGGCCTCGACGCGATCGGCGAAGGCCTCGCGCAGCGTCTCCGTCCAGCGTCCGTCTTGCGGGCAATCGAGAAGGCCCGCCGCATCGCCCTTGATATGGCGCGGCGTGTCGGGAAGCTGAAGCCACAGAATCGCAGCGCCGTCGGGTGCGCGGCTCGGATCCAGCGCCGTCGGCTGGCCGACACAGACGGTGGGTTCGGCCGGCAGCAGCCCGCGCTCGGCCTCGTTTGATGAGCGCGACACCGCGTCGAGACCGTCGGTGAGATGGATCAGCGCGACCTTGCCGAGTTCGTCGCCCGCCTTCCATGTCGGCGGCGTTTTCAGCGCGTAGTGGATCTGCATGTCGCCCTTGCCGTAGCGATAGGATTTTAGTCCTTTCTGGACATCGGCCGGCATGGGTTTTCCGGTCTCGCCGAGCAGGCGCCTGTAAAGCTGGTCGGGCGTGACGGAGGCGATGACGCCGCGCCTGGCCTCGATTTCCGTTCCGTCGGCAAGCCGCACGCCGGCGGCCTTGCCGTCCTTCCCAAGGATGATGCCGGCGACATCGCATCCGGTGCGGATATCGCCGCCATGGTCGCGAATCAGCCGCTCGAAGGCGCGCGTCAGGTTGACAGCGCCGCCCTTGACGATCGGGCAGCCGGCAAGCTCGATCGCAAAGCCGATCACCTTCAGCATCTCGGCCGAATAGCTCGCCTCCGGCGACAGGCCGCAATGCAGCACCCAAGGGGCCCAGAGCGCCTTCGCCTCGTCCGAAATATAGGTTGTTTCCAGATAGCCGCGCGCGGGCGTCAGCGCATCGCCGAACCATGCGGCAAGGCCGCGCGAACCGCGCTTCCAGGTCTCCTTCAGCAGTTTCTTCGCTGTCGCGCCCGACCAGAGATTGCCGCCAAGCAGCGAGAACACGAAATCGGCATCGCCCGCCATCGCCGCCATTTCGGCGTCTAAGGTCTGGCCGTCGCCGGCGGCCTTGGCGTTGAACGCGTCGATATTGCGTTTGCGGTCCATGGCGTAGATCAGGTGGCTGCCGTCGGGGCGCAACACCCCGGTCGGCGTGTCGGTGTGGCAGAACTCCGCGCCGCGTGCGGCAAGATCGTCGCCGAGTGCCGCGAAGGCCGGCGAGGTGAGGAACAGCACCATGGTGGTCGCCATCACATCGTGCAGGTAACCGGGCGCAGTCACCTCCGCGGTTAGCAGGCAGCCGCCGATGGTCTCGTTGCGCTCCAGCACCAGCACACGCTTGCCGGCCTTGCCGAGGAGCGAGGCGGCGACCAGCGCGTTGATGCCGCTGCCGATGATGATGTGATCGAAATCCGCCAATGCGATCTCCGTTCCAAAAAGCCGATAAGTGCCCCAACGCGGCAAAACATTGTCGCGTCGGGCTTATATCAGAGCGTCAGCGCTCCTCAGGCGATCAGCGCCAGCGCGCGCACCGGCGAGCCGGTGCCCTTCACGAACTTCAGCGGCGCCGCGATCAGGATCGCGCCCTTGGCCGGAAGCTGGTCGAGGTTCGAGAGGCTCGCAAGGCCGTATTTATTGTGCTTGTGCATCAGATTGTGCGCCGGGAAGGGCGGCTCCATGCCGCCGGCGGAACCGGCGTCGGTGCCAACGGTTTCCTGACCCCAGCCAATAATGCCCTTGGAAAGCAGATATTCGATCGCCTCCGCCGTCGGGCCGGGGGAATGCGGGCCGTTCTCATCGGCGTTGAGGAAGGTTTCCGTCGAGCCGTTGCGCTTGTACCAGTCGGTGCGCATCACCACCCAGCTTCCGGCCTCGATCTCGCCGTGCTCGGCTTCCCATTCCTTGATGCTGTCGACGGTCAGCAGGTAATCGTGATCGGCCTCGGCTTCCTTCGAGCGATCGATGACGTTGACGGGGGCCACGAAGTTCTGCGGCTTGATCGTGTCCGTGGTGTTGTCGGGATTGTCCTTGCCGGTGATCCAGTGACACGGCGCGTCGAAATGGGTGCCGGTATGCTCGCCGAGCTCGATCCAGTTCCATGCCCAGAACGGCCCGTTTTCGTCATACTCGGAAATCTTGTGCACCTTCACATTCGGCGTGTTCTGGCCGAATTCGGGCGGGAGGTACAGGACGGGCGTTTCCGGGCCGAGCGGCGCGGTGATGTCGACAACCTTGACCGACCCCGACAACAGGGCGGAGGCGAGGCTTCCAAGCACGGATGAGTCATTCATGATAATCTTCCCCTTTGTCGTCCGGAACCGGTGCCGGCGCGTCGCGCGGTCTTGATCGACCGGTCTTGTTGCGGACGTTGCCGGAGAGCCTATGAAAGAAAATATGATAATGCAAGGATCATGGTGACGCGGATGCATTTCTTGCGGGCGCGCGGCGCGGCCTGTCGCAATCGGGGGAAAATGCCAAAATCATTGTCAGACCGGCAATATTGACACTGACTATTGCGCTCGAACCTGAAAAAATGCTCTTCTGGCTCGCGTGAATTATGTATGCATATAGGTATATTGGTTCGAGGGGACGCGGATGGCGACGACGGTTTATGACGCGGTAATCATTGGTGCGGGCCACAACGGCCTTGCGGCGGCCGTTCATCTGACCGCCAAAGGCTGGAAGGTCTGTGTTGTCGAAGCGGCCGAGGCGGCCGGCGGCGCGGTCAAGACGCAGGAGTTCACCGAGCCCGGCTTCCGGCATGATTTCGGCGCGATGAACCTTTCAATGTTCGCCGGCTCCGCCTTCTTCGCCGCCCACCGCGAGGCGTTGACGGCGGCCGGGCTGGAACTGGTGCCGGCGCCGCATTGTTTCGCCAGCGTGTTCCGTGACGCAACCGCGCTCGGCGTTGGCACGGATGTCGCCGAGACCAAAGCCGGCATTGCGGCGCTTTCGCAAAAGGATGCCGAAGCCTGGGAGCGGATGCTTGCCGATTTCTCCCGCGACGCGCCCCATATCTTCGCGCTGATGGGCGCGCCTATCCCTTCCTTTCAGACGGCCAAGGCGGTGTGGAAGGCCTGGCGGGCGCTCGGCACGGCAGGGCTTTACCGGCTGGCCCGGCTGCTTCTGGCAACCCCGCGCGATTTCCTCGACGGGCATTTCGAAAATGAAAAGCTGAAGGTGATGATGGCGACCTGGGGTCTGCACCTCGATTTCGCGCCGGATGTCGCCGGCGGCGCGCTGTTTCCCTATCTGGAATCGATGGCCAACCAGGCCTTCGGCATGGTCATCGGCAAGGGCGGCGCCGATACCATCATCCGCGCGATGACCAAGGTGGTGGAGGAGCGCGGCAGCGAAATCCTGCTCGGCGAGCGGGTCGTGGGCGTGGAACTCGATGAGGCCGGCAAGGCGACGGGCGTGTCTCTCGCCAACGGCCGGACGATTTCCGCCCGCAAGGCCGTGATTGCCAATGTGCACCCGAAGCTGCTGTTCGACGATCTCGTGCCGAAAAACAGCCGGCTTGGAGACCTTGGCGACACGTTTGACGATTTCCGCGCTGGCCCCGGCACGATGATGATCCATCTGGCGATGGACGAGCTGCCGGCTTGGTCTGCGGGCGCAGAACTCAGCGACTATGCCTATATCCACATCGCGCCCGACATGCGGATGATGTCGCGGCTTTATGCCGAGGCGATGGACGGGTTGCTGCCCGCTGAACCGGCACTCGTCGTCGGCCAGCCAACTGCGGTCGACCCCTCGCGCGCGCCAAAGGGCAAGCATGTGCTGTGGGTGCAGGTGCGGGTGCTGCCGGCCGAGATCAGGGGCGATGCGGCAGGCGAGATCACCGAGACCGACTGGGACGAGGTCAAGCATGCCTATGCCGAGCGCGTGCTCGATATCATCGAGACCCATGCGCCGGGGACACGGGCGAAGATCCGCGCAAGCGCCGTGTTCTCACCGCGCGACCTGGAGCGGGCGAACCCGAACCTGATTGGCGGCGACAGCCTGTCCGGCTCGCACCATCTCGACCAGAATTTCCTGTTTCGCCCCGCCACCGGCTATTCCCGCTACAAGACGCCGGTGCCCGCGCTCTACATGTGCGGCGCGGCGACATGGCCGGGTGCTGGAACCGGCGCCGGCTCCGGCTTCATGCTGGCGAAGATGCTGGCCGGATAGGAGCGTCGCGAAAAACATATGAGCCGCCGGAATGGCGGCTCGGCTGGGACCTGGGGTGGAAAGGCCGGTGGCTTATTCGGCTTCGCGCGCGCGGATGGCGAAGATGTTGAGCGGCGCGCCGGAGCCGTCGAGGTCACTGGAAATCAACAGCCGGCTCGGCAGCACGCCCTGGCTCGGGTCGAGGCGGATGACCATGCTGTCGCGATGGGCGGACGCGGTGAAGCGGTGGCGTTGGCAACCCTCGATCGTGCCATCGGCGCAATAGATGCCGACCGGCTGACCGCCGCCATCGGGCGCGACCGAACTGATCTCGATCAGCACCGGCCCGCTTTCCAGCATGCCGCGCACGGCGACCGGCAGCGCGATTGCCACCGCGCCGGCATCGCCGGTCGCATTGGAGGCAATCTCAACGGCGGGGGCATCATCGAATGTAACGGTCTCAAGACTTGCCTGCGAACCGGGCGTCAGCACATTCGCCGTGCCCGGCTGGAAGATCGTGGTCCAACCCGAAGCGCCTTCGAAATCCTCGGCCTCGATGCGCGGGGCGGGATTGGGAACGGCGGTATCGAGGCGTTCGGGGTTGAGCGCGAAATTGGAATCGACCACCCACCATCCGCCGAGCAGCAGGAAGGCGATCACGATCACGCCGATCATCATGGCGGTCAGCGTCCGTCGCCGCCGCACCGGCTTCTGGTGCCTCTCGGCCTTCGCCGCCGCCTTGCGCTGTTTGCGCGATATGCGGCGCGGGCGCGGGTCGGCCTTCACGCTGCCGGCAAGCGGCGCGCGGTCTTCGTCCGTCACCGCGATATCGCCCATCGGCGACAGCGCCTCGCGGTCCAGATGACCGCTTTCCACCTGCGGCGCCATGGTGAAGCCGGCCTCGGTGAAATCGACATTGTCCGCCTCCTCCGAGGCAATCACAGGGCTTTCGGGATAGGCGAAATGGGCGTCCGGTTCCGCTTCGAAAGCCGGTTCGGCCGTAAAGCTGTCGCCGGGCGTGATCGCGCCGATCTCGTCTTCGAGCGAGGGGGCGGGCTTTTCCGGCGCGCGGCCGACGGCGAAGGGATCATCGAACACGGGCCGGGCAGGGGCCTTCTGGGCCTCGCGCGCCTTGCGGGCGGCGGCTGCCTCTTCCTGTTCGATCGCGGTGATGATGTCGTCGAGCCTGCGGCGCTGGCGGGCAACCGCGCCGGGCTCGGTTATGTTCTGGTTGGCAAGGCCCTTTTCCAGCGCCTGCCGTGCGGATTGATAGACCCGGGCGCGCTGGTTGGCGTCCCGCCGGTCGGTGTTTTCCAGCGCTGTCCTGATGGCTGTTTCAAGTCCGCTCACTTTATCTTCCCGTCCGTTGAAGCTGGCTTATCGCTTTTGACAGTGTTTCAGCCGCGTGATCAAGGCAAAATACCGTCAGCGCCACCGTTCAACGCATAACCGGTTCAAACCGTTGCAAAACGCGGCGAAAAATGCCTCTTTTGCGGAAGAGAGTGAACGCGCCGTGAAAGTCACGGCCAAACCGGGGAAGGCCGTGTCGCAAACGTTCCGCCTTGACGATCTGATGCAGATGGCCCGCGAAGAGGGCCGGATTGTGGCCGAGGATGCCGCAAGACGCCTCGGCGTCACCGTGCAGACCATCCGCCGCGACCTGCTGACACTCGCCAAACGAGGCAAGCTCACCCGCGTTCATGGCGGCGCGGTGCTGCCGTCTGGCACTGCCAATATCGGTTATGACGACCGCCGGGCGCTCTATGCCGCCGAAAAGGCGGCGATTGCCGAGGCCTGCGCCGCGGCGATCCCGGAAAACGCCGCGATCTTCATGAATATCGGCACGACGATGGAGGCGGTGGCGGCGAGGCTGCTCGGCCACAAGAACCTTGTCGTCGTCACCAACAACATCAATGTCGCCAATATCCTGGTCGCCAATCCCGGCTGCGAGATCGTGGTGGCGGGCGGGCAGTTGCGCCGCGCCGATGGCGGGCTGGTCGGTCCGCTCGCCAACCGCATCGTCGAGCAGTTCAAGTTCGATCTTGCCGTAATCGGCTGTTCGGCGATCGATGGCGATGGCGACCTGCTGGATTTCGACATAATGGAGGTCGGCGTCAGCCAGACGGCGATCCGCCGCGCCCGCAAAACCGTGCTCGTCGCCGACCATTCCAAATTCGCCCGCACCGCGCCGGCGCGGATCGCCAGCCTTGCCGATATCGCCACATTCTTCACCGATCAGCGCCTTTCCGCACCGCTTGCCGAACGCTGCCGGGAGTGGGGGACCGAAGTCGTGGTGTCGGGCGGGCGGCAGGTGGCCGCTTCAGGCTAGTCCCCGGGCGACCAGCGAACGGCCCATATCGCCGATCATGGTTTCGGCGGAACGGGGCGGGCGGCCGAGAAGTGCCGCGCCGCGGCTTGAATCGAGCGCGGGCGCGTAGCCGAGTTCGTTAATATTGGCTCTGATATCGCCATCGAACAGCGCCAGCAAGCGCACGAGAAAGTCGGGCGCCTTGCGTTTCGGGATCCTGCCGGCGCGTTCGGGCACTTCGCGGGCGAGCGTCGCGGCGAGCGCGGCGAGATCCATATTGGAAAAGGCGGCGGGATTTCGTTTGCCGAGCGCATCCGGCGCCGTCAGCGCCGCGACATGAATGCGGGCGAGGTCGCGGACGTCGACCATGTGCAGGTGAAGGCGCGGGAGCATCGGCACATCGCCCTTCATCAGCCTGACGAACAGCGCGCCCGATGTGCCCGGGTCGTCGTCCAGCAGCGGCCCCAGGATAAAGCCGGGATTGATGACGGCAAGGGCAAGGCCATCATGTTCGGCGATTTCCCAGGCCTTGCGCTCGGCCAGCACTTTGGAAAGCTGATAGGCGTTGAGCCGGCCCTCATCCGGGTTCGGCCAGTCGTCGGGGCCGAGCGCATTTTTCCTGCTCGTCGGACCCCGGCCGTTGACAATCGCGACGGAGGAACTTGTCAGCACCGCCCGCTCGACGCCCGCCCGTCTAGCGGCGCCCAAGGCCCGTTCGGTTCCGCTCACGGCGGGGTAGACCAGTTCGTCGGGGTCTTTCGGCATCGTGGTCACGAAGGGCGAGGCGCTGTGGATCACGAAACGGGCGCCGTGCGCGGCATCGTGCCAGCCCTCGTCCTCGGTCAGGTCGAGCGTCACGAATTCAAGTCGCGATGTGTCGGCGCCAGCCTCTTCCAGCGCCTTGCGGGTCGCTTCCGCCCGCTCCCCGTTTGCGCCCGGATTGCGCAGGCTTCCGCGCACGCTATAACCGGCATTGAGAAGTTCGACGGCGATATGGCCGCCAAGAAAGCCGGTAATGCCGGTCAGAAGGACAATATCGTTCATTTCGGACTCCGCAATTGAACGTTTTGAACTATATATGTTCATATCGTTCAATTTAGGCGATATGCAAGAGGAAAAACAGTGCCGGCTCCAAAATCAGAAGCGCGAACGAAAAAAATACTGGCGGCGGCCCAGGCCGAGTTTCTGGCAAACGGCCTGCGCGCCACCACCATGCAGGGCATCGCCAAGCGCGCGGGCGTCGCCAAACCCACGCTCTACGCCTATTTCCCGGACAAGGAGGCGGTGTTTCAGGCGACGCTTGCCGCGGTGCTGGACGACATGAAAGCGGAAGCCGAAAAAACGCTGGACGGTCCCGGCAGCGCTGTCGAGCGCGCGGCGTCGGCGCTGGAGAACAAGTATTCCCGCATGGCGGCGCTGCTGAGCAACTCCCCGCATGCCGGCGAGCTTCTCGACAATACCGAGGCCTTCGCCGAACAGGCGCTGGCGGAAATCAATGCCTGGCTTTCCGCAAGGCTCGCCGAATTGCTCGCCGGCGAAGGGTGGCCGCGCGATCAGGCCAGCCGCCGCGCGGACCTGGTGCTTGCCTGCGTCGACGGTCTGTTTGGGGCCTATGCCGGCAGCCGCATCGAGCCCGCCGATGTCGGCTTCGTCGTGCGGCGGCTGCTTGCCGCTCCATGACGCGCGCCACATCGGTAGGGCCTATAATACCGGCGCTTTGGAACATTCCGCCCGCGAGCGGCTTTCTTCTGCTGTTAACGAAATTTCTGAAACCGTTATTTTTAGCAGGATCGCGCTCGCCGGTGCGGCGCTGGAGTGGAGCTTGACTGTATGACGACCTTGAAGGGCATGACCTGGACCCATCCGCGCGGCTTCGAGCCTCTGGCGGCGAGCGCGGATGAATGGCGGGAGAAGACCGGCGTCGAGGTCAAGTGGGAAAAGCCCGGCCTCGAGGAGCTGGAGGATCTGACGCCGGTCGATATCGCCCGCGACTATGACCTGATCGTCATCGATCATCCCCATCTCGGGCAGATCACGGCCGACAATTGCCTCGCGCCTCTCGATGTCGAGGGTCGGGAGGATGAGCGCGAGGCGATGAAAGAGGGGTCGGTTGGCGGCGCCTTCGAGGCCTTTCATTACAAGGCGCATCAATGGGCGTTTCCGATCGATGTCGACGCGCAGGTCATGGCCTACCGCCCCGACCGTGCCCCCAGCCTGCCGGAAAACTGGGATGACCTCGTCGAACTTGCCGAAGACGGCCATGTGCTGCTGCCGCTCAGGCCGCCGCATAACCTGCTGACATTCTTCACGCTCGCCGCCAATGCCGGCACGCCCTGCCGCAATGATGGCGCCGGGAACCTGATCGCCGAAGATGACGGCATTGCCGCCTATGAACGCCTGGTCGCGCTTGCGCGGCTCGTTCCCGAGGACAATCAGGCGATGGACCCGGTCGGGGTTCTGGAGGCGCTTTCGGCGCCCGATACCCAGGCCAGCATCTCGCCCTATGTCGCCGGCTACGCGCTCTATGCGCGCGACGGGTTTCGCCATCACCGGCTCGGCTTTACCAATATGCCGGGGCTGGGCGAGCGCGGCCCGGCGGGATCGGTGCTCGGCGGAACCGGCATCGCCGTCTCTGCCTTCAGCGAAAACCGCGACGCGGCGATCGACTATGCCTACTGGATCGCAAGCGGCCCGGTGCAGGCAACGCTCTACGCTGGAGCCGGCGGCCAGCCGGGCCATGCCGATGGCTGGAAAAGCCTTGAGGTCAACAGCGCCGTCAACGGCTTCTATCGCAATATCGCCGATACAGCCGCCCACGCCTATATGCGTCCGCGCCACAATGGCTATATCCGTTTCCAGCGCGAAGCCTCGGATGTGCTCAACGAGGCATTGCGCACCGATGCGCCCGCCATCGCCGTCATCGGCCGGCTCAACAAGCTGTTCGAGGACAGTTTCTGATGTGAATTTCCGCGCCTGAAAACTGCCGCGGGAATTTTTGATTTACGTACATCAAACGGCGCGCTATAAGGGAGGCATAACAAGGTCCGGACCGCGGACCGCGGAGGAAATCGTCAGGCGGGGGAGACATGCGCCCGACAGTGCATGACATAGCCATCAAGGCAGGCGTCAGTCTGGC
This sequence comes from Martelella mediterranea, assembly GCF_021021415.1. Classification (GTDB taxonomy): domain Bacteria; phylum Pseudomonadota; class Alphaproteobacteria; order Rhizobiales; family Rhizobiaceae; genus Martelella; species Martelella mediterranea_C. The sequence continues at coordinate 131,598 of NZ_JAINWJ010000007.1, read as the reverse complement.
GACCGTGGACCGCGTCATGAACGGCCGGCCCGGCGTGCGCGAAAAGACGAAGGCAAAGGTCGAGGAGGCGATCCGCTCGCTCGGTTATGTGCGCGATGTCGCCGCCGCCAATCTCGCCAAGGGCCGGGTCTATCCCTTCACCTTCATCCTGCCGCTCAACGACAACGCCTTCATGGCGGCGCTGCGCGCGGCCGTCGAACAGGCCGGCGAACGCGGGCGGATCGAGCGCACCGAGATCAGCATCATCGACGTGCCGGCCTTTGACGGCGATGCGCTGGCGAAAGCGCTGATCGCGGCGGGCGAGAAAGAGCCCGCCGGCATCGCGCTGGTCGCGGTCGATGCCGATCCCGTGCGCGCGGCCGTCGGCGCGCTGAAGAAGAAGGGCATTCCGGTCGTCACCCTGGTCTCCGATCTGGAGGATAGCGGCCGTGACCATTATGCAGGCGTCGACAACCAGGCGGCCGGCCGCACCGCCGCGACCCTGCTTGGCCGGTTCATCGGTCCGCGCGCCGGGCGCATCGCCATTCTCGTCGGTTCGCTTTCTGTGCGCGACCACCAGAACCGGCTTTCCGGTTTTTCCGAGGGTATGGCGCTCGATTTTCCGCACCTCCAGCTCACCGCGCCCATGGAGGGTCGTGACGACGCTGCATTTGCGGAGCGGCTGGTGGATGAGGCGCTGGCCCGCGACCCCGATATCATCGGCATTTACAGCCTGGGCGCGGGCAATCGCGGCCTGATCGCGGCGCTGGAAAAGGCGCGCGCCAGTGGCCGCGAAATCGTCACGATCGCGCACGAGCTTTCCGATCATTCGCGCGCCGCGCTCGAAAACGGCCTTTTCGACGCGGTGTTGAACCAGGACGCCGGCCATGAGGTCAGAAGCGCGATCCGGGTGCTGAAGGCCGAGGCCGACGGCGTGCCGGTGATCGCCGCGCAGGAACGCATCCGCATCGACATTTTCATCAAGGACAATCTGCCCTGAGGGGCGGGAAAGGGAAGAACGCCATGTATCTCGGGCTCGATCTCGGAACCTCCAGCCTGAAGGCCATGCTGATCGATGACGGCCAGACCGTGATCGCCAGCGCCGATGCGGCCTTGTCGGTCGCGCGGCCGCATCACGGCTGGTCGGAGCAGGACCCGGCGGACTGGATCGCCGCCTGCCGGATCGCCGTCGGCCGTCTCGCCGAACGCCATCCGGGCGAGCTTGCGGCGGTCAGGGGCATCGGCCTGTCCGGCCATATGCACGGCGCCACGATCCTTGACGGCGACGGCGCGGTGTTGCGCCCCTGTATTCTGTGGAACGACACGCGGTCCTATGTCGAGGCTGCCCAGCTTGATGACGATCCGCGCTTCCGTGCGATTACCGGCAATATCGTGTTTCCCGGCTTCACCGCGCCGAAACTGGTTTGGGTCAAGAAGAACGAGCCCGAGATTTTCGCCAAGGTCGGCAAGGTGCTGCTGCCGAAGGACTATCTGCGCTACTGGCTGACCGGCGAATACATCTCCGAAATGTCGGATTCGGCCGGCACCTCCTGGCTCGACACCGCAAAGCGCGACTGGTCGGACGAGCTTCTTGCCGCCACCGATCTGTCCCGGTCGCAGATGCCGGCGCTGGTCGAGGGGTCGGAGGTCGGCGGCACGCTGAGATCCGCGCTTGCCGCCGAATGGGGCATGACCGGGCCGGTCGTGGTGGCCGGCGGGGCGGGCGACAACGCGGCGTCCGCCTGCGGCATGGGCACGGTTGCCGATGGCGCGGCTTTCGTCTCGCTCGGCACCTCCGGCGTGCTGTTTGCCGCCAATGACCGTTACCGACCAAAGCCCGAAAGCGCGGTCCACGCCTTCTGCCACGCGCTGCCCGGCACATGGCACCAGATGGGCGTTATCCTGTCGGCCACCGACACGCTGAACTGGTACGCGAAGATCACCGACAAGAGCCCGGCGGAGCTTTCGACCGAGGTCGGCGACACGCTACAGGTACCCGGCGACGTCACCTTCCTGCCCTATCTTTCCGGCGAACGCACGCCGCACAATGACGCGGAGATCCGCGGCGCGTTCATCGGCCTTGCCCATGAAAGCGACCGCCCGGCCATGACCCGCGCGGTGATGGAAGGGGTGGCCTTTGCGCTGCGTGACAATCTCGAGGCGCTGCGCTCCGCCGGAACCGAGCTTTCAAGGATCACCGCGATCGGCGGCGGCTCGCGTTCGCGCTACTGGCTGAAGGCGGTGGCGACCGCGCTCGACCTGCCGATCGACATTCCCGCCGATGGCGATTTCGGCGCGGCCTTTGGCGCGGCACGGCTCGGCATGCTGGCGGCGACCGGCGGCGATCCGCTTGCCGTCTGCACGCCGCCCAAGACGGCGGAAACGGTGGAGCCGGAAACCGCGCACAAGGCCGCCTTCGAGGAGGCCTATCAGCGCTACCGCGCGCTCTATCCGGCGATCCGCGCCGTCACGAAGGCCTGACGCAAAACACTGAAATGAACCCGGCATGCCCGCGCGGCAATCGGCCGGATTTGAGAATAACCGAATGGGAGAATTGATATGAGCACCGGTTTTTTCGGCGATATCGCCAAGATTAAATATGAAGGCCCGGACAGCGACAATCCGCTGGCCTTCCGCCACTACAATCCCGACGAGGTCGTCCTCGGCAAGCCGCTGAAGGAGCATCTGCGCTTCGCGGTTGCCTATTGGCACTCGCTGGCATGGGAGGGCGGCGATCCCTTTGGCGGACGCACCTTCGACCGGCCGTGGTATGATGGCGGCGTGGAAAAGGCCAAACTCAAGGCTGACGTCGCGTTTGAACTGTTCTCGCTGCTCGGCGCGCCCTATTACTGCTTCCACGATGCCGATGTGCGCCCGGAAGGCGGCAATTTCGCCGAGAGCACGAAGAACCTCAACGAGATCGTCGATTATTTCGCCAAGAAGCAGGAAGAGACCGGTGTCAAGCTTCTGTGGGGCACGGCCAACCTGTTCTCCCACCGCCGCTTCATGTCGGGCGCTTCGACCAATCCCGATCCGGACGTGTTCGCCTACTCCGCCGCCACCATCAAGACCTGCATGGACGCCACCATGAAGCTCGGCGGCGAGAATTATGTGCTGTGGGGCGGCCGCGAGGGTTACGAGACCCTGCTCAACACCGATATGAGCCGCGAATTCGACCAGATGGCGCGCATGCTGTCGATGGTGATCGAGTACAAGCACAAGATCGGCTTTACGGGCCAGATCCTGGTCGAGCCCAAGCCGCAGGAGCCGACCAAGCACCAGTATGATTACGACGTCGCCACGGTCTACGGTTTCCTGCAGAAATACGGGCTTGAGAAGGAAGTGAAGCTCAATATCGAGCAGGGCCATGCCATTCTCGCCGGCCACACCTTCGAGCATGAACTTGCGCTTGCCCGCACGCTCGGCGTGCTCGGTTCGATCGACATGAACCGCAACGACTACCAGTCCGGCTGGGATACCGACCAGTTCCCCAACAATGTGCCGGAAATGGCGCTCGCCTATTATCAGGTTCTGCTGGCCGGCGGCTTCACCTCCGGCGGCACCAATTTCGACGCGAAGCTGCGCCGCCAGTCGATCGATCCGGCGGACCTGCTCTACGGCCATATCGGCGGCATGGATTGCTGCGCGCGCGGGCTGAAGGCCGCCGCCCGAATGATCGAGGACGGCGCGCTGTCAAAGCCGCTCGACGAGCGCTATGCCGGCTGGAACGGCGATACCGCAAAGAAGATGCTCTCCGGCGAAATGACGCTGGAAGATATCGCCGCCATGGTGGAGAAGGACGATATCAACCCCGAACCGAAATCGGGCCGCCAGGAATATCTGGAAAATATCGTCAACAAATATGTGTGACGGCTGACCGCCGACGGTTGCCGAATACCGAAGAATGCGCAGGCCGGGTTTCGAAAGCTCGGCCTGCAGCGTTTTCGGACCATGGACCTTTGCCGCCCGAGCGGCTATGGATTCGCCATGAAAAAAGACGATCACCTTTTCCTGATTGACGGCTCGGGCTTCATCTTCCGCGCCTTCCACGCTCTGCCGCCGCTGACGCGCAAATCCGATGGCCTGCCGGTGGGCGCGGTTTCCGGCTTCTGCAACATGCTGTGGAAGCTTTTGACCCAGGCACGCGACACCTCCGTGGGCGTCACGCCGACGCATCTGGCCGTGATCTTCGACTATTCCTCGAAGACCTTCCGCAAGGACATCTACCCGGATTACAAGGCCCATCGGCCGCCGCCGCCGGAGGATCTGGTGCCGCAGTTCGCGCTGATTCGCGAGGCGACGCGCGCCTTCAACCTGCCCTGCATCGAGATGGAGGGCTATGAGGCCGACGACATTATCGCCACCTATGCGCGGATGGCGGTGGAAGCGGGCGGCGACGCCACCATCATCTCCTCCGACAAGGATCTGATGCAGCTCGTCGGCCCCAAGGTGCACATGTATGACGGCATGAAGGACCGCCAGATCGGCGTGCCGGAAGTGATCGACAAATGGGGCGTGCCGCCGGAAAAGATGATCGACCTGCAGGCGCTGACGGGCGATTCGGTCGACAATGTGCCGGGCGTTCCGGGCATCGGCCCGAAGACGGCGGCGACGCTGCTTTCGGAATTCGGCGATCTCGACAATCTTCTCGCCAATGCCGAGCAGATCAAGCAGAACAAGCGTCGCGAAAACATCATCGCCAGCCGCGAACTGGTGCTGGTGTCGCGCCAACTGGTGACGCTGAAGCAGGATTGCCCGGTCGACGTGCCGCTCGACGCGCTGTCGCTGGAGCCGCAGGATGGGCCGAAGCTGGTCTCCTTCCTGAAGGCGATGGAGTTCAACTCGTTGACACGTCGCGTGGCCGAGGCGACCGGCGCCGAGGCGCAGGCGATCGAGGCGGCGACCGTCGACGTCGAATGGGGCGCTGACGCCCACGGGCCCGACCTTGATCCGAGAGAGGGCAAGGCGTCGGCCGCAGCGACCGCGCCCGGCGCGACGGATGGCAAGCGCCCGGCCGATCTTGCCGCGGCAAGGGCCGCGCGCTTTGCGTCGCTGCCGATCAAGCACGAGAATTACGAGACGATCCGCGATCTGACCGCGCTCGAAGGCTGGATCGAGACCGCGCGCGAACGCGGCCTTGTCGCCTTCGATACCGAGACCACCTCGCTCGACGCGATGCAGGCCGAACTCGTCGGCTTCTCGCTGGCGCTCTACGACGAGGATGCCGCCGATGATGGCGCGGTGATCCGCGCGGCCTATGTGCCGCTCACCCACAAGGCCGGCCAGGACGATCTGCTCGGCGGCGGGCTTGCCGAAGGGCAGATACCGTTCGACGCAGCACTTGCCGCTCTGAAGGGCCTGCTTGAGGACGAGGCGGTTCTGAAGATCGCCCAGAACCTCAAATATGATTATCTGGTGATGCTGCGCCACGGCATCACGGTGAAGAATTTCGACGACACCATGCTGCTTTCCTATGTGCTCGATTCCGGCATGGGCGGGCATGGCATGGACGCGCTGTCGGAAAAATGGCTCGGCCATCAGCCGATCCCCTACAAGGAGGTTGCCGGTTCGGGCCGCAACATGGTCACCTTCGATTATGTCGATATCGACCGCGCCACGGCTTACGCGGCGGAAGACGCCGATGTGACGCTCAGGCTCTGGCTGGTGCTGAAGCCCCGGCTTGCCGCCGAGCGGGTGATGACCGTCTACGAGCGGCTCGAACGGCCGCTGCTGCCGGTTCTCGCCCGCATGGAGGAGCGTGGCATTTCCGTCGACCGACAGATCCTGTCGCGGCTTTCCGGCGAACTGGCGCAGAAGGCGGCGGCACTCGAAGACGAAATCTACGAATTGGCGGGCGAGAAATTCAACATCGGCTCGCCCAAGCAGCTTGGCGATATTCTGTTCGGCAGGATGGGGCTGCCCGGCGGCAAGAAGACCAAGAGCGGGCAGTGGTCCACCGCCGTGCAGGTGCTGGATGACCTCGCCGCAGAGGGGCTTCCGCTGCCAAGCCGGATCGTCGACTGGCGGCAGATGACCAAGCTGAAATCGACCTATACCGATGCGCTGCCGGGCTATATCCATCCCCAGACCAAGCGCGTCCACACCTCCTATTCGCTGGCCTCGACCACGACGGGGCGGCTTTCCTCGTCGGAACCGAACCTGCAGAACATTCCGGTGCGCACCGCGGAAGGCCGCAAGATCCGCACCGCCTTCATCGCCAATCCGGGCCACAAGCTGCTGTCGGCCGACTACAGCCAGATCGAGCTTCGCGTGCTCGCCCATGTCGCCGATATTCCGCAGCTCCGCCAAGCCTTTGCCGATGGCATCGACATTCACGCGATGACGGCCTCGGAAATGTTCGGCGTGCCGGTGGAAGGCATGCCGGGCGATGTGCGCCGGCGTGCCAAGGCGATCAATTTCGGCATCATCTACGGCATCTCCGCCTTCGGGCTCTCCAACCAGCTCGGCATCGAGCGCTCCGAGGCGAGCGACTACATCAAACGCTATTTCGAACGCTTCCCCGGCATCCGCGACTATATGGACGCCACCAAGGAACGGGCGCGGGATGTCGGCTATGTGGAGACGATTTTCGGCCGCAAGATCCATTATCCGGAAATCAAATCCTCCAACCATCAGGTCAGAAGCTTCAACGAGCGCGCCGCCATCAACGCGCCGATCCAGGGCTCGGCCGCCGATATCATCCGCCGCGCCATGACCCGGATCGAGCCGGCGCTCGGCGAAGCAAGGCTTGCCGAGCGGGCGAAGATGCTGCTTCAGGTCCATGACGAACTGATTTTCGAGGTCGAGGACGACGCCGTCGACAAGACCCGCGCCGTGATCGTCGACATCATGGAAAACGCCGCCATGCCCGCTGTTTCGATGGCGGTTCCGCTCAAGGTCGATGCCCGCGCCGCCCACAACTGGGACGAGGCGCACTGAGTTTTTTGGAGAAGGAACGGAAATGAACCCTGCGCTCGCGGCCTATGGCGCCCTCGGTATCGCGATCGTCTGCGAGGTGATCGGTTCGACCCTTCTGCAGAAATCCTATGGCTTCACCCGGCTGTTGCCGACAATCGGCGTCGCGGTGTTCTACATCATCGCCTTCTTCTGCCTGTCGCAGGCGCTGAAGACGATACCGCTCGGCGTTGCCTATGCGATCTGGGCCGGGCTCGGCATCGTGCTGACGGCGGCTGTCAGCGTTATCGTCCTGCGCCAGAACCTCGATCTTGCCGCCTGGGTCGGCATCGCCATGATCGTCGGCGGCGTGCTGGTGATGAACCTTTTCTCCAACGCCGCCGGGCATTGACCGGGCAATCCGCGAAAAAATCGGCTCAGATTACTGATTTGTAACAAAACGGGGCCGTTGCTTCCCTTGAATCGACACATTTCGAAGTACATCTAATAACCAACGGCGCTTGATCACGCCGCTGTTCGAAGAAGGCCCGTCCCCCGCCTCTTCGGACAAAAGGACAAAGGCTCCATCCCCCTCTCCGGCCTTTGTCCAAAAAAGCAGCCGCCATGGTCAGTCCCCCCCTCCAGGCCATGGCGGCTTTTTCTTTGCCCGCTTCCCGCCCTGATCGAGGTTTTCATTCGCTTCCCACTGGCCTATGGTCCGACCATGATTTGCCCGCCTATCGGAGGTTCCCCATGGCCCAGCTAGACGCGATTTTGAAGCGCGCCGACGACAACCTGCCCTCAAGCCTCGACAAGCTGTTCGCCCTTCTGCGAATTCCGTCGATCTCCACCGATCCGGCCTATAAGGAAAAATGCGCCGAGGCCGCCGACTGGCTGGTGGCGGAATTGAAGACGCTCGGTTTTCTCGCCGAGGCCCACAAGACCAAGGGCCATCCGATGGTGGTGGCGACCAGCGAGAACGCGCCGGAAGGCGCGCCGCATGTGCTGTTTTACGGCCATTACGACGTTCAGCCCGTCGATCCGCTGTCGCTGTGGGAAGATGACCCCTTCGACCCGAAGATCAAGGACAGCGCCGCCGGCACGAAGGTGATCACCGGGCGCGGCACCAGCGACGACAAGGGCCAGTTGATGACCTTCCTCCAGGCCTGCCGGGCCTATCGCGAGGAAAATGCCGAACTGCCGGTGAAGATCACGATCATGTTCGAAGGCGAGGAGGAATCCGGTTCGCCGTCACTGCCGGCCTTCATCGAGGAGCATGGCGACCTGATCAAGGCGGATTTCGCGCTGGTCTGCGATACCGGCATGTGGGACCGCGAGACGCCGGCGATCGCCGCCACGCTGCGCGGTCTGGTGGGCGACGAGGTGGTGATCAAGGCCGCCGACCGCGATCTGCATTCCGGCTTCTTCGGCGGCGCAGCGGCCAACCCGATCCACATCCTCGCCGACATCCTCGCCGGCCTTCACGACAAGGACGGCCGGGTGACGCTGCCGGGCTTTTACGACGGCGTCGAGGAAACGCCCGAAGAGGTAAAGAAGGGCTGGGAACAGCTTGGCGAGACCGATAGCCGTTTCCTCGGCGAGATCGGGCTTTCGGTGCCGGCCGGCGAAAAGGGCCGCTCGGTGCTGGAATTGACCTGGACCCGCCCGACGGCCGAGGTCAACGGCATTACCGGCGGCTATACCGGCGAGGGCTTCAAGACCGTGATCGCGGCTGAGGCCTCCGCCAAGGTCTCGTTCCGACTTGTCGGCACACAGGACCCCGTGAAGATCCGCGAGAGCTTCCGCGCCTATGTGCGCGCAAAACTGCCGGCAGATTGCAGCGCGGAATTCCATCCCCATGGCGGTTCGCCCGCGATCCAGCTCGATTACAACGCGCCGTTCCTGAAGAAGGCGCAGGCGGCGCTTTCGCAGGAATGGCCGAAACCGGCCGTGGTGATCGGCATGGGCGGCTCGATCCCGATCGTCGGCGATTTCCAGCGCAAGCTCGGCATGGATTCGCTGCTGGTCGGCTTCGGCCTCAACGACGACCGCATCCATTCGCCCAACGAGAAATACGAACTGACCTCGTTCCACAAGGGCATCCGCTCCTGGATCCGGATCCTCGACGCGCTTTCGCGCTGAGGGGGCTGTTGGCTCTGTTGCTGGATTGTCGCTCCTCTCGCTCCACCGGCGTCACCCTCGGGCTTGACCCGAGGGTCCAGGCCACACGGAGAACGCTGCCTGGATCCTCGGGTCAAGCCCGAGGATGACACCGGATGAGTTGCGGGGTTGATCACCCGCTGAGCGATGGCCGCTAGCTCCGTTCAGCCTGCGTTAACCCTCGTTGATATCTTTTGCCGTAATGCGTCTGCGGAACCACCCGCGCCTTAATACCACCTTAAAGTGACCGGGATAGACCGGAGACGGAAACGAAAGGTGCCTGCGGCCCGTCATGGCAAGCAAGAAGAACAAGCGCGAAAGAACCGAACCCTCGCTTTTCGGCCTTGGCGGCGGAGCGCCGGCGAAGCCTGCCAAGAAGAAACGGAAGAAGTCGAAGAAGAGATCGCGCGCCGCATCCGGCAGCGGGCTGATGCGCGCACTCCGCTTCGTGTTCTACTGGGGCATGGTCGTTGCCGTCTGGGGCGCGATCGCGGTTGTCGGCATCGTCATCTATTACGGCTCAAAACTGCCGCCCGTCGATGAATGGGCGGTGCCGGACCGCGCGCCCAACGTCAAGATCGTCGCCACCGACGGCTCGCTGATCGCCAATCGCGGCGCGACCGGAGGGGAGGCGCTGTCGCTTGACGAGATGTCGCCCTTTATCCCGATGGCCGTCGTCGCGATCGAGGACCGGCGTTTTTATTCCCATTTCGGCGTCGATCCGGTCGGCATCGCCCGCGCTATGATCACCAATCTCCAGCATCGCGGTCTCGTTCAAGGCGGCTCGACGCTGACCCAGCAATTGGCCAAAAACGTGCTGCTCTCCCACGCCCAAACGCTGGAGCGCAAGGTACAGGAAGCGCTGATGGCGCTGTGGCTGGAGCATGAATACACCAAGGAGCAGATCCTGGCGATGTATCTGAACCGGGTCTATTTCGGTTCGGGCGCCTATGGCGTGGAGGCGGCCTCGCAGCGCTATTTCGATAAGTCCGCCCGCGATGTGACGCTTGGCGAGGCGGCGCTGCTGGCAGGCCTCCTGAAGGCGCCGTCGCGGCTTTCGCCCGCCCGCGATCCGGAGGCGGCGGAAGAGCGCGCCCAGGTGGTTCTGGCCGCCATGCATGACCAGAACATGATTGACGACAGCGACATGACGACCGCCATGGCCCGTGAGCCGACGCGCGCGCCAAGCTACTGGACCGGGCCGGAAAACTACGTCGCCGATATGGTGATGCAGCGCCTCGAGCCGATGATCGGCGACGTAAAGACCGATATCGTGGTCACCACCACCATCGATCCCGGCCTCGAGCGCGCCGCCGGCGAAAGCCTGAAGAGCGCGCTTGACGCGAACGGCGAGAAGGACCGGGTGGAGCAGGGGGCGCTGGTTTCCGTCGATGCCACCGGCGCGATCCGGGCGCTGGTCGGCGGGCGCGATTATTCCAAGAGCCAGTTCAATCGTGCCGTCACAGCCAAGCGCCAGCCGGGCTCGGCCTTCAAGCCATTCGTTTATGCCGCCGCACTGGAAATCGGCGACCGGCCGGGCTCGGTCAGAAACGATGCGCCGATCACCATCGATGACTGGACGCCGGAAAACTACGAAAAGACCTATTCCGGGCCGATGACGCTGACGAATGCACTGGCGCACTCCGTCAACACCATCGCCGCGCAACTGGTGATGGAGGCAAGCCCCGGCTATGTGGTCGACGTTGCCCACAGGCTCGGCATCACTTCGGATATCACCGCCAATGCCTCGCTGGCACTCGGCACCTCCGAAGTGTCGCTGCTTGAGTTGACCGGGGCCTATACCGCCTTCATGAATGGCGGTTTCAAGGCCACCCCCTATCTGATCGAAAGCGTGAAGACCACGGACGGCCAGTCGCTCTACCAGGCCGTGCCCCCGGTGCCGCAGCGGGTGCTCTCACCCCAGACCGCGGCGAACATGAACGCCATGCTGATGCGGGTGGTGACCGAGGGCACCGGCAGGGCCGCGCAGATCCCCGGCTGGCAGGTGGCGGGCAAGACCGGCACGACGCAATCCTCCCGCGATGCGCTGTTCGTAGGCTTCACCGCCAATCTGACAACCGGCGTCTGGGTCGGCAATGACGACAATTCGCCGATGCGCCATGTTACCGGCGGCAAGCTTCCGGCCCGGATATGGCAGGACTATATGGCGACCGCGCATCGCGGCCTGCAACCGCAGCCGCTTTATGGCGGCGGCAGGATTATCGAGCCGAGGGCTGCGCCGCCGGCAAATGACAATGACCCGAAGACGCTGGTCGAGCTTCTCGGCAGCCTCAATGATGGCGGCGCGTCGGCAACCCCGCCGGCCGATGTGGGAAGCGGAAGCGCAGAGCCGCAACGCAAGCGCCGCACGCTGATGGATATTCTCGGCGGCGGCTGAGCGCGCGCCGCCCTTTTTCGATGACCGCCTCAGCCTTGCGGTGGGCCTGGCGGATGGCGCGCTATGACGTCACGTTGCGTTCAAACCGCCGGTCGCGCGCCCTGAGCAGCCGGCGGGCTTTCTGGATCAGCCGCCGCTTGCGGGTCTCGCGCGAAGTCTCCGCCCAGGGTGTCAGGTTGCGATAGTCCCAGTAAAGTTCGGTGAAGGGGTGAGTGCATTTGGTATGCCACGGCTTTTTCACGTCGGTGAAATGCACGATCGAGGGCGAACGCGCCGCCTCATAGGCCTCCTCCTCGCTGTAGGAGGGCTCCAGCGGATTGGCGCGATAGATGCGTGTGCCGGCGTTCCACGACAGCGGCAGGATTTTCGTGTTGTTCTCGAACAGGATGTTGAGCAGGTCCTGGTCCTGCGAGACGATATAGGGGCCCTTTCTGCGAAAGGCCGAAAGCACGTCGGTCGCGATATCCATCTCCCGGAACCGGGCGATGTCGAACACCATCACGCCGGCATTGAAATAGCGGTGATCGGCCGAAAGCTGCAGCCGCCGCGCCTGATGGAAGCCGGCATCATCCGGCGCGCCGGCGACGGGATGGCCTTCGAGATGGATATCCCATAGACGCTCGATCGGGTCGACGACAATCGTGTCGGCGTCGATATAGATGGCCTTGTCCACGTCCTCCGGCAGGTAGCGGTGCATCACCAGCCGGTAATAGGTGGCGATCGAGACATAGTCGCGGTTGAGCGGCAGGAAGCGCAGGTCGCGGTCGTCGATATCGACGAATTCGAGCCGGCCGCTGGCCGCTGTGACTGTTTCGGTGAGCTTGCTCCGGTTCGCCTCGGAAATATTGCCGCCATTCAGGATAAAAAAACGCAGCCGACCGGGCGTTTCGGTCGTCTTTAGGGCGGAGAGCATCGTTACCGCGGCATGGGGGGCGTAGCGGTCATCGACGGAGAGCACCACATTGATGTCGCCTTCGTCGTCCGCCGCGCGGGCCACGATGGCATCGCGCTTGCGCCGCGCCGTTTCCAGCACCTCTTCGGGGGCGACCTGCGGGCGGGGCCGCATGCCCCAGGTGAGCGGCAGTTCCCGCACCCTGGCATCGTGAACGGCCTTGGCGTAATGCACATAAGCGTTCGTCAGATATTCCGACAGAAATCCCCATATCCTTTTCTGGTAGGGGTCATAGCCGCTGGTATCGATCCGCTGTTCCGCCGTTTCCAGCGTCTCGAACAGGAAATCGCAATACTCCTGGAACAGCGGTTTGCGCATCACGGTGATGCTGTTGAAGAACACCTTGCGGCCGGCCAGCACCTGCACCAGGAACGGGTAGATCGCCGGGAAACGGGCCATCACGATCTCCTCGACGATCTCCATGTCCCTGGCGTGATGCTGGTGGACATAGAATTCGCCGGCCGACATCAGCACCTCGGGCAGGCCCGGCAGATAGATGTCGCGCGTTTGCGGCGTCAGGATATCGGCGGCCTCGCAGGCCTTTTCGATGAGTTCGTCCTTCCAGCCGTAACGCTCGATCTCGCGCTCGGTGACCTCAGAAAAAGCAAGCCGCTTTGGCGGCTTTTCGGCAAATACCAGCAGGCGGCGGTAGTGCATCAGGCCGTAGACCTCGGCATCGACATTGTGCCGCATCCAGTAAAGCGCCGTCAGCTCATTCCAGCTTATATTCTTTTCCGAGATATTGACCCCGGTATCATCCCCAATCGCGTCGGGAAACGCATGTCGCCCCAGCGCCCGGCCGGCCTGGATCGGGTTGAGATAGCCGGTTTTGATCAGCGGCGCCGCTTTGAAATAGACGACGGAGATGAAGATGTTTTTCAAGGCAACGCATTCCTGATGTTCACCGATATTCCCTTACAGGATTTCACATGCGTCTGCCTATGGCCAGGGAGCGCAAAGGTGACGGCTCAGCGGGGCGGACCGCGTAAGTCCACATATAATCCACGCCGCGAGTCTGACATTGAAACATCATATAGCAATTTGCGAAGGCAACTTGTTCCACCTCGCCACCTCGTGTAATCGGAAGCATGGGAATTTTATGCGAGACCGGGGCCAGCCATGGACATTCAGAAACTCGACATTCCAGGGCTGCTGCTCATCACGCCCCGCCGGTTCGGCGATGAGCGTGGGTTCTTCTCCGAAAGCTGGAACCGCAAGGCGCTGGCTGGCCACGGCGTCGATATCGATTTCGTTCAGGACAATCACTCGCTGTCCAAGACGGTCGGCACGGTGCGGGGGCTGCATTTCCAGGCGCCGCCGCATGCGCAGGCGAAGCTGGTGCGGTGCGGACGGGGCCGGCTCTTTGATGTGGCGGTGGATGCGCGCAAGGGCTCGCCGACCTTCGGCCAGTGGTTCGGGGCGGAGCTTTCCTTTGACAATGGCAAGCAGTTGCTGATCCCCGAAGGCTTTCTGCATGGCTTCATGACGCTGGAGCCCGATACCGAGATCATCTACAAGTGCTCGGATTACTATGCGCCGGAATGCGACGGCAGCGTACGCTTCGACGACCCCGATATCGGCATTGACTGGCCGCTCAAGGATATCGACTTCACCGTTTCCGCAAAGGATCGCGATGCGCCGTCTTTTGCGGATTTCGACAATCCCTTCACATTTTGAGGTCCGCTCATGAAACTCCTGGTCACCGGCGGGGCAGGCTTTATCGGTTCGGCCGTGGTGCGGCTTGCGGTCGCGCGCGGCTTTCACGTCGTCAATCTTGATGCGCTGACCTATGCCGCCTGTCTCGACAATGTCTCAAGCGTGGCCGACAGCCCGCTTTATGCCTTCGAGCAGGCCGATATCCGCGATCGCGCGGCACTCGACCGCGTGTTCGCTGAACATCAGCCCGACGCGGTCATGCATCTGGCGGCCGAAAGCCATGTCGACCGCTCGATCGACGGGCCGGGCGATTTCATCGAGACCAATATCAATGGCACCTACAACATGCTGGAGGCGGCGCGCGCCTACTGGGTCGCCCGCGGTCGGCCCGAAAGCTTCCGTTTCCACCACATCTCGACCGATGAGGTGTTCGGATCGCTCGGGCCGGAGGGTATGTTTACCGAAGAAACACCCTATGATCCGCGTTCGCCCTATTCCTCTTCCAAGGCGGCGTCGGATCATCTGGTGCGCGCCTGGCACGAGACTTATGGCCTGCCGGTGCTGGTCACCAATTGCTCCAACAATTACGGTCCCTATCACTTCCCCGAAAAGCTGATCCCGGTGGTGATCCTCAATGCGCTCGCCGGCAAGGCGATCCCGGTCTATGGTAAGGGCGAGAACATTCGCGACTGGCTCTATGTCGAAGACCATGCCGACGCGCTTTTGACCGTCATCACCAAAGGCAAGGTTGGCCGCAGCTACAATGTCGGCGGTGAGAACGAGCGCACCAATCTGGAACTGGTACGCACCATCTGCGCCATTTTGGACGAGAAGCGGCCGCGGGAAAACGGCAGCTATGCCGATCTCATCACCTTCGTCACAGACCGGCCGGGCCATGATTTACGCTATGCGATCGATCCGGCGCGCATCGGCGCGGAACTCGGCTGGCGTCCCTCCGTCAGCGTCGAGGAGGGGCTTGCGAAGACGGTCCAGTGGTATCTCGACAATGAGGCATGGTGGCAGGCGCTGCAAAGCCGCAAGGGCGTCGGCCAGCGGCTCGGGGTGAAGGCATGATCCTGGTTTTCGGACAATCCGGCCAGGTTGCGACCGAGCTGAAGCGAATCCTGCCGGACGCGCTGTTCCTGTCGCGGCATGAGGCCGATCTGACCAATCCTGCAGCCTGCGCGGCGGCGATCGCGGAGCACAGGCCCGCCGCCGTCATCAACGCCGCCGCCTATACCGCCGTCGACAAGGCCGAAAGCGATGAGGAGACCGCGCTGAACGTCAACGCCACGGCGCCCGGCGCCATGGCGCGCGCGGCAGCCGAACTTGGCATCCCCTTCGTCCATATCTCGACCGATTACGTTTTCGCCGGCACGGGCGAGAAGCCGTTTTCGCCGGACGATCCGACGGCGCCGCTCGGCGCCTATGGCCGCACCAAGCTTGCCGGTGAACAGCTTGTGGCGCGGACCGGCGGCCCGTTCGCAATCCTGCGCACAAGCTGGGTGTTTTCCGCCCATGGCGGCAATTTCGTCAAGACCATGCTGCGGCTTGCCGAAAGCCGCGACAGCCTGACCATCGTTGCCGATCAGATCGGCGGGCCGACCTCGGCGCGCGCGATCGCGCTTGCCTGCAAGGTGATGGCCGAGCAGTTGATCAAGGACCCGGCCAAGTCCGGCATCTATCATTTCTCCGGTGCGCCGGATACGAGCTGGGCCGATTTCGCCCGCGCTATCTTCGAAATGGCGGGCAGGGCGGTCACGGTTACGGATATTGCGACATCGGATTATCCGACGCCTGCCGCGCGGCCGCTGAATTCGCGACTCGATTGTTCGACGCTGTCCGCCTTTGGGCTTGCGCGGCCGGACTGGCGGACGGATCTGGCGCACGTCTTGACTGAACTGGGGGCAATATCATGAAGCCACGCAAGGGCATTATTCTGGCCGGCGGGTCGGGTACCAGGCTTTATCCGCTGACGATGGCGATTTCGAAGCAACTGATGCCGATCTACGACAAGCCGATGATCTATTATCCGCTGTCGGTGCTGATGCTGACGGGTATCCGCGAGATCGCGATCATCACCACGCCGGACGATCAGGATCAATTCAAACGGCTTCTGGGCGATGGCAGCCAGTGGGGCCTGAGCCTCACCTTCATCACCCAGCCCTCCCCGGACGGGCTGGCTCAGGCCTATATCCTGGCGGAAGATTTTCTGGATGGCGCGCCATCGGCGATGACGCTCGGCGACAACATCTTCTTCGGTCATGGACTGCCAGAACTGCTGGCCGCCGCCGATGCCAAGACATCCGGCGGTACGGTGTTCGGCTATCACGTGGCCGATCCCGAGCGCTACGGCGTGGTCGCGTTTGACAGGGAAGGCAAGGCGAGCCAGATCATCGAAAAACCGGAGGTGCCGCCATCGCATTATGCCGTGACGGGGCTTTACTTCCTTGATGGCGAGGCCCCGGAGCGCGCCCGGGCCGTCAAGCCCTCACCCCGCGGCGAACTGGAAATCGTCACGCTGCTGGAAAGCTATCTTCACGAAGGCAAGCTCGCGGTGGAGCGGATGGGGCGCGGCTATGCCTGGCTTGACACCGGCACGCATTCAAGCCTGCTCGATGCCGGCAATTTCGTGCGTACGCTGTCGGTGCGTCAGGGCATGCAATCCGGATGTCCCGAAGAGATCGCGTACCGCAATGGCTGGATCGATGCGGAAATGCTGCGCCAGCACGCCGAGACCTTCCGCAAGACCGATTATGGGAAATATCTGTTCGAGTTGCTGAGAGCGGAGCATCAGCTCGGCTGATCCGCGCTCATATCGAGCGAAAAAAGAACCCGGGCCTGGGCCCGGGTCACTGACGTTATCGGCAATGGCCGTGATAGAAGGAGCCTTCCTCAGGCCGCCTTGCGCGGATGGCGACCTTCTTCGACTTCCTCGACGATCTTGTCGACGAAGGCCGGCAGGTCCTTGGGGTTGCGGGAGGTGATGATGCCGTTATCGGTCACAACTTCGCGGTCGACCCAATTGGCGCCGGCATTCTTCATGTCGGTGCGGATCGACGGGTAGGAAGTCGCCTCACGGCCCTTCAGCACATCGGCTTCGACCAGCATCCAAGGTCCGTGGCAGATCGCCGCGACGATCCGGCCGGAGCTGACGAATTCCTTGACGATGGCGACGGCCTTGTCATTGGTGCGCAGCACATCTGGGTTGATCTGCCCGCCGGGCAGCACGATGGCATCATAGTCTTCGACTTTGACGTCATCGACCGTCAGATCGGCATCGACGCTGTCGCCCCAGTCCTTCTCGTCCCAGCTCTTGATCGGGCCCTTTTCGAGGGACGCGATGGTCACGGCCGCGCCCTTCTGCTTCAGACTATCGAGCGGCACGCGCAGCTCAGAGCGCTCATAGCCATTGGTGGCCAGAATAAGAATCTTGGATTGGGTGATACCAGGCATGGTGTCCTCCTGATTTGTCGTTGTGGCAGGGCCTTTCGCAGGCCGCCTTCTGATCACAAAACGCTGCAGGGTCGAGGACGTTCCCAAATTCGCGAAGCAATCCTTTCGACTGTTGCCAATTGCTTCTACTCAAGACGAAAACTCGTGTCCAAATTCGGATTTCGAACCACGGACGACCGGATTTTCAAGCCGAGGCTCTGCCAATTGAGCTATCCGGGCCGTGGTTCTGCCGCCGTTATTGGCATGTGCGCTAGAAAAACGCCTGCAGGCCTGTCTGGGCGCGGCCCAGGATCAGGGCATGCACATCATGCGTGCCTTCATAGGTATTGACGGTTTCGAGGTTGACCATGTGGCGGAAGACCTGGAATTCCTCGGAAATGCCGTTGCCGCCATGCATGTCGCGGGCGTTGCGGGCGATCTCCAGCGCCTTGCCGCAATTGTTGCGCTTGATCAGCGAGATCATCTCCGGCGCGGCATCGCCCTCCTCCAGCATCCGCCCGACCCTGAGCGCCGCCTGAAGGCCGAGCGTGATCTCGGTCTGCATGTCCGCCAGCTTCTTCTGGAAGAGCTGGGTCTGGGCGAGCGGCCGGCCGAACTGCTTGCGGTCAAGCCCATATCGCCGCGCGGCGTGCCAGCAGAACTCGGCCGCCCCCATCGCGCCCCACGCAATGCCATAGCGGGCGCGATTGAGGCAGCCGAAGGGACCCTTGAGGCCCTCGACATTGGGCAGCAGCGCATCCTCGCCGACCTCGACGCCATCCATGACGATTTCGCCGGTGACGGAGGCGCGCAGGCTGAGCTTGCCGCCGATCTTGGGCGCGCTGAGGCCCTTCATGCCCTTTTCCAGCACGAAGCCGCGGATCTTGCCGCCATGGGCCTCAGACTTCGCCCAGACGACGAAGACATCGGCGATCGGGGCGTTGGAGATCCACATCTTCGCGCCGTTCAGCACATAGCCGCCATCGGTCTTGCGCGCCGTGGTCTTCATGCCGCCCGGATCCGACCCGGCATCGGGCTCGGTCAGCCCGAAACAGCCGATCCATTCGCCGGAGGCAAGTTTGGGCAGATATCTGTTGCGCTGCTCCTCCGAGCCGTAAGCGTGGATCGGATACATGACCAGCGAGGATTGAACGCTCATCATCGAGCGATAGCCGGAGTCGACCCGCTCGATTTCACGGGCGATCAGGCCATAGGCCACGTAACCGGCACCCGCGCCGCCATATTGCTCCGGCAGGGTCACGCCGAGCAGGCCCATTTCCCCCATTTCGGCAAAAATCGACGGGTCGACCGTTTCATTCGCGTAAGCCGAGATCACCCGGCTCTGAAGCCTGTCCTGTGCGAAGGCATTGGCCCCGTCGCGCAGCATGCGCTCCTCATCCGTCAACTGGTTTTCCAGCAGAAACGGATCGTCCCAGACAAATCGGCCGAGTTCCGGCCCGTGCGCATCACCCATGTTACACCTTCTTTTTTTCCTGCGCGCTCTCGCGCAAATGATCGTCCCAGTACATCGGCCCGCCAAGATCGCGGGGGAAACCGTAGCCGTGCGTCCACACCACGTCGATATCGGAACTGCGCGCCGCAATGCCCTCATCGAGGATGCGTCGCCCCTCCGCGATCATCGGACCATGCGTGCGGTCTATGATCTCGGCATCGGTGATCGTCCGCCGCGCGATGCCGCTCTTTTCTGCAATCCCGGCGATAATGGCATCCACCTCTGGATCGGGCAGGGGCTTGCGGCTGTCGTCGTAAAGATACCAGCCCTTGCCCGTCTTCTGGCCAAAGCGGCCCAATTCACAGAGCCGGTCGGGCAGCGCGTCGGCCTTGCCCAGCGCCTTGCGGTTTCGCCAGCCGATATCGAGCCCGGCGAGGTCCTGCATCTGGCAGGGGCCCATCGGCCAGCCGAAGGCCCGGAAGGCGGCATCGATCTGTTCAGGCGACGCGCCCTCTAGCAGCAGTAGCGATAGCGCGGCATTGCGGGCCTGCAGCATGCGGTTGCCGACAAAGCCGTGGCAGACGCCGACCACCACTGGCTGCTTGCCGAGCCGCCTGGCAACCTTGAGCGCCGTCACCACAACCTCGGGCGCTGTCTCGGCGCCGCGCACGATTTCCAGCAATGTCATCACATTGGCCGGCGAGAAGAAATGTAGACCAAGCACATCGGCGGGGCGCGTGGTCGCGCGCGCGATCTCGTTCACGTCCAGATAGGATGTATTGGTCGCAAGGATCGCGCCCTGCCGCGCCACGGCATCAAGCTCGGCAAAAATGGTCTTCTTGACCGCCATATCCTCGAACGCCGCTTCGATGATCAGATCGGCGGATGCCAGATCGGCGATCGCGACCGTGCCTGCAATCCGCGCCTTGCGCCTGCCAGCCTCCTCCGCGCTCAGCGACCCGCGCTTGACGGAGCGCTCATACGTGTCCGCGATACGTTCCATGCCGCGCGCGAGCGCCGCTTCATCGGTCTCGCGCACGATTACGTCGAAACCGCTATTGGCGAACACCATGGCAATACCGCTGCCCATCGTGCCCGCGCCGATCACGGCGACGGACTGCACCGCGCGGGGCTCAGCTTCGGCGACATCGCCGGAAGGTTTCGCCGCCGCCCGCTCGGCGAAAAACAGGTGGCGCAGCGCGCCGAACCGGTCGCTTTGGGTCGCGGTTTCGAACAGACGCCGTTCCTCGGCCATCGCATCCTCGAAGGAGAGCGTCAGCGCATTGCGCACCGATTGCGCCGCCAACTCGGGCGCGGATGAACGCGCCTTGCGGCAGAGCTCGGCCGTCAGCTTGTCCAGCGCCTGCGAGTCGCATGCCGGCATCGCCTCGCGGCGGCGGCTCACAGGTGGCGGAATATCGTCGGCATCAATCCTGTCGGAGAGGAACCGGATCGCATTGGCGACCAGATCGTTGTCGAAGACAGCATCCACAAGACCGATGCCCTGTGCCGCTTCCGCGCCCATCATATTGCCGCTACCGGCGAGTTTCAGCGTCGCCTCCGCGCCGATCAGATAGGTTGTGCGCACCGTGCCGCCTGCGCCCGGCAACAGGCCGAGCTTTACCTCCGGCAAGCCGAGACGCGCATCGCGGTTAGCCACGCGGAAGGTGCAGCCGAGCGCCAGTTCCAGCCCGCCGCCAAGCGCGGTGCCGTGCAGCGCGGCAACGCTCGGCTTGCCAAGCGCTTCGAGCTTGTCGATCACCGTGTGCAGCGTCGGCGGCCGGACCTCGCCCAGTTCCTCGATATCGGCCCCGGCAACGAAGGTGCGCCCGGCGCAGGCCAGCACCACGCCCTTGACCGCCTCATCGCCCGCCGCCTCGTCCAGCCGCGCCTCTATCAGCTTCCGCAGCGCCTGCGACAACGCGTTCACCGGCGGGCGGTCAATGGTGATGACCGCGATCCTGCCGAATTTCTCGATATCCACCTTCATCTCACGCAGCCTCCCCTGCAAGTTCAATTGTGTTCAATGATGCCGTCAGGCCAGCGCGACGCTGCGATCACCAGCGAGCAGCCGGTTCATGCAGCTTCGGCTGTCGCCGGCGCTGATCCGCAGGGTGGTCAGACGCCCGAAGATGCGGCCGGTCAGGCTCTCCTCGGTCATGCCGATGCCGCCATGAAGCTGAACGGCGCTCTCACCGATCAGCTTTGCCGCCGCGTTCATTTTCAGCTTCACGGCATCCAGCGCCGCCGCCCGCTCACCGTCAGATGCGCCAAACATCCGACCGCCGAAATCCAGCATGGCGCGCGCGGTTTCCAGCTCGACATACATGTCGACCGCGGCATGCTGCAGCGCCTGAAAGCCGGATAGCGACTGGCCGAACTGTCGCCGGTCGCGCAGATAGTCCACCGTCAGCTCCAGCAGCTTTTCCATGCCGCCCAGCATTTCCGCGCAGGTGATCAACTGGCTGCGCGCTTCCGCCTCGGCAATCAATCGCACGGCCTCTTCGCCCTCGGCCATAAGCGCCGTTTTCGCCACGGTCACGCCATCCAGCGCAATGTCGGCATCGGCCGCCGGGCCGGCGGGCATATAAGGGGTGCTTGTCAACGGCGTGGCCGGGAGATCGAGCAGGAACAGCGCTGGGCGGTCGTCAAGCATCGCGCTCACGATCACGATGTCGGCGTTCGCCCCTGCCGGCACGACCATCTTGACGCCGCTGAGGGCAAATGCGTCGGATACGCGCCGCGCAACAACCGGCTTCAGGTCGTGGAGCGCCAGGGTGGCGATGCGCGCGCCGCTGACAAGATCGCCCAGCAATGCCAAGACCTCCGGACGATCCGTCCATTGCGCAAGCAGCGGCATGGCAAGGGCTTCCGACGCAAAGAATGGCGTGGCGAGACCGGCCTGCCCGAAGGCGCGGGCAAACACCATCAGTGCCTGCGGACCCAGCTCCGCCCCGCCGGCGCTTTCCGGGAGCGTGAGGCCGAGCATGCCGAGTTCGGCCAGTTGCGGCCACAGGTCTGCCGGATCGGCGATTTCCGAGAGGATGCCGGCCACGCTGTCCCACAGCATCCGTTCTTCGTCGGTCAAAGCTTCCATGTGCGCCTCACAGATTCAGAATTGTCTTGGCGATGATGTTCTTCTGAATCTCGTTCGACCCGCCATAGATCGAAACCTTCCGGAAATTCAGATAATTGTTGAGTGCGGCAGCGGCCGCCAGGTCCTCCTCCGCCGAAAGATACGGATCGGCCACATCACCCGGCGCGCGCAACGCCGCCACGCCCTCGAGTTCCATCAGAAGTTCGGAGGCGCGCTGCTGAAGCTGTGAACCGCGCAGTTTGAGGATGGATGATGCCGGGTCCGGCCGGCCCTGGCTCTCTCCGGCGCGCGCCAATATCTGCATCTGGGCAACTTCCAGCGCCTTCAGTTCGATTTCAAGCTTGATGACCTCCGAGCGGAACAGAGGATCGTCCCAGACGCCGTTGTCTTGCGCCCGGCGACGAATACGCGCCACGCGTTCCTTGGAAAGGCCAATCCGGGCGATGCCGGAGCGTTCATTGGCCAGCAGGAATTTGGCATAGTCCCAGCCGCGGTTTTCCTCGCCGACCAGGTTTTCGGCCGGCACCCGCGCGTCGGTAAAGAACACCTCGTTGACCTCGTGTCGGCCGTCCATGGTGATGATCGGCCGCATTTCCACGCCGGGCGTATCGAGTTCGATGAGCAGGAACGAGATGCCCCGCTGCTTCTTGGCCTCGAAATCCGTCCTGACAAGGCAGAAGATCCAGTTGGCGTACTGGCCGTAGCTCGTCCAGGCCTTCTGGCCGTTGACGATATAGTCGTCTCCATCGCGCACCGCCCTTGTCGTCAGCGAGGCAAGGTCCGAGCCGGCGTTGGGTTCCGAAAAGCCCTGGCACCACCAGTCATCGAGATTGGCGGCGCGCGGCAGGAATTTCTCCTTCTGCGCCTGATTGCCGAAGGCGGCGATCACCGGCCCGACCATGAAACAGTTGAACTGCAGGGGCAGCGGCACGGCGTTGAACTGCAGTTCCTCGATGTAGAGATAGCGCTGGACCGGCGTCCAGTCCCTGCCGCCCCATTCCAGCGGCCAGTTCGGCACCGCCAGGCCGTGAGCGTTCAGGATGCGCTGCGAGGTCACGAAATTCTGCTTGGCCAGCGGCTGACCCGCGCTGACCTTGGCGCGGATTTCAGCGGGGATATTCTCCTGAAAGAAGGTGCGCATTTCCTCGCGAAATTGCTGATCTTCCTTCGAAAGATAACCGCCCGAGGGTTCGGTCTTTCCCATGTCGCGCCCATCCCTGTAAAGCCATGACATATTTAACTACCGTCTGGCCGGTAATAAATTATGCCGAGCAACATGTCAATCCGTTGGGATGGGCATGGGCCTATCGGGGCAGGGCGCCGGCCAGCAATATCTGGGCGTAGGATTCGGCGATTTCAGCGGCGGTGAGCCGCCCGTCGGGGCGATACCACCGTGCCATCCAGTTCAGCATGCCGAGCACGCCTCTGGCGAAGGTCGGCACATCGGAAACCGTGATCGCGCCCGCGTCCACGCCGGCCTTCACCACGTCCTCCAGTAGCCGGGCATAGGCCTTGCGCATGGCGCGCTCGTCCGGGGTCAGGTTGGCGCGCTCACCGCCGCCGCCGCGACCGAAGAAACTCGCCCGATACCGTTCGCCATGCTCGGAGAAATACCGCGCATGCGCGGTCATGAAGGCGGTCAGCTTGTCGGGGTAGCCATCATGGGCGGCGATGGCGGCAACCGCGCCCGCATGCAGGTCCCGAAGCGTGTCCAGCACGATTGCCTCGAAAAGCGCCTGCTTAGTCGGAAAATAGTGATAAAGACCGGCCTTGGTGACGCCCACCGCGGTTGCTACATCCTGAAGCGATGTGTTGTCGAAGCCCTTTTCGGCAAACAGCGCCGCCGCGGCGTCGCAAATCACGCGATAGGGGTCTTCCATGCTGGAAGGGCGGCCCGGCCCGGGCCTTGGCTTTTTGTTCTTCATGCCCAACGGTAGCCACTCCGGCCTGTTCGCACAAGCTGGCCCTTGGGCCGTGGAAGGCTTTTCCCGCGCCCAGATCTGCCGCCGCGCACACGAAAGCGGTGCCGACGCCCGGCGAAGAACCTCTCCGGCCTCAGCGCCAGTTAGGCTCACCCGACCGGCCCCCGGACGTCGCGCTCGTGCCGATGACCGAGGCTTCTTCCAGAGCGTCGATCTCCTCATCCGTCAGACCAAGCTCGCCCAGCACTTCGCGCGAATGCTCGCCGAGGCGCGGGGCCGGCGTGGTCGGGGCGATCGCGGCGCCGTTGGCCTTGAAGCCCGCCGTCGGGACATGGACGGTGGTGCCGGGCACTGCCTCTATCGGCGTGGTGAGCTGGCGGGCGGCGGCGTGTTCCTCGGCCAGCATTTCGGAGAGATTGCGCACCCTGCCGGCGGGGACGCCGACGGCGTTGAGGTCTTCCTCCCATTCGCTGGCCGAGCGGGTCTTGAGGGCGACTTCAAGGGTCAGTCGCAGCCCGTTCAGTTCGTCCCTGGCAGCCGTCGGGTCGCGTCGCGTCTTCTCGGCAAGCTCGGCAAGGCCCAGCGTTTCGAGCAGCGGCACGATCTGGCGGATATTGTTTGCCGCCACCATCAGCAAGCCGTCGGCGGTCTGGAAGCAGCCCGATGTCGGGCTTCGGCTCCAGGCTTCATTGCCCGCCGGCTCGGGTTTCCAGCCGGAGCTGAGATGACTGGTGAGCAGCGAGGCCATCAGCATCATCGAGGTGTCGAGCATGGCGACGTCGAGATGTACGCCTTCGCCGGTCGCCCGCCTTTGATGGAGCGCGGCCGAGATGGCATAGGCCGCGTTGAGCCCGGTGGCGAAGTCGACATAGGGCGCGCCCACCTTTGTCGGGCCGCTTTCCCGGGTTCCGGTGGTGCCCATGATGCCGCACATGCCCTGGATCACATGGTCATAGGCGCCCCGCCGGCTGTAGGGGCCGTCCTGGCCGAAGGCCGAGATCGAGCAATAGATCAGGTCGGGCTTGACTGCCTTCATATCTTCATAGCCGAGCCCGTTGCGCGCCATTGTGCCCGGCCGCATGTTCTCGATGAACACATCGGCGTTTGCGGTCAGGCGCTTGAGAATGTCGCGCCCCTCCGGCGTCTTGATATCGAGCGCCAGCGAGCGCTTGGCGGCATTCTGGGACATGTAGGACAGGCCCATGCCGGCTTCGTTCAGTTCGGGCAGCTGGCCGCCCTTGCGGGTCCAGTCGCCGATGCCCGGCACTTCGATCTTGATGACGTCGGCCCCCAGCAAGGCCAATTGATAGCCGGCATAGGGACCGGCAAGAACGTGGCTGGTGTCGATGACGCGGAGGCCTTTGAGGGGCTCGAACACGGATAATACTCCCGAAAATTCCGGGACGCGACCATCGCGCCCCGGGCATGATGGTCAGTTGGGCGCCGAAACGGCCTCCTTGAGCTTGAGCTCGGCCGTGTGGGCCGCTTTGACCTCTTCCATAAGCTCGGCCGACCCCTTCTCGACGGGCGGGAAGTCGAGATTGGCCATGACCTGGCGGACGCTTTCGGTGCGGCCGGCCTCCAGCAGGGCGTTCTCAAGGGTTGCGACGACATCTTCAGGCATGCCGGCCGGGCCGACGAGAACCAGTTTCGAGCCGTAGCTCGACATGTAGCCATATTCGTTCATCGTCTTGATGTCGGGGCTCGCCACCAGGCGTTCTTCACCGGTCGAGGCGATCGTCTTGATCTTGTCGGGGTATTTCTGATGCGCGCCGCCGCTATAGGCGATATCGAAATCGCCGCCGAGCAGACCGCTGATCATGCCGGCGCCGCCCTTGACCGGGACGAAATTCAGCTCCAGCCCTTCCTGCCTGGCAACCAGCTCAAGCTGCACCTTCGAGGCCGGCGTGATCGTCGCGACCTTGGCGCCGGGGTTTTCCTTGGCGAAGGCGACGAATTCGTCGAACGTGTCGTAGGGACGATCCATGGGCGCGGCGAAGGCCGGCTGGTAGGCCGCGATCGAGCCGATCATGGTGAAGTCGTCGACTTCGTAGTCGGCGGCCGGGTTCCAGATCTGGTTGGTGGCAACGGCGGTCGATGGCGCCAGCATCAGGGTGTAGCCGTCCGGCTTCGCCATTTTCAGTTTGAGCGCTGCGACGCTGCTGGCAGCGCCAGGCAGATTGACCACGATGATCTGCTGGCCGAGGGTCTCCTTCATCTCCTCGAACAGGACCCGGCCGATCGTGTCGGTGCCGCCGCCGGCCCCGTAGCCGATCAGCGCGGTGATCGCTTTCGTCGGATAGTCTGCCGCAAGCGCTGCCCCTGCGGCGAGGCTCGCCGTGGCGAAGGCCGCGGCGGCGGCGAGTTTCTTCAGTATGGTCATGAGTTCCTCCCAGTTTCATTGAATGCGACGGACCCTTCGGATAGGGCGAGAACCGCGCGGGTGCGGCGCCGGATTTCGGCCAGCGCCAGGATCGCGATAAGCGCGATGGTCAGGCCGATGAACACGGCCGCAATCGGATGCTGCGCAAGGTTGGTCACGTCCCGGTCGAGCAGCGGGATCGTCTGGCGCAAAGTCAGTTCCAGCGACGGCCCGATGACGAAGCCGATCAGGAAGGTGACGAAGGAAAAGTCGAGTTTCTTCGCAAGAACGCCGAACACCGCGAAGATCACCATCACCCCGATGCCAAACAGACCGCCGCCCTGCATGAACGAGCCGATCATGCAGAAGAACAGGACGGCGGGCGCAATTACCCGCATCGGTGAGCGGATCACCCAGGCGAAAAACGTCTGACCGATCAGGCCGATCGCCAGGAGCGCGAAGCTTGCCACGATCATCGCCGCGTAAAGGCTCTGGACGATTTCCGCGTCCTCGACGAACATCAGCGGTCCGGGCGTAATGCCGTGAATGACAAAGGCGGATATCAGGATCGCAGCGATCACCGAGCCGGGGATGCCGAGCGCGAAAAGCGGCACGAAGCTGGAAGGCACCACCGCATTGTCCGCGCTTTCGGAAGCGGCGACGCCTTCGATCGCACCCTTGCCGAAGCGTTCCGGGGTCTTCGACATGCGCGCGGTCGCGCCGTAGGACATGAACGAGGCGACGCTTGCGCCAAGGCCGGGCAGGATGCCGACGAAAACACCGATCCCGGTGCCGCGCAGGATCACGGGCAGGCAGCGACGCCATTCCCGACCGGTCACCCGGCTATCGTCCGGATCGCTCGAGACGCGGATTTCGGCGACCTGGCGATCGAGCTCCCGGTGGTTGGCCATTTGCAGGACCATTTCCGAGACCGCCATCATGCCGATGGCGACGGGGATGAGCGACAGTCCGTCGAACAGTTCCAATCGGCCGAAGGTGAAACGGGGCACGGCGGTTTCGATCTCCATGCCAACGGTTGCCACCAGCAGGCCGAGCGTGCCCGAAATCAGGCCCTTGACCAGCGAATTGCCCGCCAGCGCGCCGATGAAGGTCAGCGAGAACAGCAGGATGGCAAACTGTTCGACCGGCCCGATCTCCAGCGCGAACTGGGCCAGCGGCGCGGCCAGAGCGATCAGGCAAAGGGTCGAGATCAGGTCGCCGATCACCGAGGCGTAAAGCCCCATCTTCAGCGCCTTGCCAGCCTTGCCCTGCTGGGCCAGCGGATAACCGTCGAAGGCCGTGGCGGCCGAGGACGGCTCGCCGGGCGTGTTCATGAGAATGGCCGAAATCGCGCTGCCGGCGGTCGAGCCCTTGGCGATACCGATCAGAAGGCCGATGGCGGAAACGGGTTCGAGATAGAAGGTCACCGGGATCAGGATAGCCGTGGCTGTGCCCTTGCCGAGCCCGGGGATGGCGCCGACCGCGTACCCCACAGCCACGCCGAAGCAGACATAAAGCAGCGTCCAGAAATTGGCGATCGACGCGAAACCGGCCGCAAGCGGAGCGAAGAATGTATCGATCATTGGAAGCTCGTCCCCAGCACGATGTAAAAAAGCAGCCAGGCCCCGCCCATGAGGCCGGCCGGCAGCAGGGTGAGCATGGCGATCCGCCGCTCGCCCAGTGCCAGCATCGGCAGGATGATGATCATCAGCCCCGGCAGCAGCGGCCCGGTGTAGATGAACAGCAGCGTGGCGACGGAGAAGAGAGCGACGACGCCGAGCGTGGCGACGATCTCGTTCCGGCTGAAGACCGGTCCGCTGTCAGCGCGTTCCAGCCGCAGCGACAGAAGCGACTGTACGATCAGCACCAGGCTCAGCACGACAAGAATGGCCGCACACAGACGCGGCATCATGCGCGGCGATATGATCGCCGTCGGCGCCTCGGCGATCTGCCAGGGTATCAGCACAAGCCATAATAGAATACCGAATGCCATCAGCACGAAGCCGGAAACCAGCTCTGCCTTTTTCATGTTTTCCCTCCCAACCGGTTATTCCGGCGTTATTTTGCCGCTACCTTTACGGGAGTTCGGGAGGTTTGAATAACTCAAAGATTGACCACCGGGTATAAGACTTTTATTATACCGGCGCATGAAGCTCAGAAATCTGAACACCTTTATCGAGATCGCCCAGGCGGGATCGCTGTCGAAAGCGGCGGGCAGTCTCGGCGTTGCGCAGCCGGCGCTCAGCCAGCTTGTCGCCAATCTCGAACATGCGATGGGGGCGACGCTGTTTCACCGCCGCACGACCGGGATGGAGCTCACGCCGGCGGGCGAGATGTTCCTGAACTACGCCAAGAAAATCTCCGCCGATTTCGAGCAGGCCAGGCTGGACGTCAAGCATGCCAGCCAGGTGCCGGCAGGCGAGGTATCGGTGGTGATCGCGGCTGCCATCGCCAACCTTCTGGCGCCGGAACTGATGATGCGCGCGGAGGCGCTGTTTCCCGATGTGAAGATCACGGTGCGCCGCGCGATGAGCTATCCGGCCGCCCAACTGATCCGGGAAGGGCAGGTCGATGTCGGCATCGTGCCGGGGGCGAAATCCATGCCGAACGTCAAGGCCGAACTCGCCTATATTGACGAGATGATCTTTGCCGGCGGCATCGGCACGCCGCTCGACCAGCCGGGGCCGATCTCGTTTGCCGAGGCCTGCCGCGCGCCTCTGGTGCTGCCGTCACAGGGGCATCTCACCCACAGGACCATCGATCAGGTCGCCTTCGATCGCGGCCTGCACCTGAACCTGCGCACCCGGCAGGACAGCTCCTCGCTGCTGCGCAAGCTGCTCGCCTGCGGCTACGCCTACACGATCATGCCGCGGGCGGGCATGCTGGAGGGCGTGCGCGAGGGCAAGCTCTTCATACGGCAGATCCCCGACCTCCCGCTCACCCGGCAGATGTTCGTCATCACCAGCAAGGACCGTCCCAACTCCGCCGCGGTGCGCGCCGTGCGCACGCTGCTGTGGCAGCAGCTCGAACGGCTGAGCGCGGAGGGCATAGTGCCAAGCCTCGTGCCGCGCGAACCCTCGCCGAGCGACTATCCGATCCCGGCCTCAACGCCGATGGATTCCCCTCAACGGATGAGGAGTACCTGAAAAAATCCGCTTGATCGCGGCGTTTGCTCTATAGGTCTTTCACCAGCCTGAGGGCGTCGTAGATCGCGGCGTGGATGTTACGGGCTGACACCGCGTCGCCGATCCGGAAGATCTGGTAGGCGCCGTCCGGGTTGCCTTTTACGGACTGCGGATTGCCGGCCACCAGCGCCTCGTAATCCACCGCGCCGAGATTGGATGATCCGGGCTTCAGTTCGAAATAGATATCATCGAGCGGTCGGGTGCCGTGGTTGACGATCACCTGATCGACCGAACGGGTGCGGGTCACGCCGCCGTAATCGCTGTCGATCGTCGCCAGAAGCCGGTTGCCGTCGCGTTCCACGCGCTGCAATTTCCATGTCACGGTGAAGGTGACGTCGCGCTTTTGCAGGGCGCGCATGAAGGGCGTGAGCGACATCGCCATCACCTCCGGTGCAAAGGACCGGTCGCGGGTCATGATTTCCACCTTCGCGCCGGTTTCGGCGATCTTCTCGGCCGCCTGAAGCCCCGGATAGTCGCCGGCATCGTCATAGATCAGCACGTTCTGGCCGGGTTTGACGTCGCCGGTCAGGATGTCCCAGGCGGAGACGACGAGGTCGTCGCCCGCGCCCGTCACATCGGTATGCGGCAGGCCGCCGGTGGCGATGATGACGATATCGGGTTTTTCCGCAAGCACCGCTTCGCCAACGACGAAACTGTTGAAATGAAAGGTGACGCCAAGCCGGCGACATTCGGCAAGCCGCCAGTCGATGATCGAGATCATCTCGCGGCGGCGCTCGCTCTGGGCGGCAAGGCGAACCTGGCCGCCGGGATCGTTCGCCGCCTCGTGCACGATCACGTCGTGCCCGCGTTCCGCGGCAACGCGCGCGGCCTCCATGCCCGCCGGCCCCGCCCCGACAATCACGATGCGGCGTTTCTTGTCAGCCGGCGGAATGGCGTGCGGCATGGTTTCCTCGCGGCCCGTCGCCGCGTTGTGAACGCAAAAGGCGAGCCCGCCCTGATAGATCCTGTCGAGACAGTAGTTCGCGCCGACGCAGGGGCGGATGCGCTCTTCTTCACCGGCGATGATTTTGGCGACGATGTGAGGGTCGGTCATATGGGCGCGGGTCATGCCGACCATGTCGAGCTTGCCGCTGGCAATGGCGTGGCGGGCAGTCGCGACATCCTGGATCTTGGCGGCATGGAAGGTCGGGAAATCGGTCGCCGCGCGGATTTCGCCGGCGAAATCGAGATGCGGGGCGCTGGCCATGCCCTGCACGGGGATAACGTCGGTCAGCCCGGCATCGGTATCGATATGGCCGCGCACGACATTCAGGAAATCGACAAGCCCGCTGTCCTTCAGACGGCGCGAGATTTCGAGGCCTTCCGTGCGGTCGAACCCGCCCTCCAGCCGTTCATCGCCGGTATAACGCACGCCAACGATGAAATCCGGGCCGACGCGCCTGCGGATTTCGTTCAGCACCTCGAAGGTGAACCGCAGCCGGTTGTCGAGCGAGCCGCCATAGGGCGCATCCAGCTCGTTGGTCAGCGGCGACCAGAACTGGTCCATCAGGTGGCCATAGGCCTGGATTTCGATGCCGTCGAGACCGGCGGCCTGCATGCGCTCGGCGGCATCGGCATAGTCTTTGATCAGGCGGGCGATATCCCAGTCCTCGGCCTTTTTCGGAAAGGCGCGGTGGGCGGCCTCGCGTTCGTGGCCGGCGGAGACCACCGGCAGCCAGTCGGCCTTGTCCCAGCGGGTGCGGCGGCCGAGATGGGTGAGCTGGATCATCACCGCGCAGCCGTGCAAGTGACACTCGTCGGCAAGCTGCCGCATCCAGCCGACCACCTCATCCTTCCAGGCGAGGATATTGTTGAACACCGGCGGGCTGTCGCGCGCCACCGATGCCGAACCGGCGGTCATGGTCAGCGCCACGCCGGCGCGGGCGCGCTCGACGTGATAGGCGCGATACCGCCCCTTCGGCATGCCGTCTTCCGGATAGGCCGGCTCGTGCGAGGAGATCATGATGCGGTTTTTCAGGGTGAGGTGCTTGAGCTGGTAGGGCTGCAGCAGCGGATCATTATGCATGACGGTCTCCTCTGGTTGGAGGAAGTTCGCCATAAATGTACATAACTGTCAAGTTATTCGACGTATACGTCTATTCTTCTTGTTCCGGCGGCGTCTTGCGGCTAGTCTGCGGCGCATGGATGCTGAAACGGAAAACACTGCAGGCTGGCGCGGCTCGCGCGCATTGTGGCTCGATGCGGCCCGGCAGGTCTTTGTCGAAACAGGGGTCGATGCGGTCAAGATCCAGCCGCTGGCCGAACGACTCGCGCTTTCACGCACCAGCTTCTACTGGTTCTTCAAGGATCGTGCGGCGCTGCTGGACGCGATTCTGGAACATTGGGAGGAGACCAATACCGGCGCGCTGATCGACGCCTGCGATGCCTATGCCGAAACCCTGAGCGAGGCCATCCTTAACCTGATCAGCGTGTTCATCGCGGAAACGGATTTCGATCCGCGTCTCGATTTTTCGGTCCGCGGCTGGGCGGCGCAATCCAATGATGTCATGGCCCGCGTCGCCAGCGCGGATGAGAGGCGGATCGCGGCCATCAAGGCGCTGTTCGTCCGCTTCGGCTTCACGCCGGAGGAGGCCGATGTGCGGGCGCACGCGGTCTATCTGGTGCAGATCGGCTATATCTCGCTGCAGGTCGCGGAGGATACCGCGACACGCGTTAGCCGCGCTTCGGAATATGTCAGGATCTATACCGGCCAGACGCCGAGCGAGCGCGAACTCGCCCGCTTCCGCGCCCGTCATGATTGCCGACGCCGATAACGCGCTCGTGTTTGTCATCTTGCTGGCGATAACCGTGCCGATCACCGAAGTCTTGGTGCCGAGCTCGCCAATCGTCTGATGCTGGCCCCCTGCGACTGAGTCTCTCATCTCCCAATCTGCTTTTCCCAAGCGCTTCCAGGAAAAACGGAAACTGCTTTCGGTCCGTAAGTTCTTCAATAGGCCGTAGGTCTCGTACGCGCCTTCATGGCGCCGGTCCGGTATGCGCTAGTATTTTCGTGGGCATAGAGCGAGTAATAACAGAAACTGTATACATGTTTAAATTACATTTAATTACTTATAATATAAAAGTAAATAAATAATTAATATTGTTGAAATCGAATAAATATAAATATAAAATAGATCATATCGAAGATACAAGTAGTATAACGAAAATTTAGGCTATGCGGATTGCGGCTGCCGTTGTCGGCATGTTGCCGGAGGTATTTTGATGGCCATAGCGCAGCACAGGGAAGGTTCCGTTCTCGCATTGAGACAACAGCCTCAAACGCTGCACCGACGACCCTTCCGCATGGTCGTCGGTGCAGCGGTAACGGGCTGCCTTTTTTTCCAAAGCGGCGCGTTTCCCGTAAAGTCAGGCGTGGCTCATGCGCAGAGCTGTGAGTTGAACACCGTGTCCAACGACGGCAGCGCCATCATCCCAGCCGGGCACAATCGGCAGCAATGCGAGGTCGCTTCCGCTTCGGAGCCCCTTTCACAGAATGATAATTCTCCAGTGATCACGGATGCCCGCGCGTCGGTTGAGACCACCAGCGGCAGTGTCTATACAGTCGCGTCCGGCCAAGGCGCACCCAAAAATGACCCGATCTACAGGGGAGCCGGGTTAGGGAAAGTGATCAGCAGCCGGGCGAGCTGGACCAACGAAAAGAGCACGCGCACCTATGACTGGAAATCGAACAGCGTCTTCGTCGGCGGCGATTTCGCGGCGTTTTCTGACATGCGCTTTGGCGCGCTTGCCGGCTACGGTCATTCGAGCTACCGGGTCGACGAGGGAAATGCCAGGGGAATATCCGACGACTTTACGGTCGGCGTCTATGGCGGCGGCGTTTTCAGCGGCTTCGAGGTTGATTTCGGCGCGGCCTATACCTGGCGCGACGCCGTAAGCCGGCGCGACATCGAATTCCTGCAACTGTCCGAGCGGATCAGGGGCCGCTTTGATGGTGGGACCTTCCAGCTTTTCGGCGGCATCAGCTATGCGTTCGAGATCACCGACACTTTCCAGTTCGGGCCATTCCTGGATGTTGTCTATGTCCATCAGAAAGCGGATGCGTTCACGGAAACGGGCCGGTTTGCGGTGCTCTCCTCTTTGAGGCAGACGATGGATGCCGGGTTCACCACGATAGGCCTCAGCGGGGCTCACGAATTCGCGCTCGGCAGCTATGAGAGCCAGATCACGTCGTCGGTCGGATGGCGCCATGGTTATGGCGATCTCGA
Organism: Martelella mediterranea; assembly: GCF_021021415.1. Taxonomy (GTDB): domain Bacteria; phylum Pseudomonadota; class Alphaproteobacteria; order Rhizobiales; family Rhizobiaceae; genus Martelella; species Martelella mediterranea_C. Next base: position 97,879 of record NZ_JAINWJ010000007.1, on the reverse strand, counting down.
TTCGGATACGATGGTGGCGTTTTCGGGAGGCGATCCCTTCGGCGTGACCGGCACGCCGCACGCGGTTGACCATGCGGTGTTCTCGGTCGGCTGGCAAACCGCGTTGCAGGATAGGGTCAGCGTTGGCATCACCTATACTGGCGAGTTTGGCGACAGCGCCCGGAGCCAGAACCTGACGGCGTTGCTAAGTGTCAAGTTCTGAGAACCGGTAAGGGAAACCGCCTTTTGCGGCCTATCCGGAACCGCATTTCGGTCGTTTGAAGCAAGCAACGGCCAGAGTTCACACCGCCAGGAAGCCGCCGTCGATCGGCAGCACCGCGCCGGTGACCATCGCGCAGTCATCCGAAAGCAGCATCGCGATGCTGGCGGCGACATGGTCGGCCTCGGCAAACCGGCCGAGCGGGTGGCGCACCATCATCGGTTCGCTCTTCGCCGGATCGCTCCAGGCCTCGACTGCGAGCTCGGTGAGCGTGATAGTCGGGGCGACGGCGTTGACGCGGATATTGTGGGGGCCGAGTTCCTTGGCCATCACCCGCGTCGCCCCTTCGAGGCCGGCCTTGGAGGCGGCGTAGCAGAGATGTTCGGTAAAGCCGCGATGGCCGGCGATCGAGGTAATGTTGACGATCGCGCCGCCGCCGCCGGCAGCCCTCCGGGCCCGCGCGAATTCCTGGCAGGTGATCAGGGCGGAGCGCAGATTGATGCCCATCACGGCCTCGTAGCCGTCGTCGCTCATGTCGAACGTGCTCTCCAGCACGTTGATGCCGGCGCTGTTGATCAGATAATCCGCCGTGCCGGCTTCGGCCATGGCGGCGCGGGCGGCCTTCGGGTCCTGAAGGTCGACCTGAACGATGCGGCAGCCGATCTCCGCCTTCAGGCTTTCGAGATCGCTCATGGTGCGGCTGAGCGCGACCACCTCGGCGCCGCGCGCGGCCATGAGCTCGGCGCAGGCGCGCCCGATCCCCTTGCCCGCGCCGGTGATGATGACGGTTTTTCCGGAAAATTGCATGATGGCCTCCATTGCCGCATTTCGCGGCCAGTGGCGAAAATGCGTTCCTAAACCAAAATATGGAGCGGGACCCGCTCCGGTGTGATTGCGCCTATTCGAGAAGCGCCATTGTCGACTGGCGAATCTCGCGCGCGGTGCGCTGCAGGGCCAGAAACGCCTGATAGCGATTGTCATGCAGGCGGCGATAGAGTTCGTCCGCGGGATGGCATCGCGTCGCGACCCGGGACATGGCCGGCATCGCTGCTTGCAGGTCCGGATAGCTGCCGGCCGCGACCGCCCCCAGCATGGCCGATCCGAGCAGAACCGGCTCGGGGCAGGCGGTGATCTCGACCGGATAGCCGGTGGCATCGGCCAGCATCTGCCGGCTCAAAGCGTGCGCCCCGCCGCCGCCGCTGACGGAAATCGCGTCGATCGTCGCGCCATTCTCCGCCTGCGTTTCAATGATCTGCCTCAGACCGTAGCCAAGGCCGCAAATGCCGGCGACATAAAGCGCCACCAGATTGTCCGCACCGCTCTCCATGCCTTGCCCCATGATAACCGCGCGCGCATGTGGATCGGCGAAGGGCGCGCGGTTGCCGAGAAATTCCGGCACCACATGCAGGTCGTCGGCAAGGCGAACGGCATCGCTCGGCGCGGCGACAATGGCCAGCGCCCGGTCGGCCAGCCAGGCGGGCAGGCTTTTGCCGTCCTGTTTCGCTTTCGTTTCGGCCTCTGCGAAATGGGGATGGAGGCGAACGAGCTGATCGATCGCAGCACCCGCGGCAGATTGCCCGCCCTCGTTCAGCCACATGCCGGGCACCATGGCGGAATAATACGGTCCCCAGACGCCGGGAACGAAAGCCGGATCGCGCGTCGTCGTCATGGTGCAGGAGGAGGTGCCGAAGACATAGGCCATGGCGCGCGTCGGATCGCCGGCCCCGCCGCTGGCGCCCACCGTGCCAATGCCGCCGGCATGGGCATCGATCAGACCCGCGGCGACGGCCGTGCCGGCGCGAAGGCCCATGGCCTCGGCGGCTTCCGCCGTCAGGCCGTGGCCAAGGGCCGTACCGGGATCGACAACCGTCCGGCCGATACGGGTAAAGCCTTCGTCCGCGAGTTCTTCAAGGCCGATCGCTCGGAAATAACCCGCATCCCACCGGCCCTCGTTGGCAAGATAGGTCCATTTGCAAGTGACGGTGCAGGCGGAGCGTTCCGTTGTCCCGCTCGCCTTCCATGTCAGGAAATCGGTCAGGTCGAAGAAATGCTCCGCCGCACCAAAAGTCTCCGGGCGGTTTTCCTTCAGCCAGAGAAGCTTCGGAGTTTCCATTTCCGGAGATATCCGGCCGCCGACGTAGCGCAGGACATCGTGTTGTCCGCGATTGATCCGCCCGGCCTGTTCAAGCGCGCGATGGTCCATCCAGACGATGATGTCCCGGTCGGGATGATCGCCGACCGGCAGCGGACCGTCCGGTCCGCGCACCACCAGCGAACAGGTGGCGTCGAAGCCGACGCCCTTGATCTGGCCGGCATCGACGCCCGAGGTGCCGACCGCTTCGGCGACCGACTGGCAGACGGCCTGCCAGATCTGTTCGCTGGATTGCTCGACGATGCCGCCATCCGCGCGGTGGATGTCGATGGGGCGCTTGGCCGTGGCCAGCAGATTGCCCGCAGCGTCGAACACGCCGGCTCTCGCCGAGCCCGTTCCGACATCAATGCCCACGAAATAGCTGGTCACGCGTCTCACCCTGTCCGATCAAACCCTGTCGAACGCCGTCGGCAGCACGATCATGTCACGGATCGTGACCGTGCGCTTGCGGGTCAGCATGTATTCGACCGCGTCGGCGACTTCTTCCGGGTCGATCAGCGCGCCCGCTTCCTTGGCCTTGCGCAGGTTTTCCTCGGGCCAGTCGGCCAGAAGCGCGGACACCACGGGGCCGGGCGAAACCTGCGCCACGCGCACGCCATGCGGGATCATCTGGCGGCGCATGGTCTGCACGAAGCAGGTGATGGCCCATTTCGAGGATGTATAGACCGGTTCCCAATAGGCGGGAAAATGCCCGGCGATCGAGCAGGTGACGATGATGTCGCCGGTCTTGCGTTCGCTCATATGCGGTACGACGGCATGGACATTCTTCATGACGGCATTGACGTTGAGGTTCAACATGCGGTCGATCGTGGCCGGATCGGTATCGACCAGATCTCCGCCGATATAGGTGCCGGCATTGCAGTAGAGAATATCGATGTGATCGACCTTCTCCAGGATTTCCGGCACCATCGCATTGCAGCTGTCGAAATCCAGGAGGTCGGTGACCTGGGCGATCGCCTTGGGGCCAAGGCGCGCCACGAGTTCATCAAGCGCCTTCCCGTTGCGGTCGACCATGACCACGGTCGCGCCTGCGGCCAGAAGCTTTTCGGTTGTGGCAAGCCCGATTCCCGAGGCCGCACCGGTAATGACGGCGATCTTGCCATCCAGCGAAACAGACATTCTTTTCTCCTAGAATCTGCGTTTTGTTGTTGTTTTTGAAACCGTCTCAGCGCCACTCGCGGCCGATATAGATGGCGAGCAGGATGATGAAGCCCTTGATCACGTCCTGAAGGTAGGGGTTGATTCCCATCAGGTTCAGGCCGTTGTTGAGGATGCCGAGAAGCACCGCGCCGATCAGCGTGCCGAGCACCAGGCCGCGTCCGCCGGCAATCGCAGTTCCGCCGAGGACCACCGCGGCGATCGCGTCGAGTTCGAAGCCGACGCCGGCATTGGGCTGGCCGGACATCAGCCGTCCCGTCAGCACCACCGCCGCAAGCGCCGCCGTCAGACCCGAGATCGCGTAGACGGCGAATTTCACATACTGGGTCTTCACGCCGGAGAGCCTCGCCGCCGTCTCATTGCCGCCGATGGCATAGACATGACGGCCGAAGGGCGTGCGCTGCAGCAGCACCCAGGCGAGCGCGTAGATAATGAACATCAGGATAACGGGAACCGGCACGTTGCCGATCCGCCCGATGCCGAACCAGGCAATCCAGGAGGGCAGGCCGCTGATCGGATAGCCGCCGGAATAGATCAGACCCAGGCCGCGGGCGATCCCCATCGTGGCAAGGGTGACGATGATCGCCGGCATGCGTCCCCAGGCCACCAGCACGCCGTTGAAGATCCCGAGGCCGATGCCGACGCCGATGCCGGCCAGAAGGCCCACCCATCCGGGCATGCCCATATTGACCATCAGGCCCGCCGCGATCGTTCCGGCAAACGCCATCACTGCGCCGACGGACAGATCGATGCCGCCGGTGAGGATGACGAAGGTCATGCCCACCGCGAGGATGCCGACGATCGAAACCTGCCTCAGCACGTTGAAGATATTGGAGACGCTGAAGAAGTTGTCGCTGGCGATCCCCATCAGGATCGAGACGACAATGAGCCCGGCGAGAGGCAGAAGCAACGGCGAATGAAGCAGCGCGCTCCAGTTTCTTTCGGTTGCCTTGTCATCTGCGTCGGCCGCATTGGCATTTGCATCATGCGACATGTTGAACCCTCCCGGTGGTTGCATGCTTCATTATTTCTTCCGAATTGATGTTCTCGCCCGCGACGGTCGCGACGATGCCGCCCTGGCGGAAGACGCAGACCCGGTCCGACATGCCGACGATTTCCGGAAGCTCAGACGAGATCATGATGATCGAGTAACCCTTGGCCGAGAATTCCCGCATCAGCTGGTAGATCTCGGCCTTTGCGCCGACATCGATGCCGCGCGTCGGCTCATCGAAGATCAGGACCTTCATGTCGTGGTTCAGCCAGCGGGCGATCACAACCTTCTGCTGGTTGCCGCCCGACAGCGTGTCGACCCGGGCGCGGGGACCCTGTGCCTTGACGCGGACCTGGTCCATTGCGGTTTGCGTCGACAGCATCTCCTTCTTCATGTCGATGAAGAAGCGGGCCGCCCGGTATTTGCGGTAGTTGTTGAGCGAGATGTTCTGGACGATCGAAAAGCTGGTGATCAGCCCTTCGGTCTTGCGGCTTTCCGGCAGCAGCCCGATGCCGCGCGCCAGACCGTCTGCCGGTGAGGAGAGGCGCGTTTCCACGCCGTCGATCAGCATCTTGCAGCGGCTTGCCGGGTGCGCGCCGAGCATGGCCAGCGCCGTTTCCGTGCGGCCGGAGCCGACGAGCCCGGCAAAACCCAGGATCTCGCCCTCGCGAAGCTCGAACTGCGACACCGGCCCGCCCATGCGCAACTGAAGCTCCTTGACCTCCAGCCGCATGGCGGCATCCGGTTTCGGCGCGGGCTTCTCCGGAAAGCTGTTTTCGATGCGCCGTCCGACCATCATTTCGACAAGCCGGTCGTGATCGACATCGGCGACGCGACAGGTGGCGACGAACTCGCCGTCGCGCAGCACGGTGATGCGGTCGCAGATCTCGAAAATCTCCTCGAGATGATGCGAGATGAAGACGACAGCGACGCCCCGGCCGCGCAATTCGCGCATCACCTTGAACAGATGCTCGACCTCCGATGGCGTCAGCGTTGCCGTCGGCTCGTCCAGCACCAGGATCCGCGCATTGAGCGACAGCGCCTTGGCGATTTCGACGAATTGCTGTTCGGCAACCGAAAGCCGGCCGACCGGAACATCGAGCGGAAGGTCGACATCGAGCTGGCGCAGGATCGCGCGGGCGCGCTTATGCATCGCCTTGCGGTCGAGCAGGCCGAAGCGGTTGCTGATCTCGCGCGCGAGAAACATGTTCTCGACGGCGGTGAGATAGGGGATAAGGCTGAATTCCTGGAACACGATGCCGATGCCGGCGTCGATCGCCTCGTCATAATCGGCGAAATGGCGCTCTTTTCCGTCAACGCGAATTACGCCCTCGCTCGGCCGGAAAATGCCGGAGACGATCTTCATGAGAGTCGACTTGCCGGCGCCGTTTTCGCCCAGAAGCGCATGGATTTCACCCGCCTCGACATGAAGGTCCACGCCGTGCAGGACCTCGATCTTTCCGAAGCTTTTCTTGATCCCGTTCAATTCCAGCATGATCTTTTCCCGAGCATGGAAGAGGAAGCCCGCCCCCGGTTCCAGAAGAACGCGGGGGCGGCCCGGAGGAGACGTTACCAGCTGAAGTCGGCTGCGTTGTCGCTGTCGACCACACGAACGTCGATCGGAACCTCGGCCGGCACAACACGGGCGCCCCATTTCTGGGCAAGCGCCATGGCAAGGCCGACGCGCACCTGGTCGCGCGGGAACTGCGCGGTGGTTTCGATGAACGGCGTGCCGTCGCTGATCGCCTTGACGGCTTCAGGCGCGCCATCGACCGAAGTCAGCTTGATGTCCTTGCCGGAGCCCTGGATGGCCGCCAGAGCGCCCATCGCGCCGCCGTCATTGACGGAGAAGATGCCGGCGAGGTTCGGGTGCGACTGGATCATGTTCTCGACCACGCCCAGCGCCACCGAACGGTCCTGGCGGCCGTTCTGGACGTCGACCAGCTCAATGCCGTCGAACTCATCAAGCGCGGCCTTGCAGCCTTCGACACGCTGAAGGATCGGGATCACCGGAATGCCGTCGAGGATCGCAACTTCGCCCGAGCCGCCGAGCGCCTCGCCGAGATATTTGCACGACTGGTAGCCGGCATCGCGGTTCTTGGAGCCGACGAAGGTGTCGACGGGGCCCGCGGCATTGGCGTCCACCGCCACCACGATCACGCCCTGCTGCTTGGCCATGTTGACGGCGGATTCGACGCCGGCGCTGTCGGTCGGGTTCAGCAGAAGAATGTCGATATTCTGCTGCAGCATGTCCTCGACATCGGAAATCTGCTTGGCGACGTCATGGCCGGCATCGGTAACGATCACCTCGGCGCCGAGGCTGGCGGCGGCTTCGTCCAGCGCTTCCTTCATCGAGACGAAATAGGGGTTGTTCATCTCCTGAAAGGTCATGCCGATCTTCAGGCCGTCATCCTGGGCCATGGCCGGCAACGCGGTCGTCGCGGCGAGCGCTGCAGCGGTCAGTGTCTTGGTCACGATATTCATATCAGGTCCTCCCGTTGGTGAGGGCAGGCAAAAGCCGCCCGTTTCCGGACAACACCATGTCGCCCGAATTGCTGAATTTCGATTTTTGCTCTGCGGTTAGTCGGCCATGGCCAGGGCCCCGTTGGCCGCAAACGTCGTCCTGAATTGCGAGGGCGACATGCCCTTGAACTTCAGGAAGTGGCGATTGAAGTTGGACAGGTTCGAAAACCCGACCTCGTAGCAGATCTCGGCGACCTTGATCTCCTCGGAATCGAGAAGAAGCCGGCAGGCGAGATCGATCCGCAACTGGTTCTTATAACGCACCAGCGTCGTGCCCGTATGCCGCTTGAAGGCGCGCGAAAAGGCGCTCGGGCTCTGTCCCACGAGATCGGCAAGTTCGCTCTCGTCCACCGGTTCCGTCAGGTGTTCGCGCAAATAGGCGATGGCGCGATTGACCCCGCGGGAATCGATATCGGAAAGGTCGAGCTCGTAGCTGAGGCTTGCGAGCACTTCCGGATCCTCGGACTCGGCCAGAATGTCGAGGATTTGCCAGAACAGCGACAGGCGCTGCATGCCGCGCGCCTCGATCAGCCGTTCAAGCAGCGGCCGCACGGCCCGGCTCGTCGCGTCGTCGAAGAGCAGGCCGCGATGGCTGCGCTCCAAAAGCGGGCGGATCGCCTGCATCTCCGGCATCGCCGCGCAGGCGTCCTCGATGAATTTTTCGGGAAACTGGATGATCAGCGAGCGTAACGGGACGGTTTCGTCGTGCTCGATATCGCTGATCCAGTTCTGCGGCAGGTTGGGGCCGGTCATGATCAACTGGCCGGGACCGAAATCGCCGATGAAGTCGCCGATGTAGAACTTGCCCGAGGTGTCCACGACAAGATGGATTTCGTATTCTGGGTGATAGTGCCAGCGGACGGTGCGGAACGGGTAGCCATGCTTCCATGCCGCGAAGGACTCACCCTTGCGAATGTGAACAAGCTCCAGATCCGGTTGCATCCTCTGATCCTCCCTCGCCGACTGGCGGCGTTTGCCGTGGCTCCCTCCACGGCATCAACGTTGGTAAAACACTACGCTGCGGCCACCGTTTGCCTCAACATCACCACGGAAAATTTACTGATACTTTTTTGACCGGGAATTCGTCGAAATTGAAAGGGTGGCGTTTGTAAGCACGCCTGAGGCTGCCGCAATGCAGAAGCCTCATATCGCAACGCAGCGTAAAACGGTCGGACTTTCGGCCTAAATTGAGGAAAATGCTGCGAAATACGTCTGACTGCCAATTGTCAATCAGGAAGGCGCGTGGTCGATAAGCACCATTTGGCGCTTATACTTTTCTTGCAGTTTTGAAGGGGCAAACAGGTTTTTCATCAGAACAGGGGCCGCTTGGCCCCCAAGCCGGTCCCGCCAAGACGCGGGACCGGCAGGTGGCGGATCAATCCGGCATCACGATCTGGAGTTTGACATCGGTTTCACGCGCTTCGACGGCGCGGTCGAAGGCGGCGATGCTGTCGGCAAAGGGCAGGGTATCGGAGATCAGAGGCTTCAGGTCGACCTTGCCCGAGGCGATCAGGGCGATCGCGCGGTCATAGACATTGGCATAGCGGAACACGGTCTCGACGCGGAGTTCTTTCGCCTGAAGGCCGACGATATCGACCGGAACGGGCTCGACCGGCATGCCGACCAGCACGACGGCGCCGCCGGGGCGGGCGAGCTTGTCGACGCCGAGGATCGCGGGGGCAGCGCCCGAGCACTCGAAGACGACATCCGCGCCCCAGCCATGGGTGGCCTCGGCAACCGCCTCGGCGGCGGGGCGATTTCTGATATTGACCGTCTCGATGCCATCGTAGGCGCCGATGATATCCAGCTTCGGCTGGGCCAGATCGGCGACAATCACCTTGGCGCAGCCGCCAGCCAGCGCCGCCAGCGCCACCATCATGCCGATCGGGCCGGCGCCGGTGACCACGGCGATATCGCCGGGCTGGATGCGGGCGCGCAGTGCGGCCTGCATGCCGATCGCGAACGGCTCGACCATCGCGCCCTCGGCGAAGCTCACCGTATCCGGCAGTTTGTAGGTGAAGGCGGCGGGGTGGATCACCTCCGGCGTCAGGCAGCCATGGATCGGCGGCGTTGCCCAGAACCTGACGGCGGGATCGACATTGTAGATGCCGAGCTTGGACGCGCGCGAGGTGAAATCGGGAATGCCCGGTTCCATGCAGACCCGGTCGCCGGCCTTCAGATGCGTGACCTCGGACCCGGTCTCGATCACGGTGCCGGAGGCCTCATGACCGAGGATCATCGGTTCATGCACCACGAAATGGCCGATCTTGCCATGGGTGTAATAGTGGACATCGGAGCCGCAAATGCCGACCGTGTGGGTCTTGATCCGTACATCCTGCGGGCCCAGCGCGGTGGCGACCTCGAAGTCGCGCAGCGAGAGTTTGCCCTTCTTCTCCAGAACCAGTGCCTGCATGTCATGCCTCCCGTGAGAAATTTGATAGGATCGCGGCCGTTTTGGCCCGTGATTGCTCTTTGGCTAGTCTTTTCGAAACGGCTGCGTAAACAAAAAAACGCGTTTCTGCGCTGACAATTTTCTGTGCGGTGAAAAAAGTATCAGGGTCGTTTGCTCGACGTATCAATTGAGGTCACGGCAGCCCATCCCGCATTACCGGCCAGGTCGCGCGGGCCCGGTTGAAGCGCGTTCCACCAGCCAGCAGGCGAGCTCCACGCGTCGCGCGGGCAGGCGGGTGACGCCGAGATCATCGAGCAGGAGGCTGAGGGCAGCGGAGCCGATGTGGCGCATCGGGATATGCATTGTCGTCAGCGGCGGATCGGAAAAGCCAGACAGTGGTAGATCGTCCATGCCAACTACGGAAAAATCCTCCGGCACGCGATAGCCCGCCTGCTGGATGGCGAGCATCGCGCCATAGGCCAGGCTGTCGCCGGCGGTCAGCACGGCCGTGAAATCGGCGCCGCGCTTTTCCAGCCGGTCGGCGATCGCGCGGCTTGCAAGTTCCGGCAGCCAGTCATCGACCGTCACCACGAGATCGTCGATATCCTCGATGCCGCGAGCGCGCAGCGCATCGCGCCAGCCTTCGAAGCGGCGCTCGATCGTCCGCCGGCCGGGATGCATCAGGAACAGGATACGGCGGTGGCCGAGATTGAGAAGGTGGTCGGCGGCGAGCCGCGCTGCGGAGCGGTTGCAGGGCGTCACGCTGGAGTGGCGCATCGCCGGATCGTCGCCATTGATCAGCACGATCGGCTTGGAAAATCCGCCCGAACGGGTCAGCACCTGCGCATCGTCCAGCGTCAGAAACAGGCAGCCGGCAACGGAGGCGTCCGCCTCGCCCTCGGCCAGAAGCTGCGCCTCATCCTCGGGGGTGGCGACCGCGCGGGTGACCAGTTCGATGCCGAGCGCCTCGGCCCGTTCGTTGAGGCCGTCGAGAACGTGGTAGGTGAACTGGTTGCGCTGGTGGTCGATCATCGCGACGCTGGAGGTCGCCAGGATAATACGGCGGCCGGCGGCCGATGTCGGGTTGACATAGCCAAGCGCCAGCGCGGTCTCGACGATCTTTGCCCGCAACTCGTCCTTCACCCCGCCGGTGCCCGCAAGCGCCCGCGATGCGGTCGATACCGACACCCCGCAATTGCGGGCGATTTCCTCCAGCCGGACCCGTCGGTTTGGCTTGCCGCGCTTGCCGTGAATCGTCAATGCCTCCTGTTTGCGCCAAAACTGCAAAAAATTTGCAAATTGCGCAACAGCTTTTTGTGTGGAACAGTTCGCCTTGAGGAATGAACGGGAGGAAACATGCCGATAACGGCCGATCAGATTTCCGACAGCTTGTCGGCGCTGGTGCGCGGGATGACGGGACTGCGTCACGACGGGCGCTTCAACGAGCCCAATCTCGACGGTACGCCCGGCGATTATGTCAGCTTCGACAGTTGGGAATGGCCGCAGGGCGTCGGACTCTACGGGATCGCGCGCCTGTGGCGGCACACCGGCGACGACGCGCATCTGAAAATCCTCGAAGACTGGTACGACCGCCGGATCGAGGCGGGTCTGCCGAAGATGAACGTCAACACCACCGCGCCGATGCTGGCGCTCAGCGAAATCTGGCGTCACAAGCGCCAGCCGCGCTACGAGGCGGTTCTTCGCGACTGGGCCGAGCGGGTGGTTTCCGACATGCCGCGAACGCCGGAAGGCGGCTTCCAGCACGATGTTTCCGACAAGATCAACGATAATGAATTGTGGGACGACACGCTGTTCATGGTCGCGCTATTCCTGGCTTCCTACGGTCAGGCATCGGGCGAGCGGCGCTTTGTCGATGAGGCGGAGCGCCAGTTTCTGGTTCATGCCCGCTATCTCGCCGATCCGAAAACCGGGCTCTGGTATCACGGCTGGACCTTTGCCGGCCGGCACAATTTCGCCGGTGCGCTCTGGGGCCGGGGCAATGCCTGGATCACGGTCGGTATTCTCGAACTGATCGAACTTTGCGATCTGTCGCCGTCGGTGGAGGCCTATCTTCTCGGCGTGCTTCAGACCCAGATCGAGGCGCTGCTGAAGTTCCAGACGGCGTCGGGCGCATGGACCACGCTGGTCGACGACCCGTCTTCCTATGAGGAAATCTCGGCGACGGCCGGCTTCGGCTTCGGGCTGATGAAGGCCGCGCGCATGGGCCTCGGGCCGAAAGGCTGCGAGGCGGCGGGGTTGCGGGCGCTCAATGCTGTCATGAAAAATATCAGCGATGACGGCGTGGTCTCCAACGTCTCCTATGGCACCCGCATGGGTCACGATCTGCAGTTCTATCGCGATATTCCGGTGCAGCCGACAGGCTATGGCCAGGCGCTTGCGATCCTGTGTCTTGCCGAAGGCCTGCATCACAGCAATGAAAGGATGAGCAAAGCATGCTGAAAACGCTTTATGGCGCTTCGCCTGCCGATATCGACAACATGGACACGGCGCGGCTGCGCGACGAATTCATGGTGGAAGGCCTGTTCACGCCCGGCGAAATCCGGTTTGCCTATACCCATGTCGACCGCATGATCGTCGGCGGCGCGGTGCCGACTTCCTCCGCGCTCTCCTTCGGCGATGGGGCCGAGGTTGGCACCGAGGCGTTTTTCGACGCCCGCGAGATGGGGATCGCCAATCTCGGCGGCCCGGGCACGATCACAGTTGATGGCGAACGCCATGAACTCGACAATCGCGACATCTTGTATGTCGGCCGGGGCGCCAAAACCGTAACGCTAGAAAGCGCCGATGCCGGCAAGCCGCCGGCGCGGTTCTACATGAATTCGGTGCCCGCCGGCGCGGATGTTCCGCATCGCCTGATCAAGCGGGCCGAGTCCAAGCCGTTGGTAATGGGTGACGAGGCGAAATCCAACAAGCGCGAGCTGCGCATGTATATCCACCCCGAGGTCGCGCCCTCCTGCCTGCTTTTGATGGGGATCACCGATCCCGCGCCGGGCAGTATCTGGAACACCATGCCGCCCCATCTCCACGAGCGGCGCATGGAGGCCTATTGCTACTTCGATCTCGGTGACGAAGACCGCGTCTTCCATTTTATGGGCCGTCCCGACAATACCCGCCATCTGGTCGTCGCCAATGGCGATATCGTGATCTCGCCGGCATGGTCGATCCATATGGGCGCGGGCACCGGGCCCTATGCCTTCGTCTGGGGCATGACCGGCGAAAATCAGGCCTATACCGATGTCGATCCGGTTGCGATCAGGGAGATCAGATGAATTCGGCGTTGAACCAGATGGAGACGGACAGGGCGCTCCGGCGTCCGCTTGCAGCGGGCGCGCCGATCGTTTACTGGCGGCTTTCGGCGACGGAAGAGGCGCGCTACGACGTGCCCGATCAGCCGATGAAGGGGGAAATGGATCCCTTCTTTTTCCTGACCAAGCACAAGAATTTCATCCCGCACGAATATCCGTGCCGGACGCAGTTTGCCGCAGAGCGGCGCGGCAAGCGGCCCGTGATCGGCGAGACAAGGCCGGACCTTACGCGCACCTGGCTGCCCTTCGGCTCGCCGCGCGTCGACCTGTCGGGCTTCTGGTTCCGCGCCACCGAGCTTAAAACCTTCGCGGAAACGACAATCCGCGCCGCATCTGCCGGCGAGGCCCGGCTGGCGCTGCGCACCTGCGGCGGCGCGGTGCTGTTCGTCAATGGCCGCGAGGTCGGCTTCATGGCGCCCTACGGCCGCAATCTCGAGACCATCGAAGAGTTCGCCGTCACGCTTGAAGCGGGCGACAATGTTATCGGCATCGTCTTTGACGATCTGGCCGAGCGCGATGCGCGTTACTATTTCCAGCTCGATTATCTGTCCGGTCCGGCGGTCGAACACGCCCTGCCGATCCCGGTCGAGGCTCCCGTCGCCGATGCGATGGAAGCCATGCTCGCCTCCATGCATTTCGAAAAGCCGGCCTATGGCGCGGGCGAGGTGGCGCTCGTCGCCGATACCGGCCTGCCGGTCGATGTGGCGGCGAAGGTGGTAATCGAGGGCGACTTCATGTCGATCGAGAAGCCGTTGAGCTTCGAGCGGACGCTTGATGCCGGATCGGTCCGGCTCGCGGTCGCCGATACTGCGGACCTGCCCGCCGATTTCCGCCATTTCAAGGTGACGCTGGCGCGCGGCGATTACGCTGTCTCGCGCGTCTTCGGTGTCGAACTCTGCCATGTGGCGCGTCAGGGCAAGGCTCCGGAAAACCTCCCCGAGCGCATCACCGAAGCGCTCGGCGAAGTCGCGAACCACGCCGAGGCCGATACGGTGCGCGCGCTGGCCCGCCTAGCCACCGGCATGAGCGGCGATGAGACCGACGCCATGATCGAAAGCGCGCTGCCGGCGATCGAGGATTGCCACGACTGCGCCGATTTCATTCTGGTTCCGCTGCTCTGGTGCCGCGCCGCCTATGGCGATGATATCGGGGCCAAGGTCCGCGACCGCGTCGATGCGGCCATCCTCAACTATCGCTACTGGATGGATGAGCCCGGCAATGACGTGCAGTGGTATTTCTCGGAAAACCACGCGCTCTTGTTTCATACGGCCGCCTATCTCGCCGGCGATATGTTGCCCGGGGCGCGTTTCGCGCGCTCGCAGCGAACGGGCAATGAGCAATCCGTCATCGGCGCCGCACGGGTGCGGGCCTGGCTCGATCACTTCGAAAAATGGGAGATGGCGGAGTTCAATTCCGCGCCCTATTTCCCGATCGACCTGAAGGGGCTGTGCGCGCTCTATGCGCTGGCGCCGGACCGTGACATAGCGGAGCGCGCGGGCAAGGCCATCATCCGGCTTGTCGAGATCCTCGCCCGCTCGGCCCACCATGGCGTCATGACGGGCGCGCAGGGCCGTTCCTATGAACATACGCTCCGGGCCTCACGGACGCTTGAGCTTTCCGGCATTGCGCGGATGATCTGGGGGCGCGGCAATTACGGCATGCGCTTCCACGCCCTGCCGCAACTGGCGCTTTGCCTGCGCGATCACGGTTTGCGGATACCGGAAGAGCTTGCGGTCATCGCCTCGGTTTCCGGCAGCGAAGGGCATGAATGGACCTTCGCCCAGGGACAGGACAGGTTCGCGCGGCTTTATCACTACAAGACGGCGTCGTACGCGCTTGGTACCGCCGCGGCCTATCGCTGGAACCAGTGGGGCTATCAGGAAACGGTGCTGCATCTGCGCCTTGGCGACAATCCGGATGCGACCATCTGGATCAACCACCCGGGCGAGGTGCTGCATTCGGGCTATGGGCGGCCATCCTATTGGGGCGGCTCGGGCACGCTGCCGCGCGTTCACCAGTATCGTGGCCTGGCGATTGCGCGTTTCGAATGTGCCGAGGAACAGCCGGACTTCACTCATTGCTGGTTCCCGCAATCCGTCTTCGACGAGACCCGCATCGGCCGCGATACGGCGCTGGCGGTGAGCGGTGGCGGCTGCGTGTTGCTGAAGGTCGATGCCGGGCTGGCGCTTGTCGCGACCGGACCGACGGCGGGCAATGAATTGCGCGCGCCGGGCCGCAAGGCGACATGGATCGTGCGCATGGCCGAGTGCGACAAGGCAAACGAGATCGAGAAGGATTTTGCAACCCTCAGTCTTGTGGACGAGGCCAATGGCGATATTCTGGTCGACGATCCTGAATATGGCAGGGTCCGCTTCGGGGCCGATGGCTCTGTCGAGGCGGAGGGCCGCAGGCTCGACCCGTCGGAATGGACGATCGCGGGCGCGGCGCGGACGTTCCGGGATTAAGGTTTTGCCGGAGGGCAGGGAGAGCCCTCTGGAGACGCCTGCCGTGGGGTGGGTAACAAATGCCGATGATCGGCAAGGGCGAAGGCCCGGTTAAGAGGAGGAAAATGATATGAAAAATGCTGTCAGCATTCTGTCCATCGTCGCGGCGGGGTTCATGGCCTCGACATCGGCGTTTGCGGGCGATGTGCGCATCATGTGGTATTCGGACGGCGTCGAGGGCGAGGTCATGCAGGACCTTATCGACCGCTTTCAGAAGGACAATCCGGATATCAACGTCACGCTCGACAACGTCGCCTACAAGGTGATCCAGGAACAGCTTCCGATCCAGCTCGAAGCCGGCCAGGGCCCCGATATCGCTCGCGTCACCGACCTCAAAGCTTTGGCCAATCACTGGCTTGACCTTCGCCCCTATCTTTCCGATCCCGGTTACTGGGAGGAAAATTTCGGCGCCCAGGCCGACTGGATGCGTCCCGACGGCTCCGATGCCATTACCGGCTTCATGACCCAGCTCACGCTCACCGGCGGCTTCGCCAACAAGACGCTGTTCGAGCAGGCGGGCGTCGATCTGCCGGGCGACAAGGCCACCTGGGATGACTGGGTCAATGCTTCGGCCGAAGTCGCCAAGAGCCAGCAGACGGCGGCGGCCTTCGCCATCGACCGTTCCGGCCACCGCATTTCCGGTCCGAACGTTTCCTATGGCGCAAATTATATCGGCCCCGATGGCATGCCGGCGCCGGTCGATGACGGCACCAAGACCTTTGCGACCAAGCTCGTCGACTGGACCAATGACGGTCTGATGCTGAAGGATACCTGGGTATCGGCCGCCGGCTCCACCTATCGTGCGGCCGCCGATGATTTCATCAACGCCCAGATCCCGTTCTATTATTCGGGAAGCTGGCAGGTCGCGAACCTCTCGACCAAGATCGGCGACGGCTTCGACTGGGTGGCGATCGGTTCGCCCTGCGGCACGGTCGGTTGCTCGGGCCTCAAGGGCGGCGCGGCACTCGTCGGCATCAAATACACCCAGAACCCGGAAGACGTCGCCAAGGTCATGGAATATCTGGCGAGCCCCGAGATCGTGAAGGAGTTCTCCGAGCGCACCCTGTTCCTGCCGGCGCACAAGGGCGTGGTTGCCGAAGGCGGCCTGAACTGGGATACCGACGACAAGAATGTCGGCCCGGCGCTCGATGCCTTCGTCAAGTCCTCGGCGGAAACGCTGCCCGCCGCCGATGCGCTGCCGGCATGGAAGTGGGCATCGGCCTATTACGGCGCGCTCGTCACCCGCATCAGCCAGGTCATGGCCGGTGAACTGACCCTCGACGAAGCCTGGACGCGCATCGACCAGGATATCGCCGACAAGGTTCAGCAGTAGGCAAGCGCGGAAAAGTGGCGAACCTGTCCGACATAAAGCGCATGACCGGCTCCGTTATCACGGCGCCGGTCATGTGGCTGGCCGCGCTTTTGAACCCGCCGCTCAAGGTCTGGCAACGGGCCACGGGCACCGGCGGCATGGCGGCGTTTTTCCTGGCGCCGAACATGGCGATCTTCGGCGTGTTCGTGCTGATCCCGCTGGTCATGAACTTCTTCTATTCGATGACCTCCGGCTCGGCCTATTTCCTGGCCGACCGGACCTTTGTCGGCCTTGAACAATATGGCCGGCTTCTCGATTGCGGAAACTACCTCGACCCGGGCACCTGCCGCGAGGACCTGTTCTGGAAGGCGGCGCAGAACACCGCGATCTTCGTGTTCTTCCAGGTCTCGCTGATGACGTTGACGGCGATGATCACCGCGCTGATCCTCAACCGCAAGATCGCGGGCAGGGGCTTCTGGCGGGCGGTGTTCTTTTTCCCCGTGCTGCTGTCGCCCGTTGTCGTCGGCCTGATCTGGCGCTGGATCCTGCAGCGTCAGGGCCTGCTCAACTATGTTCTCTACACATTCGGCGCCGATACCCATGACTGGCTGACCGAGCGCCTGCCGGCCTTCACGGCTGCGGTCTCCGTGTCGGTCTGGGCGCATATGGGCTTCTTCACGCTGATCCTGCTTGCGGGACTTCAGGCGATCCCGCGCGATCTCTACGAGGCCGCCGAGATGGACGGCACCAAGCCGGCGCGGGTGTTCTGGCGCATCACGCTGCCGCTCTTGATGCCCAACCTTCTGGTGGTGATCGTGCTGTCGCTGATCCGCGCCGTGCAGATCTTCGACGAGGTCTATGTGCTGACTGGCGGCGGACCGGGCACCTCCACCATGTATCTGACCCAGTATATCTACGAGGTCGGTTTCGCCTCGCTGCTGCGCAATCCGGGCCTTGCGGCCGCCGCATCGATCATGATGGGGCTGGTGCTGGTGGTGCTCACGCTGGTGCAGCTCGGCCTTGGGCGGCGCAACGAACAGAAGGGAGCACGCGAATGAGTGCCGTTTCGAAGTTCCTGTTCCGCCGGCGCGGCGGCGATGGCTGGCACTGGACCGATATCGTTACCTGGGTCTGGCTCATCGGCGGACTGATCATCATGTTCGGCCCGGCGCTGTGGCTGGTGTTTTCATCCTTCAAGTCGCCGGCGCAGCTTGCCGAGTTCCCGCCCACCATCCTGCCCTATGTCAGCCAGCAGGTGGAGGTCGAAGGCTACGACAAGCCGCTTAACCTCTACCACGTGACGCTGGAGGACGGCTCGACGCCGGTGATGGCGGAAGTGCGCCGCATCGGCATCGTCGCGCAAATGGTCGATCCCGCCAATCCCGGCGAGATCGTCAAGGTCAATATCGCCGACCGCACGCCGGTGCGCGAGATCGGCTTTGCCACGGAGAATTACGTCACGCCGCTGGAGAGCAATGACTTCCTGCTCTATCTGCGCAATTCCGTGTTCGTGACGCTGATGGCCACGCTGATCACCCTGATCACCAACTCGATGGCGGCCTTTGCGCTTTCGAAATACAAGTTCCGGGGGCGTGATGCGGTGCTAATGCTGATTGTCGGCACGCTGATGGTGCCGCTGTCGGTGCTGCTGGTGCCGCTCTACTCGGTGGTCAGCGCCGTCGGCCTCTACAACTCGCTCTGGGGCGTTATCCTGCCGACGGTAGCGACGCCCACGGGCGTGTTCCTGCTGCGCCAGTATATGCTGACCATCCCCGACGAGCTGCTGGATGCCGCGCGCATGGACAATGCGTCGGAATGGCAGATCTACTGGCGCATCGTGCTGCCGCTGGCCGCGCCCGCGCTGGCGGTGCTTGCGATCTTCTCGGTGGTCTGGCGCTGGAACGACTTCCTCTGGCCGCTGGTCGTGCTGTCCTCGAAGGAGGTCTACACGCTGCAGGTCGGGCTCAACACCTATGCCGGCGAGCTGAATGTCCAGTGGCATTACATCCTGGCGATGACGGTGGTGACCATGATCCCGGTCGTGCTGGTCTTCGTCTTCCTGCAACGCTTCATCACTTCCGGCATTGCCGGTTCCGGACTGAAATAGGGTGCCATCATGGGACAGATAACGCTGAACAAGGTTGATCGGGCTTATGGCAAACTCAAGGTCCTGCACGATATCAGTCTCGATATTCCGGATGGCGAGTTCACGGTTCTGGTGGGCCCGTCGGGCTGCGGCAAGTCGACGCTGCTCAGGCTGATCGCCGGCCTCGACAAGCCCACCTCCGGCGAGATCATCATCGACGGCAAGGACGTTACAAAGGCATCGGCCGCCGATCGCGGGCTTGCCATGGTGTTCCAGTCCTACGCGCTCTATCCGCATATGACGGTGCGCCAGAACCTCGCCTTCGGACTGGAAAACATCCATATGCCGAAGCCGGAAATCGAGAGCCGCATCCAGGAAGCGGCGCGCATGCTGGAAATCGGGCCCTATCTCGACCGCCGTCCGGGTCAGCTTTCGGGCGGGCAGAAGCAGCGCGTGGCGATCGGCCGGGCGGTGGTGCGTAATCCGACGGCCTTCCTGCTCGACGAACCGCTCTCCAATCTCGACGCCGAACTGCGCATCACCATGCGCGCCGAGCTTTCGGGCCTGCACGAGCGGCTGACGACCACCATGGTCTACGTCACCCATGATCAGGTCGAGGCGATGACGCTGGCCGACCGGATCGTGGTGATGCGCGCCGGCAGGATCGAACAGATCGGCAAGCCGCTGGACCTGTTCCACAGACCGGCGAACCTGTTCGTTGCCGGCTTCATCGGCGCGCCGCGCATGAACCTCGTCCCGGTCACCGTCACGTCGGTCGAAGCCGATGCCGTTCATGTCGAGGGACCGGGCGGGCTCGTCGCCCGGATTGCCTGCGAAGATAGCGGGCTGAAGCCCGGCGAAAGCGCGACGCTTGGGGTCCGCCCGCATGATTTCTCGGAGGGCGGCGAGGATGCGATCGAGGCGGAGGTTACGCTGATCGAGGCGCTTGGCCCGGAAACCGTCGTGCATGCGAACACCGATGGCGGGCAGAAGCTGGTGGCCGTTTTCGGCGGCGGCGCGGTCGATCCCGAGGCGACCCATGTTTCGCTGCGCTTCGATCCCGAGCGGGTGCATCTGTTCAACAGCGACGAGCAGCGGGTGAACTAGAGCGTGTTCAGGAAAAGTGGATATCGGTTTTCCGTTCGGACGCGCGCAAAAACAAACAGATAGAGCATTTCGCAGTCAGGCGAGGCCGATATGACGGTCGAGAAAGGCAAACACCGCCGCGCGCATGGCCGGCGTTTCCACATGGCCGGCCTCCGGCTCGTGCACGAGAACAAGACGGTTCGCGGCCCCCGCCTCTTCATAGGCGCGGCGCGTCTGGGCGAAGGCAGTCTCGAAGGCTGGGGGTGGTGTCAGCGGATCGAGATCGCCCACGCCGATGAGCTGCGCTCGGGGCGCGATCAGCCCGGCGATCTCGCCATTGCCGGCGAGGCCGAGAAGGCCGGGCACGGTGAGATAAATGCCGTGGAGGTCGATATTACCGGCGTCGATCAGGCCGGCGTAATCGGCGTAGGCGCACAGATGCGCGCTGGCCGCGATGCGCGGCTCGGCGGCCGCCAGCCAGTAGCTGAAGGTCGCGCCCATGGAGATGCCGAAAACGGCGATCCGGTCGGCGATGATATCGGGGCGGGATGCCAGCCAGTCGAAGGCTGCGGCCTGCTCGCCGAGCATCTGCCCGGCAAGGCTTTTGCCGTTCCACAGCGCCGCCTTGGCGCGGGCGCTTTCGCCGGGGCTGGAGCGCGCGCCGAAGGCCGGCAGCTCGACCATCAGCACCGCATAACCCCGGCGCGCGAATTCCGGGCCGAGCGGCGAGAGCAGCGCCCTGCGGCCGGACAGCAGTTCGTCCGCGCCGATATCATAGGCATTGCCATGGGCGTGGATGTAGAGAATGGCGGGAACCGGCGTCTCGCCCGGCGGGCGCAGAAGAAAGCCGCGCACGCTTTCGCCGTCCCTGGTGGCGAAGGTCAGCCGTTCCAGCACCAACCCCTCATGCTGGATGCCGATGCATTCGTTGAGCGTCAGCGGATGCGCGCCGATCTCGAACTTTTCACACAAATCCTGTCGTAATGTCATCAATCACCCGGAGAGCCGACCATGAGCATCGAAGCCTATCTTAAACACCAGTTCAGCCTTGAAGGCCAGCGCGCGCTGGTCACCGGCGGGGCGAGCGGCATCGGTCAGGCGATTGCCCTCGCGTTGGCCGAGGCCGGGGCGGATGTGGCGATCACCGTGCACTCCAACCCGGGCGATGAGACCGCCCGGCTTGTGGGCGAGACCGGCCGCGCCTTCGCGCGCGTGTCCGCCGATCTCGGCGCGGTTGACGCCGCCGGCGCGGAAAAGCTGCTCGCGGCCGCTTCGGATGGCCTTGGCGGCGATATCTCGATCCTGGTCAACAATGCCGGCACGATCCGGCGCGGCGATGCAGTCGAGCATCCCGAAAGCGACTGGCGGGCGG
Source organism: Martelella mediterranea (assembly GCF_021021415.1). GTDB lineage: Bacteria > Pseudomonadota > Alphaproteobacteria > Rhizobiales > Rhizobiaceae > Martelella > Martelella mediterranea_C. The sequence continues at coordinate 76,778 of NZ_JAINWJ010000007.1, read as the reverse complement.
TGCTTTCGGCCAATCTCGACGCCGTCTGGTTCCTGTCTCAGGCCGCGGCAAGGCGGATGCAGGCGGCGGGCTCCGGGCGTATTATCATGACCGCGTCGCTGCTGTCGTTTCAGGGCGGCATCCGCGTGCCGGGCTACACGGCTTCGAAGCACGCCGTCGCCGGCCTGACAAAGGCGCTTGCCAACGAACTCGCGCCCCACGGGGTCACGGTCAACGCGATCGCGCCCGGCTATATCGCCACGGCCAACACCAAGGCGTTGCGCGAAGACCAAGACCGTTCGCGGCAAATCCTCGAGCGCATTCCCGCCGGGCGCTGGGGAAAGCCGGAGGATATCGCCGGCGCGGCCCTGTTCCTCGCCTCCCCCGCCGCCGCCTATGTCAACGGCCATATCCTGGCGGTCGACGGCGGCTGGCTGGCGCGCTGACGCCAAACCACCCACCGGCGTCATCGCCTGATGCGCTGTGGGCTCTCAGCGGCAGCGGCAGGTATGGGTGCGTTCACTTTTAGTCGCGCCATACTTAGTAAAAAATGTGTCAATTAGGTAACATTAACATAATTTCGCGCCCAAAGGTGCGTGAAGTCTTGCAAACATTTTATTAGCCCGTAAGCCGAAATTAACGATCTTTTTCTTGGAGGGTGAAATGGGGTTCACACGCAAGTCGACACTGCTTTTGGGCGCCAGCTTGCTCGCCTTCGCGGCGGTTATGGGCAACAGTGATGCCGAGGCAGCCTCGGCGAACACATGGCAGGGAGGCTCCGGCAACTGGTTCGACGGAGGAAACTGGACCGACGGAATCCCGGTGACCGGCGAAACGGTCATTATTGGGGGCGGCCCAAGCGTTTGGCAGGCCGCCATCCAGACCCCAGGCGGCGAGGCGGGCGATATCCTGATCGAAAGCAATGGCCTCCTGACCGTCGCCGTCGATGGAACCTTGGACGCCACCGGCGCGGTTACTGTCGGTTCCAACGCGACGGCGGACAGCCTCGGCGGAACGTTCCATGTCCATTCGGGCGGCACGGCGACGGTCGACGGGCTGTTTGTCGGTTCCACCAACGCTGCCGCAGGCGAGAGCACTGCAATCGTCGCCGGTACTGGATCGGCACTCACTGTTTCGGGCGCCAACAACTATCAGTTCACCATTGGCGGCGGCAACGCGGCCATAATGGAAATCAGTGGCGGCGGCGTTGTCAATGCGGGGGCCGCGGGAGACCGTCAGGTTCAGGTCGGAACCGGGCTCGCCGGCGAAGGCGGCGTTCTGAAGATTGGCAAGGGCGGCTTGAGCGGCACACTGAATGCGTCGGGGGTCTATCTGGCATCGAGCGATTCCACCGTCGTCTTCGATCACACGGATAACGTGACATTCGATACGGTCATTTCCGGCTCGGGCAGCGTCACGAAAGATGGAAGCGGCACGCTGACGCTTACGGGCGCCAACACCTATAGCGGCGGCACATTCTTCAATGACGGCATCGTCTCGGTCTCCCAGGACAGCAATCTCGGCAACCCGGCCGGCGCCCTGACCTTCAATGGCGGCACGCTTCAGTTCGGCGCGGCGTTCGATCCGAATTCGATGCGTGCAATCACGCTCCAGGCGGGCGGCGGCACGATCGACACCAACGGCAACGACGTCAAGATTGTCCGTACAATCTCCGGCACGGGCAGCTTCACCAAGACCGGCGAAGGAACGCTCACCCTTTCGGGCATGAACAACTTTACCGGCGAAACCATTATTTCGCAGGGAACGCTGGCGCTGGAGAACCAGGGCCGGCTTCAGAGTTCCAGCCTTGTCACGGTCAACGGAACGCTGGATATTTCCGCCGCCAGCGGTGCGGCCCTCAAGGCGCTTACGGGCAGCGGCAAGATCATTCTCGGCAATGCCGGCCTGCGTATCGATGGCGGCACCAACGTGTTCTCGGGTGTCATTTCGGGCAATGGCGGCCTCTCCATCATGGGGGGCACACAGACATTCACTGGCGAAAACACTTTCCTCGGCGCGACCAGCGTAGGCGCCAATTCCCAGCTTCGGATCGGCGATGGCGGGACGACCGGCTCGATCATAGGCAATATCGGCAACTACGGCTCCGTCGTTTTCAACCGCTCCAATTCTCTGACCTATGGCGGCGTCATCACCGGGCCCGGCACGCTCGGCGTCATGGGCGGCGGCACGCTGGTGGTCACCGGCGATAGCAGCTTCAACGGCGGGACGGTCATTCAGGATTCGACACTTCAGGTCGGCAATGGCAGCACCTCGGGCCGTATCGGTTACGGCAACGTATTGCTTGTCGGCGAAAGCACGCTGGCCTTCAACCGCAGCAATGATTCCTCCTTCTCCGGCGCGATTTCCGGTGGCGGCAGCCTTCGTCAGATCGGCACGGGCACCACGACGCTGAGCGGCAACCTTTCCGGCTTTACCGGTCTGGCGACGGTCTCCGCCGGAACCCTTCGCATGGAGTCCGTCATCGGCGGCAACCTTGCTGTGGACGCTGGCGCGACAGGCGAATTCAAGCTCAACGGCGGCGATGTCAGCTATGGCGGCGCCGTCACCGGCAGCGGAACCTTTGCGAAATCCGGCGGGTCGACGCTCAACATGACCGGTGATATCAGCGGATTCACGGGCCTGACCGATGTGTCCTCGGGCACGTTGCGTCTCGCCACAGTTCCGGGCGGCGACATGAGGGTCATGGGCACCGGGCTTCTGAACCTGGCCGCAGACGCAACCTTTGGCGGCGCGCTGACCGGTTACGGCACCTTCGGCAAGGAGGGCAAATCCACCCTGACGATTACGGGTGACCACAGCGGCTTCATCGGCGTGACCCGGATTTATGCCGGTGCGCTGCGTTACGAGACGCTGCCCGGCAAGAACGGTATCGACGTCAAATCCGGTACGGGGCTGATTTTCGCCCTGCCGGGTGATGCAAACTATGCCGGGCCGATGATCGGCGGCGGCACGATCGTGAAGACGGAATCCTCGACGCTTACCTTGAGCGGCAAGATCGGCGGTTTCACCGGCATCACAGGCGTTACCGACGGGACTCTGCGGCTGGAATCGCTGCCGGGCGGCACGATCACCGCTGTTGACGCGGGCACGGTCGAATTCGCTCTGGCGGATGATACGACCGTCTCCAACCTGATCAACGGCAATGGCACGCTGGTGAAATCCGGCGCGACCACGCTGACGCTTGCCGGCGATATCAGCGACTTCACCGGCACCACTTCCGTTTCGGAAGGAACGCTGAGCCTGCAGTCCCTGCCGGGCGGCGCGATCGCGGTCGGTTCTTCCGGCACGGCGCAACTCGCATTGGCGGACGGCACGGTGGTTTCGAACCAGATCACAGGAAGCGGCATGCTGGTGAAATCCGGCGCGTCGGCGCTGACGCTTGCCGGCGATATCAGCGGCTTTGCCGGCATGACGTCCGTCTCCGAAGGCGCCCTGACGCTTGCAACCCTGCCGGGTGGCAATCTCGATGTCGGCGCATCCGCCACCCTGAATTTCGCCGTGGCCGAGGATGCGACATTCGGTGGCGTGGTCTCGGGCAGCGGCCTGATCGTCAAGTCGGAGAATTCCACGCTGACGCTGACCGGTGACAATAGCGGATTTACCGGGGCGACCCGCATTGATGACGGCAAGCTCATCGTCAACGGCGCCTTCGGTGGTCCGCTGACGATCGAGAACGGCGCGTTCATCGGCGGCTCGGGAACCGTGGGCACCCTGACGGTCGGCACCGGCGGCACGGTATCGCCGGGCAATTCGCCTGGAACGCTGACGGTTGCCGGCGACATCACCTTCGAGCCGAACTCGATCTATGAAATCGAGATCGACCCGCTGACCGGCGCGCACGACCAGATCGCGGTGCGTGACACGGCAACGCTGAATGGGGGCACGGCGGCCCATATCGGCCTGGAGCCGGGCTCGGGCTACGATCCGGCGGCCACCTACACGATCCTCACCGCCAGCAGCGTCAACGGCACGTTCGACAATGTCGTCTCGGACTTCGCCTTCCTGTATCCGACGCTGGAATATTACGGCGACCGGGTTGATCTCACGATCATCCGCAACGACGTCGATTTCGCGGCGATCGGGGATACGCCGAACCAGCAGGCGACCGGCGGGGCGGTTGAAGCGCTCGGCCCGACGAATACGCTTTACCGCAATGTCGTCTCGCTGAACGCGGAAGCCGCGCGCGACGCCTTCGATCAGTTGTCGGGTGCGTCCAATGCGACGATGCGGACAGCGATCCTGGCGAATACCAACCTGATCCGCGATGCGGCGACCAACCGCGTGCGCGCCGCATTCGACAGTGTTGCGGCAAAGCCGGTTCCGGTCATGGCCTATGGCGAGGATCAGACGATGACCGGTGTCGAGACCCACGGCAGCGGTATTGCCGCCTGGGGCGAAGTGCTCGGCAACTGGACCTCGATGGACGGTAACGGCAATGCCGCCGGCTTCGACAATTCTCTGGGCGGTCTGGTTGCCGGTATCGATGGCGCGATCGGCAATGACTGGCGCATCGGCGCGATGGGCGGTTATTCCAGCACCAGCTTCAGCGGCGATGATGGCGCGAGCGGCAGTACCAACGACTATCATTTCGGCGTCTATGGCGGCGGTGAAGTCGGCGCTATCGGCATCCGGATGGGCGCGGCCTACACCTGGTACGAGGTCGACAGCGATCGCTCGGTTGCCTTCGGCGCGTTCTCCGATCAGCTTTCGGCATCCTATGACGCAAATGCCTTCCAGGCCTTTGCCGAAGCGGGATATCGCATCGATGCCGGCGAGAGCGCGTTCGAGCCTTATGCGAACCTTGCCTATGTCAACATGCATACGGATGGCTACACCGAGACGGGCGGCGCCGCGGCGCTGTCTGTCGCGGCATCCGACAGCGATGTCTGGTTCTCAACGATTGGCGTACGCGCCGCGACCGACTTCGCGCTCGGCGCGACCAGCGCGACCGCCCGCGTTGGTCTCGGCTGGCGTCATGCCTATGGCGACACGACCCCGTTGGCGAGCGTGGCGTTTACGGGTGGCGGGGCTTTCGGGATCTCCGGCCTGCCGCTCGACGAGGACGCCGCGGTGCTGGAAGCCGGACTTGATTTCGCGCTGTCGCCGATGTCGACCCTTGGCATCTCCTACGAAGGACAGATTGGCAGCGAGGCCCAGTCGCACACCGCGAGGCTGAACTTCGCGATTTCCTTCTGACCGGCTGAAAGCCCCGAACACAAGACCTCCGCCGGCCACCGGCGGAGGTTTTTTGTCAGTGCGCCGGATAATGTGCTGGCTCAGTGGCAGTGCACCTTCCCGACTTTCTTTTCCATATGGCAGCACTGGCCGGGCGGCGAGCTCTTGCGGCAGCCGCCGCCATGGGCGAAGGCGGCCGCCGTGGTTGAAAGCACCAGTAAGGCCGCGAGGCAGAACCTGGTCATGGCGTTTCCCCTCTCCAATTGGCATTCCGCTTGTGCCGGCTCGGCGGCATTTGCGGTTCCATCAGTCGCATTGAAGCATACATCACCGGAATTCACTTCCGCCCACAAGTGAAAACTGCTTTGGTGCCGCGATGTCTTCCGAACAAACGAACGCAACCGGCCAGCTCACCGGTATTGCCCTGATCACCTTTGCGGTGCTGCTGCTGTCGCTGTCCGACGCTTTGGTGAAGCTCACTGGCGCGCATTACAGCCTTGGACAGCTGATCCTCATGCGCTCGCTGGGGGCCGGTCTTCTGCTGTGCCTGTGGGCATGGGCGCGGGACAGGCGGCTTGGTGCGGCGCGTCCGCTCTGGGTAACGCTCAGAAGCCTGTGCCTTGTGGCGATGTGGTTCTTCTACTATGCGGCGCTGCCGGAAATACCGCTGGCGCTGGCTGCGGCCTGCTATTACACCGCGCCGCTCTGGATGGCGCTGCTCTCGCGCGTCGTGCTTGGCGAACCGCTTGGATTGCGAAGGGCGGCGGCGGTGGTTGTCGGCGCTGTGGGCGTGTTTCTGGCCGTCAACCCGACGGCTGCGCCGCCATCACCCTATGTCATCCTGCCGCTGCTCGCGGCGCTGTGCTACGCAATGAGCGCCATCATCACCTGGAGCCGATGCCGGGCGGAGCAGCCGGTGGCGATGGCGTTTAACCTGAACGTCGCCCTGGTCGTCGCCGGCGGCGGGCTTGTTGCCGCGCTTTCTATGACGGGGGCGGGCATCGAGGGCAGTTTCATTTTCGGCGTCTGGCCCGCGCTCGGCGCTGTCGACTGGGCGGTTCTCGGCCTGCTGGCGGCATTTTTGATGATCATCACGGTTTCGGTGGCCGGGGCCTATCGCATGGCGCCCGCGCCGGTGATCGGCCTGTTCGACAATGCCTATCTGGTTTTCGCCGCGGTCTGGGGCGTCGCGTTTTTCGGGCAGATTCCGTCGCCGGTCGAAATGGCCGGAATGGCGCTCATCCTGGCGGCCGCAGTCACGGCGGCGCGCGCGCCACGGGTCCGGGCCGGCAGACCGTCGCCCACCCGGATTGCGGCGAAGTAACGTCCGCCGGTGTTGATGGCCGGTTTTTGCGCGGGTTAAATTATCGTAACATATTGAAAATTATGCTAAAATAACAAAATATTCATTATCCGAAAGCTGCAATCGGGCGTAGTCAGTCGGTCTGCGGCGGGACGTTTGTCTCCGCCTGCCTCAACAACCGAGGAATACTGTCATGAAGAAGATCATAGCCCTTTCGCTCGCAACCTTGATGATCGGTTCCGGCGCGGCGCTGGCCGCCCAGCCCTTCAACCCGACGATGTACGGCGCGAAGCAAACCACCGCCGATCAGGAATTCGCCCGCATCTCCGCACCCGGCACGATATTCACCACCGAGGTCAACGGTGGCTCCGGCTGGACGGCCTCCAAGACCTACAAGGTGCAGCCGGACGGGACGGCGAAGCTGATCGATCTCGGCTATATCAACAACAACTGATCCGAAAGCCTGTTGATCAGCTCAAGGCCCTGCGGCTGACTGCCGCGGGGCCTTTCATTTGCGCGGATGGGCCCGGTCGTAGATCTCCAAGAGCCGGCCGGTGTCGACGCCGGTATAGACCTGGGTGGTCGACAGGCTGGCATGGCCGAGCAGTTCCTGGATGGTGCGCAGGTCGCCGCCGGCGGCCAGAAGATGGGTGGCGAAGGAGTGGCGCAGCGCATGCGGCGTCGCCTTGTCGGAGAGGCCGAGCGCGCCGCGCATGGCCTGCATTTCGCGCTGTATGATCGCGCTTTGCAGCTTCTTGCCGCGCGCGCCGAGAAACAGCGGGCCGTCCGGGGCAAGATGATAGGGCGCGAGGCGGATATAGTCGTCCACCGCAGCAAGCGCTGCCGGCAGCAGCGGCACGATTCGCGTCTTGCTGCCCTTGCCGGTGATCCGAAGGCTTTCCGGCGCGCCGGCAAAATCGGCGGGCGTCAGTCCCAGCGCTTCGGAAATGCGCAGGCCGCAGCCATAGAGCAGGCAGAACACGGCGGCATTGCGCGCCGCGATCCACGGCTCCTCCGCAAGCTGGCTGTCGGCGCGTGACAGCGCCAGGGCATCTTCGGCGTTCAAGGGTTTCGGCAGCGATTTCGGCTGTTTCGGCGCCCGCATGGCCCGCACGCCGGCGGCATTGGCAAGCCCGCGCTTTTCCAGCCAGCGCAGGAATGAACGTATGCCGGCGAGATCGCGCCCGAGCGTGCGCGCCTCCGCGCCGCCCTTGCGGCGAAACGCCAGATAGGCGCGAATATCGGCAGGCCGGAGCGCATCGATATCGGAAAGGCGCACGGGCCGCGCCACATGGCGGCACAGGAACTGTAAAAACTGGCGCGTGTCGCGCTCATAGGCGTTGATCGTATGGTCGGCGAGCCGCCGTTCGCTGTCCAGCGTTTCGAGCCAGTCGCGCCGAAGCGCCATCAGGGCGTCGTCTGCCGGGATGAGCACATTTTCCATCGATCGCTTGCCGTCATCCACAGGTGTTTATCCACGCCGGCCGGCCCGGGCCATGACCTCGGCGCTTGACGAAATCTTGTTCGGGGACAATCCTGCACTAGATTGCGTTAGAAAAAAGCTAATGCTTCGCGGGGGGTGTCATTGTCTTATCATATCGAGTTGGGATATAGACCTTCCACCATTGACGGGACTTTCTATGGCGCGCCGTGATTCCTCATCTGCCTTGACGCATTTTGCCGAGACGCTGGCGCTTGTCTCGCAGGGACGGCCGGGCCATATCGTCGATACGCTGATCGCCGAGCGCGGCGAGAAAATCGTCCACAGCCCGTTCTGGCCGGTGATGCGGCCCTTCCTTTATTCCCTGCTCGGTTATGGCAAGGCGATCGAGTTCGCCACCGAAACCCAGTCCATGGACGGCTACGGGGTCTTCAATTATCTCTCCGAAAAGCTGACGCTGGACATCCATTGCCAGCGCCGCGAGCGGATTCCGGAGGCCGGCGGCTTCATCATGGTGTCCAACCATCCGACCGGCATTGCCGATGGCGTGGCGGTGTTCGACCTGCTGAAGGAACGCCGCCCGGACATGATGTTCTTCGCCAACCGCGATGCGGTGCGCGTCAATCCGCGCCTGGTCGAGATGATCGTCCCGGTCGAGTGGCGCGAGGAGTTCAAGAGCAAACTCAAGGCGCGCGAGACCCTGCAGGTCACCAATGACGCGATCAGGCAGGAAAAGGCGATGGTGCTGTTTCCCTCCGGCCGCATTGCCTATTGGGCCGAGGGCAAGCTCAACGAGCGGCCGTGGAAAAATTCGGCGATCGGCTTTGCCCGCAAATACAACCTGCCGATTCTGCCGGTGCATCTGAAGGCGCGCAATTCCGGCCTGTTCTACTGGTTCGCCAAATGGTCGACCGAACTGCGCGACATGACGGTCTTCCACGAGCTTCTGAACAAGAAGGGCGACCGATTCGATTTCACCATCGGCAAGATGATCATGCCTGAGGAACTCCACGGCGACGCCGCCGACGTGACGACCGCGCTCGAAAACCATACGGTGCATGCGCTGGCGAAGGATCCGGATGCGGACTTCGCGCTGCCGCCGGCCGAACCCAAGGCTGAGGCAGAGGAAGGGGCGGCCTGAGCCGCGATCTGCTTTGCCGCTTCACTTTCCAGGCGTCGGCAGGCAAGCTTGCCAGTCATGACTTCAGATTCGCTTGATCTTTTCGGAAAACCTGTAACGCCTGCCACTTCACGCAGCGTGCCGGTGATGGTGCCGCTGCCGGTGGCGGGGCCGTATTCCTATGCCGTGCCCGATGGCATGGCGGTAATACCCGGCTCCGTCGTGCAGGTGCCGGTCGGTCCGCGCAAGGTGATCGGCATCGTCTGGGATGAGGGCGATGAGACCGGCGCCGTGGACTCGAAGAAGCTCAGACCCATCGAGCACGTCTTCGACTGCCCGCCGATCAGCCCGGCGATGCGGAAATTCATTAACTGGGTGGCTGGCTATACGCTGACGCCGCCGGGCCTTGTCGCGCGCATGGCCGTGCGCGCGCCGACCGCGCTCGAACCCGAGCCGATGGTCGAGGGGCTCAGGCTGACCGGCACCACGCCCGAGCGGATGACGCCGGCGCGGCAACGCGTTCTGGAACTGGCCTCGGACGGCTTCTCCTGGACGCGGCTCGGGCTCGCACGCGCCGCCGGCGTCAGCGCCAGCGTGGTCGAGACCATGATGAAGCAGGGCGTGTTCGAGACCGTGTTTCTGCCGCCGCCGCCCGCCGTCGGCGCGGCTGATCCCGATTACGCCCCACCCGAACTGTCGGCGGACCAGCGGGACGCCGCCGACAGGCTGAAATCCTCGGTCGGGCAGGGCTTCAGCGTCACCCTGATCGACGGCGTGACCGGTTCGGGCAAGACCGAGGTCTATTTCGAGGCGATCGCCGAAACGCTGAGACAGGGGCGGCAGGTGCTGATCCTGCTGCCGGAAATCGCGCTGACATCGGCGTTTCTGGAGCGCTTCGAGGCCCGCTTCGGGTCGAAACCCGGCGAGTGGCATTCCGATCTTGCGCCGCGCATGCGCGAAAAGGTCTGGCGGCAGACGGCTGAGGGGCGCATCCGGGTCGTCGCCGGCGCCCGTTCGGCGTTGTTCCTGCCGTTCGAGGATCTCGGCCTGATCGTGGTCGACGAGGAGCACGACACCGCCTACAAACAGGAAGATCGGGTGTTCTATAACGCCCGCGACATGGCCGTCGTGCGCGCCCGGATCGGCGATATCCCGACGGTTCTCGCCTCGGCGACACCCTCGATCGAAAGCCAGGTCAATGCGCTTGCCGGCCGCTATGACCGGCTGCATTTGCCGGGACGTTTCGCCGAGGCGGCGCTTCCGGACCTGAAGACCATCGACATGCGGCGCGATCCGCCGGCGCGCGGCGGCTTCCTGTCGCCGGTGCTGCTGAAGGCGGTGGAGGGCGCGGTCGGGCGCGGCGAACAGGCGCTGCTGTTCCTCAACCGCCGGGGCTATGCGCCGCTCACGCTCTGCCGGGTCTGCGGCCACCGGTTCCAGTGCCCGAATTGTTCTAGCTGGCTGGTGGAGCACCGGTTTCGCGGACAGTTGATGTGCCACCATTGCGGCCATGCCGAGCCGGTGCCCGAGGCCTGCCCGGAATGCGGCACGCTCGACCATCTGGTCGCCTGCGGGCCGGGGGTCGAGCGCATCGCCGAGGAGGTCGAGCATCATTTTCCCGAAAAGCGCACCATCGTTCTGTCCTCCGATCTCTCCGGCGGCGTCAAGCGGCTCAGGCTGGAGCTGGAGGCAGTGGCAAACGGCGAGGCGGATATCGTCATCGGCACGCAACTGGTGGCGAAGGGGCATAATTTCCCGCTGATGACGGTCGTCGGCGTCGTCGATGCCGATATCGGCCTTGCAAACGGCGACCCGCGCGCGGCCGAGCGGACCTTCCAGTTGCTCGCCCAGGTGACCGGCCGGGCAGGGCGCACGGGGCTCACGAGCCACGGCCTGATCCAGACCTATCAGCCCGCCCATCCGGTGATGCGCGCGATCGTCTCCGGGGAGGCGGAGGGCTTTTATGCCCGGGAGATCGGCGAGCGCGAAAAAAGCGGCCTGCCGCCTTTCGGACGGCTTGCTTCAGTGATCGTTTCGGCGGAAACGCGCGGCGAGGCCGAGACGCATGCCCGCGCGCTCCGGGCCGCGGCCCCGCAAAGCCGCTCGATCTCGGTGCTTGGGCCGGCGGAGGCGGCCCTTGCCCTGATCCGGGGCCGCTACCGGTTCCGGCTGCTGGTGCATGGCGCGCGCGGCGACGACATGCAGTCGTTTCTGGCGGCGATGCTCGAAAACGGGCCGCGGGCGCGCGGCTCGGTAAAGGTGCAGGTCGACATTGACCCGCAGAGCTTTCTCTAGATAATGATCCCCAAAGGGATGCGGGCGCGCGTCCCGCAATACTGGAGGGTGTGTAATGAGTTTCTATTGGCCGGAGAGCTTCGTGGGTCAGGTCGCCCTGTTCATGGCGGTGGTGATCCTGATCTGGGGGCTGATCGTGGCGCTGGCGCCGCTGCGCCTGATGGCGTTGACCGGGTTCTCGGGCCACAAGGTCGAAGATGGCGAAACGATCCATGTCCGCTCGCTGATCGGCGGCACCTATGCGGCCATGTCGCTGATGGCGCTGCTGTTCGATCAGCCGATGATCTACCGCACCTTCGGTCTCGCCCTGATATTCGGGTTTCTCACAAGGCTTTTGTGGATGGCGACGCTCAAGAGCCGGTCCATCAAGGGCGGTATATTCCTGGCCTGCCAGGCCGTGGCCGGGGTCTTCATGCTGCTCTACGGTCTTGGCTGGGCATAGCGTGACCGGGTAAGCGGCAGGCGCGGCGCATTTGCCTCCTGCATGTGTCGCTGCGGCACGGTTTCCGTTTCGGGGAATAAATGTGCTTCTGTGGTTGCTGTAAAATCTCGTTTTTACAGGGCTTTTCGGAGTTTGTGACAAGAAACGCGCGCCAATGCCTCAAAGGGGCTTTGATCGTGTTGCGAGTCGCTATTACCTGTGCTAGACGGACCCCGACTATCGGGAAAGGCGGGTTTGATCACCGCAGTTCTCCTGGGGATATTGTAAAGTTCTAAGGGGCAGCAACGACGGCCACAACCGCCGTTGCTGCCGGTTTTAAAAAAGGGAATCTGTGCCTGTGGCGGACCTATCCCATTCTGTTTCGAGCGTCGCGGAGCGTTATGCCGCTTCGTTGTTCGAACTGGCCAAGGAAGAAGACAAGATTGACGCCGTCGGCGCCGATCTCGACCAGATCGACAAGATGCTCAAGGATAGCGATGACTTCCGGCGTCTGGTCATGAGCCCCGCATTCAGCGCTGAGGAGCAGTTGAATGCGATGACGGCCGTTCTCGAAAAAGCGAAGATCGGCGGCTATGTCGCCAACTTCGTCAAGGTCGTGGCGAAAAATCGCCGTCTGTTTGTCCTGCCGGGCATGATCGCCGCCTATCGCGGCGCGGTCGCGGCCTATCGGGGCGAGGTGACGGCCGAGGTGACGGTGGCCCATGCCCTGTCGAAAGAACAACAACAGGAATTGAAGACTGCGCTGAAGGATGTGACGGGCAAGGATGTTGCCCTCGACATCACCGAGGACGCGTCTCTTCTTGGCGGTATGATCGTCAAGGTGGGCTCGCGTCAGATCGACACATCGCTGCGCACGAAACTCTCCAAACTTAAGCTTTCACTGAAAGAGGTTGGCTGATGGATATCCGGGCCGCGGAAATTTCCGCAATTCTGAAAGAGCAGATCAAAAATTTCGGCGACGAGGCGGAAGTCTCTGAAGTCGGCCAGGTGCTTTCTGTTGGTGACGGCATTGCCCGCGTCTACGGTCTCGACAACGTCCAGGCCGGTGAGATGGTCGAGTTCGCCGGCGGCGTTCGCGGCATGGCGCTCAACCTCGAAAGCGACAATGTCGGTGTCGTTATCTTCGGCTCCGACCGCGAGATCAAGGAAGGCGACGTCGTCAAGCGCACCGGCGCCATCGTTGATGTTCCGGTCGGCCCCGGCCTGCTCGGCCGCGTTGTCGACGCGCTCGGCAACCCGATCGACGGCAAGGGCCCGATCAACTCCGATACCCGCGCTGTCGTCGACGTCAAGGCGCCCGGCATCATTCCGCGCAAGTCGGTTCACGAGCCGATGTCCACGGGCCTCAAGGCGATTGACGCCCTGATCCCGGTTGGCCGCGGCCAGCGCGAGCTCGTCATTGGTGACCGCCAGACCGGCAAGACCGCGATCATTCTCGATACCTTCCTGAACCAGAAGCCGATCCACGACAACGGCCCGGACGCCGACAAGCTGTACTGCGTCTACGTTGCCGTGGGCCAGAAGCGTTCGACCGTTGCCCAGTTCGTGAAGACGCTCGAAGAGCGTGGCGCGATGGAATATTCGGTCGTGATCGCCGCGACCGCCTCCGATCCGGCGCCGATGCAGTATCTTGCGCCGTTCGCCGGCTGCGCCATGGGCGAATATTTCCGCGACAACGGCATGCATGCCCTGATCGCTTACGACGACCTTTCCAAACAGGCCGTTGCCTACCGCCAGATGTCGCTGCTTCTGCGTCGTCCGCCGGGCCGCGAAGCCTATCCGGGCGACGTTTTCTACCTGCATTCGCGTCTGCTCGAGCGCGCCGCCAAGCTCTCCGATGAGCGCGGCGCCGGTTCGCTGACCGCTCTGCCGGTTATCGAAACCCAGGGTAACGACGTTTCGGCGTTCATTCCGACCAACGTGATCTCGATCACCGACGGCCAGATCTTCCTTGAAACCGACCTGTTCTACCAGGGCGTCCGTCCGGCCGTGAACGTCGGTCTGTCGGTTTCGCGCGTTGGTTCGTCGGCCCAGATCAAGGCGATGAAGCAGGTTGCCGGCTCGATCAAGGGCGAGCTTGCCCAGTATCGCGAAATGGCCGCCTTCGCCCAGTTCGGCTCCGACCTCGATGCCGCCACCCAGCGCCTGCTGAACCGCGGCGCGCGCTTGACCGAGCTTCTCAAGCAGCCGCAGTTCTCGCCGCTGAAGACGGAAGAGCAGGTTGCGGTGATCTTCGCCGGCGTCAACGGCTATCTCGACAAGCTGCCGGTTGGCAAGGTTCGCGCCTTTGAGGCGGGCCTGCTGTCGCATATGCGCGGCGAAGCCAAGGACGTTCTCGAGGCGATCCGCACCGAAAAGGCGCTGAGCGACGATCTGAAGGCCAAGCTGAAGTCCGCCATCGAAGCATTCGCCAAGAATTTTTCGGCCGAGTAACACCAGACGGGGACTGAACACCCATGGCTTCATTGAAGGATCTGAAGCTTCGCATTGCCTCGGTGAAGGCGACGCAGAAGATCACCAAGGCGATGCAGATGGTCGCCGCGGCGAAGCTGCGGCGCGCCCAGGAGGCCGCGGAGAACGCGCGGCCTTACACCGAGCGTATGGCAACCGTGATGGCTGACCTGACGGCGGCTGTCGGCGAGGGCGAGGAAGTGCCCGCGCTGATGAAGGGCACCGGCAAGGACAACGTCCATCTACTGGTGGTCTGCACGGCCGAGCGCGGCCTTTGCGGCGGTTTCAACGCGCAGATCGCTCGTCATGCCCGCCTGCATGCCCGCAAGCTGATTGCCGAGGGCAAGACGGTCAAGATCTTCAGCGTCGGCCGCAAGGGCTATGACGCGCTGCGCCGCGAATTCGCCGACCTCGTTGTCGAGCGCAAGGACCTGCGTGACGTTCGCAAGATCGGTTTCGAAAATGCCGAGGATATCGGCAACCGCATCATCGAGATGTTCGGAGCCGGCGAGTTTGACGTCTGCACGCTGTTCTATTCGGAGTTCCAGTCGGTGATCTCGCAGGTCCCGACCGCGCTCCAGCTCATTCCCGCCGCTCCGCCCGCTGATGCGGAAGAGCGCGAGGGTGCGGCGCTTTACGAATACGAGCCGAGCGCCGAGGCTATCCTTGACGATATCGTGCCGCTGAACATCCGTGTGCAGGTTTTCCGGGCGCTTCTGGAAAATGTTGCCGGCGAGATGGGCGCGAAGATGACCGCGATGGATAACGCCACGCGCAATGCCGGTGAGATGATCGACAAGCTGACGCTGTCCTATAACCGTCAGCGTCAGGAAAAGATCACCACGGAACTGATCGAAATTATTTCCGGCGCGGAAGCGCTGTAAGAGCTTGAAAAGAGGGTTTTATCATGGCTGAGGCCTCTATCGGTAGAGTGACGCAGATTATCGGCGCCGTCGTTGACGTCGCTTTCGACGGCGACCTGCCCCCGATCATGAACGCGCTTGAGACCGACAACCACGGCAACCGGCTGGTTCTCGAGGTCGCGCAGCACCTCGGCCAGAACGAAGTGCGCACGATCGCCATGGACGCGACCGAAGGTCTGGTCCGCGGCCAGGAAGTCAAGAACACGGGTTCGCCCATCGAAGTGCCGGTCGGCGTCGAAACGCTTGGCCGCATCATGAACGTCATCGGCGAGCCGGTTGACGAAGTGGGTCCGATCAAGACCAAGACCAAGCGCGCGATCCACCAGGAAGCGCCTCCCTATGTCGATCAGTCGACCGAAGCGGAAATCCTGGTCACGGGCATCAAGGTCGTGGACCTGCTGGCGCCTTACGCCAAGGGCGGCAAGATCGGCCTGTTCGGCGGCGCCGGCGTTGGCAAGACCGTTCTGATTCAGGAACTGATCAACAACATCGCGAAGGCGCACGGCGGTTATTCGGTGTTCGCCGGCGTTGGCGAGCGTACGCGTGAAGGCAACGACCTTTACCACGAAATGATCGAATCCAACGTGAACGTCGATCCGGCCGAAAACAACGGTTCGGCCGAAGGTTCGAAGTGCGCGCTGGTCTACGGCCAGATGAACGAGCCGCCCGGCGCGCGTGCCCGCGTTGCGCTTTCCGGTCTGACGATTGCCGAAAACTTCCGTGATGAAGGCCAGGACGTTCTGTTCTTCGTGGACAACATCTTCCGCTTCACCCAGGCCGGTTCGGAAATCTCGGCTCTGCTCGGCCGTATTCCTTCGGCTGTGGGCTATCAGCCGACGCTGTCGACCGACATGGGCGCGCTCCAGGAGCGCATCACCACCACGACCAAGGGTTCGATTACCTCGGTTCAGGCGATTTACGTTCCCGCCGACGACCTGACCGACCCGGCGCCGGCCACCTCGTTCGCCCACCTGGACGCAACGACCACGCTGTCGCGCTCGATCGCTGAAAAGGGTATCTACCCGGCCGTTGACCCGCTCGACTCGACCTCGCGCATGCTCGACCCGATCATCGTCGGCGAGGAGCATTACGAGGTGGCCCGCGCGGTTCAGTCGACCCTGCAGCGCTACAAGTCGCTTCAGGACATCATCGCCATTCTCGGCATGGACGAGCTTTCCGAAGAGGACAAGCTCACGGTTGCCCGCGCCCGCAAGATCGAGCGCTTCCTGTCGCAGCCGTTCCACGTGGCCGAAGTGTTCACCGGCGCCCCGGGCATCCTGGTTTCGCTCGAAGACACGATCCGCTCGTTCAAGGGTCTGGTTGAAGGCGAATACGACCACCTTCCGGAAGCGGCCTTCTACATGGTCGGCACCATCGACGACGCCGTCGAGAAGGCCAAGAAGCTCGCCGAAGCGGCTTGATCTTGAAGCGGGGCGGCGCAAGCCGCCCGGTTCAACCGGTAATCTTTGAAGACGGAAAGTAGACCCCCTATGGCTGAAACGTTGGTTTTCGAACTGGTGACCCCCGAGAAGCTTCTGGCTTCGACGGAGACGGATGCGGTCGTCATTCCGGCTTCCGAGGGCGAAATGACGGTCATGCCGAACCATGCGCCCACCATGGCGGCGATCCGTCCGGGTCTGGTGAAGTTCAAGAACCATGACGGCAAGGAACTCCAGTTTCTGGTGTTCCACGGCTTTGCCGATATCCAGGGCAAATCCTGCACGCTTCTGGCCGAGACCGCCGTCCCGGTCGGTGAGGCCAGCGGTGCGATCGAGGATCGTATCGCCACGCTGCGCAAGGAGCTGGACGAAGCAAGCCATCACGAGCACAAGAATGCTCTGGAACAGATGCTGGGCGAACTGACCCATCTCGGCCAGACTGTTCTGCCCGCCTGATGTAGCCTTTAAAGATATTGGTATTAAAGCCGCGGTTTATGCTGCGGCTTTTTTCGTTTTTCTGCTAGTCTTTCTGATCGAAGCGGCCGACAGAGCCGATATTGGGCGTAGCTGTGGTGACGTTCAAGCTTTGCCATGTCCGCCTTGATGAGCAGGAAACGCGCCTTTGCAGTTGCCGAAGTTCGACAGGAAGTATCTGAGCGATGTGCTCATTATGGGCATTGTCGGCGCGGCGGTAATGGTCTTTTTGATCGCGGTGGATTCTTTCGAGCGCCTGCACGATTTTTCCCGGGCGCATGAAGACTGGGAACTCGACGAACTGTTCACCGGGTTGATGGTGGCCAGCATAGTTCTGGCTTTATTGTTGTGGCGGCGGTCGCGGCGGTTGCGCACCGAAGTCGACCGGCGCCACAAGGCCGAGCGGCTGGCGCTGGCGCTTGCCAGGCAGGATTCGCTGACGGGCCTGCCGAACCGTCGCTCCTTTGAGGAGGAGTGTGACAGGCGGCTCACGCGCGCGCGCCGAAAGTCCGACAAATTTGCGCTGCTGTTCATTGATTTCGACAGGTTCAAGCAGATCAACGACAATCTCGGCCACGAGGCTGGCGACCGTCTGCTGCAGGAGGTCGCCGAGCGGCTGAAGAAGTGCCTGCGGCCGGAGGATTTTCTCGGAAGGCTTGGCGGCGATGAGTTTGCCGCGATTCTCGATGGCGATGTTTCCGACGCGGTGATCGGGCAGGTCGCCGAGCGGCTGCTTGCCGCCGTCGGGCAACCGATGATGCTGCTGGGGCGCGCGCTGACGCCCTCGGCGAGCATCGGCATCGCCGTCTATCCGCGCGACGGGCAGAATCGCGAGATGCTGCTGAAGAAGGCCGATGCCGCGATGTACAAGGCCAAGGAGGATGGGCGCCGGCGGTTCGTGGTTTACGATCCCGATATTATTCATGCCGAGCGCGATCATCAGATGCTGGAGCTCGAGCTGAAGGATGCGATTGCCAACGGCGAGATCGTGCCATTCTACCAGTTGATTCGAAGCTGCGAGAAAGGCGATGTCGGCACTGTGGAGGTTCTGGCGCGCTGGCGGCATCCAAAACTCGGTCTTCTGAGCGCCGGTGATTTCATTTCCCTTGCCGAGGCCTCGGGCCTCATTCAGGACCTGTTCGAGTCCGTGCTCGAGCAGGCTTGCCGTGATGCCAGAAGCTGGCCGGGCGCACCGGCGATCGCCGTCAATGTCGTGCCTCACCAGCTTTCCGACAAGGATTTCGCAGAAAAGCTGTTCGCGCAGCTTTCGCGGCATGGCTTTCCGCCCGCGCGACTTGAGATCGAGATCACCGAGGACGCGCTGGTGGTTGACGTCGTGGCGACGCGCCGCTGCATCCGCAAGCTGAAGGAGCGCGGCGTGCGGGTCGTGCTCGATGATTTCGGCACCGGCTATTCGAGCCTGAGGCAGCTTCGCGAACTGCCCTTCGACCGAGTCAAGATCGATCGCAGCTTTATCGCCGGCGTCGGCAGCGACCGGCAGAGCGAGGAAATCGTGGTTTCCACGATCAACCTGTGTCGGGCTCTGGGGCTGAAGACGGTTGCCGAGGGGATCGAGGATCAGGCCCAGGCGGACTGGATATGTGCCCACGGAGCGGACGCCGCGCAAGGCTTTTTCTACGCCCGACCTGTTTCTGCCGAAGAGGTTCTAGAAAAGCTGAGCGGTCTCAATCCGCGATCGTGATAATACCGCAATCGCCCGCTTCCGAGGCAAAGGCAAGCCGCTTGCCGTCGTCATCCCAGGAAAGCGCGGAGATCGCGCCCTTGCCGGGCCGGCGCAGCAGCGCCTCCTTGCCATCCGAAATCCTGACCGCCAGCACCATGCCGTCGATAAAACCGATCGCGAGCATTTCCTCGCTCGGATGAAACGCGACCTGGGTGACGAGAATATCGGAGCGGGTGCCGAGCTCCAGCGGGCCCTTGCCCATCGGACCGTCCTTGCCGGAAAACGGCCAGACGATCGCCGCCGGCGCGCCGGAGGTCGCGAGCCATTTTCCGCGCGGGCTCCACGACCATGACTTGACCTTGGCGGGGTAGCCGCTCATGCGCATGTCGCGAAAGCCGTCCTTCGGCTTGCCGTCGAGCTTCCAGCCATGCAGCGCGTTTTCCTGCATGGTGGTCACGAGGAAACGGCCGTCGGGCGAAAAGGTCACGCCAAGATGCGCCCCCTTCCACGGCAGCCAGATCGCGGGCGCGGCCCCGCCGACCCAGCGCAGGCTGACCCCATCATAGCGGGCAACGGCAATCCTCAAGCCCTTCGGCGCAAAAGCGATGCCCTCGACGCTGCGCTCTTCCGGAAAATTCACAGTCTTGCCATCGACGATCACCCGCGACTCGCGCCCGACGGCATAGGCCACCGCGCCCTGGGGGCCGCCGGCGACGACGGAAATCCACTTGCGCGGCTCATTGGCAAGCTCTGTGATCGCGCCATCCGCGCCGATGCGCAGCACGCGGCCATCCTCGCCGCCGGTGATCAGCGAGCGGCTGAAGGGATCACGGATGCAGGTCAGCAGTCCGTCATGAGCCTCGGTGACCTTCTCGCCCTCGTCCAGCCTGTGGATCGTGCCGGAAGCGGTGGCGAAAAACGGCACGCCGCCAAGAAAGGCGGCGGCGATGACATGGTCGTCGATGTCGAAGGGCGCGACGCTCGGCATTACGACTTGGCCTCGCAGGCGCGGAAGCTCTTCTCAAGCTTGTCGCGGTCGAGTTCGCGTCCGATGAACACAAGCCGGCTTTCACGGGCCTCGCCATCCTTCCATGCGCGCTGGTGATCGCCCTCGATGATCATGTGAACGCCCTGCACGACATAGCGCTCGGGGTCGTTCTTGAAGGCGATAATGCCCTTGAGGCGCAGAATGTTCGGCCCCTGGGTCTGGGTCACCGACTGGATCCACGGGAAGAACCGGTTGGGATCGAGCTCGCCGCCGCGCAGCGAGACCGACTGCACCGTCACGTCATGATGATCGGACAGGCCGTGGTGGTGGTGATGGTCGTGATCATGGTCATGATGGTGGTGATGATGATCGTGGTCGCAATCCGGGCCGCATTCGTGATCATGATCGTGATGGTCGTCATGATCGAGGAAGTGGGGATCGTCGGCGAGCACATGCTGCAGGTCGAAGGCGTTCTGACCGAGAATGTTGTTGAGGTCTATGCCCGAGCGTTCCGTGTGATGGATCTTCGCTGCCGGGTTGATGGCGCGCACCAGGCGTTCGACATTGGCGAGTTCCTCGGCGCTGACGAGGTCGGTCTTGTTCAGCAAAACGATGTCGGCGAAGGCGATCTGGTCCTCGGCCTCGCGGCTGTCCTTGAGGCGCAGCGGCAGGTGCTTGGCGTCGACCAGCGTGATCACGGCGTCGAGCGCGGTCTTGGCGCGCACATCGTCATCCATGAAGAAGGTCTGTGCCACGGGGACCGGGTCGGCAAGGCCGGTGGTTTCCACGATGATGCCGTCGAAACGCGGGCGGCGCATCAGGCCTTCGACCACGCGGATCAGGTCGCCGCGCACCGTGCAGCACACGCAGCCATTGTTCATCTCGTAGATTTCCTCGTCGGATTCCACGATCAGGTCGTTGTCGATGCCGATCTCGCCGAACTCGTTGACGATCACCGCATATTGCTTGCCGTGGTTTTCGGAGAGGATGCGGTTCAGAAGCGTGGTCTTGCCGGAGCCGAGATAGCCGGTCAGCACGGTCACGGGAATGGGCTTTGCGAGCGTTTCGGTCATGGATCAATCCTTGAAGCGGACCTTGAGAGGGCGTTTGCGCCTATATAAGGAGCGCAGCAGGGAGGAGCAAGAAGGCGGTGGGGATGAGCCGTCCCTGTTGATAAGCCGCCTCTATTAAACCGATTGTAGATGGATAGTTGAAATAGCCAAGATTTTTGTTTAAAAAATTTAAATGAACGCGGCGCAGAGGGGCGCCGCAGGTCAATTCGGAGTATGTCGTGGCCCAGAAAGTCAAACTCTCCACCATCGCGGAGTCGCTGGGCATCTCCACGGCCACGGTCTCGCTGGCATTGCGCGACAGTCCGCTGGTGGCGGCGGCCACGCGGGACCGGATCAAGGAACAGGCGCGCGCGCTCGGCTATATCTACAATCGCCGCGCGGCCAGCCTCCGCACCTCGCGTTCGGGCATTATCGGGGTCGTGGTGCATGACATCATGAACCCGTTCTACGGCGAGATCCTGAAGGCGATCGAGAGCGAGCTCGACCGCAACCAGCACACATTCATCCTCTCCAACCATTACGATTCGGTCGAAAAGCAGCGCAACTTCATCGAAACGCTGCTGCAGCTTGGCGGTGACGGCGTGATCATGTCGCCGGCGATCGGCACGCCGGCCGCGGATGTGCAACTTGCCGAGGATAACGGCATGCCGGCGATCTTCGTGGCGCGTACGCTGGAGGAACTCGACCTGCCGACCTATCGCGGCGATGACAGCTACGGTATTGCGCTTGCGACCAACCACCTGATCGGTCTCGGCCATCGCTGTATCGCGATGATCGGCGGCACAGACCAGACGTCGACGGGGCGCGACCGCTATGCCGGCTATGTCAATGCGCTGAAGAAGGCCGGTATCCCGGTCGATCCGGGCCTGCGCATTCCCGGTCCGCGTTCCAAACAGGGCGGATTCGAGGCGGCAGTGCATTTCCTGTCGCTGCCGCAGAAGCCGACGGCCGCGGTATGCTGGAACGATCTGGTGGCGATCGGGCTGATGAACGGCATTTCCCGCGCCGGGCTGACGCCGGGCGTCGACATTTCCGTCACCGGC
Organism: Martelella mediterranea; assembly: GCF_021021415.1. Classification (GTDB taxonomy): domain Bacteria; phylum Pseudomonadota; class Alphaproteobacteria; order Rhizobiales; family Rhizobiaceae; genus Martelella; species Martelella mediterranea_C. The sequence goes on along the minus strand of NZ_JAINWJ010000007.1, from coordinate 54,927 downwards.
TATGACGATCTTGAGGAAGCCTCGATCGCCACGCCATCGCTAACGACAGTATGGAACGGTCAGGCCGAGGTCGGCCGGCTTGCCGCGCGCGCGCTGCTCGACCGGCTCGCCGGCTCCAGCGCGCCGAATGGCATGCACCTGATCAAGCCGGAGATGCGCATCCGCCAATCCACCGGTCCCCATCGCGAGACCGCGGACAACCCGCTCGCGGTCTAATTCATCATTTAGAAAAAAATACCCTCGGAGGCCCCATGCCCAAACCCGTCGTGCTGCTGTCGCAAAAGCTGAACAAGTTCATCGAAGAGGCGCTCGCCGATGATTACGAGCTGCTGGACATGCCCGAGGAGGGCGTGAACGCGCTCGGCGTCCGTGCGGATGATATCCGCGCGGTGATTGCCTTTGGTGGGTTTTCGGCGGCACAGATGGACGCGCTGCCGAACCTCGAAATCATCACCTGCCCGGGTGTTGGCTATGACGGCATCGATACCGACCATGCCGCAAGCCGGGGCATCATCATCACCCACACGCCGAATGTGCTGAACGACGAGGTGGCCGACACGGCGGTGGCGCTGCTGCTCAACACGGTGCGGCAGTTCTATTTCGCCGAAAAGTGGGTGCGCGACGGCCGCTGGGAGCGCGACGGCGCCTTCGAGCTTTCGCCGTTCACGCTGAAAGGCCGCAAGGTGGGCCTTTACGGCCTCGGCCGGATCGGCGAGGAGATTGCCGCGCGGCTGGAGCCGTTCAAGGTCGAGATTTCCTATCACACCCGCAGCCCGAAAAAGGGCGTGGCCTATGCCTATCACCCGACGCTCGCCTCGCTGGCGGACGCCGTGGATACGCTGATCGCCATCGTTCCGAAAACCGACGAAACCCACAAGACCATCAACGCCGATATCCTGAAAGCGCTGGGCCCGAACGGCATCCTCATCAATGTCGGCCGTGGATGGACCGTGGATGAGGATGATCTGATCGCGGCCCTTGAGGCCGGCGCGCTCGGCGGCGCGGGCCTCGACGTGTTCTATGACGAACCGCATGTGCCGGAAAAGCTTCTGAGTTTCGACACCGTCAGCGTCCTGCCCCATGTAGCCTCGGCCTCCGTCGCTACCCGCCGCGCCATGGCGCAACTGGTCGCCGACAACCTGAGATCCTGGTTCGCCGAAGGCCGCCCGGTCACACCGGTTCCGGAAACGCCGTTCGCGCCGAAAGCGTAAGGCTCTCAGGCGCGCTGCTTTCTGGCCGCGATGATCTTCTGCATGAGTGAGATGAGTTCTGCGCTCTCCTCGTCCGAAAGGGCGAGGAGAGCGTCTTCGTTTTCCGCCGTGGCGGCGGCGATCGCGGGATCGCGCAGGGCGCGCGCGCGCTCCGTCAGCCGGATGCGCTGAACGCGGCCGTCGCCGGGGTCTTTTTCTCGCCTGATCAACCCGTCGCGTTCCATGCGCGACAGGGTGTTGGCCATCGTTGCCTGCTCGATATCGAGCCGTTCCACCAACTGTTTCTGCGTCAGTCCGTCATTCTCCCATAATTCCAGAAGGGCCGGGAAGGTGCCTGTCGTCAGCCCGAGCGGCCGGATTCGGGCGGCCAGACCGCGTTCGAACAGGCGCGCCATATGATTGGCGAGATAGCCGGCGGAATCGTCTTTTGAAAAGCTCATGTTTTTCATTAGCATTTGCATAGCTTACTATGCAATGTTATATAGCTTGCTATGTAAATTGACAGGAGTACGACCATGCTGAAGACCATGCATCCCATAGCCGGCGCATTGGCGCTTGTGCTCATCACCACATTCTGGCTCTCGACCGTTATGGCGGAGGTCTTCGCCGGCCCCGAACTGGTGGCGCTGGTCAAGGCCGCCATCCCCTGGGGCTTCCTGCTGCTGGTGCCGCTACTGGCGCTGGCGGGATTGTCAGGCTTTCGTCTTGCGGGAAAAATGCGCGGGCCGCTGGTCGTGGCAAAGCGCAGGCGCATGCCGATCATTGCCGCCAACGGTATCCTCGTGCTGATCCCCTGCGCGCTGTTCCTCGCGTCAAAGGCGGAGGCGGGCGCGTTTGACGCATCGTTTTATGCCGTGCAGGCTATTGAACTCGTCTTAGGCGCCGTCAATATCGCGCTTATGGCGATGAACATGCGCGACGGATTGCGCATGAAGGGGCGGCGGCGCTGACTTTCGCCATGCCGTCAGGCCCCGATGCCCTCGGTGACGAGGCGCACGATGTCGGCGATCCCGTCCTCGGTCAGCGGCGTGCCGGCAAGCGCGTTCAGCATGGCCTGGCCAAAGACGGCAAGCAGGATCAGCGCCATGAATTCCGGGGCCTCGTCCCGGCGGAATATTCCCTGATCCTGCCCGAGCGCGACGACGTCGCGCACCAGCCCCTGAAAGGATGGCCGGTCCGGGGGCGGCGCAAGACCGGGGCGGCGGGCGGGCCGCAGCGCCAGTTCTGCAAGCGTGGGGTTGGCGCGGCACCACGCGGCGCTGTCGTTGAATATGGCGCAGAGGAGCGTCTTCGCGTCCTCATCGGCTGCCATCCTGTCGCGGTAGCGGCCGTCATCAGCTTCGTCCCGTGCGATCAGCGTGAGCGCGATATCCTCCTTCGAGGAGAACAGATTATAGGCTGTCTTGCGCGTCAGCCCCGCGCCCTCGGCGATCTCCTCCATTGTGGTCGCGGCAAAGCCCTTGCGCCGAAACAGGTCCTCGGCGGCGGTGAGGATCAGCGAGCGCGAACGTTCGGTGCGGGATAATCTTGTCATTTTTATACATTTGTGTATTTTTGCCCATATGTAAATAGGAATGACATGTCATGCTGGAACAACTCGGCGCCAATCTGTGGATTGCGGACGGCCCGGTCGTCAAAGCAAATATGGGGTTTTGCTATCCCACGCGGATGGCGGTGGTCCGCCTCAGTGATGGCCACCTGTTGATCTGGTCGCCCGTTGCGGCATCGCCTGCGCTTGTCGAAGCGACCACGGCGCTCGGCGAGCCGTGCTTCCTTGTCGCGCCCAATACGCTCCACCATGTTTTCATGAGGGAATGGGCCGAGGCATTTCCCGCGGCCGATGTATATGGTCCGCGTGCGCTTGCTCAAAAGCGCAGCGACATCGCCTTCTCCGGCTTTCTGGAGGACGAAGCTGTGGCTGCGCAATGGTCGGGCGAGATCGAGCGCGTCGTGCTTGACGGCAACCGGATCATGACCGAGGTCGTGTTCTTTCACCGTGACAGCAAGACGGCAATCTTCACCGACCTGATCCAGCATTTCGAACACGGCTGGTTTTCCGGATGGCGCGGGATCGTGGCCCGGCTCGACGCCATGCAGGGCGCGGAACCCGCCGTGCCGCGCAAGTTTCGTGTCGCCTTTAGCGATCGCGCCGCAACGCGGGAAAAGGTAGAGCGGATATTGCAATGGCCGACGGAGCAGGTGCTGTTTGCCCACGGCGCGCCGGTGCGGCGCGACGGGCAGGCGTTTCTGAAGCGCGCTTTTGCCTGGCTCTACTGAGCGGCAGCGTTGAACCCGTCCTTCGACCGGGCAAAGGCGCGCACGGCATCGCCGAAGGCTTCGAACAGCTTGCGGGACGCGCTATCGGTGCGGGCCCAGTATTCCGGGTGCCACTGGACGCCGACGGCGAAATTGGTTGCCCCGATGACCGAAACCGCCTCGACGGTGCCGTCCTCGGCAACCGCCTCCACCGCCAGGTTCGGCGCGAGATCGCCGATCGCCTGCCGGTGCAGCGAATTCACCGTCACCTCGCCGGCGCCGAGAATATCGGCGAGGCAAGTGCCTTCCCTGATAAAGACGGGCTGGCGGATGACGAACAGCGCGTCACGGTTGCCTTCGGGCGGCTGACGGTGGTCGATGCGGTCATCGAGCTCATGCACCTCGCTGATCAGCGTGCCGCCGAGCGCGACATTCAGTTCCTGAATGCCCCGGCAGATGCAAAGAAGCGGGATGCCGCGCGAAATGGCGCGGCGGATCAGCGGCAGGGTGATGGCATCGCGGCCGGGATCGAAGGGCCCGTCCTTTTCCTCGGCCTCTTTGCCGTAAAGCTGGGGGGCGACATTGCTGGCCGCGCCCGTGATCATCACGCCTTCCACCCTGTCGAGCACGGCGTCGATGTCTGCGCCCTCGGCATAGGCCGGTAAGATCAGGCTCATCACGCCCGCCACATCCAGCGCCGCCCCGACATATTGCTGCTGGGCCGAATGCCAGGTGATCTCGCCAATGACCTTGGTGTCTGCGGGAACGGCAATGATGGGGGTGGACATGGATTTTTCCCTGCCTGTTGCGAATGAGTGAAGTGATGTCGAGTGGCAGCAGCGCTGTCAAATGTTTCCTTTGTCGGCGCGATGCGAATTTCGATTGGCCTGATAAGCGAAATTGATCCGCCGCCTATTAGACCTTCGTTTAAAGCCGGGCATCTGGCGGCCTAAAAACGCGTCCGGCGGCTCGTGCAGGAGTTGAAACCACGGGAGCAAAGTGCTTTCCTCAAAGGACGTCCGCCGGAGGAATTATGTGCGGGCACATCACAACTGGGAGGTATTTATGGACCGTCGTTCCTTTATGAAAAAGGTCGGTGCGGGCGGCGTCGGCGCTGCTGCCGCCACCGCGCTCGCAGCACCCGCCATCGCGCAGGAAAATCCGAAGATCACCTGGCGCCTGACGTCGTCGTTCCCGAAGTCGCTGGATACGATCTACGGCGGCGCGGAGGATGTCGCCAATCACGTCGGCGCGGCCACAGGCGGCAATTTCGAGATCCAGTGCTATGCCGCGGGCGAGATCGTTCCCGGCCTGCAGGCGCTCGATGCCGTGCAGGACGGCACGGTGGAAGCAGCGCACACCTGCTCCTATTACTTCTGGGGCAAGGACCCGACATTCGCAATCGGCACGGCAATCCCCTTCGGGCTCAACGCGCGGCTTTCGAATGCCTGGTTCTATCAGGGCAACGGCAACACGCTGATGAACGAGTTCTTTGACGGCTACGGCGTCTACGGGCTTCCCGCCGGCAATACCGGGGCGCAGATGGGCGGCTGGTTCTCCAAGGAAGTGAACACGGTCGACGACCTCAAGGGCCTGAAGATGCGCATCGCCGGCATTGCCGGCAAGGTGATGGAAAAGGTCGGCGTCGTGCCGCAGCAGCTTGCCGGCGGCGATATCTATCCGGCGCTGGAAAAGGGCACGATCGACGCCGCCGAATTCGTCGGCCCCTATGACGACCAGAAGCTCGGCTTCTACAAGGTCGCCAAATACTACTACTATCCCGGATGGTGGGAAGGCGGCCCGGTGATCCACGCCTTCTTCAACAAGCAGAAATATCAGGAACTGCCGAAGCATTATCAGGCGGCGCTCGATGATGCCTGCGCCTTCGCCAACACCAACATGATGGCGAAATACGACGTCAAGAACCCGGTCGCGATCCGCGAATTGATCGCCGATGGCGCGCAGATGAAGGGCTTCAGCACCGACATCATGCAGGCCTGCTACAACGCCGCAATGGAAGTCTATGCGGAACTTGGCGCCGAGAACGCGATGTTCAAGAAGATCTACAACGATCAGACCGTCTACAAGAACGACGCCTATGGCTGGCTGAAGACCTGCGAATTCCGCTACGACCAGTTCATGATGGCCGCCCAGAACGCCGGACAGATCAAGCCGCTTTCGTAACAGATTGGTTTGCTGAGAATGAAAAACCCCGGAAGCGCGCGCTTCCGGGGTTTTTTGTGGCCAGTCGGATCAATTGAAATTCAGATTCGGCGGACTGTCGAGGTTGAAAGCATCCGAGCCGCCGTCCGCGGGCTGGTCGCCGCTGCCGAAGTCGGGCAGGGCGAACGGGTCGTTGCTTTCACCGCCGAAGCCGCTGTCGAAGCCGAAATTGTCGCCGCCTTCGCCGAAGGAGGGCATTTCGATCTGGATCGTGTCCGGATCGACCCGCACAACGTCATCCTGGTAATGGGTGACCAGTTTCGGGAAGAAGATCACCGCCAGGATCGCCAGGAACTGGATAATGATATACGGCACGATTCCCTTGTAGATCTCCAGCGTTCTGACGCCCCGCATCGTCGCGCCGGTGGCCTTGTCCCGCCATTCGCCGGCCGGCGTCACCGAGCGCAGGTAGAACAGCGAGAAGCCGAAGGGTGGCGTCAGGAACGAGGTCTGCAGGTTGAGACCGAGAATGATGCCGAACCAGATCAGGTCGATGCCGAGCGCCTGGGCCGGCGCCACCAGAAGCGGCACCATGATGAAGGCGATCTCGAAGAAATCGAGGAAGCAGCCGAGGATGAAGATGATGATCGTGACCACGATCAGGAAGCCGTATTCCCCGCCCGGCAGGCTGGTCAGCAGGTCCTCGATCCAGACATTGCCGTTGATGCCGTAGAAGGTGAGGCTGAAGACGCGTGCACCCATCAGGATCATCATCACGAAAGCGGAAAGCTTGGTCGTGCTGTCGAGCGCGGCCTTCAGCGCCGTGAAATCGAGGCGACCCTTGGCGATCGCAAGAGCCAGAGCGCCGGTCGCGCCCATGGCGCCGCCTTCCGTTGGCGTGGCAATGCCGAGGAAGATCGTGCCGAGCACCAGGAAGATCAGCGCCAGCGGCGGCACCATCACGATGATGACCTGCTGGGAAAGCCGCGACAGGATGTTGAGCTTGAACCGGTCGTTGGCAAGTGCGGCGAGATAGATCACGACCACGCCGAAGAACAGCGCCGCCACGAACCGCCAGGCCTCGTCAAGCGCCGTGAACAGCACGTGATAACCGAGGAAGTAGAGCGCCACCGCGATTGCGATCATCACGAATAGCGAGGTGACGCCGTTGCCGAGCGTGCGGGCTTCCACCGGCATGGCCGGCGCCGCCTTCGGGCGGATTAGCGTCGTTATGAACACGTAGAGGCAGTAGGCCGCGATCACCATCAGCGAGGGATAGAGTGCGCCGATATACATATCGCCGACCGAGCGGCCGAGTTGGTCGGCCATCACGATCAGCACCAGCGAGGGCGGCACGATCTGCGCCAGCGTGCCGGAAGCGGCGATCGTGCCGGTGGCGAACGAACGGTCATAGCTGTAGCGCAGCATCACCGGCAGCGAGATCAGCCCCATCGCCATGACGGAGGCCGCGACAACGCCGGTGGTGGCGCCCAGAAGCGCGCCGACCAGAACCACGGCATAGGCGACCCCGCCGCGGATCGGGCCGAAGAGCTGGCCGATCGTATCCAGCAGGTCCTCGGCCATGCGCGAGCGCTCGAGGATGATGCCCATAAAGGTGAAGAACGGAACGGCAAGCAGCGTCTCGTTCGACATGATCCCCCCGAAAAACCGGTCGGGATGGGATTGCAGCAGCGGCCAGAACAGATTGATTTCCGGCGAGATCGAGGAGAACTCGACGCCCAGCACGAAGAAGATCAGCCCGCCGGCGGCCAGCGTGAAGGCGACCGGATAGCCGAGAAGCAGCATCGCCATCACGGAAACGAACATGATGGGCGCGAGATTGTGCGCGACGAGATCAATCATTCGGCTGGTCCTCGGTCATCATGTGGGCGGCGTTGCCGGCGTCGGCATAGAGTTCTTCGTCTTCTTTCAGATGACCGGAAAGCGCGGCCGCCCGTTTGATGATCTCGGAAAAGGCCTGCAGCAAAAGCAGGATAAAGCCGATGAGGATGAAGGATTTCGCCGGCCACAGGATCAGCCCGCCGGCATTGGTGGAGTGCTCGCCGGAAAGGAACGAGCGCAGGAACCACGGCCAGGACAGGTATACCATCATGGACGCGAACGGCACCAGGAAGATGATGTGGAGCACGAGATCGATCCAGTCCCGGGTCCGCCGGGACCACGATCCTGACAGGATATCGATGCGGATATGCTCGTTCTTCAGGAGCGCGTAGGCGGTCGCCAGCATGAACACGGCGCCGTAAAGGTACCATTGCAGCTCCAGCATGGCATTCGAGGACAGCGAAAACAGCTTGCGGCTGACCGCATTGCCTGCGCTGACCAGGATCGCTACCAGAAGGAGCCAGGACACCGAATGTCCGATGAATTCGTTCAGCCTGTCGATCGTACGGCTTATTATTATTAGTGGTCTCATTGGGGCCTCCAAACCGTCCGTCTTCCTTAATGGAAGTTGTCAAGGCCACGCAACATGCCTTTGGTACAATACGGACCGAAAAACGAGCGGTTTTGGAAGTTTTAGGCTGAAAATCGGTGCGGCGTTGTACTTTTGTTGCGGGGAGGCGGAGGAGCGCGCCGTGGCCGCCCCTCCAGAGCGCCGCTTCAGGCGGGTTGCGGCGCGGCCGTGCCGCGGCCTGCGCGGGAGCGGAAGGTGAGCGCCATCAGCGTGGCGCCGATGCCCATGCCCCAGGCGCCGACATACATCCAGGTGTAGGTCGCGAAGGCATCGTAGATTAGCCCGCCGGCGAGCGGGCCGAGCGCCATGCCGAGGCCACCGGCAAGTCCGGTGCCGCCGATGACGGTGCCCATCATCCGCTGCGGGAAGTTCTCGCGCGCCAGCACCGCGTAGAGCGGCATCACGCCGGCATAGATGAAGCCGAAGAGCGCCGCGACGGCGTAGAAGCCGGAAAGCTCCCGGACGAATGCATAGGCGAGCGCGCCGAAGGCCTGGGCGAGAAGGCCGGCAACCAGCACCCGCTTGGCCCCCAGCCGGTCGCCGAGAATGCCGAAGGCGACGCGACCGCCGAGCCCCGCCAGGCCCTCGATCGAGTAGATCGAAACCGCCGCCATCAGCGGAATGCCGCAGGTTACCGCATAGCTGACGGTGTGGAAGATCGGGCCGGCATGGGTGGCGCAGCAGAAGAAATTGGTGAGGCAGAGCACGATGAATTGCGGCGAGCGGATCGCTTCCGCCACCGTGATCTCCGGTTCCGCGCCGGCCATGCCGGGCTGGCTTGCCTCGACCTGCGGCGGGCGGCGGATCAGCATGGCGGCGGGCAGCATCAGCACGGCCACCACGAGAGCGATGATCTGCATCGCGGTGCGCCAGTCATACCCCTCGACCAGAAAGGCGGCAAGCGGCGACATCGTCATCGGCGCAACGCCGAAGCCGACCGAAACCAGCGACACGGCGAGCGAGCGGTGGGTATCGAACCAGCCGACGATGGACGACATCATCGGGGCCATCAACGCCGCGATCGCCAGGCCGGATACCAGGCCGAAGCTCATTTGAAAGGCCAGCAGGCTGGGGCTGACGCTGCCGAGGAGGAGGGCCGCGACCATCGCCACGCTACCGGCGAGAACCACGGGGCGCGGGCCGATCCGGTCCGACAGCGAGCCCATGATCATGCTCGCAAGCGCCGACGTGATGAAGCCGATGGTCATGGCCGTGGAGATGCCGGTGGTCGACCAGCCGGTCGCATCCGCCATCGGCCGCAGGAAGACCGGCAGCGAGAAGATCGCGCCGATGGCGAGGCAGCCGATCACCGCGCCCGCGGCAACCATGATCCAGCGATAGGGAATAGTGCGCATCAAAATCCGGCCCCCGTGCCATCACGACCGCGCAAGCGGGTCATCGAGTGATATAAGTTGATATCAACCTAAATAAATGCTGTCAATTGTCCTCATCAATAATCGATTGAATGGGCGGAGTTTTCCGATGGCGTTGTTGAAAGCGTGAAACAAGGTATGATAATCGGGAGCCCCGAGGGAGTTTGGCCGGCCGGAGATGGCGGCGAGCGCGGTGACGCCGCAAAGGAGGGAAGTCTATGCAGAATGTCGAAATGTCCCAGCCCGCAGACGAGGCGGATTTTTCGGAACACGCCAAAACCTACAAGATGTTCGTCAATGGCACGAAGTACGGCACGATCCATCTGGTCGCGCTCATGGTCGCCATGGCGGCGGGTCTGCTTGGGCCTTTCGGTTTCATCGGCAGTCTGATCATCTTCATCGTCATCAGCGTGCTTGGCTACGTTATCCTGCGCTGAAAGCCTTGGAAGAAATTCGATTTTCTGCGGAACAGGGCGTACCGGAAAGCCGGCGCGCCGCTGACGGCTGCCGTCCGTTCCGACTTCAATCTGGGAGCATGTCTTGAGCAAGACACTATTCGTACCGAAGGAGACGGCGGACGCGGAAACGCGCGTCGCCGCTTCTCCCGACACGGTCAAGAAACTGAAGGGCCTCGGCTTTGATGTTGTCGTCGAAAGCGGCGCCGGCCTCAAATCCCGCATGGATGACGAGGCGTTCCGCGCTGCGGGCGCCGAGATCGCCGGCCCCGAAGCGGCGGCCGACGCCGATGTCATCTTCCGCGTCCGCCGCCCCGGCGAGCAGGAGTTTTCCGGCTACAAGAGCGGCGCGATTGTGATTGCGACCATGGACCCCTACGGCCATGAGGACGCGCTGTCGGCCATGGCCAAGCAGGGTGTTTCCGCCTTCGCGATGGAACTGATGCCGCGCATCACCCGCGCGCAGTCGATGGATGTGCTTTCCTCGCAGGCTAACCTTGCCGGCTATCAGGCCGTGATCGAGGCGGCAGCGGTGTTCGACCGCGCCATGCCGATGATGATGACGGCGGCGGGCACCGTGCCGGCCGCGCGCGTGTTCGTGATGGGCGCGGGCGTTGCTGGCCTCCAGGCGATCGCGACGGCGCGTCGTCTCGGCGCCGTGGTATCGGCCACCGACGTGCGCCCCGCCGCCAAGGAACAGGTCGCCTCGCTCGGCGCGAAGTTCATCGCGGTCGAGGATGACGAGTTCAAGGCGGCCGAGACCGCCGGCGGTTACGCCAAGGAAATGTCGGCCGAATATCAGGCCAAGCAGGCCGAACTCGTGGCCTCCCACATCGCCAAGCAGGATATCGTCATCACCACGGCGCTGATCCCCGGCCGCCCCGCGCCCCGGCTTGTCAGCCGCCAGATGCTGGCATCGATGAAGCTCGGCTCGGTCGCAGTTGACCTCGCGGTGGAACGCGGCGGCAATATCGAGGGCGCGGTCGCCGGCGCGGTGACCGAAGTCGAGGGCGTCAACGTCATCGGCTACGAAAATCTGCCGGGCCGGATCGCCGCCAGTGCCTCGGCGCTTTACGCCAAGAACCTGCTGACCTTCTTCGAAACGCTGGTCGACAAGGAGACCGGCGATCTGAAAATCAACCGGGAAGACGAACTTGTCGCCGCCACGCTTTTGACGCATGAGGGCGCGCTCGTTCATCCGAAATTTGGCGGTCAGCCCGCCGGGGGAGAGGCCTGATGCCGTTAGATGATGTTCATAGCTCGATCGATCAGGCGATGATGTCGCTGGAGCACGCCAAGAGCGCGCTCGGCAATCTCGACGACGGCTCGCTCGCAGCGCTCGCCCATGGCGCGACCGGCGGGGTCATCGACCCCTTCGTGTTTCAGCTCGCGATCTTCGTGCTGGCAATTTTCGTCGGCTATTACGTGGTGTGGTCGGTGACGCCGGCGCTGCATACGCCGCTGATGGCGGTCACCAACGCGATCTCCTCGGTGATCGTGGTCGGCGCGCTTCTCTCGGTTGCCCTTTCGGCAAGCGGCATCGCTACCGGCATGGGCTTCATCGCCCTGATCCTGGTCGCGATCAATATTTTCGGCGGCTTCCTCGTTACCCAGCGCATGCTGGCGATGTACAAGAAAAAAGAGAAGTGAGGCCATAGACGATGTCTGTCAATCTTGCAGCCTTGCTGTTTCTCGTCTCCGCCGTGCTGTTCATTCTGGCGCTGCGCGGCCTGTCGCACCCCTCCACCAGCCGCAAGGGCAACCTTTACGGCATGGTCGGTATGGGGATCGCGATCGTCACTACGCTGTTGCTCGCCAAGCCGGATTTCCCGGCGCTGATCCTGATCGTGCTGGCGCTTGCGATCGGCGGCGGCATCGGGGCCTATATCGCCCGCACGATTCCGATGACGGCGATGCCGCAGCTTGTCGCCGGCTTCCACTCGCTCGTCGGTCTTGCCGCCGTGCTGGTGGCGGGCGCGGCGCTTTACTCGCCGGAAAGCTTCGGTATCGGCACGCCGGATGATATTCATCTGCGCGCTCTGATCGAGCTTTCGATTGGTGCCGCGATCGGCGCGATCACCTTCACCGGCTCGATCATCGCCTTCCTGAAGCTCGATGGGCGCATGTCCGGCAAGCCGATCATGCTGCCGGCGCGCCACATCATCAACATCGCGCTTCTGGCCGGTCTGGTGCTGTTCATCGTGTCGCTTTCGGCAACGGCCAATCCGATCCACTTCTGGCTGATCGTCATTCTGGCGCTGGTGCTGGGCGTGCTGCTGATCGTGCCGATCGGCGGAGCCGACATGCCGGTCGTGGTCTCGATGCTGAACTCCTATTCGGGCTGGGCTGCTGCCGGCATCGGCTTCACGCTCGGCAATATGGCGCTGATCGTTACCGGCGCGCTGGTCGGCTCGTCGGGCGCGATCCTGTCCTACATCATGTGCAAGGGCATGAACCGGTCGTTCATCTCGGTCATTCTCGGCGGCTTTGGCGGCGATAGCGCATCGGCAGCCGGGGCGTCGGATATCGACCGCACGGTCAAGACCGGCTCGGCGGACGACGCGGCCTTCCTGATGGAAAACGCCTCCAGGGTCATCATCGTGCCGGGTTACGGCATGGCGGTTGCCCAGGCCCAGCACGCGCTGCGCGAGCTTGCCGACAAGCTCAAGGAAAAGGGCGTCGAGGTGAAATATGCCATTCACCCGGTCGCGGGCCGCATGCCGGGGCATATGAATGTGCTGCTCGCCGAGGCCAACGTACCCTATGACGAAGTGTTCGAACTGGAGGATATCAACTCCGAATTCGCCCAGGCGGATGTCGCCTATGTCATCGGCGCCAACGACGTCACCAACCCGGCGGCGCGCGACGACAAGGCCTCGCCGATCTACGGCATGCCGATCCTCGATGTCGACAAGGCCAAGACCTGCCTGTTCGTCAAGCGCTCGCTCGGCTCCGGCTATGCCGGCATCGACAACGAGCTGTTCTACAAGGACGGCACGATGATGCTGCTCGGCGACGCCAAGAAGATGACCGAGGACATCGTCAAGGCGATCGAATAGCCAAAGCCTTGAAATAACTGGAAACCCGGCGGCTCGTCCCGCCGGGTTTTCGTTTGTGGCGGATGCTTGAGCGGAACCGTCCGTCACCACTGCACGTTGTCCAATGGCAACATCAACCGAGGACAGCCCGTGGCCAGTTCCAGGAAACCCCTGACCGTCGCTCTCATTCCGGCGATGGCATTATGCCTGATGGCGCTCGACCTTCCCGACAATCCGCCGGTGCCGGAACAGCGTCCGGATGGCGATGCCGCCGTGGAGGCGGAGGCTGCGCCAACGCCGGCAACGGAAGAAACACCGGAAGCGGCAGAGCCCGGTCCGGCGGAAGACGAGGCCGCCGAAAAGGTCGAGGACGATCTCCCCGAGGAGCCCCCGGTGCCGGAGGAACGCGCGGAGAACCCGCCGCCGCCCGATCCGAAACCGCCGGAGGAAGACGATGGCGAATTTCTCCGCTGCACGGCGGCGCTCACCGCGCTCGGAACAGAATATGAAGTGCTGGAGCCGATCGACGAGGAAGGCGCCTGCGGCATGGCGCGGCCGTTGAAGGTGACCACGGTCATGGAAGGAGTGGCGCTTTCGCCGGAGGGCACGATGCGCTGCGAGACCGCGCTTGCGCTCGCCACATGGGCCAAAAGCTATGTCGAGCCGACGGCGAAGATCGCGCTGTCCCCGGATGCGCGCCTGACGGAGGTGGAACAGGCGTCAGCCTATGTCTGCCGCAGCCGCAACAATGTGGATGGCGCCAGGATTTCCGAACATGCCAAGGGCAATGCCATCGATATCCGTTCGCTGACCTTTTCCAGCGGCGAAACCGTGGAAATGCTGCCGCGCATGAAGGATGGCAGCGTCACAGGCGCCTTCCAGCGCACCGTCAGCGCCGCCGCCTGCCTCTATTTCACCACGGTGCTTTCGCCCGGGAGTGATGCAACCCACCAGGACCACATGCATCTCGACGTGATAAAGCGCAAGAGCGGCTTTCGTTACTGCCGGTAGGAACTTTCGCGATCAGTTGGAGAGCCAGGAAATGGCTTCGTCGCGATTGTCGGGGGCGAACACCTTCACTTCCGCATGGAACAGCATGCCGAACATCTGCACCGCCTGGGTAAAGCCCTTGTTGGCGCTGACGATCGCGATGCTCTTGAACTCCAGCGGTTCGGAGCGGCGGAAAGGCTGACCGCCCATGGCGGTGCCGACATCCGAACCGGCGAAATCCTCACCGGTCACCAGCAGCAGACGCAGCCCGCCACCCTTCGTGCTCTGGGTTTCGAGCGCCGGCAGCAGGACATTCTGATAGTCATTGGCGCTCAGCGCCTTGTGGATCGTGAAGCCGATCATGTTGTCCGGCAGGCTTTCGATTTTCTCAAGCATGGAAGTCCTCCGATTTTGCTCGGTGTTGTAGCGCGCCAGCCGCAACTTTGAAAGCGCCGCCGCGCAGGATTGCGGATTTGTAATAGGCGTCGCGGGCTCGGATAAAAACATGATTATAATTCTCATATTTAAACTTTACCTTTTTAATCATGTTTTATAAGCTCGCGGCAACCAAGTGAAACCGCCCTTGATGAGGAGGCTGTCATGGCGAAGAAAAACCGGCGGAAATCGGCGAGGGCCGAGCAGAAATCCGGCGAGGTAACGCGCGTTGCGGAGGGACCGGATGGACTTGCTGGCCGCAGCTTTCTCTATGTCGGTGGGCGCGACTGTCAGGTCGCCCATCTGCGCGCGGTGGCCGATGGTTTCGGCGCCGAGCTGATCCATCACGATGGCGGCCTGCGCGAGGCGGTGTCGCGGATCGACCGGGTCTTGCCATCGGTCGACTGCGTGTTCTGCCCGATCGACTGCATCAGCCATGACGCCTGTGTGCGGGTCAAATCCGGCTGCAAGAAGTTCAACAAGGCCTTCATCCCGCTCCGCAACGGTTCGAAATCCTCGCTGGAGCGCGCGCTTCACAGCATGAATGAGCGCGGAAACTGATGATCTGTGATATCGATGGCATTCGCCTGATCGGCCTGCACCGGGCCGATGCGGCCGGCATGCCGGTCAGATGCTTCGCGGCAATGCGCGCCGGCGCTGCCGTCATCCCTTTCCCGGCGCCTCGGCGTGGGGCTGGCATGGTGCGCGGGTCTGCCGAGGTGGTTCACCTCGCCGATATCCGCCGCCAGGGCAATAAAATGATAGAGGTAAGACAATGTATATCGCAATGAACCGCTTCAAGGTCGCGTCCGGCTCGGAAGAGGCTTTCGAGGCCATCTGGAAGGGGCGCGATTCGCGCCTTGCCGAACTTGCCGGCTTCATCTCCTTCCATCTGCTGAAGGGCAAGCACTTTGCCGAAGAAGGCTATACGCTCTATGCCTCGCACACGATGTGGGAAAGCGAGCAGGCGTTTACCGACTGGACCAAATCCGAGCAGTTTCGCGATGCCCACCGGAATGCCGGCGAACGCAAGGCGGAATATCTCGGGCCGCCGGTCTTCGAAGGCTTCAACACGGTCGAGGGTGCGTGATGAGCGATCCGGCGGAAATCGAAGTCCTGCCCGTTCTGCCCTCGGTCAATCTTGCCGAGACCAAGGCCTTCTACACCGAGAAGCTCGGGCTCTCTGAAGTGGTGCACGAGGATGAGAGCTATCTCATCCTCCGCCGCCCCGGTCTTGAACTGCATTTCTGGCTGACCGACGACAAGACGCTTTGCGAGCGCACCTCGGTCTATATCCGCGGCGGCGGCATTGATGCGCTTTATGCCGAATACGAGATGCGCGATATCCTTCACCCGATGGGCTTTACCGAGCGCGAATGGGGCATGAAGGAGTTCTATGTCTCCGATCCGCACGGCAATCTGCTGCGCTTCGGTCGTATCCCGGATGGCCAGGAAGCTTAGAAGCGTAGTCAGTCCCGGCTCGCCGGCAGCAGGGCGGCGAGCGCCGCTATCAGCCAGCCGGCGATGATCGCGGTGCCCCCGACCGGTGCCGCCATGCGGAAAAGGCCGGAGCCCATATAGGAAAGCGCCGCGATATCGCCTGCAAACAGCAGCGTTCCGAGCGCGATCGCGAGCCCCGCTGCGGTTGCGACGGCGGTGCGCATTGCCAATACCGCGAGCGCCAGCAGCGCCGGGCCATTGGCAAGGCAGACCAGCGCCGCCGATTGCAGCACCGCGCTGTCGCCGTGATAGGCGGCGGCAGCGAGCATGACACCGGCGGCACCGGCAAGGCCGCCGCAGAACAGCAAGATGCGGGATGAAAGCGTAAGGCCTGCCATACTCAGTTCCTGTTTTGCATATGATAAGCGAGTTTTTCGATCGGCGGCATGATCACGCTGCGCAGGCGGATATCGGGCACGGTCTCCTCCAGCGCGCGCCGGAAGCACAGCAGCCATTCGTCGCGCTCCTGTGGCCCGATCGGCGCCGGCATATGGCGCATCCTGAGGCGCGGATGACCGTGTTTTTCGACATAGACGGGCGGACCGCCGAGATAGCCGGTCAGATAGTCACGAAATTTCGCTTCCGAGCCTGAAAGGTCGGCGGGATGGACCGCGCGACACCGCGCGGCCTCCGGCAGCGTATCCATCAGTTCGTAGAAGCGGCGCGTCAGCCTTTCCACGGCATCGGCCCCGCCTATTGCTTCGTAGAGCGTAATCGTCTCGCGCGTATCCATCGACATTTCACAACTGAAATTCTTGGCGTGATCTGATGAATACCGGATTCAGGCGTCAACGCAATGCAGCGCGACGCCTTTTTCCTGCAAGACGTTGCGATGCTCTTCGGCCAGCTCCGAGCCGGTGAACACGGCGGTGAAGGTTTCGAGACCGGTCAGGAAATGCAGGCCGGGGCGACCGAACTTGGTGTGATCGGCCAGAAGCACGCGCCGTTCCGCGCCCTTGACGATCAGCCTCTTGGTCTGCACCACTTCCGGATCCTGGTGGAAGGCCGCGCCCTCATAGATCGCGGAAGCGGAGATGAAGCCGATATCGGCGCGCAGCCCCCGCAGCGCATCCTCCGTCAGCAGGCCGAAAAAGCCGTTGAACTTGCGGCTGTACTGGCCGCCAAGCGCCATCAACTCGATGCCGGCAATGCCGGCCAGTTGTGATATAACACTCAGATTGTTTGAAATCACGGTCAGCGGCAGGCGGTGGGTGATGTGCTCGGTCAGGTTCGCCGCCGTTGACGAATCGTCGATCATCAGCGTCATGCCGGGCTCCACGAGTGTCGCGGCGCTTGCCGCGATCCGCGCCTTCTCGTTCGCCGCCATCTTCTGGCGATAGCGGAAATCGGCCTGAAACATCGCCGAGGACTGGACGGACGCGCCGCCACGCACTTTGCGGAGCTGTCCGGAAGCCTCAAGCTCATCGAGATCGCGGTGCACCGTCATCTTCGAAACATGGAATCTGAGACTCAGTTCATCGACGCTCGCCGTGCCCTTTTCCATCAGCAGCGCCATCATCGCCGCCCGTCTTTCATCGGCTTTCACCGGCCTCTCCATGTCCAATGTTGTGGCGTTTTTGATGTAACACCGCTGTTTATGATAGATATCACATTTTATAACGATTAAAATAACAATTAAAGTGTTGTTTGTAAAATGGTATTGTTATTTTTGCGGCAGCTCCTATCATCAAGATACAAAGCTGCCATACTCGGGCGGCTAAGGAACATTTGATGAGCCGCCGACAGGGCGGCGTGCAATCACAGGAGACTTGGCGATGCCCATGATTACCTTGCGGCAGTTGCTCGACCACGCAGCCGAATACGGCTACGGCGTGCCGGCCTTCAACATCAACAATATGGAACAGGGCCTTGCGATCATGGCCGCGGCGAAGAAAACCTCGTCGCCGCTGATCATTCAGGCGAGCAGGGGCGCGCGCTCTTATGCCAACGATCTGGTGCTCGCCAAACTGATCGAGGGCCTGTCGGAGCTCTACCCCGACATTCCGCTGGTGATGCATCAGGACCACGGCAACAACGAAGCAACCTGCATGACCGCGATCAAATACGGCTTCACCTCGGTGATGATGGACGGCTCGCTGAAGGCCGATGGCTCGACCCCGGCGGATTACGAATATAATGCCGGCATCACCAAGCGCGTATCGGATTTCGCCCACTGGGCCGGCGCATCCGTCGAAGGCGAGATCGGCATTCTGGGCTCGCTGGAAACCGGCGAGGGCGAGAAAGAGGACGGCCACGGCTTCGAGGGCAAGCTGGAGCACGACCAGTTGCTGACCGATCCGGATCAGGCCGTCCAGTTCGTCAAGGAAACCCAGGTGGATGCGCTGGCGGTTGCCATGGGCACCAGCCACGGGGCCTACAAGTTCACCCGCAAGCCGGATGGCGACGTGCTGGCGATGAATGTGATCGAGGAAATCCACCGCCGCCTTCCTGATACCCATCTGGTCATGCACGGCTCCTCCTCCGTGCCGGAGGAACTGCAGGAGATCATCAACAAGTATGGCGGCGAGATGAAGCCGACCTGGGGCGTGCCGGTCGAGGAGATCCAGCGCGGCATCAAGCACGGCGTGCGCAAGGTCAATATCGACACCGACAACCGCATGGCCATGACCGGCGCGATCCGCAAGGTGTTTGCCGAAAACCCATCCGAATTCGATCCCCGCAAATATCTCAAACCCGCCATGGAGGCGATGACCAAGCTCTGCGTCGAACGCTTCGAGGCCTTCGGCACAGCCGGCCACGCCGACAAGATCAAGGCGATCCCGATGGCGGATATGGCCAAGCGCTACGCCGATGGCTCGCTGGCGCCGAAGATCGGGTAACGGGAAGCGGGCGCGTCAGCCTCGCCTGTCCATCGACCGCGATACCAGCAGCACCGGGATCAAGCCCGCCAGAATGATGATGATGGCGGGCACGGAGGCGCTTTCGACCTCGGCGCGCGACGCATCCTCGTAGACGAGAGTTGCAAGCGTGTTGAAGTTGAAGGGGCGCAGCAGGATCGTGGCCGAAAGCTCCTTCAGCGTTTCGATGAACACCAGCAGCGCTGCGGTCCAGAGCGCCGGGCGCATATTGGGCAGCAGCACGGCAAACAACGCCTTCAGCGGCGTTCGCCCGAGCGTGCGGGCGGCCATGTCGAGATTGGGCGAGAGCTTCTGGAAGCCGGAATCCACGCTGCCCTCGGCCATCGCCAGAAACCGCGCGGTGCAGGCATAGACGATCGCAAAGCCGCTGCCCGAAAGCACAAGCCCCGTGGAAATGCCGAAGGAGGATCGCATCAGCCCGTCCGTCCAGTTATCGAGGCCGGCAAGCGGGATCAGCACGCCGATCGCCAGCACCGTGCCGGGAATGGCATAGCCGAGCGAGGCAAGCCGGGCGAGGCTGCGGGTCCTGGGCGAAGCATGGCTTCTGACGGCATAGGCGAGGGTGAGGCCGAAGATGACCGCCACGATCGCGGCAAGGCCGGACACGGTGATGCTGGTCACCAGCGCTTCCAGCAGGCGGGCGGATGCAAAATCGTCCAGTCGTTTCAGCGCGAAATCGAGGAGCACCAGCGCCGGCACCAGAAAGCCGATGACAACCGGAATAGCGCATGAAAGGGTCGCGAGCGCGGCCTTAGCGCCGGTGAGGCGCTGCCGGGCAGCCTCGCCGCTGGCGCGCGAAGTCGCGTAGCGCTGGTTGCGCCGCGCAAGCCGTTCGAGCAGGATCAGCCCGAGCACGAAGACCAGCATGATCGCCGAAAGCTGCGCCGCGCCGCCGAGATCGCCCCGGTTCAGCCAGGTCTCGTAGATCGAGAAGGTCAGCGTATTGACGCCGAGATATTGCACCGCGCCGATATCGTTCAGGCTTTCCATCAGCACCAGAGTCACGCCGACGATGATGGCCGGCCGCGCCATCGGAAACTGCACGCGCCGCAGCACCCGCCAGCGCCCCGCGCCAAGCGTGCGCGCCACCTCCGCAGCATTGCGCCCCTGCATGGCGAAGACGGCGCGGGCCGTCAGATAGACGTAAGGATAGAGCACGGCCGACATCACCAGCACCGCGCCGCCAAGCGAGCGGATATCGGGGAAATAATAATCGCGCGCGCTCTGGAAACCGAAGATCGATCGATAGAGCGTCTGCACCGGGCCGGTGAAATCGAGGAACTCGCCAAAGGCATAGGCGGCGAGATAGATCGGCATGGCGAGCGGCAGCACCAGCAGCGCCGAGAGTAGGCGGCGGAAGGGGAAGTCGAATGACACCACCAGCCATGCCGTCATCACGCCGACCACCCCGGTGATCAGGCCGTTCAGCAGCAGCAGCCAGAAGGTGCGCCGCGCGGCGCCCGGCAGCACCGTCGTGGCCAGATGGGCGAGCGACGAAAGATCGGATGTGAAGGCAAGCCAGACGATCGCCGCGAGCGGCAGCAGCATCAGCGCCGCAATCGCGCCCGCCGCAAGCGTGAGCGGCGCTGGCGCAACCCGCCGGAATATGCGCGTAGTGGTGTTGATCTCTGTTGCGGACATGGGGTGCGGCCTTCAGTCGAGCCGTTGCGGATGCCCGTTCTTACGATCTCACGCCGCCCCGGGCAATACGCGTCGCGCGCTC
The DNA here is from genome assembly GCF_021021415.1 of Martelella mediterranea. Lineage (GTDB taxonomy): Bacteria > Pseudomonadota > Alphaproteobacteria > Rhizobiales > Rhizobiaceae > Martelella > Martelella mediterranea_C. The sequence goes on along the minus strand of NZ_JAINWJ010000007.1, from coordinate 34,431 downwards.
AATAATGCAGCGGCCTTGTCTGCCGCACTGGCAGAAAAACCTCGACCAGCATGCCTTCGTTGGGAACGGCCTGCACCTCAAGGCGCGCGCCGAGACTTTCGGCAAGCCTGCGGGCCTTTTCAAGATGGGTGTTTTCCGCCCCGCCCTGTTCGGAGCGCGCGCCGCCATTGCCGACGCGCCGTCGCGAGGGCGCGATGCCATTGTCGCGGAACCGCAGCACCGTGGCCCCGTCCGCCGTCAGCGCCGTCGACACAACGACCTGCCCGCCCGCCGGGGTGAACTGAACCGCGCCCATCAGCAGCTCCTGGGCGATGTGCCTGAGCGTTTCCGCGGAACCCGGCGCGTTGCCGACGCTCGGCGAAAGGGCGGCGCGGATGATGATCCGGCGTCCATTGGCGCGCGGCTGGACCATGCTCACGGCCTCGGCAACGGCGTCATTGATGCGCGCTGCCTCATCCTTGCGGGGGGTGATGTCGGGTTCGGCCGGGGGCGGAGCGATCTCGGGTTCGGGCTCCGGCTCGCCCAGAAGCCTGCCGATCACGCCCCGGGCATGACGGCCCTTGAGCGCGATTTCGCGGGCGATGCGGTGATAGCGCTGATCGCCGATCGCGCCAAACGGCTGGTGATCAAGCGTTTCGGAAAGCGAAACGATCGCATCGATCGGCTGGCGCACTTCGTAGCGCAACGCCGAGATGAAGGCATCGCGGTCATCCTCGGCCTGCCGCGCCTCGCGCCGGGCCGCCCGCAGATCGTCCTCGCGGCGCTTCAGCGCGGTGATGTCGCGCAGCGCCATGCAGATGCCGTCCGATTGCGGCAGCGGGCCGAGCGTCACGTAGAGCGGGATCAGGCCTCCGCCGGATTCCCGGCCGATCACTTCCAGTCCCTCCGTGGCGATCTCGCCGGCCGGCCGCTGTCCCAGGCGGTCGAGATGCCTGCGGAGGTCGCCGTGGCTTTCCTCGGCGAACAGGATATCGACGGGCTTGCCCGCGATCTCGGCCGTGTCGGTGGCAAACAGAGCGGCGGCGGAGGCGGAGAGCGAACGCAGTCGCCGCTCTCCGTCCAGGATCACTATGCCGTCGGTGGCGGTGTCGAGGATCGAGGAGAGTTCCGCGACTTCAGCGTCCTTGTCGGCGCTGGGGGCGGGCGCTTCCGCCGGCTTCGGCGCGGCGCCAACCAAAGGCGTTGCGAGCGTGTCGGAATCCTGTGCCGGCCGCAATGTCAGGGCCAGCGCACGGCCATTGTTCCAGGCGATCGCCTGCATGTGGAAGGATACCGGAAGCCTGTCGCCATCGGCGGTGCGCAGGAACAGCCGGTCGTCGCTTCCGCGTTCGACAAAGGCATCGGTGCCGCCGGCAGCGATCACCGCCTCGAGCGAGCCATAGCCGGACACCGCCAGAAAGGCGGGATTGACGTGGAGAATGCGCTCTCCCGCCTGGATCACAATCGGGTTCTCGCTGCGATCGAATTCGGATGTGTCCGCTGTGGTTTCGGGCTTTTCGGCAGGCGCGGTGGTGCGGCGGATCACCGGGCCGCGGGGCTGAGATTCCGGCGTTTCCGGCTGTATGTCTTCGGCGGTGGCCTCAGGGCGCAAGTCTTCGGCAGGGGCCGCGGAGCGCAACTGGCTTGCGATCTCATCCAGCGCATGGCGCTCGTCATCCGTCAGCGTCTTCGCGCTTGTGGTCTGTCGGGTCTCCGGAACGCGCGGCGGGCGCGGCGCTTCGCGCTGTTCGCCGAGCCGAACGAGGCCGAATCCGCGAAAACCGTCGAAACGGCGCTCCCGGGTAAAGGTGGGCAGGGCCGCGAGATCGACCGGCACAAGCATATTGGTGTTGCCGAGCGGCCATTCGACGCTGCGGCCCGACCAGGTTTCCGTCGTTTGCAGCAGGTCGCCGATCGCGCCGGCGCCCTTGACGCCAAGCCGCGATTCGACCTCACCGAAGGTGAGGCCGGAGATTGCGCCGGTTTCCTCGCCGACGGCTTCCACCAGTTCGCTCGAGACCTCGGTGATCCGCCCATAGATATCCGTGCGCCAGACAAAGCGGCGCGGAAGCGGCCCTTGTTCCACTTCCGGTTCCGGGGCCCGTGTCTCCTCGACCGCCGCGATTTCGGGCTGCTTCCTTATCACCGGAGCGGCGGGTTGAATTGCCGGGTCTGCACGCTCCATGAGGGGTGCAGTGGATTCCGCGGGGCTTTCCTCCATCAACGCGCCGAAGCTTTCGTCAATCGCGGCGATGACGTCGCGCGCCGGTCTTTGTGGCACAGGCGCTTCGCCGCGTTCTGGGCGTATATGCGGCCTGATCTCCGCCGACAGGTCCGGCGAGACGGCGAGCAGGAAAAGGTCGGGCGTGCTGGAAAGCCGCCCCAGCGCCACGGGCCAGATACCGGCTTCATTGGTGACCAGCCGCTCGATATAGCTGTCGGCCCGGCGCGAAAGGCTGTCGACCATGTCGGCAATATCGGCCTCGCCAATGGCTGTGGCCGCGAATTCGTCGGAGCGGAGCGTGATCTGGCCGTCACCGTCCACGAGCGCCAGATGTTGCGATCCGCGCACGAGGCTTGCGTCATCCCTTGCGTCGGATTCGCATTCCAGCAGGAAATACCGATGGTTGGCGAGGATGAACAGGCTCGCCTTCGCTTTTCTCGTCACCCGCCTGAATCGTTGCGTCAGGTGTATCGTAAGGCTCTCGCTATCGCCCGGCTCGGAAAGCCTTCCGGCGGCGACGGCAAACTGACGGCGAAGAATCGGGTCGCTCGGGCCCGTCCCGATCGCCGCGTCTACCCCGGAATAGCCGAAAAGCCTGGCGCCTGCTTCATTGGCCCAGATGATCGCGCCGTCCGGCGCATCGAGCACGAGCATCGGCCGCGCTTCCAGGAATCGCTGGCGCAGGGCAGGGTGCGATGCAAAGGCGATGAAGGGCGGGTTGCTCATGAACGGCTGTCCGGTTCGCGTTGTCGGCCTGGCGCTTGGCCTTTTAATGCTTTTTTAATGATAAATGCCAATACGGTCCAGAATGCGGTCCGGTTTTTTGCGCTCCACGGTTAATGTCCGGAGGCCCGGCGTCTCAAATCTTCTCGGGAAGAGAGGTTGGGGCTTGCAAATTCGGTTCAGGCATTTTAAACGGGCCGCGATGCATTACGCGGCGCCCATCAAGCGTCGCCCATCAAGCGTCACCTTGTGCGGTTGTAGCTCAGTTGGTTAGAGCGCAGGTTTGTGGCACCTGAGGTCGGTGGTTCAACTCCACCCAACCGTACCATTTCTCCATCTTATCGTTTTTTCGCCAAAGAGGCCCTCGACGGTCGTGCTGATGGGCCCGTATCAACTATAAGTTAACGTTAACATCCGATTGTGATCGTTATAAACAAGTCGTTGTGCTGCTGGTATTGCGGCGTCCGGATGGTGCTGGCAATGAATGAAGACCTTTCGGGCGCTTGTGAACAGCATGGCGATGATCTATGGTTCCGGCGATTTCAGAGACATTTTCGGCCGGGACCTGGCGGTTGACAGATAGTATGACCAACCTGACCGCTTATATCACGGGACTTTGCCTTTCGGCCGCCGCTGGCCTGTGCGCCGGCGTAGGGCCGGCATCGGCGCAGTTGCTGGAAGGGCCGGGCGCCCTGTTCCTCGATCAGACCCCGATCGAGATGATGGCTTCCAACTATTCAAGCTTCGAGACCGGCTATCTCCTGCCGCGCGGCGCGGTGTATCTGCAGGTCGGCTCCGACCAGACGACTGCTGGCTCAGGAACAGGCACCGAGGTTTATACCTTGCGCGGCGACTGGGCCGTGGCCGACTGGCTTCAGGTCAGCGCCTTTGGCCATGCGTTCGACGATCCGCCGCTTTGCGGGACGCCGCTCTGCGACGACAACCTCACCTTCCTTGCCGGCGGCGGCGGTTTGAAGCTGGGTCTGGTCGAAAGCTATGGTCTTTCGATCGCCGCTTCCGGGTCGCTTGAAGCGCTGTATCTGTCGGGCGATCTCTATGCCAATGAGGCTGCCGGCAATTGGGAGATGGCGGGCAGCCTGCAATTGCCGATGAGTGTGACGGTTGCCGACAGTCTGAGGTTTCACCTGACCCCCGGCGTCTCGTTTCTGCCGGAGACCGTCAACGGCGTGCCCTATTACGGCACGATCCCCTATGTCGGCGCGGGGCTCACCTGGCAGCCGATCACCGGCCTTCAGTCCTATGCCACCGTCATGCTGCCCTATGGCACGGACGGCAATGCTCTTTCGAGCTCCGGCGGGTTCGAGATAACGCCGGTGTGGATGGCCGGCGTCAAGCTTGCGGTGACCCCCAAGGCGGCCGTCGATATCTTCGCGACCAATGGCTGGGGGCAGACGCCGGCGACCAGCGTTCTGGCGTTTCCCGGCAATGACGAGATCGCCTACGGCATCAGGTTGAGCTACACGCCATGGGTCGGGGTCGCGACCCGCGATGTCTATTTCGACAGTTACCGCGTGGATATGCTGAGTCCGGTCACCCAGCTCGAACAGGCGCGCCAGTTCGACGGATTGACGCTGACCAGCGCCAATACGCTCACCCCGCATCGGATTCTGGCGGAGGCCGGGATCGGGAGCCGGGATTTCATGGATGTCCATCTCGGCTTCAGCCCAGACCAGGATCTACAACTTGACGCGTTCTTCTCGCAGTATCCGGGTGGCGGCATGGCTGGAGACGCGGTCAGCCCCTGGGGGGATGAATGGGCCTATATGGTTGGCGGCAAATTGCGGCTGATGGACCAGAAATATGGCGACCTGTTTTCGCTTGCCGGACAGGTCCTTGCCGGGCGCGACTTCAACAAGCCGACGATCGGCGTCCTCTATGCCTCGCTGCCGGCAAGCCTTGACCTTTCGGATACCGTCTCCGTGGCGGTCGAGCCGAAATTCGCGGCCTATGGCGACGAACGTTTGAAAGCCATCGGGGGCGGCGTGACCGTGCGTCCGCTGCGCGATCTGGCGCTTATTGGTGAGGTTACGGCGGTTCTTGATGGTGGTGACCCGGTATGGGCGGGCGGCGCGCGTTATGCCCTTCCAAACACGCCGTTCAGCGCGGATGCCTATGTTACAAATGCAACAGGTCTGCACGGAGTCGGAACAATGCTCGCTCAGGATGAGGCCCGCTATGGACTCACTTTACGTTTTGCGTATTAAAGTCATCCCGTTCGTATCGAACGGCTTAATTTAACCGGGAGCTTTGCAATCGGTTTAGGGCAGTTTGGCTTGCGAATTTTTTAGTGACTTATGAAGTTGGGCTGTTTTTTAATTCATCTTCAACTGTTCGCGCGTATCTGAAATCGAGTAATGTGTTTCCGGTGCATGTGTTCAGAAGGCTCGAATGCCAGGGCAAACAAAAGGCGATTCGGAGAATTTCTAGGTGCGTGCCGTAACAACAATTTGTCTGACAGTGCTGCTTTCCGGCTGCAGCGCCATTTATAGTGCGTCGGAAGTGCGCCCGGTTGTAGGGCAGAGCTCGTCGGTCAAGGTGGTGCCGGTCACCAGCCAGAATGTGTTGCTCGCGAACGCCATGACGCCCTATAAGCCGCGGTCACTGCCTTCGGTATTTGATCAGACGGCAACGCTCCAGGGCTCAGCCGTACCGCAGATTTCCGCCTACAAGCCTCAGGCTAAGCCCGGCGCTGTCGCCACCAAGCTGCCCCCGCTTGAGCAACCGAAATCCTATCGCATCGGTGTTGGCGATGTCGTTCTTCTGGCGACGCCCAATGCCGACTCGGCGGTCAACGAGATCAACGGGCTGCTGGCGGCTCAGAACGCGAGACAGGGCTACACCGTTCAGGATGATGGCGCGATAGCGATCCCGACCGTTGGGCGCGTCAATATCGCGGGCATGACGCTGCAGGAAGCGCAGTCCGCCCTGTTCCAGAAGCTCGTCGCGAGCCAGATCGACCCGACTTTCAACCTTGAGATACGGGAATTCAATTCGCAGCGCGTGTCGGTGGGAGGCGCTGTCGGTAGCCCCCAGCTTGAGCCTATCACGCTCACGCCGCTCTATCTTGACGAGGCAATAACGGCAGCAGGCGGTATTCAGGCGGATGATTCCAGCTATGCCACTGTGCGGCTCTATCGTGATGGCAAAGCCTATCAGATCGCGGCAGACAGACTGTTCGCCAAGAACGATATCCCGAAAGTGCTGTTGCAGAATGGCGACCGGGTTTTTGTCGACACAGAGTATTCCGTGGCGCTTGCCGAAGGCTATATGCAACAGGAGCTCACTCTGGCGGCTTTCCAGCGGAGTGTATTGGACGAACAGCGCGGCATCTTCCAGACGCGGCTGAGCATGGATGCCGTCGATCGCGACTATGTCTATGTTTTCGGCGAGGTGAAGAACCAGGGCCGCTGGCCGCTGCCTTTCGATCGCTATGCGAGCCTGGCCGACGCGATGTTCGAACAGGGCGGTATTTCGCCTGTGACCGGCAACCCGAGCCGGATATACCTGTTGCGGAAGAGCCCGTTGCAGGGGGCTGGCCCGATGGAGATCACCGCCTGGTCGCTTGATGCGAAGAATACGGCCAACCTGCTTCTGGCGACCGAACTGCAGTTGCGGCCAAACGATATCGTCTTTGTTGCTGCCCAGCCGGTAACCAACTGGAATCGCTTGATTTCCCAGGTTCTGCCGTCGATTTCCATCCTTGGGAGCGCGAACGGCATCCTGAATTGACGGCAGCTGAGGGCCAGCCTGACCTTTCGGTATGGTCGCCATCATCATGAAACAATCAAAAACGGCGGCACGATGCCGCCGTTCGTTTTCGCGAGAGCTCCCTGACAATCAGGGGCCGTCGTTGAATCTTACCTTGTCGACCAGTTCCGAAGCCTGCTTGCGGTGCGCGGCCACATCGGAAAGCGGTAGCGTATCGGGATTGATTTCGCCGAAGGATTGAACGATCTCGGAGGCCTCGGCTCCCGGCAGCACTGGATACTCGAAAACCTGCTCGGCGTAGATTTCCTGGGCCTCGGGCGAGGCGAGGAATTCCATCAGCTTCAGCGCGGTGTCCGGATGGGGCGCGTTCTTGGCCATGGCCATGCCGGAAATGTTGACATGGGTGCCGCGGTCATCGGCATTGGGGAACAGCACGGTAATGGCCTCGGCCCAGTCCTTCTGCTCCGGCTCTTTTTCGTTGGTCATCATCAGGCCGACATAATAGGTGTTGCCGAGCGCGATATCGCATTCCCCTGACATGATGGCCTTGGCCTGACCGCGGTCATTGCCGTTCGGCTTGCGCGCCAGATTGGCCTTGAAGCCGCGCAGCCATTCCTCGGTATATTCGGCGCCGTGGTGCGCGATCATCGAGGCGATCAGCGCGATATTGTAGGGATGCTGGCCGTCGCGGATGCAGATCGCGCCCTTCCATTTCGGGTCGGCCAGTTCCTCATAGGTGATCGGAATATCGCCGATCCGATCCTTCGAGGCGTAGACCACGCGTCCGCGCTTGGTCAGCGCGAACCATTCGCCCTCTTCGTCGCGGTACTGCGCGGGAATATCGGCGTTGATCAGTTCGCTTTCGACCGGCTGGGTAACGCCGCCTTCCTTCGCTTCCGTCAGCCGTCCGATATCGACCGTGAGGATGACGTCGACGGGGCTGTTGACCCCTTCGGCCTGAATGCGTTCGACAAGACCCTTGTCCAGGAAGAGGACATTCGTCTGGATTCCGGTTTCCTCCTCGAACCGCTCCAAGAGCGGCGCGATCAGTTCCGGCTGGCGGTAGGAGTAGATGTTAACCTCCTCGGCGGAGAACGCCGGCGCAGCGAATGCCATAATGCCTGCCGTCGCCAAAAGGCGGGTGATCGCTGAAAGTCTTGTCATTTGCTTCTCCCTGTGATCTGATATCTTGAGTATTGTAATCAGGTAATAGCCGGACCCTGTCAACCATGCGCTGGAAGACTTGAGTGAAAATTTCTTCTTTTGGAATTGTTCAAAAGAGCCAAAGGCGCTATAACGTGGAAAGATTCTAAAGAGGAGCACGGCATGCGCCTGACAAAGCAGACAAATTACGCGGTTCGGATGCTGATGTATTGCGCCGCCAATGACGGCAAGCTGAGCCGCGTGCCGGAGATCGCGAAGGCCTACGGCGTTTCCGAGCTGTTCCTGTTCAAGATCATCCAGCCGCTGCACAAGGCCGGCATCATGGATACCGTTCGTGGCCGTAATGGCGGCGTCCGCCTTGGCCGTCCCGCAACCGAAATCACCCTGTTCGATGTGGTGCGGGTAACGGAAGAAAATTTCGCCATGGCGGAATGTTTCGAAGTCGGGGCCGAAACGGATTGCCCGCTGGTGGATAGCTGCGGCTTCAATTCCGCGCTGCGCGAGGCGCTCAACGCCTTCTTCGCGGTTCTGGCGAAATACACGATCGCCGATCTCGTGCGCCGCCGCACGGACATCTTCAAGCTGCTCAACATCGAGGAAGACCGCAAGACCGAACAGTCCGCGGCCTGAAGCTTAGCCGTTGCCGATCTAGGATCGGACGTCGGCAAACACCTCTGCGATGGTCTTTTCCAGCGTATCGAACATCCCGTCCATTTCCTGACGGGTGATGATGAAGGGCGGCGCCAGCACGACGGAGGCGCCGAGCGGTCGGCAGATCAACCCGTTTTGAAGCGCCTTGTTGGCGATCTTTTCGGAGATGCCGATCTTGCTGGCGAAACCTGTCTTGGTGGCTTTGTCCGCAACGATTTCGATTGCACCCATGAACCCGACGCCGCGCACCTCGCCGGCGTGAGGGTGGTCGGCGAACCGGCCGAGCCGCTCCTGAAAGTGCGGGGTAAGCGCGCGGACATTGTCGATCAGCCCCTCATTCTCGATAACGTCCAGCGCCTTCAGCGCCACCGCGCTGCCGAGCGGGCTGCCGGCGGCGGTGAAGCCATGGGGGAACTCGCCGAAGCGATCGGACGCCTCCATCAGTGCGGCTGACAACGCTTCGCCGAGAATGACCGCGCCCATCGGATAATAGCCGGCCGTCAGGCATTTCGACGCGATGATCGCGTCCGGTTCCATGGCGTAGCGATCGCTGCCCCACATTTCGCCAAGCCGCCCAAAGCCGCAGATCACCTCGTCGGCGATCAGCGGGATGCCGTATTTCCTGAGGATCGGGCGGATTGCCTGGAAATAGCCCTTCGAGGGCGGGATCACGCCGCCGGCGCCCTGCACCGGTTCGGCAAACATGCCGGCGATGGTTTCCGGCCCCTCGCGCTCGATCAGGTCTTCGAGGTTGCGCGCCATGCGCTGGGTGAAGTCCTCCTCGCTTTCCTCCGGCAGGCCGTAACGCCAGAAATGCGGGCAATCGGCATGGAGAAAGCCGGGCAGCGGCAGGCCGAATTCGGCATTATAGGGCTTGCCCGTCATCGAGGCGGTGGCAATGGTGACGCCATGATAGGCATTGTGGCGGGTGATGATCTTGCGCCGCTCCGGCTCGCCCCTGGCGCGGTTGATCATCCACAGCATCTTGACCATGGTGTCGTTCGCCTCGGAGCCCGAATTGGTGTAGTAGACCTTGCCATCCTCGAACGGCGACAGGCCGATCAGCCGGCGCGATAGCTCGACCGTGACATCGGCGATCCGGCCGAAGAAGGAATGGTAGCCGGGGAAGCGCTGCGCCTGGGCGCACAGCGCGTCGATCAGGCCCTGATGGTTGAAGCCGGCGACATTGTTCCAGAGGCCGGAATTGGCATCGAGATAGCGTCTGCCATCGACATCGATGACGTAAATGCCGTCGCCGTGGGAGAGCACGATCGGGCCGATCTCATCCAGCGAGGCGAAATCGGAAAAGCCCGGAAAGACGTTCTCCATCCCTTGTTTTTCCCATGCGTGCATCGTCGTCTCCGTCATTTCCAGTGGCAGCGAGGTTTGTCGCGAACGGCCGCCGCCGTCAACCCGTGTCGACCGTCCGGTGTAACAGCGGATTTAGGCCACGCGACGATACCAATTGTCTGCGAAACGATTTAAGCAGGGCGGGAGAGTTTTTGCTGGCCTCTTTGCGGCCAGCGGTTGAGGAACCTTTCGGGAGGACATCATGACGGATAACGGTATCAGGAACCCCATATTGCCGGGCTTCAATCCCGATCCATCGATCTGCCGCGTCGGCGATGATTACTATATCGCGACATCGACCTTCGAATGGTATCCCGGCGTGCAGATCCATCACTCCCGCGATCTCGCCAACTGGCAGTTGGCGGCGCGTCCGCTGAACCGCGCCGGCCTGCTCGACATGCGCGGCAATTGCGACAGCGGCGGCATCTGGGCGCCGTGCCTGACGCATGCGGATGGGCTGTTCTGGCTGGTCTACACCGACGTGAAGCGCATTTCCGGCAGCTTCAAGGACGCGCCGAATTACCTCACCACCGCGCCGTCGGTGGAAGGCCCTTGGTCGGACCGCGTCTATCTCAATGCCAGCGGCTTCGATGCCTCGCTGTTTCACGCGCCGGATGGTCGGAAATATCTGCTGAACATGCTCTGGGACCACCGCCAGAAAGGTCATGGCGACCAGTTCGCCGGGATCGTGCTGCAGGAGTACGATGTCGAGGGGCAAAAGCTCGTCGGTCCGATCCACAACATCTTCCGGGGATCCGAGCGCAAGCTGACCGAGGCTCCGCATCTCTATCACCGTAATGGCTGGTACTATCTGATGACGGCCGAGGGCGGCACGGGCTATGAGCATGCGGTGACGCTTGCCCGCTCGCGCGATCTTCTCGGCCCCTATGAGATGCATCCGAATACCCACGTGCTGACCACATTCGATGCGCCGGACGCGCCGCTGCAGCGCTGCGGCCATGCCGATATCGTCGAAACGCAGGCGGGCGAGACCTATATGGTGCATCTCTGCTCGCGCCCGGTCGAGGTGTCGTGGGACGAGGGCAAGGCCGCTTTTCGCCGGGGCCTGCCGGGCGAGGAAAACGAGCGCCGCCGCTCGCAGATGGGGCGCGAAACCGGCATCCAGAAAATGGAATGGCGCGATGACGGCTGGCTCTACCTCGCCGAGGGCGGCCATGCGCCGACAAGCCTGATCACGCCCGCGCCGAAAGGGCTTGAGCCCGCGCCGTTCGAAGCGCCTGCGGTGCGCACCCGGTTCGCACCCGGCCCGCTGCCCACCGACTTCCAGTGGCTGCGCAGCCCGGAGCCGGAGCGGATGTTCTCGCTCGATGCCCGGCCGGGTCACTTGCGCATATTCGGCCGGATGTCGCCGGGCAATGTGTTCGAAAACGCCATGCTCGCCCGCCGTCAGACGGAGCATCGCTTCACGGCGACCACCGAGATCGAGTTCGATCCGATCGACTTCCAGACCTTCGCCGGGCTGATGTGCTGGTACAACATGGCCCAGCACCATTTCCTCGCCGTCTGCCGCGAGGATGACGGCAGAAGGGCGTTGCGGATCATGTCGGCGCTCGGCGATTTTCCGTTTGGCAAGACGGTCTTCGGCTGCGATCCCGAGCCGGTGCCGGATGGACCGCTGGAACTTCGGGTCACGGTCGACAAGGCGGCGTTGCAGTTTTCCTGGCGCAGCGGCGAGGGCGCGTGGCGCGATATCGGGCCGGTGCTTGACGCCACGATCCTTTCCGATGAGGCGGGCGTGGGCGAGGGCAATAATTTCACCGGCGCCTTTGTCGGCATGGCGGCCTATGACACCGGCGGCCGCGGACACCACGCCGATTTCGCCTGGTTCGATTACGAGCTTCGCGATTGAGGGTGGCCCGCTCGATTGACAATGATGACTATTTCACTCAACTATTGCGCCTGTTCGCAACCAGCAGGGGTTATCATGCAGTCGCGCATTCTCGCATCCGCCGTTCTTTCCATCTCCCTTTCCGGCGGCGTCGCATTCGCCGGGCAGGTGATCGACCATGCCATGGGCACGACGGAGGTGCCGGACGCGCCGCTCAGGGTGATCACGCTGACCAACGAGACGACCGAGGCCGCACTCGCGCTCGGCGTCACCCCGGTCGGCGCGCCGCAATCTTGGTATGGCGATCCGTGGTATCCGCATCTTGGCGACAGGCTTGAGGGAACCGAGGTGCTCGGAACAGAGCTTGCCGTCAATGTCGAACTGGTGGCCGCGCTCGAGCCCGACTTGATCATCGGCAGCCGCAAGCGCGACGAGGAGATTTACGGTCAGCTCTCGGCGATTGCGCCGACGGTGTTCATCGAAGGGCTTGGCGCCTGGAAGGATAATTTCGCCTTCGTCGCCGATGTGCTGAACCGCGAGGGCGAGGGCGAGGCGGCGCTCGCCAGCTACGAGACGCGGGTTGAGGCCCTGAAGGACGGTCTCGGCGACAATGCCGGCGAGAGCCTGTCCGTGGTGCGCTTCGTGCCGGGACAGACCTATCTCTACCTCAAGGGCAGCTTCCTTGGCCATGTCCTGGCCGATGCCGGCTTCACCCGTCCGCCCCAACAGGATGCCGATGGACTGTCGCTCGCGGTCGGTCGCGAAAGCATTCCCGACATGGATGGCAACCGGATATTCTGGCTGACCTATGACACCGGCGACGGCAAGGGCGATGCGATGGCTGAGGAGTTCCTCTCCGACCCGCTCTGGTCGCGGCTTTCGGCGGTACAGGATGGCCGGGTCCATGAGGTCGATGACGGCGTGTGGGCAACGGCCGGCGGCTGGTTCGCCGCGCAGGAAATGCTGGACGACCTCGCCGAGGTCTACGGCGTGGAACTGCCGCCGGCGGAGGCAGCCTCGGACTAAGTCGACTGTCGCGAAAGCGGCACGATCACCGGCAGGTCGGTTTCCGGCAGCGGCAATATCCGGCAGTCGATATCGAATACGGAACTGATCCGCTCTTCGGTCAGCACGTCGCGGGTCGCGCCTTCGGCGGCGATGCCGCCGTTTTCGAACAGCACAACGTGATCGGCATAGCGCAGCGCGTGGTTCAGATCGTGCAACACGATCACGAAGCTGCGTTGTTCACGCCGGTTCAGCATCACCAGCAGATCCAGGATTTCGAGCGCGTGGGCGATATCGAGATGGTTGGTCGGCTCGTCGAGGAAGATGCGCGGCGCGTCCTGCGCCAGCGTCATCGCGATCCAGGCGCGCTGCACCTGTCCGCCCGAAAGCTGGCCGATGCTGCGCCCGGCAAGCGCCTCCATGCCCGTGGTTCTGAGCGCGTTTTCGACCGCGCGTCGGTCTTCGGCCGACGGGCCGGAAAACCGGCTGCGGCGGGAATAGCGGCCGAGCATGGCGAGATCGAACACGGTCATATCTTCCGGCGCATCCGGCGACTGGCTGAGCATCGCGATTTCGCGGGCCAGCGCGCGCGGCGTCCAGTCGTCAAGCGCTTGACCTGCCACCTCCGCCTCGCCGCTGCTTGGCGCATGGAGCGCGCGCAACACCTTGAGCGCGGTGGATTTGCCGCTGCCGTTCGGCCCGCAAAAGGCGATGATCTTTTGCTCCGGCAGCGTGAGGTCGATCGCATCGAGCGCGGTGAACCCGTCATAATGGGCGGAAAGCGTGGACATTTCGGCAAGCGGCTTAGACATTGCTGCGCTGGCTCCTGAGGATAAGCATGAGAAAAAGCGGCGCGCCGATCAGCGCGGTGACCGCGCCCGCCGGCAGTTCCAGCGGGCTGGCGATGGTGCGGGCGAGCGTATCGGCAACCAGCACCAGCATGCCGCCGATCAGGGCGGTCGCGACCAGATAGCCGGCGGCGAACTGGCCGTGAAAGAGCCGCGCGGCGTGCGGCGCGATAAGCCCGACGAAACCGATCGCGCCGACCTGCGAGATCGCCAGCGCCGTCAGCAGAACCGAAAGCACCATCAGCGCGATCCGGTTTCGGTCGACCGAAAAACCGGTGGTCGCCGCCGTCTGGGCGTCGAGCACGATCTGGCGCATCGGCAGGCGCATAAAGATCAGCACGGGGACAGCCGCCGCGAGGCCGAGCATCACCACGCCGACATCGAACCAGTGGGCGGCGCTGACCGAGCCGGTGATCCATTGCAAGGCCTGGCTGGCGCGATAGACCGGGCCGATGATCATCATCAGCGTGACGGCGGCCTTGGCGAGTGCTGAGAGCGCAATGCCGTAGAGGATCACGCGCACGGGATCGCGGCGGCGGGTATCGGCGAGCGTCAGCAGCCCCACAAGAGCGGCGAAGGCGAGCGCGCCGATGATCGCGGCGAGCGGTTGCCACTGGATCGAGACGGTGAGCACATTGGCCTGATCGGAAAACAGCCACAGGAAGGTGACGACGCCAAGCGCCGCGCCATCTGTGATGCCGAGGATCGAGGGGGCGGCCATCGGGTTTCTGAGCGCCCGCTGCAGGATCGCGCCGGCAAGGCCGAGCGCCATGCCCGCCGCCACCGCCAGCGCCACCCGCGGCAGGCGCAGGGTCCAGACAATGACGGTGTCTATACGGCTACCTTCGCCGAGGAGGGCGGCGATCACCCGATCCGGCCCGATGAAGCTCGAGCCGAGACCGGTCGCACCAATCACGCAGAGCGCCAGCAACGCGGCAAGCACGGTCAGGCGGAGGGCAGGGGCGTTCATACGCCAACCTCCCGCAGCCGTTTCGCGCGCAACAGCACGATCAGGAACGGCACCCCGACAAAGGCAAGCACCGCGCCGATCGGCGCTTCGCCGGGGGCGACGATCAGGCGGGCCAGTATATCGGCCAGCACCGCGATGACCGCGCCCGTCAGCATGGCGAGCACGGCCATGCCGAGAAAGGCAGGGCGGCCCGGCGCAAGCCGGCGCGCGATATGCGGCGCGATCAGTCCGAGAAAGGCGACCGGGCCGGACATGGCAACCGCGCCGGCGGAAAGCAGCGCCGCAAGCGCAAGCGCGGCAATGCGCGTGCGCGCCACGTCGACGCCGATACCGGCCGCACTCTGGTCATCAAGCCGCAGCGCATCGATCGACGGGCCGAGAAGGGCGCAACCGGAAAGCGCGACCGCGAGTGCCGAAACACCCACCCAGAGCAGCGCAAGCGGGCGATCGGCAAAGCCGCCGGAGAGCCAGAACAGCAGCGTTTCAAGCGCGGTTTCATCGAGAAGCAGCGCAAGCTGGGTGAGCGAGGCAAGCATGGCGGCAACCGTGACGCCGATCAGCAATATGCCCGTTGGCCCCGCCTGCGGCCCGAGCGCTGCGGACAGGCCGAAGACCAGCGCGGTGGCGGCAAGCGCGCCGCAGACGGCGAGCAGGCCGATCGCGCCGACCGAGACCACGCCGAACAGCACCAGGCCGAAGGCGACCGCGAAGGCCGCGCCGGCATTGACGCCCAGAAGGCCGGGTTCGGCGAGCGGGTTGCGGGTGGTCGCCTGCATCAGCAGGCCTGAGACGGCAAGCGCCGCGCCGGTCGCCATCGCGTTCAGCGTGCGCGGCAGGCGCAGCGTGCGGATGATGATGTCCGCTGTGTCATTGCCGCCGGAAAAGGCCGACCACACCGTCGCCGGTCCATAGAGCCGCACGCCGAGATGCAGGCTTGCAATCGCGGCGATCAGCAATGTCAGGCTCAACAGCAGCAGCGTCTTTCGCACGGGCTTCCCTTTCGCAGCGACGATTGACATTGCTGATTGAAATGGTCAACTTTAAAACCCAAAAGATGAGTACAATATTCAACTAGGGAGTTTCAGTGGTTCGATCGATACGATTGGCAGCAATGGCTGCCCTTGCCATCCTGCTCGCAACCCCGCTTGCCGCCCGCGAGGTGAGCGATGCCATGGGCACCGTCACCGTTCCGGACCTGCCGGAGCGCATCGTGGTGCTTACCAATGAGGGCACCGAGGCGCTGCTTGCGCTTGGCGTTCACCCGGTCGGCGCGGTCAATTCCTGGCAGGGCGATCCGTGGTGGGATCACATCGAGGCGCAGATGGGCGATGCCGAGCCGGTCGGGACCGAAAGCGCGGTCAATCTGGAACTGGTCGCGGCGTTGCAGCCGGACCTGATCATCGGCAACCGCCAGCGTCAGGAGGATATCTATCCCCAGCTTTCCGCGATCGCGCCGACGGTGATGTCGAGCGAGTTGCGCGGCGACTGGAAGGTCAATTTCGAGCTCTATGCCGAGGCGCTAGGCCTTTCCGACAAGGGCGAGGAGGTGATCGCCGAATATGATGCCAAGGTCGCCGATCTCCGGGAAAAACTCGGCGACGCGACGAATGAGGAAGTCTCCGTCATCCGCTTCCTGCCGGGCCAGATCCGCATCTACCAGCTCGACAGTTTCTCCGGCGTGTTGCTGAAGGACATCGGGTTCCAGCGTCCTGAAAACCAGAATGTCGAGGAATTCGCGATCCGCACCGGCAAGGAGAGCATTCCCGACATGGATGGCGACCGGATCTTCTATTTCACCTGGGAGGTCGGCAATGGCGAGGGCAAGGCGCTCGAGGAAGAGGTTCTGGCGGACCCGCTCTGGCAATCGCTCTCCGCCGTCAAGGCCGGCAAGGTCCACGGCGTTTCCGACGCGATCTGGAACACCGCCGGCGGGGTGATCGCGGCTGACCTGATGCTCGACGATATCGCCCGGATTTACGACGTTCAGTAACCATTTCCGGTCTTGTTGACGTGTCGTGCCGCGCGGGTGGAGGGCCCGCGCGGCATTTGCATCTGAGCGCGCCCGATTGACCTTCCGGCAGCGAAGCGGTAAACGAGCGTCCCATGGCGTCCGGCCGGGTTCGAACCCCGTCAGACCGGATCGAATAGAACACGAACGAACCAGGACTTTTATGACGAGAGCTACCTCCTCGGCGCCCTCCCAGCGCATGCTTCGCGTTGGCGAACAGGTGCGCGCCGCCATCACCAAGGTGCTGCAGCGCGGCGACCTTCTCGACCCGCTGATCGAGACCACCGTGATTTCCATTTCCGAAGTGCGGATGTCGCCGGATCTCAAGGTCGCGACGGCCTATGTCACGCCGCTCGGCCAGACCGATCATGACGCGGTGGTCAAGGCGCTCAACCACCATGCCAAGTTCCTGCGCGGTCGGATCACGCGCGAAATCCGGCAGATGAAGAACATTCCCGAACTCAGGTTCCGCGACGACACAAGCTTCGAGAATTTCCGCAAGATCGACGAACTCCTGCATTCCCCCGAAGTGGCGCGCGATCTCGATCGCGATGAAGACGATAGCGAAGAATAAGAAAATGGCGCGACAGAGAAAACCCAAGGGCCGTCCGATTTCCGGCTGGCTGATCCTCGATAAGCCGATCGATTACGGCTCGACCGAGGCCGTCTCCAAGATCAAATGGCTGTTCAAGGCGCAGAAGGCCGGACACGCCGGCACGCTTGATCCGCTCGCCTCCGGCATGCTGCCGATCGCGCTCGGCGACGCCACCAAGACCGTGCCCTACGTGATGGACGGCCGCAAGATCTACGAATTCACCGTCACCTGGGGCGAGGAGCGCACCACGGACGATCTCGAGGGCGAGGTCAGCGAGAGCTCCGACAAACGCCCGCAGCGGGCTGATATCGAGGCGCTGATCGAAAAATACACCGGCGTGATCGAACAGGTGCCGCCGCAGTTTTCCGCCATCAAGATCGACGGCAACCGCGCCTATGATCTGGCCCGCGAGGGCGAGACGGTCGATATCCCGACCCGTGAGGTCGAAATCCACCGCCTGACGTTGCTCGGCTGCCCGGACGAAAACACCGCGGAATTCGAGGTGGAATGCGGCAAGGGCACCTATGTGCGCGCGCTTGCCCGCGACATGGGCCGCGATCTCGGCTGCTTCGGCCATATCTCGTCGCTGCGCCGCCCTTTCGTGGCGCCGTTTTCCGAGGATATGCTGGTGCCGCTATCGGAACTGACCGCGCTCGAGGAGATCGAGGACGATGAGGAGCGCTTCGCCGCTCTGGAAGAATATCTCGTTGACACATCGGAAGCGCTTGCCAGCCTTCCCCATGTGCCGGTGAACGAGGATCAGGCCCGCCGGCTGAAGCTCGGCAACCCGATCATCCTGCGCGGCGCCCATGCGCCGGTGGAGGAGCCGGACGCCTACGCCTCGCTTGCCGGCAAGCTGGTGGCGATCGGCGAGATCGCCGAGGGCCAGTTCAAGCCCAGGCGCGTATTCGGCTGAGCAATCCGCTCGGGGCCTCGCCTTCAGCGCGAGGCCTTGAGCTGGGACGCCAGCGCCGCGAATGCCCCCGCTACGGTCGCTTCGTCGATTTCATCGTCGCTGTTCACCGTTACCGAGATGCAATAGCCGCGACCGTCCTCGCCGGTCAGCGCCGCCGTCAGGTTCAGGACGCCGGGTTCGCTGCCGCCCTTGTAGGCCACGTATTGCCAACTGCGAACCGGCCCCTTGTTGATTGCGAAGATATCCGCCGCTTTGACATCGCCCGAGAGCCGGCAAAGCGTTTCCGTCGAAAGATACCATTCGACCCCTTCGATTGCGTGTCCGCTTGCATCTCTGGCGGCCGGCAGGGGAGCATCGGAAATCTCGGCGAGCAGTTCCGCCCGCTCCGCGCCATCGGCGGTTCTGTAGCGTTCGGCAAGAGCGGGATCGGCCTTCAGGGTAAACAGGGCGCGGGTGGTGAGCACGTCGTCGAGCCCAAGGGCAGTGGCAACGCGCTCGGGACCGAGAATGCGCATCAGCATGTCGGTCGCGGTGTTGTCGCTTTCCGAGATCATCAGCGCCGCCAGCGTGTGGAGCGTGAAGGGAGAGCCCGGCGGGAAGGTCTGCAGCTTGCCGGAGGGAAGCGATAGGTCCTCTGGCCGGAGCGTTTCCACATCCGACCATCGGCGCTTGCTGGCCTCGATATCGTCCATGAGAACCTTGAGCACGCCGAGCTTGAAGGTCGATCCGACCGCAAGCGGGGTCTCCGCATTCTTCTCGTGGAGCGTTTCGCCCTCCGCTATCACCAGATAGGAAACCGTGCCGGGCAGGGCGGCGATATCGGCAAGCGTATCCTCAATGCCTCCGCCGCTCGGCTGGAACGGGTGGAAGAACAGGCCGGTGATCTTGCCCGAAGCGTCGAGTTCGATTTCGGCGGGTATGTCGCCGGCCTCCGCGCGGATAAGGTAACCTTCGTCATCCTCGGTGATGGCGGTCACCGCACCGGCCTTGTCGTGGAGGCTTTGAAGTATGGCCGTCAACTGCGCGGTCGGAACGGCTTTTGCGAAGCTTTCGGACACGAGGCCGGCGGCGCTTTCGGGCGTTTCGATCAGGCTCCTGAGCGTTTCGATTTCGCGGTCCTCGGCATGGGCAGGCGCGGTCTGCAGCAGCAGCGCGGCGCATGTAACCGTGGCGATGCGGCGGATAGCGGGCGGCATGTTTTCCTCCTGCGGTAACGGTTCTGGCGACAGTACTGAGCGCACCTTCTTACATATAAGGCGGTCGTCCGAAACGGAAGGATGGCCGGTTAGGCGAAAATTAGGACAGCCATTGCGTCGCCGCTCATCCTGTGTTGGAAAACTTGTTGTAGTGGGTGAGAGTGTCGTTCTCGC
This sequence comes from Martelella mediterranea, assembly GCF_021021415.1. Taxonomy (GTDB): domain Bacteria; phylum Pseudomonadota; class Alphaproteobacteria; order Rhizobiales; family Rhizobiaceae; genus Martelella; species Martelella mediterranea_C. The sequence goes on along the minus strand of NZ_JAINWJ010000007.1, from coordinate 15,050 downwards.
CGGATTTGCCGTCATAATGTCTTTCGGTTCCGGTGGCAAAAGCGTACAGAGTCTGATAACGCTGGCTTACTACAAGGGGAGGTTGCATGCTGGATATGCTCATGCGGTGCATCGTGCCGATCGTCGCCGCCTTTTTCACCGTCATTGCGATTGCCACGGGCTGGTTCTGGATCCTGCTGATCACGATTCCGTTGCTGGCGATCGCCTTTTATGACTGGTTCCAGTCGTCCTGGACCATTACCCGCAACTATCCCGTTGCCGGCCGTATCCGCTGGATCGCATTGTCGCTGCGGCCTTTCATCCGCGCCTATGCGGTGGAGGACGACACCCACGGCACACCCTATTCCTATGCCGCGCGGCAACTGATCCGCACCCGGGCGCACGGCCTTTCCGACACGGTGCCCTTCGGTACGGAACTCGAGGTCTACGAGGATCCGCACCACTGGATCTCCCATTCGATGGCGCCGCATACCGATCCGGATCGCTCGCCGCGCGTCACGGTCGGCAACGAGCAGTCGTCCAAGCCTTATGAGGCGTCGATCCTCAACATCTCGGCGATGAGCTTCGGCGCGCTTTCCGCCAATGCCGTGCGCGCGATGAATATCGGCGCGAAGACCGGCGGGTTCTACCAGGACACCGGCGAGGGCGGGCTCAGCCGCTACCATCTCGAACATGGCGGCGATGTGGTCTGGGAAATCGGCTCCGGCTATTTCGGCGCGCGCGACAAGGATGGCCATTTCGATCCCGAGAAGTTTCGCGACAAGGCCGCCAATGACGCCGTCAAGATGACCGAGATCAAGGTCAGCCAGGGCGCCAAGCCCGGCCATGGCGGCATGCTGCTCGGCTCCAAGGTGACGCCCGAGATCGCCGAGGTGCGCGGCGTACCGGTCTACCAGAACTGTCTGTCGCCGCGCGGTCATTCGGCATTTTCGACGCCGGTGGAGATGCTGGAATTCGCGGCCAAAATGCGTGATCTTTCCGGCGGCAAGCCCGTCGGCATCAAGTTCTGCGTCGGCCAGCCGCATGAGCCCTTTGCGCTGGTGAAGGCCATGCTTTCGACCGGCATCTATCCCGATTTCATCGTGATCGACGGCGCCGAGGGCGGCACGGGCGCTGCCCCGCTGGAGCTTGCCGACTGGGTCGGCATGCCGCTCTGGGACGGGCTGATCATCATGCGCAACGCGCTTGTCGGCGCGGGCGTAAAGAAGCATGTCCGTCTTGCTGCCAGCGGCAAGGTGTTTTCCGGCATGGGGCTTGCGCACAACCTCGCGCTCGGCGCCGACTGGTGCAATGCGGCCCGCGCCTTCATGATGTCGGTCGGCTGTATTCAGGCGCAGCGCTGTCACACCGGCACCTGTCCCACCGGCGTCACCACCCAGGACAAATGGCGCCAGCGCGCGCTTGTGCCGGAAGAGCAGGGCGCCAATGCCGCCCGGTTCCACAAGAAGACCGTCGAGGCGCTGTCGGAAATCGTTGCCGCCTGCGGCTATGCCCATCCGCAGGACCTGCAGCCGCATCACATCATACACCGTCTCGGCTCGCATGACGCCGTGCCGCTGGACAAGCTGCATACCTTCCTGCCGGAAGGCGTGCTGGTGGACGATCCCGATTCCACGCTCTACGCCGACTGGTGGCGGGCGGCGAGCCCGGACAGTTTCCGCCCCACGGCCGATCTGGTGCGGATGCGCGCCAGCGCCAGCTAGACTTGACGGGCCCTTCGGCAGCGCCGGTAGTCGATAGGCCCCGGTTGCAATTTGGACGCAATGCCGATGAATTTGAACGCAGGGCGCGAAACCGATTGACTCGGTTTCGCGCCCGTTCAAATAATTGAAGCCGAAAATTGCATATTCGCTGTAGTAAGCCAGCAGGGGTGGTCGGCTGCACTCGTTGAAGCGCATTGAGCTAAGGGGGATTTTCTATGGCAATGCGACGCGAAATCGGGCTGATCGGACTGACATTTGTCGCGGTCGGCGGTGTACTGGGTTCCGGCTGGCTGTTTGCTCCGCTTGATACGGCGCAGCTTGCGGGGCCCGCCTCCATCATAGCCTGGCTGATTGGCGCGGTGGCGATGCTGCTGATCGCGCTCACCTATGCGGAAAACTCCACCCTGTTTCCGATTGCCGGCGGCATCGCCCGCATCCCGCAATTCTCCCACGGCCGGCTGCTGGCGCTTGCCATGGGCTGGAGCGCCTGGGTCGGCTACTGCACCACCGCGCCGATCGAGGTGAAGGCCTCGCTCGGCTATGCCTCATCCTATCTGCCGTGGTTGACCAACAGCGCCGGCGGGCTGACCGTCTCCGGCTATCTCGCCGCCGCCGTGTTCCTCGCGGTGCTGACGGTCGTCAACGTCTTCGGCGTGGCCTGGTTCGCCCGCATCAACACGGCGATGACATGGTTCAAGCTGTTCGTGCCGGTGGTGTTCATCGTGGTCATCGTCGCGTCCCGGTTCGAGTCCTCGAATTTCACATCCGCCGGCGGCTTCGCGCCGTTCGGCGTTCCCGGCATTTTCGCCGCCGTCTCCACCGGCGGGGTCGTGTTCGCCTTCATCGGCTTCCGCCATGCGATCGACCTTGCGGGCGAGGTGCGCAACACCCAGCGGGTCATTCCGCTGGCGTTGATCCTGTCGGTGCTGATCTGCCTTGCGATCTATGTCGGCCTGCAGATCGCCTTCGTCGGCGCCATAGACCCGGCATCGCTTGCGGGCGGCTGGCAGACCATCGAGGCGACCCATGAACTCGGTCCGCTTGGCGCGCTGGCAACCTCGATCGGCGTCTTGTGGCTGCTCAGCATGCTGAACGTCGCCGCCGTGATCTCGCCCGCCGGCAGCGGCCTCGTCTCGGTCAGTTCCAATGCGCGTCTGGCGCTGGCGATGTCGAACAATGGCGTGTTCCCGCGCCTGTTCGCCAAGCTCAATGAATTTGGCGTGCCGCTCTGGGCGTTGATCCTGAACTATGTTGTGGCGCTGTTCATGCTGATCGTGCTGCCGTTCCAGCAGATCCTGGCGCTGAACAGCGCGGCGGTCGTGCTGTCGTTCATCGCCGGCCCGGTTTCCATGGTGGCCTTCCGCTATCTCGCGCCCAATGCGCACCGTCCCTTCGTGGTGCCCGCCGCAGGCTTCATCGGCGCCGTCGCCTTCGTGATCGCGAGCCTGATGATCTTCTGGTCCGGCTGGAGCACGATCTGGCTTCTGCTGGCACTATTGGCCGTCGGCGCGCTGCTGTTCCTGATGCGCTTCGCGGTGATCGGCCGGGAGGATCTGGAGCCGAAGAGCGCGGTCTGGTTCGGCGTCTACATGGCCGGCATCGCCGTCATCTCCTATCTCGGCGGCTATGGCGGCGGCCTCGGCGTCATTCCGCACCCGCTCGATTCCGTTCTTGTCGGCCTGTTTGCCGTTGTGATCTTCCTGATGGCCGTCCGCGGCCGCGTCTCCCAGGAGGTCTTCGACCGCTTCCGCCACGAACAGCACGAGATTGAACGCCAGGAATATGACGGCGACGACATCGAGGACGCGATGACGCGGGAGTAGTGCGGCTTTGTTTATGGCAGGAACGCGCCGAAGGCCGGAAAACTAGGGTTGCCGGCCTTTATCGGATGCGGCTTTTGCGGAAATCAGTTTTCCGGTGAAGGCGGGGATTCAAGCCTCACCGACAAAGCCGCCTCTGCGAAGAAGGACTGATTGCGTTCCTTTCGCAAGAGCGGAATATGCATTCCGCGCATTCTTCGGCATCTTGCGCTCGTCTGACCGAAAGAGCAGGCACTGACGGCCGCTGCCGCTTGGCTCAGCGGCGACCCGCCTTATCCACATCCTGCATAAATCACCTTCTGGTGCGGCTGAAACCCCGTGCGCGGGATGACAATCGCATGACATTGCCGCATCTTCCCCGGCAATGACGCGAGATCGGAAAATGCGCAGGAAGGCAGATTGGCGATGAATGCCGGAACAGAGATCGAGGCAACCAGGGCGCGCGGTCGCGCCTTGCCGGAAAGGCCGCTTTTGAGCTGCTATTTTCCGCTGGGGGATCGGCAGGTCTCCCCGGACCTTCTGGACATCTATGCCGGCGAGGGCGTTGACGTGATCGAGATCGGCATGGCCTCGCCCGATCCGTTCCTCGACGGTCCGGATGTGCGCCAGTCGATGCTGCGCGCCGATCGCGGCCGCTGGCGGACGGACCTCGATGCTGTGCTGGAGCGGCTGGCGAAATTCCAAAACCCGCCGCGCGCGCTGCTGATGACCTATGCCGATCCGGCCCATCCCGGGCTTCATGAGACGGACCTATGGCGCGGCCTCGACAGTCTTCTGGTGGTGGCAAGGGCCGACGATCCGCTGGCCATGCGGCTGGAGCGGGCAGCTACCGATAACGGCGTTGCCCTGTCGCCTTTTGTCTCGCTGCCGCTGGACGAAAAGGCCATTGAGCGCGCGCGTGAGGCCGGCTTCTACATCATGTTGCAGGCCCATGCGGGCGCGACCGGGCCCCGCGAGACGCTCGATCCCGGCAATGCGGACCGCATCGCGCAATTGCGCGCGGCGGGCGCGACGCGGCCGATCCTTCTCGGTTTCGGCATTTCCGGCGGCGCGCAGGCGCGCCAGGCAATGGAGCTCGGCGCGGATGGCGTGATCGTCGGGTCGCAGGTGCTGCGCGCGGCGCTTGCCGGCGGCGATGCGCTCAGAGCGCTGTTGCGTGATCTGAGGAGCGGCCTCAATGCGTGACGATGCCTATGTGATCGGCTTCGATATCGGCTCGACCGCCGTCAAGGCGGGACTGTTCACGCTCGGCGGCGCGGTCGTCGATCACTGGAGCCGGAACTATCCGACGGAACGGCCCGGCCCTGGCATCGTCGAGCAGGACCCGCAACACTGGCTCGATGGCGTGCGCGATGCGATTGACGGGCTTCTCGTTGGCCGTGATCCAGACCGGGTGGTTGCCGTCGGGCTTTGCAGCCAGGTCAATACCGATGTGTTCGTGGACGCGGCCGGTGAACCGCTGGCGCCGGCAATTGTCTGGCAGGACGTGCGCGCCGCGCGCGAGGCCGAGGCGCTGGACCGGACGATTTCGGCAGAGGACAAGAAGGCCTGGTGGGGCGCGGAAATGCCGATCGGCGCGAGCCACGCACTTCCCAAGATGATGTGGTTTCAAAAACATCATCCCGATCTCTGGGAGAAAACCCGCTATGTGCTGTCGCCCAAGGATTACTGCCTGCTGCGGCTGACCGGGAAGGCGGTTGCCGATCCGATCGCCTCCTTCGGCCATGTCGGTCTCGACCTCACCTATATCGATCCGCTGATCGCCCGCGTCGAGGGCGCCGCCGAACGCCTGCCGCCGCTCGGCTTCTTCACCGATATCGCCGGCGAGATGCGGCTTGGCAGCCATGCCCGCCGCGCGCCGGTGATTGTCGGCACCATGGATGCCTGGGGCAATCTGTTCGGCTGCGGCGTGTTTCGCGCAGGCCAGGGCATGTATGTCAGCGGCACCAGCGAAATTCTGGCGCTTGCCGGCTCAAAACGCGTCGGCGCGCCGGGCATCGTCACCTTCGCAACGGTCGACGATCTTGTCGTCAATGCCGGCCCGACCCAGAGCGGCGCGGATTCGCTCCGCTGGTGGAGCCGCACGGTCGGCATCGAGCCCGGAGACGTCGCCGAATTGGCCGGAAAGGCCGATCGCGATGGCCGGCCGATCCTGTTCCTGCCGCATCTGGAAGGCGAGCGCGCGCCGTTGTGGGATGCCGATATCCGCGGCTCCTTCATCGGTCTCGACAGCCGGACCAGCGGGCCGGAATTCGCGCTGGCGGTGCTGGAGGGCGTGGCGCTCTCGGCCCGGCAATTGTTCAATGCGCTGACCGAGGCTGCGGGTTACCGCCCCGACTGGCTGCTTTACGGCGGCGGCGGGGCGCGGTCGGATCTATGGAGCCAGATCCGCGCCGATTGTCTCGGCGTGGCCCTCCACCGCTTCTCCTATAATGACGTCGGCTGTCTTGGCGCGGGCATCATGGCCGCCGTCGGCGTCGGCGCGTTTCCGACCATTGCCGAGGCGGTGCCGGCGATGACATCGGTCCAGACCATCTTCGAACCGGACCCGAAGCGCGCGCGCCGTTATGATCGCATGTTCGAGGCCTATACCAAGGCCATCGACGCACTCAAACCCATCGGAATCATCGATATGGGCGACCCGCTCCGCTAACGGGTCACGCATGAAAATCAAACAAGGAAGAGGAACAGTAGAATGAAAATGATCAAGTCCACACTTGCAGCCTTCGCGCTGTCACTTGCCAGCACGACCGCCGCGTTCGCGACGGACGTCACCATTCTCACCCCCTATATCAGCTCGATCCCGACCAACGAGATGGCGCAGAGCTTCAAGGCGGAAGGCGAGAAGCGCGGCTGGGATGTCACCATCATCGACACCCGCAACGATTTCGGCCAGCTCGCCTCGCGCATGGAAGACACGGTCAACGCCAAGGCTGATGCCATCGTGCTGATCTCGACGGATCCCGCCCAGGTCGGCGACCAGGTCGCGATGGCTGCCGAGGCCGGCATTCCGGTGATCTCGCTTGACGGCTCGAAGCACGACAATGTCGATGTCAACGTGACCTCCAACAATTTCGAGCTCGGAACCCAGCTTTCCGAAGCGCTGTTCAAGGCGCTGGACGGCAAGGGCAATATCGTCAAGTTCTATCACTCCGCCCATCCGGGCGTGCATCAGCGCGAACTCGGACTGGATGAGACGCTGAAGGCATATCCGGATATCAAGGTGATCGCCGATCACTTCGTCAAGGTGCCGGGCCCGGTCGATGACGGCCGCATCGCCATGGAAAACATCCTGCGGCAATATGGCGACCAGATCGACGGCGTCTGGGCCGCTTTCGACGATCCGGGCATCGGCGCGGAACTGGCGACGGAATCGGAACTGCCGGAGTCCAAGCTGATCATCATGGGCATCGATGGCAACGAACAGGCGGTCGACATGATCAAGTCCTGCACCCATTTTAAGGCCACCTTCCGCCAGGACTTCCCCGGCATGGCGGCGGTTGGCGCTGAAGAGCTCGAGAAAATCCTCGCCGGCGGCGCTGCCGAAAGCGATGAAATCTACGTGCCGGCGGTGATGATCACGCCGGAATCGCTTGGCGTGACCTGCCCCTGACGGGCCGTTTCGAAACCGGAGCCGCCGATAGCCGCGGCTCCGCCTTTCACCTTTCGCGGGACAATCAACATGTTGCTGAGCATCAAGGGGCTTGAAAAGCGCTTCAGCGGCGCGCGCGCGCTGGCCGGCGCCGACCTTGCGGTCGAGGCCGGCTCCGTGCACGGGCTTCTGGGCGAAAACGGCGCCGGAAAGTCGACGCTGATCAAGACGCTTTCCGGCCTGATCGCCCCGGATGCGGGCGAGATTCGCATCGATGGCAAGCCGGTCGAGATCGAGAACGTGCGCCATGCCGAGGCCCTCGGCTTTCGCTTCATCCATCAGGAATTGAGCCTGGTGCCGCATTTCACCGCGGTGGAAAATGCGTTCGTCGGCCGGCGCTACCCGAAACGCGGCTTGTTCATCGACCGCCGGCAAATGGCCGCCGAGATCGCCGAGACCGCGCGCGATATCGCGCCCGACCTGCCGCTTGACGTGCCCGCGGCGCGGCTGACGACCGGCCAGAAACAGCTTGTCGAGATCATCCGCGCGCTGATCGGCGAACCGGCGCGGCTGGTCGTGATGGACGAGCCCACGGCCTCGCTGTCCGATGGCGAGGCGCGCAGGCTTTACCGGGCTGTGGCGCGACTTGCCGAACGCGGCGTCGCCGTCATCTTCATCTCGCACCGGCTGGATGAGGTGATGGAAATCTGCGACCGGTTCACGGTGCTCAGAAACGGGGCGACCGCCGGGGCAGGGGCCATCGGCGATATCGACCGCGCCGGTCTCGTGCGCCTGATGTCCGGACGCGAAGAGGTGCGTTTGACGCCGGGGCCGATGACGGTCGACGCGCCGACCGTGCTGAAGGTCCGCGATCTGCCTTTCGGCGACCACGGCTCACGGGTTTCCTTCGACATCCGGGCCGGCGAAATTCTCGGCCTTTACGGGCTTATCGGCGCGGGCCGGTCTTCGCTGATGAAGATCATCTGGGGCGCGACTTCGCACGGCGTGGGCGCAATCAGCCTTGAGGACAAACCGTTGCGTCCCGGCCGGATCGACGACCGGATCAAGCGCGGCGGGGCCTATGTGCCGGAGGATCGCCGCCATGAGGGGCTGATCGTGAGCCGCACGATTGCCGAAAACCTCGCTATCGCCAATCTGGCCTCGGTGCGGGCGTCATCCGGCCTGCCCTGGACCAGCGTTGCCGCGCTGAAGCGCCGCACGCAGGAGGTGCGCGAGGCGCTGTCGGTCAAGATGGGATCGCCCTTCGCCAAGCCGCTGACACTGTCGGGCGGCAATCAGCAGAAGCTTCTCTTCGGCCGCTGGTTCGGGCGGCCGATCCGGCTCCTTATCCTGGACGAGCCGACGCGCGGCGTCGATGTCGGCGCCAAGGCGGAAATCCACGCGGTCGCGCGCCGTTTCGCCGATGAGGGCGCGGCGGTGCTGATGACGACCTCGGACATGGACGAGTTGCTGGCGCTGTCCGCCCGCGTTCTCGTGATGGCCGGGGGCGAGGTGACCGCGGAACTTGCCGGCGAGACGCTCACGCCCGAGCGCATTATCGACGCCGCCTTTCAACATCAATCACGGAAAGACCCCGCTGCATGACCGGCCTTGTCAGACGTTACGGCACGCTTGCCGCGCTTGTCGTCATCATTATCGCCTTCTCGATCGCGTCTCCGAACGCCTTCGGTTCGGCGAACAACCTGATCAACATCACCCAGCAGATGACCCTGCTCGCCATTGTCGCGATCGGCGCGACCGTGGTCATGGCGGTCGGCGAGTTCGACCTTTCGACCGCCTCGATCGTGTCCTTTGGCGGGATTTTTGTGGTGGTGCTGTTCAAGGCCGGCGTGCCGGCGCCGCTTGCCTGCGTCATCGTGCTGGCGGCGGCCTCCGTGTTCGGCATGGTCTCCGGCTTCGTGGTCGCCCGCTTCGAGGTGCTGTCCTTCATCGCCACGCTTGCGGTCGGCACGATCGTTGGCGGCATCACCTTCTGGCTCAGCGAGGGCGCGACGCTGTTCGGCGACATACCCGCTGCCTTCCGCGATATCGGCCGCGGCCGCACCCTTGGCCTGCCGACGCTGACCTGGTGGCTGATCGGTATCGCGATCCTCGCCTGGCTGATCCTCGACAAGTTCGAGATCGGGCGGCGGCTTTATGCGATCGGCGGCAATCGCGAGGCAGCAAGGCTTGCGGGCGTGCGGATTGTCTCCAACACCATGTTCGCCTTCATTGTGTCTGCCGTGTTCTCCGCGCTGGTCGGCATTCTGCTCACCGCGCGCATCGGCTCCGCGGGGCCGACGGGCGGCGGCGGCTATCTGCTCTCGGCCTATGCGGCGGTGTTCCTCGGCATGACCGCGTTTCGCGAGGGCGAGGCCAATGTTCCGGGCACGCTGGTGGGGGCGGCGATCATCGCCGTCATCGGCAACGGGCTCACCATTCTCGGGGTCTCCACCTTCCTGCAGGATATCATCACCGGAACCATCATTCTCGCCGCCGTGCTCGTGCGCCGCGCGGGTAAGGAAAGAGGCTGACATGGCGCGCATGCAAAAGCGGGAGGCGCGGCCGGGCCGCTACGGCACGTTCGGCGGCCAGTTCGTCGCGCCCGTCCTGCTTCCGGTGCTCGACAGGCTGGAGGCGGCGTTTCGCGAGGCGTGGGCGGATCCGGCCTTCCATACGGAACTGACCTTCCTTCTCAACCGCTTCGTCGGCCGCCCGACGCCGCTGTTCGATATCCCGGCCTTTCCGTCGCGCGCCGGTGGCGCGCGAATCGTGCTCAAGCGCGACGACCTGACCTTCAATGGCGGCAATTACGCCAATTCGGCGGTCGGCCAGTGCCTTTTGGCGCGCCGCATGGGGCTTTCCGCCGTCGTCACCGACACCGGTTCGGGTCAGAACGGCATCGCCGCAGCGGCCACCGCCGCGCGTTTCGGCATGGGCTGCACCATCTATATGGGCACGCGCGATGCCGCGCAGCAGGCCGCGGCGGTGAAGAAAATGCGCCTGTTCGGGGCGAAGCTCGAGATCGTCGACGATGCCGACCGGGCGCTGAGTGCGGCCACCAGCGCCGCGATCCGTCATTGGATGGGCCATTCCGACACCGATGCCTATCTCGCCGGCGCGCCGATCGGCCCGCATCCTTATCCCGAGATGGTCGCGGCCTTCCAGTCGGTCATCGGCAAGGAAACCCGGCTCCAACTCATCGAGGGCGGCATCTTCCCGGCAGCGGTGTTTTCCGCCGTCGGCGGCGGCTCCTCCACCATCGGCCTGTTCTCGTCCTTCGTCGATGACCTCTCCATCCGGCTGGTCGCGGTGGAAGCGGCGGGCACCGGAGAGCCGGGTGCGCTCCACGCCGCGAGGCTGTCGCACGGCCAGCGCGGCATCTTCCACGGGGCGGAGACCCTGGTTCTGTCCGACGCGGAAGGGCAGATATTGCCGGCCGCCTCGATCGCGCCGGGGCTTGCCTATCCGGGTTCCGCGCCGCAGCTTGCCGATCTCGTCCATCGCCGCCGGGTCGAGACCGTTTCGGTGACGGATAGCGAGGCCCGCGCCGCCGTGCGCCGTCTCGCCGAGACCGAGGGCGTGTTGCTCTGCCTGGAGGCGGGACACGCGCTCGCCGCTGCAGAGCATGTGGCGCGGACCATGGAGCCGCATGAGACGGTCGTGGTGATGGCGCCGTCTTCGGGCGACAAGGACATCGATTTTCTCTGGCAGGATGACTGATATGGCGCGCAAGACCGACAAACGCGAAAACCGCATCGACGCCATGTTCGCCCGCCTTAGAAAGGAAAAGCGAACGGCATTCGCGACCTTCACGGTCGGCGGCGACCCCACCTTCGAGGAAAGCCTCGCCCGGCTGAAGACATTCGTGGAGGCCGGCATCGACCTGATCGAGATCGGCTATCCGTTTTCCGACCCGATCCTCGATGGCGCGACGATCCAGAAGGCGAACCGGCGCGCGATGGCGGCCGGCGGCAATCTTTCAAAGACCTTTGAGCTTTGCACCGCTTTCCGCAAAGAGGACGACACAACACCGCTGGTGCTGATGGGCTATGCCAACCCGATCATCGCGCTCGGCTACGAGCGGTTCGCTGAAAAGGCAGCCGAGGCCGGGATCGACGGCATCATCGCCGCCGACCTGCCGCTGCGCGAGGCGGGCGATCTGTTGAAGGCGCTCGCCCGCCACGGGCTCTACATGATCCCGCTGGCGGCGCCAACGCTGGAGGCCAAGGATTTTGCCGCGGACCAGCCGGGGCTTGGCGGTTTTCTCTACTGCATACCGGTGGTCGGCCCCACCGGCGGCCCATCGGCCTCGCAGGACGCGATTGCCGAAGCGGTGGAACGCTGCCGCCGGCAGGTCCGGCTCCCCGTCATGGTCGGCTTCGGCGTCAAGACGCCGGAAATGGCCGCGGGTGTCGCAAGCGTGGCCGACGGCGTCATCGTCGCCACGGCGCTGATCGACGCGTTCCTGGCGCTGGAACAGGAAATCCCGCTGGCCGATCCGGAATTTCAGAGCCGGGTTGCCGAGAAATTGGCGGCCTTCCGGGCCGCGATCTGAGTCGGCGTGCTGGAAAGAATTTCCGGACATGACAGGTGATTGTGCAGCAAAAAAAGCAGGTGTTGGCGTCAATAAACTGCGAAGAAACCTCCGATATATGCGACACTGATGCTGTGCAAATTCGGCACGTGCTTTTTGTGGAGAACGTTTATCGGAATGACGGGAATACATGATATGCCGAGCGTTGGTTGGCTTTTGCAGGCAACCAGCAGTCACCGAGCGCGGCTCTGGATTCCGGTTCTGGCGGTTCTGGCGGGCCTGACTGGATGTCAATCCGAAAATATCGGTTCACCCCTTTCCGAGAGGCAACCTCAAAGCCGTGAGGAGACAATTCGCAGCAATCCGGCGGCGAAGCCCGGCGGGGCGCTCAAAGACGCGCAGGCATCGGGCGATGTGGATGCGATCAGCGAAAAGCTGACTGCTGCTGCCGGCACAGCGCCGATTTCAATTCGGGTTGTGAACGCCTCCACTGCCAATGCCGCTCTCGGGCCGGACGGCGATATCTATCTGACGCGGCAACTATTGCAACTGACCGACGATGACTCGGAAGTGGCCGCCGTTATCGCCCATGAAATTGCCCACAAGCTTTCCGGCCATGCTGCGGCGCGCTCCAGTGCCGGCACGCAGGCGGCTGTTTCGAGCGACCAGATCGCCGAGCTGCTTCCCGACAGCGAAAAAGTGAAGGCGCTTCTGGCTGAAAGGAGAGCGCGCGTTGCCGAGCTTTCGCGCCAACAGGAACTGGAGGCCGATGCCATGGCGATCCGCTTGCTGGCGAAGGCGGGATACGACCCCGCCGCTGTCGCGCGTTTCCTGAAAATCATGCAGGCTGATGATAAGGCGGCTGGCCGATCTGGCTATACCAATTTCCATCCGGCCTCCGACATCCGCATCGCCCGCGCCGAAAAGCTCGCGGCGGAACTGTAGGCGTTGGCTTGTTCGAACCGCTGTCGATCATCAGTGCCGGTTTGGTGACGGTTGTGACACAACCGCTGCAGGCTCATCTCGCCTGGCGGTCGCTGCCTTTCGCCGCACGGACAGACTCTGACCGTGCGAAGAGCCGGAAATGTCCTCGGTTTTATGACGCAATTATAGGTTTAGTCTACGTGTGGACGATTTTTTGGGGCTGGCGACCCGCAGCAAGGACTATTCCTTTGTCTTCTTAACAATTTTTTTCAGTTGGACGAACATTAAATTTCTTCCATGTACTTTCATATAGTCTGTTTTAATCAAATGACAAAAACTGCTGATTCCAAAGGCTTTTAATGGAGAAAGATTGCGCGCAAGCCAATTTGTCATTGAAAAGCATCGGCTTATTGGAGCCCAAAAATTCAGCTCCGGTTCATAAAAGTGTCACTATGCCACTTGCACGACGCGCGAAGTTGAGATAGTCACCCCCGCTAACGTGGCAAGGCATAAGTCGCCACATGGGTCTCCATAACAATTTCAATATGTGCGCCAAAAGAGCTGCGTTATTACATCCGAGAGATGTGGTTGCGCTATCATTTTGACCGAACTTCGAGGAAAAGCATCATGGACGCAATCATTGTCGACAAGGACGACGGATCACAGCATCGTCAGTCCACCCAGGGTCTGCGGCTTGACGAAGCCTCTGTCGTAAAGCTGCCGCTCGCCCCGGAAAGCGTCACTTCCTTCGAACAGAGCGGCGACGATCTGATGATCGCGACCGCCGACGGCAAGACGATCACCATCGGCGATTTCTTCGTCGAATTCGGCGATGAGCGCAACGAACTGGTTCTGGTCGACGATGACGGCATCGCCTGGTGGGGCCAGTATGCCTCGGGTCCGTGGAGCGACTTCGCCTTTGCCGAAATCGGCGCGGACAGCGTCGGCGCCTTTCCCTGGGGCGCGCTTGGCGGCCTTGGCGCCGCCTCAGCCGGCGGCCTTGCCTTCGCTGGCGGCGGCGGTGACGATGACGCAGCTCCAGTCTTTCCGGCTGTTGATGTGGAAGACGTCGTTGATGACCCAGAAGCCGGCCAGGTGCGAGTCACCGGCAACAGCACCGGTGAGTACGTGGTGGTCTCTTATCCGGACGGCGACGGCAACATCGTGAAGTCGGAGCCGATCCCCGTCGGCGAGGATGGTAGCTGGAGCTACGACATACCGCGCGACGGCATTGCCGAGGGCGATGTTGAGATCGTCGGTACTGTGACTGACCCGGATGGAAATCCGGTTCCGGGCGAAGACGGCAATCCGGTGACGGATACGGAAACAGCCACGCTCGATCTTACTGAGCCCGATGTTAGCGTTAACATAGCCGATAACGGCCACAATGGTGAACTGGTTCTGACCTTCTCGCCGGATACGGATCGCGCAAGCTTCGATCCGACCACCGATCTGGTGCTGGAAAACGCCCACCTCGATCCGGCCGGCGGTACGTGGTCGGAAGATGCCGACGGCAATCAGATTTGGACCGCCACGATCACGCCCACCGGCAATGGCGAAGTGACCGCCACCGTCACCGATGGCTCCTACACCGACACGGCCGGCAATGAAGGCTCCGAAGGCGTCGACACCGAGACCTTCGACGTCGACGGCCCGTCCGTGGTGGTTGATATCGAGAACAACGGCCAGACCGGCAATGTGACCTTCACCTTCTCCGAGCCGGTTACCGGTTTCGAGGCTGGCGATGTCAGCGTTGGCAACGGCACGCTCTCGAACCTCACCAAGGTCAACGACACCACCTGGACCGCCACGGTCACCCCGGAAGTAACCGGCGATGTCACTGTTTCGGTCGGCGATGGTTCCTATACCGACCTTGCCGGCAATCCGGGCACGCCCGGCTCCGACAGTGAGCCCTTCGACCGCACCGCACCGACGGTCGGCGTCGAGATCACCGATAACGGTCAGGACGGCACGCTGGTGCTGACCTTCTCGCCGGATACCGATCGTAACAGCTTCGATCCCGCAGCCGACCTCGATCTGGAGAACGCCGATCTCGGCACGAACGGCACCTGGTCGGAAGATGCCGACGGAAACCAGGTCTGGACGGCGACGATCACCCCGACCGGCAATGGCGAAGTCACGGCCACCGTCACCGACGGTTCCTACACCGACACGGCCGGTAATGTTGGCTCCGAAGGCACCGACACGGAGACCTTCGACGTCGACGGCCCCTCGGTCGTGGTTGATATCGAAAACAACGGCCAGACCGGCAATGTGACCTTCACCTTCTCCGAGCCCGTAACCGGCTTCGATGGCAGCGATGTCAGCGTTGGCAATGGCACGCTGTCGAACCTGACCAAGGTCAACGACACCACCTGGACGGCGACGGTCACCCCGGAAGCCACCGGCGATGTCACGGTCTCCGTCGGCAATGGCTCCTATACCGACCTTGCCGGCAACCCCGGCACGCCCGG
>NZ_JAINWJ010000069.1 GCF_021021415.1 Martelella mediterranea | reverse complement strand
CGTACGAACCCAACAGGACAGTTGCGACACAGAACCTAACATATTGGCACGCGCTGAAGGTTTTCTGTCGCGGAGGTGAGGACAGCGTTGCGCTCATCTTCGACGAGGCACGGCACAGGGTGATCAAGTGGGATCACGCCATCCTCGGCAAGCTGCTTCAGCGCCTTGAGGCGACGACCACCGGCGTCGACCGCAAAACGTGACTCTGACAACGCATGAACCACCAGGTTCTGTTTGATGCCGGTCTCGCGAATACTTGCGAGGAGCTCGGCGTCATCGCTGGCGTTCGCGGCGACTTTGCGGACGTTGAGCGGGCTCGGCTCCAGCTGGTCGAGCGGGATCATTCGGATGTCGGCAGCGCCGTCAGGCGTTGCCGATCCGGCGGCTTCGGTCTTCTTTGAGGTGGTGGGTTTCGATCGGGTTGTGGTCTTGGCCATGGTCAGGATCCTTGTCACGCCGGACCCGGAAGAGACTCTCTCTATCCTTTCAAGCCCGGCAACCGGGCTTCCCTTTCTCTGGCTCTTGCTAGGCGCGTATAGTCGGCCGGACCGTTTTGGCGGCCCTTTAAGTCCTTGGTTATATTACATAATAAGACTTATGCGCCGTATTCTTCTAGGGCGGGGCACATTCTAAACTGGGTTGCGACAAATCCTCTATCCCCGATCCACGGCTGTCTCGCGATCAAGGAAAGCGCGCTTGCCGAGAACCCCGACCTTGCCAAGAACCTCTATGACGCCTTCGTCGCGGCAAAAGCCCCCTATCTCGAAGCCCTGCACAACGGCACCGCCACCGGCAAGCACGTGAAGGCCGACCTGGCTCATATGCAGATTGTCGGCGACGACCCGATCCCCTACGGGCTCGAGGAGAACCGCGCCTCGATCGAGGCTCTGGTCCAGTACGGCCACCAGCAAGGGCTCATCCCCCGGTCCTACAAGGCCGAAGAGATGTTCCTGAACTTCTGAGATCACTGACGGAAAGAGACAAGACACATGGAAAAGATCGGTAGATTGAACGGCATCATCGCGGCCCTTGAAGAGGGCCGCAAGCCGACGATGGCCTTTGCACGGGCCGAGCGCGAAGAGGCGATCCAGTTCGGGCTTTCCAAGCTCGACGGCGTACTCTTCGAGATGGAGCACACGCCCTATTCCTCAATCAGCCTACGCGACGCTCTGCAATTCATGATGAACCGCCGCCGCATGATCGAAGGCACCAGCTTGCGCCCCAGCGTCACAACCTTCGTGCGCATCCCCGCCAACGGCGCCGAGATGAACACCTGGATGGCCAAGCAGGTGCTCGACCAGGGCGTCTATGGCGTGGTTTTCCCCCACATCGCCACCGCAGAGCAGGCCCGCAACGCCGTCGCCGCCTGCCGCTACGCGCGCCCGAAGGACGCCCCCAACTACGAGCACAAGGGCTTGCGCGGCGACGTTTGGCCGCTCGTGCCCACCGGCGAGATCATGGTCGTGCTGATGATCGAAAGCGTCGAGGCGATGGAAAACCTCGAAGAGATCCTCGCCGTCCCCGGCATCGGCGCCATCATGATCGGCGAGGGCGACCTCAGCCAGCAGCTCGGACATCCCAGACAGTACGAGCATCCCAAAGTCAAGGCGGCGACCCGGCAAATCCTCTTGGCCGCTCAGGAAGCCGGCGTCCGCGTCGCCCATCCCCACGTGACGGCGGACAATCTGGAGGATGTGATCGCCGAAGGATTTGACATCCTCTTTCTCTTTGCCACTCCGAGCCGCAGCTATGCCACCGCGGAAAGGGCAAGGGCCCTCTCCTAGCGCTGTCGCCGCGCCCCTCGGCCCGCGATTTGGCGGCGGGGCGCAACAGGTTGTCCCCGGCGCCTATTCCTTGCGGAAATCGCCGGGGCTGGTCCCCGTCCATTTCACGAAGGCGCGGAAAAAGGCGCTGGCCTCGGCATAGCCGGTCCGCGCGGCGATCTCGGCGACTGGCAAATCTGTTCCGCGCAACAGCTCCTGGGCGCGGGCATTGCGCAGCTCGTCCTTGATCGCGCGAAAGCTTTGTCCCTCCTCGCGCAACTGCCGGCGCAGCGTCGCCGGCGACATCTTCAGCCGCGCCGCCAGCGTGTCGAAATCCGGCCACTCGGAAAATGCCTCCCCGCGCAAAGCCCCGCGCAGTTTGAGCGCAAGCCCTCCGTCATGGCTGTATCTCACCAGCAGATTGGTTGGCGCCGCGCGCAGGAATACCCGCAGCGACGCCTCGGACCGGATCGGCACCAGATCCAGATGAGACGCGGAATAAAGCAGCCGGGTCTGTGGCCGCTCGAACCGCACCGGCGCCCCGAAGAAGTCGCGGTGATCGTCCCGACTTGGCGGCGGCGGGCAGTCGAAATCGACCTGGCGGATCGGAATGCGCCGCCCGACCAGCCAGCAACAGACGCCATGCAGGATCAGCCAGTAGCTGCGATAGGCAAAGGCGGCATGGCCCGCAGGCGCGGGGGTCAGGCAGATCTGGACCAGCCCGTCCGCCACCGTCAGCCGGCCCGCAGGCGCATCCAGCGCCAGCCGCAGGAAGGCCAGCGCCCGCCGCAGCGCCTGACCCAGGCTGTCGGCGTTCAGCACCACATGGCACAGCATCTCAAGGCTGCCGACCCGCATCGGCCGGGCGCCGAGACCGAAGAATTCATCGTCCAGCGCCTCGGACGCGGCACGCCAGAGCGCGCCGAAACGACTGGCCGGGACCGCCTCGGACGGCGCCTCCGACAGGCCCGCCCGCGCCAGCAGGGGCGCGGGGTCGACACCGGCCCGCAGCAGCGCGTCGACGGCATCGTCCACGAAACCGGGGCGGATCATGTGGCGGGTCATTGCGGCAAGGGTCTCCGGCGGGATCGCAACAGGGGGGTCGGACTTTCAATCGTGCAAATCCGATCATCAATTGTGACGTCTCGCGACATTGTTTGCAACTGTTCGCGGGGCTAGCCAGAACCATCCCTCCGCCACTGCCGCTGCCGGAAGGGCGGGGAAACGACAAAACGGGAGGGGTCATGGATTTCAAGGACAGCGTGTTTCTTGTCACTGGCGGCGCATCGGGCCTGGGCGCCGGCGTCGCGCGCATGGCGGTCGAGGCCGGCGCCCGCGTGGTGCTGGCGGATCGTGACGCCGAAAATGGAGAAGGCGCCGCCGCCGAGCTTGGCTCTGCCGGGCGGTTCCAGACCTGCGACGTCACCAGCGAAAGCGACGGCGAGGCAGCCGTCGCGGCGGCTCTGAACGCTTTCGGACGGCTGGACGGGCTGGTCAATTGCGCGGGCATCGTGATCGGCAAAAAGATCGTCGGGCGCGACGGGCCGCATGGGCTGGCCAGTTTCGCCAAGACTGTCGGTGTCAACCTCGTCGGCAGCTTCAACATGCTGCGCTTGGCCGCCAATGCGATGAAATCCAACGCGCCGGGCCCTGATGGAGAACGTGGGGTGATCGTCAACACCGCCTCGGTCGCGGCACAGGACGGCCAGATCGGTCAGGCGGCCTATGCGGCCTCGAAAGGCGGCGTCGCGGCACTGACCCTGCCGGCGGCGCGGGAACTCGCCCGTTACGGCATCCGCGTGGTAACCATCGCGCCCGGTATCTTCGAGACGCCGATGATGTCGGGCCTGCCGCAGGACGTGCAGGACAGTCTCGGCGCCAGCGTGCCGTTTCCCTGCCGGCTGGGCCGGGCGGCGGAATATGCGGCGCTGGCCCGTCATATCGTCGAGAACCGTATGCTGAACGGCGAAGTCATCCGGCTTGACGGCGCATTGCGCATGGCCCCGAAATAAGGAGATCAGGACATGACACAGGACGATCCCATCGTTATCGCGGGTCTGGCCCGCACCCCTATGGGCGGCTTTCAGGGCGAGCTTTCCGACGCGCCCGCCAGCGCGCTTGGCGCGACCGCCATCGAGGCCGCGCTCACGCGGGCCGCTCTTGCTCCCGACGCGGTACAGGAGGTGGTCTTCGGCTGTGTCCTGCCCGCCGGCCAGGGCCAGGCGCCGGCCCGGCAGGCCGCGATCGGTGCCGGAATTCCGGTCGACGCCGGCGCGACCACCGTGAACAAGATGTGTGGCTCGGGCATGAAGGCGGCGATGTTCGCCCATGACATGCTGATGGCCGGAAGTACCGAGATCGCCGTTGCCGGCGGCATGGAAAGCATGAGCAACGCGCCCTACCTGCTTCCCCAGATGCGCGGGGGTACCAGGATCGGACATGGCAAGGCGCTCGATCACATGTTCTTCGACGGCCTCGGGGACGCCTATGACAAGGGCCGCCTCATGGGCAGCTTTGCCGAAGATTGCGCCGAGAGCTATCAATTCACCCGCGAGGCGCAGGACGCCTATGCCATTGGCTCGCTGGAACGCGCCCAGGCGGCGATTGCCGCGGGCGCCTTCTCGACCGAGATCGCGCCGTTCACGCTGCGCGGCCGCAAAGGCGAAACCCAGGTCAGCGAGGACGAACAGCCGGGGCGCGCGCGGCCCGAAAAGATCCCTTCGCTCAAGCCGGCGTTCCGCGAGGGCGGGACGGTCACGGCGGCCAACTCCAGTTCGATCTCGGACGGGGCGGCGGCTCTGGTGTTGATGCGCCGCTCCGAGGCCGAACGGCGCGGATTGACGCCGCTTGCGGCGATCCGGGGCCACGCCAGCCGTGCCAAGGCGCCCAACCTCTTTCCGACCGCGCTCATCGGCGCGTTGCGCAAGCTTGAAGAGCGCAGCGGCTGGAGCCTGAAGGATGTCGACCTGTTCGAGATCAACGAAGCCTTTGCCGTGGTGGCAATGGCGGCGATGCGCGATCTCGATCTGCCCCGCGACAAGGTCAACGTCCACGGCGGGGCCTGCGCGCTCGGCCATCCCATCGGGGCCTCGGGCGCGCGCATCCTCGTGACGCTGCTCGCCGCGCTGGAAAAATACGACATGAAACGCGGCATTGCGTCGCTGTGCATCGGTGGCGGCGAGGCCACAGCGATGGCCATCGAACGCCTGGCCTGAATCCGGGGCGGCGCATGTCGTGCCGTTCGGGATCCCTGACAGAAAGACAGCGACCGATCCATTGGATCGGTCGCTGCTGCCGTGCCGCGGATGATGCCCCGACGGGGCAAAGGGAAGGTGCTGGCCCCGAGGCACGGCAACCGGGGAGACGTCGCCGCGTCCCCGGAACCGTATGACGACGCTCAGCCCTTGAGGGTCGGATAGAGGCTCTGGGCCGTCTTGCCCATGATCCAGTCCTGCTGGTCCTGAGGCAGCGAGGCCAAACCGTCGAGCGCGGTCTTGACCACATCGGCATAGCTGCCCTCGGCCGAGGGGAAGTTCGATCCCCAGGCCAGGCGGTCGGCGCCGAACTCTTCGACCAGCTTGGCGAACATCGTCGCCGAGGTCGATGCACCGTTGTCGGCGGCAAGGAATTTGCCGGTCACAAGCTTGATGTAGAGGTTGGGATATTTCGCCAGCGCCCAAAGCGGGGCCGCGGCCTCGAACGGAGCGCCGTCGTCGAACTTGACCCCCCCGAGGTGATCGAGGAAAAAATTGACGGTCGGAAAATCGGTCATCACGGTTTCCAGTTCGCCGAAATTCTTCGCCTTGAGGTTAGTGGCCACCGAAAGGCCGGCCTCGGCGGCCAGCTCGTAACAGGGGTAGATGCGCTTGTCGTCCATCGCCACCCAGGCTTCCTTCATGGTGCTGCCCTGAAGATAAAGCCGCATCCCGGTGAAGCCGCGATCAATCCAGTGCTGCATCTTCTCGGGCCCGTCGGGTTCGGTCACGTTCACCGAAAATACCCCGGTCAGGCGGTCGGAATACCGCGAGATCGCGTCGGCGACGTAATCGCAGTTGAACCCGTAGGTGGTGGAGGAATGCACGATGGCCGCTTTCGCGACGCCGGCCTCGTCCATCGCCTCGATCAGCTGTTCGGCGGTGACCGACCGCTTATGCGACCATTCCGAGCGCTTGCCGCCAATCGGCGAAATCGGGAATGCGTCGGTATCTTCGGAAACGATGTGCGGATGGGTATCGACAATATTCATGTCTGATCCTTTGGAAACTGTAGCCGCGATCGGATCGGGTGCGATCCGGTCGCGGGCGTGGTTTGCTTACATGGAGGGAACGAGATCGGACAACGCGGGTACCAGCGTACCGAGCACGGTGTCGGGCCACGGCACGTGAATGATCCGGTCGAACACGACATAGATCAGCAACGTCACGCAGGCCGCGTATATGACGCTCAACATCCAGGGTTCACGGCCTTCGACACGCATGTACGCGATGATGATGATCGGCACGGTCGGAAGCAGACCGATCAGCGACATCAGGATAAGGAACGAGACGAACCAGCCGAAGAAGATCGCGGCTTGCACGATGATCTGTGTCCGGGTCTTGCCGTCGTCACCACCGTCGAGATCCATGTGGATGCCGCGGTGCGCCGCCTTGGCGGCCACGGCCGCGGGATCGCGATCGGCGAAGGCCACGTGCAGGTAGCTGATGATCGCGGCCACGATCAGGGCGATACACACCACCGTCGGTCCGATCCGGGCACCGAAAGGCCAGTCCTGCGCCACGACAAGCATCCATGCGCCAACGGCGATGAAGAAGTAATAGAGCAGATCCGAGGCGCGGAACGAGGGCTTGCCCGAGGGCACAAGCGATTTGAACCCACCGTGCCGGATTTCTTGGAACATCGGACGCGCCAAGGCGATCGCCGCGAGCAGAAGTAGCACCATGACGCCGGGACGAAGCAGCCAAGAGGCATCGTAGCGGGTGATGGAAATCGCCATGTAACGCTCCATCAGAACCCCGAGAACGAGACCCAAAATCAGAGGCGGACGCGGCCATTTAAGGCGCTTCATGATCCAGGCAAGGACGCCGAAGATCAGCAGCACGTAGATGTCGCCCCAGCTTTTCGAGCCTTGGAATGCACCCACGAAGACCAGTGCCATGATGCCGGGCAGAACCAGAGTGTAGCGCAGCATCGAGATCTTTGCGAACTGGCCGCTGAGCAGGAAGCACAGGCCGGCGCCGAAGATGTTCGCAAGCGCGATCGACCAAACCAGAGAATAGGTCACGTCCAGGTCGGTCGTGAGCATGTTTGGGCCCGGAATGAACCCGTGCACCATCAGCGCGCCAAGCAGGATCGCCTGTCCGGCGCTGCCGGGAACGCCGAAGGCGATGGTCGGCACTAGCGACCCGCCCTCCTTCGAGTTGTTCGCCGATTCCGGGGCGATCACGCCACGCACGTCGCCGGTCGAAAAGGTCTCGCGAGCGCCTTTTTCGCTGCGCAGTGCGTGGCCATAGGCGATCCAGTCGATGACCGAGCCGGTGATACCGGGAATAGCACCCAGCACCGTGCCGAGCGCGCTGCATCGCAAAACGAGGAACCAGTTCTTTCCCACGTCCTTGACGCCCTGCCACATGCCTTCAAAGTAGTGGAACTTCATCTTCTTGGTCAGCGCGCTTTTCTGAATCGCGAGATCGCACAGTTCGGGCAGTGCGAAAATCCCCAGCAGGATCGGCAGCAGTGGCACGCCATCCCAAAGATAGAGCACGTCGCCGGTCCAGCGTAGCTGGCCGGTCTGCACGTCGGTACCTATCATGCCGACTAGGATGCCGATGCAGGCCACGACGATACCGCGTAACGGCGTGTTACCCGACAGCGAGGCCACCATCGCGATTCCGAATATGGTGAGCGCCAGCAATTCGGGCGTGCCGATGGCAAGCACGAACGGGCGAACAATGGGTATCGAGACCGCCAGAACGACAGCGCCGAAAAGCCCCCCGATGAGCGAGGCGGTGAAGCCTGCGCTGAGCGCGCGCGAGGCCTCGCCCTTACGAGTCATCGGCTGGCCGTCGAGCACCGTCGCCTGCGATGAAGAGGTGCCCGGCACGCCGAACAGCACTGCGGGGATCGTATCCGATGTCGATGTCACAGAATGCATCCCCAGCAACATTGCGAAGGCTGCATAAGGGTCCATCGTGTAAGTGAAAGGAACAAGCAGGGCGAACCCGGTCAGGCCACCGATACCGGGTAGCAACCCGATGGCCAGACCGACGACCACGCCCAGCACGAGGAACATTAAGCGCCCCGGCTGAACGATGAGCGACAATGCGTCGCCAGCCGATCCCAGCATATATCCTACATCCATTAATTCCATGCGCAAAGCCCTCCCATCGCGTATCTTCTGGGAGCTTCCGGAGCAAGCGTTCGCGGACCGTATGTGCTCGTAGGTGCACTACGCAGCACTCTCCCATATCGGCGCACACTGGCTTTGAGCTCACTCCAAAACAAATAGAATCCCTCGGGCAGCACATAAGAATGCTGCAAAGACGGATCGCATCGGCGATATCCGCACTGCCGCAAGAGTCGAGTGAAACTGCGCCGATCCACGCCTATTTCTTCTAGAAACCCGCACTAACGTTCAGCTAATTTCAGAGTCATGGGCTCTCCTCCACGAATAGGAAATCGTTCGCGAGATATAGGATTCTCTGCACATTGTGTTTCTGCAACGCACGTCCTGAGATAGCATTCCTTTATTCGATGGCGTTTCCCGGGACGGAGGAGGCACACCTGTCAACCCTATTGCGAGCGATACACCGCTGTGGCTGTCGCATTGCAACCCTGGGCTACGCCGCGAAAATGAACCCGCATGAATATGCGTAATGGGAGGGAAACATGAGATTATTCGAAAACGCCCTGGCTCTGGGCCTAGCTGTCGCGACCACGTTCGGCACGATGCAGACCGCCATCGCTGAAACGCCAGCGGAGTTCTACGAGGGCAAGACCGTCACCATTGTGGTGAGTGCCGCCGCCGGTACTGCATCTGACACTATCGGTCGTCTCTTCGTCGAGCATCTAGCAAAGCACTTCCCGGGCAATCCCGACTTCGTGGTGGTCAACAAGGCCGGTGCCGGCGGGCTGAAAGCCGCTTCCGAGCTGATGCTCACCGAGGAGACGGATGGCACGGTGATTTCGCTGCTTCAGAGAAACAACCTCTACATTCCGTTGATCCTCGAGAAAGAAAACCAGTTTGACCCGCGTGAAGTCCGCTGGGTCGGTTCGATCAACGGCGAAGAGTACCCCAACAACATCCTCGCAATGGACACCTCGCCGGTGCAATCCGCCGAAGATATCTTCGCGAAGAAGATGGTGATCGGTTCGACCAGCTACACCCACGAGAACCGTTCGATCCCGGCCATGATGAACAAGTATCTCGGTGCGCAGTTCGAAGTCGTTCCAGGCTACAAGGGTCGTGGCGAGGTCTATCTCGCGATGGAGCGCGGCGAGGTCGATGGCTGGATGCAAGGCTTCAACACGCTGCGCACCGCCTCCGGCGGCGGCGACTGGGTCAAGGCCGGCCGCGCAAAGCCGATCATCGTGATCGGGACCGAGCGTCAGTCTGAATGGCCCGACGTTCCCGCGATCAGTGAGTTTGTAAAGGATGACGATCAGCGCGCCGTTCTGAACTTCTTCCTCGCGCCGCTCCGCGCCGGTCGTCCATTCGCGGTTCCCGGCGACGTGCCGGAAGACCGGGTCGAAGCGATCCGTCAGGCCTTTGCCGACACCTTCGAAGACCCCGAAGCTCTCGAGATCCTTAACACCAACCTCGAGGCGAACACCACGCTGATCTCGGGCGCCGAGATGGAAGATCTTGTCGGCGAGATCTACAGTGCCTCCGACGAGGTGCTCGAGGCCGCCCGCGACATCCTCGTTCAGAAATAAGCGCTCTTCACGCCCCGCGACATTGCGGGGCAAAAGATGACGACTCCGTCCGCAGGATACATTCCTGCGGACGGATTTATTATGTTTCCTATCATGCATGAGGTGACACGCGCAATGATACGGGTGAAGGGACTAAGCTTGGATATCCGGGCCGATCTGACGGATCTGCCCCCTCTGCTTTTGCTGCACGGTCTTCTGTCGAGCCGCAATCACTGGGCGCTGAATCAGCAGCGCCTGCGCCGCCATTTCCGGCTGATCGTCGCCGAGCTTCCGGGCCACGGCCGGGCCGCGCCCTGCACCGATGCGGCCAAGCTGCATCCCGATGCACTGGCGCACGAGATCGACGCGGCACGGCGTGCCCTCGGGCTGCGGCGCTGGTACGTCTGCGGACAAAGTTTCGCATCCGGGATCACGCTGCGCCATGCCTTGCAATGCCCCGATACCGTCGCGGCGCAGGTGTGGACCAACGGCAACCGCGTGCTTGCACCGGCACCGACCGCCGTGTCGCGGGCGCGCGATGCGGCCCAGGCCGATGCCGTCGCCGCCGGCGATGTCCAGGCGTTGCGGGCGCTGCCGTTCCATCCCGTGCACGGGCGGCGGTTCCCCGACGATCTGCGCGTCCGACTGGTCGAAGATGCCGACGGCTGCGACATCGCCACCGTCGCGGCGCTGATGCGTCACACCCTGCCCGACATGCCCCTGCGCGCGCGCTTCGGCCAGACACGGGTTCCGACGCTGCTGGTGAACGGGCGGCTTGAAAGCCGCTTTCAGCCAAGCCGCGCCTTTGCGGTCGAGGCCTTGCCCGAGATGGCGGTGACGGACCTGCCCGGCGGCCACGCCATCAACATCGAGCGGCCCGAGGCCTTCGACGAGGCGGTCATCGCATTTCTCGCGGCTCACCCGCTGTAGCGGGGAGAGGACGGCGTGAGGACATGAAAAAGGGCGCCCGGCTGTATGCCGGGCGCCCCATCCGCCTTTTGGCGAAACTATGTCAGGCCGCGATCTCGCGCAGCAGCGGATGAAACAGATCCTCTATGTCCACCGGCTTGGAGATCATGTGCTGCTGGCTTGCGTATTTGACCGCGCATTCCAGCGCCGGGCGGTTGGCCTCGATGCCAACCGGCCAGGCGTCGATCCCGTCCTGGGCCGCGGGTGCCAGCTTGCGGCACTCCACCACCATGCGCCAGATCTCGCGCACCACGTCGGGCCGTTGATCGCACAGCGCGTTCGGCACGATCAGGTAATGGTTGGGCGGCACCAGCGTGTTGCGGGCATACCAGTCCTTGGCCGCCTCCTGCGGGTTGGGGATCAGCGTCTTGATGCGCGGATCCTTGGGCATGTTCATCCCCAGAACCGCCGCGTCCAGCTCGCCGGCCAGCAGCATGTTGACCGGATCCTTGCCGTCTTCGCCCCAGCTTACCGAAGCGGGATCGGTGTATTCCTCAAGATGCGGCTGGTCGAAACACAGCCAGTTGACCTTGTCGGGATCGACGCCGTAGTCGTTCTGAAGAATGCCCCGCACCCAAAGACCAGTCGTCTGGGTGTAAGAGCGCACGCCCACGGTCTTGCCTTCCAGATCGCCCGGAGCAAGTTCGGGATGCACGTCGGTGTTGTATCCGATGCACTGGTGCTGGAAGCGTCCAAGCACCACCAGCGGCAGCAGCGAAAACGGCTTGTCGAACTCGTGCGCCTGAAGAAAGGTCGCGATCGCCATTTCCGAGATGTCGTACTTGCCGCGGCGCAGCATGTCCTTGAATCCCGCATGGGCGTTCTTCAGCCCGGCGAAATCGAAGGTGACCAGATCGGAAGCGATCTCGCCGGCCATCAGGGCGCGGGTGGTGGGGAACTCGGTGATATTGGCCGACAGCGTGACCGGACCGTCGGCGGGGTAGGTCTTTTCCTCGAAACTCATTCCACGGTCTCCTCTTCGACGCTCACTTCGTCGGCCAGCATCGGATACAGCTTCTCGGCGGTGCCCGCCCAGATCTCGGCGCGATCGCTTTCGCTCAGGCTGGCGAAGCAGCGGTGGCCCTGATCGACCAGATCCTTGAGAGACCCCTCATTCGCCGGGAAGTTCGAACCCCATGCGATACGATTAGCGCCATATTCCGACACCAGCTTGGGGAAGAAGGTGTCGGGCGTTGCCGGAGCCTTTTCCGAAAGGTCGAAGGTGCGCGGCGTGACCTTGAGATACAGGTTCGAGAACCGCGACAAAGCCCAGAGCGGCCCGGCGTTGGTATAGGGCGCGCCATCGGTCAGATCGGGCCGGCCAAGGTGATCGAGCACGATCTTGACCTCGGGGAACCGCTCGAGGATC
Organism: Martelella mediterranea; assembly: GCF_021021415.1. GTDB lineage: Bacteria > Pseudomonadota > Alphaproteobacteria > Rhizobiales > Rhizobiaceae > Martelella > Martelella mediterranea_C. The sequence goes on along the minus strand of NZ_JAINWJ010000069.1, from coordinate 10,776 downwards.
TCCTCGACCACCGGCAGGCCGATGCGCGTGGTCTGGATGCAGACCGGCATGTCGATATCGGCCATCAGTTCCCAGACCGGATAGGTCTCGGGAGCGATCATCCAGCGACCGTCGGATTGCACCGTCGAGCCGGCGCCGAAAAGACGCAGGCCGGCCATGCGCTGTTCGCGCAGGCGGTTGATGACCTGCACCGCGTCGGGCGCCGCCACGTCGATGGTATAGATCCCGGCGAAGCGGTCGGCATTCGCGCAAACGCTGTCCGCCGCATAGGAGTTGTCATAGCCGTAGGTCGTCGCCGACTGCACCATCGCCGCCTTGGAGACGCCTGCCGCCTCCATCTCGGAGATGTACTGCGCGATGGTGAAGGGACGCTCGGCGGACCAGTCCGACCGGATCCCGCCCAGGGGGTTGTAGGGGTAGTTGGTGGTGTCGTCGGTCAGGATGTGGGGATGAATGTCGATGATTTTCGTCATTCGGCGGTCTCCTCTGGAATTGGGGACGGCACGGCTCAGGCCTGTGCCGCGTCGCGGATCTGGGTCAGTGTCATCGCTGGCGTCAGGGCTTCTGGATCTATCATCAGCTCCAGCACCGCCGGCCCGTCATGGGCATCGGCCCGGGCGAAGGCGGCGGCGAAATCGGCAGTCTTTTCGACCCGCTCCGCATAGGCGCCATAAGATTTGGCAAAGGCGGTGAAATCGGGATTGCCCTGAACCAGCGTGGTGCCCGAAACCCTGCCCGGGAAGTGCCGTTCCTGGTGCATCCGGATCGTGCCCAGCATCCCGTTGTTGACGATCAGGATCCGCACTTTCAACCCATGCGCGCAGGCGGTGGCCAGCTCGGTACAGGTCATCTGGAAATCGCCGTCACCGGCGATACAGATCACGGTGGCATCGGGACGCGCGAAGGCCGCTGCCAGCGCCGCCGGAATGCCATAGCCCATCGAACCGCAGATCGGCGCGACCTGCGTGCCGAAGTCGCGGTACTTGTGGAAACGGTGCAGCCAGACGGTGAAGTTGCCAGCACCGTTGGTATAGATCGTATCGGCGGGCAGGTTGTCGTCCAGCCAGCCCATGATCTCGCACATCTGGATGTCGCCGGGGTTGGTGCGCGGGGCAGTCCAGGCCTCGAAATCCGCGCGCGCGGTGGCGCGGCTTTCGTCCCAGGCACCGGACACCGGACCGTCGGCGGTCAGCGCCGCGACGAAGCTGGCGGGGTTTGCGACCACGCCAAGCTCGGGCTGGTAGACATGCCCGATCTCATCCGCGCCCGGATAGACATGGATCGGGCCTGTCGCAAATTTTCGGTCTTAACGGTATGTTGACCATAGGCATGGGATTTGCCGCTCCGAAAGTTGCGGAGTGAGCCCATGATTTTGAATGCCATTGCCGAGAAGCTGAAGCGCCAGTCAAAGGATGACTTTAAAGGCAGGCATTTCGAGGCCTGGCTGATTGTACAGGCGGTTGCCTGGTATTTGCGCTACCCGCTCAGCTATCGTGACTTGGAAGAGATGTTTCGCGAGCGAGGCTTCGAGGTCGATCATAGCACGGTCAACCGCTGGGTATTGGCTTATGCGCCGATGATCGAAAAACGGCTGCGGCAGTTTCGGCGACCCCATTGCGGCTCGGTCCGGATCGATGAGACCTACGTCAAGATCCGCGGCAAATGGCGTTACCTGTATCGGTCCATCGATAAACACGGCAATCCGGTGGATTTCCTGTTGACCGCTAAGCGCGATCTCGACGCCGCCAAGCGGTTCTTCCGGAAAATGCTCAAAGACGAACCCTTGTTGTCCCCGAACAGGATCGGGACGGATGGGGCCAACACCTTCCCGTCAACGATCAAAACGTCGGTTGATGATCGGCTTCTCCATCCGGACCCCGTCCACTATGTCACCAAGCATCTCCAGCAAGGCATCGAAAGTGACCATTTTCGGGTAAAGAAGAACATGCCAAAGATCGGTGGCTTCCAATCTTTCAACACGGCGCGACAAACCATCGCGGGCTTCGAGGCGATGCTGTGGCTGAGGAAAGGCTTCGGCTTTTCCGGCGGCTGGACTATCAACGACCAGAACGATTTGCTTGCGCGCCTCTTCGGACTGCAAAAGGTTAACAAAGCATGAAAATGAAGATGCTCAGGGCATAATCGCGCGCTCCGAAAATGTTTGCGACAAGCCCGCCGCCAGACTGCGCCGATTTCGACCTCCCGGTCTTTCGGGGTCCGGCCGAAAACGCGGTAGGCGGGTGCCCCGGTATTGCTGCTTTCGAGCTTCACCCCTCGTATATCCTCATCGAATTCCAGCGATGCGATATTGCCTTCAAATGTTTCGCCGCTTTCGTTGAACCGGACATAGTTCAAGCGTTCCAGATTCTTCATTTTTTGCTCCGTCGATTGCATCAGTTTTCAACGGTCCGCCATGGGCAAGGCATCCAATCCTTTCCCCGGAAAACCAAGTTTTCCGGGGAAAGGAGGGGGGCGCTGCCCGCCCGACGGCTTTTTCCTTCGCTGTCATGACACATCTGTTGAAGTGGTGCGGCCGCAGGCGAAGCCGAGGCACGGTTCAACAGATGTCATCTGCCATGCAGATGCTTGGTCATTGACCGCGACGGGAAAAGATGGCGGCGGAGTTCGAGACAAAGCCGCGGCCAATTGGCCGCGACCTTATTGCTGGAAGCTTTTTGCGCGCGCTTGTTTAAACCGCGGTCGCCGTATCAGACGAAGTTGCGATGTTTTGAGAAGAAAGAGGCAGGAATGCGACTGTCCGTGGGTCTTCGGTGAAGTTTGCTTCGAACGGGCCACCTGGGAGTGACACGCGTAAATGCAGATATTCATTCCCATTCGCGTCGAAGCGTTTTCCGATGCCGCCGATCGCGACCTTTCGACCGCGCGGTGAATACCCGAACATATGGAAGTTATAAGGTCCCGAAGGTTCGCCAATGATATGATACAGGGTACCGTTATGATGAATTTCACCCTCAAGGCCAGCTTCATTTGTAAAGCGAAGAAAATTGCGTGCTTGAGGCATGATGTCTTCCCGTATTCGATGCATTGCAGGGGTGTACTACATCTTTTAATCAACCGGTCAAATTGCGGAGTGTCAATAAATCTTGACCATTCCATAGCAGTTTTCACTAAGACTTTTGTCTAACTCCTAACGGACGACGACGTGCGCACCCACGCCGACACGGTCATATAAATCAATGACATCGCTGTTGAGCAGGCGGATGCAGCCACTCGACACTGACTTTCCAATCGAAGACGGGTCATTTGTGCCGTGAATGCGATAGAGCGTGTCGGTGCCATCCTGATAGAGGTATAGGGCGCGGGCGCCGAGCGGATTCACCTCGCTGCCGGATAGTCCCGTGGCTAGCGGTGCGTTCACCTTTGGACGGTCGCGGATCATGGAGCTTGTTGGCGTCCAGGGCGGCCACTCGGCTTTCCGGCCGATGACAGCCTTGCCCGAAAAGTCATGGCCTTCTCGCCCGACTGCGACGTTATAGGCCAGCGCCGTGTTGGCCTCCTGGATGAGATAGAGCTTGTGGTCATCCGGCTCTACGATGATTGTTCCGGAGGGCTCTGTTGTCCTGAAGCCAATTAGCGATGGCCCGCCGCGCCTTTTCTGCTGGCCGGCATCTTTAGTCACTTCCGTCGAAGGAGATGCGACGCAGCCGAGAAGAAGGAAGACTATGAATAGGGACGCCAGTGCTCCCGCAATCTGAATTGGTTTCGGCATTTCCAGCTGCATCGATTTCAATGAGAAAATAGGCCGGCCATGGTATTATCCTGAGTGAACCTGATGGCAGTATCATCGGCGACGAGGAGTTTGAAAGCTTTGCCTTCCACGTCCCAGGCTATGAGGTGGGGTAGACCACAGTTCTGCCCGGCCATTGTGGCCGGCTGGACGATATGAGGGAAACCCCGAATGTCCCTCCCCTCAAACTCCTTTCCCCGCGGCGCGAAGGTGTTTTGGGCGGCACTTTTCGAATGGCGATTCGGTGGAAGAAGGCCGATTTCGCGCAAACCAGTCTGAGAAAGCATCAAGTTAGCGGTCTTCATCCTGATATCAAGGCATGCCAAGTCGAAAATTAAAGCAAGCGTTTTCGTTTTGGAACCAACGAAGGCATGATGATAAGGCCCTGATAAATAGGCGCTTAATAGCTATTCCGGCGATTGCCGATGGCGAAGGATGAGAGCCCGTTAAGGTTTTGTTAACTAAAATCGCCTTGCTCATAAACGCTTCGCAGGTATCATCACGGATATTCGGCATTTCTGCGGAAAAAACGTGATTGGAGAGATTAACGTGAACGCTTCGGCGCAGATCGACAGAGCGCGACTACCAAACGTTGATGATGTCATCGGCGCGCATGCTGAACTTTTGGGATCGCAGCTTCAGAGTATCAGCGAAACTCTGTTTCCGCCAACCGCCAGTAAGGCTTTGCGCCGTTTCACGTCTGGAGAGGCTGCCAAGCTCATCGGCGTTTCTGACTCTACGCTTCGGAAGATGACTCTCGCAGGCGACGGTCCATTACCTGAAACTGCAAGCAACGGCCGGCGCTTCTACTCCCTTTCCGACATCAACGAAATTCGAGCAATCTTTGCAGCTAACGCACGCGGCCGCGAAGCAATTGACTTTGTTCCGCACCGTCGAGAGGGTGAGCACTTGCAGGTGCTTGCCGTGACGAATTTTAAGGGCGGTTCTGGAAAGACCACGACATCGGCACATCTCGCCCAATATCTAGCATTGGCGGGTTATCGAGTATTGGCAATCGATCTCGATCCGCAAGCTAGTCTTTCCGCCCTGCTCGGCGTGCTGCCCGAACTGCATGTGGGGCACAACGAGACGCTTTACGCAGCAATCCGATATGATGAGGGTCGTCGTCCCCTGCACGATGTGATCCGTCATACATATTTTGACGGCCTCGACCTTGTCCCCGGTAACTTGGAACTAATGGAGTTCGAGCATACCACGCCGAAGGTCTTGGCAGACGGCAGTGCGTCGGATGCCGGCGCGATCTTTTTCGCGCGTGTGGCAAGTGCAATTGACGAAGTGGCGGACGACTACGATGTCGTGGTGATCGACTGCCCTCCCCAGCTTGGGTTCTTGACACTTGCCGGCCTGTGCGCGGCAACCTCCATGATTGTGACGGTGCATCCGCAAATGCTGGATGTATCGTCGATGAGTCAGTTCTTACTGATGACGCGCGACCTCTTAGGCGTCGTGCGTGATGCGGGGGGAACGCTGAAGTTTGATTTCGTGCGCTATCTGCTCACCCGTTATGAACCTCAGGATGCGCCTCAAACAAAAGTGGTCGCGCTGCTCCGCAATCTATTCGACGATCATGTCCTGACCAGTCCCATGGTGAAATCGGCGGCGATCTCGGACGCAGGCTTGACGAAGCAAACCCTTTACGAAATCGGTCCGGGCAACCTTACGAGATCGACGTACGATCGCGCAATGGAGTCATTGACAATGGTGAATAGCGAGATCGAGGACTTGATGAAATTGGCCTGGGGGCGCACATGACTATCCCCCTAGCCTCCTCCGTTGGCGACTTGTTGGGAGCTCCCAACAATATGGCTACCGCGTATGATCGACGTGTTGGGAGCTCCCAACATGGACACCGCCTACGCCCGAACGATCATCTCCAGGAGCTTTTCTCATGAGCCGCAAGGACGCGATCAACTCGCTCTATCTGCAGAAGCCGACCTCGACCGCCGGTGAAAGCGAGAAGGCTGGTGAACGGGTAAGAACGGGTGCCATTTCAGCTATGGGCACATCGCTCAAACAAATGACCGATGGCGCAAAGCTGGCAAGTCGTCTTCAGGAACAGCTGGAAAAGGGTGATGTCGTCGTTGAACTCGACCCAGAGGCAATTGAGCGCTCGCCAATCGCGGATCGAATTCCGATTGATGTTGACCCCGCATTCGATGAGCTTGTGAAGTCGATATCAGATAACGGGCAGCAGGTTCCAATTCTCGTCCGTCCCAGCCCGGCAGGCCGCGGGCGCTTTCAGATCGCCTATGGTCGTCGTCGATTGCGCGCGGCGCAGGCGTTGGGCAGACCGGTTCGTGCTATCGTCCGGAGTCTCAACGACCAAGAGCTTTTTGTGGCTCAGGGGCGAGAAAACCTAGATCGCGAGGACCTGTCCTTTATCGAAAAGGCTTTCTTTGCGAAGAATCTCGAAGATTCCGGATGTGACCGCGCGACAATCGTAGCTGCGCTTTGCTCGGACAAATCGGATGTGAGCAGATATATAGCTATCGCACGGCGGGTGCCCGAGAGGCTCGTCGGGCGGATCGGGCCGGCGCCCAAAGCTGGACGGGCACGCTGGATGAAGCTGGTTGACGCTCTGGAAAAGGAAGAGGATGGCGATCGGCTTGAGCGTATTCTTGAGGCAGAGGGCTTTGCTTCAGCCGGTAGCGACGCACGGTTTCAGCTTATACTAAAGGCCTTGGACGTGAGAAACGCGCGGCCGAAGGGAAGCCGTGTCGAGCAATGGAAAACGCCATCTGGTAAGCGCGGCGCGCGCATCCACACGGACAAGGCTAAAACGACGCTGATCTTCGAAGACAAGGTCGTTCCCGCATTTGCGCAGTTCGTTTCGGCTAAACTGGATGAACTGTATCGAGAGTTTGAAGCTAGGCAAAAGGAGGAAAAGGACCGAACAACGGGCCGCTAGCCGCGGTCAGAGAGAAAACGGCAAAGAAAAAGGCCCCGAAATCACTTCCGGAAGCCTTCTCTACGTGTGGTAGCTAGAGAATCGCACTTCCTGGAATCTCAGTCAAGCTCTTTTGGGCGACGAGCGTCGATTCGGCGATCCGATTTCTATTGCCTGGTAACAGGTGAACAAAGATGCAAACACATACTGCAACCACGACGCCCTTTGGGCGGCGGCCGATGTCGCTCGCGATGCTTTCAAGCCAGAAAGTGGCGCGGGAAGCCCCGAAGGGGGCGCGGCTCAACAAATGGAAACTGTTTCATACCGTGCGGGAAGCGCGTACGGCGCTGGGGGCGAGCGATCGCGGCCTTGCGATCCTGAACGCGCTTCTGACCTTCTATCCCGAGAACGAGCTCTGCGAGGAGACCGGCTTCGTGGTCTGGCCCTCCAACGAGCAGCTGATCGCGCGCGCCAACGGCATCTCGCCGGCAACGCTGCGCCGCCATCTGGCTGTCCTGGTCGAGTGCGGGTTGATCATTCGGCGCGACAGTCCGAACGGCAAACGCTTCGCCAGGAAGGGCAGGGGAGGGCAGGTCGAGCAGGCCTATGGCTTCGACCTGTCGCCGCTGGTGGCCAGGGCGGCCGAGTTCGAGGCGATGGCCGCGCGGATCGCCGAGGAGCGTCTGGCGCTGAAATGCGCCCGCGAACGGCTGACATTGCTGCGCCGTGACATCGTCAAGATGATCGAGGCCGGGCTTGATGAGGGCGTTCCGGGCGACTGGGCGAAGATGAGCCGTGTTTACCGAGAGATCATAGACCGGCTTCCGCGCCTTCCCGACCTGGCGATCGCCGAAGATATTTGCGATGCCCTGGCTCTGCTGCATGAGGAAGTGCGTGGGACATTGGAATTTCACGCAAATTCGCAAAAAACGAACGCCAATGAGTCTCATACTGAGCGCCACAAACAGAATTCAAACCCAGAATCCCAATCTGAATTTGAATATGGCTTACGAAATAAATCAGAAGCGAGCGGCAGCGCCGACGAAACCGACAACCTGCACAGCCTGCCGAAGCGGGAATTGCCGCTGGCACTGGTGCTGGATGCCTGCGAGGGCTTTCGGGATCTGGCAAAGGGAGGCTCGATCCGCAACTGGCGGGACTTCCTGGGCATCGCCGAAATCGCCCGGCCAATGCTGGGCGTCAGCCCGAGCGCCTGGCGGGAGGCGGCGGAGGTCATGGGCGACAAACAGGCCGCGATCACGTTGGCAGCGATCTACCAGCGCGGCGAGGCCGTCGTCAGCCCCGGCGGCTATCTGCGCAACCTGACGGAAAGGGCGAGGGATGGCCAGTTCTCCGTCTGGCCGATGGTCATGGCGTTGCTGAGGGCAAGGATCGAGGCCGGGAATGCCATGCCGCCGCCAAAACCCGATGACGACGGGAGAGGGGAGAACGACCGCGACGACGGTTTTTCGGTCTCGCCTGCTTTGGCACGCTCGCTGAAGAATCCTCGGAGATGATTTGAAAGGCAAGCCTATGTTCAGTCACGCAATGGTGGGAACCATTGATATCGTACGTTCGGCCTCGTTCTATGATGCCCGGTCGAACAGACCGTCGAATGCGTCGAGCAGTGCATCGTTGATTGCTTGGCCAAGTACATCTGCAGCTTCGCCTGTGCAGGTATTATCACCGGAGCGTGCCGCAGTGGTGATAGCAGATACCTGGCCCGTCAGGATAGATTTTGTCCGCTCGATTGTTGATGGTCATGGTCGCCGTGGGAGTTCGCTCTCGGATCTACGGTTGGTTCGTTTTATTTTGAGTGCGGCGCGGGCCACGTAGATGTTTAAAGCGTCCAGGCTTTCGAGTCATTGTTTGGGCGATTATTTCGGCATCGGGCAAACCAATTCACTTTGCACGGTCGATCCGGTTCTTGACCTATGACGGTGCCCATGACGGACTTCTGCCAAGAGTACGTTCATCGAGCCGTTGAGCTGGCCGGCGATTTCACGCAATGTGAGCGCGGGGTTCGAAGCATGCAGCATCATAAGCCAGAGTTCGGTCGGCCGTGTAGGCGCGGGCATAGCCGATAAGGTGTCCGTGTGAACGACGGGAAGACAGATTGTGCGTGTTAGTTGCCATGTGCCAGTGAGTTCGTCGAAAGCCAATTTTCAAACATAGAAGATACGGATAATTGATCATTTGCTGGCCTCTCCAGAGAAAGAGTTACTGTTGCCTTGAGGAGAGAGATGCGCTATATATCCCAAAGTATCTATATCGTTTAGGATATTAAATGACGAAATGGAAGGTCGCGTTTCATGACCGCTTCAAAGGCGAGATCACAGATCTTCCAGCAGATGTTCGGGTCGAATTGCTCGCGCATCTGGTGCTGCTTCGCGAAAAGGGATTTCGACTGGGACGGCCTGAGGTCGACACACTCGAAGGCTCCAAACACGCGAACATGAAGGAACTGCGCGTCAAGGTATTGAAGGTGCAATGGCGGTTCGCCTTTGCCTTCGATCCGGAGCGAAAGGCTATAGTCCTCTGCGGCGGTGCAAAGAGCGGTGTGAGCCAGAGACTCTTTTACAAGCGCCTGATCGATCTGGCGGACAAACGGTACGATGAGCATTTGAGCGAATTGGAGAAGAAACATGGATGATCTCGATAAGCTGATGCAGACGCTTCCTGAAGAAGAACGAGGCGCTATTGAAAAGCGTGCCGGTGAGCTTGTTGCGGCCTACAATCTGCGGGAACTGCGCGTACTTGCCGGACGGACGCAGGAGGATGTGTCCGTCGGAACCGGTATCAAGCAGAATAATGTTTCGAGACTGGAGAAACGGGCCGACATGAAACTGTCGACGCTTCGCGATTATGTCGAATCCCTTGGCGGCACGTTGAAGATCGTCGCGGAAGTCGCGGGCAAGAAAGTTGATCTGTCGAGCATTACGGAGCGCTCCCGACACGGCCCAAAGCTCTGAGAGAGCCACGGCAGGGGAGGCGTTTAAAGCCCCGCCGCCTTTGTGAGATTGACGCGGAACCGGTCACGCCTGCGCTGATAGCGCCTTGTCATTTCGGCGGAGGCATGGCCGAGCTGTTTCTGAACGTAGCGCTCGTCGACTTCGGCCGAGGAGGCGAGGCCCGCTCTCAAGGAGTGACCGGAGAACAGTTCTATCCGTTCGGCCTCGGGCAGCTCGCCGCGAATGCCGGCGGCGAGCACCGTCTTCTTGATGAGGCGGGCAATCTCCTGGTCCTTCAGCCGTTCGGAACCGACGGCCTTGCCCTTGTCGGTGACCCGGCGAAACAGCGGGCCATGGCCGATCCTGCCGAGCTTCAGCCAGGTTTCCACGGCATGGACAGGGCAGGTGAGATCGGAGGAGCCGCGGCCGATCTCCACCTCGCGCCAGCCGGTCTTGCCGCGCAGCGTCACCAGCATGCCCTTGTCGAGGATTTCGATCCAGCCGTTTCCGTCCTCGGTCTGGTCGCGGCCGCAATCGAGCGCGACGATCTCCGAGCGCCGCAGGCCGCCGGCAAAGCCGATCAGCAGCATGGCGCGGTCGCGCAGACCCCGGAGCGTGCCCCGGTCGAGTGTTTCGACCATGGCGATCAGCTCTTCCGGCAGGATCGCCTCCTTCTGGCGCGGGGGTGCGGCATGGCGATTGCGGATGCCGGCGAGCACCGTGGCGATGTGGCGGTCTCGGCGATCAAGCGTGAGACCGCGCTGCGCATAGTTCCACGCGATCGCCGACAGCCGCCGCTCGATGGTGGAGACCGCGCTTGGCTTTGCCCGCGGGGCCGCTTCGCCTGCGGCGAGCGCCGTGATGTAGAGCCCGACGGTTTGCGGATCGGGCGGCAGGGTCGCAAGCCCCTTGCGCCGGCACCAGCTCGAAAAATGCGCCCAGTCGGCGGCATAGGCGCGCCTTGTATTGGCCGCGCTCGCGGCGTCGACGTAACCGCGGGCGCGTTCGACCAGCGGCGCGAGATGGCCCGTCAACGCGCCCGACGCCCCCGAAGGCTGCAATTGATAAGCAGCGCCCGTGCCGAGAGACGGGCTGGCGTGCGGATCGACGTCGTTTTCGGGCATTGAGGGTGTCAGCTGACTGTTTTTCGTGAGACTGGGCTTCATTTG
>NZ_JAINWJ010000068.1 GCF_021021415.1 Martelella mediterranea | reverse complement strand
TAAGGGACCATCAAGAACAACAGAGTTGATGACGCCGAGAGAAGGGTTTCACCGCTTCAGCTTGATCTCTTCCGTATTCAGCGCATCGGCAAGCCGCGCCTTGGCGGAACCCGGCTTCAACGGTTTCTGCTGGCTTTCATGCGGGCTCCAGCCGGAGACGTAGATCACCGAGAAACTGGCGCGGATTCGGCCGTCGGGATCGCTGTAGCGCTCGGCGTAGATTTCGGCGGCGCGCAGGAAGAACCGGCGGCCGACCGGTTTGTTGGACCGGCCCAGAAGCGGATTGACCATGCCCATCGCCCTCAGATCGGCCATCAGCGCAAACAGCGTGTCGTAGCGCACCGTATAGGTTTCCTGATCGACCACCGGCAGGGTGAAGCCGGCGCGCTGGAGCAGGCCGCCGATATCGCGGACATCGGCAAACGGGATCACCCGCGGGCTGGCGCCGCCATAGAGTTCGATTTCGGCCGCGAGCAGACAGTCGCGCAATTCGGCAAGCGTGCCGCTGCCGGGAATGGCCGCCAGGAACAGACCATCCGGCTTCAGTGCCCGGCGGATCTGTATGAAATAGCCCGGCAGATCATTGATGAGATGGGCGGCCAGCGGCGACAGCACGAGGTTCAGCGACTGGTCGTCCAGCCCCGGCAATTCGAGCGGCGCAATCGAAAGCGCCTCCGCCTCGCCCGCGAATTCCGCATCGGTCTCAATCCGCGCGATCGCGCCGACCTTGCCGGTCGCCTGCGCGGCAGTGGCGACCACGCCGGTGACGCCGTGCAGTTCCACCGCCTTGTCGAAACGCCGCTCAACCACGGCAAGCCGGTTCGCCATCTCCTCGGCCACGATATTGAGCAGGAAATCTGCGCCCTTCTGGCCTTTCCGGAAAGCGCGCAGCCGGTTCTGCGCCACGCGGGCGGTATCGAAAACCTGTTCCATGGCTGAATGTCCTTTCCCGCAAATCGGCCTCGAAATGCACCCGGAAACGCGGTACTGTCAAGGACATGGACGCGCCCGAACCCTCGCTTCTGAAAAACCTTGCCGCCCGCTCCGAGGCGATGGCGCTCGGCGCGCTCAGTCAGCTCGGCAATCTGATCTACCCGCCAGTCTGCGCCGCCTGCGGGCGCAATACCGGTTCACACCGCGCGCTCTGCATGACCTGCTGGAGCGATATCCGCTTCATCGAGAGACCCTTTTGCGCGGTGCTCGGCACCCCGTTTTCCCATGATCTCGGCGAAGGCATTCTGAGCGCCGAGGCGCTTGCCCATCCGCCGGAATTCGACCGGCTTCGCTCGGCGGCGTTTTATTCCGGCACGGTGCGCAATCTGGTCCATGCGCTGAAATATCGCGACAACACCCATCTGGCGGTGATGATGGCAAATTGGATGCTGCGCGCCGAGGACGGCATGGTCAAGGAATGCGACGGCATCACCGCCGTGCCGCTGCACTCGACGCGGATGATGGCGCGACGGTTCAACCAGTCGGCGGAGCTCGCCCGCCATCTCGCGCGCCTTTCCCGCAAACCGTTCCTGCCGGGGCTCATCCGGCGAAAGAAGCGCACCATCCAGCAGGTGGGCCTGACCAGAACGGCCCGCGAGGACAATGTGCGCGGCGCCTTCGTGCTCGCCCCCCACAGCGAGGATCTGGTGTTCGGCCGGCGCATCCTGCTTGTCGACGATGTCTATACCACGGGGGCCACGGTTTCGGCGGCGGCGCGGCTCTTGAAGCGCAAGGGCGCCGCCGATGTCAGCATTTTGACCTTTGCACGCGTGCTTGATGAAACTATATGAAGGCCAGCCGGTTATACCAGTCAGGCTGAAACAAGGAGGCACGACCGAACATGGCCAATATCGACATCTATACGCGCGATTTCTGTGGTTTCTGCGCCCGCGCCAAGTCGCTGCTGGACAAGAAGGGCGTGACCTACACCGAATACAACGCCACCGAAACGCCGGATGTCCGCGCCAGGATGATCGACCGCGCCGGCGGCAGGTCCACCTTCCCGCAGATATTCATCGACAACCGCCATATCGGCGGCTGTGACGATCTTTACGCTCTGGACGCGGCGGGCCAGCTTGATCCGCTGCTTGCCGCATAGGGAAAACACGATGACCCGTTTCAAGGCCGCCGCCCTGCAGATGCGCTCGGGCACCGATCCTGCAAAGAACGCCGAAACGCTTGCCCGCCTTGTGGCGGAGGCGGCAGGCCATGGCGCGAGCTATATCCAGACGCCTGAAATGACCGGCGCGGTGCAAAAAAGCCGCAAGGGGCTGATGGAAGTGCTGAAACCGGAGGCGGACGATCTCATCGTGAAGACCGCCGCCGAACTTGCGCGCGACCACGGCATTCATCTCCATATTGGCTCGACCGCGATTGCGCTTGATGGCGGCATGATCGCCAATCGCGCCCTGCTTTTCGGACCGAAGGGCGATATTCTTGCCCGCTACGACAAGATCCACATGTTCGATGTCGATCTCGACAATGGCGAAAGCTGGCGCGAGAGCGCGGTCTACCGCCCCGGCGAGAAGGCAGTGCTTGCCCGCCTGCCCTTCGCCGCGATCGGGCTCGGCATCTGCTACGATGTGCGCTTCCCCGATCTCTACAATGCCTACGGGCTTGCCGGCGCCGAGGTTCTGACCGCGCCCGCTGCCTTCACCAAGCAGACCGGCCTTGCTCATTGGCATGTGCTGCAGCGCGCCCGCGCGATCGAGAACGGCGCCTACATGATTTCGGCAGCCCAGGCCGGCACGCACGAGGACGGTCGCGAGACCTTCGGCCATTCGATGATCGTCGACCCGTGGGGCAAGATCATCGCCGAGGCCGGCGACGAGGGCGAGGCCGCAATCATCGCCGAGATCGATACCGACGCCGTGACGGCGGCGCGCGGCAAGGTGCCGAACCTGAAGAATATCCGCGCCTTCGCCCTGGAAGAGACGCGGCCTCTTACGGAAGTCTGAAAGCCGTGATCCATTATTCGCTAAGATGTGACAACGGCCACGATTTCGATGGCTGGTTTGCCGGCAGCGCCGATTTCGACAAGCAGGTCGAAAGCGGCTTCCTGACCTGTCCCGTCTGCAATTCCGCCAAGGTTTCCAAAAGCCTGATGGCCCCGCGGGTCACCACCGCCCGCAAGCAGGAAAGCCGCAAGGCCGCCCTCGTCGACAAGGCCCAGCGCGAGGCGATGGACAAGCTGCGCAAGGCCGTCGCCGAAATCCGCGCCAATGCCGAGGATGTCGGCGAACGCTTTCCGGACGAGGCCCGCAAAATCCATTATGGCGAGAGCGAGGAACGCGGCATTATCGGCGAAGCCAATGCTGACGAGGTGCGCGACCTTCTGGAGGAAGGCATCGAGATCATGCCCCTGCCGATCCTGCCGGACGACAAGAACTGAGCGGAAAATTTTCGTAATCGCAGGGAAAATTGGTGGAGCCGAGCGGGATCGAACCGCCGACCTCTGCAGTGCGATTGCAGCGCTCTCCCAGCTGAGCTACGGCCCCATTTACATCAGCGCTGATACTCCAATCCGGGGCGCGGGGCAAGCGTCGTGGATGCGAATTTCTCGGTTGCAAATCCGGTCAGCCTTGAACGGGTCCAGCTTCTGAACCGCGCCCGTCCGGCGGCGGGACGAATGCCTGCTTGCGCTGCGGGCGGCCCCGTCCGTCTCAGGCGCCGCCGCCCGGCAACGGAGCAGGATGACAAACAAATTACTGTTTTATATATGTTTTTTAAAGTTTCCGCTTCATATCACGATCGCTTGTAAAGCAACCGGCCTCAAAAAGTTGCGCAATCAACACAGTCGAGGCGAAACCGGGGCGAATGCGCGTCAACCGTGTGAAGTCGCCTCGCTCGGCGGTTGCCTTAACAATTCGTAAACGTATAGTGGGGCACGCAATCGCCAATAATCGGTTGATCGAATAACAAAGAGTGCGTCGTGGCGACCTGCATTCACATTACGTCCCAATTGTTGGAGATATCCGTTCATGAAGATCAACGTATTGCTTATCGGCTCCGCTTCGCTGCTGGCGCTTTCCGCCACCGGGGCCCGGGCCGCGGATCCCGTAATGGCGATCGAGCCGGCGCCCGCCAATTATGTTGAAGTCTGCGACGCATTCGGCGCGGGCTATTTCTACATTCCGGGCACCGAGACCTGCCTCAGCATCGACGGCTATGTCCGCTTCGAGACCAAGTTCGGCGGCATCCAGACCGGCTCCGCCGATGACAGCGACTGGTACCCCTACGCCAAGGCGAATTTCTCGATCACCGCCAAGACCGATACCGAGCTCGGCACGCTGACCTCGGTTATCACCCCGGAATTCTATTATTATTCCGATGGTTCGGGCGACGACTTCAAGCTCGACCAGGCCTATATCGACATTGGCGACGCCGTTCAGTTCCGGGCCGGTTATATCAAGGGCTTCTGGAACCAGGACCTTTGGGGCGAACTCGACAATATCGACAATGTCAGCCGCTACAATGCGGTCCGTATCGGCTATTTCCCGTCGGACGGTTTCCAGATCGCGCTTGAACTCGATGCGCTCACCAAGGACAATAGCGACGACCCGAAGCTCGGCCTGTCGGGCCGCATTGCCTGGGCGCCCTCAGACTCGAACTATATCAAGCTCGATGTCGCCTATGACACCGACAGCGAAAACTACGCCATCCGTCCCTGGGCAGGCATCGGCATCGGCCCCGGCACGTTTGAAATCGCCGGCCTTTACGAAAGCGGCTTCATTTCCTACGCGCCGGACTTCACAGCCGACAACTGGAATGATTCCCCGATCGCCGGCACCTACATGAAATACGCGGTGGCCGCGAACTACTATTTCAATGTCACGGAAAACCTGATCCTCGCGCCGCAGACCCAGTACAATGTCGCCAGCAACGACAAGGCCTTTTGGGAAGCGGGCGCGACGGCGGACTGGGAAGTGGTCGACAATTTCCACGTCCGCGCCAACCTCAACTACGCCTTCCTCGACGACGACTGGAACCAGCAGAACTGGTTCGGCTGGCTGCGTCTGGAACGCGATTTCTGAGTTTCGGGTGCAATCATCGAAGACGAGAGCCGCGGCAGCCCGCCGCGGCTTTTGCTTTTCAGGGACTTCGACCGGCATAAGGCGCAGGCCGCGACATAGGCCAGAACGCGCATGATGCCGAGATGGATCAGCCTGACCGTGCCGTCAGCAGGCCTTCTATCCGACCTCGTACGTCATCGTTGGGTTCAAGCTCTCTCGCCCGCAGCAAGGCAGCAGACGCTTCCTGAGGCCAATTCGTCGGGCCCCAGGAGGATAGAGCGCGAACTGCCATATTGCGGTTCCTGACGACCGGACTTTGCAGGCCGGCAGAAATAAAACCCCAGCCCTTTCCGGGAAAGCGTCCAAGATCCTGCAAGATGAAGTCCAAGGCGCTATGCGCGACGTATTCAGGGCCGAGGCCCAGTGCGGTGCCCGGCCCCGTCGCGATTTCATCGAGTGGAATGCGTTCCAGGCCAAGCTCCAGAACCTTATCGATGCGCTCTGCATCGGCGCTGCGCATCAGGTCCCACCAGTAGTCCTCGCCCGCCTCAGTGCGGGCATAGAAATAGGGCCATGGATCAATGCCGACATTCCCGCAGGTTCTGCTTGCATCCCAAAACTGATGCCTGTCGCCGAACTCCAGGGCGTGCACTATCTCCTGCTTCCAGCGGTCCTCGGCGATCAGATCTGCTAGCGTTGCAGACATACGATCAACGGCTTCGGCAGACCAATCATGCTGTAGTTCCCGCTTACCGGATTTGTACTCACCGAGCCTGTCTCGAAGCCTGCAAAGGAAGGAATAATGCCCTACGGAACGAAACCCGTCTCTCCCATGATCCAATAGTGCCCCAACGACCACGCAACCATGCTCGTAATCAGATAACCCCTCGGCCGGTCCACCTTCCCCGGATATCAGACTATCGACGATCTCGCAGGCCGAATTGAACAATTCACCATCTATGCGATCTGCCTGAAGCGCAATATGCAGGTCGCCGGCCCTGGCGCAAATACAGGCCAGATACTCATTCATCACGCTGTTTTTGTAGCCTTTGCGAATGAGCCAGTTCTTGATTTCCGGATCCGTCGTGCCGGCAAGGCGCTCGACCGCATGTATGCGTCCCCATCCTTCAACGGATTTGGCCAATTCCCACAGCACGCTTTCGCCGTAGCTATCATTGCCGGAGATAGCGACGGCAGCATAAAGCGTGAACTCGTCATGGCGGCCAAGCGTGAGAAAAATCAACGAGTCATCAGTTCCCCGGATAACGCCAAGCAACGCCATTGAGAACTTCACGGCCTCTCTGTGAGCGGCCCCTGTCGCGAACCAATGCACAATTTCATAAAGCCGGCAGACGTCCACGTCTCCTTCACTCAGCATTCTCTCGATGAACGCGTCGATAACGCCGATGGCGGAACTGTCCTTGATGAGAGAATAGAAAGCGCCGATATTGCGTTCCGACGCATTTTCCGTCGCGCGCTTCAACGCTCCATATAGTTCGGAAACCAGTTGGTCTTCCGTCTTGGAACCGCCATGATGGCTCATCACGCCATCCATGGCACCCGGCGCGAACGAGATTCCGTTCGTCTCACCGCAGGCCGGCTCATCGGGAAGCCGATATCCCGCCTCGCTCAGGCCTGTCGGCTTCGCCGGATCGATATGTGCAGCGATATGGCCATAAATGGACGCAGCGCTTCCCCAAGGAGGATTCTGCTTTTTGGGAGGCCAAGACTTTCTCCTGAAAAAGTCGAACATGAATAACTCTACGCGATTCCACAACCTAAACGTTTTCAAAATTCATAAAATCGTTAAAAGTGCAAAAAGCTCAAGCCAAGTGACCGAAAAGGTCAAAGCCTGCACAAAAAGGTCAATCCATGTGACATTTTACACAAAAAGGGAAATTTTGGTGGAGCTAAGCGGGATCGAACCGCTGACCTCCTGCATGCCATGCAGGCGCTCTCCCAGCTGAGCTATAGCCCCAATCCTCGAAACCGCCGGGGCGGTGCGAAGCGACGTTTTCGCGTCGGGTGGCGGCTTGTTACTGTGGTTTTTCGCCCGATGCAAGCCCCAAAAAATCAAAGCCCGGAAAAAAATCGGCCGGGCCCGATCTTCCGCCAGACTTGCCTGAAACAGGCGCCCTATCCACAACCGCAAAATCAAAACGCCGGGTCAAAAACCCGGCGCCGCTTCATCTTCAATAATCGCCGTCAGCGATCTTAGCTGTCGTCGTCATCATCCGAGACGCCGATAATTCCGGTGACATCGTCGTCATCGTCATCATCGGTCTCGAGGAAGGTATCGTCGTCGTCGTCATCGAGGTCGACATCGTCATCATCGCCAGTGCCGACACTGTCGGAGGGGCTGTCGTCGTCGGATGCCTCGATCGAGGCCAGCGCGACATCGCCATCCTCGGTATCGACTTCCTTGACGTCGTTTTCCTCTTCCTCGCTTTCGACAACCGCGATCGAGGCGGTATCCTCGAAATATGAAAGCGGCCAGGAACCGCCCGAATAGGGCGAAACCACCGGGTCCTTGTTCAGGTCATAGAATTTCTTGCCCGTATCGGGGCATGTTCTTTTGGTTCCGAGTTCCGCTTTCGCCACGATCGACCTCTCATGTTGCGGTTGAAGGCTGGCATCACCAGCGCCTGTGCGCTTTTGCATCAGGCGGTCCCTTATCGTCATGCCGTCCGTCTGTCAAAGGCTAAGTTCATCGTTTTCCGGACGGCGGCGGAAGCTGGCAAAAACCTCCAATTTCGACGTTAACCATTTTTAAGAACCCTTTCTTAAATCCTGCCGGGTAGATGCTGGTTCCATGTCTATTCGTCGCCTCATCACGCTCTTTGCGGTGATTTCGCTTGCCGCGCTCGCCTCCTGCTCGACCACGGTCAGCAATGTCGGCAATAGCTGCGCCATCTTCGCGCAGAAGAACGGAATCTTCGAAAACTGGCGCCGCGACGCCGAGAAGGCCTCGCGCGATTACGGCGTGCCTGTGTCGGTGCTGATGGCGACGATCTATGTCGAATCCTCCTTCGATTCCCACGCCCGCCCGCCGCGCAAGAAAATCCTCGGCTTCATCCCCGGCCCCCGCGCCTCCAGCGCGCTCGGCTATTCGCAGGCGCTGGACGGCACCTGGGCGGAATATCAGGCCCGCGCCGGCCAGCGCGGCGCAAGCCGCACGGATTTCGGCGATGCGATCTATTTCATCGCCTGGTATCACTACCAGAGCCATATCCGGAACGGCATCGCGCTCAACGATCCCTATAATCTCTACCTTGCCTATCATTCCGGCCACAGCGGCTATTCCCGCGGCGTATGGAAGAACCGCCCGGTCGCCAAGAGCGGCGCAGCGCGCGCCCAGAAGATGACCCAGATCTACGAGGCGCAATTGCGCCGCTGCTCCTGATCACTTCTGCTTCCCGAAACATCCCGGCTGCATGGCCGGGTTGTTACGATAAAGCAGGGTCAGATCACCCCCGAGCTTGGAATTGGAAAGCGGGCGCAGAGGCGCGAGCTTGCGGTCGAGATCGCCATCGCTGACGAGGCTCAGATAGGCCTCCAGCCATGCAATCGTGAACGGCTCCTGTTCGGAAAGCCCCTGCGGAACCGACTGGTGCACGCCGGCGATTTCGGCAACCTTCGACGGATCCTCGATCCCGGCAAGCGCGAAGCCGACAGCTTTGGTGATCACCGCTTCCTCGTCCGGGGTATAGCTGTAATCATTGTGGCAGATCAGCGCGGCGGAGGCCGAGAGCGGCGCGAGCGCATGAAGCTGATAATGCAGCGCGTATTTTCCCCGGCGCATTTCATAGGGCATGCTGCCATCCTCGGCGACCGTTTCCAGCACGACGCGGTGGCTTGCGAACGCCCAGTTGATGTAGTCCTGGCTTTTGACGATCAGCGCGATTTCCGTCACCGCATAGGCGGCCCATAGCCGCAGATTGCCGAGCTTCGCCTTGGGCGGGGCATCATTGTCCCAATAGGCAATCAGGAAATCGCCGTTCTTCTTCAGCCACGCCTCGATCGTCGCCTTCTCGTCGGTCAGGCCATCGGCCAGATCGCGCACCTGGCGGTAGGCGCTGGCAATGCCGCCAACCCGGGCGGCATAGGTCATCTTTGCGTTATCGCTCTCCAGTCTGCCGAAGGCATCGGCCGCGGCCCAGGCATGAACGCCGTTGATCACGCAGGCCGCGTTGAAAGGCGCGACAGCGGGATTGGCCCGGGCGTCATTGGCAAGGCCGGTGATCTCACGAATAAAGTCATCGGCATCCTTCAGCGCCGCGTCCACCGCGGCGTCGCTCTCCTCATCGAGCGTGGAACGATCGGCGCTGCCTTCGTCGTAACGGCTGCCGTAATCGAGCGTGACCGTCGGCGGCGGAAAGGCCGGGCACGCTTCATTGTCCTCCTGCGCCAGGGCGGGCGAGCCGGCGAGCGCGAGAACGGCAATGCCGGCCGCCAACCGGCCGATTTGCGGGAAAGATGGTCGGAGCTCTGACAAATCGCGGCCCTTTCGGTTGGTCATGTTCAATTGGTGTTGAGGCCGGGCAACAGGGTCCCGGCGGTTTCATCGCCCGCTTCCGCGGCGGCCTTCAGCCATTGCCCCGCCTTTTCGGCGGAATGCTCGACGCCCGCGCCGAAGGCATAGGCCTGCGCCAGCAGCAGCATCGCCTCGGCGTCACCGGCATTGGCGGATTTTGTGAGCCAATCGGTCGCGTCGCTCAGCTCCTTTTCCGAAGCGGGATCGCGGTTCAGCATCTTGGCATATTCGCGCATGGCTACGGGATCGCCCGCTTCGGCGCCCTTGCGATAGGCGTCCTTCATGTCGAAGGCCGCGCTGACCCTGTTTCTGACGGCTTCAGGCGCATATTTCAACCGGTTGGCCAGTCCGTAAATCTCGGAAGGAGCGGCTTTTTCAAGCTCCTCCAGCAGGAGTTTCGCGTGTTCGTCCTCCTGATAGAACCGGCTGTCGGGATCGGAATACCAGTCGAGCAGCCGGCGCGAGGCCGGATCGTAACCCTGACCGTGCGCGGCTTCATAGAGCTTGAAGGCCTCCTCGCGATCGGCGATCGAGCCGAGCGTGGTGTAGATGTCGGCGAGCTTGACCTGCTGCCACCCCTGATCGGGCGAAAGCGCCAGCGCGACATCGAGCGCATCATCCGCCTCCCCGGGCCGGCCGGCGTTCAGCGCATACTGGGCCTTGCGGGCAAGGGCATTCAGGTCGCAGGACATCGCCGCCCTGGCGCGTTCATAGAAAAGCGCGCGATCCTCATCGCTTGCGGCCCGGGTCGCGGCGAAAAGCAGGGCCTCGAAATCGCCATAGGCCGCGATATCCGAAAGCAGCGCCTGCGGCGGCTCGTAACGGCCCTTGCCGGCGGCGCGGTAGGCGTCGTCGAGATGCCAGAGCGTGGAGCCCTTGATCTGCCCTCCGGCGTCTTCCACGAGCGCGGTGGCCTTGTCGAGGGAAGCGGCGTCATTGCCCGCAGCGGCCATATGGATTTCGGCGAGCACGGTCTTGGCCGCGACATCGCCGGAGGCGGCAAGCGTCTCCAGCGCGGAGAGAACATTTTGCCGCTTCGCATCAGTGTCCGCGGCATGATAGGCGCCGTCAAGCACCGCGGCCTCGCCGCCCGCCTGCCCGCGCATCGCCGACCGCCAGTGCTCGATGATGTCATCGAACCGGTCGGGATGCAGCCGCGCCAGGACCGACGTCAGGTCGCCGGCCGATTGGGTGCTGCCGGAAAGGGCGGCACTCTGCAGGCTGGCCGTCGCCTCCGCATTGTCGGCCAGCGCATCGGCGGTGATGTCATCCGGCAATTGCGGCTGGTTGTCGCGATCGAGGTGTTTCCACTTCTCCCACTCGGCCGTCTGGGGGCCATCGGGATTGGCGCACAGCAACGCATTTTTCAGCTCGTCCACGGCCGGCGTCGAACCCTCGACGGCGATCAGTGCCTTGAGCAGTTCCACCGCCTTTTGGCGGTCGGCCTCGTCGCCGTCACGCAGGTAGAGCCGGGCGAGCTCAAGCTTTCCGGCGCTGTCGCCGCGTTCGGCGGCCGCTTCGAAGAACTGCCGCGCCTCCGCCTGCCCTTCCCACGGACCGCTTTCCTCAAGCGCCATCGACCCGAGCCGCGAAAAAGCCCAGCCCGGCGCATCGGGGAAGCGCGCCAGCGCAACCAGACGGTCGTGATATTTCTGACGGTCTTCCGGCGTGTCGAGCCCGCGCGCGGCAAGCAGCCGCGTGGCGCCGGCAAAACCCTCGCGCTCGCCGTCGTCGGCAAGCTGGTCGTAGATCGCCATTGCCCGCTCGGGATCGGGCGGCACCAGCACGCCGTCCTCGTAGAGCTTCGCCATCTGCACCTTCGCCGAAACGATGTCGGCTTCGTAGGCCTGCTGGAGATAACGCAGAAGCCTGTTGTTGTCCTTCTCGATGCCTTCGCCGGAAAGGTGATAGCGCGCCGTCTCCCAGGCGGACTGGCCGTCGCCGAGATCGGCCGCAAAACGATACCATGCCTCGGCAAGCGCATGATCCTGGGCGATCACCTCCCCGCTTTCGAACGCCCGCGCGATGCGGCGCACCCGACCGCAGATCGCATTGTCGAGATTGCCGAGCAGCGATGAAAAGCCGAGCGTGAAGGCGAGTTGCGGATCCATGTCCCAGCCCGGAACCGCCTCCCCCTTGCTGGTCTTTTTGGCCAGATAGAGAACCGCATCGGGATCGCCGTTATAGGCTGCCTGAAGTTTGCGCTGGATGCCGCGATCGATATCCTGCGGCACCGCCTTGCCATTCAGATAAAGGTCGGCGAGGAAATTGATCGTGCCCGGCGTTGCCGAAGGCCCGATGGTTTCCAGCTCCGTGACGAAGCCGGTTGCCTTCAATTCGTCGAAACGCTCCGCCTCGACATAAAGCGCCACGACATCCAGCAGATAGGCCGCCCGGCTGTAATAGGGGTCTTCCTGGCGGCGCAGATCATAGGCGGACCTGACCGTGTCGAAATATTTGTCCGCATCGATATTGCGCAGCCGCATCAGTTCGCGGTCGAGATCGCGGTATTCGACGCCCGGCGGCAATTGCCTTCCATCCCAGTTCGACCATTGCAGCTCCAGCGCGTCGTTGGACTTGCGGTCGGCGCACACCTTCGCCGCTTCGATGTCGGGCGGGCGGAAATCGATGACGGGCTGTTGCGCCATCGCCGCCGGTGCGGCCGCCAAAACAGCAACCGTCAGCAGAAACGACCGAACACGACCGCTTCCGCAGGATCGTAAGCCAGGGATTCTCAAAGGCCTCATTCGCTTCCTTTCGCCGCCGCGCCGCAGCCGTCCGGTCCGCAATCGCCGGCAGCGCTTACCTTAAGCGTTTCCCACGGCTCGGGACCGTAGCTTGCGAGATTGCTGCCGGGCGGCACCTCCCATACCAGGAAGAGCGGCGGCTTTGCCTGTAAATCGCCGGACCGGAGATAGTCGGTGATCGATTTGAACGGACTGCCCGAAGCGCTCGCCCGGTTATCGACATCCATGCTTGAGAACTGTTTCAGGAACCCGTCGAAATGGCTCTGGCCATCGGCCGAAAACCGCGACCCGACAAGCACGACCGGCGCCGGCGCGTCCGAGCCAAGAATATTGAACGGACGGTCGGCGGCGAAGGCCTCCTCGCCCACGGTCTCGTAGCGGGTTTCCGTCACCGGCGGCAGACTTTCGCTGCAATGAGCCTGGATCGCCTCGCGTAGGTCCGACCGGCGGGTGTAGTCTTCTCCCTTTGTGGTCGTGAAGGTCATGAGGTTGGCCTTGCGCGATTGCGGCATCGCCGTGATCTTGCCGGCGATCGCCTCGGCGGCAAGGCGCGCGCCTTCGGTGGTCCAAAGCGGGTCAGCCTTCTGGAAGGGCGGGCTGTCAGGGGACGCCTGTGCCCGCATCGGCGTCAGCAGGTCAACCGCGACCACGCCGGCATCGTCCAGCCGCTTGATCGCTTCCTGATAGATTTCGGTGTTAACGGTGTCCTGATAGCCGTAGAGCCAGGCCGATTGCGGCACCTTGTCGGCAAGCACCTGACTGCGCGTGGGTACTGGCACGAAAACCAGAATGGTGCCCTGCGCCTTCAACAGCTTCGAAAACGCCGCAACGTTCTCCGCCAGCACCGGATCGGCGACGGATTTCATCGCGATATCATCCATCACCGTGAAGAAAAATCCGTCCTTCCCCTCCAGCGCCTGCGGATCGCCCTGCTCCGCGAGATTGACGCATCCGTAAGATGACGGCGCATCTTCGGCATGGGCAATGCCGCAACCAAGCCCGGCCGCGAGACACAAGGCCGCTATCGTTTTCATGCTATCCATGCTCATCCTCCCCCGAGATCGCTTCTGGCTCTGCAAAGGCGCGCAGCAGGTTTTCCGCCGCAGTGCGGGTTCCAAGCTCCGGGCTCTGCCGCGCCATCTCCAGATAGGCACGTACCGCCGCTTCATCCTCCGCCGTCAATGGCCCACCGGAGGCAATCAGCATCGCCATCTGCAGGGCAATCGCGCCATCGATGGATTGCTGGTCAGCGACGGACCGCAACAGCGCCCGGGCTTTCTCCGGTTTCGCGCCGAAGGGGTAGCCCTGCAAATAAAGCCGCGCCAGCGCCAGCACCGACGCCGCGTCTCCGGCCGCCGCCTGTCTTGCCAGCGCGTTTTCGATATGGGCGAGCCGCACCGGCGAGATAGCGCTGGTGCGGTCCGACAGGATATCGAACAGCGGCGGTACGGCATACGTGCGGCCATCATTCAGCGCGATCGCGAGATAGTGCGCGACCTTGGCGTTGAGGTCCGGCCGGTTCATCGCCAGAAGCCGCTCTGCCAGTTTGTAGGCGGCCAGCCCGTCGCCGACATCGGCGAGGATCTGAAGCTCGGTGATCGTCACCGGCTCATCGGCGACGATCCGCGCCCGGATATCCTTGAGGCGCGGGGCATTGTCGTAGATCGAGGCGACAGTCCGGACCGACGCGTCGCCCGCGAAAGCAATGGCCGGCAAGAACAGCAATACGGCGAAAATCGCATGGGCCTTCGCCATATCACTCGCCCTCCCCGGGGTGGCATCCGGTGAAATCGGACAGCCGGAACTGCCCGCCATTGCCGCGAAACAGCGATGGTGGGGCGGACGCGTCGGCCGAAATCCGGAAGCCTGCATCGGACGCCTTGTCGAGAGTGCGCAGGAAGGTGAGATAGCGCGGCGTTTCATATTGCAGCGCGCCGGCAAACAGCACCGGCAACTGGTTGGACAGATCATTCTGTCTCAACAACAGACGCGAGAAGCGTTCCGCCGAGATGCCGGAAACATTCGCGAGGAAGATGTTGTCGGTGATCTCGGTCTCGTCATCAGGAGAGATCGCATCGGCGACGGCAATGCCCGCGCCCTGGTTGCGCGCAAGCAGATTGCCGGAAATCCGCACCCCGAGGCTTTGCGCCACCCGAATGCCATCGGCGCGATTGCGAAGCGCGGCGTTGGAGAAAATATCGACACACGCCCCGCCGGCAACCGAGATGCCCTCGACGCCGTTCGCCAGAAGGACGTTGTCCGCGATCGTCGCATGGCCGACGCCGTCGCGGGCGAAAATGCCGCGTCCGGCATTTTCCGCCATCACGTTTCCGCTGACCACGGTATTCTTGCCGCCGATCATCAGCAGCCCGTGCTGCCCGCTCGCCACGATCAGATTGTCGCTGATGACGCCCTGATCGACCCGCTCGAGCCTGAGCCCGATGCCGCGGGCGCCATCGAGACGGTTTTCGGAAAAGCTGAAATCGGCAACGCCGGTCACTTCCACCGAGCGGATATTTTTCAGGATATTGCCGGTAACGCGTCCGCTGCTGCGCTTGCCGGCAAAGCGGCTGGAGGCAAAGCTTACACCGCTCATCAGCGGCTGGCCGTCATAGCCGAGACCGGAAAACCGACTGTCCTCGATCTCCGCGCGACCGCCGCGAACGGTCAGGATAAAGGGATGAAAATCGATAACTCTTGGCGCAGCATCCGTGCCGGTCACCTCGGCGTCGCGGATCGTCAGCAGCCCCTCATTGATGATAAAGACGCCCCGCTCCGTCGCCATTTCCAGCCGGTCGCCGTCGCTCATCGCAAGCGCGGCATCTTCGGAAATGAAAAGCGGGAGCGCGAGGCGGTAGCCACTGTCGGACGCCGCAAGCACGCCGCCATTGCCAGCCAGCGCGTCGGCAAGGCCTCCGAGCGTAAACGACCCGCGCTTCAGCAACAGCGCCTGTCCGCCCGAAGGCGCGGCCGCCTCCATCAATTCGCGGTGACCGAGATTGCCGGTCTCCAGCGCGACCTGTTGCAGGAGCGGCGCGAAAAGCACCGTGTCGAATTCGGCGGCGGCAGCCGCGCTTTCGCCCGCTTCGGCGGATCGGGTGACCGGCTCCGAGGGCTGCCGCGCGGGCTTGACGCCGGCCTCGTCCAGCAGCTTTCGCGCCGCGTCAAGCGTCGGCGCGATGCCCGCCGCGTCGCTCTTCAGCGTCTCGAGCAGGGCGTCCGCATTGCGGTTGATCTCGGCCAGGCGGTTATGATCATGCGCTCCGGCAATGGGCGCGAAGGCGAGCAGCAGCAGCAAAGCCGCGCAACATCCATAAACGCGCCCGACGCGGATCATCTTGCCTCGCCTCCGGACGCCAGGAAGGGCGCGTCGTTGACGTCGTCGGCGTCATATTGCAGTTCGATCAGCGTCGCGGTGACGTCGCCATGATTGCGCAGCACGCCGCCATGGCCGGCGGGAATGGCAAAGCTGTCCCCGGCCTCGCCGGCACGCCGGCTTCCGCCCTGCTCCAGCTGAAGGCTTCCGGCGCAGACCGTCAGCACCCGGCGCCGATTTTCCTCCGCCGCAATCGTCAGAGCCGCCCCGGGTATGATCTCGTGTTCGGCGAGGCGAAAACCGGGGCCGGTCTTCAACGGCGTTCCCGAATGCGCCCATTTCGGCTTGGTGAGTTCGCCCTTGTGCTCCTTGAGCGCGGAGAGCACCTGCGGCACGTCCTGGGTGCGCTCAAGCGAGGCAACCAGCAGAACGTCCTCAGTGTCGATAATGGCGAGATTGTCGACGCCGATCGTCGCGATCAGCTTGCCGTCCTCGGCGCGGATGTAGGAATTGCCGGTATCCACCGGCACGACATCGCCGCTCAGGACGTTGCCATCGCCGTCCTTCCGGCCGATCTCGTAGAGCGAGCGCCAGCTTCCGACATCGTTCCAGGCGATATCAGCCGGCGCCATCAGCACCCGGTCGCTGTGCTCGAACACGACGCTTTCGGTTGCCGCGGCGTGGGCCTTTCGGAAGCAGCGGTCATCGAGAACGGTGCGGCCCGGCTCGCGGGCCGCGCGCTCCACCGCCGCCCGGACGGTCTCCGTCGTTTCGGGATCGAGACGCTGATATTCCGCGATCAGGACATCCGTGCGGAACAAGCTGACGCCCGACGCCCAATAGGCATTGCCGTTCTCGATCAATTTCTCGGCGGTCTCGCGCGGCGGCTTTTCGATGAAGTGGGAGACATTGCGCGCCCCCTCGAAGCTCTCGTTAGGTCCGTCGTCGACAATATAGCCATAGCCGGTTTCGGCGTAGGCGGGACGGATGCCGAAAAGCACGATGCGGCCGCTCTCGGCGGCCGCGCGCATCGACAGCACCACTGCGCCGAAATCGCCGTCGATCAGATGGTCCGACGGCAGCACCGCCATCAACGCGCCAGGATCGCGGGCCTCAATGGCAAACGCCGCTGCCAGCACGGCCGGGCCGGTGTGCCGCGAGCTCTGCTCGATCATCAGTTCGCCCTTGCGGCCGATCGCATGAAGCTGCGCGCGCACCAGTGTCTCATAGCGATTGTTTACGCTGACATAGGGGTCATGGAAGCCAGAGCCTGCATGCCGCTCGACGGTCGCCTGGAAGAAGCTCGGCGAGCCGCGTCCCGCGACGCGGTGAAACTGCTTCGGCGTTTCCGCCCGCGACAGCGGCCACAGCCGCATGCCGACGCCGCCGCACATGATGAGCGGATAGACGGCCCTCATCGACCCGTCTCCGTCGCGGCCTGCGCATTGCCGATCAGCGGCCATGCCTTGGCCCGCTCGCTCATCTCTTTGGTCGCGGTGAAGCGTGAAAGCCGGGTCTTGATCCGCTCCAGGAAGTTCGCATAGGGCTTGCTGGTCACCGTCAGCGCCACCGTCTTGCCGATATCGGCCGCCGTCAGCGCATCGGGCGCGGCGCTGAAGGTCACCGCCGCCGTCGTGCCGGAAGCGCCGTCCTCCGCCTTGACGTCCTTGACGGTCAGCGGCAGATCGTCGCCATTCGGCAGCGAGGCATGGGCTTCGGCGCCGAACAGCAGAAGTTTCGCCAGATCGTCCGGCATCGTGACCTTGATCGTCGGGCCTGCATCATCGGTCCTGACATAGGCGATCGGTGTTCCGGGCAGAACGGTGGCGCCGACCGCGCCGTTTTCGGTCAGCACGATCCTGCAATCGCAGGGATTGGAGAAATTCAGCATGCCGCCGCGCGCCGATTGCAGCGAGAACACGACGTCCCCCTCCCCGGCATTCGCATCCACATAGGCGATCTGCCCGGCCTCGGGCGCCGTCAGTGGCAGGCCCGCCGGCGTGACGGTCGCAAGGCCCGGCACCCGGTGGACGAAGATATGATAGTGGATGGTATAAGCCGTGAGCGCGATCAGGCCGAGCGTCAGCGCCGCCACCATTCCTGCGCCCGCCATACGCCGCATCCTTTCGCGAAAACTCTTGCGCGGCGGGGGTGCCGCCACCGATTTTTGCCGCGCTTCCGGCGGCACGCGCAGCAATTCGTTGATCTGCACCAGATCGCCCGCCAGATAGGCGTTCATCAGATAGCGCAGATGCGGCAGATGCGGACCAGTGGGATTGAGGAACACCAGCTTGTAGACCCCGCCGCTTGCCGATTCCAGCTCGGCGCGAACCTCGATCGGCAGCACCACCGAATAGCCCTCGAACTGAAAGCTGAACCGGGCGATCACGCGATAGCCGGACATATCCCCGCCATGCCAGCCGCCGGCATAGGCAGCGACCAGCGAAACGCCGATGCCTTCCAGCTCACGCCCGTCGATGAACACCGAGAACGGCATCCAGATCGAGGGGTGATCGGTGTCATGGCCATTATCCGGCAATTCGATCACGGATTCCTCGAGGTCGGTCTCGGCGTTCGGATGGTGTTCCATAAGCATGCGAGGCTCCTATGCGCCCGAAATATCAACGAACCAGATCATGCCCAGTATCAGCCATGCTACTGCGAGCGCATGAAGATACAAAGAAAATCCGTCGGATCCGAGAAAGCCCTTCTTCTGTCGGGCCGTTCCGGTCGCCGTGTTCTGGCGGGTCCATTTCTGCCGGTCGAGGCGAAACAGCACGTACGTCTTGACCAGCGCCCCGCCGATCTGGCCGAAATAGAGCAGGAAAGGATAGGTGACCGGGAATCCGCCGGCCCGGAAGGTCGAGATCATCGTGCACATCACGTAGCGCGAGACCATGACCCACGCGAGATAGGCGAGGAAGACGTAAGGGTTGAAGACATAGGCCGCCAGAATCATGCCGCAGGGGCCGGCAAGCGTCGTCCACATCGACATGCGCTGGTCCAAGATCGACCACCAGGTGAAATAGCCGATCCGGCTCGCCGGCAGCGCCAGCGCCCGGTTGCTGGTCCTCAGCGTGTTGCCGAACCAGCGGCGCATCAGCACGATCGCGGAATCGTAGAAGCTGTCGCGCGGCTGGGTTTCGACCGAAACGGTTTTCACATCGGGCAGATAGCCCATCTTGTAGCCGTGCTTTAAAAGCCAGAACCAGGTCGACTTGTCGTCGCCGGTCAGGAAGTTCACCCGGCCGAAGCGCCAGTGATCGATGAAATCGTGCTGGACGCCGCTGATGAAACCGGGCTGGGTCGCAAGGTCGCCGCGAAACACCGACATGCGCCCCGTCAGGGTCAGCACGCGCTCGCTGAGGCCCATCGAGCTCATCATCAGCTGGCGCTGGGCGAAGCGCAGGTGGAACCAGTCCTGGAAAAGCCGGCCGCCGGTCGCATCGGAGACCTCGTCGGAGGTGAGCGCGCCCATCTTCTCGTCGGTGAAGAAGGGGGCCGACTTGGCCACGAGGGACGCCGGCACCCGTGTGTCGCCATCGACCAGAAAGATCATATCGTGACGCGTCGGATTGAGACGCCTGATGGTGCGCAGCGATGTCGCCAGCGCATCGCGCTTGCCGGTGCCCGCGATCCGGTCGAACACCAGCGAGACCGAACCGCTGCGGCTTGCATCGGAGCCGGCGAACACGGCCTTGATCAGACGGATATCGCTCGCATCGACGACCGAGGCGACAATCGTCGCTCCGCCTTCGGAGTTTCGCGCCGCCTCGAAGATCGAGCGATAGACCGGCGCGGTGATCGCCGGGTCGATCTTGTAGGTCGTCACCAGGAAAAAGGCATGCGCCCGATAGGTTTGCAGCGCATAGAGCGCCTCGGCCCGCCTGCGGCGGCGCGGAAACGCGAAACGCATGTAATATTTCGCGCGGATGAAATTCAATATCCCCCACGAATAGCGCCAGATGCCAAGCACCCCGATCGTCAACGCGAGCGTGCCGGACTTGCCGACGACGTTCGGCGCTGCGAAAAGCGCGATATTCACGGCCGTGCATATGTAGAGGATATGATAGAGCATCCCGTTCCTACCAGCAAATCCCCTCATAGGCGTCGCCCGTGACCACGCCCGGCGCGATGCGGGCAAGATCGACCATCGGCTTGTCGCCGATCAGCGCGGAAAGCGGCGCGACGGCCTCCTTGTAGCGATGGCCGACCACGATGATGTCTGACAACGCTATCAGCGCCTTCAAATCGGCGACGAGCCTTTCCGGCAGATCGCCGATCTTGTCATTGCCGCGGCCTGCCCCGCTCATGCCCTCGTCATAGGCAGCCTTGACGGATGGATCGTAGATCTTCACCTCGTAGCCGCCATCCAGAAGCCGGCTGGCCAGCGCCGCCAGCGGGCTTTCGCGCAGATCGTCCGTGCCCGGCTTGAAGCTGATGCCGACCATGCCGACAGTGCGCCCTTCAAACCGCTTCACCAGCGCCTCGGCGCGGGCGATCTGGTTCTCGTTGGCCTCCAGCACGCCTTGAAGCAGCGGCGCGGCCACATCGTGGGAATTGGCGAGGAAGCGCAGAGCGCGCAGGTCCTTCGGCAGGCATGAGCCCCCGAAGGAGAAACCCGGGCGCAGAAAATAGGGCGACATCGCCACCTTGTCGTCCGAACAGAGGATCTTCATCACCGCCTGGCCGTCGACGCCGACGCTCTTGGCGATATTGCCAATCTCGTTGGCGAAGGTGATCTTGGCGGCGCGCCAGCTATTGCTGGTATATTTGATCATCTCCGCAGTCTTCATGTCGACGGCGTGATGTTCGCCCGGCAGCGCCGCGTTGAGGTCGTGCAGCATCGTCATCGTCGGTTGATCCATCGCGCCGTAGACGATCAGGCACGGCTCGAAATAGTCCGCGACAGCGGTGCCCTCGCGCAGGAACTCCGGGAAATAACCGACGCCGAAATCCGTACCGGCCTTCAGCCCCGAGGCGCGCTCAAGCTCCGGCACGCACACGCTTTCCATCGTGCCCGGCACAAGGGTGGAGCGCAGGATGACGCTGTGATGGCCCTTTCGTTCCGCCAGCGCCGCGCCGATGGACCGGCACAGCGCTGTGACATAGGAGAGCCCGATCGCCCCCGTTTCCTCGCCGGGCGTGCCGACGCAGACGATCGAGACGTCGGTGTTCAGGATGGCTTCGGCGATATCCGTGGTCGCCGACAGCCGCCCGGCGGCGTGATTGGTCGAGACCAGCTCATCGAGACGTTCCTCGACGATCGGCGTACGCCCGGCATTGATGGAGGCGACCTTGGCGGGATCAATATCGACCGCGACCACCTGATGACCCTGCTCGGCGAGGCAGGCCGCGGAAACGGTGCCGGTGTAGCCGATGCCAAACACGCTTACTCGTACCACATGACCCTCCTTTGGGTCTCAACATCCGGAAGCCAAATTCGCGCCCGGAAAACACACTCTGTTAGTTTCGCTGCAACCGCATCGCCCGCGCGACCGAGCCATATTCAACGGCAACTTGCGTAATGCGCTGCACCGCCCCCGAAAAAGGCAACAGCGCGATTGTCAATAACTGTATCCGCAATTTCTAAAGATACCGTATTCATGACCGTTTTTTAACCCGCCGGGGGTTTTCCGCGCGAGACGTCAATGATTGTGACGCGGCGGGCGGCGGGCGATATCGCGAAATTCCTCGGCGCCGGCGATCGTCCCGCCGTCGGAGAGTTGCGTCACCGTCTGGCGGTAGAGCCGCTGCCACGGCGTCGCGTCGTCCGGCACCTTCGGCAGCCCCTCGGCCTTGCGTCTCTCGATTTCAGCGTCGTCGACCAGCATGTCGCAGCGCCCCTGGTTGAAATCAATGCGGATCGTGTCGCCATCGCGCAGGAAGGCGAGGCCGCCGCCGGCAGCGCTCTCGGGCGAGGCATTGAGGATCGACGGGCTGTCGGCGGTGCCGGACTGGCGTCCGTCGCCGATGGTCGGCAGGCTGGTGATGCCTTTTTTGATGAGATGATCCGGCGGCTGCATGTTCACCACTTCGGCGGAACCCGGCCAGCCGAGCGGCCCGGCGCCCCGGATTACCAATATGGTGCGCTCGTCGATATCAAGCGCGGGATCGTTGATGCGGGTGTGGTAGTCCTCCGAGCCGTCGAAGATCACCGCCTTGCCCTCGAACACGCCCTCATGGCCGGGCTCCATGAGATAACGCTCGCGAAAGGCGTCGGAAACCACGCTCATCTTCATGATCGCGAAATCGAAGAGGTTGCCCTTCATCACCAGAAAGCCCGCGCGCTCCTGCATCGGCTTGTCGTATGGCAGGATGACCTCGCGATCGACCGCCTCGCGCCCTTCGAGATTGTCGGCCATGGTCGCGCCGGTGACCGTCGGCGCGCCGCCATCGAGCTTCCCGGCCTTCAACAGTTCCCACATGATCGCGGGCACGCCGCCGGCGCAGTGGAACCGTTCGCCGAGATATTTGCCGGCCGGCTGGACATTGGCGAGCAGCGGTATGTCATAGCCATGCTCCTGCCAGTCCTCCGGCTTCAATTCGACGCCGGCGTGGCGGGCGATCGCGGCCAGATGCGGCTGGGCGTTGGTCGAACCGCCGATCGCGGCATTGACGCGGATGGCGTTGAGAAAGGCTTGGCGGGTCAGGATATCGAGCGGACGGATGTTCTCGTTGACGAGTTCCACGGCGCGGCGTCCGGTGCGATAGCCGACCTGGCCGCGCTCGCGATAGGCCGCCGGGATCGCCGCCGAGCCGGTCAGCGACATGCCGAGCGCCTCGGCCAGCGCATTCATCGTCGAGGCCGTACCCATCGTGTTGCAGTGACCAACCGACGGCGCGGAATCGAGCGCCGTTTCCAGAAACTCCTCGCGGGTGATCTCGCCGGCGGCGAGCTTGCGCCGCGACCGCCAGATCACCGTGCCGGAGCCGACAAGCTCGCCGTCATGCCAGCCGTCGAGCATCGGCCCGCCGGAATAGACGATTGCCGGGATATTGACGGTGGCCGCCGCCATCAGCGCCGAGGGCGTGGTCTTGTCGCAGCCGGTGGTCAGCACCACGCCGTCCAGCGGATAGCCGTAAAGAATCTCGACCAGACCGAGATAAGCGAGATTGCGGTCGAGCGCCGCCGTCGGGCGCTTGCAGTTTTCAAACAGCGGATGGGAGGGAAACTCGATGGGGATGCCGCCAGCGTCGCGAATGCCGTCGCGCACCCGGCGCGCGAGATCGAGATGGTGGCGGTTGCAGGGATTGATGTCGCTGCCGCTCTGGGCAATGCCGATGATCGGCCTGCCGGAGCGCAGTTCCTCCGGCGTGGTGCCGTAGTTCATGAACCGCTCCAGATAGAGCGCGGTCATATCCGCGTGGTCCGGATTGTCGAACCAGTCTTGTGAACGCAGGCGGCGATGCGACATTTTCATTCTTCTCCCGATAGAGCTTTCCTCAGCCGCAAAGTGGCGAAACTCTCCGCCCCGGTCCACGGGCAACGTGCAGATTTCCGACTTTCTCCCTTCGAAAAAGGCCGTTGCCGGGCCCCGCCACGACCTGCGATTGGCGCCCGGACCCGAAAAAACAGGCCGGTTGCGGAACGTTCGCGGCGTCAAGCCGTTTTACCGGATATCAATTTCAATCGGAGCAGAAATATGAGTGGTATTATTTATCTCGTCGGTTTGATCGTGGTCGTCATGTTCATCCTGTCCGTTCTGGGTCTGGCGTAACCATGAGTGACAGTGATCACAAACCCGTAACCACCCCCGCTGCAAAGCCGGGCGTCTCCTACATCGAATGGGGCGCCATTTTCGCCGGCGCAGTTGTTGCCGGCGCGCTGACCGTGGTGCTGACGCAGTTTGGCGCCGGTATCGGTCTTGCAACCGCCGACCCTACGCTTGAAGACGGCCTCACCTGGGGCATCTTCCTCGTCGGCCTCTGGCTGGTTCTCATCCCCTTCGCCAGCGCCAGCGCCGGCGGCTACGTCGCAGGCCGGATGCGCTCGCATTTCGGCGACGGTACGGAAGACGAGAGCGAATTCCGCGACGGCATTCACGGTATCGTCGTTTGGGCGCTCGCCACCGTGGCCATGGGCCTAGCGGCCGGATTTTCGGCGGCGGTCTCGTCCGCTATGGCCCCTGCCGCAGCGGATCCGGAAGTCAGCGCGGAAATGATGCAGCTGATGCAGTCCGCCTCCACGATCACCGCCTTCGCGGCTGGCGCCGGCGCTGTTCTCGGTGCGGCAGGCGCATGGTTTGCGGCCCTTGCCGGCGGCAACCACCGCGACGAAGGCATTGCGATCTCGGCCTTCCGCGGCCCGTTCTTCCGCCGCACGCAGCCGTAAGCATGGAAGCCAACGCCACAAAAAAGGGCCCGCAGAGGGCCCTTTTTCCTACCCTCCTGCGGCGCGCCCGCGGGATTTTGTCGTTTTGCGTCGGTTCAGGCGCTAGCGGACAGACAGCGCGATGCAACAGTATTCTTGGATGCATCGCCGTCGCCGCCCTCATCCTGCTCTCGCCGGCGTCTCCCTCTCTCGCACAATTGACGGAAGGGCCCACGCAGGGAGGGAGCGCACAGACTGCGCCGGGCGATGCCGACGCCGCCGCGGACACTGCGATCCGCAACCGGCTGGAGGGCATTTTCGGCCAGATCGAGGGATTGTCGACGGTCGACGTTTCCGTGCGCTATGGCGTCGTCACGCTTGGCGGCGAGGTGCAGGAGGCGCAGCTTGCAAGCCGCGCCAGGGAGCTCGCCGGCAGCCTTGAAGGCGTCGTCGCCGTCAATGGCCGGATCATGGTCGAAACCTCGGTCGGCGAACGGCTGGAACCGGTCTATGACAGGCTGGAAGACCGGGCCGCACAGGCGCTGAGCTACCTGCCGCTGCTGCTGGTGGCCTTCGTCGTCTGCGTCGTCGTCATCGTTTTCGGCCTCTATCTCGCATCGCGAAGCTGGCCGTGGTCGCGGATCGCGCCCAACGCCTTCATCGCCGATCTTCTGCGTCAGGTCGTCCGGATCGTGTTCTTCGTGATCGGCGGCGTCCTGGCGCTCGATATTCTCGGCGCAACCGCCCTGCTCGGCACGCTGCTGGGCGCTGCCGGCATTGTCGGTCTCGCCGTCGGTTTTGCGGTGCGCGACACGGTCGAGAATTATATTGCAAGTATCCTGCTTTCCATCCGCCAGCCATTCCGGCCCAAGGACCTCGTCAAGATCGACGCCTTCGAGGGGTTCGTCATCAGCCTGACCTCACGCGCCACCATCCTGATGGAGGTCGACGGCAATCACATCCGCATTCCCAACGCCACCGTGTTCAAGAGCGCGATCACCAATTATACCGTCAATCCGCAGCGCCGCTTCACCTTCGAACTCGGCGTCAGCGCCGACAGCGATCTCGACATGGCCCTGAAGATCGGGCTTGAGACCATCGCAAGTCAGGACTTCATTCTCGATGACCCGGAGGCCGACGCCTGGATCGAGGAACTCGGCGATTCCAATGTGGTGCTCTATTTCGTCGGCTGGATCGACCAGTCCAGCACCAACTGGGCCAAGGCGCGGTCCGAGGCGATGCGGCTGGTGAAACGCGCGCTCGAGTCCAATGGCTTCTCGCTGCCGGAACCGATCTATCGCCTGCGCTTCGACGATGACGACCTCAAATCGGCGCTTTCCGGTTTCACCGGCACGGAGGAAAAGCCGGTGGCCCCCGCTCCGAAGAAGGTCCGAGAAGAACCGGCTGTTCCGCAAAACACCGATATCGATGCCGGTCTGCAGAGACGCATGGAGCGGGAGCGCCGCTCTCGCGGCCGCGGCGATCTCCTGAGCGAGAGCGCGCCGACCGAGTTTGAAAGCGAATAGAGCGCCGGTGAGTGCTTTCCGACTGCTGACAAAGCTCGCCCCACTCTCCTCCATCATGCTCGGGCTTGTTGTGCGG
>NZ_JAINWJ010000067.1 GCF_021021415.1 Martelella mediterranea | reverse complement strand
AATTGTGCCTGCGCTTCGGGATATCTCGCCAGACGGGCTATGTCTGGCTGAAGCCTGTCAGGTCTGGTGAGGTGGCGCAGGGTCGCTCGCGGCGTCCGCACAGCAGTCCTCGGCGCACCGATCAGACGGTTGAGCAGGTTGTGCTCAAGGTGCGCGATGCGCATCCGGACCTGGGGCGCCCGCAAGATTGCGCGCCGGCTGGAACGCATCTTTCGTCACCATGGGCTGCCAATGGCGATCTATACAGACAATGCCAACCCTTGGGGAACGAGCGTTCCCCAAGGCTGGACACGCGTGCGCGTCTGGCTCCTCAAGCTGGGGGCCAGCTCATTCACGCCCGCCCCTACCATCCGCAGGGACGCGGCAAGAACGAACGCTTCCACCGCAGTCTCAAGGCTGAGGTTCTCGCCTTCCAGCCATTGTCGGACTTCAGGCAGGCGCAAAGGGCGTTTGATCGCTGGCGCGACCTCTATAACCATCATCGGCCTCATCAGGGCATCGCCATCGTCGTGCCCGCAAGCCGCTGCAGCCCGTCGCCCCGCAGCTTTCCCTCCACTGTTCCCGAGCCCGTCTATGACCCAAGCGAGATCGTCAGGCGCGTCAGCAGCACAAAGGCCTATGTCGCA
>NZ_JAINWJ010000066.1 GCF_021021415.1 Martelella mediterranea | reverse complement strand
GGATCAGAGACCAAACCATCAAACAGAGTTGATGACGCCGAATTTGAGGACAGGTTTATCAACAGGCTGCCGGTCCTCAGGCCGCGATCATCGGCGCGATATAGCCGCCATGCACCCAGCCGCGAATGCTGCCCTCCTCGCCATCGGCCCGCTCGGGCGCGACGAAGGCCCAGGCGCCCTCGCGCTTCAGAACCCGAAGCCGGGTGCCGCGCAGCAGCATGCCGGGCGGCACGATCTTCTCGAAAGCCGTCCCGGGCCCGCCGCGCAGGTTCAAGCGGCCGGCCGTCACGACATAGGCCTCTTCCCGGTCGGCGGCCTCGCCCATCAGCCCCTGAAACCTTGCCATCGGGAAGGCCGGTCCCGGATCGGTCTTCCAGCCGCGGGTGTCGATCTCCTCATGGCTGACGATCGCCGCGATCGGATAGGCGGAAATCAGCGCCTGAACGATCTCCAGCCCGGTCTCAAGCTGGGCTTCCGGATAGAGCGGCCAGGCGAAGGAACCCGAGCCGACGCGGGCATGCGGGGCGAGCATATAGCCGCCGGCCTTATTCAGGGCGCGGTCGTTCATCCGTCTGCCATAGGCATCGATGTAATCGCCGAGGCCGTTCGGCTTCATCCAGCCGGCATTGACGAATTCGATGCCGACCGAATGGCTGTTGAGGCCCTGCAACTCGCCATAGCGCGAGGGGCCGGCATGCCAGGCCGTGCGGTTGAACGGCGCGATCTGCCAGGCCGTGCCGTCGCGGTCAACGACAATGTGCGCGCTGGAGCCGCGATTGCTCGTGCCGCCCGCCTCGCCCATCAGCCAGTCGCGGCTCGCCTTGCCGTTCCAACCGGTGGTGTAATGCAGCACGATGACGACCGGCGGCTTTTCGCGCGCTGCGCCGAGATTGGAGGATTGCCTGTGCCAGATGCCCGGAATTTTATGGTTCTCGATGCGCATGACGCCTGCCTTTCGATACGGTTCGCGATGACCGGAATCGTAAGGGCGGCGGCGGCGACGGGGTTTCGCGGGGAAAAACGGGCACAAAAAAGCGCGGCCCGTGAAGGCCGCGCTCGGAAGTCCGGAGGAACTGATTGATCAGGCGGCCGTTTTGGCAGCGATCTTGGCCACA
This sequence comes from Martelella mediterranea, assembly GCF_021021415.1. Lineage (GTDB taxonomy): Bacteria > Pseudomonadota > Alphaproteobacteria > Rhizobiales > Rhizobiaceae > Martelella > Martelella mediterranea_C. The sequence continues at coordinate 28,550 of NZ_JAINWJ010000066.1, read as the reverse complement.
TGCTCGCCCTGGTAGCGGGCAGCGGCGAGTTCGGTTTCCGACGGCATGCGCGATCCGTCACCACCGGTGATGGTGGAAGCACCATAGGGCGAACCGCCCTTGATTTCCTCAAGGCCCATCTGGCCGGCAAAGGCATAGGGCAGGCCGACGACGACCATGCCGTGATGCAGCAGCGTGGGAATGAAACCGAGAATGGTCGATTCCTGGCCGCCATGCTGGGTGGCAGACGAGGTGAACACCGATCCGACCTTGCCAACCAGCTTGCCCTCGGCCCACAGCGCGCCGGTCTGGTCGATGAAGTTGCGCATCTGTGATGCAACCGTGCCATAGCGCGTGCCGCAGCCGAAGATGATGGCGTCGTACTCGGCCAGTTCATTGGGCTCGGCAATCGGCGCTTCCTGATCCAGCTTGAAGCCGGAGCTCTTGGCAACCTCTTCCGGCACCAGTTCGGGCACGCGCTTGAGGGTCACGTCGGCGGCGCCGGCTTTCGCGCCTTCGACAACGGCCTTGGCCATGGCTTCGATATGGCCATAGGCGGAATAGTAGAGGACGAGAACTTTTGCCATTTGATTGCTCCGGTTTCACTGTTTGAAAGGTTGCCCCTTGATATGGCGCGGACGGGGCAATTGTCGAGACGAGCGGCCATAGACGCACTGTTCACATTCTTGGGCCCGGCCGCGAAAATGGATGCTTGAACAAAATTGCCGAAGGGTCCAGAAATCAGTCCCCGGCACATTACGGACCAGATCGACATGACCCAGCAGCCCACCGCAGCCATGCTCGCCATCGGCGACGAATTGTTGTCCGGACGGACAAAGGACAAGAATATCGGCTATCTGGCGGACGCGATGACGCTGGCGGCCATCGAACTGAAGGAAGTCCGGATCGTCGCCGACGACCAAGAGGCAATCGTGGAAGCCGTCAATGCGCTCAGGGCCCGCTACACCTATGTCTTCACCTCCGGCGGCATCGGCGGCACGCATGACGATATCACCGCCGACTCGGTCTCGGCCGCCTTCGGCCTTCCCTGCATCTACAATGACGAGGCGATGACGCGGCTGGCGGAAAATTACGCGCGGCGCGGCCTTGATTTCAACGAATCGCGCCAGCGCATGGCACGCATGCCGGAAGGCGCGACGCTGATCGACAACCCGGTTTCCACCGCGCCCGGCTTCGTGATCGGCAATGTCTATGTCATGGCCGGCGTGCCGCAGGTGTTCCAGGCGATGCTCGCCAATGTCCTCCCCACGCTTCAGGGCGGCGTGGCGATCATCTCGGAGGCGATCGATTGCCCCTTCGGCGAGGGCGATATCGGCACGGCGCTTGCCGCGATCCAAAAAGCCCATCCGCACACCTCGATCGGCTCCTATCCGCGATTTTCCGAAAAGGGCTTCAACACCCAGCTTGTGGTGCGCGCCCGCGAGCGCGCGCATGTCGACGCAGCCACCGACGCCATACGGGCGATGATTGCCTCGCTTCAGCGATGATTTTGACTCCGGTCAATGCTTTGTCCTTCGCAATAAACGATACCAACGCTACAATGCGCCAAACCCGGCATTTCTCGTGAGGAGGCTTACATGAGCTACAAGACCATTCTGGCGGTGATGGAATCGCCCGCGCAACAGGGCGGATTTCTGGATTTCACCTTCGAGGTCGTGCGCAGTTTCGATGCGCACCTGATCGGCCTCCACGCCGAGGCCGTCACGCCGACTCCGATTGTGGCGCCGATGGAAATTCCTGACCCGGTCTCGGTGCAGTCGCTGCAGGAGCTTGCGGAAAAGCGTAGCGCGGAAATCGGCGAGATCTTCCGCACCCGGACCGAAAGAGAAGGCATTTCCTGCGACTGGCGTAATATCGTCTCGGCATCCGGCTTCGCCGGCCCGTCGGTGGTCGCCAGCGCGCGCGCGGCCGATCTGATCATCGCGCCGCAGCTTGCCTCCGACGCGCCGGGCGACATCCGCACCAATTTCGAGAACTTCCTGTTTGAAAGCGGCCGTCCGGTGCTGATGGTTCCGCATGTGGCCAAGGCCGCCAAGCCGTTTTCCAAGGTGATGGTCGCCTGGAACGGCTCGCGCGAGGCCGCGCGCGCCACCTTCGACGCCCTGCCCTTCCTCAAGAAGGCGGACGAGGTTGAAATCTTCTCGGTCAATCCGCGCGAGAGCGCCGATGAGGATAGCGGGCTTTCCGGTGCTGAAATCGCGGCAACGCTCGCCCGCCACGGCATCAATGTCGTCGCCACCACGGCCCATGCCGACAAGGCCAAGGCCGGCGAGATCATCGAGAACCGGCTTTCCGACAACTCCGTCGATCTGCTGGTGATGGGCGCCTATACTCATTCCAGGCTGTGGGAACTGCTTTTCGGCGGCGTCACCCGCACGCTTCTCGGCTCGATGACCGCGGCAACGCTGATGTCGCGGTGATGGCTGCGCAGGCCTTGCAATAACGCCGGGAATGCGGCTATTAGCCCGCATTGTTTGTTGCGGAGCCTGCCATGTCCCTACCCGAAAAAGCCTTCCCCGTTTCGTGGGACCAGTTCCACCGAGACGCCCGTGCGCTTGCCTGGCGTCTTGCCGGCCTTGAACAGAGCTTCACGGCGATCGTCTGCGTCACCCGCGGTGGTCTTGTTCCCTCCGCGATCATCTCGCGCGAACTGGAAATCCGCCTGATCGAAACGGTGTGCATCGCGAGCTATCACGATTACACCGATCAGGGCGAAACGCTGCTTTTGAAGGGCATTTCCGGCGATCTCACCAAGAATGGCGGCGAAGGCGTGCTGATCATCGACGATCTGACCGACACCGGCAACACCGCCCGCGAAGTGCGCGAAATGCTGCCGAACGCCCATTTCGCCTGCGTCTACGCCAAACCGCAGGGCGTGCCCATGGTCGACACCTTCGTCACCGAGGTCAGCCAGGACACCTGGATCTACTTCCCCTGGGACATGGGCTTCACCTATCAGGCGCCGATCAAGAAGGCCCCTTCGGAGAAGTAAATCGGTCTGCTATTTCAAAAGTCGCCAGAAACAACGAACGCCTGACCAGCTTCCCTTCTGGTCAGGCGTTCGCTTCGCGCGGCCGGGGGGGACTACCGCTTGCGGAGACGGGGGGCTTCCTGCGGAGCCAGATAATGGGTCAGGAGCGGGCCGGAAACCCAGGCGATCAGCAGCATTGCCGGCAGGAGGAATATCCTGGCCTCGTAGAGTACCGGCACCGTGAGGATGATCCCGACAACCATGGCGCAGCAAAGCGCGATGACGGCATAGGCAAGAACGCGTAAGGGCAGGTTTTCCATTTCGAGTTCTCCAATTCGTGTTGCATGGTAAACGCGAAGTGAAGACGGGAGTTCCCTGGCATTGGCGCTTTTTGCAGATCTCTGCGATCGGAGCAGCTGCCGAATGGCTCAGCCGCCGCGCTCCTTGCGCAGCTTGTCCCACCATTGCAGCCGCTTGTTGATTTCGCGTTCGAAGCCGCGATCGGGCGGGTTGTAGAATTTCTGGCGGCCCATTTCGGTAGGAAAATAATCCTGTCCAGAGAAGGCGTCGGGCTGGTCGTGATCGTAGCGATAGCCGTCGCCATAGCCTTCCGACTTCATCAGCTTGGTCGGCGCGTTCAGGATATGCTTGGGCGGCAGCAGCGAGCCGTTTTCCTTCGCCGCCCGCATCGCCGCCTTGAAGGCGGTGTAGACGCCGTTCGATTTCGGCGCGGTGGCAAGGTAGACGCAGGCTTCCGCCAGCGCCAGTTCGCCCTCCGGCGAACCGAGAAAGTCATAGGCGTCCTTGGCGGCGTTGGCGATCACGAGGGCCTGCGGATCGGCAAGGCCGATATCCTCGCTCGCCATCCGCACCAGCCTGCGGCCGAGAAACAGCGGGTCCTCGCCAGCATCGAACATGCGGGCGAGATAATAGAGCGCGGCATCGGGATCGGAGCCCCGCACCGCCTTGTGCAGGGCCGAAATCAGATTGTAATGGCCGTCCTGGCCCTTGTCGTAGATCGGCGCGCGGCGCTGGACGATGTTGAGCAGGCTTTGCGGATCGAGCATCTCGCCCTCGCGCGCGGCGCGCCAGACCTCCTCCGAAAGTGTCAGGATCGCGCGGCCGTCGCCATCGGCCATCATCAGCAGCGTCTGGCGGGCGGCGTCAGCGAGCGGCAGTTTCTTACCCTCGGCCTCCTCGGCGCGGGCGACGAGTTCGGCGAGGCTTTCGGCGTCATGCGGCCGGAAGGTCAGCACCCTCGCCCGCGACAGAAGAGCGGCGTTGAGCTCGAAGGACGGGTTTTCCGTGGTCGCGCCGACCAGAATGATCGTACCGTCTTCCATGACCGGCAGAAAACTGTCCTGCTGGGCCCGGTTGAAGCGGTGGATCTCATCGACGAACAGCAGGGTCTGTCGCCCGTTCATGCGCCGGGCGCGGGCCGCCTCGAACACCTTCTTGAGGTCGGCCACGCCGGAAAAGATCGCGGAAATCTGCTCGAAGGCAAGGCCCGCCTCGCCCGACAGCAGCCGGGCGACCGTGGTCTTGCCCGTCCCCGGCGGCCCCCAGAAGATCATCGAGCCGAGCGAGCCGGACGCGATCATCCGCGTCAGCACGCCATCTGGGCCGGTCAGATGCGGCTGGCCGGTGACCTCGGCGAGGTGCTTCGGCCGCAGCCGGTCGGCCAGCGGCCGCTTGCGCTCGATATCTTCCGGAACTTTGGGGGCAAACAGGTCGCTCATCTGAAGATCTGGTTTATCATCCTGCCGCCGCGATTGATGGAAAGGCGCCAGAGGCCGGGACTGGCGGCGGCCTGATCTTCCAGCGTGCCGGTAGTGTCGATCTCGGTTCCGTTGACCGCGACGATCACATCCCCGCGGGCAAAGCCGATGCGGGCGGCGGGCGAGCCGGCTTCAACCTCCGCGACGACGACACCATCAGATATGTCGGGCAGGCGCAACTCCTCGACCACGCGCGGCGAGATGTTTTCCACCGTCAGGCCGGAAAACGGGCTGTTGCCGTCAATCGTGCGGGTATCGCGCGGCGGGTCCTCCGGCGCAAGGCCAAGCGGCAGCGCGACGTGGCTGGCCTTGCCGTCGCGCTCGACCGTGAGGTCCGCCTTCTCGCCGATGCCGATCACGGTGAGGCGATAAAGCAGGGCGTCGGGGTGTTCGACCGGTACGCCATTGACCGCGGTGATGACGGAACCGGGCCTAAGGCCGGCCTTTTCCGCGGGGCTTGCGTCCCGCACCGCCGAGATAATCGCCCCGCGCGCCGCCTTCAGGCCCAGCGCCTCGGCCATGTCGGAGGTGACCGGACCGAAGGTCGCGCCGACATAGGGGCGCTGGAACCGCTCATCGCCGCGATCGGCGGCGGCAAGGAACACCTTGACCATGTTCGCCGGTATGGCGAAGCCGATGCCGTTCGACCCGCCACCCTTGGAGAAGATCGCGGTGTTGATGCCGATAAGCTCGCCCTGCATGTCGAGCAGCGCGCCGCCCGAATTGCCCGGATTGATCGCCGCGTCGGTCTGCAGGAAGAAGCCGAACTCGCCGTCGGTGATCGAGTTGCGGGCGAGCCCGGAAATGATGCCGCTGGTGACCGTCTGGCCGACGGCGAAGGGGTTGCCGATGGCCAGCGACAGGTCACCGACCTCGACCGCATCGGAATCCCCGATCGGGATCGTCGGAAAATCCTCGTCCGAGTCGATTTTCAGCACCGCCAGATCATAGCGGTCGTCCTTCAGCAGCACGGTACACGGAAACTCGCGACCGTCGGCAAGCGCGACCCGCACGTCGTCGGCGCCGGCGATGACGTGGTTGTTGGTGATGATCGTGCCGTTCTTCTCCACGATCACGCCGGAGCCGAGCGAGGTCTGCTTTTCAGAGCGGCCCGGCATCTGCTGGCCGAAGAACTGGCCGAAGAACGGATCTGAGAAAAGCGGCGACATGCGTCGCGTCACCATGCGCTCCGCATAGACATTGACCACCGCCGGCGCGGTCTGCTTCACCAGCGGCGCGTAAGAATATTGCAGTTCGGCATCGCTGCCGGGAGCCACTCTGTCGGCAGCAGGGGCGGGCTGCATGGTCAAGGCCATACCGGCGAAAAGAGCCGCGGCGGAAATGCGTGTGAAGTGTGCCGTCATCAGTCACCTGTCTCTTCATGAATTTCATCCGGAGAACCCGGAGGGTGCACCACCATCATCGCCCGATATAGGGTGAAAAAGCGGCAGATGCGACAAATCAGGCGTGGTTTGGGGGCCTATTCATTTCACATTCACGATTGGAGCGGAAGATTGCCGTCATCGTCGGGCTGCAACCGCCCGCCACAAAATCGCCGGGCGACAAGAGCAGGCTCCGGCCGCAACCAAAAGGAGGTAATTCCATGAAACACACTCCCACAGCACTCGCCCTTGCGGCTTCGCTTGCCATCGTCGGCGGCGCGGCCCTGATGACCACGCCGGCCTCCGCCGCGAGCTTCGATTGCAGCGCCTCCGGCCTGACGCCGAATGAAAAGACCATCTGCTCCAACCTCACGCTCAACGATGACGATGTGAAGATGGCGACGATGTACACCATGCTGAAGGGCCTTTTCGCCATGGGCATGTCCGGCAACATGGCCGACGACCAGAAGGCCTGGCTGAAGGAACGCGAAGCGTGCGGCACGGATGTCGCCTGTATCGAAAAGACCTACGACACCCGCATTGACCAGTTGCAGAAGATTTATGATGGGATCGACAAGCCAATCTGAGGGTAACCGCGAGGGGAGCGCGCATCCGCGTTTCCCTCGCCCCAAGGATCAGCGTGGCGCGTTCAGCGCCCGCCTGGACAAGGCCGGCCATTGCTCCAAAAGAGCCTCCCGGGTCCGGATCCCCGGCGACTGCTTGCCGCGCTGCTCCGTCTGCGTGAGCGTCACGAACACCAGCGCGTACTCGCCGCGTTCGGCCCAGCCGACATACCAGCCCCAGCCATGCGCGTAGTCGAAACTGCGGTCGGCGCGTCTTGGAAAGGCCGCGCCCGTCTTGCCGCGCAAAACCCAACCGTCGACGATGTTCTGTTCGAGCAGACTGCGCGTCTTTGCCATGGCCTCATCACTTGCCGGCAAGGTTCCGACCACCAGCTCGCGCAGGAACACTGCCTGCTGCAAGGGCGAAATCTTCAGCGATGACGCGATCCAGGCACGATCGAGCCCGTTGTCGTAACCCGGATCGCCGGAAAAATCGGCATTGCCATAGCCGAACGCCTCGCCATAGCGTGTGAGCGTTGTCGCTCCGAGACTATGGGTCAGGCGCTGCGAATACCAGACGACGGAATAGCGGATCCAGCGCTCGGGATCGGTATCCTGTTTCCACGCTGCCCCGCCCCAGTCGGGATCGCCTTCGCGATAGGCCATGACCGGGCGATGAGCGTCCTGCAGCACGCCGGCATCAAAACCCATGACCGCCAGCGCCACCTTGAAGGTCGAGGCCGGCGTGACCTCCGATCGGCAATCCCCCTCCTCTACCAGCACCGCCCCGGATGTTGCGTTCATCACGAGCGTACAGACAGGGGCCGCCTCGGCGGAACGTGCCAGCACCGGGAACAGGAAAAGCACCAGACCAACAAACAATCGCAGCATTTTCGCCTCCACCACGCAAAGTTTCGGGTCGACCTTTGCAGGACGACCCGAACAGTTTCACAAGCCCCGCACGTGATGCGGGAAAGTCGTGCCTATTCCGGCAGGATGCGCACCGCGCCCTTGTCGGCGCTGGCGGCGAAGGCGGCGTAGGCCTTGAGCGCGGTCGTCACCTTGCGGCGGCGCGGATGCTCCGGCTTCCAGCCCTTCTCATCCTGCACCGAGCGACGGGCTTCAAGCTCCGAGGGCGAAATCCTGAGGCTGATTGTGCGTCCCGGAATGTCGATATCGATCATGTCGCCATTGCGGACGAGGCCGATCGCGCCGCCCTGGGCGGCTTCCGGCGAGACGTGCCCGATCGAAAGACCGGAGGTGCCGCCCGAGAACCGGCCATCGGTGATCAGCGCGCAATCCTTGCCGAGGCCCTTCGACTTCAGATAGCTGGTCGGGTACAGCATTTCCTGCATGCCCGGCCCGCCCTTCGGCCCCTCATAGAGGATGACGACGACGTCGCCGGCCTTGACCTCGTTGGAGAGAATGCCCTTCACCGCCGCGTCCTGGCTTTCGTAGACGACCGCCGGACCGGAGAATTTCAGGATGCTCTCGTCAACGCCCGCCGTCTTCACGATGCAGCCGTTGAGCGCGATATTGCCCTTCAGCACGGCAAGCCCGCCATCCTTGGAGAACGGATGCTCGGCGCTGCGGATCGCGCCGGAAACGCGGTCGAGGTCGAGTTCGGCCCAGCGGCGCTCCTGCGAGAAGGCCTGCTGCGAGGGCACGCCGCCCGGTGCCGCCATGAAGAATTTCCGCACGCTTTCGGAATTGGTGCGCACGATATCCCACTGGTCGATGGCATCGCCCAGTGTCGCCGAATGCACGGTCGGGCTGTCGCGCTTGATCAGCCCGGCCCGGTCCAGCTCGCCGAGGATCGCCATGATGCCGCCAGCGCGATGGACGTCTTCCATGTGAACATCGTTCTTGGCCGGCGCGACCTTGCACAGGCACGGCACCTGGCGCGACAGGCGGTCGATATCGTCCATCGTGAAATCAAGCTCGGCCTCATAGGCGGCGGCGAGAATATGCAGCACCGTATTGGTCGAGCCGCCCATGGCGATATCGAGCGTCATCGCGTTTTCGAACGCGGCCTTGCTGGCGATGGTGCGCGGCAGCGCGGCTTCATCGTCCTGTTCGTAGTAGCGCCGCGCCAGATCGACGATCTGGTGGCCGGCCTCGACGAACAGGCGGCGGCGGTCGGCATGGGTGGCAAGCGTCGAGCCATTGCCCGGCAGCGACAGGCCAAGCGCTTCCGTCAGACAGTTCATCGAATTGGCGGTAAACATGCCCGAGCAGGAACCGCAGGTCGGGCAGGCCGAGCGTTCGATCGCCTGGACATCGTCATCGGAATATTTGTCATCGGCGGCGGCGACCATGGCATCGACCAGATCGAGAGCCTGTTCCTTGCCGTTCAGCACAACCTTGCCGGCTTCCATCGGGCCGCCGGAGACGAAGATCGTCGGAATGTTGAGCCTGAGCGAGGCCATCAGCATGCCGGGGGTGATCTTGTCGCAATTGGAGATGCAGACCATGGCATCGGCGCAATGGGCGTTGACCATATATTCGACGCTGTCGGCGATGACCTCGCGCGAGGGCAGCGAATAGAGCATGCCGTCATGGCCCATGGCGATGCCGTCATCAACCGCGATGGTGTTGAATTCCTTGGCGACGCCGCCGGCGCTTTCAATCTCGCGGGCCACGAGCTGGCCAAGGTCCTTCAGGTGGACGTGACCGGGCACGAACTGGGTGAAAGAATTGACGACGGCGATGATCGGCTTGCCGAAATCACCATCCTTCATGCCGGTTGCGCGCCAGAGACCGCGCGCGCCGGCCATGTTTCGACCATGGGTCGTCGTTCTTGAACGATAGGCAGGCATGGGGCTTCCTTTCTTAAATCCGGCGTTCAGCACATATGACCGATCCGGTCCTCCTCAATGTGCTCCCTGCATCACAGGCAGGCATCGCCGCTTGTGATGGTGGTAACCCATATAGGTCGGGCTGTCACTATCGGTTAGCGGCAAAACGGTACTCTCCGGTACGGTTAAGCAAATCAGACTCTATTTCTAGCTTCTGGCAGGTCCGCGTCGACTAAACGATAAGATCGACTACCCGCAAAGTTTGTTAGCGATACCACAACTCCCCAAATGTTAACACGATGTTCAAAATTCTAACTAATATATATATTTCAATATGTTATATAAATTCCTCGTTTTCAATTCACACCTCCACCACTAACAATATGCTTTTAAATATCCATATTTCGTGTCAAGGAAACTTAGATAGACGCTTATTTTGATAAGCAGTGGGAGTTCGCAATGAAACACGTATCCATCGTTGTGCGCGCAATGTGGGATGATGAGGCGCGTGTGTGGGTGGCGACCAGCAACGATATTGACGGCCTCGCTGTTGAGGCTGACACCATGGAAACCCTCCAACAGAAAGTTCTCGATGCAATTGCCGATCTGATCGAGTTGAATGGCCTCGAATCCGACGACCGGGAGATTCCGGTGCATATTATGGCGGAACACTTGGCAAAGGTGCCCAATCCCTGCTTTTAATCCGCAATGGCGGGCTATTTGCGCGAATTGAAAAAGCTTTTGACTGAGGCCGGCTGCGCATATGTCCGGCCCGGCAAAGGTGATCACGAAATCTGGCGCAGTCCGATCACCAATCGGCATTTTACCGTCGATCACAACGTAAAGTCCCGCCACACCGCCAATGAAACGCTCAAGCAGGCAGGTTTGCCAAAGGCATTCTAATCTAGACTTGCAATCCACATTACACCTCACGCCCCATACACAAAAATGTGGCCGTGAAGTTTCTTGTGAAAGATGAAACTATCGGCGATCTTCCGACGTAACAGTTCATGATGAACATTACGGGAGACATTTCGATGTCCGCTTACAAGCCGCCCCATATCCCCGCATCCCAGATCACGCCGGAGCATCTCTACCTGAAGCGCCGCACGCTTCTGGCGGGCCTTGCCGCCGGTGCCACCTTTGCCGCCGCGCCGGGCGCATTCGCCGCCGGAGAGGACCTCAGTCAGGGCGAGGCGCTGAAGACGGTGGAGGGGCCGTTCCCCGCCCCCGCCGACCGCAAGGTCACGGGCTTTGAGGACATAACCCACTACAACAATTTCTACGAATTCGGGACCGGCAAGGAAGACCCCTACCGCAACTCCGGCGAGTTCCAGCCCTACCCCTGGACGTTCGAGATCGATGGCATGGTGCAGAAGCCGCAGACCGTCGACATCGAAACCCTGCTGACGAAGTTTCCGCTGGAAGACCGCACCTACCGGATGCGCTGCGTCGAGGCCTGGTCGATGGTGATCCCCTGGGTCGGCATACCGCTGAAATCGATCCTCGACATGGCGGAGCCCACCGGCTCGGCGAAATATGTCGCCTTCCAGACCGTGGTGCGCCCCGATCAGATGCCGCGTCAGCGCGGCTTCGGCCAGCCGATGCCCTGGCCTTATGTCGAGGGGCTCCGCCTCGACGAGGCCAACCACCCGCTGACGATCATCGCCGTCGGGCTTTACGGCAAGACGCTGCTGAACCAGAACGGCGCGCCGATGCGTCTGGTGGTGCCGTGGAAATACGGCTTCAAGGGCATCAAGTCGATCGTCAAGATGACGCTCACCGACAAGCAGCCGCCCAATAGCTGGAACCTGCTGCAGCCGAGCGAATACGGCTTCTATGCCAATGTGAACCCGGATGTGCCGCATCCGCGCTGGAGCCAGGCCTCCGAACGCGTGATCGGCGAAGGCGGCGGCTTCTTCGGCGGCGAGCGGATTCCGACGCTGAAGTTCAACGGCTATGGCGACGAGGTGGCGAGCCTCTATAGCGGCATGGACCTCAAGGCCAATTATTGAGCACCGGCAAGATGACCGACATCGCAGCCAGAAAACGTCCGGCCGCCAAAATCCACTGGTGGCGTCCGGCTTCCGTCTGGGCGCTCTACGCGCTCGGGCTGGCGCCGGCCGTCTGGTATTTCTACCTCGGCGCAACCAACCAGCTTGGCGTCGACCCGGTCAAAACCTTCGAGCATGTTCTTGGCATCTGGGCGCTGCGGTTCATCCTCGCGACGCTCTGCATCACGCCGCTGCGCGATCTCGCGGAGATCAACCTGGTGCGCTACCGCCGGGCGCTGGGCCTGCTCGGCTTCTATTACGTCTGCTTCCATTTCCTGGTCTATCTCGTTCTCGACCAGCGCATGGACGTTTCCATGGTGATCGAGGATGTCATCAAGCGGCCCTTTATAACCTTCGGCATGATGGCGCTGGTCATGCTGATTCCGCTCGCCGTCACCTCCAACAACTGGTCGATCCGCACGCTGAAAAGGGGCTGGATCCTGATCCATTCCTTCATCTACGAGATCACCGCGCTCGCCACCCTCCACTTCGCCATGTCGCGAAAGGTCATCGGCCCGGAGATCATGCTCTACATCGCGATCGCCGTGCTGCTCCTCGGCTACCGCTTCGCGCGCCCCACGATCATGGAACGCAAGCGCGCGAGGAAGAAGGCGGCGCGGATGCAGAAGGGCACGAAATAGCGCGCCGCTCTCAGCCGGGTAGCTGAATGACGCTCGCCGCCAAATCCAGGCCATAATATCGCCCCTCCCCTGCGTAAACGTGCCAGCGACATGACAGCGCGAGGGGACATGACGGATTTCGCGACAACCATAAAACCATGGTCGCCCGACCGGTGGCTGACCGATATCGCGCCAAATCCGGCGCTCAGGGGTTTCCGCCGCTTCTGCGTGGAATTCCTGTTCTTCGGCCTCAAGGAGGCGCGCGCCTGCCTGTTTGCCGGCCTGTTCTTGATCGCCATCTTCGCCATGCCGCGCGGCGGCGTTGCCGGGATTCCGCGCTACGATCTGCTGTTGATCATTGCGCTCGCCATCCAGTTCGCGATGATCCGGTTCGGGCTGGAGACGGTGGACGAGTTCAAGGCGATCTGCCTGTTTCACATCGTCGGTTTCGCGCTCGAGGCGTTCAAGACGTCCGGGGCGATCCAGTCCTGGGCCTATCCGGACTTCGCCTATACCAAGCTTCTCGGCGTGCCGCTGTTCGCCGGTTTCATGTATGCCGCCGTCGGCAGCTATATCATTCAGGCGTGGCGCATACTCGATGTCCGCATCATCCACCATCCGCCCTACTGGATGGCGACGCTGGTGGCGCTGGCGATCTACCTCAACTTCTTCACCCACCACTATATCGGCGACTATCGCTGGTATATCGCGGCCCTCGCCATCGGCCTCTACGCCCGCACCACCGTGATCTTCCGACCCTATGACCGTGACCGCAAGATGCCGATGCTGCTCGCCTTCGTGCTGATCGGCTTCTTTATCTGGCTCGCCGAAAACATCTCGACCTTCTTCTCGGTCTGGCAATATCCGGACCAGCTCGGCGCCTGGTCCACCGTCCATATCGGCAAATGGAGCTCCTGGACGCTGGTCATCATCATGACCTTCACCATCGTCGCCTTTCTGAAGCATATCCGGGCGACGATCCACATTCCAAAGTAAATGTGGTTCCATCAATCTCCCCCCTTGAGGGGGAGATGTCGCGAACGCGACAGAGAGGGGTGAAACCTGTCGTCGAGACTCAGCGTTTATAGGCTGGCGCTGCACCCCTCTCTACCCCTGTCGGGGCATCTCTCCCTCAAGGGGAGAGATTGAGACGGCCAGGTTTCATGACAACTGAAAAGCCGGGAAGAACTGAAACACCCAGCCCCGACAAACAGCAAAAGCCGGGCGCTCTCGCACCCGGCCTTTCAACTCATATCAACTGAAAGCGCTGCTTACGCGGCTTCCATTTCCGATTCGGCTTCGGCCGCGACGCGGGCCTTGTCTTCGGCGCCCTTGGCGTCGACGTCGCGGTCAACGAATTCGATGACGGCGATCGGGGCGTTGTCGCCGTGGCGGAAGCCGGCCTTCATGATGCGGGTGTAACCGCCATTGCGGTCGACGTAGCGCGAGGCCAGAACGTCGAACAGCTTCTTGACGGCGTCGACGTCCTTGATCTGCGAGATCGCCTGACGGCGGGCATGCAGATCGCCGCGCTTGCCGAGCGTGATCAGCTTCTCGACGATCGGACGGATTTCCTTGGCCTTGGGCAGCGTCGTGACAATCTGCTCATGGACGATGAGCGAGACGGCCATGTTGGCAAACATCGCCTTGCGATGGCTTGCCGTTCTGTTCAGCTTGCGGCCTGCACTTTTATGGCGCATTGCTATTCTCCTTCACTTGCAGGCATCCACCTGCAGTATGACGTGTTAGTACTGATCCTCGTACCGCTTGGCGAGGTCGTCGATGTTTTCCGGCGGCCAGGCCGGCACTTCCATGCCCAGATGCAGGCCCATGGAGGCCAGCACTTCCTTGATCTCGTTCAGCGACTTGCGGCCGAAATTCGGCGTGCGCAGCATTTCCGCTTCGGTCTTCTGAATGAGATCGCCGATGTAAACGATGTTGTCGTTCTTCAGGCAGTTGGCCGAACGGACCGAAAGCTCGAGTTCGTCGACCTTCTTGAGAAGGGCCGGGTTGAAGGCGAGTTCGGTGACGTCGTCTTCCTCGGTATCCTTCTGCGGTTCTTCGAAATTGACGAAGACCGAGAGCTGATCCTGCAGGATGCGGGCGGCGAATGCGACCGAATCCTCGCCGGTGACCGAACCATCGGTTTCGATGGTCATCAGCAGCTTGTCATAGTCGAGAACCTGGCCCTCACGGGTGTTCTCAACCTTGTAGGAGACCTTGCGGATCGGCGAATACAGGCTGTCGACCGGGATCAGGCCGATCGGCGCATCTTCGGCGCGATTGCGCTCGGCCGGCACATAGCCCTTGCCGTTGTTGACGGTGAATTCCATGCGGATTTCAGCGCCTTCATCGAGCGTGCAAAGCACCAGATCGGGGTTCAGGATCTCGATATCGCCAACCGTCTGAATGTCGCCGGCGGTGACAACGCCCGGGCCCTGCTTGCGCACGACCATGCGTTTTGCCTCATCGCCTTCCATGCGGATGGCGATTTCCTTGATGTTCAGGACGATGTCGGTGACATCTTCGCGAACGCCGGGGATCGACGAGAATTCATGCAGAACGCCATCGATCTGAACCGCGGTCACGGCAGCGCCGCGCAGCGAGGACAGAAGGATGCGGCGCAGCGCATTACCGAGCGTCAGGCCGAAGCCGCGTTCCAGCGGCTCGGCGACGAGCGTCGCCTTCTTCGGGCCGCTCGAGGTGAATTCCACCTTCGACGGCTTGATCAGTTCCTGCCAGTTTTTCTGTATCATGATTTCTACCTTTCGTTCGCCGCACTATCCAATCGTGACGGCCGACCTTCGTAGAACCGGGACCTCTCGCGAGACCACCGGAGCAAATTGACAGATGATTAGACGCGACGCTTCTTGCGCGGGCGGCAGCCATTGTGCGGGATCGGCGTCACATCGCGGATCGAGGTGATGACGAAACCGGCAGCCTGGAGCGCGCGCAGAGCCGATTCACGACCGGAACCGGGACCGCAGACTTCGACTTCCAGCGACTTCATGCCGTGTTCCTGGGCCTTCTTGGCGCAATCTTCGGCGGCGATCTGGGCAGCAAACGGGGTCGACTTGCGCGAGCCCTTGAAGCCCTTGGCGCCAGCGGACGACCAGGCAATCGCGTTGCCCTGTGCGTCGGTGATGGTGATCATCGTGTTGTTGAACGAGGAGTTCACGTGGGCAACGCCCGACGAAATATTCTTACGTTCGCGACGGCGAACGCGGGTGGCTTCCTTGGCCATGGTATTCCTTTCGTTGATCTCGACACCGCCGTAACGCCAGCGGCTCCACCGGGAAAGTCTCGCCTTGGACGAAAACCCTCCTGATCCGTTTCATCGCGGCGGCATTCCCGCTCACCGCAAACCGGCCCTCTTGCGGCCCGGTCATCTACGCAGAAAGCCGGCGCAAACCCGCCGGCTCATGCGGAACAAAATGTCCCGTAAATCTTACTTCTTCTTGCCTGCAATCGCCTTTGCCGGGCCCTTGCGGGTGCGGGCATTGGTGTGCGTGCGCTGGCCGCGGACCGGAAGGCCGCGACGATGGCGCAGACCGCGGTAGCAGCCGAGGTCCATCAGGCGCTTGATGTTCATGGAGTTTTCGCGACGCAGGTCACCTTCCACCATGTAATCCCGGTCGATCGCTTCGCGAACCTGAAGGACTTCGGCGTCCGTCATTTCGTGCACGCGGCGTTCTGCCGGAATGGATGCTTTTTCGCAGATTTCCTGCGCGAATTTCGGTCCGATCCCGTGAATATACTGCAGCGCGATAACAACGCGCTTGGCAGTCGGGATGTTGACGCCAGCAATACGAGCCACGCCGATTCTCCTTAACATCTTCTGTTGGCAGCTTGATCTTGCGAGAAACTGCCGGTTTCTCTGGCGGATAACCCGCCTGTCATTGCTCGGCCGCAACTGATATCCGTGACAAGACGCGTCCTGATCGAATTCAAAAGGACTTTGACAGCCTTGCCCCATGTCGCGAGTTGGAGCGCTCATAGCGGAAACGGCAGCCCATTGCAACCGATTCCTTTATTTTTGTGGGCCTTGCGAGCCCTAGAGCCCGGAAAGAACCTTCTCGATACTGGCGGTCACATCGTCCATGCTCGCCATGCCGTCCACCGATGAAAGCTTGCCCTTGGCATAGTAGTAGCCGATCAGCGGCGCGGTTTCCTTGTAATAGGCCTTCAGACGCTTCTCGACGGTCTCGCGATTGTCGTCCGGACGGCGCTTGAACTCGGTCGAGCCGCAAACATCGCAGACGCCTTCCACCTTGGGCTTGTGGAATTCATCATGATAGCCCGCGCCGCATTTGGCGCAGCTATACCGGCCGGCGATGCGCTCGGCCAACGTTTCGTCATTCACCTGAATTTCGATCACGGCGTCGAGGGCGATGCCCTTGGCCGCCATCATCTTCTCGGTGGCATCGGCCTGCACCAGGGTGCGCGGGAAGCCATCGAGAATGAAACCGTCCTTGCAGTCTTCCTGATCGATTCGCTCGGACACGATGGCGATGACGATGTCATCGGATACCAGCCCGCCGGCATCCATGACCGCCTTGGCCTTCTTGCCAACCTCGGTCTGCGCGGCCACGGCCGCGCGCAGCATATCGCCCGTGGAAAGCTGCGGAATGCCGTGATTGGCAACGATGCGCTGCGCCTGCGTCCCCTTGCCGGCGCCCGGCGGTCCCAGAAGTATAAGTCTCATCGTCCCCTCTTTCCTCCCCGCAATTTCGATTTCTTGATCAGCCCCTCATACTGCTGGGCGATCAGATGTCCCTGGATCTGCGATACGGTATCCAAGGTCACGCTGACGATAATGAGCAGCGAGGTGCCGCCAAGCGCCAGAGACACGCCAGTGCGGGCCACGAGGATCTCCGGCAGGATGCAGACGAAGACCAGATAGATCGCACCGACCACGGTAATGCGAGTCAGAACATAGTCTATGTATTCGGCTGTACGCTCGCCCGGGCGGATGCCCGGAATGAAGCCGCCATGGCGCTTCAGGTTATCCGCCGTTTCCTTCGGGTTGAAGACGATGGCGGTGTAGAAGAAAGCGAAGAACGCGATCAGCAGGCCGTAAACGATCATGTAGAGCGCCTGACCATGGCCGAGCGATGCGATCACGGCCGTCGCCCAGCTCGGCAGTTCCGAGGAGGTGAAGCCTGCAAGCGTCGCCGGCAGCAAGAGCAGCGAGGACGCGAAGATCGCCGGGATAACGCCCGAGGTGTTGAGCTTCAGCGGCAGGTGCGAGGTATCGCCCTGGAACATGCGGTTGCCGACCTGGCGCTTCGGATACTGGATCAGAAGCCGGCGCTGGGCGCGCTCCACGAACACGATCAGCGCGAACACCGCGATCACGACGACGAGAATCAGGATCGTGACGAAAGCCGAGATCGAACCGACGCTCGAAAGCTCCAGCATGTTGCCGACGGCGGCCGGAAGGCCTGCGACGATGCCGGCAAAGATGATCAGCGAAATGCCGTTGCCGATGCCACGCGAGGTGATCTGCTCGCCGAGCCACATCAGGAACATGGTGCCGCCGACGAGCGTTACGACGGTCGACAGGATGAAGAACCAGCCCGGATCGGTCACGAGATTATTGCCGGACTGCAGGCCGATCGCAATGCCATAGGCCTGCGCCGTCGCCAGCACGACCGTGCCGTAGCGGGTATACTGGTTGATGATCTTGCGGCCCTGCTCGCCTTCCTTCTTCAGCGCTTCCAGCGACGGCACGACGGCGGTCAGGAGCTGCACGATGATCGAGGCCGAGATATAGGGCATGATGCCGAGGGCGAAGATCGCCATGCGTTCCACCGCGCCGCCGGAAAACATGTTGAACATGCCGAGGATGCCCTCGGACTGGCCCTGGAAGGCCTGGGCATAGGCATCGAGATTGATACCGGGGAGCGGGATATGCGTACCCAGCCGGTACACGAGAAGCGCCAGAAGGGTGAACCAGATCCGCTTCTTCAGATCCGTCGCCTTGGCAAAGGTCGAGAAGTTCAGATTGGATGCGAGTTGTTCCGCTGCAGAAGCCATGCGTATCTCCGCGTCGCCGCACGGCCGCAGAAGAGCGCCCGGTGCGAAAAATTGCCCGATTCGTAACAGGCGACATCGCTCCATTTCGAACGTGGGCCGTCTTCACGATAAACCACCCGCTTGGCTTTTTTGAGGGCCAGCCGGTGGTCGAGGCACATATGGAAGAAAAAACGCCCGGTGTGAAGCACTCCGGGCGTAGATTTTTCAAATAGAAGCCGAATTATTCGGCGTTTTTGGCGCCAGAGGCAACGGTGATCGAGCCGCCGGCCTTTTCGATCTTCTCGATCGCGGCCTTGGAAGCGCCTGCGACTTCGAGCGTCAGCTTGGCCTTCAGTTCGCCGTCGGAAAGCACGCGAACGCCGTCCTTGACGCGGCGAATCACGCCGGCTTCCTTGAGGACTTCGGCCGTGACCGTCTTCTTGGCGTCGAGCTTCTTGGCGTCAACGGCGGCCTGGAGGCGGCCGAGTGACACTTCAGCGAAGTCCTTCGAAAAGATGTTGACGAAGCCGCGCTTCGGCAGACGACGGTAGATCGGCATCTGACCGCCTTCGAAGCCATTGATGGCAACGCCCGAACGGGACTTCTGACCCTTGACGCCGCGACCGCCGGTCTTGCCGGAGCCCGAACCGATACCGCGGCCAAGACGCTTCTTGGAATGCGTCGCGCCTTCGCGATCCTTGATTTCGTTCAGTTTCATGATGTTCTCCCGTCTCACTTCTCGTCGACGACGCGGACGAGATGGGGAATGCTGTTGATCATGCCGCGAACGGAAGGGGTATCTTCCAGGGTGCGCACACGATGCATCTTGTTGAGGCCGAGGCCGATCAGCGTCTGGCGCTGTACGGCGGGACGGCGGATCGGGCTGCCGATCTGCTCAACGGTGACAGTCTTCTTCTTGGTGCTAGCTTTGGCCATTGGTGCCTCTCCCCTCACTCGTCGGCGATCGCGCCGGCGGCTTCGCGGCGGGCCTGCAGCGTGGCGTATTTCAGGCCGCGCTGGGCTGCGATGTCCTTGGGATGCATCTGGCTCTTCAGGGCATCAAAGGTGGCGCGAACCATGTTGTAGGGATTGGACGAGCCGGTCGACTTGGCGACGACGTCGGCAACACCCAGGGTTTCAAAAACGGCACGCATCGGACCACCGGCGATGATGCCGGTACCGGCCTTGGCGGTGCGCAGCAGAACCTTGCCGGCGCCGTGACGGCCCTTGATGTCGTGATGCAGCGTACGGCCGTCACGCAGCGGCACGAAAATCATCTCGCGCTTGGCGGCTTCCGTCGCCTTGCGGATGGCTTCCGGTACTTCGCGGGCCTTGCCGTGGCCGAAGCCGACGCGACCCTTGCCGTCGCCGACGACGACGAGCGCTGCAAAGCCCATGCGGCGACCGCCCTTGACGGTCTTGGCAACGCGATTGATGGCAACGAGCTTGTCAACGAATTCGCTGTCGCGCTCATCCCGGTTGTGGCGATCGTCGCGCGATCCCCTTCTGTCCTGTGCCATTGTCCTGTTCCTTTTTCTTTTCCGGGTGCAATCGGCATATGGAAAGGCCGCTAGCCTCTAGCGTGGCGGCCGGCGAACGGTCGGGCGACTTGGCTCTTCAAGAGCAGTATCGGCCCGCCGGGTGCGAGACGCGCTGAGACGCGCGCCTCAAAACTTCATCAGAAGCTCAGACCGCCTTCGCGGGCGCCATCGGCCAGAGCCTTGACGCGACCGTGAAAGATGAAGGCGCCGCGATCGAACACGACTTCCTTGACGCCGGCCTTGGTGGCGCGCTCGGCGACGAGCTTGCCAACGGCTTCAGCCGCTTCACGATCCGCGCCGGTCTTCAGCGAGGAACGCAGCGAAGCGTCGAGCGTCGATGCGGCGGCCAGCGTACGGCCGGCGGCGTCATCGATGATCTGGGCATAGATGTTCTTCGAAGAACGATGGACCGACAGACGCGGACGGCCGTTGGCGACCTTCTTGACCTGGCGGCGCACGCGGCTGGCGCGGCGTGCAATGGTTTCTTTCCTGCTAGCCATAACGCGTGATCCTTACTTCTTCTTGCCTTCCTTGCGGACGATGCGCTCTTCCGCGTATTTCACGCCCTTGCCCTTGTAGGGCTCGGGACCGCGATATTCGCGAATGTTCGCAGCGACCTGGCCGACGACCTGCTTGTCGATGCCGGTGACGGTGATTTCCGTCGGCTTCGGGCAAGCGAGCGTGATGCCTTCCGGCGGCTGATACACAACTTCGTGGGAGAAACCGAGCGAGAGCTGCAGGTTCTTGCCCTGCATCGCCGCGCGGTAACCAACGCCGTTGATCTCGAGCTTGCGCTCGTAACCGTCGGTGACGCCCTTCATGATGTTTTCAACCATGGTCCGGGACATGCCCCACTTGGAGCGGGCTTCCTTGGACTGGTTGATCGGGGAAACGACGATCGCGCCGTCTTCCATTGCAACGCTGACTTCGTCATTGGCGACGAAGAACAGTTCGCCCTTCGGGCCCTTGGCTGTGATCTTCTGGCCGTCCACCGACGCAGTCACACCCTTGGGAACCTGAACGGGCCTTTTACCGATACGAGACATTTGTTTTACCTGTCTGTTTCGCTAGGCGGCTCTGCGCGATCTTAGAAGATCGAGCAGAGAACCTCGCCACCAACATTCTGTTCGCGCGCCTGGTGATCAGCCATCACACCCTTGGGGGTGGAGAGAATCGTGATACCCAGACCGTTTGCGACCTGCGGAATGGACTTGACCGAGACATAGACCCGGCGGCCCGGCTTGGAAACGCGGGCGATCTCGCGGATCACGGACGCGTTTTCATAATATTTCAGCTCGATTTCGATCTCGGACTTGCCGTTGTCGAAGTCGGTCTGGGTGTAACCGCGGATGTAGCCTTCAGCCTGCAGAACGTCGAGAACGCGGGCGCGCAGCTTGGAAGCCGGCGTGGTCACGGACGTCTTGCGGCGCGAGGCGCCGTTGCGGATACGGGTGAGCATATCGCCCAGGGGATCGGACATTGCCATGAGGCGCCTCCTTACCAGCTCGACTTGACAATACCGGGCACTTTGCCGGTGTTGCCAAGGTCACGAAGTGCGATACGGGACATGCCCAGCTTGCGGTAATACGCACGCGGACGACCCGATACTTCGCAACGGTTGCGGATGCGCGTCTTGGAGCCGTCGCGCGGCATGTCGGCAAGCTTCAGGGTCGCGCGGAAGCGCTCCTCGATCGGAAGCTTCTGGTCCTTGATGATCGCCTTCAGCGCGGCACGCTTTTCAGCATCCCGGGCAACCGTCTCGCGGCGGCGCTTGTTCTTTTCGACTGCGCTTGTCTTCGCCATGTCGTTGTTCCTTTTCTACGCTCGTCGTTACGGTTACTTGCGGAACGGGAAGTTGAACGCCGTCAAAAGCGCCCGTGCTTCATCGTCCTTGGTAGCCGTCGTGCAAACGATAATATCCATGCCCCACATCTGATCGACCTTGTCGTATTCGATCTCGGGAAACACGATGTGCTCCTTGACGCCCATGGCGAAGTTGCCACGCCCGTCAAAGCTCTTCGGATTGAGGCCCCGGAAGTCACGAACGCGCGGCAGCGCGATGTTGATGAGGCGATCAACGAATTCATACATGCGGTTGCCGCGCAGCGTCACCTTGGCGCCGATCGGCATGCCTTCGCGGACCTTGAAGCCGGCGATGGAGTTGCGCGCGTGGGTGACGACCGCCTTCTGACCGGAAATCGCGGCCAGATCCGCGGCTGCGTTGGCCGGCTTCTTGCTGTCGCCAACCGCCTCGCCGACGCCCATGTTGATCACGACCTTATCCAGGCGCGGAATCATCATGCCGTTGGCGTAGGAGAACTGCTCCTGCATCTGCGGGCGGATCTTTTCGAGGTAGACCGTCTTCAGACGCGGCTCATACTTTGCTTCAGCCATCGATCACTTCTCCCGAACGCTTTGCATAGCGGACCTTCTTGTCACCCTCGACCTTGAAACCGACACGGGTCGGCTTGCCGTCCTTGGGATCGGCGACAGCGAGGTTCGACAGGTGAATCGGCGCTTCCTTGGCGATGATGCCGGCTTCGGTGGTCTGCGACTGGCGCTGATGGCGACGCACGACATTGATGCCGGAAACGACGGCGCGGTCATCCTTCGGGGAAACCGCAACCACTTCACCGGTGCGACCCTTGTCCTTGCCGGCGATGACGACGACCTTGTCGCCCTTCTTGATTCTCTGCATTTTCCGCGCTCCCTTACAGAACTTCAGGAGCCAGGGAGATGATCTTCATATGGCTCTTGCCACGCAGCTCGCGCGGAACCGGCCCGAAGATACGCGTACCAATCGGCTCTTTGTTGTTGTTGATCAAAACGGCGGCATTGCCGTCGAAACGGATGACCGAGCCGTCAGCGCGGCGGATGTCCTTCGCCGTGCGCACGACGACGGCCTTCATCACATCGCCCTTCTTGACGCGTCCGCGCGGAACAGCCTCTTTCACGGACACGACGATGATATCGCCGACCGAGGCATATTTACGCTTGGAGCCGCCCAGAACCTTGATGCACATGACACGACGCGCGCCGGAATTATCCGCCACGTCGAGGTTTGTTTGCATCTGAATCATATCAGGTCGCCTTCTTGTTGTTACCGGCCCGGTTGGAACAACCCCCTAGACCAGCTTAATCGACACGTATCGAAGCGCCCGCCTGCCCCTGTCGTCGGAGCCTGCGGCCGCTCAAATTCCCTACCCGGCCCATCGCGCCGCCTTGAGGCAACGCGAGGTCAAGAGCCGGAGCGTCTTGGTGTAGCGTCTTTCAGGATGCCATGCGGATCGAAAATCCGGCCCCAAAAATGGGCAGCGCCCTTACGGAAAAGGCCGCCCGTTGCCGGACGCCCTTTGCACATCTGCCGTGCTACATACAGAAATTTCGCCAAAGCGCAAGGGCTGCGGCGAAATACTGCCGGTATTTGCGGATCAGGCGTCTGCGGAAACGGTGGAAACCACCTTCCAGCGCTTGTCCTTGGAGACCGGAGCGCATTCTTCGATGAATACGGTATCCCCGGTCTTGTACTGGTTTTCAGCGTCGTGCGCCTTGTACTTCTTCGAGCGGCGTACGGTCTTCTGGAGAAGCGGGTGGGCGAAACGACGCTCAACCCGGACGACGACCGTTTTATCGTTCTTGTCGCTAACGACAACGCCTTGCAGGATGCGTTTAGGCATTTTCTTGTCGGTCCCTTACGTTCAGGCCTTGGAGGCCGAAGCCTTCTGGCTTGCGATTGTCTTTACACGCGCGATGTCGCGACGAACCTGCTTGATGCGGCCCGTCTGCTCGAGCTGACCGGTCGCCTTCTGGAAGCGCAGGTTGAACTGCTCCTTCTTCAACTCGGTGAGCTTGTCCTTGAGCTGGTCTTCGCTCATGGCGTGTACGTCAGAGGTTTTCATCAGTACCACTCCTTATTCGGCGATGCGCTGGATGAAGCGCGTCTTGACCGAAAGCTTGGCAGCGCCGAGACGCAGGGCTTCACGGGCAATGTCTTCGCTCACGCCGTCGATTTCGAACATGATCCGGCCGGGCTTGACCTTGGCTGCCCAATAGTCGACGCCGCCCTTACCTTTACCCATACGCACTTCGGTCGGCTTCGAGGTGACCGGAACGTCGGGGAAAATACGGATCCATACACGGCCGGCACGCTTCATGTGACGGGTGATCGCGCGGCGGGCCGCCTCGATCTCGCGTGCGTTGACGCGGTTGGGTTCCTGCGCCTTCAGCCCATATTCACCGAAAGCCAGGTCGCTGCCGCCCTTGGCAACGCCATGGATGCGGCCCTTGAACTGCTTGCGGTACTTTGTACGCTTTGGCTGCAACATTTTCTTTTATCTCCGAACTTCGCCGAACGCCTGAAATCAGGCGTTCTCGCGGCGGCGATTGTTGCCGCTGTTACCCTTGTTGTCGCCTTCGGTCGCGCGACGCTCGGAGGCCATCGGATCATGCTCAAGGATTTCGCCCTTGAAGATCCAGACCTTGATGCCGCAGATGCCGTATGCGGTTTCAGCTTCGGCCGTGCCATAGTCGATGTCGGCGCGCAGCGTGTGAAGCGGAACGCGGCCTTCGCGATACCATTCGGTACGCGCGATTTCCGCGCCGCCGAGACGGCCGCCGCAAACGATACGGATGCCTTCGGCACCCATGCGCATCGCGGTCTGCACCGAACGCTTCATGGCGCGGCGGAACGCGATACGGCGCTCGAGCTGCTGAGCGATCGACTGTGCAACCAGCGTGGCGTCGGTTTCCGGCTTGCGCACTTCAACGATGTTGAGGTGCATTTCCGAATCCGTCATCGTGCCAAGCTTGCGGCGCAGCTTCTCGATGTCAGCGCCCTTCTTGCCGATGATCAGACCCGGACGGGCCGAGTGGATCGTCACGCGGCACTTCTTGTGCGGACGCTCGATCACGACCTTGGAAACGCCGGCCTGCTTCAGTTCCTTCTGAATATAGCTGCGAATCTTCAGGTCTTCGTGAAGAAGCTTGCCATATTCATGGTTGTCTGCGAACCAGCGGCTGTCCCAGGTGCGGTTGATACCGAGGCGGAAGCCGATCGGATTGATTTTCTGACCCATTATGCGGCCTCCTCTTCGACTTCGCGAACGACGATCGTCAGGTGCGAGAACGGCTTCAGGATGCGCGATGCGCGTCCCCGGCCACGAACCATGAAGCGCTTGGCGACAATCGACTTGCCGACATAGGCTTCCGCGACGATGAGCTGGTCAGGGTCGAGATCGTGGTTGTTTTCTGCATTCGCGATCGCCGATTCCAGCGTCTTGCGGACCGTCTCGGAAACCCGCTTCTGCGAGAATTCGAGTTCGGCCAGCGCCCGGTCAACCTTCTTGCCGCGGATCATGGCGGCGACGAGGTTGAGCTTCTGCGGGCTGACGCGGATGGTGCGCGTAACGGCCTGCGCCTCATTTTCCTTAAGCCGGCGCGCGGCTTTTGCCTTGCCCATTGTTACTTCCTCTTCGCCTTCTTGTCGGCGCCGTGACCATAATAGGTCCGGGTCGGCGCGAATTCGCCGAACTTGTGGCCGACCATGTCTTCCGATACCGAGACCGGAATGTGTTTCGAACCATTGTAGACGCCGAAGGTGAGACCGACGAACTGCGGCATGATCGTGGAACGACGGCTCCAGATCTTGATCACTTCGTGGCGGCCGCCTTCACGAACCTTCTCAGCCTTCTTGAGAAGATAGCCGTCAACGAACGGTCCCTTCCATACTGAACGAGCCATTTCAGACTACCTCTCTTATTTCTTCTTCTGGTGGCGCGAACGCATGATGAACTTGTCGGTCGACTTGTTCTTGCGCGTACGCTTGCCCTTGGTGGGCTTGCCCCAGGGCGAGACCGGGTGACGACCACCGGAGGTGCGGCCTTCACCACCACCGTGCGGGTGGTCGATCGGGTTCATGACGACGCCGCGAACATGCGGACGCTTGCCCCGCCAGCGCGAACGACCGGCCTTGCCGTCATTCGTGTTGGAGTGATCGGGGTTCGATACAGCGCCGATCGTTGCAAGGCAAGAGCCCGGCACCAGACGCTGTTCGCCGGAGTTGAGCCGCAGGATCGCCATGCCCTGGTCGCGACCGACCAGCTGGACATAGGTGCCTGCCGAACGGGCGATCTGACCGCCCTTGCCCGGCTTCATCTCGACGTTGTGCACGATCGAGCCGACCGGAATGTTCTGCAGCGGCATCGCATTGCCGGGCTTCACGTCGATGGCGCTGTCTGCAGCCTGCACCTTGTCGCCGACAGCCAGACGCTGCGGAGCGAGGATATAGGCCAGTTCGCCGTCGGCGTAATTGATGAGCGCGATGAAGGCCGACCGGTTGGGGTCGTACTCAAGACGCTCGACCGTGCCCTCGACGCCGAACTTGCGACGCTTGAAGTCGATCATGCGATAGGTGCGCTTGTGGCCACCGCCCTGGAAGCGCGCCGTCACGCGGCCATAATTGTTACGGCCACCCTTCGAAGACAGGCCCTGCGTCAAAGCCTTGACGGGCTTGCCCTTGTAAAGCTCCGAACGCTCGACGATCACCAGCTGGCGCTGGCTCGGCGTTGTCGGATTGAATGTTTTCAATGCCATTTTCTCATTCCCTATTGGGTCTTTACCCTAACGGGTCTGTTTCAAACGCCGGTCGTCACGTCCACGGACTGGCCTTCAGCCAGGGTGACGATCGCCTTCTTGACGTCCTTCTGCTTGCCGGAGAAGTTCCGGAAGCGCTTGATCTTGCCCTTGCGCACAAGCGTGTTGACCGCCTTGACCTTGACGCCGAAGAGTTCTTCGACGGCGGCCTTGATCTCGGGCTTGCTTGCAGTCTTGGCAACGTTGAACACGACCTGGTTGTTGTCGGAAACAAGGGTCGATTTTTCAGTGATGACCGGCGAAACGATCACGTCGTAATGGCGGATATCGCTCATTTGAACCGCTCCTCCAGAGCTTCGACCGCAGACTTCGACAGCACGAGCTTGCCGCGGCGCAGGATGTCATACACGTTGATGCCCTGAACCGGCAGAACATCGATATTCGGAATGTTGCGGGCCGCCAGCTTGAAGTTGCCGTCCACTTCCGCACCGCCGATGATCAGCGCATTGTCGAGGCCGAGACCGCTGAACTGCGAAAGCAGCGCCTTGGTCTTGGCTTCCTTGGCAACCAGATCGTCGATGATGATCAGGTCCTCGGACTTCGCCTTGGTCGACAGCGCATGCTTCAGAGCGAGCGCGCGGACCTTCTTCGGCAGATCGTGCGAGTGATCGCGAACCACCGGACCATGGGCAACACCACCGCCGCGGAACTGCGGCGCACGCTTGGCGTGGTGGCGGGCGTTACCGGTGCCCTTCTGCTTGTACATCTTGGCGCCGGTCAGCGACACTTCCGAGCGCCCCTTGACCTTGTGCGAACCCTGACGCTTGGCAGCGAGCTGGTAGCGAACCATGCGGGCGAGGATGTCTTCACGCGGCTCGAGGCCGAAGATCTCGTCCTTCAGGCTGACTTTGCCGGCGTCCTTGCCCTCAAGTGTTTTAACTGTGAGATCCATTATTCGGCTCCATTGGTTTCAGCCGCACGCAGGCCGGCAGGCCGCGGCGCATTTTCAGGAACACCGGACTTCACGGCATCGCGAACCGTAATCCAGGCGCCCTTCGAACCGGGAACGGCGCCCTTGACGAGGATCAGGCCGCGCTCTTCGTCGGTGCGGACAACCTCGAGGTTCTGCGTGGTGACGCGGGTCTGGCCCATGTGACCGGCCATCTTCTTGCCCTTCCAGACCTTGCCCGGGTCTTGGTTGGAACCGGTCGAGCCGTGCGAACGGTGCGAGACCGAAACGCCGTGGGTGGCGCGAAGGCCGCCGAAGTTGTGGCGCTTCATGGCACCGGCAAAACCCTTACCGATGGTGGTGCCGGTGACGTCGACGAGCTGGCCCGAAACGAAGTGGCTGGCCGTCAGTTCGGCGCCAACATCGAGCAGATTGTCTTCCGACACGCGGAATTCGACGAGCTTGGCCTTCGGCTCGACGGAGCCGGCGGCAAAGTGTCCGCGCAGCGCCTTCGAGGTGTTCTTGACCTTCGAGCGGCCGGCGCCGAGCTGAACGGCGGTGTAGCCGTTCTTTTCCTTGGTGCGCGTGGAGACGACCTGGCAGCCTTCCATTCGCAAAACTGTTACAGGGATATGCTCTCCTGCGTCTGTGAAGACGCGGGTCATTCCCACCTTCTGTGCTATCACACCTGAACGCATCGGTTCGTTCCTTTTAGAGTTCCGGCCTTTGGCAAAGCCTCCGGCGTGTCTCTTTTTGGGACATCATGCGCGCTTCCATAAAGCGCCCAGCGATTGGTCCCGTTTAATTATCCCTCGCCCTGGAAATCAGAGCTTGATTTCAACGTCCACGCCGGCAGCCAGATCGAGCTTCATCAGCGCGTCAACGGTCTGCGGGGTCGGGTCGACAATGTCGAGCAGGCGCTTGTGGGTGCGCATTTCAAACTGCTCGCGGCTCTTCTTGTCGATATGCGGGCCACGGTTGACCGTGAACTTCTCGATCCGCGTCGGAAGCGGAACCGGACCGCGAACATTGGCGCCCGTGCGCTTGGCCGTCGAAACGATCTCACGCGTGGAGGCATCAAGGATCCGGTGATCAAACGCCTTCAGGCGGATGCGGATATTCTGGCCGTTCATGCGACTCGTCCTTGTCTTGTTCTTATCTCCGCCATCTCTCTTCGATCAGGCGCGTTGCTAACTTGCAGCCCGGGCTTGCCGGCTTTTCAAACATCTGCAGGGGCGGCTGACCCGCCCCTGGCATATTTGCGTCAAGCCCTCAGGGCCAGCCG
>NZ_JAINWJ010000065.1 GCF_021021415.1 Martelella mediterranea | reverse complement strand
CATCGCGATCGGAACGATCAGCTCGACGTCAACCGTGACGTTGTCGCCCGGCATAACCATTTCCGTGCCTTCCGGCAGCGTGACAACACCGGTCACGTCCGTGGTGCGGAAGTAGAACTGCGGACGATAGTTGGTGAAGAACGGCGTATGACGACCGCCTTCATCCTTCGTCAGGATGTAGGCTTCTGCCTTGAACACGGTGTGTGGGGTAACCGAACCGGGCTTGCACAGGATCTGGCCGCGTTCGACCTGATCGCGCTGAACGCCGCGGATAAGCGCGCCGAT
>NZ_JAINWJ010000064.1 GCF_021021415.1 Martelella mediterranea | reverse complement strand
CTGTCAAGCTGATTACCGATGCGGCGCAGACGACGCTTACAGAAATCGCAAATCCAGGCATTGGACCGCGAGCAGCCGGTTCTGCCAATGGCGCCGGGCGTTGTCGAACGGCGGACGCACACTTATGTCCGCAACGGCACGACGTCTCTGTTTGCCGCGCTCGACATTGCCACCGGCGCGGTCATCGGTCGGTGCTATAAGCGGCATCGGGCCAGCGAGTTTCTTGACTTTCTGAAACGGATCGATGCGCAAATGCCCGATGGGCCGGACGTGCATCTGGTGATGGACAACTATGCAACCCACAAGACGCCGAAGGTCAAGGCCTGGCTTGCGCGCCGCCCGCACTGGCATGTTCACTTCACACCGACGTCAGCGTCCTGGATCAATCAGGTCGAGCGCTGGTTCGCCGAGCTGACGCGAAAGCAATTACAGCGTGGCGTTCACCGTTCAACCGCAGAACTGGAAGCCGACATCAACGCATTCATCGAAAGCCACAACGAAAACCCAACCCCATACAAATGGGTCAAATCCGCAGACCAGATCTTTGCAGCCGTCAAACGGTTTTGCCAAAAAACAATGAGACGAACTTCAGATTCGGGTGACTAGGGCGTCCGCTGTTGTCCAAGCACATGGTCCATTCCGATGGTTGCTTCAGGTCTTGAAGGGATACGAACAGACGACACGTCATTCACTCCGACGCTGACGGTTAGGACCGTTTTGCCTTATACGAGAGAAATGCGAATCTGGAATTCCACTATAAGATGAAACATCAAGGCAAATGCTTGCCGAAGCGAAAACCGATCGCCTCAATCGTGAGGCGGTATGTCAAATGAGGCGACCGTCACCCAAGTGCTGGTCTCCACATACACTGGTCACGTACCCCTCCAAAGACTGCTCCAATGCGCCAGCAAAGCATGCCTCCAGTTGCGGCTGGATGCCCGCGATCAACTTTTGCTGCTTTGGAGCATCGCCTTTCGTCTGAAAGAAGCAGGCGTTGCCGGGTAGATCGGCGGTATACCCGCCGGGCTATTTCGCCGCTTCCAAGGCCGCCTTTTGCGCCGCCGCTTTCACAGACTATCTCAACCAGGCAAATTTCCCGGGCCACCTTTTCGTTCCGTAGGCGAGGCAATCTCGTCTGCAATGGCCCTGAGCCAGAGTGAGACCGCGACAGCGCCGCCATCCTTCACCCCTTTGGCACGATCGCCGAGATAGGCCGAACGACCAAGCGAGGGCTGCATCTCGGCGGTTGCATCGGCGCCGGATTGTGCAGCCGCGACAGCGGCTTCGAATGCGGCAACAGACTCGGCGCCGTCAGCAAGGCCCTGCGCCAAGACATGGGCAGCCGGACGCAGGGCATCGATCATTGTCCGGTTTCCGACCCGAGCGCCGCCGAGTTGCTCGACAGCATCGACCGCGGCGGAGAAGGCTGCGGACCAGTCTCGGGCGGAGGCCTCGGCCTTACCCTGCAGGGCGCTGGCGGCGCGAACAAGCCCGACCGCATAAAATGGGCCCGAACTGCCGGCAATGGCGCGCCGAAGCGCATCCCCGATCGCCGCGCAGGCGGATTCCGGCGTATTGAAGGCGGCCCCGGACAGGGCGCGGATTGCTTCGGCGCCGCGCACCATGCTGGCGCCGAGATCGCCATCGCCAGCCTGGCTGTCGAGATCGGCGAGCAGGGTTTCGGCGGCGATCAGTTCGCTCGCGACCGCCAGTGCGCAGGCGCGTATCTGTTCGGCCTGAGCACCCTGCGCATGCGCCGCCGTCGCGGTGCTTGTCGCAGGGGCGGCAAGGATGCGACGTTCGGGCGCAATCCTTCCGTCACTGCTCCAGGCGCGCACTTCGGTGGGCGCATCGAGCGCGGCAAGCAACGCATCCGTCAGCGGCAGAATGCTGATTGAGCAGCCCGGCATGTCGAGGGCGGACAGATAGACGCCACAATAGAGGCGCTCGACGTGCAGCCCCGCTTCGCGGGCGCGCGCCAGAGCTCGCCGCGCGACGACGATCAGCTCGATCGGCGGCGTCGAGCCAAGGCCGTTGACGAGAATGGCAACCCGCTGATCGCGGACAAGCGCCCTGTCGGCGACAATGGCGTCAACCATGCGATCAACAAGGGTATCGGCAGATTGCATGGAAACCCGCTCGACGCCCTTCTCACCATGAATGCCGAGGCCGATCTCAATCTCATTTTCGCCGAGGGTAAAGCCGGGCTTGCCGATGGAGGGCACTGTGCAGGCGCCAAGCGCCACGCCCATGGTGCCGACGGCCTCAGCCGCCTTGCGCGCCAACGCCGCGACCTCTTCGACCGGCAGGCCGCGTTCGGCAGCGCTTCCCGCCACCTTGTGCACGAAAACCGTGCCGGCGATGCCGCGGCGGCGCTCGGGAGCAACGGTATCCCTTAGCGCCACGTCGTCGGCGACCACGACGATTTCGGTGGGTATGCCCTGCGCCGTAGCCATTTCGGCGGCCAAGCCGAAATTGAGACGGTCGCCGGTATAGTTCTTCACGATAAGGACGGCGCCGCGGGGCCCGGCTACGGCCTTGATGCCAGCGAAAACGGCATCGACGCTCGGAGACGTGAAGACATCGCCGGCGATCGCGCCGGTCAGCATGCCCATGCCGACATAGCCGGCATGTCCGGGTTCATGACCTCCGCCGCCACCCGAAAGCACGGCGACCGGTCGTTCATCGACGGGGCGATCATCCTGGCGGACAATAACGTTTTCAGTGTCGAGGAGCGCAAGACCGGGCGTGGTGTCCACAATTCCTTCGAGCACTTCGCGAACCAGATGACGCGGATCGTTGATAAGTTTTTTCATGGGCTTTTGCCTGTGTAGAATGTCAATTGATGAAGCCAGCCATCCGCGGCAAGGCAAGCGAGATTTCCGGCACGAGAACCAGCATGAGCAGGAAAACGACCTGGATCGCATAAAACGGCAGCATGGCGAAACTTATGGTTTCGATCCTGAGCTTGCTGACGCTTGCCGCGGCGAAAAGGCAGGGGCCGACCGGCGGGGTCGTCAGGCCGACCACGAGGGTAAGGGCCATGACGATGCCGAAATGGATGGGATGAATACCGCCGCTGACGGCGACCGGAGCCAGGATTGGCGCCATCACGATAAGAGCGGCGCCCGAGTCCATGAACATGCCGACGAGCAGCAGCACACCTACGATCAGCAGAAGGAGCACGACCGGATCGGAGGCAACGCCGATCAGCGATTTCGCGATGTTTTCCGGGATGCGTTCCAGGCCGATGAACCAGCCGAAGACATTGGCGGTTGCAAGCACCATGAAAATCACCGAGGTCATCACGCCAGCCCTGAGCATACAGCCCGGGATGTCCGAGGGCTTCAGCGTCCGCTTGACGAACAGTCCAATGACGAGGATGTATGCAACAGCGACGGCGGCGGCCTCGGTCGCTGTAAACACCCCACTCAGGATACCACCCAGAATGATAACCGGCATCGCCAGGGGAAGGGCCGCATCCACTGAGATCGTCATGAATTCCTTTGCACTATAGCGTCTCTCCCGGCGCGGAAAGTCATACTTTCGCGCCAGCAGCACCACGAGCATCATCAGCAGGCCGATGAGCAAGGCGCCCGGAACGATCGAGGCCAGGAAGATGGCTGCGACGGAAACCTGGGCGACCGAGGCATAGAGCATCAGGATGATGCTGGGCGGGATGATCGCTCCCACGATCGAGGAGGCGACCGTCAGCGCAGTCGCGAACCGCCTGTCATAGCCCATCGTTTCCATCGCCCTGATCTCGATGGAACCGAGGGTGGCAATGTCGGCCAGGGCCGAACCCGACATTGTCGAGAACAGCGCGCTTGCCATGATGTTGACATGCGCGAGACCGCCTCGCAGCCGGCCCACGAGGGCATCGGCAAACTTGACGATATCCTCGATGGCGCGCGAAGCCGTCATCAGTTCCGCCGCCAGAAAGAAGAACGGGATCGCCATGATGGTAAAGACGTTCAGCCCGGCAAAGACGCGCTGGGGAACGAGGAGCATGAACCGGGCCCCTCCGGCGTCGAACATCAGCCCCATGGAAACCAGCCCGACCACGAATGCGATCGGGATGCCAATCAACAGAAGGGACACAAAGGCTATAGCCGCAAACGCCATTGCAATATCTTCCTGGTTATCTCAAAGGGCCAGAGGCTGATTGAAGGGGGATTCGTTTTTCTTCATCCGCCGCCAGCCTTCGATCGAAACCGCAATCAACTGGATAAGCATCATCAGACCGCCGATCGGCATGGATGCATAGGCGAAAGTCATGTTCAGACCGAGCGACGACGATGTCTGTCGCGGCCCCATATCGGCGGTCAGGCGCCAGCTAAACCAGATGAAAATGAGCAGAAACACGGCGATCATGACATTGCCCAAGAGATAGAGGGAACCCCTCACCCGAATGGGCAGTATATCGACGAGCAGCGTGATGCCCACATGGTCCAACTGACGCAGCGCAACGCTGGCGCCAATCATCGTGACCGCGACCATCAGGAAGCGTGCGGCTTCCGGCGGCCACGCCATTGGCAACGGGATGACAAAACGGAAGAACACCCCAAGCAGCACGGATATCAGCATGCCAACCATGATGAGGATGGTCAGCAGCTTGGCGAAAGCCAGCGACAGGTCCGCGAACTTCAAAAAGGCAGACGTCATACCTTGCCCCTCCTCAAGGGTAATCGGCGTGTTCCTCACGCATCGGGCGGGCAGGTGCATGTGCGCGCCCGCCCGCATGGTTCAGTCTGGGCTATTCGGCCGACAGGTTGGCTTCGGCAGACTGGACGGCCGCCATGAAGCTGTCGATCTGGTCCTGTCCGAACTGACCGACCATCCATTCGAGTACCTTGGGCTGGGCGGTGTCGCGCAAGACCGCTATCTGCTCCGGGCTCGCCGTCGTGATCTCCACACCGCGATCGCGGAACTCCTCGATCACGTCGCCGACTAGCGTCTGCGACACGCCACGGCCGGCAACGGTGGCCTGGCGACCGGCAACCACCACGGCG
This sequence comes from Martelella mediterranea, assembly GCF_021021415.1. Taxonomy (GTDB): domain Bacteria; phylum Pseudomonadota; class Alphaproteobacteria; order Rhizobiales; family Rhizobiaceae; genus Martelella; species Martelella mediterranea_C. Next base: position 25,566 of record NZ_JAINWJ010000064.1, on the reverse strand, counting down.
TCACGCAGCTCCGGCGGCAGGTCCTGGAACCACTGCTCATTCACAACGATGAAGACGATGCTGTAGACGTGCTGGTCTATGGTCGCATATTTCAGCACTTCTTGGAGATTCTGCTGCAGTGTGCCGATGACCGGAAGCTCCGCCCCGTCGACAACGCCGGTCTGCAACGCGCCGTAGACTTCGAGCCACGGAATGGCCGTGGGCAAGGCGCCCAGGCTCGACACCATTTCCTGATGCGCCGTGATTTCCATGGTGCGGATCTTGAGGCCCTCCATATCAGCCGGCGTGGCGATCGGACGGACATTGTTGGCCCAGATGCGGAAACCCGCATTTTCCCCGATAGCCACGGCGCGCAGACCCGTGGTCGCTGCCATTTCGTCGAACAGGGCATCACCCCATTCCCCATCCAGCACATCCCAGGCCACAACGGCATTCGGGAAGACGTAGGGAATGGTCGTGAGCTGAATCTTGGGGAAGAAGCCTGAAACCGTCGCCTCGTTCGGCGTCGCCGCTTCCAGCACGCCAGCCTGCACGGCCTCGAGATTTTCGCGCAGGTCGCCCAGCGTGCCGCTCGGATAGAGCTCCACGGCGATGCGGCCGCCCGAAAGGCTTTCCAGCGCATCCTTGAAAGTGCGCATCATCGCATAGCTGTGGTTCGGATAGGTCAGTTCGCCGACGTTCGAAAGCGGCGGATCAACATTCGGCAGTCGAACGGTATATTCCTGGGCCAGGGCGCTCGCGCCCATCATCAACAGGGCCGCAAGGCCGGCAAGAGTCGTCTTCATGGTTGTCATGTCCTCCCAATCAACTTCCGGCACGCCTCCTGCGTGACCGAAGTCCAGGAATAAAATCCCGGATACCGGAACATCATCCAATTAGACGGACATGTCAAGACGACGAATTTGACGAACCCGAATAGCCGAGGTGAGTGGAAATCTGCGCCGCGTGATGCATGACCATTGCGGCGATCGAGGACTCACACTCCGCCGGAGACTGCATTATTGAGCCCGTGGCGCTGATGCTGGCGAACACCCTTCCGAACTGGTCGCGGATCGGCGCGCCAATGCAGCGCAATCCAGGCTGGTGTTCGCCATTGTCGACGGCATAGCCACGCTCGCGCACTTTCCGCAACTCCTCTCGTAGTTGCTCGCCGGTCGTGATTGTCGAATCGGTAAACCGCTGCAGGCCGGCCCCGATGACCCGATCAAGGATCGCGTCAGATTGATGGGCTAGAATGGCCTTGCCGATGCTGGTGCAATGAACCGGGGCATTTTCAAGCAGATTAAGGGGCGTCAACCCTCCCGGAGCCGGCTCGGCGCGGTGAATGACCACGGCCCGCTCGCCCCCGAAAACCGCCAGATGCACCGAAAGGCCCGTCACGCGCCCCAGCGCCTCGGCATAAGGACGCGCCTCCCGATGCAGGTCCATATTGGCGAGCGCGACGTTGCCATAAGCGAAGAGCTTGATTCCCAGCCGATAGCGCTCACGCTCACGATCCTGATCCAGTAGACCGACCTCGCGCATCGAGGCCAGAAGACGGTGCGTCGTGCTGCGCGGGTAGCCCGTCTGCCTGCAGATATCAGCAAGAGACATGGCTCGGTGCGTGGTTGAGAAGCAGTCGAGGATCGCTGCAATCTTGTGAAGCGACTTAAGGTTGTCCTCGCCTGGCGCTTTGGGTTCCGACATATCTGCCTCCAACGTTTCCCGCTATCCGGAATAGACAATCGTGTGACAGAGCACAATAGCGACCGCGAAGCCGGGCAGCGCAGTGAGGAATTGACGAAGCAGACGGTCGCTGGTAAGTGACCTTTATTCGGATTTCTATCCCGTTATTCGGGATAATAGTTTTGATATAGGGAGATGAGACTTGTCCGTACTATCCGCCGAACAGCGCCATGCCATAACCGGCATACTGCCCCCCATCACCAGCCCTTTCCGCACGGACGGCCGGCTTGATGCCGACGGCTTTGGAGAGCAGGTCGATTTCATCATGGATTCAGGCGCTCATGGCATCGTCATCGGCGGCAGCACCGGGGAGGGGCACACGCTCAATCGTGAAGAATTCGAGACGTCGATGCGTGCTTCTTCCGATGCCCTCAAGGGACGTGGCGGGCTTCTGGCCGGTCTCATCGTCAACAGCACCCAGGAAGCCATAGACCGCGTGAAGTTGCTGGATGGTCTCAAGGTCGATGCCCTGCAGGTCACCCCGGTTCATTACCTGTTCAAGCCCGGCGCCCAGGCCACGGTCGATCATTTCAAGGCCATCGCCGACAGTACGGACATTCCGATCCTGATCTATAACGTTATCCAGTGGAATTATCTCGGCGTTGATCTGATGCTACGCATCATGGACGAGGTGCCCGGCGTTGTCGGTATGAAGCAGAGCAATGGCGACCTCAAGTCGGTTTCCGACCTGCTGATGCGCCTCAATCCGCACAATATCATCATTACGGGCATCGACGCGATGCTGTACCCGGCCTTTTCGCTGGGCGTCCATGGCGCCATCACCGCCCTGACGGCCGCCGCCCCGGGCGCGGTGGTAAAGCTGTGGGATGCCGTGGAAGCTAAGGATTATGAGTTGGCCAAGGACCTGCACTTCAAGCTTGGCAATCTCTATAACGCCTTCACCCACGACAATCTGCCGGCCTGCACCAAATACGCGCAGCATCGCCAGGGCATTGCCATGTATTATCCGAAATCGCCGATGGAACATGTCAGCGACGAGCAGAAGGCGCGGATCGATCGCGCCCTGCACCACCTTTTGTCGTAGGCCACTCCAGGTGAAGGCATAGGTGTTTCCGACGACTTTCTGTCCGAAAACACCGGTTTCAAGCTCGAAAACAGGCGGGGCGCCGTTTGAAATGCGTCCCGTCTGAGGTTGCCCTTCCTTGCTTGCTGAAAAGACAACTTCCCCTCATCGCTGCGCGCGGTTCAGCCCCCACCTTAGCGCAAGATCTTTGAGCAGATTCCATTCCGCCGCCGTGGAAGAACGTCTTCGTTTTATCGCCCGCCTCGTTGATCCAACGGCTCCGCGTCGAGAAGCCGACGTCAAAATCCGCCGCCACCTGCCTACGCAGCAACCCGCTGGTCAAAGCGACCCGCACGGCCTCAGCGCGGAATTCCGGGGTCGGTTTTTGTGCCATGATGTTGCTCCTTTGTGGCAAAATACCAAGTCAAAGGAGCGGAACAATTTCGTGACAGGTCCACGCCGCAACACCAAGGCTGCCAAGCGCTTTTTCTCCAGACTGGTCAAGGAATTCGGTGAACCGCGTGTCGTCGTGACGGACAAGCTGCGCAGCTACATAAGGCCGATACAAGATCTGGCCCCGGATGCTGATCATCGAGCCCACAAGGGCCTAAATAACAGAATTGAAAACGCACACCGCCAGACCAGGAAGCGAGAAAAGATCATGGGGCGGTTCAAATCGCCACGTCAAGCCCAACGATTCTTGTCAGCCCACGATCAGATAAACACCATCTTTCGTCCCCGCCGATACAACCTTTCAGCTCTCTCATATCGCCACGCAAGGGCGGATGCCTTCTGCCTGTGGGCGGACTACACGGCAGAAATGGCGGCTTGAAAAAGCAGGGGCCGCGCCGCCTTGCATCCAATGACAAACAACTTGGCAATACCCGCTGCCGATGAGCCGATAGATATGCGCCCGCCATGCCGCTGCAGCGGCGGGCGCATGATCGTCATCGAAGTGTTCGAGCGCTGGCGCCAGCCACGCGGCCGCCGAATGCGGCGGCAACGAACTGGGAGAATGCGTCGTGACCCGGCATGGCATAGCGATAACGCCGGCCCGGGATATTCCGCCCGAGGCAACGCTCCCGTGCACTTCCATCACCATGACCGAGCCCGACCAGGTCATTCACCGGCGTATGCTTCCCCGACACCGCAGCTCAAGAACACGCCGAAACGGCCGGGCCGCAATGGATGCAGCTCGCAAAATGCGCTTCGATCTCAGTTCAGGGATGGGCCGAAATTCGAAATCCCCATAGTCCGCCTTCGCCGCCCGCCGGTTCCTTCCTCGGTGACTTTGGTACGCCTGACGGCACCCGAAACACTTCACGACTGCTGACGGTCGGCTCCACTCCCGCAATTAACAAAGCGGACATTCGCACTTGGCAGGTGCATAGTCGCATTGCCACGTGTCAAGTGGTCCGTTGCGGACAGCAAAATCCTGAACGAAGCTAAAATCGACTAGACGAATTCAGGCAGAAATCTTGCGGCTGCGCTACGAATACGCGCAATGTCTGCGGTCGGCACTCCGTCGAAGGGCCACATCATGGCGGCGCCTATCTGCGTCCAGCCGCCGGCGACGGCCATTGCCTTGTCGACTGCATTGCCGAAATAGCCCCTTGCCAGCAGAGGTCTGATGGCCTCACCCATGAAGGCGGCAATGCGCTTTTCGAGGTCCATTGCCCCCTCCGGGTCGTTGGAGCATTGGCGCGCCCACGCAACGGCAGCTGCGGGATTGAGGCAGGCCATGTTCGAATAAGAGCCGTGCGCGCCCATCTGTGTGCCGCTGGCATAGAAATGCCCGGGGATGAACACCGAAATTCTCTTCAGAACCGGAGCCATAGCGTGATACCAGTTTTCGTCGCCGCCAGCGCATTTGAGGCCAGCTAGCTGCGGCACCTCCAGGGTCAGCATGGCGAGCGTATCGGGCGAAAGCACCGTTTTGGCGTGCGGCGGATTGTAGAGCACCAGCGCAACGTCCTCAGCGGCGCTGGCACACCCCTTAAGGAAGCGCAACACCTCTTCCTCACGCATCGGCGTCCAGTCCGGCAGGGTGACCTGGATGGCCAACGGCGCGAGAGCGCGCGCGGCTGCAAGACGCAGAAGGGTGCCCTGCGGCATCGGGTGTGATGCACCGATTTGAAATGGCAGCCCAACCCGCCGCGCGGAAACCGCAGTGGCGCTCGCCACGGAAACGAACTGATCCTCGGTTTGGCAGTGGAATTCCGTCGTCGTGCCATTGCAGTAGATGCCGTCGACGCCGGCAGCGGCTAAGGCTTCCACCTGAGCTTCTATCGATTCGAGGCAGGGCACTCCGTCTGCGCCGACATCCAGCATGACGGTGGCCCAGACGCCACGGATTTGCTCTGATGCGGTTAGCCCAGCCATTTGGCCACCTCCGGCCGCTTCAGGAATGCAGCGATGCGTGCTTCCGGATCCCGACCGTGCAAGGCCATGGGCGCACGCGACGGGCCGATGTCGATTCCGTGCAGGCGGAAAGCGGCCTTGACCCCGGGCATGACGCCGACCTCGGCTAGAATCTCAACGAATTGCTGTGAGATTCCCTGGAGTTCACGGGCCCGCGCGATATCGGAACGTTCGATGGCATTCGCGATCTCGACATAGAGCCGGCCGAGCAGGTTGTAGGTGGTGCCGATGCCGCCGTCGGACCCGAGCGTGGCCGCTGCTGCATAAACCTCGTCGAAGCCGAAATAAAAGACAGATTCGGGCCGGGCGCGGCGCAGCGACGCGAACTTGAAAAGATCCATCGAGGAGAATTTCAGACCGGCGACGCCCCTGAGGTCAAGGATGCGAACAAGGAGATCGAACGGAAGCGGGCGGCCGGTCCGGACCGGGATTTCGTAAACGATGAGGGGCAGCGCAGTCGCCTCAGACAGCGCCTCATAATAGGCGAAAATCTCGTCATCGGAAAACGGATATGAGTGCGGCGGCAGCGCTGAAAGGGCATGATAGCCCAGCGACTCCGCTCGTCTTGCCAGCGCGATCGAATGGGCGAGCGAGGGCAGGCCGACATGGGCGATCAAGGTCGCGTCATGGCCTCTGGCATCTTCGGCGACGATGCCGAGTTGGTCGCTCAGGGCAGCGCTTTCCAGCAGTCCGGACTCACCACTGCTGCCGGCGACATAGAGGCCGTTCAGCCCCTGTGAGAGCACATAGGTATTTAGTGCGCGTTGGCGCTCTGGCGAAAATGCGCCGTCCTTGTCCATCGCCGTCAAAAGAGCAGCATACATGCCGCCAAGTCTTTTCGTCATTTCGAGGTCCATTACGTCTAGAGATCCGCCCGATCTTACCAAATCGGGCTCCAAGCATGACTTCTGTGTGCCAGAGTCATTTTGGTTTGACAATAAATATTTTATTTCATACTAAATCGAAAAATGGACTTACCAAAATGATTTTTCAGTTAGACAGAGATATGGGAGCGGAGGGAAATTTGGTGTTTTCAGCGCTTCAGGATGACGATGGAACTCCGCGCCAGGCAGCGCAGGCGATTGCTGATGCCCTGATCGGCGAGATCATTCGTGGTGAGATCGCCGTCGGTGATCCGCTTCCCACGGAGCGTGACCTCTGCGTCCGTTTCGATGCCTCGCGCCCGACAGTGCGCGAGGCTTTGGCCATGATGCAGCTGCGCGGCTATCTCAGCGGTGGCGGTGGGCGCCGACCGCGCGCTGCTTCCCCCTCGCTCAGCGATGTCCTGCGTGGTGCTGGTGGCGTTATTCGCGAAATCCTTGGTGACGCCGAAAGTATCGCCCATCTCGAACAGACCCGCGGTTTTATCGAGATCGGCGCCGTTCGCGAGGCAACTATCAGAGCAGACAATGCGCAAATCAGAAGGATCCATGCAGCCGTTGAGGCCAATGAGGCCGCGATCGGTACGCCAGCCTTTCCTGGTACCGATATCGCCTTCCATCGCGCGCTGGTCTCAGTGGTCGATAACCCCATCATCCTGACGCTGCACGATCTGTTCGTTTCAGAGCTGCTCGCCCGCCGCCCGCCGGATCCGGATCAGAAAGCTCATGATCGCCTGGTCTTCGGGGAACACCAGGCGATTTTCCAGGCGATGATCGATGCCGATGTCGTTCGCGCCACCGACATCATGGAGCACCACATGCGGCGCTCCTACCGATCGCGGCTTTTTTCCCGGCGCTTAGCCGCCGGCGAAGGATCGACCGAACGAACCGAGTCATAAAAATACCAAAAGGAGGAAGACATGAAATTCAATAGATTGCTCGCCGCTGCCGCGGTCATGGCCGTGATGGCGGGCACCGCCGAAGCGCGCGAACTGTCGATGGGATCCCAAGACAACGAGAACTCCAACCTGTACAAGGGCATGGTGGCGTTCCAGGAAAAACTGGCAGAGGTTTCGGGTGGTGAATTGACCGTGAAGCTGTTTCCGGCGTCCCAGCTTGGTGACTTCAAGGCGATGGTCGCCATGCTTCAGGCCGGCGAACTCGACCTGGCCACAACCGGCTATCCGGACATGTCCTATGTTATTCCTGAACTCAAGCTTATCGGCGCGCCATATGTCGTGAGCGATTTCCCGGAACTCGAAAGGATCGTCAATGGCCCTTGGGGTCAGAAGATGGAAGCCAAGTTCGAGGACGAAGGCGTAAAAGTCGTCGATCTTTGGTACTACGGCACGCGTCAGACAACCGCCAACCGGCCAATCAACGCCATGGATGACCTCAAGGGCCTGAGGATGCGCACACCGAACGTGCCGTTCCTCATCGCCTATGCCAAGGCTGTCGGCGCAACACCGGCGCCGGTGGCCTTCGCGGAGGTCTATCTCGCCCTGCAGACCAATCAGGTCGATGCCGAAGAGAACCCGCTGCCCACGATCGAGGCGATGAAGTTCTACGAGGTGCAGAGCGCCATCGCGATTACCAACCACTTTATTGCATCCCAGGCGATTCAGGTGTCCCTCGACACATGGGACAGCCTCAACGAGCAGGAACAGGGCTGGGTCGTCGAGGCTGCCAAGGCCGGCGGCGAGGTCAACGACGAACTGACCTTTTCCTCCGAGGCAAGTCTTATGTCCAAGTTCAAGGATCTCGGACTGACCATCACCGAGCCCGACCTGACTCCGTTCCGTGCCGCCATGCAGCCCTATTATGATGAACTCGAAGTTGAGTTCGGCAAGGGGGCTATCGCAGAAGTGCGTGGCGAATAGGATCTGGCGCGGTCGGCGCGAGCCGGCCGCGCCGTTATTCCAGTGCGGAGGAGCAAACATGAAGCCGCGGAGCATCTACAGCCCGGAAGGCATCGCCGCGACCTTGATCTTTTGCGGTCTTATCGTCGTGCTTTTGATACAGATCCTTGGGCGAACGCCATTATTCACCGGGCCTATCTGGACCGAGGAACTGGCACGGTGGCTTTGGGTCTGGATGGCCTTTATCGGCATCGCCGAGGCAGAGCGCACCAATAGCCAGCTCCGCATGGACCTGTTCGGCTCGATGCTCGGTACGCGCGGGCGCAAGATCCTGTTCACGCTCATCGATCTAGCCTATCTCGGCGTCGTGCTGAACCTCGTCCGGATCGGCTATTTCACGGTTCTTAGAACCTGGCGCAACGAGAGCGTGACGCTGCCATTGCCCGACGGTGCATTGTATCTCGCCGCCCTCATCGGTCTTGTCCTCGTCGCCTGGCGCGTGACCTTCCGCCTGATCGGGCTTTTCCGTCGAGACGAAGAAGGGCTGGCATCATGATCCTCGCGATGGTTGGTGGCGCCTGGCTTCTTTTCGTCCTCGTCGGCGTGCCGATCGGGGTCGCCATGATCCTGGTCTCGATGGGCTATTTCTACGTGTCCGGCATGGGATTGAGCTTTGCCGTATTGCGCATGGTGGACGGGCTGAACAGCTTTCCGCTACTTGCGGTTCCGCTTTTTCTGCTCGCCGCCGCGATACTCAATTCGGCGGGGATATCGTCAAAGCTATTTGGTTTTGCGCGGGCGCTGGTCGGCCACATCACCGGCGGGCTCGGCCACGTCAACGTTTTGGCATCGCTGTTCTTTTCAGGAATGTCCGGGTCGGCCATGGCCGATGCGGGCGGGCTTGGAAAGATGGAAATCGAGGCGATGCGCGACGCAGGCTATGACGACGATTTCGCCGGCGCCGTCACGGCCGCTTCATCGATGATTGGTCCGCTGGTGCCGCCTTCGATCACCATGGTGCTCTATGGTGTTGCCGCAAACACCTCGATCGGCGCGCTCTTCCTGGGCGGCGTCGTTCCCGGCCTTTTGTGCGCCTTCTCGCTGATGGTGATGGTCTATTTCATTGCGCGGAAACGGAACTATCCGGTCGAAACTCGGCGCGGCCCGTCCGAGATCGTCTCGTTGTTCTTCGGCTCTCTGCCAGCGCTGCTGACGCCTTTGGTGATCATCGGCGGCATCTTCTCGGGCTACTTTTCACCGACGGAGGCGGCGGCGGTCACCGTCATCTACGCCATTCTCATCGATCTGCTGTTTTATCGCGAGCTGACTTTCAAGCGCCTATGGAACGCGCTCTATGAAACCATGGCAACCTCGGCCTCGATCGCCACGATCATCGCCGGTGTCAGCCTGCTCGGTTTCGTCCTGGCCCGGGAACAGGCGCCGCAGCAGATTACGAACTTGTTTCTGAAGCTTACCAATGATCCGATCAGTTTTCTGATCGCGGTCAACCTCATGATTTTCGTTCTCGGCGCTTTCATCGAGAGCCTGGTGATCCTTTTGATCGTCGTGCCGATCCTAGTGCCGATCGCGCTTGGCTACGGCATCGACCCGGTACATTTTGGCATCATCATTGTCCTCAATCTCATGATATCGATCTTGACCCCGCCCATGGGCATGGCGCTATTCATCGTCGCCCAGGTCGGCAAAATACCGTTCCAGCGGCTGGCCCGCGCAATCCTACCCTGGCTCATCCCGCCGGTCGTGGTGCTAATCCTTGTGACGGCATTCCCGATCTTGTCGACAGGCCTTCCGAGCCTGATGCGCTGATATTCGGGTCGCGCAGTGCCGATGAGACGCGATTGGAAGACGCACACGTTGCCAGGTCAACGCGCTTAAATGATGCCGGGTCTGCATCTGGCAGATCCGCATCCCGGCGCGGCCCCACAATGCTCAACGCCGCTCCATTTCATGTTTCAGTCCGCTCGGCCAGTTCCAGTGCATCCTCACTATCGACGCCGAATACCTGACTGTGTTCTCGAGCTCGGTGTGGCCAAGGAGGATCTGAATCGCTCGAAAGTTTGGCGCCACGCGGAGAAAAAGCGGACCAGCGGGCGGGCCGTCACGCTTGAAGTGAAATCAACTGTCTTCCCACACGGATAGGGCCGCCATGAAGGTCGGGCGCGAGAGCGCGATGCCAGTGCTGGTGGAAAGCACGGCAAAGGCGAGCGTCGGAATATTGGATGCCAAGCCCGTAGCACGACAATCAGATCACGTTCGCTGAAGTGCTCGCTGATGGGATTGCAATCGCCTCACGGGGCTGCCTTACCGCCAAGAAGAGGCGCTACGGCATTGAAAATGCGCATGGCAGGCAGGGAGCACGCAATGCCGTGCGTATTGGAGGGCAGAACCTCGGCCTCGCCGCAATCGCCCGAAGGAATGTCGCTGTTGGTTTGTATGGCCACGGTCGTGTCGGTTTGTGTATTGTAATAGACGACGGTGGTGTATCCCGGCAGTTCACCGGTATGTCCGACCCAGCCGTCGGTGCAACGCAGCGCCAAGCCATAGTCTGCGGGCCCCTGGAAAGAGCGCAGCCGCTGTTCCTGCGACTTTTTGTCAAGAAGGCCGTGACCGGTTGCCAGGGCCCTGCCATAGGTGAGCAGGTCATCGACATCTGAAATGATTTCACCAGCGGTCCAAAGCGATGCCGGGTTCCAGTTGGTGGCGTCCAACGGGGCTTCGGGGGTCGCGTCATAACCTTGCAGCGAGATACCGCGCGCGTATGGTGCGGGGATTGCGGTCTGCCTGCCTGGCCAGACCGTGTTTTCCAGACCGAGCGGTTCGAAGATCATTGTTCTCAGGGCTGTCTCGACCGGCTGACCGGTGACCTTCTCTATCACCATTCCAAGCAGGATCGTATTGGTGTTGGAGTAGTCATATTCAGAACCGGGTTCGAACAGCGGAGACTTCTCGACAGCGTAGGCTACCAGATCCTCCGGTGAGAAAAACATGTTCGGGTCTTCAAGGTACAAGTTCACAAACCGCTCCGAGGCGGTGTAGCTGGCAACACCGCTCGTCATGTTTGCCAGCTGTCGCAGCGTGGTTTCATCGCCGTTCGGAATGCCCGAGACATAGGCGCCAATCGTGTCGTCCAGCGAAAGAAGGCCGTCTTCAGCCAGTTGCAGAATAACGGTTCCCGTGAAGGTCTTTGTGACCGAACCGATGCGGGTGTGCATGCCCGGCACCATCTGCGCGCCTGTGCCGGGATCGGCGATGCCAACACCCTCTACCCATGAACCCTCGGGCGTGCGCACGCCTACGATCGCGCCGGGCGCTGCAGTCTGGTGCAGCGCCTTTGTCACGGCGGCGTCGAGCCTTGACGCAAGCGCTTCAGAAAGACGCTTCGAGCTTGCCGCCTGTGCAGCCGGCATCGACAGGACGCGGTGCACGTCCTGCACGCACGCTTCGGCCGCGACGGCGGTTTCGATACAGCCTGAGGTCAGCAGAAGCAGTGTCAGGAGCGGAAGACTTCTTCGTTTCAGAAGATCGCATGAGACGAATACTGGCAATTCAAAACCTCTTTGATGATGTTGCGAGCGATTGTGCATGCCCGGCCCATGCTGCTTTGCCGATCTAGAAGCGAAGGTCGAAGCGCATGCTGAAATTGTGATCTTGCACCCCTTCGGCAAGTTGCCCGTCATAGCCTAAGGAGAGGCTTGCTTCGTTGCTGAGGTCGAAAGACAGGCCGACCCCGAGCAAAGCCGCGTCCCGGGCCGTCGGAATACCTGAGATCCCGAAATCGCTGCCACCATCGAACGCCATCACCGAGGTCCCGTTGAGATCGCCATAGGCATGCTGCCAGCCGGCGTGTCCGGAAAGGCGCGCCGCCGTTTCGCCGAGCATGATGTCGCGGCTGGCGCGAAGGCCGAGCGTCGTGGTCCACAGATCCTGGGTTTGCGATGCCGCGTGGAGCGCCGCCATACCGCCTGTTTCGGAAAATCCATCGGTCTTCAGGTTGACATAGGATGCCGCCGCGAAAGGCTGCAGATATCCGGCCTCGTCTCCGAACCGCCAGCCGGTTTCGGCAAAGGCCTGCAGCGTTTGGGCATCATAGTCGGCGTTCAGCTGTTCGCTCAGCCCGACAAAGGAGACGGTCCGCTCGGTGGTGATTGCATGGTGGCCGTAGGAGCCGCCGAAGCTGAAACTGAACGGACCGGTCTGTGTGCTTCCATACCCGCCGACATAGTAGCTGTCGGTATCGGCTGAGGCCGTGAACCCCTTCTCGTCGATCGAGGCATTCATGTAGCCTGCGGCAAGGCCGAACAGCCAGTCCTGACCGACACGGGCATCGCCGCCGAACAGGGCTCCGCCGCCCGACGTATCGACGGTATGGGCATTGCCATCGCCCTGATAGCGCCCGAGCCCGCCCAGAGCATCGAACCAGACCGATACCTGATCGGCTGCCAGCGCTTCGCCGTTTGGCGCAGCGCCCTCAGCGCCGTTCGTGGCAAAGGCGGCATCGATCCGGGAGAGAATTGCCCTTTCGACCTGTCTTGGCTCGTCGCGCAAAACGGTATTGGCAGAGGCATGGATTTCGCCGGACAGCGCATCGAATATTTGAGGTGCCTCATTCTCGTAGAGCCCGAGGATCGCCCGATAAAGCGCGGTGTCGGGCGAGAGGCTGTCCAGGCCTGCTGCCGTTGCTTTCTGATTTGGCGTTATTGCCTCATCGACAAAATCGACATCATTTTGCTGAAGCGTCAGATAGACGCTCGTGGCATCATAGCCGAGATAGGAGTCGAGAAAGGCAAAATTGTCGGTCACGCTGCCGAAACCACCCGTGACACCGCCTTCGGCCGTCACCACGGTATAGACATTCATTGGATCATAGCCGGAGCCGGTATCGCCGGACCGATCCGCCAGGACGACGAGATCGGCGCCCCTGTCTATCGTTGCCACGCCCGCGACCTTGAGCAGGTCGTTGTTGATGCCGGCTTCCGTGCCCGCGTCATTGACCTCGACCTGGTAGACCGCGCCGGCGCCAAGGCCAAGATCGCCGGCGACATTCATTGTCCCGATGGAATTGCCCGGCGCGACCACGCCGGAAACCACCGTATCCCCGACCGTACCGGAGCCGGCAAGCATGGCGGCGGAGGCGACATTGACCGCGCCGGTAACGCCATTGACCACCAGCTTGCCGCCGAACAAATCCGTGCCGCCGGTATAGCTGCTTTTGCCCGTCAGTATGGTCGTGCCGGAATAGACCTCGACACTGCCCGCGCCGGTAATAGCAGGCGCGAAGACGTAATCCGGGTTGGTATGGTTGAAGACGATTTTGCCGCTGCGCGTGCCGAAGTCGATCAGTGACGTATCGACTGCGCCCGCGGAGACAGCCGTCTCGCCTGCCGCGGCACCAATGTTCAGCCTTCCCTGTGTCCCGATCGAGAAGGCGTCCTTGGCGCGAACCGTGCCGCCATCGGCAACCGTCAGCACACCGGAGGCCCCGACGCGGCCGACTTTCATCGAACCGGTGGTCCAGAGCGATCCGGCGCCGGTGACCGTTGCCGTGCCGCTCGTCCATGCGGACTGTCCGAGCGTGGCCGTTCCACTGGTTACAGAGCCGCCATCCTCAACCGCAAGCGTGCTGCCGGCAATCGACCCGATGGCCAGCGACCCGCCAGCTCCGGTGGAGAGTCGCGATCCGCTTCCAGTCACCAGGACCTCGCCAGTGGGCAATGACAGCGATGCGCTGCCGACAGCAATCTTGCCCGAGGCGTTTACGCCGCCGCCGTCGCTGATCACAAGCGAGCCGGAGCCGGTGCGCCCGACATTCAGATCGCCGTTCAGCGTCCACAAAGCGGTCGGGCCGGTGACTTCGACGCGGCCATCCTCGCCGGCGACGGTTCCGATGAAGCCGGAACCGCTTGCAAATGCGTTGTTGATCTCGAGCGTGCCGGAGCCAACGCGCACCTCGCCGCTGTAGGCGCTGGTTGCCCCTGTCAGCCGAAGGCGTGCGGGTCCATAGATCGCCAGCGTGCCGGAGCCGGTGAAGCTGCCGGCAAACACCGTATCGGCATTCTGGCTGACCGACAGCTTGGCTGTTCCCAGGTCGACTGTGCCGCCGGTTCCAGAAAGCCTCGACATCATGAGATCATTGTCGTTGAGATCGAGCACACCGCCATTGACCGTGTAGGCCCCGCCTTGTGCAAAGGCGAGCAGCGAGCCGGCCCGCAGAATGCCGCCCTCGACCGTGGTTTCGCCGGTATAGATGTTGTTGCCGAACAGAGTGGTCGTGCCGGAATGGGCTTCGATGCCGCCCGTACCCTTGAGATCGGGGGAAAATGTGTAATCCGTATCGGTGTGGTTGAAGACGATCTTGCCGCTGCCCGTGCCGAAATCGATCAGCAATGTGTCGACATTGCCAGCCGCGACAGCCGTATCACCTGCCGCCGCACCGATGTTCAACGTTCCCTGTGACCCGATGGTGAACGCGTCCGTGGCGCGAACCGTGCCGCCATCGGCAACCCTCAAAACCCCGATGGCGCCAGTACTTCCGACTTTCATCGAACCGGTGGTCCAGAGCGAACCGGTCCCGCTGACCGTCGCCGCACCTCTCGTCCAAGCGGATTGTCCGAGCGTGGCTGTTCCGCTGGTAACAGCGCCGCCATTCTCGACCGCGAGCGTGCTGCCGACAATCGACCCGATCACTAGTGATCCGCCGGTCCCGGTGGAAAGACGCGATCCTTCTCCGGTAACCGTGATGCTGCCCGTGGGCAAGGAAAGCGATGCGCTGCCGACAGCAATCTTGCCCGACGCGTTGACACCGCCGCCGCCGCTGATCACGAGCGCGCCGGAACCAGTGCGCCCGACGTTCAGGTCGCCGTCCAGTGTCCACAAGGCTGCAGAGCCAGTGACATCAACGCGGCCATCCTCACCTGCGACGGTTCCAATGAACCCGGATCCGCTCGAAAATGCGTTGTTGATGGCGAGCGTGCCGGAGGCAATGCGCACATCGCCGCTATAGGCGCTGGTCGTCCCTCTCAGTTCGAGGCGGCCGTTCCTGTCGAGCGTCAGCGTGCCGGAGCCGGTGAAGCTGCCGGCGAACGTCGTATCGGTATCCTGGCTGATCGTAAGCTTGCCTGTTCCCAGACCGATCGTGCCGCCGGTTCCCGAAAGCGTGGACATGGTGAGATCATGGCCGTTGAGATCGAGCATGCCGCCATTGACCGTGTAGGCCGTATTGTCCGCAAAACCGAGGGGTGCGCCCGCCCGCAGGGTGCCGCCCTCGATCCGAGTGCCGCCGGTATAGGTGTTGGTGCCTGTCAGGATGGTCGTGCCGGAATAGACTTCGACGCCCCCCGCGCCGCTAATATCGGGCGCAAAGGCATAAGCGTTGTCGGTGTGGTTGAAGACGATGCTGCCCTCACCCGCGCCGAAGACGATCGCACCGGTTTGCAGCGTGCCGGCGACGCCTGCCGTCTCACCGGCCGCCGCCCCGATGTTGAGCGTGCCGGTGGAGCCGCTTTCCCTGGCGATCTCAACGCGATCATTGGCGATGACGTTTGCGCTGTCAGCGACCGCCAGGATACCGGCTCCACGATCGCCGACGACCAGCACGCCTCCGGTGCTTGTCCACGTCGTCCCCGCGCCGGAAACAATGGCCGTGCCCGAACTTCCAGTTTCTTCGCCAATGACACTGGAGGCCGCTACAATCGCTCCACCGGCTGACAGGTTCAGGGTACCGGTGCCTTCGATGCCTAGGGACAATTTGCCAGTGAGTTCGATTTTTGAACCAGCGCCAGACAGATTCACGGCCCCTTGCACGAGACTATCTACGCCGAGAACCATGTCCTTTCCGGTCATCGAGCCGCGATCCGCGATGGTTACCACGCCGTTGCCGGCCCAGCCGACCCGCATAATATCGAAACCATACCAACGCGATCCGACGCCGGTGATCGTTGCCGTGCCGTATTCATTGGTGCCGATATTGGCGATGGGAGCGGTCACAGTGCCCCCTCTTGAAATCGTCAGCGAGGCGGGGTCTTTCACCCCTACCGAAACAAACCTGGGGTCTGAAAGTGCTTTGCCGTATGGCCCGCCGTCGATGCCATCGACGGTAACATCAGTGTCGATGAAAACGCCGGCAAGCGCTGGCACCGAGAGAACGACAAAAGCGGTCGAAGCCAACAAAGCCAATTTGGGAGCAGCTTGGAACGCACGTTTGGCCACTCCCTTGGGGCGACTGTGGGAGCGCATGGATGTGCGAACTGTTGTCGTCGTCGGTTGGCCTTGCCGCATGGTCGCTCCCCTGAAATTATCTGGTGGAACCATGCTCTCGAAGCGGCTTTGACGATCGGGAAACCGTGCCGACCTGCTTACGAAACAGAGCTCCGTCGGCGCTTATTGTTCAGCAACCCAATGATGGGAATCCCCTGATCAGGGGTTTTGACGCGAAGGTTCGGAGGCCATAGACGGTTTCGTATCGGTCATTTGACGCCACAGCTTTATCGCTGCGTTGAGGATTGCGAGATATCGCATGCATCGGGGACAAATGGGTCGGGCTATATCAATTCGGCAGGTTACTGCTGCTGCGCTTCAAAAGAATGAGTTTGAACATGGGTGTTTCACTATGACCTCAATCACAGTCGGCTCCTGTTTGTGTGGTGACGTTAGGTTTGAAATCTCAGGAGAGCTTGAGAATTTCTTTCTGTGTCACTGCAAGCGCTGTCGAAAGGACACAGGGTCGGCCCATTCGGCCAATCTGTTTTCGTCGAAAGCGACATTGACCTGGATTTCCGGTCTTGATGCGATTCAAATCTACAAGATGCCGGGCACGCGACACGAAAAGAGCTTCTGCAACAAATGCGGATCAGCACTTCCAAGCGTTCAGTTGGAAGGGGCCTTGGTCGTCGTTCCAGCCGGGAGCCTTGATAGCGCGATTGAGATCCGGCCGAGTGCTCATATCTGCTTTGCAAGCCGAGCGGAGTGGGACGCGCGTTTGGACGACATCCAGAAATTCAACGGTCTACCAGGCTAGGTTCAGTACCGCAAAACGGTCTCCGGCAAACCCGGTGCCTCCGTTCTGCACGTGCTCCAATCCCGCTCGAGATGCTCATTTCCGGCAGGAGACCTGTTTCAACTCGGCGATGCATCCGATGGCGATCCGCCAGATCACGCCGCGCACCCGTCCTGCATTCAGCCTTGAGGCCTGACCGAGCCTGCCCGGACCAGCGCGGTCAAGCCGAGCGGGCCGCGCCTTCGGTCCGGACCCAGGTCGCGACCGCCTCGCGCCACGGGGCGGGCGCCCAGTCGAGCAGGCGTCGCGCCTTCTCCGTCGATCCGACAATGAGATCCGGCTCGCCGGGCCGCATCGGCCGCTCCCCGAAACGGCAGAGCGCCGGATTGGCACCGAGCGTGTCGGCGATGGCAAGCACCACGTCCCGGAGGGATGGCGCCTCGCCCGAGCAGGCGTTGAAGAGATCGAACGGCGCTCGCGCCAGGTCGTCGGCAAGGGCGAGATAGAGCGCGACCACATCCGCGACCGGCAGGATGTCACGCCGCTGCAGACAGGGAGTAAGCGCGATCTCCCGCCCCTGCCGAAGGGCCGCGGCCACCGACGGCAGCAGCTTTTCCGGCGCCTCCAGCGGACCGAACGGCAGAAACAGCCGCGCCACCCGGGTGGGCACGCCGGTGCGCAGTGCAAGCTGCCGGGCGAAAAGGGTTTCGGTTAGCTTCGACAAACCGTAGGGCGTGGACGGAAGGCAGGCCTCGTCCTCCGTATGCGGTGCGTCAGCATCGGTATATTCGGAGACGGTGCCGGTCACGATAACCGCGCCGCCGATCTCCGCCATGGCAGCGTAGATCGGGCCAAGTGGCGCGACGTTGACTGCGTGTCCCGTGCCCAGGTCGTAGTCGGCGCCGGCATAGTTCTTCGTGTATCCGGCATGCTGGACCCAGAGATCCGGCCGGACCGTGCCCGCCCGGTCCGCGATTTCCTCCGGTCGGGTGAGGTCGAGCGGCTCCAGCGACACCCCGGCCTCCGCAAGGCGCCGGATCCGCTCGCCCCGGATCCCTTCCAGAATCCCCGGACGGCTGACGGTACCCACCACGTCGTGGCGGGCCGCACGGAAGCCGGCTGCCAGATGGTAGCCGACGAAGCTCGTGACGCCGGTGACAAGAACCTTCATGCGGCCTCCCATCGATAGGGGATGTGGTCGGTGTCCGGCGGCAGGTCGTCGCCTTCCGCCGGATCGAACGGTTCCGTGGCGCAGTTCGCTATCAGGGATTCACCCGCGCCGATCCCCCTGAAGCCGTACCAAACGCCCGGCCGGATCGTCAGCAGACCGTAGGCCTCCCGTCCGAGCATAAACTCCTTGGGCTCCGCGTCCTGCTTCCAGAGCACCACCGCCACCTCGCCGATCGGGACTGCGAGATTGACCGTCTTGGAGCGGTGCATGTGCCACGCCTTCACGACGCCCTCTCGGATGGTCGAGAAGTAGATTTCCCCGAAGGCCTCGAAATGGGGATCGGTCGCGCGCAGCATG
Organism: Martelella mediterranea; assembly: GCF_021021415.1. Taxonomy (GTDB): domain Bacteria; phylum Pseudomonadota; class Alphaproteobacteria; order Rhizobiales; family Rhizobiaceae; genus Martelella; species Martelella mediterranea_C. The sequence goes on along the minus strand of NZ_JAINWJ010000064.1, from coordinate 7,115 downwards.
TGCATCACGGCGCCCCGCTCGTCCGGGAACTGACAGAGCGGCCGCAACGACCACCCCGTCCCGTCTCTCGGCTCTACACTCATGGGCGCCCGAACTCCTTCCACATCCGTTCATAGGCCGCGATCTGCCCGCCGGTGAAGTCGGGAACATCGGCGCCGTCGTTCCATGCCCGGTACCAGCCGACGGTTTCAGCCACGGACTCCTCGTAGCCCCAGACCGGCTCCCATTTCAGATAGTGGCTCGCCCTGTCCGTGTTGAGTTGCAGCCAGTGGTCCTCGTGAGGCGCATTCGGGTCGCGCTGAATGGAGAGTTCGCCTGATCCCCAGATGTCGATGACCTTGCGGACCACCTCTTCCACCATGCGGTTCGCGCCGTGGCCCGGGCCGAGGTTCCAGCTCTTGCAGAAGTCGTCGCCGTCCTCGCCCTCCAGCTTGCTGCCGAGAAGCAGATAGCCGCCTAGGGGTTCGAGCACGTGCTGCCACGGACGCGTCGCGTCGGGACTGCGGATGACGATGGTCTCGCCCGCCCGCAGGAAACGAATGCAGTCCGGGATCAGCCGGTCCTTCGCCCAGTCGCCGCCGCCGATTACGTTGCCTGCGCGTGTGGTCGCAGCCCTCAGCCGCCCCTTCAGGAACGAGTTCCAGTAGGCGTCGAAGACGATTTCCGCGCAGCCCTTCGAGGCGCTGTAGGGATCACGGCCGCCCAGCGTGTCGGTCTCCCGGTAGCCCCATTCCCAATCGACGTTGCGATAGCACTTGTCGGAGGTGATGAAGACCAGCGTGCGCACGCTGTCGCTCTTGCGGATCGCCTCCAGCAGGTTCACCGCGCCGCCGACATTGGTATCGAAGGTGCCCTTGGGATCAGCATAGGCCGGACGCACCAGCGCCTGGGCGGCCAGATGGAAGACGATCTCGGGACGGACCTCGTCGATCGCCCGGCCGATGGCGTCGGCATCGCGCAGATCGCCCTCGATGTGGCGCATGCGATCCTTCAGCCTGAGCAGCTCGAAATGGCTGTTGTCATAGGCGGGAGGTAGGGCGAACCCGGAAACCTCAGCACCCAGCTTCAGGAGCCATGCGGAGAGCCAGGAGCCCTTGAAACCGGTGTGACCGGTCACCAGAACCCGCTTGCCGCGATAGATGTCGTCAAACATCGAAGTGCCCCCGCGACTTGCGTGCGCTGCTGCTTTCCAGTGACCAGAGCTTCCAGGGCGCCTCGTCCGTGTCCCACATCCTGTTGAGGTCGTCGACGTCGCGCTTGGTGTCCATCGGCCGCCAGAAGCCGTTGTGCACGTAGGCCATGACCTCGCCCTCGGCGACCGCGCGCTCCAGAGGATCCCGCTCCAGGATGGCATCGTCACCGTCGATGAACTCCAGGAAGCCAGGCTCCATCACGAAGAAGCCGGCGTTCACGTAGGCGGCGCTTTCGAGCGGCTTTTCCTGGAACGATCGGACCAGACCGTTCTCCTCGAACTCCACGATGCCGAAGCGCGCGGCGGGCCGTGCCAGCGTCATGGTCACCAGCTTGCCGTGGCTCTTGTGAAACTCCAGGAGGGCGTCGATATCGACGTCCGACACGCCGTCGCCGTAGGTGGCCATGAAAGTCTCGTCCATCAGCCAGCTCGACAGCCGCTTGATGCGCCCGCCGGTCATCGTGTTGAGACCGGTGTCGATCAGGCCGAGCTTCCAGTTGACGTCGGGACGCTCAACGGCGCGGGACTTGCCGGTCGCCATGTCGAGGATGAAGTCAGAATGCAGGGTCTCGTAGTTGACGAAAAAGGATTTGACGTAGTCCGCCTTGTATCCGAGCGCTAGAAGGAACTCGTCGTGCCCGAAGTGGGAGTAGATACTCATTATATGCCACAGCATCGGCAGCCCGCCGACCGGCACCATCGGCTTCGGAATATCCTCGGTGTACTCGGAAAGACGCGTTCCGAAGCCTCCGGCGAGAAGTACTGTTTTCATGTTCAGTCCCTTTGTGTGCGCAGTCCTGTTAGAAGAAGGGTTGACGCCGCCATCAGCACGGCCGCGAAGACGATTGGCCCGACCGCGTCCCCGCCGGCAATGACACCGCCGGCGAGCGAGGTGAGGCCGAAGGCGAGCGCGTTGATCGACGCGGTCACGCCGAGAATTCCGCCTTCATTGCCGTCAGCCTGGTCGGTGAGCAGCGAGATGACGGCGCCATAGGCGACAGCGACTCCGGTCGAGATCGGAATGGCGAGCAGCCACTCCCACGCCACGGTCGAGCCGACGGCGGCGGCTGTGATGCAGACGGTGGTGACCATCATCGAGCCGAGCGCAACGGGATATGCGGGAAAGAGCTTGCGCAGAAGCGGAGTCACCACCGCGAAGCTCAGGCAGAACCCGATGCCGAGCACGCCCATGAAATAGCTGACCCCGTAATTGCTCATCGCAAAGCGGTCGATCAGGAAGGTCGCTACGAAGAAGAAGAAGCCGCCCCAGGCCAGTTGCTGGAGCAAAAAGACCGTCGACAGGCGCCGCAGCACCGGAGACGCCACGGCGAGGCGGAGCTCGCGGACGCTTCCGAGAAAATCCAGGGGATTGTCCTCCACCCGCTCCGGCGCGCCCCGGTCGCGGTAGCTCGCCGCGAGCCATGCCATGGTTGCCGCCGCGATCGCCATGAGGGCCACGAGCGGCGCAATCCGGTCGAACCGGGCCGACTCGCCGATCTGGGCCAGGACGCCGGAAAGAACCGGACCCAGGACGAAGCCAAGAGACGAGGAGAGCAGTCCGAGATTGATCCGCGCGTCCTTGCTCCCGCGATCGCCGAGATCGGACAGGGCGGCCAGTGCCAGAGCCTGGGTCGCGGCCGTCAGGCCGCCGACGAGACGCCCGAGGATCACCAGCGTTGGCGATCCGACCTCGAAGCCGACCGCGATCGCGGCGTAGCTGGCAATCAGCCCCGCCCCGCACAGGAGCATGATCGGCAGACGCCCCTTGCGGTCCGACAGGATGCCGAGCAGGGGCGCGGCGAAAAAAGTAGCCAGCGGATAGATTCCGACAGCGAGCCCGTAGAGGACCGACTGCAGCAGCGGGTTCTCCGACAGCGGATTGGAGGCGAGGATCGGAACGATCATCGCGAAGCCCATCGCATCCACGAACACGAGGAGGCACAGGGGCAGAAGCTGGTTTAAGGGGAAGGCGCGCGCGGCCGTCTCAATCATAAAAATGCCTTTCGCGAGCCTGGCTCGACGGTGCCCGGGACCATACCGGCCGGGAAAGCTCGGTCGGAAAGGGCCGGCTCCAGCCTCAACGGGTCAATGGAATGGGTACGACGCATGCGCCGTCCTCCGCAGCGAATGGGCGCTAGGTGGCCTTCTCGGTCCACTCGAAGCCCGCGTCCTGCCAGCGTTCGAGATGCTCCGGCTCTTCGGACGACCCGAGGCCGTAGCGTCCTTCGCGGTACTTCAGGTTCATCTCCCGGGTTCCGCCCGCAGTCAGCGCGATCTGCCCGGTCTTCTTCTGCTTGAAGTCGTCGCTGGCCCGATGGATCACGCCGAGCGGCGTATGGGGCAGGAACGGTTCGACCAGAAGCTCGCGGTCGACATCGAACTTGGGCAGCGCCTGATGGCAGACCCAGTTGCAGCGGGACGGGAGAAACTCCAGCCCCTGGGCCAGATCGTCATCGAGATGCTCGAAAACCTCGAAGTTGAGCGAGGCCTGCTCGATATGGAAATTGCGACCGTTGTGGAGGTTCTCCTCGATCCGCCTCGCCCAGCGGCCCCACATCGGGGACCCGGCCGGCATCGCGAAGACGCCGGTGTTGAGGATCGGGTAATTCCGGTATTTCTGGGCGACTTCCGCGCCGCACAGATCCGTGAAGACCTTCACGATGAAGGCCCGGTAGGAGTCCGCGGTGCCGTAGTTGGAGATGAAGGATCGGTCGATTTCCGGCGTGATCGCCAGAAGCCCCCGCTCGGCGCCCGCCCTGTAGAACTCGATCGCCTCCCAGTCCTGTACCCAGGCATCAGCGTCCATGTGCATATAGATGTCGTGTCCCGGGAAATACCGGGGCAGGAGTGGACGGCAGAGGATCGCCTTGAACGGCAGCGGCACCCCGGCCGCGTCGCTCAACCCGAAGGGCCAGTCCGGAACAACGATCTCGACGGCCCGCTCGGCAAGCCAGCTCTTCTGCTGTTCGGAAAGGCCCAGGTCGAAGCAGCCGAGCGCGATCGCCGCCCCCTCCGGCTTCTCGCGAATAGACAACACCATTCCCTGCAGGAAATGGAAGAATTCTGCAGAAGACGCGCTGACGATAATCATTTTTGGAGCCCCCCCGGTGCCGTTCAGGTCTTGATCTTATCGGGCGACACCCAGTTGAAAACCTGACATTGTCCCCGTGCGCGAGCGCACCGCATGTCTCAACCGTGAATAGAACCCCAAAAACAAGCACCTAATCTTACTACCTTTTCAAGACAGATAAAACAAGCCGAGTAATTACGTCTTTTTAATCAGTCTCCGACATGACGATGCTTGATACTCTCAAGATCATCATGCCCGCAGAGGCCCACCGGAGGCCTCTTGTTTGCGGAGGCGCCAGCCGCCATCGTCTGCCAACGGCCGATGCGGTGCCCCGCTCGCTCCGCAAGCCGGATGGCGTGCCTCTTGGTCTTTCCGTCTGATTGTTTCAATGCCCAATGAGATGCGAGAAACCGACCGAGTCCGCAGCGCTCATCTGAAGAGGTTGCTGGTGGCCAGTTCCACGATCTCGTTCCCGCGTCCGTTGAGGATCGCGCGCATTCCGTAGAGGCTGAACCCGATGCCCTCCTTGGCCTTGATGGTCGGCGGCATGGCCAGCTCCTGTCGGTTCGACACAACGTCGATCAAGGCCGGGCCGTCGTAGGCGAAGACGTCCTGAAGCGCGCCTCTGAGATCGCTGGCCGCCTCGACCCGGATGCCCTTCAGGCCGATGGCCTCAGCGACCTTTGCGAAATCGGGATTCTGCAAGCCGACATTCTCGGGCAGGTAGCCGGCGGCCTTCTGTTCCAGCTCCACGAAGCCGAGTGTGCCGTTGTTCAGCACCACTATCTTGACAGGCAGGTTCAGTTGCACGGCCGTCAGCAATTCGCCGAACAGCATAGCCACCCCGCCGTCGCCCGACATCGACAAGACCTGCCGATCCGGAAACGCCGCCTGCGCCCCAAGCGCCTGCGGCATCGCGTTGGCCATGGAGCCGTGATTGAAAGAGCCGATAAGCCTGCGCTTGCCATTGGTCTTGAGATAGCGCGCAGACCAGATTGCGGGAGTGCCCACGTCAACGGTAAAGATCGCATCCTCTGCGGCCACCTCGTTGACGACGGAATAGACATATTGCGGGTGCATGGGTTTGCCCGGCTTGGTCGGGGTCGCCAGATCGTCAAGGTCACGGCGTGCGTTGGCATAATGCTTGCGCGCCTTTTCGAGGAACTCGTGCGGCCGGCCGTCGTTGATCTTCGGCGTGACCATCCGGGCAAACTCGACCACGTCGGCCTCGATTCCCATCGTCAGGGCCACACGCTTGCCGAGCGCGCCAGGCTCGCGGTCGACCTGGATGACCTTGGCGCCTTCGGGATAGAAGTTCCGATAGGGAAAGTCGGTACCGAGCATCAGTAGCGTGTCGCAGTCTTTCATCGCCTGGTACCCCGACGAAAAACCGATCAGTCCGGTCATGCCCACGTCGAAAGGGTTGTCCCATTCCATGACTTCCTTGCCGCGGAAGGCGTGGACGATCGGCGCTTTCAACGCGTCGGCCAGCGCCACGACCTCGTCATGCGCACCCGCGGTGCCGGCCCCGGCCAGGATCGTGACGTTGCGCGACCCGTTCAAAAGGTCCGCCGCGGCCGCGATATCGGCATCGACCGGCACGCGGCGCACCGGTGAGGGCGGCACAAAGACCGGTGTGTTGCCGTCGAACTCCTGAAGCGACACGTCTCCGGGGATCACGATAACCGAAACGGTATTTTGCCCGATGGCCGTGCGCAGGGCCCTGTGCAGAACGCCAGGCATCTGCTTGGGCGTGGTGACGAGCTCACAAAAGTCGCTGCATTCTTCAAACAGTTTCGTGGGATGGGTTTCCTGGAAGAAGCCCAGTCCGATCTCGGTCGAGGGGATATGCGACGCGATGGCGAGCACAGGGACCCGGTTGCGGTAGCAGTCGTAGAGCCCGTTGATCAGATGCAGGTTGCCCGGTCCGCAACTGCCCGCGCAGACCGCTAGCTTGCCCGTGACCGCCGCCTCTGCGCCGCTGGCAAATGCGCCGGCCTCTTCGTTACGGACATGCATGAATGCGATCTTGCCGTTCTCACGCAGGGCGCCGTCGACGGCATTGAGGCTGTCACCCGTCACGCCCCAGATCCTCGTAACCCCGGCGGCGGCGAGTGTTTCGACAAGAAGTTTGGCAAGAGAGGTCATCTGCAACGTCCTTTCAAAAGCGGATCAGGGGCGCCCTCGTTTGGCGGTCTGTGTGGCCCTTATGTTAAGCTACGCTTCGGCGGTTCGGGGTCAAGGTGTTGGGCTTCATCACTTCAAAATGGATTAAAATCGCGGCGTTGCGCCCGAATATGATGAGCCAGAGTCAATTCAGCATCACCGTCGCCTGTTGTGCACGGCAAAAGAAAGAAGATGCGCGCCCCAGACTCACCATGCGGGCAGGCCACTCGGGCGTAAGCTTACCGAAGAGCGGGAATCCTTTATCAGGATGCAGCTCACCTCTCAGGACCTTGGTGTAATCCGGACAAACGACAGCTTTCGGGAAGGACACTGTTTGCCGCGAACGACCGAAATGGGGGCGCAAAGCTGCCGTCCGACCCTTCGGCCGGGTATGGGCGCGACACGGCCCGTGTTCACGGTCAGCATTAGGTCTTGAAGGGATACGAACCTTCGACCCGTCGAAATGATATTCAATTGAATAAACTGCTAGTAGCCGAACGGCAACGTCGCCCCGGCCTGATGAAATTGCCGCCACTAAGCGCGGGCAGGTCTCCATGGCTGTTTCCGACTTCATTCTGGTCATTGTGAGCCAGGATGCCAAAGCGGAAAGTTGGGTTCACGCAGTGAAGCGTGGCCGGTTACCAAAAGCGGTCCGGAAAACTACGTCTCGCGTACAGCGCTTCGCGC
>NZ_JAINWJ010000063.1 GCF_021021415.1 Martelella mediterranea | reverse complement strand
CGATATTGTTTCCCGTCATGAACTTTTGAATCCGGCTCTTACGGCGAACTGGGTCAGATCTTGGCGTGGACGGAACGGCAAGCCCTTGGAAAGGCTTCAAAAACAAACACTCCCAGAGGGGCTTCCTCGGGAGTGTTTGTATCGGTGGTTGCGGGGGCTCGCAACCACCGATACCGACATTTGTTGGCAGCTCCCGTGTGAAACCTCCCGTTTCCAGCGCCGTTGGGAAATTCACTGACAGACGAGAAAGGGGCCGGTTGCAAAGGGGCCAGTCTCGCAGACGACAGTGATGTAGCTGCCACTCGTTCGCATCAATGAACCTTGCCGCAATCTATCAATTTTCATGTTGCTATAGCAGCGTCACTTTTGCTCACGACAACATTGGTCGCACTGGTGAGGAATGGGTGGTTTGCCCGATCATTTCATGACGGGTAACCTCGATCTTAACGCGGTTGACTAAGCCGCTTGCTTTGGCGGAACAACTGGAGACACCGCATGAGTGGGGGGGGGGATATGATCACGGGTTCCGGACGGTTGCCGTGGCAACACATCACGATTCGGGTGCCGTGGCACGATGGCGGTTGGAATGGCCGCGTTTGCAACGCCCCATCAGAGAATACCGCCTGTCTCGTTCTCGGACGGATCGCATCAGCGAAGCGTGATAGCGAGGATAACGTAGCCGGGAAGCTGTTCGATGAACTCTCGTTTGCGGAGCTTCCGCCTTGCATCGATGAGCGAGGCGGTTTCATGTCCGATCATGACCTCGTCTTGACTAAGCAACACCCGTACAAGCAGTCGAGCCCCGAGACGCACGGCCATTTCGGCGAGACGAAGCTTCGCATTGAGGCCTACTCGGCGGCGTGTATTCCATTCGGCTGGATGCTGAAATCCAACGTCGAAGGAGACGAGAACGCAGGGGATCCTGGCAAAGCTGCGGCGTTGCGCCTCGCCTACGACCCTGAGCGGGAGCCAGATCTGTCTTTCCAAACCGGCTGGGTGCAAGACAGATCGAACCAGTTGATCATGTTAGACACCTTCTTTGGTGCCCTTCAGCCAAAAGCCTCTCTTTGCTTCTTCTACGCAAAGAAGACACCTCTGTCAGAGAGTTCAAACCGGGTCATCATTGGCGTCGCAAGGGTTAACGGCGTGGGGGAGCACACGGAGTATTCGTATGAATCCGCAGGTGACCTTCGCGGCGTACTCTGGGAGCGCTGTGTCCGACACTCTCTACGGCCCGATGGCAGCGATGGCTTCCTCATGCCCTATTACGATGTCCTCGCTGCCGCTCGGACAGACGCAGCTATCGCCATTGAGGATTGCGTTGCCTTCGCACCAGCGGACCAGTTCGATGCTTTCTCTTATGGTTCCGAGCATCTCGGTCACGATGGTGCGATTGCCTCGCTGCTCGCCTGCGCCGCGGCATTGCGGTCGACTGCAAAGGTGGTGGAGACCGACGTCTCGGCGTCGCTCGCTTGGATAGACCGCGAGATCGCCCGCCTGTGGACCGCTCGCGGCATCCATCCCGGCCTCGGGAGCGCCCTGAGTGCCTTCGGTCTGGAACATGGATCCCTCCTCGCCCATGAGATCGTGCGTGTTGGAAGCCGCGAAGGAGAAGTGTTTAACGCATTCGCATTCATCGACGGCATCGTGAAGGCGCCCTCCGGATTTCCGCAAGCTGAAAAGTTAGGATTTGGCGCGAGCTACCGTGAGAAATGGAAGAGCCTTGCGCCGGCACGACGTCAGCTTCTCGATCTCGTCGCTCGATGCAACCTGACAGCGGAGCAGGCGCTGCGGGCCTACCAGCCGAGCCAGCGAGACGTCTTCAACGAACCTGCAAGCGACGCGGATCTTTTGGGGAACCCGTATCTTCTGTTCGAGCGAGACGAGACCGCCGCCCAGAGGATACCCTTTGGCGTGATCGATCGTGGCGTCTTTCCGGTCGATGCAATTCGCGAAGCTGCCCCGCTACCCGCGGGAACAACGATGACCGACGGAATCGACAAGCGTCGTGTTAGGGCGTTGATCATCGACATGCTCGAGTATGCGGTCCAAAACGAAGGGCACACTCTATTGCCGCGAGGATGGATCGTGAGCCGGGCGATTGAGGCACCCCTCGATCCTCGCTGCGTGGTCGATGAGGATGTCATCGACATGGTTGCGGACTACCTCGCGCAAAGCCTGGAGGCTGCCCGGACATCTGACGGTGAATTCGCGTTGAAGCTTCGGCGCTATGGCGCGTCGCGCACCGCGATCACCAACGCGGTGCGGAAGCGCGTCGGGGGTAGACGCCATCAAATAGTCCACGATTGGCGCTCACTCGTGGATGCGGTTCTCCCGGCAATCGGCGTCGGAGTCGAGGCTGAGGTCGAAGACCTCGCACGGCGCGAGAAAACGAGCGCGCTAGAGCAACTCGCATGTGGGCGCTTCTCGGTCCTTATCGGTCCTGCGGGGTCGGGTAAGACCACGCTATTGAGGGTCCTGTGTGACCTGCCAGAGATAAACTCCGGAGGCATCCTTCTCCTTGCTCCCACGGGAAAGGCGCGTGTTCGGTTAGAAGAAGCGACCGAGCGTCTCGGTGAAGGCATGACGCTTGCCCAGTTCCTTCAACGCTACGAAAGGTATGATGGGACAAGCGGACGCTATTTCCGGAATCCCGACGCACCGCGCGAGAAAGGCTTTCGCTCCGTCATCGTGGATGAGTGTTCGATGCTGACCGAAGATCAACTCGCTGCACTCATCGACGCAATCGAGGGTGTCGACCGGTTGATCCTCGTTGGCGATCCTCGACAGCTTCCGCCCATCGGTGCCGGCAGGCCCTTCGTGGATATCTGTCGTCAACTCGCACCGTCTGAGGATACACCACAGTTCCCGAAGATCGCCCCTGGCTATGCCGAGCTTACCATCATCGGCCGACAGCGCGGCACCGATCGCGGCGATGTCCTGTTAGCCCGGCAATTCAGCGGAGAGCCTTTGGACGCTGGCGCAGACGAGGTATGGGATTCGCTCAAATCCGGCACCTTGTCGCACGTGCGGACGGCTCATTGGTCTCTCCCGAGCGATCTCGAACCTACTTTGGCCGAAGAAATTGTCCGCGGGCTGGAACTTGCCGATGGCGCCGACCAACGTGGATTTGAGCTCAGCATCGGCGGAAGCGAGTGGGAGGGGCACGTCCTGTTCTGGGCGAGGCGCGCCGAAGAGACGGATGGCGGTGCCGCGGCGTCAGCGCATGACTGGCAGGTACTCTCGCCCGTTCGGGCCGGCCCGCCCGGCGTGGAAGCGATCAACCTTTCAATTCAACGACGATTTCGCAGCAAAGTACGTGATCGTGCGCTGACACCGTACGCCAAATACCCAAAACCCGCCGGGCCTCAAGGTGTCCTGTGGGGCGACAAAGTCATCAATCTTCGCAACAATGGCCGCCGACGCACCTATCCGCGCCAAGAGCGTGCTTACGTCGCTAACGGTGACATCGGGATCGTAGTTGGGGGCTATAAGACAGGTAAGATGAAATTCCGCCCGCGCGATCTCGAGGTCGAGTTCGCCAGCCAGCCGGGCGTTAAGTTCACCTACTTTGCCAGCGAATTTTCCGGTGAGGAAGGCACGCCCGATCTCGAACTGGCGTATGCACTCACTGTCCACAAGACACAGGGTAGCCAATTCGAGCGGACATTCCTGGTGTTACCGCGCAACTGTCGGCCTTTATCTCGGGAGCTCCTCTACACCGCCATAACTCGACACCGGCAAGAACTCATACTTCTTCACGAAGACGATATCGGTGCCCTGAGGCGGTACTCGGACCCGTCCGCCTCGGAAATAGCGCGGCGGATGACGGATCTCTTCGAAGCGCCCGGACCGGTCGCGGTCAAGACAATCTCAGGTCCGCGTTTTCTCGACAAGCATCTCCTACATCGCACCAGCCGCGGCGAGTTCGTGCGGTCCAAATCTGAGTTAGCAATCGCTGAAAAGTTGAACGGGATGGGGATCGCCTATGTCTACGAACAGCCATTGCAACTCGATGGGAAAATGCGGTGGCCAGACTTCACGATCGTCGACGACGATTCCGGCGTGACCTACTACTGGGAGCATCTCGGCATGCTCTCGGACCCGCAATACGCTGCTCGTTGGCAAATCAAACGAGCTGCTTATCTTGCAGCGGGCATACGACCGATTGATGAGCAGGCAGGCGGCGACATCCTCATTGAGACAAAGGAAACGGCCGGATCAGGCCTCGATATGGCTGAAATTGATAGGCTTGCTCGTCTCATCGGGGGATGATCGTCGCCCACTGCTGCTATCCTGATCTGCCGTCGCTACGAAGATACGTGATCTCGAACGTCTTAACTTGGCGATACTCCTGCAAGCGATTGGCCAAGTTAAATGCATCGTTCATCTCGAACTTTTGAAAGATATCGAGCCCTCGATCGAGACTAATCTTCCAACCGGTGTCACTCGTGATATGGCGAGCATGAATCGTATTCGTTGCATCGAACTCCCAAGAGAATTTGATGCCAGCCGTTTCGCACGCGCTCTCAACAGCTACGAGATTTCCCTGTTGCTTTTCTGGATATATCTCATCTTGGCAAGTGATAAGCCGCACCACGATCTCGTCACCAGGCGTTTTCCGCACCGCAACCATCTCAATGAACTCCATCAGATTCCGAACCTGATGAAACATGCGAATATAGGGATCAGTAATTATGATATTCGTTGCGCCTTTAAGCCATGGCCAGAAAAGTTCGGAATAGGTGACGCCCTTCTGATTCTCGTTGAAAATCTTGTGCCCCTCGCGCGGACCTGCAAAAAACTCCTCCTCCGCCACCGTCTCAGAAGCTTGCGAGACAGGTGTGTCATCATTGACTGCACTGTCAGGTCCACTTTGGTCATGAGCGGGCGCCCGTTTGTGATAGTATTGAGAATATTCTGTTTCTTCGAGCGTCTTGACAACTACCTTGCGGCCATCAATCGCTGTGAAAGAAAAATCCGTTTCTGGATACGTATTGTCGATCCGAAGAAGCTGATCCTTAACCCGCTTCCTGCCCTCAATTGCGAGATACAGGATCTCCTCCATCTCGGCAGGGGTTGCGTTATCTGCCGGGAAGAGCAACTTCATCATCCCTGAGAACGTCTTGTTCACCCCATCGCGATCACGCGTCGAAATATCCGACGAGAGCGTGAACAGGTCCTGGTAGCGATTGGAGTAGTCGTCATTGCGCATATGCCGAAGGATTTCGGCCAAATAGTCTACGACGAAGCCATACCCGGATGCGAACATTTCTCCGCGAATGACATCGATCTCCCAACCTGGCAAGTAGGTGTGAAGCCGGTCGATAAAGGCCGAATCATAGTATTTTTCTGGAAGTTCCTCAAACAAGTCCGTGTGCTTCAACATGTACGGAACATTGTGCTTGGTGTTCCCAACAAATACCATCGATGCTTCGGCGCCGAGAGTCTCCACCCCTCGCGAGAAACTCTTGTTGGCCATGTAGTTTTTCAATATGTCAACGAGCGCCTTATCGACCCGCTTTTGCCTGCCGGCGAACTCATCGAAGGCTACCACATCCCAGTAGCCGACTAGTCCTATTTTCCCCGAGCTGTTGTTGACGAATAGTTTCGGAACCGTAACTTCACCTCCTGAAATCAGGATACCGTGCGGCGAGAACTCCGAGAAGATGTGAGACTTGCCGGTGCCCTTCGGCCCCAGTTCGATCAGATTGTAGTTTCGTTCAACGAACGGAACGAGGCGCATCAATTGCAGGAGCTTGCTGCGCCGACCGAACATCTCTGGATCGAAGCCGACCGTCTGGAACAGCAGGTCGATCCATTCATCGGTCGTGAATCCCGCACGCGCGCCGAGAAATGCGTCATAGTCAAACTTCGATAGCTGAATCGGCTTGATGCTGCCCAAGATCCAAGGTTCGACGTTCTTATCCTCGCTGTGCTCGTATTCGACGTCGGCAATGCACCAGACGCCGCTAACCAACAGTTTGGGATGGGCCTTCACAGTGTCGGAGTCGATGATGACTTTCTTAATGCCTAAGTTGGCGAAAGTCGCCTCATAGGCGTCTTTGTCGGTGTTGAGATCGACACTGATCTTGTCGATCACCTTCCACCGGCCCTTTTCCCGAATGTTCGATCGGATCAGCCCCGCTTCGTTGCGGTGGACGTAATGCTTGCGGAGGATTTCCTTTACTGTCTCGATCCCCGATTGGATCGAGCTCTCGTCGTTGGTGGCGCAGTATTGGCCGAGCAGGAACTCCAACACGTAAGATGGGACAATGGCATTGCCTTTTACCGCCTTGACCAAATCCTTGCGAACCACCAAACCGGGGAAACATTCGTTGATCTTGTCGTCCAGCGCGGTCATTGGATCCCCCGTCAAAAATCAAAGTCGCTCGAGAAGCTTCGACGCAGCGTGTAGCGAGCTGTGCGATATTCCCTGAAGTGGGACGTGTCGCCATGCCGCTCCTCCAGCTTCAGAACCACCTCCTGGCCGTTGAATTCGTCGGCCCGACGGAGGAGGAGGAACCGGACCGGGACTTCGCGCTCGCGCGCGTTCTCAGATCGGAAGTCGAACACAAGCTCGTGGCTGTCCGAGATCAACTCGCCCGACTGGGCATAAATCCCCGCTCTGAGTGCGCGCGTCTGGGTTTTCTCCGTGACGGCCTCCACCTGGTAGAAGCGAACCGAAATCTGGCTCGACGTGATCAACTGGTTGGAGCTTCCAATGATCTCCACCTCAACGGCGGTCGTGTCGCTCTGTCGCTTCTTGTTGATCTTGACGACGGGAACGACAACCTCCTGAAGGGTCGCGCCGCCATGCACGAACCGGCTCCCCGATCCCTGCCGACGAAGTCGATTGATGGATTTGGGGATGAGCAATTCCACCGAGCCTTCGAGACCGGCCTGCTCCGGCGTAAAGTGTCGCAAACCAAGATTGCCCTTCAGACCGTGGCCAAGGATGAAACGCCGGTCGCGGAAAAGGATCACGTCACCTTCGACCTGCGCCGAGGAGAAGTCGCTCTCTTCGATGGGGCGGTGTTGGTAGATAAAGCCGTGATCGGACGTCACAATCATGTTGTTGGCGTTGGCGCCGTTTAGCTTTTTGACAATCCGCACAACCTCCTCGATCGTGTCTTCGGCGGCCTCGAAAACGCGCTCCTCTGAATCCCGCTTGTCGCCGATCGCGTCGATCAAATTATGATAGACGTAAACGACGTCATGATCGCGGACGAGCGCTCGCGCCTCGTCCCTGTCCAGCGCCATGAGGTCCTCCGCCTTCACGGCCGTCGTTCTGTCGCCCGACCGTCCTGTCGCGAGGATCTTCCTGCGGTTCTCGATACCCTGCGAACTCTGACCATTCACCAGAACGGTGCCGCTGTCGTTGTCCGCGATCTGCAGCTCGCCGTTGGGGAGAAGCGCCGCCATCCCGAGCTGGGTGTAGCTCGGAAGGCTGCCGAACATCGGATCGATGCCTGCCTCGTAGCGGTCCAAGCTGAGAATGCGTTCTCGCAGCTCCTCCGCTACTTCATAGCGAAGCGCGTCGGAAACGATGACGCACACCTTCTGATCGCGTCGGCGAAATTCGCCGACATGCTCCCTGTAGAAACTGCGTTGTGCGGGGATCGAGGACGCTGACCAGGTTTCAGCTCCGTCGACATGCGTCTGCCAGGCCTCGTTCAGGCGCAGAAGGTAGCTGTTGACGTAATGGTTCTCGACCTGCTCGAACAATTCGCGCATGAGCGTCGCCTGGCCGGACTTCTGCATGCGCCAGATGAATTTCCGGTAGAGCTGATCGATCCGAAACCAGCTCTTCGCGTAACGCTCGACGCCTTCCATCAAGCTCGTCATGCCGAGCGTGACCTGCGCCATTGCTTGCTGGAACTCGGCGGCGAAGCCGATCGCTTCATAGAGGTCGCGATAGGCAGCATACCAATGGCTCTGCCGACGCTGACGGATCCAGTTCAGGACATCTCCCTGCGCCACAGTCTGGTTGCCAACCTCATGGACCAGTGCGCGGATGATCGCCCGGTCGACCTCCTCGAAGTAGTCCACTTCGATTAACGTGCGGAAATCGCGTTTGGCGAGATCCTGTGCCACGCCTAGCGCCCCGGCATATTCGGCCGAGAGGGCAGAAAAGGCTTCTTCTGCATTCCGGTTGTTCTTCCAGCGACGGAAGAACACGAGGGCCTCGGGAGCTAGATTCGCTTCTCCACCGACCGCGCTCTGGTAGCAGGACTTGAACAGCGTGATCGCGAAGTCACCGACGCTCCCTTCTCCAGCACGGTAGCCAAAGAATCGTTCCATCTGATCCCAGAGGAAACCGCTCAAGCCGACACGGTCGATCAATCGCAGGCTGTCATCTTTGCCGGCTGCCAGCTCTCCCAACAACGCCTCGACAACCGTATCGAAGTCGCCGTCGGCCCCGGCGCACACGCTGAGCATCCTCAGACGCAGCTTCACCTTCGTGTCGTCTCCGCGAACGGCAGCTTTGAGCTTCTCCAGCCGACGCCCGGAGCGAAAGAATTCCTGATGTTCCCGAACCACGTCCTCGAAGCTGATCGGCAATCCCAGGTCCGCCAGCCAAATCGCGACCTGATCGCTCTTGAACACTCCATGCGCCAACTCCACGTCGAGCAGCCAGTTGTCGATGTCGGCCGGCCGCGGTCCCTCCCGATAGAGCAAAAAACGACGCTTCGGCTCCTCACGCAGGACGCGATACTTCACCGCGAACTCAGTGTTCGCCACCTCGATCTTTTCGACGCCATCGAGCGTCAGTGCCTCAAATGCCTGCCGGAATTCGTGCGCCGGATCGTACCAGAAGACGATGCGGTGCTTGTCGAACTGCGCTTCGAGGCCCTTTGCGATCCGCTCCTCCATGCTCAGTCGTCCGCATCGCTCAGGCCCTTGACGGGCTTTAGGGCGGCGCCGAACTTCGGATAGTTGGCCTTCACCCCATCATCGAGATCGATCTCGATCTTTTTGGTCGCCAGCGGGAACAAAACGTCTCGCTCCCACGCATCTAGCTCCTCGATCTGCCGGGCTATCGCCTCAATCTCCTTCAAGGCCTTGGTCTTCTGGGCGGGCGAAGCGTCCCCGCTGATGCTGAGTGTTTCCTGCGCCCTGCGGTGCGCCTCAAGCTTGGAGCGGAACTCGCGAAGATAGTCGTTGAGCACCACACTCACCGTATCGGGACGGTAGCGGTGCATGTAGATCAGCGCGTTGAAGGTGCCTTTC
The DNA here is from genome assembly GCF_021021415.1 of Martelella mediterranea. Taxonomy (GTDB): domain Bacteria; phylum Pseudomonadota; class Alphaproteobacteria; order Rhizobiales; family Rhizobiaceae; genus Martelella; species Martelella mediterranea_C. Next base: position 24,467 of record NZ_JAINWJ010000063.1, on the reverse strand, counting down.
GGGCTTGAGAAGAGCCAGTAGATAGGCCGCTTCTTGTACCGTTTCACATGATCGTTGAAGAAGTCGCGAGTGAAATATCTGCGGATATCTTTGCCCAACGCCTCCTCGACGAAGGCGAGGTTCTCTTGGAAATGCTCCTCGCCGAAGGTGACACGCAGGAACCGCCGGAAGCGGGCAGCGATGTCGTCGGCGAACCAATCGCCATCGAGCACGGGGATTACATTGTTAGCGTCCGGCTCGAAGGTTGGGTTTGGCACCTTGGCGCGATGTTCCTCCAATCCCTCACCCTGGTTCGCGAGGATCAGGCCGGGCACATCGAGACTGTAGCGGCCGAACATGCAGCCCACGGCATAGCTGACGAGGTCGGCCATGGAATCCGCCAAGAGGCGTTGCTCTCGGTCTTCTTCAGTGCCCTTTATGCCATAACGATAGGCGGGGTTGCAGGTCAGGGTGATCTCCCCGACCGGCACCTCTGGTTTCAACTCGTCCTGCAAGCCATAAGCATCGATAAAAGTACGGTTATTTTCTTCCTCCAGCCGCTGTAGTTCGTCTACCATGCGCTGCCAGTGGGTGCGCAGGCGGCCATAGGTAGCCTCCAGCGTCCCAGCCCGGTAGTCAGGTGAAAGCAGCGGAAGTACCGTAAAATCCCAAGAGCCCTCAGAAGCGTCCCAATCATATCTAGAGATTTCTATGGCACGCTCCGCGGATAAAGCCGCATTCGCGCGAAATTCTTCAAAAACTGCGGGGACTCTCCCAAGCGGTCCTTCGTGAAAATCCAGCGTTGGGCTAAAAACCTTCAGCGCAGCTTCCACAATCTTTGAGTTCATTAAGGCGAGCAATGGCAGAGCATCTTCTGTCCTACGTGGAAAACACATCGAGCCTTTCGTTTCGAATATGAAACCCGGAGGGCAGTAGCGGATCGAGAATGCTGGAGCGATACTGGACCAAGTGAGCCCGCTTTCAAAATAGCGATTTGCATTCTTGATAATACGCGTAGGAGACCCATAAAGACTCGCAGCGAACTCGAAAAGTTCTTTGCCGTCGTTCTCCCAATTCACGATGTACTCATTGAATCCATACCAGCGACGGAACCCACCGCCCTTCGTGCAGGGAAACCATTTCGCTCCACTGCTCGCCGCCACTTCTCTCGAAGCACATTCGTATTCGATCTTACCGCCATCGACTTCCTGCCAGAATCTCAAAAAGCGATTGTTGTCGCTTGTCTGCAATCCAGCGCGCGGATCAGCATAATCTGAAATGCGTTTCGCTCCAGAGAACACCTTTCGAAATTGATCGCTCAACCAGTACGCGACCGGTTCACCAGGTATGGACTGAAAATCCGATGTCTTGGCTTTGTACAAAAACCCGCAGTCTCGATCACTTTTGGCCAATTGCATCATTGATGACTTTTCAGCCTCAGACTTCCCGTCTGTAAGCCGAACGAATGTACCAACGAGATTCTTATTGGAGGATTTTTCCAGAACAAAAGCCGTTGTGGAGACAACAGCCCCACCAATGGTATCAAAGCCTCGTTCGCCTAGGTGCGCCATGTTTAGAATCGCGGCAGCCTTCCATAGAGAGGCTCGAAGCTTCTCGTATGTGCCAAGGAACATCCAAGACTGCATGTTGATCATCGCAAGCAGGCCCCGGCTCATGCATAGCGCCAGGCTACGTTCCATGAACATGGCGTAAAGGTCAGCTTTGCTTGACGGGAAGTTCGACTTCGCAAAGGTCTGCAGATTTGGGTTCAGGCCGCTGGCGCCGGCATATGGCGGGTTGGCGACTACAATCTGATATTTGGGGCTAAGATAGTCAGCCATGCGCAGGACGGTCTGTACCCGCTCATGCACATCGCGCAGGAAAAGATTGTTTTCGAACTGTTTCTCGGCAATTAACAGGCGCAGTTCGGCTACGTCCTTTAGCTTCGGCATGATTAGCGAGCCGAAATTCTTCGCTTCCCGGAACTGCTCTAGCGTTTCGCGCATGTCTTCGGTGATCAGATCGCGCCCGACCTCTTTCACATAGTCGGCCAGTTCGTCGTCCCTGAAGTTAACGTTCTCCAGCACGCAGATATTGGGCTGGACCCCATTCTTGTTTGCTTGCCTGAGGAAGCGTTTGCGACGTCCGGCCGCCTTCATCGTCAACGCGAACGCGGCCAACGCCCCGGCGCGTTCGTCGATCTCTATGCCGTAGAGGTTGTTGGTGAGGATCAGGCCGGGGATCTCGGCCACATCATATCCCTCTTCCTCATAGATGGCGCAGAGGAGGTCGAAAGCGTAGGTCAGCATATGCCCTGAGCCGCAGGCCGGGTCACAGACCTTGATCTCCTCCGGTGACGTGATGCGCAGGAAGTCCGTCTCCGGCTCTTCCGGCGCGATGTAATAATCCATGCGCTCCGTCAGCCGAGAGCCGGGCCGATTCAGCATCCAAAGTCGGCCGAGGGAATTCTCAACCAGGTAGCGCACAATCCAGTGCGGGGTGAATAGTTGCGTGGCGGCCGGAATGTTCTCGGCCGTAATCTTCACGTTCTTCTTCAGCCCTGCGAAGACCTCGTCCTTCTTCTCGGAGATGTAGAACTGATAGAGCCAACCGATGACCTCGACATCCTCACAGACGTCCCGCGTCATCGCCTCGCGCAAATAGGCGAGGATCGAGGCGTTCGACAGCAGATCCTCAGGGAGCAGCAGCTCGGTGTAGTCATCGATCCGCTCGAACAGGAACGGCATAACCCGGTGCCAGTCATTGCAGATCGCGACGAGAAGTAGCCGATAGGCCTCGGCCTGCGCGTCCGGGCTTGGCGTGCGGCCATCTAGCAGAGCGCGGACCTGAACGCGAATCTTTTCCGGGACGCGGTCCTCGTCGATGTTCCCGGCCTTGGCCTCGGCCAGAATTTCTGGCTGGAACTGACCGGACAAGGGCGAGACGACGCGAACGGGGTTGAGGTCATTCGCGTCCATGAAGCGCAAGGCCGAAAAGCGATTGAACCAGATGTACGCTACCCGCTCGATCACTTGCCCTTTGCCATCCCGTGCGACGGCCGCCTCGAGCTTCTTCATCGCCTCCGGATACTCGCGCCGCGCGGCAGCGCCCGGCGCGAGCACGGAGTCCAGCTTGGCGCTGACCTGCCCCATCAGGGTGCGCCGGGCAAACTGCGCGAACTTCTTAAGCTTCGAGGTATCCATCAGGCGGCTGCCTCCCCATTTGCAGCCGCTGCGGGAACCCGGGTCACGGGCCAGTCGGCAAATGTCTTGTTCCAGATGTCCACGGAAAGCACGACGCAGTCCGCTATGTGTTGACGCCGCCAGGGCGAGTCAGTTTCGCATCGAATGTCGGCCAGCAGCCGATCCTTGAAGCCGGTGAGAAGCGCCTTCTGTTGCTCGGGATCAAAAGCATCCAGACCGAGAAGGACGACATATTTGAACGGTTTGGCATCACGCTCCATCAGATGGAGAAACGTGTAGGAGCCGCGCGCCTTCGGCGTCAGCTCCTGCGTAAGAATTGAATTGTCCGACAGCCGCTTGAAATAGCTCTGCCGCTCCGCAAACGGCACTGCCTTGTTTGACGGATCTTTGATCTCGACCAGCAGGATGTCCTCATCCCTTTCGATGACGAGATCCACGAACTTCATCTGCACCGGCAGCTTGACGCCCTGCCGGTCGAGTTCCTCCCAAACGAGCTCGTCGGGAAATGAAAATTCCAGATCGGCGTTCGGCTCTGCCCTGTACGGCGTCATGGCCTCGCTCCCCCCAGCGCCCGCGCCACGTCTTCGTCGAACAGCTCGGCGAAGGTGTGGGAAATTGCGGACTTCGAGATCAGCGAGTAGCTGTCGGCGCTCTCCACCGCCATTTTCTGAGTGTCTGAATCGCGATAGAGGGCGTAAAACCGGACATGGTCCTCCTTGCCGTTGTCGATCAACAGGTCCAGCCATTTCAGAAGGACATAATCGTGGGTGGCGAGGACGATCTGCTGACCGTTGCGCGACAGCTCAAGAAGCACCTGGACGAGCTTCTTCATCAGCTTCGGATTCAGATTCGCCTCCGGCTCGTCCCACAGCAGAACGCCAGTGGCGCCGGGGTTGATCGACCCGTTGCAGAGCAACCGATGCAGCACGCCGATTTTTCTGTATCCCTCGGCGGTCATACCACTCGACAGCGATTGCCCGCCTTTCGGCACGAAACGGGTGACGGTCGAGTCCTGATAAGCCTGCGCAGCCTTCGACTTCGACCGAGCGGGATCGACTTTCTCCTCGTAGCGGCCTGGCTCGAAGCGGAAAGCGCCTTCGCTCGTCCATCGATACCGCCCGCCGACAAGTGCAACTAGTTCTCGGACGACACGCGACAGCCTTGGGTCCTCATCAAGGCTCGAAGCCTCATCCTCGAAACCCGGACGTACAAGGAGTTCCGCAAGGTCGATATAGCCGTCGTCGAAGATCATCTCGACCGTGGCGCGATCATGATCCGGGTGGCGCATACCACGGACGAGCGACAGTACCTCCTTCGTCGGAATGAACACGGGATGCAGTTCATGCCCCTCGCCGCGGGCATCCACTTTGACTTGCAGCGATCGAGAGCGGCTATTGAACGAGATCGCAACGCGGGAGTCATCGCTGCTCACCAGGCTGAGCCGTGCTGGCGCGGACGCGCCGCTGGACCGCAGCTCGCCAAGCCTGTCTTCCTCAGGAGAAAAGAGCCGCAGGAATTTCCTTGTTATGCTGAGCGCCACCTCCTCGTCCGAATTGTCAGTGGAAGTTGGCAGGCCCGCCAGCGCCAGACCATAGATTGCCTTCAGTAGGTGCGTCTTGCCCGTCCCGTTGGAACCTATGACCACGTTCACTCGCGGAGACAACGACAGCTTCAAGCTTCCGAACGCTGTAAAGTTCTCAATCTCGACGCCGGCGATCATCACACGGTCACCCGCTTGCCCGCGCGGATTTCGGCAATCAGCGTCTCGCGCAGGGTATCAAGGTAGGCGTCAATATCCTGTTCGTCGGACAAGTACGGCTTAACGTAGGTGACACGCAGCGCGCTGGCAGCCACGTATTCCGGTCGGGTCGGTGCTGGTGGCGTACCCCCCGCCGTGTCCCCTAGGGTGCTCGGCTTGTCGTCCTCATCGTCTTTCTTGTCAGTGGGGCGCGCCGTTACGCGGCCGAGCAGTGCGGGAAAGCCGGCCGTCCGGAATCTGCTGACACTTTCGCGGATCACCGCGATCAGCTTGCTGGTCTGGATTGTATCAAGAACCGTCGTGAAGGCCGCCTCGACTTCACGAGCGTCGGGTTCTGCCAAGGAGGTAAATTCGGGCAGCGCCCGCAACTTGGCGCGAAGCTCTTCGACATCGGCAATCGCCGTCTTGCGTTCCGCCTCGAGCCGATTGTCGATCTCCGTTCTCAGGGCATCAAGGGCGCCCTTGATCTGCTGAATGGCGTTGCCCTTGAAGCAATCGGGATCGTTCAGAACCTCGCGGATGGCGCGTGCTTTATCTTCGCCGCCATATCCGAAATTGGCATTCTGGTCGAGCAGATAGCTCCGCGCCTCGTCATAGATCGCCTTCTGACCACCGCCCATGAAGCGACGGATCGGGTCGAGAGTGCTTTCCTTCAGATCGAGCAGCCGATCCTCGTGGTGACTGAAGTCCTGAAGATACCAGGCATAGGGCTTGCCCGTGACCTCACTGAGTGAGTCCTGGAGCTGGCCAAGCGCGGACAGAAACGGGTAACTCGACGATTGCCCCTCCAGATATGCGAGCTCCTTCGTGACTTTGTCGAAGGCTTCAGCCGTTTCGATTCCGAGTGCTTTGCCCTCGGTGCCGGCCGGCTGCTCATCGAAAAATTCGCGAAAGAATTCTTTAAGTTTGCGCGTCTGCGCTGGCGTGAACTCTACTTGGAGTTCAAGCACGATATTGCCCAGAGCGTGGGCATTCTGAAGCCCACGTAGCAGCGCATCGCCCTCCAACGAGCCGCCATCCGAACGCGCTTCGATTTTACCACGTCCAAGCAGACTGGCTGCTGTGCAAAGGATGGCTGCGTAAGACCAACCATATGGCTTGCGCTCGAAACGCTCGACGATGGCCTTCACGGTCGTCCTGATGCCGTTGCGCGCGTTTGACTGTGAGAAGTTGAGAATTTCCTGCTCGGCCTCGGTGAGATTGGCGCCATCCTGATCAAGCATGCCGTCGTTGCCATGCGCGAGGAACCGACCGATCTCGTTTTCGGAGTAAGTGACGCCGCGAAGCATGCCGAGGTTGACGTGAACCTTGTCGATAAGCGTCTGGAATGCCCGCTCGATCCGGGCCTGAGCATCCTCTGAGCGAACCTCGATTTCTTCCCCGCGTACAAAAAGCCGGGCATCGCCCATCAGCGCGCGCGCCTTAACCGTCAGATCACGCTGCCGGCTGTTGTTCTGCTCGCCCTTGTCGCGGACGATGCGCTCGATACTCGGCTGCTGTGTCACGGAACGCGCCTGACGGACATACTTATCCGTCCGCTTGAACGCCATCAGGTCACTGACGAAGCGATTGTCCGCATTGAGAACAACGGCAAGTTCGTCCCTCGACATCGTGCGCATGGCGGTCGCCTCCGCGTTACCGCTCTGCTCGTGAAACGGCGTGATGACGTTGATTGCCAGTTCGTAGTCGCGGCCAGCCAGCCGGTCATCGAGGTAGCGCGCGAAGGGGTAGTCCTGTGAGGATGCCTCGTGGCGAAGCCTTCGAGTCTTGATGACACCATCGAAGATCAGCGTCTCCAGTTCCTTGGCGATCTCTGACGTATCGATCTCGATCGCCTTGATTTCCTGTTCGACGTCCTTTTCCTCGTCGGTCAGGAACTCGAACAGCTCGCCGCTGCGCTGGATGTAGGTGTTCTGCTCAAGCAGGCTTAGCGCCTCATCAACTCGCCGCTTGTGCTTCGTCAGGTCCGTCTCGAATCTATCGAGCATCAAGACAGCGACATTGCGGGATGTGGGCTTGAAGCCCTTGACGTATTTGACCAGAAATAGCGCTTTAAGAATTCGCGTGGCGAATTCGTCGCCCAAGTTCTTTTCAGCGATCAGGATAGATTGTTGAACATTGGATTTGAGTGCTGTGCGAATACCCTCGAACATCTGATCGAAGGTCGCAAGACCGCCTACAGAAAGATCCGCGAGCCGTACTACCACTTCCTGAAAAACGCCCAGCATCGACCGTTCGCCGACAGAGCTGTGCTTTCCTTCGAAGGCATTGTGCTGGGACAAGTTCTGGATTGCCAACTGAAACAGCGGAAATTGGTAAGGAACGAAAGGGTAGCTGTGAATGAAGTGATCGCGGTCCCGGTAATTTTCCAGTCGGATTGAGCCGTCAGTGAAGTCGAACAGCGTCTTCAGGTTGTTCGACTCGCGGTGATAGAGATCGGACAAGCCACTGATGCCGGACTCGGTCTTCTTGAGCAGCCGCTTCTGGATAACTTCGGCGACATCGGCGCTGTTTAGCGGCATCCGATTGGCAAAGCGCGCTTGGATTTTTGAGAAGTCATTCTCCTGCCGCTGGTTCAAGTCGCCGATGACGGACGCCATGTCCTGCTGCGCTGTCACGACGATCCAGGCCCGGCCGCGGCACTTGGTGTTCAAGCTCTCTGCGATCGTCTGCAGATTGGTCATCAGCTTGACGTTGTCGGCGATGTACTGGCCCACCTCATCAACGAAAAAATTCAGGCGGAATCCCGGCTTCTGCGTTTCGATATAAGCCTTCACCTTCTCGGCGAAATCTTCGATTGATGACCGGAAATCCTGGCGATACCGCGTCAGGATTCCTTCGCCATCGGACGGATTGGCGCCGGTGACCTGAGCATAAGCCCTGGAGACATTAGCATTCTCCAACAACGCCTGCTCACGTCCGCGCTCCCAGGATTTCCCGGCGACAGACTGATATGCCTCCCTGAACGCCCCGAGGACTCCGCGACTGTCCAAATCGCGCTCGAACTGCGCGATGTGCGGCTGCTTGCCATAGTAGCCGCACATTTCGTCGAAGACTTTCTGGAACACGGAAAGCAGCGCGTCCGTCTGCCCCTTCGAGATAACGTCGGCCTTCTGGTCGATATTGAACAGGATGCTCTTCGACGGGATAGACACGGCCTTGCGGAGGTCGGCCGCGAGAATTTCATTGTGGGCGCATTTCTGCTTGAAAAGCTCGTAGGCCGGCCTCCCGTCGATGTCGCGGTTCTCGAGAAGGAGGGCCAGCATTTTCAGCAGATGCGATTTGCCAGAACCGAAAAAGCCTGAGATCCAGACCCCGTTGGCCGTGCCATAGTCGTTGTAGGCATCAAGGAACCGTTCGAGCTGGCGCTCGATTTCATTCGTGATGACATACTCCTCGAGCTCGACTCTGAGCCCGGCTTGGTCGTCTGCCTTGATGACGCCCTCAATCGGACGATCAACAGGCTTTTCGAAGATGTCGCGAAGTTTGGTCATGCCCCCCTCAAATCTCATAGTGCGTAATATCGAACGCTCGATAGTACTTATCGTCATGCAGGATCCCGAACAAATCGAGTGACGCGCCGGTATCCAGGCTTTGCGTATATTTTCCTGGAAAGAACATCACCGTCGGCTTCTCCTTGGCGGTGCTCTGAAGGTTATTCAACACGTTGTGGGAGCGTATATAGGGGAAGACCTCGCCGACACCCGACAGGAACAGGACATCAAACTGCCGCTCCGCAAGGCGGGCCCGAATCTCCGGAATGAGATGGGTTTCCGGATCGAGAACGCCCTGCAGAAGTTCCTTGAGTTCGTCCTTTCCGATGCTTGGCTCTGCCGCGAGAACGTCATCCCAGATGCCCCGGTCGCGCAGCAGGTTGATGCTGAGGTCGTAGAAATTGATTTCAAACACGCGCACACCACGATTCTCAAGTTTCTTAGCGAGACTGGCACGCATCATGTCCATGCCAACCGCTTCCTCCGCCGGATAGGGGCAGATGAAGAATGGCACTTCATTTCCAAGTCCCTGCTTCTTGAGGAATCTCTCGCTCCCGACAACCTTGAAGAGGTGATCAAAACGGTCCTTCGCGGTTGCCATATTGCTCAGTCGTGCCACTATCCTGTCCTCCCCGCCTGTCGTTCGGCCCCAGGGAAATATCGAAGTTCCTCGGGGTTCTCGGCGTGGATGATGGCCAGCACGCGCGGCGACAACATCGCTCCGAGTATCCGATCATCCTGCGACAGGATCTCTGCCTCGCGCATCAGTCGGAACAGTACCGCGCGAAGTTTTGCGCGAGTGGAAGCAGACAGCGCTGCCAACTTTGGAGACCACTCCTCCTTGGCGGACAAGAAAGCATCAAAATCACTGTAGGAGAGACCTGTCCGCAATGACAGAAACCTGTCTCCCAGCACCTCGACGGCAAACTCGGAAATGAACCTGTAGGTCCGGCAAGTCGCGAGCCAGAGAAGCGCCGCCTGTTCGCTCCGATTGCCGTCGACAAGTAGCACCAATCCTTCCGGAGAAAGGTGTTTCAGGCGATTTACGATCTCTCGAACGGACCGGCGCGCAGAGCTGGCTTTGCGAACTGGGAACACCCCGCGCTCTTGCGCACGAAGCGCCGTGGCGTCCCAGTCGTCGTCGTCATGTAGGCGAGCTATGTCGACGCTCTCGTTGATGTAGAGACCGCCAGTCCCGAAAGACATCAAGTAGGGTTTTTCCTGAAGCCCGTCCATCAAACGCCTCCAGCCGCCTTGGCAGACTGTTCGACTTCTCCGAACTCGAAATCCGCTCGCTGGAGCGCGCGCTCGGTCTCGTGGGGATTGAGAGCTACAATATGCTGGGTGCGCGGATTCTGCTGGCTCGCGTCTCCGAGCAGGCCTAGCCGCTTGAGTACATAGAACAGCATCGCATACCGCACCGAAAGGACGGCACGATCATTCGTCATGCCATAGTCTTTCGCGACGACCGCGCGTTGACTGGGAGTCAGTCCGGGATGGGGACCGATCTCAATATCAAAGGTCTTCTTCCACAAGGTATCCTGATCGCCCCCCGGGCCGGGGACATCCATGTCGCGGACGCCGAGGATGCGCGGCAGAAGGAAATCCTTATATTTTTCATCAATATGGCAGTAGCCACGAACGTGCCACCGAAAGCTGTCATAGCCGAATGCATGAGGTGTCATCCGCCGCCACATCGGGTCGGTTCGCCTGCTTCCCATCGACTGATAGTAGACTTCGATAGAGCGGGTCTCGCGCACAGCTTGCAGGACCGCTTTCAGCACATCCGAATCTACTTCACGGCGCGGCGTCAGCGCGATGTCAGTCTCCGGCGGACTCGATATCCAGGATTCCCCTGGATCGGCGAGGCCTTCCTTCAGAGACCTTAGGCGCGACAGGTAGCCATCCGGATCCGGCTTCAAGAATATCGGCGAGAACTGCGAACTCGCGACATAACGCTTCGCGCTCTTGTCGTAGACAGCGTTCTGGGGCGCTCTCTCCTGATACAGTGTCAGATCTTTTGACGCCTGCGGAACCGACACGTCGAACATTTCGATAATGTCAGAGCGGTTCACACCGCCTTCCCAGAACAATCGAAACTCGATGAATTCGAGCCGACGCTCCACCCCCCACTTCAAAGCCGTAACGCCTTCTTTCATGCCGCCTACCTTCGATTCCACGATGGGGATAAAAAGTATATGGACATATCCCATCAATCCGTATAACTATTATTCCCATCTTGAACGATCGTCAATGGCGGCGATTAGGAGATTCGGAAGGAGAGGCAGAATGCCGAAGCGTCGTACGAATCGTGAGGTAACCAGCAAGAAGGCGGCGAGTGCAGCCGCAATGGTCTTGCGGGACCCGAAAAGCAGCAAGGCCGCCAAGAGCGCGGCAGCGTCGGCGCTGACCCAGCGTCCGAACAAGAAGTAACCCGGAAAGGGGGAAGCAATGACGGCCGCGAAGCGATCCACCCTCGTCGTGTATGGTCGCCTGGCAATGCGGGAGGCCCGCCTTGCGGCGGCCCGCGGCGGTCAACATGGCCTCCAGATCATGTCGTTCGAACAAGCCGCGGTGCGGCTCGCGGGCGGCTTCGCCCGCGCAATCGACGAAGAAAGCCTGCGCGCGGCGATCCAGACGGCCCTCCCTGAAACACCGATGGGCGAACTGGAAGATATCAAGATGCTGCCGGGCATGATCGGCGCGGCCGCCGATACACTGCACAAGGCGTGGCGGGCCGGTATCGATCTTGCCTCCCGGTCAGCTGATCATCCAAGACTTGAAGCCATCGCTCGCCTGGAGGCCGCTGTTCTCACCGAACTTCCGGGCGGAATGATGCGTCCGGTCGATATTGTCGCAGCAGCCATCAGCCAGATCACCCATGCGCCCGCCATATTCGGCTCGATGGAAATCGTCGGACTGACCGAACTGTCTCCCTGCTGGCGGCCTCTGCTGAAGGCGCTCGCCGAGCACATCCCCATGCAATGGACGTCAGGTCCTCGCCCTGTCCCGGCCTGGCTCAAGGAAAGCGGCGTTGCTGTCGCTCGGGGTGACGCCGAGGCGCCGGCCATTCGATCCGTCAGCGCCGCGACCGCTTACCATGAGGCAGTCGAGACACTGCGTTGGGTTCGGTCGCTGCTCGCGTCGGGCGTATCGCCCGCCGACATTGCCATCGCCACCGCGTCGCCGGCCGACTACGACGATCACTTTCTCGCGCTGCGCGCCGATGCCAGTATCGATTTTCATTTCGTTCATGGCGTCCCGGCCGTCACCACACGTGACGGACAAGCGGCAGCGGCACTCGCCGACATCGTCGTGCGCGGGCTTTCGCAGTCGCGCTTGCGCCGTCTCGCCGCCCTGTGCCGCGATTCTGCACCTCTGGCTTCCCTTCCCGATGGCTGGATGCGCGTCCTTCCAAGCGATGCACCCCTGTCAACGCCGTCCGCCTGGAACCAACTGCTGGCGCGCCTCGCGCCGGACGACTGGCCCGACGGCATGGATCACGCCCCGGTGCTGCGTGCTGCGGTCGATCTGCTGGCAAAGGGACCGGACGCGGCACAGGAGATCGGTGAAGCCTTCCTCAAGGGCCGGGCATTGTCGATCTGGCGCAAAGCCCTACTGGCAGGGCCCGCCGGCGCGATCGACAGCACGCTGGAATCACTGAAACTGGATGACGGGCTCGAGGCCTCCGTCTGCGTGGCCTGGATGCCGGCCAGCGCCCTCGCCGCGTCGCCGCGACGCTTCGCTCGGCTGATCGGTCTCAATTCCTCCCGCTGGCCACGCGGGATCGCCGAAGATCGGCTGATCCCGGACCACATCATTCCAACGGACGAACTCGACCCGCTTCCCGTCAGTCTGGCAGATCGCCGTGACTTTGATACGATCCTCGCCACTACGGGCAGCGACGTCGTCTTCTCCCGCGCCCGACGCGACAGCGACGGCCGGCTCTTGGGTCGCAGCCCCCTCCTCGCCACCTATGACGAGGAAGCCTATCTGCGGCGCAACGCCGTTCCCGCCCATGCCTTCAGTGAAACCGACCGGCTGATGGCGCGGCCGCAGGAATTCGCCGCCGATCCCCAGGCATTGAGTGCGCGTTCCTGCTGGCGCGATTGGCGCATGGCCGATGTGACAGCTCATGATGGCCTGGTCAGGTCCGATCATCCTTTGGTTCTCGCGATCCTCCAGCGGACCCAGTCGGCGAGCTCGCTCAAGACACTGCTGCGCAGCCCCCTCAATTTCCTCTGGCGCTATGCTCTCGGTTGGAAATCCCCGCAAGGCAGTGCCGAGCCGCTCGTGCTTGACGCCCTGCAAACCGGCGACCTCATCCATCTGGTGCTCGACCGCGCCCTGCGAAACCTCGAAGCGACGGGCGGCCTGGCGTCGGCCGACGTGGCTGCCATTCAGGCTGCGGTAGACGAAGCCGCTGGTGCGGTGGCTGCCGAGTGGGAAAGCGAGCGGCCCGTTCCGCCCGCTGTTATCTGGGGCCGCACGCTCGGGGACGCGCGCGCTCTTGCCGGACAGGCGCTTGCCTATGGCAATGATCATTTGCCGGGCAGCCGATCCTTTGGCGAAGTCCCGTTCGGCGGGTCCGAGCCCAAGTCGGAGGCGGCACTGCCCTGGGACGCCAGTGTGCCGGTGATCATCCCCGACACCGGATTTCACATTGCCGGCTATATCGACCGGCTCGACATCGCTGATGACGGCAGCCGGGCACTCGTGCGCGACTACAAGACCGGCAAGCCGCCCAAAGGCGACATACGCGTGAACGGCGGCCGCGAGCTTCAGCGTTGCCTTTATGCCTTCGCCGTCAAGGCGCTCCTGGGCGACCACATCGCGATCAGCGCCTCGCTGCTCTATCCGCGTGAACCGCTTGATCTCCAGCTCGACGAGCCGGACATCGTCCTGGCGGAAATCAAGGCATACCTGCGGGCGGCGAGAACCGCATTGGCCAGCGGCGCGGCACTGCCCGGGCCGGATACGGGAAGCGACTATGACGATCTCGCCTTTGCCCTGCCGGCAAACGCAGGCGCCACCTACTGCAAACGCAAACAAGCCGCCTCGACCGAGCGGCTCAGCGAGGTCGCGCCGATCTGGGAGGCGGAATGATGAGCAGCGTGAAAGTTCTGAATGATGATGGCGCCCGGCATGACGCGATCAGCCGTCACGACCGATCCATTCTGGTTGAGGCCGGCGCGGGATCGGGCAAGACCGCCGTGATGGCCGGCAGGATCGCTGTCATGCTGGCGCAGGGTGTCGCGCCAAGTTCCGTCGCCGCGGTCACGTTTACCGAACTGGCGGCCAGCGAGCTCCTCCTGCGCGTTCGGGATTTCGTCGAAGATCTCGCCGCCGGCCATATCGCACCGGAGCTCCGCGCCGGCCTGCCGGAGGGACTGTCTGCGGCACAGCGCGAGAATCTGATGTCGGCCAGCACGGCGATCGACGAAATCACCTGTTCGACCATCCACGGCTTCTGCCAGCGATTGATCAAGCCCTACCCGGCGGAAGCGGATATCGATCCGGGCGCAGCGGTCATCGACCGCAACCAGGCCGATCTCAACTTCCTCGAAATCGTCGATGGCTGGCTGCGCGAACGATTGTCTGGCGATCAGGGCGGTGTCCTCGCCGAGATGGTGCTGCATAACCCGGGAGAGACCGTCGCTCTGATGCACAAGATCGCCGAAGCCCTCCGGCGGTCGAGGAATCTGGTCGCACCGGAAGCGATGCCCTTTGCAGGTCACCTGCAAGCCTTCCGGCAGGCGGCCGACGAACTTTCGGCCTTTATGCAAGGCGCCGGCGTCGATGAGCCGGAAACGGAGGTCTTCGCCGCGCGCTTTTCTGAAATGGCGGCTGCCCTTCCATCAGTTGCAGATGGTTCCACACCCGCCGGGCTCGTCGGGTTGCTGGTTGCACGCCCGCATCCCGACCTTACGACCGGGACGGGCAGCTTTTACGCCTACCGCAAGAAGGGCAAATGGGCGGCAGCGGCAAAGCAGGCAGGACTGTCCAAGGCAGACGGCGACAGGCTGAACGATACGGCCAGCGGCCTGTATGAGGCGTGCTGTGCCGCGTGGACCGCACTGCTCCAGGCGGTATCCGGCCAGGTCCTTACGATATTGATCGACGAAGCACGCACAATCCTTGCGCGCTATCGTGAGCACAAGCGCGCCAGCGCCCAACTCGATTTCGACGATCTCATCTACGCCGCACGTGACCTGTTGCGCGACCATGAAACTGTGCGACAGGCGCTCGGCCAGAGGTATTCAAAGGTCTTGGTCGACGAGTTTCAGGATACCGACCCGCTCCAGGCCGAAATCTTCTGGCGTCTATGCGGCGATCCCGGTGATGATCCGCAGGACTGGACGCGCTTCCGGATTCGGCCGGGCGCACTCTTCTTGGTCGGTGACCCCAAGCAGGCAATCTATCGCTTCCGCGGCGCGGATGTCGGCGCTTATGTCCAGGCGCGCACCGCCTTCTCGACGCTGGACGCGGACGGCCTCGTCTCGATCTCGACCAATTTCCGTTCCTGTGCCTCGATCCTCACTTTCGTCAACCAACGGTTCGAGGCTGTTCTATCGGCTGATGGCCAGCCCGGCTTCACCGCGCTCGATCCCTTCCACGACGATCCGGAAGACGGCGTCTGCGTCGCGGCGATCGATATCGCGGTCGCTGACGAGAACGGCAAGGCCAGCGCCGAGCAGCGACGCGACGCCGAAGCCGAAGCGGTGGCTGAACTTTGCGCACGCTTGATCGGCAGTCATCCGGTCCAGGATCGCAAAGCCGGTGCACAACGGCCGTGCCAGCCGGGCGACATCGCTTTGCTCGCCCCGACCGGCGCGGAACTCTGGCGTTATGAAGAAGCCCTTGAGCGTCGTGGCATCCCGGTCGCAACCCAGGCCGGCAAAGGTCTGTTTCGCCGGCAGGAAGTGCAGGACCTTATCGCGATCACGCGGATTCTCGCCGATCGTCGTGATACGCTGGCGCTCGGCGCACTACTGCGGGGCCCGCTTGTCGGGCTCAGCGAAGAGGAACTCCTGGACATCGCCTGGGCGCTCCCGCGTTCGGAAGAAGAACCCGACCGGATCCCGCGGCTCGACCTCGGCATCGATCCCGCGGCAATAGTTCATCCGCTGGCGCGGAATGTGATCGAGCGGCTGCAAGCGCTTCAGAAACGCGCCAACAGCACGACACCACACGATCTTCTTTCGCAGGCCGTCGACGTCCTTCGGGTACGCCCGGTTCTTCTGGAGCGGCATCGCGGTCAGGCAGAACGAGCGCTTGCCAATGTCGATCTCTATCTCAGCCTCGCCGTCAGCTATGCGGTACGGGGTCTGCGGGCCTTTTCCGAGGCAATGACGGCGGCATGGGCAGATGAGGCCCGCGCGGTGGAAGGCCGGCCTGATGCGCAGGAAGAAGCCGTTGCCCTCTACACGATGCATGCCGCGAAAGGTCTTGAATGGCCGGTCGTCATCCCCATCAACACCATGACAGGGGTAATAGCGCCCGACAGCGCCGTGACCGATCGCCAGACTGATACCTTCTACTGCCCGGTTCTGGGTGTCCCTCCGTCCGGTTACGACGCGGCGCGGCAGGCAGAGAAGGATGAACTGGATCGCGAGCGGGTCCGGCTCTGGTATGTCGCGGCAACCCGCGCCCGGGAACTCTTGATCTTGCCGCGGCTCGACGTAACGCCTTCGAAATCAGCCTGGATCGGCCTGGTGGACCTGTCCCTGACAGATCTCCCTCACGTCGACGTGTCGCATCTGCCGCTCGACCCGATCGCGGTGACAGGCGATGCCGCAAACGACCAGACACGGGAGAGTTTCGCCACTGAGGCAAATGCGATTGCCGAAAGGCAGATGCACCTGACCTGGCTTGCGCCGAGCCGCGACGAGACGGCGATCGGTTCGGTGCTTCAGGAAGAAGAGCCGGACATCTGGGCCGGTTCGGCTGATGCTCCGGCGCCAGACTCAGAAGCGCCCGCCTCCGTCCAGGGCGGGCGCGAGCGTGGACTGATCCTTCACAAGCTCATGGAAGAAGTCCTGACAGGGGAATGCGACGAGGCCGGCGAGGCGCTCACCGCGCGTGCCACTGACCTCATCCGTGCGCTCGGCGAGGAGCCCGCCTCCGATCCGGCGAACGGGCTTTCGCCTGAGGAACTGGCCGGTTGCGTGACGCGAACGCTGGCCTTGTCGGAGGTTGCGGCCTTGCGTCCCTCATTGCTCGCTGAATTTCCGGTCTATGCCCTTCAGCTGGAGAATGCCGAGCTGGTTGCGACGGCGGGCATCGCGGACGCACTTACGGTTGATCCGGAAGGTCGGCCAGCCGTCGTGATCGACTGGAAGAGCGATGTGAATCCCACCCAGGAGACACTTGATCACTATCGGGCTCAGGTGCGTGCCTATCTCGACATGACCGGCGCCGAACGGGGCCTGATCGTTCTGATGACGAACGGGACGGTGATCACCGTCCCGCCTTCTCCCCAGACGATCGCGGCGTAGCCGAGGACGCGACCATGGCCTCCCGCAAGCGCACCGAGCCCGCCCAGGACGATCTCTTCAATCCCGAGGTCGAACTGCTGCTGCCGGCTCGGCTTGCGATCGAGGGCAAGGTCCTGGGAAGCCCGATACGCCAGTTGGCGGTTCCGCCGCTGCGCGTGCGCTGCCGGCTGCGACCCTTTTCGATCCGCCGTGTGACGGGTCATGAAACCACGCTGCCGTCCGGCGAGACACTGAAGATTATCAACGCGAAGACCGCCACGTCGCTGGAGGCGGATCTCATTCTGCTGGTCCCCGGCGCGAGTGAGCCGGCGCAGATCGTCGAAGCACTCGATGCCGGCGAAGGCCGGTGGATGGCCCCGTTGCCCATCCGCATCGACACGTTGAGCGGCCAAGCGCGGGTCGAACGGCTGGCAGCGGTTTCGGCATCCTGGTCGGGCGCCTTTCATCTCCGGGAGGGACGAGCAGCCGAAAACGAGCAGCCAGCCCAGCCCGGTCTGCGACGTCCTCAAATCGGCGCGTTGCACGCGGCTTTGGCCCATGCGACGCGATCGAGCGATCCGGCCACCATCGTCATGCCGACGGGCACCGGCAAGACGGAAACCATGCTCGCGCTCAACGCCCACCAGCGCTTCGAGAGGCTACTGGTCGTGGTGCCGACGGACGCTCTGCGAGAGCAGATCGCGGGCAAGTTCGAGACCTTCGGCGTGCTGAGGCAACAGCAATGCCTGGAAGACAAGGCAGCATTTCCCGTAGTGATGCGCCTTTCGCACATTCCGACGACGGTAACCGAGGTGGATGAGATCTTCGACAGCGCCAATGTCATCGTCACCACAATGCAGATCGCCGGCCGCGCCGAAGCAGCGGTCCAGGAGCGGATGGCAGCTCGTGCCGCGGCGCTGTTTATCGACGAGGCTCATCACATCGGCGCCCCGACCTGGGCGCGCTTTCGGGGCCTCTTTGCCGATCGCGAGCCGGCGCTCCCGATCGTCCAGTTCACCGCCACACCATTCCGTGAGGACGGCCGGCGCGTCGACGGCGAGTTCATCTACACCTATCCGCTCAAGAAGGCGCAGGCCGAAGGCTATTTCAAGCCGATCCGCTTCGAGGCTGTCTTCGGGCTCGATCAGGCGGACGCCGATCTCGCGATCGCGGAGAAGCTCGGCGAAGTCCTCCAGGGTGATCTGGACGCCGGCCTCAACCATCTCGCCATGGCGCGCTGCCAGACTATCGACCGCGCCAGAGCCCTCCACCAGCTTTACAGCGAGATGTACCCCGAACTTCGTCCGGTCATCGTCCATAGCCAGCAGTCGATCCGTGAACGCCGTTCAAACCTTGCCGCTCTGCGGCGCTTCGAGAGCCGGATCATCGTCTGCGTGGACATGCTCGGAGAAGGTTTCGATCTGCCGGAACTGAAGATCGCCGCCCTGCACGATCCGCACAAGAGCATCGCTGTCACCATCCAGTTTGTCGGCCGCTTCACCCGCCAGGATCCACGCCTCGGCGACGCCACCGTCATCGCCAATACCGGCATTGACGACATTGATCGTTCGCTGGCCAAGCTCTATGCGGAGGATGCCGACTGGAACGCGCTGGTCGAGGCACTCAGCACCGCGAAAATCGACCGGCAGATCCGCCGTGCCGAGATGTTCAAGGGCTTTGTCGGTGACTTGAGCGACATTCCGCTGCAGACGCTCGAACCGAAGATGAACGCGGTCGTCTATCGCACCAATTGCGATGGTTGGGAGCCTTTGCGGGCCGAGGACTTGTATAGTCCCGGCGTCTATCTCGGCATGAAGGTCAACCCACACCAGCGTGTCGCCATCTTCGTCACCCGGTCCGAAGAGCAGGCCGGCTGGACCACGGCCCAGCACGCGACCAATGTCACCTGGGACCTGCACATGATGCATTGGGATCCCGATAGTCAGCTCCTCTATATCAGCAGCTCGATCAAGGGACCGTATGACCGATTGGCCAAGGCGGTCTGCGGTGAGGCAACGCGCCGGGTCGAGGGCGAGGAGGTCTTCCGCAGCCTGCATGGGTTCAATCGCCTGATCCTGCGCAATCTTGGCCTGACGCACCATCAGGGACGCGGTGTCCGCTACTCCATGTATATGGGTGTCGATGTCGCCGACGGACTCGACACGGCGAAGTCCCAGTCGCGCATCAAGAACAACGTGTTCGCCACCGGTTTCCTCGACGGCGTTCCCGCCTCTCGTGGCTGTTCGGCCAAAGGCAAGTTCTGGTCGATTTCGCGGGTTCGCGATCTGACTGACTGGGTCGAATGGTGCGCGGATATCGGCAAGGCCGTCAACGATCCGGGGATCACCACCGATGGCGTCTTCAAGAGCGCGATGCGGCCTCGCCAGATCAGCGAACGCCCGCAGGTGCCTCCGGTCGCGATCCACTGGCCGGAATCGCTGTTGACGCAAATCGAGGACCGGATCGAAATCAGTTTCGGCGACGAAGCCGTAGCCTTCGCCGAATGCGACATCGAACTGCTGGATCATGAACGCACGGGTCCATTGCGCTTCACGGTGCGCAGCGACACCCATGTCGCCGAATTCGAAATCGTGTTTGCCGAAGGTGGCGCTCGCTATCCGCAGCGCTCTGGTCCGAAAACAACCATCAAGGTCAGCGGCAAGGTGAAACCGCTGTCGGAATCCTTCGGCGAAGATTCCCCACAGATCGATTTTGGGGATGGCTCACTGCTGATCTACAGCCACCTCTATGCTCTGCCTGAAGGCGTCGTGGTTGAACCCTATCCCGTCGACCGGATCGAGGCCTGGGATTGGTCGAAGACCAATATCCGCGCCGAGGCGCAGGGACCTGAAAAGCGGGTCGACTCCGTGCAGCGGCGCGTCATCGAGACATTGCTCGCAGAGGGCGACACCTATGACCTCATCTTCGACGATGACGGCGCCGGTGAGATCGCGGACGTCGTCACGCTTCGAGTGACTGAAGGTCTCGTGCAGTTGACGCTTTACCATTGCAAATATTCCAGTTCCGACGCACCTGGCGCGCGCGTCAAGGATCTCTACGAAGTGTGCGGGCAGGCCCAGAAATCCGCCCGCTGGCGCGATCGTCCCAATCGTATGTTCATTCATATGCTCAAACGGGAGAAGTTGCGCCTCGAGAAGGGCCAGACTTCCCGCTTCGAACAGGGAACAGCCGCCTTCCTCAAGAAGCTGAAAGCGAGCTGGCAGGACTATCGCTACGAATTCGATGTGCGCATCGTTCAACCTGGCCTATCGCGCGCCGCGGTCACCGAAGAGGGACTGCATCTGCTGGCCAGCGTGGAGACCTATCTCCTTGAGACGCGCGCCATGCGGCTGAAGGTGATCGCAAGCAGCTGACCGTTCGAAGAAGATGGTGGGGAAGGCCTTCCCCTGCGGCCAAGCCTGTAGTCTCGGCCGACCCATTCGAGCGGGGGATTCCCCCGCAACGCCCCCTTCTAAGAGATCCTATGGGGCGCGTCGCACCGCCTTTTACGGTTCGACGAGTTGAACCGAGATGGGAGAAAGGACGATGCTCGAGGATAGTGAAGTTGTAGTGAAAATCGAAGATGTACCGGCTTGCGGCGATATTTTTGTGTCGGTGGAGATGAGCCGGTCGAAGTGGGTAGTTGGTATTCAGGTGTCACTGGCAGACAAGATCGCGCTGCATGCGATGGCCTGCGGCGATGTGGATGCTCTGCTGACGCTGATCGATCGGGCGCGAGCAAAGCTGGCCGCAGCAGAGCTCGGTGCGCCGGCCGTCGTCATCTGCTACGAGGCCGGATATGAAGGATTCTGGCTCTATCGTCGCCTCACTGCGCTTGGCATCCGTGTCGTGGTGATTGATCCGGCGAGCTTGCTGGTCGACCGCCGGGCCAAACGTGCGAAGACGGATCGGATCGATGCGCGGGGGATGGTTCGTGCATTGATGGCTTGGGCGCGCGGCGAACGGCAGGTGCTGAGCGAGGTTCGTGTGCCGACTGTGGAACAGGACGATGTGCGCCGCGGATTGCGGGAACGCCAGCGCCTGGTGAAGGAGAGAACGGCGCACGGGAACCGGATCAAGGGCCTGCTGAAAACGCAGGGGATCATGGATTTCGATCCCCGTGCCCGTGATGCGGTGACACGCCTGGATGCACTCGTGACTGGAGACGGTCGGCCTCTCGGACCCTGCCTGAAGCGGGAGATCACGCGCGAACTGGAGCGCCTGGCGCTGGTGATACGGCAGATCGCACAGGTGGAGGCCGAACGCGACGCCATTGTCCGGGACCGCAGCCAGCAGACTGATACGGCCGCTGAACCAGCGCAAGACGCCTCGATGATCGTGACGCTGAACCGGCTGAAGGGGATCGGGATGAACGATGCCACGATCCTGGCGCGGGAGGCATTCTGGCGCGAGTTCCGCAACCGTCGCGAGATTGGCGGCTGGAGCGGGCTTGCGCCGGCGCCTTGGGCCAGCGGCTCGGTGTCACGCGACCAGGGCATCACCAAGGCGGGGCCGCCACTGCTGCGGGCTCACATGATCCAGATGAGCTGGCGTTGGCTGTTCTGGCAGCCCGACAGCGAGTTGGCGCGGTGGCATCGCAGGCGCACCGAGGGCGCGACGGGACGGATGCGAAGGATCATGGTCGTTGCGCTCGCTCGCAAGCTGCTGATCGCTCTGTGGCGTTACGCGACGACGGGCATGGTTCCGCGTGGTGCCATCGTGACCTGAGCGGCCACGGCAACATATCGAATTCCCGCGCGGCTCGCGACCGCCGGGGATGCCGGGCGGATGTGTGACCGAACTCTCACTGGGCTGAAAGATGCCGTTCGTAGAGAAGGGTCCCGTCCCTCGAAGGGCAACACCCGCAGCAAACGGGATTGGGGTTGCGGCACCGGAGTTGGCCGGAATGCCGGACCGGATAAAAGTCGAGCCGGTGATAGGCTCTTGCGAACCACGCCCTTGCCACGGACATCTCGGGACCGAGTGCCGCATTCAAGATTGCAGGGAGGGCGCCTGGCCGGGGCGTCCCAAATTCCTAATCGTGCCCTCTTGACTCGGAGGGGGCCCATAAAAGTGAGAGTGCGGACCGGTTTGCCGTGACGGGACGAGGACCGGAGGAGAGGCCTCCGGCGCCCGTCGCGGAGAACCGCGATGTCCAGACAGAACCGCAAATCCGGTGCCCGGCGCGACCGGACCAACCTCTATTCCGTAATCACCGACAAGATCATCGCCGAGCTGGAGGCCGGCCGTGTGCCCTGGGTCCAGCCTTGGGGAACGGCGGCGGCGAAGGCGCCCCTTGGCCTCCCGAAGAACGCCTCCACCGATCGTCAGTATTCGGGCATCAACGTCCTGCTCCTCTGGGGCGCTGTTATTGAACGCGGCTTTTCCGGCCAGAGCTGGCTGACCTTCCGACAGGCGCTGTCGCTTGGCGGCAATGTTCGCAAGGGCGAGCGCGGCACCACCGTCGTCTATGCCGACCGCTTCGTGCCGGAGGACGAGAAGCGCCGGGCGCGCGAGACCGGCAAGGACGCCCAGGCGATCCCGTTCCTGAAGCGCTTCACCGTCTTCAACACCGACCAGTGCGAGAACCTGCCCGACGATCTCGCGACCGCCGCACCGCCGGTGCCGACGGGTCTGATCGAACCGCGTGTCGAGGCACTGATCGCCGCCACCGGCATCGACTTCCGCATCGGCGGCAACCGGGCATTCTACGTGCCCGCCCATGACTATGTGCAGGTGCCGCCGCCGCAGGCCTATTTCGAACCCATCAATTGGCACCGCACCACGCTGCACGAGATGGGTCACGCGACAGGCCATGTCTCGCGTCTGGGGCGTGATTTCTCGGGCTCGTTCGGCTCGAAGAAATACGCCTTCGAAGAGCTCATCGCCGAAATCAATGCGGCCTTCTGCTGTGCCGCACTCGGCATCGCCCCGACCGTTCGGCACGCCGATTACATCGCCTCCTGGCTTGAGGTGCTGCGCGAGGACGACCGCGCCATCGTCCGTGCCGCCAGCCAGGCGGGCAAGGCCGCCGACTGGCTTCTCGCCTTCGCGCCCGAGGAGGACACCGAGCCGCGACCTGTGGAGCTGGAGTCGGCGTCATGAACGCGCCGTCTCCCTTCTTTCCCGCGACCGACGATCCGCGCATCCGTCTGCGGATCCTCAGCCTCGGCGCCGGCGTGCAGTCCACCACGCTGGCGCTGATGGCGGCGCACGGCATCGTCGGCCCGATGCCCGATTGCGCAATCTTCGCCGATACCGGCTGGGAGCCACGGGCGGTCTACGAGCATCTCGACTGGCTCATGTCACCCAACGTACTACCGTTTCCGGTCCACATCGTCTCCGCCGGAAATATCCGCGACGATCTCGCCAGAGCCACCCAGGGCGGCAGGTGGGCGTCGATTCCGGCGTTCACCCGGGCCGAACAGCGCGGCAAGGCACAGATCGGCATGATCCGGCGGCAATGCACGAAGGAATACAAGATCGTCCCGATCCGCCGGAAGGTACGCGAACTCGCCGGCCTGACACGACGGCGCTCGCCCGATCACGCAGTGGTCGAGCAATGGATCGGCATCTCGGCCGACGAGGTGCTGCGGATGAAGCCGTCCTTCGAATGCTGGCAGGTCAACCGATGGCCGCTGGTCGAACGGCACATGAGCCGGCAGGACTGCCTGGCCTGGCTCCAGCGCCATGGCTATCCCGAACCGCCCAAGAGCAGTTGCGTCGGCTGTCCCTTCCACTCGGACGCCATGTGGCGCGCGATGCGCGACGAGGACGCTGAGGCCTGGGCCGACGCCGTGCAGGTGGATCGGATGATCCGCACCGGCCTGCGCGGTGTGCGCGGCGAGGTCTATCTCCACCGCCAGGCGGTCCCGCTCGACCGGGCGGACCTCTCCACCGCCGCCGATCACGGCCAGCTCGATCTGTGGGGCAATGAATGCGAAGGCATGTGCGGTGTGTGAACGCGGGGCTCGTCAGCAATGCCGCCGATCCGTATTCGCGTTCCTTCGCGTTGCCGCCGATCCGGCTCTCCGGCTTTCCGTTTCTACGGGGTTCGGAAGAGAGAGGAAGAGGGCTGCGCCCTGTTTCCGTGACGGGTTGGAAGCCGAGAGAGAGGCTCTCGGCGCCCGTCGCGGAGTAAATCACCATGGCGACAGCAGCCAAGAAGATCACCCTCAGCGCCTCGCGCGACATTCCCTTCAACAAGCTCGTCCTCTCCCAGTCCAACGTCCGTCGCATCAAGGCGGGCGTCTCGATCGAGGACCTGGCCGAGGACATTGCCCGCCGCGGCCTCCTGCAGAACCTCAATGTCCGTCCGGTCGTGGACGACGACGGCAAGGAGACCGGCATGTTCGAGGTTCCGGCCGGCGGCCGCCGGTTCCGGGCGCTCGAACTTCTCGCCAAGAAGAAGCGGTTGGCACGGACCACGCCGGTGCCCTGCCATGTGCGCGAGGCCGACAGCGACATCTCGGCCGAGGAAGATTCCCTTGCCGAAAACGTCCAGCGCGCTGCGCTGTTAGGTTCTGTGTCGCAACTGTCCTGTTGGGTTCGTACG
>NZ_JAINWJ010000062.1 GCF_021021415.1 Martelella mediterranea | reverse complement strand
AAGGATAAGGGACCATCAAGAACAACAGAGTTGATGACGTCGATGGAAGGCGATCGGTCGGCCATTAGAGTGCTCAGCCCGCCTTCGCCAGCGCGTCATTGATATCGTCCTGAATATCCTCCGGCTTTTCGGTCGGCGCATAGCGCTTGATCGGCTCGCCGTCGCGGTCGATCAGGAATTTGGTGAAATTCCATTTGATCATGCCGGATCCGAGAACGCCGGGGCGTTCCTTCTTCAGATATTTGAACAGCGGGTGGGCATCGTCGCCATTGACATCGACCTTGGCGAACATCGGGAAATCGATATCGAACTGGGTCTTGCAGAATTCGGCGATCTCGTCTTCCGCGCCCGGCTCCTGACCGCCGAACTGGTTGCACGGAAAACCGAGCACCGCGAAGGCCTGATCCTTGTATTTCCTGTGCAACATCTCCAGCCCCTCATATTGCGGCGTGAACCCGCATTTGCTGGCTGTGTTGACGATCAGCAGCACATGGCCCCTGAAATCGGCGAGACTCACGTCCTCGCCGGTTATGCTCTTCGCGGTAAAATCATAAACGCTCATGCCTGTCCCCGGATGCTGATTGGATGAAGCCAATTTGGTGCATAGCAGGGGCGACTTCAAGCAGGCCGGAGAGCTCTCAGGAGCTCAGGTATTAAACCGGAAGTGGATCACGTCGCCGTCGGCGACGACATATTCCTTGCCTTCGTCGCGGGCCTTGCCTGCTTCCTTTGCGCCGGTCTCGCCCTTGAAGGCGATATAGTCGTCATAGGCGATCGTGTGGGCGCGGATGAAGCCGCGTTCGAAATCGGTGTGGATCACGCCGGCGGCCGCCGGCGCCTTGGTGCCGCGGCGGATGGTCCAGGCGCGGGTTTCCTTCGGCCCGACAGTGAAATAGGTGATCAGGTCGAGCAGCTTGTAGCCGGCGCGGATCAGCCGGTCGAGGCCGGGTTCCTCGAGACCCATTTCGGAGAGGAACATCTCGGCTTCCTCCGCATCGAGCTGGGCCACCTCGGCCTCGATCGCCGCCGAGATGATCACGGTTTCCGCCGCCTGTCTGGCCGCCATCTCTTCAACCGCCTTTGTGTGTTCGTTGCCATTGGCGGCATCGGCTTCGGCGACATTGCAGACGTAAAGCACCGGCTTGGAGGTCAGAAGGTTGAGCGCTTTCAGAATCTTCAGGTCCTCGGGGTCAAGCGTCGCATTCAGCCCGCGCACCGGTTGGCCGTCCTGCAAAAGCTTCAACGAGGCCTCCATCACGGGAAGCACGGCCAGCGCCTCCTTATCCTTGCCGGTGGCGCGTTTGCGGGTCTGGTCGGCGCGGCGCTCGAGGCTTTCGAGGTCGGCGAGCATCAACTCGGTCTCGATGGTTTCGGCATCGGCCACCGGGTCGATCCTGCCCTCGACATGGGTGATGTCGTCATCCTCGAAACAGCGCAGCACGTGGACCACGGCGTCGACCTCGCGGATATTGGCGAGGAACTGGTTGCCGAGGCCTTCGCCCTTCGAGGCGCCGCGCACGAGGCCGGCAATGTCGACGAAGGAGATGCGGGTCGGGATGATTTCCTTCGAGCCTGCGATCTTCGCAAGGGCTGCCATGCGCTCGTCAGGCACGGCGACTTCACCGGTATTGGGCTCGATCGTGCAGAACGGGTAATTGGCGGCCTGCGCCGCGGCGGTCTTCGTCAGCGCGTTAAAAAGGGTCGATTTGCCGACATTGGGCAGGCCGACAATTCCGCATTTGAAACCCATGGAAATATCCTGTTTCGTGAATTCGCTTCTGGCCTGTGGCTATGGGCGATCTAGGCCGCCAAGGTCAAGGCTCGATCGACGAAACCGGGCTTTTCTCGCCCCGGCCCTTGCGAAAATGCCGCTGAAAGCGCAAAATAGGTTCATCGTCGGGCGCCGCGATGAATGGCCGCCGCCGGCAACACAATCCTCATCAGAGACCAAATCAGAGAGCAAGCGCGTGAGCGATACGGGCGCCGATACCAAACGCAAGACCAAAACCGTCCCGAAGGTTGAAAAGCCGCGGCTCTACAAGGTCATTCTCGTCAATGACGACTATACGCCGCGCGAATTCGTGCTGGTGGTGCTGAAGGCGGTTTTCCGCATGAGCGAGGATCAGGGCTACAAGGTCATGATCACCGCCCACCAGAAAGGCAGTTGCGTCGTCGCCGTCTACACCCGCGACATTGCCGAGACCAAGGCGAAGGAAGCGGTTGATCTCGCCAAGGAAATCGGCTTTCCGCTGATGTTCAGGACCGAGCCCGAAGAGTAGGGCGGTTCAGTCCTTCTTCGGGCCGAACATCTTTTTCAGCATATCGGCCATCGGGCCGCGTTCCGGCACAGACTGCTGGCCGCGCTGCCGGGCCTTGTGAATATGGGACTGGCCCTTGCGGGCGGGTGCGGCCTTCGGTTCCGGCTTTGCGGGCGGCGCGCCCCCCGAAAGCGCAAGCTTGTTCATCAGCTTCGAATCATCACCACGCACCAGAAGCTCGGCGTTTTCGGCGAGCGCGGCGAGCAGCGGGTCCAGCCACTCCGCATCTGCCTTGGCGAAATCGCCCAGCACATGGCTGTGGACGCGTTCCTTGCTGCCGGGGTGGCCAATGCCAAGCCTGAGCCGCCGGTAGTCGTTGCCGCAATGCGCGTCGATCGACTTGATGCCGTTATGGCCGCCGGAGCCGCCGCCGGTCTTGATCCGCGCCTTGCCCGGCATCAGGTCCAGTTCGTCATAGATCACGATCAGATCGGCCGGCGTCAGCTTGTAGAAGCGCATGGCCTCGCCCACGCTTTCGCCGGAAAGGTTCATGAAAGTCTGGGGCTTGATGAGCAGCACCTTCTCGCCGGCAAGGCTGCCCTCGGCGATCTGTCCCTTGAACTTTTTCGACCAGGGCGAAAACCCGTTCTTCTCGGCGATCGCATCGGCGGCCATGAAGCCGATATTGTGGCGATTGCCTTCATATTGGCTGCCCGGATTGCCGAGGCCCGCGATGATGAGCATGGGTCTGTCCTGTCGTGAAAACCGGTTCTCAACAACCGGTTTTCATCACTGGTGTCAACCGTCGGTAAGCCTTGCGATGGTATCGGCAAGCGAAAGCGGCCGGGAATAGAGGTAACCCTGTGCAAATTGGGCGCCGATGGCATGAACCTGGCGTGCCTGCTCTTCGTTCTCGACGCCCTCGGCCACCATCTTGCATCCCATGTTTAATGAGATTGCGGCGATCCCCTCAATCAGGCGGCGCGACCGGCTGGCGACGGCGGCGTCGTGATCGGTGAGGTTGCGGGTAAACGACTGGTCGATCTTGATCACGTCCACCTGCAGGCGCGAGAGATAGGATAGCGATGAATAGCCGGTGCCGAAATCATCGAGCGCCAGCCGGCAACCCATCAGCCGCAATTTCTGCAGGCTGGCGCGAATCCGATCGCTGTCTTCCATGAACACGGCCTCGGTGATCTCGACAGTCAGACGCGCCGGATCGATGCCGAAGGCTTCAAGTTTCTCGGCCATGAAATCGACCATGTCCGGGGTGAGCTGCACCGGCGACAGGTTCACGGCGAGATAGAGCGCATCATTGCGTAGCGCTCTACTGATCTGCCGGAAACCCGCAAGCGTTTTTGCAAAGAACTGGCGTCCGGCCGGAACGATCTGCTCGGTCTCCTCCGCGATCGCGATGAATTCGCCGGGCATGATCACGCCTTTTTCGGGGTGGTTTATCCTGATCAGCGCCTCGAAGCCGATCGTTGACCCGCCAGCGAAGCTGATGACGGGCTGGAAGTGCGGCTCGAACAGGTTCTCCTCGATGCCCCTTTGCAGATGCGCCTCGGTTTCCGCGCGCCGTCTGGTGTTGGCGAACATTTCCGGCTCGAACCACAGCGTTCCGTGGCGGCCGGCGTTTTTCTGAGCCGAAACCGCGATTGTGGCAAGCCGCAGCAAATCCGTGCCATCGGTGGCGTGGTCCGGCGCGCAGGCGATGCCGATGCTGACATTGGTCGTGATCGAATCCGTCTTGACGATGAAAGGCAGATAGATCGCATCCTGGATGGCGCTGGCGAGCGCCTCGGCCCGCGCCTTGGCATCGGGGCCGGCGAGCACAAAGGCGAACTCATCGCCCCCAAGACGTGCGGCGGCGGTCATTTCATCCAGTGCCGGTGTCAGTCGCTTGATGAAACCGCGCAAGACCTCCTCTCCGGTGCGGAAGCCGTGGTGGTCGACAATGGTCTTGAAGCGGTCGAAATCGACCAGAACACAGATCACGTCCCGCCCGGGACTTGCCAACAGGCGATCCAGAGCCCGCTCGAACCCCATCCTGTTCAAGAGCCCGGTCAGGGGATCGGTAAGAAGCGGTGCGTGCGCCTCCGCGCTGCCCGATATCTCGGGAAGCTCCCGGATGACGGCGAGTATGAAATTGTCGCCATCGGGCGTGGAGACGGGAACGGCGGAAAACCAGATATCGATGCTGCTGCCATCGGCGCGCAGATATTTCAGCGTGCCCGCCTGCGACAGTCCCGAAGCCCGCATCCGCTCCAGCCGGTCGGCCACCATGCGGCGGTCGGGGTCGGCAATGAACTCGGTCATGTGAACGTTCAAGATCTTCTCGCGCCGGTATCCGCCCGCGGTCAGCCAGCCATGGCTGGCGTCGACGATCTGGCCGGTGACCGAAATCAGAACGACCATTTCGCTTTCGCTTTCGAACAATTCGCCGAAAGCGGCGGTGGCCGGCAGCGTCTTGCGTTCCGACAAGGCGAAACTGCGCGAGAACCTGTTCAGCTTCGCCCGGCGTCGGCGCCGCCGCACGCGGCCTTCGAGCAATTCGCGTTTGAAGGCGCTATCCTCCAGGGCTGGCGGCGCCCGCCAGATCAGCAGGCCGAGCGCCACCGCCGCGAACAAGCACATGCCGCGCAGTATCCAGGTGCTCCAGAATGTGGGGTCGGGAAAATAAAATGACACTTGCCCGACCCCGCCCGTCTGGCTCGTGAAGTCAACCGGCTGGCTGTAGGCGAGCAGGCCTCGCTCCTGTCGCCCGGTCAGGTCCTTGTCTCTCACGATCAGTTCGAGCAGACCGGTCCGGTCAGTGATTTCGAGCTTCCTGATGGCGGACGTATTCACAATCGCACTGGCGATTTCGCCGATGGAATTAATGCTGGCGCCCCCAATCGCCGGCGCTACGGAACTTGCCAGATCGGCAATGTGATCCCTGGCCTCAACCCGCCGCTTCTCCGCGACCCAAAGCCCGAGAAACGCGGTCAGCATCATCGTGAAAGCAAGCGCTACCCCGCATGAAAGCGCTATCATATTCGTTCTGCTCAATTGACGGCGTAACACAGAGCGCGCTCCTGCCTGACGCATTGATTGCTGATCCCAAGGGGAGATGTGCCGATATCCAGCGGTTTCAGACGCGTTTTCCCGGTGGGAACAAGGCGCGGCCGACAGACTTAAAACCCTGATATTAAACGCTTCGGCAAGATGATTGGCAAGCGTATTTTAGTCAGCGCTTACAATAAAAGACCGCGAGCTTTCACCCGCGGTCCCTGTCTGCCTGTCCTGGACGGGATCAATTCTCGTCGGAATTGTCGTCGTCGGACTGTGCGGTCGCTTCGACTTCGTCTGCCTCGACGGTATCTTCTTCTTCGTCGGACTTGAGGCCGGCCGGCGCTGCGATCGTGGCAATGGTGAAGTCGCGGTCGGTGATGACCGGCGTCACGTTCTTCGGCAGGTCGACCGACGAAATGTGGATGCTGTCGCCGAGCTGGGCCGAACCGAGATCGACCGTGATGCTGTCGGGGATCGCGTTCGCCGGGCAGTGGAATTCGACTTCGTGGCGCACGATGTTGAGCACGCCGCCCTTCTTGATGCCGGGGCAGGTGTCATCGTTGATGAAGTGAACCGGAACGGCGACGGTCACGATGCTCTTTTCCGAAATGCGCAGGAAATCGACATGCATGACGAAATCGCGGACGGGATCGAGCTGATAGTCCTTCGGCAGGACCATGTACTTGTCCTTGCCGACCTCGACGTTGAACGTGGTGGTCATGAAACCACCGGCGAAGATCAGCTTGGTGATCTCGTTGCGCGAGAGCGAGATTGAAACGGGGGCCTGTTTGTCGCCGTAGATGACGGCCGGTACCATGCCATTGCGACGCAGTTCCCGGGCGGACCCCTTACCGACCCGTTCGCGCGCTTCGGCCGTGAGCACAGAGTTGGTGTTGCTCATAGCAATTCCTTTCGGTTGTGTGCGGAGCGTTTTGCGGCGATATCTGAAAGCCGCAAAGCGGAGCGCCGTTGCCGGCCCTCATTCGCGCTGCCTCCAAGGGTGTCTGCGCGAACGCAGTGCCTATATCCGACACGGTTGTAAAAGGCAAGCGTCGTGCCGGTTTGATCGCCGGGCCGGATTTACCGCCGCCCCGGCCTTCCGCCGCGCATCGGGCGGCCGCGCTTCGATTTGTGGAAGGAGCGGGTCGCCGCCGGCAGCTTCTTGCCTGAACTGAGCATTTCGAATCTGAGCGCGCCGGCCAGCGGAATGGCTTCCACGAGCTGCACCTCGACATCATCGCCGAGCTGGTAGCCAAGCCCGGTCTTTTCGCCGACCAGAGCCTGGCGCACTTCGTCATGGACGAAATAGTCGGCGCCGAGCGTGGAGACCGGGACGAAGCCATCGGCGCCATATTCCGGCAGTGCGATGAACAGTCCGGAACGGGTGACGCCCGCGACCCGGCCATCGAAACTCTCGCCGATGCGGCCGGCCAGATGATGGGCGATCAGCCGGTCGACGGTTTCGCGCTCGGCGGCCATGGCGCGGCGCTCGAAGGTCGAGATCTCGGCGGCGATATCGTCGAGCTGGGCCTCTTCCTCGGCCGTCAGTCCGCCTTCGCCGAGATGCAGTGAAGCCACAAGCGCGCGGTGGACGATCAGGTCGGCATAGCGGCGGATCGGCGAGGTGAAGTGGGCGTATTTCATCAGGTTCAGGCCGAAATGCCCGATATTTTCCGGCGAGTAGACCGCCTGGCTCTGCGAGCGCAGCACCATTTGGTTGACGATGTCCTTGTGCGGGCTGTCCTCGGCTTTCGACAGGATGCCGTTGAACGAATTGGCGCGCAGATTGCCGCCCTTGGCCAGCGGAATGGAAAGCGTCGCCAGAAACTCGCGCAGCGTCTCCTGCTTGGCGAGCGAGGGCGCGTCATGGGTGCGGTAGATCAGCGCCTGGCGCTTCTGCTCCAGCGTCTCGGCGGCGGCGACATTCGCCTGGATCATCATCTCCTCGATCAGCCTGTGGGCATCGAGGCGGGGCGGAACGACCACCCTGTCGACCGTGCCGTCATCCTTCAGCAGGATGCGGCGCTCCGGCATGTCGAGCTCGAGCGGCTGACGGCGGTCGCGGCCGATCGTCATCGTTTTGTAGGCGGCCCAGAGCGGCTTCAGCACCGGTTCCAGAAGCGGGCCGGTCTTGTCGTCGGTGGTGCCGTCGATGGCGGCCTGAGCCTGCTGGTAGGAGAGTTTCGCCGCGCTCTTCATCATGATGCGATGGAAGGTGTGGGAGGCCTTGCGGCCCTCTTTCGAGAACACCATGCGCACGGCAAGCGCCGGCCGGTCCTCGCCCTCGCGCAACGAGCAGAGATCGTTGGAAATCCGCTCGGGCAGCATCGGCACGACGCGGTCGGGGAAGTAGACGGAGTTGCCGCGCTTCAGCGCCTCGCGGTCGAGCGCGGATTTCGGGCGGACATAGTAAGAGACGTCTGCAATCGCGACGGTGACGATCACGCCGCCCTCGTTTTCCGGCCGTGTGTCGGGCTCGGCGAAGACCGCGTCATCATGGTCCTTGGCGTCGGCCGGGTCGATGGTGACGAGCGGCACATCGCGCCAGTCCTCGCGGTGCGACATGGTGGCAGGCTTCGCCGCATCGGCCGCGTCCAGCACTTCCTTCGGGAATATGTGCGGAATGCCGTGGGCGTGGATCGCGATCATCGAGACCGCCTTTTCCGAGGCGAGCGAGCCGACCACGGAAAGCACGGAACCGCGCGCCAGGCCGAAACGGCCGGAACGCTGGACATCGACCTCCACGAGGTCGCCATCCTTTGCGCCGGCAAGGTCGGCAATCTCGACCTCGTCGTCGCGCCGGTCGATCGGCATCAGCCGCGCCGAGCCGTCATCGAGCATGCGGACCACGCCGAGCGCCGCCGTGCGGCGCTTGTCGATCACCTTGATGACGCGGGCGGTATAGGCCGGGCCGGTTTCGGATTTCGACGGGAAGATCTTGGCGAGCACCCGGTCGCCGATGCCGGCGGAAGCCGGCTTGCGCTTGCCGTTCTTGCCGCCGCCCTGCTGGCGGATCAGCACGGCGGGGGCGGCGCCTTCCTCGACCGGCCATTCGGCCGGACGGCCGATCAGTTCGCCGTCCTTGTCGCGGGTGGTGATGTCGAGCACGGTGACCGGGGGCAGGGCGCCCGGGCGCATCAGGCTCTTGCGCTTCTTCTGCAGCAGGCCCTCGTCCTCCAGCTCGCGCAGCATCGCCTTCAGCACGATGCGGTCGTCGCCCTTGATCGCGAACGCCTTGGCGATTTCGCGCTTGGAGGCGCGGTCGGGATTGTCGGCGATGAACTTCAACAGAACATCGCGCGGCGGGACTTCGCCGTGAATGATCTCGTCCGGTTTGCGGGGCCGGGAGGCGGTCGGTTTTGCGCTCAACTGTCGCTCTTTTCAGCCTCGGCCGTCTTCTTCGAGCTGGCCGTTTTCTTTGTCGCCGTCTTGGATTTCGCGGTCGTTTTTTTCGTCGCGGTCTTCTTGGCGGCGGCCTTCTTTGCCGGCTTCTTCAAACCGGCCTTTTCAGCGCGCGCTGCCAGAAGCGGGACCGCCTCTTCCATGGTGATCGCCTGCGGATCCTTGCCCTTGGGGATGGTCGCGTTGATCTTGCCCCATTTGACATAAGGCCCGTAGCGGCCCTCGTTGACGGTCACTTCGCCGCCGCCATCGGGGTGGTCGCCGAGTGATTTCAGCGCTTTGGCCGTCGCTCCCCGGCGTCCGCCATTGGCCTTTTTGTCGGCAATGGCGGCAACTGCGCGGTTAACGCCGACCTCGAACACCTCGTCGATGCTTTCGAGATTGGCATAGGTGCCGTCGTGGAGCACGAACGGACCGTAGCGGCCGAGGCCGGCCGTAATCATCTTGCCGTCTTCGGGATGCGGCCCGACATCGCGCGGCAGC
Source organism: Martelella mediterranea (assembly GCF_021021415.1). Lineage (GTDB taxonomy): Bacteria > Pseudomonadota > Alphaproteobacteria > Rhizobiales > Rhizobiaceae > Martelella > Martelella mediterranea_C. The sequence goes on along the minus strand of NZ_JAINWJ010000062.1, from coordinate 24,618 downwards.
GCCAGCAGCCGGAGCGCCTTTTCAAGGTCGATATCCTCCGGCTTCCAGCCCTTCGGCAGCGAGGAGCGTTTAGCCTCCTTGCCGTCGCCACGCTGGACATAGGGGCCGAAGCGGCCTGAACGCAGGGTGACCATGTCGCCCGTTTCAGGGTCAGCGCCAAGTTCGTTGGGCTCGTTCGGATTGATGCCGCCGTTTGCGGCCTCCGCGTCGCCGGAAAGCTGGCGGGTGAAGTTACATTCCGGATAGTTCGAGCAGCCGACGAAAGCGCCGTATTTGCCGAGCTTCAGCGAAAGCTGGCCAGTGCCGCAGGCCTGGCACTGGCGCGGATCGCCGCCATCCTCGCGCTTGGGGAACACCAGCGGCGCCAGCGCCTCGTTCAGCGCGTCCAGAACATTGGTGACGCGCAGTTCCTTGGTGCCTTCGACCTGGGCATAGAAATCCTTCCAGAAATCGCGCAGCACCTGTTTCCATTCGAGCGAGCCGTCGGAAATCTTGTCGAGCTTTTCCTCAAGCTCAGCCGTGAAATCGTACTCGACATAGCGGTTGAAGAAGTTCTCCAGGAAGGCGGTCACCAGCCGGCCCTTGGGCTCCGGCGTCAGCTTGCGGCCCTCGATCGTGACATATTCACGGTCGCGCAGCGTCGCCAGCGTGGAGGCATAGGTCGAGGGGCGGCCGATGCCGAGTTCTTCCAGCCGCTTGATCAGCGAGGCTTCCGAATAGCGCGGCGGCGGCTCGGTGAAGTGCTGGGTGGCGCGGATCTTTTCCTTGTCGATGTTTTCGCCCTTGTTGATTTCGGGCAGACGGCCGTCGTCGTCATCCTCGTCGGACGGCGTCTTTTCCTCGCGATTGTCGGCATAGGCGGCCAGGAAGCCGTCGAACTTCACGACGGTGCCGACGGCGCGCAGGCCGGCGCTCTCGCCGCCCTTGGCCGCGGTGATCTCCGCGGTGGTGCGCTCCATCTCGGCCGATGCCATCTGGCTGGCGATACCGCGCTTCCAGATGAGGTCGTAGAGCCGGAACTGGTCGGAATCGAGGTACTTTTTCACCGATTGCGGCGTGCGGGTGAAGTCGGTCGGACGGATCGCCTCATGGGCCTCCTGGGCGTTCTTCGCCTTCACCGAATAATGCCGGGCGCTTTCCGGCAGATAGCGCGCGCCGAACTGATCGCCGATCGCGTCGCGCGCCGCCGTCACGGCTTCCGGGGCCATGGAGACGCCGTCGGTACGCATATAGGTGATGAGACCGGCCGTCTCGCCGCCGACCGCGATGCCTTCGTAGAGCCGCTGCGCCACCTGCATGGTGCGCGAGGCGGAAAAGCCGAGGCGGGACGAGGCGGCCTGCTGCAGGGTCGAGGTGGTAAACGGCGGGCCGGGATTGCGGCGAACGGGCTTCGCCTCGACGCTCGCCACCGAATAGGTCGCACCCTCGAGCAGGTCGCGGATGCGGAAGGCCTGTTCCTGGTTCTTCACCGAATTCTTCTGGACGCGCTTGCCGTCGGCTTGCACCAGCCGGGCTTCAAAGGCATCTCCGCGCACGGTTTTCAGATCGGCGACGATGTTCCAGTATTCTTCCGGAACGAAACGTTCGATTTCGTTTTCACGGTCGCAGACGAGGCGCAGCGCCACGGATTGCACGCGGCCGGCAGACCGCGCGCCCGGCAGCTTGCGCCACAGAACCGGTGACAGGTTGAAGCCGACAAGATAGTCGAGTGCGCGGCGGGCGAGATAGGCGTTCACCAGGGCTTCGTCGATGTCGCGCGGATTGGCCATGGCGTCGAGCACGGCCTTCTTGGTGATGGCGTTGAAGACGACGCGCTTGACCGGCTTGTCCTTCAGCAGCTTCTTCTTGTTCAAAAGGTCGAGGACGTGCCAGGAAATGGCTTCGCCTTCCCTGTCCGGGTCGGTCGCGAGAATCAGGCCGTCGGCGTTCTTGACCGCGTCGGCGATATCCTTGACCCGCTTGGTCGAGGCGGTATCGACCTTCCACGACATCGCGAAATCATCATCGGGCAGGACCGATCCATCCTTGGCGGGCAGGTCGCGGACATGGCCAAAGGAGGCGAGGACCTTGTAGTCCTTGCCGAGATATTTGTTGATCGTCTTGGCCTTTGCGGGCGACTCTACAACAACAACGTCCATGTAATCCGTATCCTGGGTCTGCGTCCGAACTTCGTTCGACGCCCGCATCTTCGCGGCAAATTGTCGGTCGCGCGCTCGGCCGTGCCCGCCGGCTTGGCGGCCGCGAGGCGCATCCAGGCAGATGGCGGATATGACGGGGCGTCCCGCTTGTTGGAGAACGCTACCGAGGCGTTCGCCTGATGGCAACCGTCGTCTCCGCTTCTACCAATTTCGCCGGGAGATCAAGCAGAATAGACATTTTTGAGCTGTTTCAGGCTGCATTTACTGTTCCGGCCGGTCGCCCACGAGATGGACAGAGATGGCGGCCGGGTCAAGCCCTCGGAGCTATTTTTGCATGTCTACACGCTAATACAACCTAAAGAGAATACTAATTGTAATTGCAATCCTGACCTTTGGCGGTATTGTTTGGCCGGATGAGTAAAGTGCGGTTCGGATTCGATCCGTAGCCGAAAAATAGGTGTTTGTATGTCGTCCTTTCCAGCCGAACGCGAAGGTTCTCAAAAATTGACCGAGGAGGAAATAATTTATATCCGTCAGATATTGGGCCAGTTGCGCCGGCTTTCAAACAAGGACGGGGCGGAAATGCTCTGCTACCTGATCGACATGGCCTATATAGAGGCTGGTGATCTGCAGACGCAGGTGCTCGCCACCTCGGTGGGCAAGGGCTGAATTCGGTTCTGATCGTCAACGACCTGTAGGGTCTGTTAGCGCTATCATTGCCCTATGAAGGCCGCGTGTCTCAGATCAGCGAGACCCGACCACCCGGGTGCCGCGCAAGCCGGCCGGCGAGATCCAGCTCGAGCAGGATCAACTGAACGGCGGCGGGGTTCACGCCGGTGAAGCGTATCAGGTCGTCGATCTCGCACGGGCTGGGGCCTAGCGCCTCGGCGACGCGTGCGCGGTCGTCATCATCGGGGGCGGCAGGCGGCAGATCTTCGCTCTCCTCCTCGTCGGCCCCACCCCGGATCGGCAGTTCCATCTGGGACAGAGGCGCCAGCGCCTCCAGCACGTCCTCCGGGCTGCACACGATCATCGCGCCCTGCTTGATCAGCCCGTTGGTGCCTTGCGCGCGCGGATCGAGCGGCGAGCCCGGCACGGCCAGCACCAGCCGGCCGCATTCATTGGCAAGGCGGGCGGTGATGAGCGAGCCGGAGCGGTTTGCCGCCTCGATCACGACGACGGCAAGCGAGCAGCCGGCGATCAGCCGGTTGCGGCGGGGAAAATCGCGGGCGCGCGGCTCCCAGCCATAGGGCATCTCGCTGATGGCGGCGCCGCCATCCTCGCAGATTGCGCGATAGAGTTCGATGTTTTCGGGCGGGTAGGGGCGATCGAGGCCGCCGGCAAGCGCGGCCAGCGTGCCATGGGCAAGGCTCGCGCGGTGGGCGGCGGCGTCGATCCCGCGCGCAAGGCCCGAAACCACGGTATAGCCGGCGCCGGCCGCAGCACTCGCGATCATGGCGGTGAATTTCGCGCCGGCGACCGAGGCATTGCGGGCGCCGACAATGCCGAGAGCCGGGCGGGTCGCGACATCGCCGCTGCCGGACATCGCCAGAAGCGGCGGCGCACCGTCGATCGCGCGCAGCGCTGGCGGGTAGTCCGGCTCGCCGATCGCGACGAACCGGCCCTTGTGGCGGGCGGCGGTTTCCAGCTCGGCTTCGGCCTCGGCAACGCTTGCCACCCGAAACCGCTTCCGCGCGCCGCCGCGCACGGCAAGCTCCGGCAGACGCTCGAGTGCTGCCTCGGCGCTGCCATAGTGATTGATCAGTTCGCGAAAGGTGACCGGGCCGACATTCTCGCTTCGGATCAGACGAAGCCAGGCGATGCGCTGGCTTTCCGACAGGGCGATGCCGGGGCGGTTTGTCAAAGGGGCGTTTCCGTGGATGGAGACCGTTCGGTCCCGATGCGGAAAATCCCCCTCGCTGTCACCCCTTGTCTCCGATCCTGCTTTCAGTGCCCGATATCAGGCGCTCGATATTGGTCTTGTGCCGCCACCATGAGATCACCGTCAAAACGGCCATCACCAGTGAAACCTGCGGTAGGCCCATTATCCACAGGGCAACCGGGATGGCAAGCGTCGCAATCAGCGCGGAGAGCGAGGAATAGCGCGAAAGCCGGGCGATCAGCAGCCAGACAAAGGCGAAGATCAGCACCGCCGCCGGCGCGACGCCGAGAAGCACGCCGATATAGGTCGCGACCCCCTTGCCGCCCTTGAAGCCGAGCCAGACGGGAAACAGATGGCCGATAAAGGCGGCCGCGCCCGCCAGAAGCCCGGCGTCGCTGCCGTAAAGCGTCGTGGCGAGGATCACCGCGAAAGTCGCCTTCAGCGCGTCGAGCACCAGGGTGAGGGCGGCCAGATGCCGCTTTCCGGTGCGCAGCACGTTGGTCGCGCCGATATTGCCGGAGCCGATACCGCGAATATCGCCGAGGCCCGCCGCCTTCGTGATCAGGTAGCCAAACGGGATCGAGCCCAGAAGGTAACCGCCGGCCAGCGCAATCGCAGCCTGCGTCGCCGTCAGATCGAATGAAAAGAATGCCGGCACGTCGTCCCCTTCCGGTCAGTCCGCCTGATGGACCTTGATGCCGCCAACATATGTCGCGACGGTCCGTCCCGAAAAGCGGGCATTTTCAAATGTCGTGTTTTTCGAGCGCGAAACCAGCCGGTCTGGCGTCACCACCCATGGTTCGTCGAGATCGATCAGGGTGATATCGGCCTTTGCGCCCGGACGAAGCGAGCCGGCGTCGAGATCGAACAGCTTCGCCGGCCGCGTCGACATCGCATCGATCAGCCGCATCAGCGGCACGTCGCCGCTGTGGTGCAGGCGAAGGGCTGCGGCCAGCATGGTCTCCAGCCCGATCGCGCCATCCTCGGCATCGGAGAACGGCAGGCGCTTGGTGTCGACGTCCTGCGGATCGTGCGAGGACACGATGATGTCGATCAGCCCGTCCTTCAGCGCCTCGACCATCTTCTGCCGGTCCTCTTCCTGCCTGAGCGGCGGCGACAGCTTGAAGAAGGTGCGGTATTCGCCGATGTCGTTTTCGTTCAGCGTCAGATGGTTGATCGAGATGCCGCTGGAAACCGAAGCGCCGCGATCGCGCGCCACGCCCACGGCTTCGACCGATTCGGGGACCGAGATCAGCGCGGCGTGGTAGCGGGCCCTGGTAAGGGTCGCCAGCCGCAGGTCGCGTTCGAGCGGGATCACCTCGGCCTCGCGCGGCGTGCCGGAAAGGCCGAGCCAGCTTGCGAACAGGCCTTCGTTCATGACGCCGGTTTCCGAGAGATAGCGGTCGCGCGGCTCCAGCGCCACCACGGCATCAAATGAGCGGGCATAGGTCATCGCGCGCCGGAGCACCCGGTTGTCGGAAAGCGAGTAGCGGCCATTGGCGAAGGCCACCGCGCCGCCGGCCTTGAGCATGCCGATCTCGGTCATCTCGTCGCCCGCAAGGCCCTTCGTCAGGGCGGCGGCGGGATAGACGTTGACGATGGCATTGTCGCGGGCGGTCTTCAGCACGAATTCGAGCAGCGCGATGTCGTCGATCGGCGGCTGCGTGTCCGGCATCATCATAAAGGACGTGATGCCGCCTGCCGCTGCTGCCTGGCTTGCCGAGCGGATCGTTTCAGTGTGTTCGGCACCGGGCTCGCCGACGAAGACATGGGCGTCAACGAGGCCGGGCGTGGCCACAAGACCGTTGCAGTCGACGATTTCAGCGCCGTCGGGCGTTCCCTGATTGCGGGCATCGGCCCCGGCGGCAACGATCCGGCCGTCCTCGACGATGATCGTGCCGGTTTCATCAAGGTCGCGGGAGGGGTCGATAATGCGGGCGTTTTTCAGAACGAGCGGCTTCATGCGCGCGACCCTCCGTTTTCCGACAGCATCAGCGTCTCCATCACCGCCATGCGCACGGCGACCCCCATTTCCACCTGCCGTTCGATCACGCTTTGCGGGCCGTCGGCGACGTCGGAGGCGATTTCCACGCCGCGGTTCATCGGCCCGGGATGCATCACCAGCGCATCCTCCTTGGCTGCCTTCAGCTTCTCGCGGTCCAGGCCCCAGAAATGGAAGTATTCGCGCACCGAGGGCACAAAGGCGCCGGACATGCGCTCGCGCTGGAGGCGGAGCATCATCACCACGTCGGCGCCCTTCAGCCCTTCCTCCATGGTGTCGCAGACCTCGACGCTCATGTCGCGGATGCCGGAAGGCAGCAACGTTGCGGGGCCCACGACGCGCACGCGCGCGCCCATCGTGTTCAAGAGGATGATGTTGGAGCGGGCGACGCGCGAATGCAGGATATCGCCGCAGATCGCCACCACGATATTGTCGAGCCGGCCCTTGGCCTGGCGGATGGTGAGCGCGTCGAGCAGCGCTTGCGTCGGATGTTCATGCGCGCCGTCGCCGGCGTTGATCACCGAGCAGGCGACCTTCTGGGAGAGCAGTTCGGCAGCGCCCGCCGAGGAATGGCGGATCACCAGCACATCCGGATGCATGGCGTTCAGCGTCATCGCCGTGTCGATCAGCGTCTCGCCCTTCTTGACCGATGAATTGCCGACCGACATGTTCATCACATCCGCGCCGAGCCGCTTGCCGGCCAGTTCGAACGAGGCCTGGGTCCGGGTCGAGGCCTCGAAGAACAGGTTGATCTGGGTGAGGCCGCGCAGCACGGCGTTCTTCTTCTCGCGCGACCGGTTGAAGGCGATCGCCTCTTCGGCCTTGTCGAGAAGAGTGTTGATATCGATGGGAGAAAGCCCCTTGATGCCGATCAGGTGTCGGTGGGGAAAGAAGACCATGAAGCTTTCCTCCATATGAGGTCGGGCGGTCCGTCGGGAGAAGTCCTGGCGTCTATAATGGCTCCCCGGCCTCGCCGCAAGCTTTGACAGATGATATCGAAGCATGCCAACTGCGGATAAGCTGAAAATGGAACCATGTGTGCGCCGATGGCAGACACCGACATTTACAAGACCCTGAACCAGCCGCGACCGTGGAGCAACCTCAACGCGTTCCAGTCGGACCCGCTGCTTGGCGATCTGACGCGCTCCCTCGGTAAACCGCTGCGCGAGGAGTTCGATGCGATCGGGCGATACGTCACCTCGCCCGACGCGCAGGAACTGGCTCAGATGGCCAATACCAGCCTGCCGCAACTCAAGACCCACGGACCGGCGGGCGAGCGGCTTGACGTCGTCTCTTTCCATCCGGCCTGGCACGCGCTGATGCGCCGGACGATGGCGTCCGGCCTGCATTCCCTGCTGTGGGAAGCGCCGCGCGATGCGGATTCGAAGTCCAAGGCGCACAAGCTGCGCGCCGTGCGGCTGTTCCTTTCCGCCCAGCTCGAATGCGGGCATCTGGAGCCGCTGTCGTCGACCTCTGCCTCGCTTGCCGTTCTCGCCGCCGCCCCGCAACTGCGCGACGAATGGGCGCCGAAAATCCTGTCGCGCAAATATGATTCGACCAACCGCGCCCAGAACCAGAAGACCTCCGCCACGATCGGGCTCGCCGTCGCGGAAAAGCAGGCCGGCAGCGATATGCGCGCGCTTGCAACCAAGGCGCATCGGGTCAGCGAAGGCGTCTATCGGCTTTCCGGGCACAAATGGTTCGTCTCCGCGCCGATGAGCGACGCCTTCATCATGCTCGCCGATGTCGACGGCAAGCCCGGATGCTTCCTGGTGCCGCGGCTTCTGGACGAGGGCAGGGGCAACGCGCTGCGCTACCAGCGCCTCAAGGACAAGCTGGGGCTTCGCTCCAATGCGGCTGCCGAGGTGGAATTTTCCGATGCCTTTGGCTTCCTTCTCGGGCCGCCCGATGGCGGGCTGAGGACGATCCTCGACATGCTGACGCTGATGCGGCTCGACAGCGCCGTGATCGCGTCTGGCCTGATGCGCGCGGCGGTGGCCGAGGCGACGCATGCCGCGCGGGGGCGCAAGGTGGCCGGGCGCACGCTTGTGGTCCAACCGCTGATGATGCGGGTGCTCGCCGATCTCGCGCTCGATGTCGCCGCTGCCGGCGCGCTGTCGTTCCGGCTTGCCGAAAGCTTCGACCGCGCCCGCGACAGCGCCGAGGAGGCGGCCTATGCCCGGGTCATGACACCGGTCACAAAATACTGGACCACGAAGATCGCGCCCGCCGTGGTGGCCGAGGCGATGGAGGCAATGGGCGGCAACGGCTTTGTCGAGGATCGGCCGATTGCCCGCCACTATCGCGATGCGCCCGGTCTTGCGATGCATGACGGCGGCGGCAACCTGATGGCGCTCGACCTGCGCCGGGTCGTGGAGCATGGCGGCGAACTGTTCGAGGCCGTGTTCCAGGTCATCGCGCGCGATCTCGGCGCTTCGGGGGGCAAGATCGTGGAACTGCTGCGCGCGGCGATGGCGCTTTGCAAGAGCGATGAGAGTGCTGCCCGTATCTTCATCGAGCAACTGGCACTCGCCGCCGGCGCTGCGGAACTCTACCGGCTCGGGGCCGGGCGCATCGCTGATGCCTTCCTCGAAACCCGTCTTGCCGCCGGCTGGCGCTCGACCTATGGCATGCTCGATACCCGCTTCGACCCGAGCTACATCGTCGAATTGCTGTTTCCCGAAGTCGACTGACGGGCATCTGGACTAAGGAAACAAAAAGGCCACGCCCGAAGGCGCGGCCTTTTTGAATGAAGTTCGCGCCCGCGAGCAAGCTCAAGCGGTCGCAATCCTTCTTGCCGAACGCGTTGGCTGATCAGAACGTCGGGTAGCGGGCGCGCTTGCCCTTGAGTTCAGCGCGGGACTTGCCCATCGCGTTGAGCGAGGCGTCGTCGAGGCGCAGCAGGGCGTCGGCGACGAAACGGTCGGCCTGACGCTGGCGGGCGTCGGTGAGGTTCTTGTAGGCGGTGCGGAAAAAGCCCATTGTCGTAACTCCCTGTCTTGATGATCGAAATGCGGTATTCGCCGCCGATCCAATCGGCCCGCTGCAGTCAAACCGGCACTCCGGTTCGGCGCGATGCCTTCATCGACCAACTGTGTCTGATATAGGCGCATGCCTGACAGTTAGGCAGGTAGGCAGGGTCATGGGAGCCATGCATCTCCTGCATGCTTGGCCTTTCATGCATCATTGCGATTGCGCCTCTTGCACGGCAAGCAGGTGAGGCGAAGGCCGGAACCGTGTGGCCGTCGAAAAACGAGCGGAAAACGATTTCGATCCCGGACGGGATCGGCTATCGTCGCGCCGATAAATAGCCAGTGGTCGTCATTCATGTTTCAGTCCTTCGACGTTTCCTCCCGCCCCGAACAGGCCGCACCCCGCGTCGCCGCCCTGCGCGCGCTGTTTCCGGCCCTCGGCATCAACGCGTTTCTGGTGCCGCGCACCGATGAGTATCAGGGCGAATATGTGCCGCCATCGGCCGAGCGGCTGGCATGGCTGACGGGCTTCACTGGCTCGGCGGGCATCGCGCTTGTGATGGAAGATCAGGCTGTTGTGTTCGTCGATGGCCGCTACACCACCCAGCTTGCCGCCCAGACCGATGCCGATCTGATCACCGCCGGCGATCTTGTCGGCTGCCCGCCGTCCGCATGGCTTGGCGAGCACAAGCCGAAAGGGCTGAAACTTGGCATCGATCCCTGGCTGCATACGCCGGCGGAGGTCGGGAAGCTGCAATCCGCGCTGGCCGATATCGGCGGCGAACTTGTACTGCTTTCCGAAAACCCGATTGACGGCATATGGGCCGATCGTCCGGCCGCGCCCTCCGCGCCCGTCACCGTTCAGAACAGCGATCTGGCCGGACAACCGGCTACTGAGAAGATTGCGGCCATTGCCGAAATGCTGCGCGAGAAGAAGGCCGACGCGGTGTTGATCGCCGATTCGACCTCGGTTGCCTGGCTGTTCAACATCCGCGGCAATGATGTCGCCCATACGCCAGCCCCCTTGTCGCGCGCGATCGTGAAGGGGGATGGCTCGGCGATGTTGTTCGTGATGCCGGAAAAAGTGGCCGGCGAGGCCGCCGCCCACCTGAAACCGCTCGCCGCCCTGCTGCCGTCCGAAGCGATTTCCGATGCGCTTGCGGCGATCGCGGCGGCGGGCGAAATGCTGCTCCTCGATCGCGCGGCGGTGCCCTACGCCGTGGTGCAGATCGTGGAGGCGGCCGGCGGCAAATGGCAGAATGCGCCCGACCCGGTTGCGCCCGCCCGCGCGGTCAAGAACCCGGCGGAACAGGCGGGCACGCGCGCCGCCCATCTGCAGGACGGCGCGGCCATGGTGTCGTTCCTTGCGTGGCTCGATGGCCAGACGCCCGGCACAGTCAGCGAGATCGATGCGGCAAGCGCGCTGGAGACGGCGCGCGCCGAGACCGGGTTGCGGATGCAGAACCCGCTGCGCGACATCTCATTCGACACGATCTCGGGCGCGGGACCGAATGCCGCGATCATCCATTATCGCGTCACCAGCGAGACCAGCCGCATGCTGCAATCCGGAGAGATGTATCTCGTCGATTCCGGCGCGCAGTACCAGAACGGCACCACCGATATCACCCGCACGATTGCGATCGGCGAAGTCGATGACGCGCAGAAGAAATTCTTCACGCTGGTGCTGAAAGGCATGATCGCGATTTCGCGGGCGCGCTTTCCGGCGGGCACGCGCGGCATGGATCTCGACCCGTTTGCCCGCGCCGCGCTCTGGCAGGCTGGCGTCGACTTTGCCCACGGAACCGGCCACGGCGTCGGCTCCTATCTGTCGGTGCATGAGGGACCGCAACGGATATCGCGGCTGGGTTCGGCCGAACTGAAGCCCGGCATGATTCTATCCAACGAGCCCGGCTATTATCGCCCCGGCGCGTTTGGCATCCGCATCGAAAACCTGGTTCTGGTGAAGGAGGCCGAGCCGATCGAGGGCGGCGAAATTCCGATGCTCGGCTTCGAGACGCTGACATGGTGCCCGATCGATCTGAGACTGATCCTGCCCGCGTTGCTGAGCGCCGAGGAAATCGGATGGCTCGACGCCTATCATCGCGAGGTGCACGAAAAACTTGCCCCCTTGGCTGCAAGCGAGGCCGAGCGTCGCTGGCTGGAGGCGGCAACAAAGCCTCTCAGGCGATGACGAAATAGCGCGCGATCATTACCACCGCCCAACCGATGGCAATCATCGGCAGTGGCGAGGTGTAGCGCAACCCGACCAGCAGCGCGGCGGCCATGGCGAGTTTCGTCTCCCATCCGCCGGCATAAAAGGCCGGCGCGACCAGCGTCGTCAGCACCGCGGCGGGTATGGCATTGAGCGCCGCTTCGACCCGCGGCGGAATGCGCGAGACCACCGACAACAGGAGATAGCCTCCGATCCGCGTCAGATAGGTGACGACGGCGGCGGCCAGAATGATCAGAATGATATGATCGTCGGTGAAATTGCTCACGGCTTTTCCGCCTTTCCGGCGGGCGCGGGCGGTAGGGCAGCGGCCAGAAGAATGCCGGCGAAAGCCCCGACGCTGACATGCCAGGGCGAGCCGATGGTGACAAAGGCGATTACGGAAGCGATGGCGCTCGCCGCCACCACAGGCAGATAATTGGCCCTGTGCCTGAACCCGATCACGAGGCTCAGGAAATAGATTGGCAGCAGAACGTCGAGCCCGAGCGCCTCCGGGTTGTCGATGAAACCGCCAAGCGTGGCGCCGATCAGCGTCATTACGTTCCAGGATGTATAAAAGCATAAGGCGACGCCGATATACCAGGCGAAGGTCGCCGGCGTGCCCGAATCTTCCCGCTTCAGCGTTTCGGCGAATTGCGGGTCGGTCAGGAAGAAGAAGGCGAGAACCCGCTCGACCCGCGAAAACCGCGAGATGATCGGCGTTATCGCCGCCGAATAGAGCACGTGACGGAAATTGACCGCCAGGATCGAGGCCACGATGATCCAGGCCGCGGCGCGCTGGCCGAAGAGTTCGACGCCCACCAGCTGGCTCGCGCCGGCAAACAGCGTCAGGCTCATCAGCGCGGCCTCGGCCACGCTTTGCCCCTGCGCCACGGCGACAGCGCCGAACAATACGCCGAAGGGTGCCGCCGAAAGCGTCGGCACCAGCCCGGCGCGAATGCCGGTCAGGAATTCGGAGGTGTCAGGCATGAGGGGGACCTTCGGTCGGCGGGAGCGGCAAACAAGAAGCAGGCATCTGGCGGCAAGCTGGGATCAAGGAAATGACGGACATTCTCACCGCTTAGCCGGTTGAAGCCGGCAACACAAATCAGTTCGGTTGATGGGTGGATTAAGGAATTCTTAGCCGGCGATGGCGGCGTCGCTGTCGATGATCTCGACCCCGGCGTCGCGCATCTCGCGGATCGCGTCGCTGACGCCTGCGGCATCGATCCCGCGGCACCCGTCCTCGATCAGGCGAACCTTGACGTCCGGCAGCATGGCGACGGCGTCGAGCGCCGAGAACCGGACACAGTAATCCGTTGCCAGGCCGAGAATATCGAGCGTTCCGACCGATTTATGCCGCAGATAGGCATCGAGCCCGGTCACGGCGTTGCGATCATTGTCGCGGAAGGCGGAATAGGAATCGACATCGGGATCCTCGCCCTTGCGCTGGACATGGTCGATCGCGGCGACATTCAGTTCGGGGTGGAAATCGGCGTCGGGCGTATTCTGGACGCAGTGATCGGGCCACATGATCTGCGGCTTTCCGGAAAGCTCGCCCATCTCGAAGGGCTGCTTGCCGGGGTGGGAGGAGGCGAACGATCCGTGGCCGGGCGGATGCCAGTCCTGCGAGGCGACGATCAGGCCGTAGCCGCCATTTTCGATCAGCCGGTTTGCGACCGGCACCACGGCATCGCCATCGGCGACGGCAAGATTGCCACCCGGGCAGAAGCCATTCTGGATATCGACCAGCAGCAGCGCTTTCATCACTCACCTCATCCATCCATAGCGCGTCCGGTGGAAGCCGGTTTTCCGTCCGGACACGCGGACCAAAAGAACTCTTCCGCCAGCCTGCCACGGAATGGCGGTCAATGGAAAGATGGCAGATAGTGTTTGATTGGCTGCGGCCGGCTGAACAGATAGCCCTGCAGGCTCTCGCAGCCATGTCTGCGCAGCCATTCCTCCTGTTCAGGTGTTTCCACGCCTTCCGCCACGATCACGAGGCCGAGGTGATGCGCCGTGGTGATGATCAGCTCTACCAGCGAGGTGTCATTGCTGTCATGCGGTACGCCGGAGATGAAGGACTGGTCGATCTTCAACTCGTCGAGCGGCAGTTGTTTGAGGTAAAGCAGGGCGGAGTAACCGGTGCCGAAATCGTCGATCGACAGGCGGATTTTCAGGTCGCGGATCGCCATCAACTGGGACAGGGTGAGCTCGAAATTGGCGATCATCAGGCTTTCGGTCATCTCCAGCGTGAGATGGTTTGGCGCGAAGTCGTAGCGTTCCAGCAGCGCGCATAAATGCTCGACGAAATCCTCCTGAAGGAATTGCTGCACCGAGACGTTGACCGACAGATGCAGGTCTGGATATTCGCTGAGCAGCTTGCAGGCTTCCTCCAGGACCCAGGCGCCGATCGGCACGATAAGGCCGGTGCTCTCGGCGACATCGATGAAATCGCCCGGGCTGATGACGCCGCGCTCGGGATGGTCGAGCCGCAACAGCGCCTCGAAATGACGACCCGAGGCATTGCGGTTGATGATCGGCTGCAGATAAATGCTGAAACCGTTGGTCTGCAGCGCCCGCTCCAGCGCGGTTTCCAGGTCGAAACGCGATACCAGCTGGTCGACCATGTCGTCATGGAACCAGCTTATGCTGCCGCGTCCCTTCGCCTTGGCGTTGTGCATGGCAAGGTCGGCGCGGCGCAGCTCGTCATTGGCGCTTTCGGCGTCCGGGCCCACAAGCACGGCGCCGACGCAGGTGCTGGGCGTAATGTGGTGGCTGTTGACGAAGGCCTTCTGCGAGAGCTTCTCGTGTAGCCTGTCGATCCGTTCCTGCGCGGTCTGCAGCGCCGTCGTCCGGTCATCGCCCAGTTCTGTCAGCAGCACCAGGAATTCGTCGCTCGAAAGTCGCGCGGCAAAGCTGCCGGCCTCGATCGTGTTGCTCAGCCGCCGCCCGGTCGCCCGCAGCAGCGCATCGCCGATATTGTGTCCGAAGATCGAGTTCACCGCGGCGAAATTGTCGAGGTCGAAGATCGCAAGCGCCATATGATGCTTGGACTGTCTGTGGGTTGCGAGAAGATCCAGCAAGACCTCCTGCGCCCTGGCGCGATTGGCAAGCTTGGTCAGCGGGTCATAGAAGGCGAGCGCCTCGATCCGCTCTTCGTTGCGCCGCCGGTCCGTGATGTCGCGCCAGATACTGACGGTGCCGAAGGGCTTGCCGCTGGGGTCGATCACCGGCGCGCGGAACATTTCAAGCGTGTGTTTCTTGCCCGTCGGGCTTGTGACCTCGCCCTGCACGACGTGATTGTCGCGCTCATCGATCGCGCCGAAGATCTGCTGCCGCAACAGGCTGTCCTCGCTCTCTCCGAACAGTTCCCGGTCGCTCTTGCCGACGATCATTTCCACCGGCATGCCGAGGAACTCGGCCGCGGCCTGGTTGCAGGCCACGATCTGGCGGTCGGGACGCCTGAAATAGATCTGATCCGGTATCGCGTCCATCATCACGCGCAGCAGCAGGTGCTGTCGGCCTAGCTCCCGCACCAGCCTGCGACGCCGGAATATGATGAACACCAGCAGCAGAACCGTCGCCCCAAGAATGCACAGCACGGCGATGAAGGCAAGGTTCAGACGGTTGAGATTGAGGACGGCGTAGGTCCGGCCGGCGTCCCGGCTTTCAAGCACGACGGACATCAGCAGCGTTTCGCCTTGTTCGGTAATCGGCCAGCTGAACATGCTGATTTCGCGCAGTTCGCCATCCTTCAGGCGTTGGCTGAACTCGAAAAAGTTTTTCTGCAACTGCACGGCCTGGTCGAGGTCTTCGGCAACCTTCGACTGCTGCATCTGGTTCAGGTCGGAAACGGAAAGCGCCTGGAACTCTTCCCGCGACCAGCCGTAAAGCGCCTGCGCCGCCCGGTTGGAGGCGAGAAATGCGCCGGTGGCAGGGTCGACCACGAACATCGCCATCGGGCTCTCATCGATGGCGGGCGGAAAAGCGAAAGGGAGGGGTCTGGCATGGAGAGGAGAGGCGAATAACACAACAGCGAGCAATGCCAGGTGAACCAGGCCGCGAACGCACGTCCGTTGTCTGCATGCGGAATATATGACAGCCTCCTTCGCAACGAACCGATATATTGAAATTGGTTTGGTGAGAACAACCTGAACGGAACCGCAGTATGAGGCGAAACTAATTTAAAATTGATAAATGGCGCAGTCGCGAAATATGCGTTTGAATACGGTCCAACGCACACGCGCAGGCTGGCTCAGGCCACGAAACTGGTGCCGGAACGCCGAGAAAGACGGTGGAATGTCTTCTTGTGATAGGTATGCGCTGCCGTGAAACGCGGAATGGCTTTAGTCGAAGAGGCTCGAGACCGATGATTCGTGGCTGGTGCGGTTGATCGCCTCGCCGATGAGCGCGGCCGTCGAAATCACGCGGACCTTCGAAGACGCCACCATGTCGCCGCGCGGCTGGATCGAATCGGTGATCACCAGTTCCTCGAGGCTCGAGGCTGTGATCCGGTCGACGGCGGTGCCGGACAGCACGCCGTGGGTGATATAGGCGGTGACCGACAGGGCGCCATTGGCAAGCAGGGCGCTTGCCGCATTGACCAGCGTTCCGCCCGAATCGATGATGTCGTCGATCAGTATGCACTCCTTGCCCTCGACATCGCCGATGATGTTCATCACCTCCGATTCGCCGGGACGCTCGCGACGCTTGTCGACGATGGCGAGCAGACAGTCGAGCCGCTTGGCAAGCGCGCGGGCGCGCACCACGCCGCCGACATCGGGCGAGACGACCATGACATTATCGAGGTTGCGCCGCGCCTTGATATCGCGCGCAAGGATGGGCAGCGCATAGAGGTTGTCGGTTGGAATATCGAAAAAGCCCTGGATCTGGCCGGCATGGAGATCAAGCGTCAGCACCCGGTTGGCGCCGGCCTGCGTGATCAGATTGGCGACCAGCTTGGCCGAGATCGGGGTGCGCGGACCGGGCTTGCGGTCCTGGCGGGCATAACCGAAATAAGGAAGGACCGCAGTGATGCGGCGCGCGGAGGACCGGCGGAACGCATCGATCATGATCAACAGTTCCATCAGGTGGTCATTCGTGGGAAACGAGGTCGACTGGACGACGAAAACGTCCTCGCCGCGCACATTTTCCTGAATTTCTACGAAGATTTCCTGATCGGCGAAGCGTCTGACGCTGGCCTTGCCCAGGGGCACATTGAGATAATTGCAAATCGCTTCGGCAAGTTGTCGGTTGGAATTGCCCGCGAAAACTTTCATATCATCTCGCCCGTTCAATCTGACTGTCGCTTTTTAACGCGGATCAACGCGAAAGCAAGGCCGCAGTCAAGCTGTCCCTGGGCTTTTCCGAATTTTTTATGACAGGCATGGGTGTGGGTCCCGTGCGCGGGCGGAGCCTCAGCCCTGCGTGTCGAGCCATGCCAGAAGCGAGCCAATCGATTTCTGGCCGATCGCCGCCATCATGTCGGCGCTGACACCGGCCCAGGGATCGGAGCCGGAAAAGCCGCCGGTCTCGGCCGCCTGCCTGTCCTGGATGCGGTGCAGGCGCACGCCGTTTTCGCCAATCACGTCCCAGACATAGATCACCGAGACCACGCCCTCCTGGTCGACGGCGGAGAAATAACCCTTGAGGCTGAGATCGGCCTTGTCGTCGTCCATGGCGACGATCGAAAGGCCGGCCGCGCGCGCGCTTTCGCCGAGTCTGGCGGAGAGCGGCTGCAGCTTGTCGGACGGCGCCCCGATGATCGGCAGGAAGCGGAGCGTTTCGGCGGCGGCGATCGAAGCACTCGGCGCGGCTGCTGTCTGCGCGGGCGCGCTTGCCGCTGGAGGCTGGGCGGCCGGGGCGGGCTGGGCCGGCGCAGTCGCGGCCGCCTGCGAAGCAGGAGCGGCCACGGTCTGTTGCGGCGGCTGGGTATAGGCGGGCTGGGCCGGGGCGAGGTTTGCCGCCTGCGCGCCGAATGTGCTGGGCGGGCGTCCCACGCCGGGCGTCGCGTCATAGCGCGGCGCGCTGGAAGCCGTCGCCGGATAGCTCGGTTGCGGCGGAGCGCTATCGGTCTGCTGGGGCGCGCCCGATGGCGGCGAGAGGCTCTGGCGGGCAACGTTTTCCGCCGGGGCGGCGGCAACGGGCGGCGCATTATACTGGGCGGCGGGCGCGCTGCCGACGGTCTCGGGCGGCGTCGCATCCACCGTCAGCACGTCGGCTGTCGAGCAGGCCGCAAGCAGGCAGGTAGTGAGTAGAAGGCTCGCCGCACGCGCCATATGCCTTGCCCTTCCCGGAAAACGCCGGAGGCGTCCGGAAAACCGGCCCGGACGCCAGAAAAATCAGAAGATTGCGCATTTCCGGGTCACGGAGGAAGCGGAAACACGGCCGCAATTTTCCGAAGCGAAGGGGGCAATGTCAAACGCGGGCGGCGATCATCCTTTATTTTGTGTAAAGGTCGAGGCCGAGGCGCGACAGCGGCCGGGGCTCGTCCTCGCCGGTCAGGTAGGTGCGGCCGAGCGTCATCGCCGTACCGCTGTCGGAATCCATGATGATCACGTGCACGAACAGCGACATCGACGGCAGGATCGGGTGCGGGTTGCCGGTGTGGAACATCTGATGCTCCATCCAGGACGGCGCAAACCGCGCGCCGAGCGAATAGCCGCAGGCATTCAGGCGGTGGCGCGACAGGCTGCGCGCATCCATGATCTCGGCATGCTTGTCGAAGATATCGCCGAAGGTGTGGCCGGGTCTCAGGATTTCCTCGATCGCCGAAAGCGTCGCCGTCGCGGCGCGGAACAGCGACTGGTGGCGCTCCGTCGGTTCGCCGATGACCACGGTGCGCATGGCGGCCACATGGTAATGCGACCAGACGCCGGCCCATTCGAGCGTCAACTGGTCGTTGGCGTCCAGCTTGCGGCGACCGGATTTGGCGCGGCACAGAAGCGCGCTTTCGCCGGAGCCGACAATGAAGTTGTTGGCGGGGTAATCGCCGCCGCCGGACAGCACCGTGCCCTGCATGGCGGCGAGAATCTCGGCCTCGTCGGCGCCCGGCCTGATCAGCGGCAGGGCAGCGTCGAAGGCGTCATCGCACAGCGTTGCCGCCTTTTCGATGCGGGCGATTTCCGCCGGCGATTTGATCAGCCTCAGATTGCTGACGAGGTAGGATGCGTCCTGAAGCTGGCCGAAGGAACTGAGCTGGCCATCCAGAAAATGGGCCGAACGCCCGGTCATGCCGTGGGTGTCGTATTCGACGCCGATCCTGCAGCCGAGCAGGTCCATGTCGGAAAGCATCTCCTTCAGATCGCGGCTTGGATCGGTCTGCCCGCGATCGACCCAGATGCGGATCTCGGAAATATTGGAGGTCTGGCGGGCCTGGCGCACATCGGCCGAGCGCGTCAGAAGCGCCGTGCGGCCATCCGCGGTCACCACGAGGCACTGGAAAAACACGAAGCCGAACGTGTCATAGCCAGTCAGCCAGTACATGCTTTCCTGCGCGAACAGCAGCACCGCGTCCAGTTTCTTCTCGGCCATCGCGGCCTTCAGCCGCGACAATCGCTCGGCATATTCTTCAGGTTCAAAAGCAAGCGCCATGTCAGTCTCCCCAAGCGTGCGCACACGCCTTGATACGTGAAATGATCAAATGATGGAAATGGCCGAGATCTGGCGGCCATAATCCTTTTCACCCCGATGGGTGCCGCGACGATAGGAATAAAAACCTTCCTCGTCCTGATAGGTGCAGTGACGGATGATGTCGTGCTCGATATCCGCCCGGTCAAGCCTGAGGCCGATAAAGCCGGGCAAGTCGAAAAACGCATGGCCATCGGATGGCGAGGGCCGGAACAGGGCTCTGAAGGCCGGATCGGCGGCGGTGAAACGCTCGACGAATTCCGGCCCCACCTCGTAATTCTCGGGCCCGATCGTGGGCCCAAGTGCTGCGATGATCGAGCGCCGGCGCGCGCCGAGCGCCACCATTTTCTCGATCGTCGCCTCGATGATGCCGGTAAACGCCCCGCGCCAGCCGGCATGGGCGGCGGCGATGATTTCGTTTTCGGGATCGGCGAACAGCAGCGGCCCGCAATCGGCGGTCAACACGCCGAGCACGAGGCCGGGCGTCGCGCTCGCCATGCCATCTGCATGTGGGCGTTCGCCTTCATGCGGGCCGGAAACCGCGATCGCATCGGCGGAATGGCACTGGTAGAGCGTCATCAACCTGTCGGCATCCGCGTCGAACCACCCCGCGACCCGGGCGCGGTTTTCGGCAACTGTCTCAGGGCGGTCATCGGAGCCGATGCCGCAATTGAGGCTGTCATAGAGCCCCGTGGAGACGCCGCCCCGGCGGGTGAAGAAGCCGTAGCGGATATCCGTGCCAGCGAGCCGCTCCTCAAGAAGCGGGCTTTGCAGCGGCGAGAGCGCATCGCGAATGGCGGTGTCCAGCATGGCGTGTTTCCGGTGTTTCGTTGTTAAATGTTGAGGCGGTCGAAGCGGGTTTGTCAATCCGCGCCATCGAAGGGGGCGAGCTGGACCGGCCCGGACGAGACCGCCAGAACCTTGAACAGATCGCCCATGTCCTCGGGTCCATCGCCGGCAAGTCTGCGGGCGGCTGCGACGATTTTGCCCTGGGTTTCCTGGTCCTTGCAGCGGCCGAGCGCGGAGGCGCGGGGACCGAGCCCAAGGGCTGCCAGAAAATCGCCCTGTGTCATTGGCGGATGGACGTGCGCGCCTTCCGTGCGGGCGGAAGCGGCAAGCGCCGCAAAGTCCACATGGCTGGTCAGATCCGCCTCGCCGGGATGGGCAAGCGGCGGGTCGAAGCGATGATCGCGCAGCGCCTGGAGCGTATCGCCGAAGCCGCTTTCGAGATGGCCGTAATCGATGATCAGCGCGCTGCCGCCATGGCGGATCAGCCGGGCCGCGATCTCCGCCATCAGCGCCTCGCGGGCGGGCGCGTATTCGACGATTGCGCCTTCCGTCGCGCCTTGCCAGGCTGGGGGAAGACTTGCCGATTCAAGCCGGGCCGGAGACAGGGAGAAGGTAAGCGCGCCATCCTCGTCGAGCGCCACGGCGCGTTCGAAGAAATGGTTGCCGGATTTGACGAATTGCCGGGTCGGCAGCGCGTCGAACAGCTCGTTGGCGACGAACAGGGTGAAGCCTTCGGGCGCGTCGGCCAACTGGTCCACCCAGGAAAGCCGGTCGGCATGGGGCGCAAGCGTTTCCTTCTGCCGGGCGCGCAGCGCCGGGCTGGTTTCCATCAGCGTTACCGAAAGGCCGCTATACATGGCCGGTGCGAGGGCGGCGATCGTCTTCAGGATATCGGCCATCATCGTGCCGCGCCCGGGCCCGCCTTCGATCAGCCTTGTGCTGGCCGGGCTGCGGTGTGCCTGCCAGGCGGAAATCAGGAAAATGCCGACCAGTTCGCCGAAAAGCTGGGAGATTTCCGGCGCGGTGGTGAAGTCGCCCTTCGCGCCCAGCGGATCGCGGGTGCGGTAATAGCCATGCTCGGGATCGGCAAGGCAGAGCGAGAAATAGGTCGAAACCGGAATCGGCCCGTCGGCCTCGATCATCGCCCGGATCTTCGGCAACAGCGGCGTCGTCACGGGGCCGGGTTCCGTTTCGCCATGCGGCCGGAATACCAGATGCCCCAGAGCCCGACAGCCAGCATCGGCAGCGACAGCACCATGCCCATGGTCAGCCAGCCGCCGAGGAGATAGCCCAATTGCGGGTCGGGTTCGCGGAAGAACTCCACGAAGATGCGCGACAGCGCGTAAAGGCAGATGAAGAGGCTGCCGGTGAGCCCCGGCCGTTTCAGCGCGCCGAAGAACTGGGTGATGACGAACAGCACGATAAGGATGACGATCCCCTCCAGCCCGGCCTCGTAAAGCTGGCTCGGATGGCGCGGCATATCGCCCGCGCCCGGAAACACCATCGCCCACGGCACGTCGGAGGGGCGGCCCCACAATTCGGCATTGATGAAATTGGCGATTCGGCCAAAGAACAGCCCGATCGGCGCAACCGTCGCGATCAGGTCCAGCAGCGACCAGACGCGAATGCCGTGCCGCCTCGAGAAGATGACCATCACCACGATCATGCCGATCAGCCCGCCGTGAAACGACATACCGCCGTCCCAGATCTTGAATACCGTCAGCGGGTTGGCGAGGAAAGCGCCCGGCGCGTAAAACAGCATGTAGCCGAGCCGCCCGCCGACCACGATGCCGATCACCGACCAGGTGACGAAATCATCCAGCCGCGCAACCGCCATTGGCGGCTGGTTTGCCGGCCACAGCCGCTCCTTCTTCAGCAGCCAGCGGGCATAGAGCCAGCCGAGCAGGATGCCGGCAACATAGGCAAGTCCGTACCAGTGGATCTGCAGAGGGCCGAGCCTGAGCGCGATCGGGTCTATGGCGGGAAAGGGGATGGCAGCGAGCTTGATATGATCTGGCAGCAAGGCGCGGTTTCCTTTATGATCGGGCGGGAAGATGGCGGCATAATGCGGCCCGGTCAAGCCGGCTGAATTGCCGCATGATGCGCGGATCGCCGGAGATAATCGGACTGCGGCCTTGCGGCCTTGGCGAACGGGCATTACTTCAGGGCAAAGAGCAGCCGGCACAGCGCCCGGCCGACCAAGGAGACAGCGACATGAGTTCCGGCACCACCCGCATTCTCGACGATCTGGCAAAGCTGATGACCGATGCGGCAGGCTCGGTGCAGAGCGCCGGCAAGGACCTCGAAACCGGGGTCAAGGCCCAGGTCGAGCGCTGGCTGAACAGCATGGATGTCGTCAAGCGCGAGGAGTTCAACGCCGTGCGCGACATGGCGATCAAGGCCCGCGACGAAAACGACGCGCTGCGCGCCCGCATCGACGCGCTCGAAGCGAAGCTCAACGAAAAGGCGGGCGACTGACTCTCATCTAAACTGTTGACAAACCTATCCTTTTTACGGACGTCATCCTCGGGCTTGACCCGAGGATCTAAGCACTGTTCTGTACGAGCGGCGTTGGCGTTCCGGAAGGGGCTGCGTTTGAACTCACTTTTTTGCCCGAGACGCTCCTCGTGTTGATACGTGCTTAGATCCTCGGCAACAGGGCCGAGGATGACGCCGGAGAATAGGGCAGGCTTTGTCAGCAAACTGAAGGCGGGCAAATAACCCGCCCCCCACCCTCCGAAAATCCGAATTTTGAAAGCGGGTCCGCACATGCGGCCCGCTTTCTGCGCTTCGGCGCGCCAAAACCGACCTCCAAACGGGCCCAAAGACGGATTTCACCAAAAAAAATCAGGCCTGTGGACATGGTGAAAAAATGCAGGTCGCAGAGTCGGTTAGGTGCTGGCTCTGAATCATTTTCGGAGCCCCAAAATGACTCGGATCGCGAAAGCCCGCCGCTGGGGGCTGGTGTAGATGAAATCGCATTATACACTGATTTTAATAGATGATTCGAAATTGAGGCAGGAGGCCCCGCTGTCGATCCGCACTGACGGAGGACCGGCGCCCCGCGCTGAGAAGGTGGTTTATGAGCCTGGGTTTGCTGGAAATCGAACGACTGAACAATCCGGTCGACATGATCGAATTCGTGGCCGCCACGAATGAGTGGACGTTCGAGCGCTCCGGCGAGGACGAGATCGCCATGACGGTCGGCGGACGCTGGGCGGATTACCATGTCTCGTTCTCGTGGATGAGCCACTACGAGGCGCTGCATCTGGCCTGCGCCTTCGATCTGCGCGTGCCCGAGCATCGCGTCAACGAGGTCGTCAAGCTGTTGTCGCGGGTGAATTCCCAGGTGCTGATGGGGCATTTCGATTTCTGGGCGCATGAGAATGTGGTTGTCTATCGCCAGTCGCTGCTTCTGGCCGGCGGCGCCGAGCCCACCAACCAGCAGGTCGAGGGCACGCTTTCCAGCGGGCTCGATGCCTGCGAGAATTATTTCCAGGCCTTCCAGTTCGTCGTCTGGTCCGGCATGTCCGCCGACGACGCCATGAAGGCGGTGCTGTTCGAGACGGTCGGAGAGGCCTGACATGACGGAACTGGCAGACATTGATGGCGTGGTGCTGGTCGGGGCCGGCAATATGGGCGGCGCGATGCTGTCCGGCTGGGTCGCCGGCGGGCTGAGGCGCGAGGCGATCACGGTCATTGATCCCAATCCCTCCAACAACATCAAAAGCCTGCTCGACAGAAGCGGCATCCGCCACGCGGTCGCCGCTTCCGACGCGATCAAGGCGAAAATCCTCGTGCTCGCGGTCAAGCCGCAGGTGATGTATGCGGTGCTCGACACGGTCAAGCCGATGATCGATGACGACACGCTGGTGATTTCGGTCGCCGCCGGCAAGACGCTCGGCTATTTCGAGGAACGCCTCGGCGCGCTGCCGATCGTGCGCACCATTCCCAACACCCCGGCGATGATCGGCCGCGGCATGATCGGCGCTTTCGGCAATGATCAGGTCACCGAGGCTGGTCGCGCGGTTGCCGACACGCTGCTGTCGGCTGTGGGCAAGGTCGAGTGGGTGGAGAAGGAAGCCGATATCGACGCCGTTACGGCTGTGTCCGGCAGCGGTCCGGCCTATGCCTTCTATCTGGTCGAATGCATGGCCGAAGCCGGGCGCAAGCTGGGGCTCGATCCCGATCTCGCCATGCGGCTTGCCCGCGGCACCGTGACCGGCGCGGGCGCGCTGCTTGATGCGTCCGACGACGATGCGGGCACTCTGCGCAAGAATGTCACCTCGCCCGGCGGCACCACGGCGGCGGCGCTGGAGCAGCTCATGGCGGAAGACGGGTTGCAGCCGGTTTTCGACCGCGCGCTGGAGGCCGCCCGCAAGCGCTCGCAGGAACTTGCCGGCTGATCGGAGGGCGGAGATTTGAGCGACGAGATTAGTTTTGATGATTTCCTGAAGGTCGACATCCGCGTCGGCACCATTGTCGAGGCCGAAGATTTTCCGGAGGCGCGCAAGCCCGCCTACAAGCTGAAGATCGATTTTGGCCCGGAGATTGGCGTCAAGAAGTCCTCCGCCCAGATCACCGTGCATTATACGCCGGAAGCGCTGGTGGGCCGCCAGGTCATGGCCGTCGTCAATTTCCCGCCGCGCCAGATCGGCCCGGTGCGCTCTGAAGTGTTGACGCTGGGCTTTGCCGATGACGCCGGCGCGGTCGTGCTCGCCGGCGTCGACAAGCCGGTCGCCAACGGCGCAAGGCTGCACTGAGCGCTGCCGGAGAAGATAACAGCCCGGTTTATTGACAAGCCTCTCTGTTTTACGGGCGTCATCCTCGGGCTTGACCCGAGGATCCAAGCACCTCACCCTGCGACAGGCGTCTGCGGTGTCATGAAGTCTTTGAAATGTCACATCAAAAGTCCGCCAACGCTTCTCGCGTCTGATGTGATTAGATCCTCGGGTCAAGCCCGAGGATTGTTTGTTTGAAGAGGTGTTATGATT